>CBDBEZ010000001.1:0-14001 GCA_965204485.1 Verrucomicrobiales bacterium
CAAACGGCGGTGGTGACCAACTTGAGCGCCGAGCAGGCCGGCGCGGTCGCGGTCTGTGCGGCCCTTTTCCAGCGCTGGGCAAACCAGGAAAATGTGTTCAAATACTTCAAACAGGAGTACGCCCTGGATGCCCTCCTGGAGTATAACCGCAGAGAGAAGAGTATCGCAAGACGCCGTGCCGAGGAACAAGTCCCCGATTCGCTCGATCATCCCAACCCGGAGTATGCGGAGCTGACCCGGCGCATTGGAGAGTTGGTGCAAAGACAAACCAAATTGCTGGCACGTTATGGACTGGTGATCGGGAACCACGCCAGAAGCGAGCACTCCGCTGAGATTGATGGCGAACAATTAGCCGGGTTGGTCGAGAAGATCCGCGACAGCAAACACGGGCGGGAATTGCGCCAGATCATCACGCAACTGGAAGACCTCAGAGTTCAGCGAGCGCAATGCGATGAGCGCGAGGAAGTCGCCCCGGCAAACTACGTTCGGCGACGCAGTGGGATCAAACAGATCTTCGATGCAGTGAAAATGAGCGCGTATGATTTGGAGAACGAATTGTTTGAAATGTTGGCGGCCCATTACCCGAACAAGGACAAGGACGGATGCAAATTGATCGTTTCGGCCATGCGCAGCTGCGGAAGCCTTCGCTTGGAGGAGGGGAAAATCCTCATCAAACTCGAGCAACAGGCCTCGCCCAATCGGACGACGGCCATCGATGAGATTTGTCGCGAACTCAACCGCCGGCGAGCCACCTTTCCCGGCACCGACCTGCGAATCGAATTTGACACTGAGCGGTTGGCCTGAGCGGGCCAAAATTGCACCGAGAACCGCCACCCCTTACCGGGGGGTAGGTCAGGAGGTCTGAAATCGGGAAGGATCCGAACGGCCTCGATGATGGGGGGCTGAACGCAGAACCCCTCGGGCTCGCCCTGGATGAGATGGCGGACGCCCCGGATGAGGGGCCGTTCGCTCAGGGCGCGCAGATGGTCGTGCAGGGCGGAGGCACCTTGGGCCATCATCGGGGCGGCGGCCACTATGCCCAGGAGCCGGGGTTCGCGCTCGGCCAGGGAATGCACCCACTCGACTTCGCGCAGGGCTTGGCCCGCTGCGCAGTCGGCCTCGACAAACACCATCCCGGCGACCTCGGTGTCACTGGCGGCTGCGGCCTCCTCATGGTCCTCGGGAAGGTGCGCCTGGCGGATCGCGGGCACTTGCTCGTGCCATGCGTAGGAAAGAATCGCGGGGTCCCAGAAGTGGACGTGGGCATCGATCAGCTTCATGAGTAGATTGAGCCTGAGAGACACGCCCGGAGACAAGCGTTTCTTCGAGGTGGAAGGCCCGCGAAACCGAAGGCCAGGAGAGGGTCGAAAGAAGCCTCAAAATGGCGTGGATTGCCACTTGCCAGCGGGATTCGGGTGACTATACTGGGCCGCTCGCCGAACCGGGCCATTTTCACGGATCGTTCTTGACTTTCCCTGGGATGAAAGAACCGGCCGTCGGCGGGCCCCTACGCATTCAATCCGCTCTATGTCTACCGAATTACTCGAAGAACTCGTCGAAGCCGGCGTCCATTACGGCCATCAGCGTCGCAAGTGGAATCCCAAGATGAAGCCGTATCTGCTCGAAGAGCGGAACAATATTTACATCATCAACCTCTACGAGACGGTCAAACAGATCGACGCGGCGGCCTCGTTCCTCGCGGAACTCGCGGCCAATGGGAAGCGCATTCTCTTCGTCGGCTGCAAGCGCCAAGCCCAAGATTCGGTGCGTGAGGCGGCTCAGGCTTGCAATCAGTTTTACATCAACCATCGCTGGCTCGGCGGGACGCTCACCAACATGGAGACCATCCGCAAGAGCGTGAAGCGCCTGGATTACCTGGAGAAGATCGAAAAATCTCCCGAGTATAAAGCCATGGGCAAGAAGGAGCTGGCGGCGCTGAGCCGCGAGCGGGCCAAGCTTCTGCGCAACCTCGAGGGGATCCGCGACATGGAGAAGCTTCCCGATGCTCTGGTGGTCGTGGACTCCGCCCGGGAAGACATTGCGGTGAGTGAGGCCCGGCGACTCAACGTGCCGGTGGTGGCCCTAGTGGATAGCAATGCGGACCCTGATCCCATCGCCTATCCCATCGCCTCCAACGACGACGCGCTTCGCTCGATTCGGGTGATTCTCCAGAAATTGATCGATCCCGTCATCGCGGCCACTCAAGGTGGTGGCAAGTTCACGCCCGCCAAGCGGGCGGAGATGGAGGTCGTCGACGCCTAAACCCGCTGGGTGAGGGAAGCAAGCGCCCCGTGCTGCCGAGCGGTCCTGAGTGGCCGGAGTGGTTGGGGAAGCTTCACGGCAATTTCATTTCCATCCAATCCATTCCATTCCATTCGTCGGCATGGCCAGGGGTCCTGCTGGCGGAGTCACCAAATGGTTTCATTCACGCACGCATATCCTAACTCTCTGACTAAACTGACAGACCTCTGAACCATGGCCGCAATCACCGCCAAACTCGTCGCCGAACTCCGGGAAAAGACCAACGCCGGTATGATGAAGTGTAAGGAAGCGCTCAAGGAAGCCGACGGTGACCTTGAGAAAGCCGAAACCATTCTGCGCAAGAAGGGCATTGAGTCCGCCGGAAAAAAAGCCGCTCGCGTGGCCAAGGAAGGCGTCATTGCCTCCTACATCCACCACGACCGCGCCGGTGTGTTGATCGAAGTCAATTGTGAGACGGATTTCGTCGCCAAGACCGATGCCTTCCGCGCTTTCGTCAAGGACGTCACCCTGCACATCGCGGCCGCGCAGCCGACCTTCATCACCCGCGATGAAGTGCCCGAGGACGCGGTGGCCAAGGAGAAGGAAGTCTATGCCGAGCAGATGAAGAACAAGCCGGCCAATGTGATCGAGAAGATTCTCGAGGGGAAACTGGACAAGTATTACAGCACCGTCTGCCTCCTGGAGCAGGGCTTTATCAAGGATCCCGATCAAACGGTGGGCGACCTGCTCAAATTGAAGATTGCCGAATTGGGCGAGAACATCGTCATCCGCCGCTTCACGCGTTACGCGTTGGGCGACGAGGGGTGAGCCCGGGAGGCGCAGGCAGGCCACAGGCAGAAGCCGACCATGGCAATGTTGATCGAGGGCGTGGCTCCCTGGATGGTCCTGAGTCTCATCGGTAGACAGGCTTCAGGAATCTCCTTGCGGAACCAGCGGATCACGGTGATTCTGTCGCGAATAGAATAAACCGATGGGCGGATCCAAACTCAAGCAAGCAGGAGATCGGTGCGCCGCTATTGTTCTGTAAGTGACATGATGGGGGTATGGCTCAGGTGGTAGAGCGTCTCGTTCGCAATGAGAAGGTCTCCGGTTCGAATCCGGATACCTCCACCATCAAAAACAGTGTTTTTACGGGGTCGGATAAAGTTTAATTCTTGAAAGTGGTCCCCTTTTGAGCATGAAGTTCCGGGGCCTGACGCAGAAACGAGGGGTCTATTATTACCGTCCTCTGCAGGTCGACGGGAAGCGTCCCAATCGAGTCAGTCTCCGTACCAAGGACCTTCAGAAGGCCCTTGCTCGAGCCCAGGAATACGAGCAGCGCTACCTCCCTCCACACGGGAGGGGATCGTCTTGCCGGTCACATCGAACGGTTCATGGATGCTCTAAGGTGACGAGCGGCATCTACACCGTCAAAACGAGGAGTGTCACTGAGAGCACGCTTCGGTTGTTCTGTGAGTGGGTGGGAAATCCTAAGATCGGCGATGTCAGCCGCAAGCATTTCGAGCAGTGGCGGGACCAGCTTCTCAAGGACGGCCGCAAGCCCTCTGGAGTGGTCACTTAGGAAAAGCGCAAAAATAAAATGAACAATTTAAGGTTTCTTAACCTTATTTCCATGCTACTGTCAGTGCCATGCCTGACAGTTCCGTTGTCGAAGGCATTCGCCGGAAGTTCGATTCCCTGAGCCACCTCACGGACGAGCGGGCCCGGAGGTGTTGGGCGGCGGCGGCGGCCATGGAATTGGGTTGGGGCGGCGTATCCGCAGTTTCTCTTGCGACATCGATCTCGCGGACGACGATCACTGAGAGCATTAAGCAGTTGCGGCGCGGCGACTACACCACACCCGAAGCCGACGGACGCGCATCCGTCGGCCTGGGTGCGGGCGCAAGCCGATGACCGAGACCGATCCGGAACTACTTGGGGCTCTTGAGCGGCTAGTGTAGTCCGCCCTACAGATGATCCATTTTAAGCTTGCGCTCAAGTCGGAGAGTGTTAGTTTAATGGAAATGAGAACTGCTGTGCCGATCAACCTTGAAGCAAGCCTGCGAAACAAGCTCCTGCGTTTCAGCAAGGCGTCCAACGTTTCTCCGAAATTGAGAGTTCGTTCCAAGATCGTGCTTCTCGCCAGCGAGGGGATGACCAATAAGTGGATCGCGGAAGAACTTGGATTGGACGAACCACAGGTGGGCCGCTGGCGAAAGAGGTTCGCAGAGATGGGGCTAGCGGGAATCGAGAAGGACAAAACCCGGCCTGGACATATCAAAGCTTTGCCGAAGAGCAAGGAAAGTGAGATCATTCGGATGACGTTGAAGGAGACGCCCAGAGGATGTACTCACTGGAGTCGATCGCTGATGGCCGCTGAAGTTGGCATCAGTGAGTCCACGGTAGGACGGATCTGGGCACGCAACGGAATCAAGCCACACCGGGTGAGGACGTTTAAGCTTTCGAACGACAAGCTATTTGGCGACAACTATGCCACACATAAACACGCGAAAGTTCGCGCGTGGATTTCAAGGCGACCACGCATCCACATCCACTTCACACCTACGAGCGCATCGTGGCTCAACATGGTAGAGCGGTTCTTCCGTGACCTGACTGAAAAGTGTGTGCGGAGAGGCGTGTTCACCAGTGTCGCTGACCTCGAACAGGCGTTGGTAGGCTATATCGAAGCTCACAACGAAAACCCATCTCCCTTCATCTGGACCGCAGCTGCCTCTGATATTCTCGAAAAGGTCAAGCGCGGTAGAGTCAAACTGAATAAACTACAGTCTGCTTGACGGACTACACTAGAGGGTCAATCAGCGGCAGGTGATAGTGCTTCAGGTATTGAGAGAAATGGGTGTGATATCCGGAGACGACGCGAATCCCCAGGGCGCGGGCGGTGGAGACGGCTGAGGAACTCATCATGCCCTCGGTCGCGACGTAGATGGCTCGCGGTGGCAGGGCTCGCCACTCCTTGGCGAAGGAGAGCGCCCGGGGAAGCCCCAGTCGAAGCTCTGGATAGCCGGGGAGGGAAACGCCGCGAACCTTCCGCAAGCTCACGCGCTCATGCCAGTCAAGCGCCTTGCTTTCGATGGGCTTGGGGTAGACGACCTCCACATGGTATCCGCGGGCGGCCAGCCGGTTGACCAGTTGTGAGAGCGTCATGGAAACACCATTGACGTCTGGGGGAAAGGTGTCAGTGATGACCGTCAACCTGTTCCGAATCAGGGAATTGGAGGAGCCGAAGTCGTCCTTCACTTGGCACCTTCGTTAAGATGTGTTGATCAGTTTGAAAACGTCGCTTCCGTGCCAATTCGGACAAATTGGGTTGTTTGCGTGACGTCTCCGTTGCCTGGAGCCCATCTTCTCGCGAGAGCGAGCCGAGAGATGCCTCCTGAACCGCTTTCGTATGGGAGAAGTGAGAAGCGAGATCAAGGATTCTCCGGGCCAGGAATCGAAGGCGGTTTCTTGTTTGGTGAAAAAGGGGATGCCATCCCCGAGCGGTGCGACCTTGTGGCCAAATCAGCAGGATCCCAGTCGCGACGCAGCGCGACCCTCCCGGCGTGATAGCTCGCGGGTGAACAGTGAGAACAAAAAAAGCGCCCCGCACCGCGAGGGTGGGGGCGCTCATGTTGACAGTTAGACCCCTTGGAGCATCACTCGGCGGGATCAGTCGATCCGCACGTCGTCGATGTAGAAGCCGGCGCCGACGTCGCCATCGCCGTCGGAGAGGAACATGAATTCCACGATGACTTTTGTTTCGCGAGCGGCGCCGGGGAAGCGGACGCTGAAGGGAATCCAGCCTCCCGTCTGGCCGGTGATGATTTGCTCGGGATCGTTGAGCGAGGCAAGAAGTTCGCCATTCTCGTCGAGGAATTGGATAACGGTTCCCTCGACGTCGAGGACCGTGTCATTGTAATAGTTGAAGCTCAATCTGGGCGAGTTGTCACCGGTGACGTCGACGACCGGCGAGCGGAGGCGAGCCACCGTGTCCGGACCGTATTCTCCCGTGAGGTGAGTGCCCCAGACGTTTTCGCCGCTGGCGGCCTCGGTCAGTCCCGCGCCGTCGGGAGTGCCCAGTTCAAACGTGGTGTCGCCCTCGTCGGCAAAGGCACCCCAGCCCTCGGCACCGTTTTCGAAATCGGTGCTGAGGTGAGCCGGTGCGGGCACCTGGCGCACCCGGTAATAGAGCGCTTGAGCGTCGGCCGGGGCTTCGCCATCCGTGTAGGACGTGATGTCGCCCGCAGCGCCACCCTCGGGAATCTCGGTGATGATGCTCTCCCATGCGGTCAGGTCCGTGGAGGTGTCCACGGCGTAGTAGCGTCCCGCTTTGGAAAGCCAGGTGAGGGCGACATCTCCATTGCTCTCCCTGGCAAAGTCCGTGATGAGGAACTCCTCGGGAGCGGCGCGGTAGGTTGGGAAGCCGCCGTTTTCGATGTCGTTGAACAAGACCTTCGTGCCGTCTTCCAAGATCTGGAAGAGTTCGATGGTGGCGCCGCCGGCGCCATTGAACCAGATCACTCGCACTGGATAGATTCCGGCATCTTCAACTTCGAAACGCATGATACTGTCGAACGATCCTCGTCCACGTCCAAACTCTCCGATCGTCAAGAGAGAGTCCAACGATCCCGCTTCCAGGCGGAATCCATCATCACTGTTGACTCCGACCGTGAACCTTCCGGCGGGAAACTCAACGTAAGTGATGATCTCCGCATCGGCGCCATCGGCCACGCCATTGACGCCGGGAAGGCCTGGCATCTGGTCATCGTCGCCAAAACTGGCAGTGCCCTCGGGTGAACCTTCCAATGGCGCCGCGTTCAAGTTGATGACGGTAGGAATCTCAAACTCAATCAGTTCGCCGGGGCCCGCCACGCCCGGTCCAATCGCTGGACCCGCCTGGGATTCGTCGGCGCGGTTCTCTTCGATCGGTTCCTCGGTGACCGGCTCCACCAACTCGCCTGCCAAGGCGGCCTCCGTTTCAGACAGGCTGTTGTGCACGTAGTCTTCGTTCTGGAAGATTCTCCAGATGAATCCGGGCTTCGATTTGTCGACTCGTGCTGCTCGCATGTCCGAAGTCAAAGTGACAAAGATAGGCTGCTTGAACTCGCCGATTTCATCGATCACCACGTTCTCTTCAGCGTCGAGGATCTTGATGGAATACGTGTGCACCGATCCGTCAGGGAACGTTTGTGGAAACACATGCGTGTAGTCGGTCTCCCCGGGGCCTGCTGGCGTGGCGACCAATTCAACTGGATTTCCGTCGATGAGGACCTCGGCGGTGGCCGGATCGATCTCACAGCCTGCGGCGTTGTTCGCACGGAAGGAGAAGGCATCGGGGACTGCTGTGAACGGTGGGGTGATCGCCGAGGCGAAGCAGGGTGAAACGCGTGGTGCGTAGCCGTCGAGAGTGACCAGGGCGGTTTCCTCCGCAGTCTTGTCGTGGACAATTGAGTGGGCTCCCAGACCGCCCCATCCCTTTTGTCCGTCAGAGGGGGCTTCATCGCCATCGTTGATGGCCATCCCTAGACCAAACTGAGTGCCAGCTTCGAGGGTTTCCAGTAGCATGGACTCTTTCGGCAATTTGATCTCGTAGGTCGTCTTCTTGTTGTTGGGGTCTCGTGTGACGAAAGCCTCGGTACCACCGGGTCCTGATTCGTGGTGCACGAGCACCTCACCGTCATTGTTGGGATCATTGTCGGTCAACTGCCCCTCGATGGTGCCGCCGAGCGCGTAGTTGTAGAGCGCTATCTGCGTGTCCGTTTTGTCATTGGCAATATACAATTGAACCGAGTCGCCATTCCAGGCACTGTTCCTCGTGTTTTCGTGGTAGTCATCCGTGACCGTAATGCCGAGATACACATTTTCGGAGTCGTAGGCGATTTGTACGGCCGAGGTTTGATCGTCGGGGCCGGTCCAGGTGCCACCTTGCCACTCTTCGTGAAGAACCATTTCCTTCCCGCTCCGGCTCCCCACTCCCTTTTCCAAGGTAAATCTGGGGTCCGAGAGAACGGGTACGCCTTCCCAATCGCCGAGTTCGCCATCCAATACGATTTCACCTGGAGTTCGTTTGGCCGAATGATGTTCTTTGCCTGGCTCCATGTCATTGGCTCTGGCCAGGGTGATGCGGGCCGTTTGATCCGCGTCTTTCCCATGGACAATGGAGTGAGCACCAAGACCACTCCAGCCTTTCTGGCCTGGGGAGTCCTTGTCACCGTCATTGATGGCCATCCCGAGCCCGAATTGCACGCTGGCGCCTAGGTTCTCTAGTGCCATTGAAGCTTTGGGCAACTTGATCTCGTAGATGGTGCGCTTCGTTTCCGTGTTGCGAATGATGACGGCATCCGTGCCGCCGGGTCCTGACTCGTGGTGCACGAGCACGTCGCCGTCGTTTGAATCATCGTTGTCTTCCAACTGCTCTTCGACGGTACCGCCGAGGGCATAGTTGTAGAGCGCGATTTGGGTGTCGCGCTCCGCGTTGGCAATATGCAATTGAACCGAGTCGCCATCCCAGGCATCGCCCTGGGCAAGATTCGAGTTTTCGTGGTAGTCATCCGTGACGATCACGCCGACGTAGACATTGTCATCGTCGTAGACGACTTGTACGGCTGACGTTTGATCGTCCGCACCGGTCCAAGTGCCGCCATTGTACTCTTCAAAGAAGACCAGTTCCCCTTCGACATCGGGGTCCGTGGCAGAGCCCTCCGGGAAGTAAAATCCCGGATCGACGATCAAGGTGGACCCCGTCCATTCCGAGAGGTCGCCGTCGAGGACGATGGGGTTAACGGCCTTGATGGCGGTGTAGTATTCTTTGCCAGGCTCGATGTCGTTGGCCAGCGCTCCCAGGGGAATCAGGAGAATGGAGAGCGCGGGGACGAGCGCGCGCAGTGAGTGACGAATGATTTTCATTTGGGTGTTGGCTTTCGATAGGGTGTTCAGGGAAGTTGGGGTGGTCGTTTACGCAGGGCACTCCCGAGTGAGGCTCTCGCTGCGGCCTGCGTTCTCAAATATTGGGCCATTTGCCGATGAGGCGTCAAGGGGTGAAATCGCGGATCCCGGCAACATTTGCCTGCTCTCTTCTATGGATTTTCTAGAAAATACTTTTAATTTGACAAATATGACTAAAATGGGTGAGCATGAAGCCCTTAGACGACATGCTCACCCTCGTGAAAGACCTGGGATTGTTAAACTTTGGAAGACGGCTGGGTTAAGCTTAGACTGATTTGAGAGTTTGTAAAATGGTTTTTTCGATGTCCATCGTTTTGAGGGAACCCATGCCTTGAAAACTTTTCCAGAGGTCCGCCGTCAGGCGCTGACTTTTTCCCGCTTCAAGGCTGCGTGGAGCTTTCCCATTTCCTGGAAGCCTTTGATCCGCCGGAAACCTTCCTCTGCCTTCGTTAGCGCGTAGGCCAGCCATTTCGAAGCCTGGTTCGTTTCTTCCCGCCAGCGCGTCACCCGGCCAATCTTCCGGCGAGTATTGCGGAAGGCATTCTCAATGTTGTTGGTGCTGAGAAAGGTGGTGTTGAGCGTGTTGGGTAGACTCAGGCGGTGAAAGGCCAGCAGCTCCTCTTCTCCAGAGATTCTTCCAGGCTCTCCAATGCTTGCGCGCTCACTCCTTTGAGGAACTCACGCAGGTTCCGTAAAGCTTCACCCTGATGTTTCATAAAATGTGTTAGGAAAATACCGTATTCAGGAGGAATTCTCGAAATACCTTCCGGAGCATGTGATCTGCGGGCACTGTTAGCGTAAGTTTTCCGCTCGGACGGGTGAGGCGTCCAGCAGTCCGAATTACTCTCTTGCGCAGGCTCGATAGGCTCTCGATGAACCATAAGCAGGCACGTTTGTCATTATTGGCTTCTCGCTGTGGAGGGTAATCATCCATTTGAAGCGCGCGCCCTAGATTATGAGCCAAGATGTTGCACAGCATGTATACGCGGTTTCCCGCTCCTTTCTGACATGGCAAGTAACCCAAGTTGGTTCCATTCTTCAATTCCTCGAACATCTTCTCCTGGCTACCCCGTCCGTGATTGTACAAGACTGTATCCTTGATTGACACATTCTTGTTCGTCACGATTGCAGTGAATTCGTATCCTTCTTCCTGCGGCGTGAAGAGGTCGAGCTGCAGCGGTCCTTTTCTCTGTTTTTTGACTTTCTTTTTCACAAAAACGAACCGGCGGTTGCGTTTCCAGCAGTCCGCCTTCCATCTGCGATCAAATCCAGAGAAATTCGCATCGATTGATCGCCAGCGCTTACGGCTTTCGACCACCTTCTTCACATTCGCATAACGTTCAAACGGTACGCTGATCGTGAACTCGGCGCCAAGCTTCTCCAGAGTCATTAGGATTGCGTCAGAGTAGAAAGCCGAGTCAGCTCGCACCTCGATGATCGTATGCGGGAGGGCCTTGCGCACCAGTTCCACGATACGAGTCATGAACTCCTTGGCTCTGTGCGAATCGTGAACGTTTCCTGAACGATGCAGCAGGGAAAGAACCTGGTCCAGCTGTGAGATAGTCGCAAAGAGCGGGTAGTAACTTCTCTGGCCCTTCTTCTTTGGATTGAAACCCGCGGCAGTCCCCTCCGCGTGGGCGCTGGTCGCGCAGATGGATCCATCAAAATCGATGGTCACTCGCTTGAGATCAAGTGCACGCAACTGATCGATGACGTTCGATTCAACAAATTCGACGAGTTTGTCTGCCGTAGTGGTATCCATACAAGAAAGCATGCGACTAACTGTGGGTGCGCTTGGGATAGTTCCCAACCCAAGAAACCGGCTGACAAGCGGATCATTCTTGTAGCATTCAACATCACGAAGTCTGGAGAACCCAAGAATGGCGTGAGTGATCAGCAGGAAGAGGATCGAGGCAGGAGAATACTGCGTTGAGAGATTCAAATGCGACGAACACAAATGCAAGCGTGCTTTGAGATTCGTGGAGGCGAACAAGCCTGAAAAGATTTGAATTCCAGCGAAAGAAGTTAACTCCATAGTTTCATGAATTGGGGCAAGAATCTCAAGAAAATAGTGGCAGGGGCCTTTGGGATAAGGTTGATTTGGAATTTACCAAAACACCAAACACTTCAACCGAAAAGCCACCTACAGTGAGAGTAGCACGACGTACGATTAATGCAAAGTCCAGAACGATTCCGGCGATCAAATTTGAAGATCAAGAACTGACCTCTTTCGGCGGTCTCGTTATCTTTCAGAACTCGTGAGTGGGAAGTTCTCAGACCGGTTTCTCTTTGCCTGGCGTGTCTGTCTGACTGCGTAATAGAGCGATCTTCGCCTTGGATAGTTCAATGCTCAGATCGATCAGTTCGGTGGTCAGTTTCTTGAATTTCTTGTACTCCTCTGTTTCTTTTCGTAGTCCCTTCACGTGGTCTGGCCAGACGTGTTCAGTCCGGCTCCTCATCTCATGCGTGTAGCTCAGTTGGTAATACACGCCGCGCTGGCGTTGTCGATCTCGGTATTGCTTGCTGATGCTCCCAGGCCGCATTGGCCCGATTGCAGCTAACTTTGCCGCAAGTTTCTGGACTCTTTTTTCAGTGATCTGATCTTTTTCATGGTCATTAGCTTATATATGCGAATGTCTAGGAAAATCAAATCATTTGTTATGGATCTCTGGATTTCTTGGTGGAATATCGTCTGTCTTCTGCGACCCGCTTTCTCGAGAGCCCGCACCTTTCTCTGGTTTCTGCTCGTCTTGGCCGCTTTCTCCGTGCGCAATGACCTCCTCGGGGTTTCCAGTTTCGTCCGCGCTCTCGGTTTGTCAGAACACTTCTATGAGCACTTACTCCATTTCTTCCACAGCAATGCCGTGAAGACGGACCGGCTTGCAGAACTTTGGTTCGCCATCGTGATCAAGCACTTCCCTGTCTACAAGATCGGTTGTCGCCCCGTCCTGGTTCTCGACGGCATCAAGAAGTCCAAGGAGGGCCGCAAGATGCCTGCGGTGAAGTATCTGCATCAACAGTCCGAGTCCAATTCCAAGCCTCACTTCATCATGAGCCATTCCTTTCAGGCCTTCGGCGTGCTCTGTCAGGTTGGCGGATACTTCTTCTGCGTTCCGGTCTGTGCACGCATTCACGAAGGTATCGTCACTTCAAACCGCGACAGGAGAACCTTGATCGACAAGGCCAACGAGATGCTCGCATCCGTCTGTAGAGGTCAGGAGTTCGTCTTGCTGGCCGACGCCTACTACGCCAACGGAAAGGTGATCCGGAGCACCAAGGGGCGTTCCGGTGTGCTGGTCACGAGGGTTCGACGCACGACAACCGGCTTTCGGCCTGCGGCAGTGCCACGCAAACGCAAACGCGGACGACCGAAAAAGTATGGCGCTGCGGTGAAGCTCCAGAATGTCTTTGGAACGGGCGGCTTCAGTTCCGTTCCCAGTCCCGTATATGGGGAGAGAAACATCTCTGTCCGGTTCAAGTCGGTGGATCTGTTGTGGAAGCCCGCCGGGGCGATGGTCCGCTTCATTCTCGTCGATCATCCCACGAGAGGGCGGATCATCCTCTTGTCTACCGACCTCACCATGGAAGCTCAGGAGATCATCTTGCTCTACAGTTTGCGTTTCAAGATCGAAGTCGCTTTCAAGCAAGCGGTGCATTCGGTCGGCTCATTCGGATACCATTTCTGGATGGCCGCTATGCGACCGCTCAAGCGTCGCAATGGTAACCAATACCTCCACCGGACTACCGAGAAATATCGCAGACAGGTGCAGAGAAAGATGCACGCATATCATGTGTTTGTGCAGACCGGCATGATCGCTCAGGGCATGTTACAGTACCTTGCCATGACATGTGACGGTCTGGTCTGGAAACACTTTGGAACCTGGATCCGAACCATCCGCCCAGACGTGCTGCCTTCGGAAATGATTGTCTCAGCCGCCTTGAAAAACACGCTGCCTGGATTTTTGCACCACGGCGGAAAAGGTTCAGCGTTCCGAAAATTCATCCTTGATAAAATAGACTTCACTCGCTCCGAAGGTTCACGCTTCGCCGCATGATGATCCAGTTACAGAACTTCTCACTCGCGAGTTTCAGAAGCTCTTTCAGGAATTGGATCTGGAGGGGAAGCTTCAGCAGTGCTTTGGTCCACTGGATCGGCGCAGGTCCCGCTTCTACAAGTTCCACAAGGTTTTTATGTGTCTTATCGTGCATCTTCTCGTGAGTGGGAAGTTCTCAGACCGGTTTCTCTTTGCCTGGCGTGTCTGTCTGACTGCGTAATAGAGCGATCTTCGCCTTGGATAGTTCAATGCTCAGATCGATCAGTTCGGTGGTCAGTTTCTTGAATTTCTTGTACTCCTTTGTTTCTTTTCGTAGTCCCTTCACGTGGTCTGGCCAGACGTGTTCAGTCCGGCTCCTCATCTTATGCGTGTAGCTCAGTTGGTAATACACGCCGCGCTGGCGTTGTCGATCTCGGTATTGCTTGCTGATGCTCCCAGGCCGCATTGGCCCGATTGCAGCTAACTTTGCCGCAAGTTTCTGGACTCTTTTTTCAGTGATCTGATCTTTTTCATGGTCATTAGCTTATATATGCGAATGTCTGGGAAAATCAAATCATTTGTTATGGATCTCTGGATTTCTTGGTGGAATATCGTCTGTTTTCTGCGACCCGCTTTCTCGAGAGCCCGCACCTTTCTCTGGTTTCTGCTCGTCTTGGCCGCTTTCTCCGTGCGCAATGACCTCCTCGGGGTTTCCAGTTTCGTCCGCGCTCTCGGTTTGTCAGAACACTTCTATGAGCACTTACTCCATTTCTTCCACAGC
>CBDBEZ010000002.1:0-29760 GCA_965204485.1 Verrucomicrobiales bacterium
TCGAATCCCCATCGTCGAAGACGGCGTTGCTGAGCACGAGGAATCGTTCGCGATCCAGCTCGTCGCCGTCGATGGCGGCGTGGCGCCTGTCAGGGAGGCGTCCGTGCACCTGATCGAGCCGGGCTCCATCGATCCGTCGTTCGATCCGCCCGAGATTCGCGGTCTGATAAGAGATCTGGCAACGCGGGCGGATGGCTCGGTGGTGTTGGCGGGTGACCTCCGGCAAATCGGTGGTTTCAATGTGCGGGGCATCGGGCGTCTCCTGTTGGATGGGCGGCGGGATGAGCGTCTCGCCTTGACTTGCGGCGTGGACGCCAAAACCGTTCATCGGGTGGTGGTGGATCGGCAGGGCCGGACGATCATGGGCGGTGCCTTCACACAGTTCGAATCGCTTTCCGCGGAAGGCCTGGTTCGGTTCTCGTCAGAGGGCGATCTGGACTCCGCCTTTCCGCATCTCGGACTCGATGGCCCGGTCCGTGATTTGGCGATTCTCGACAATGGCGATGTGTTGGTTGCAGGCGAGTTCACCCGCGTCGGTGAGCATGATTCCGCTGGGGTGGTGCGCGTGGCGTCTAGCGGACAATTGGTGAGGGAATGGCGATCACAGTTGCCTCCGGGCTCCCGCGTCACGGCGATGGTGCGTCTGCCAGATGATCGGCTGGTGGTCGGTGGACGCTTTCCCGGAGAAGACGGCGACCCGGTGTGGGGGCTGATCCGGCTCCTGCCGGCCGGTCAAATCGATCGCTGGCTGGCGGTGATCGATGCCAGCGCCGGCTTGATTTACCAGCGACTTGAGATTTCCGAATTGCTCCTGACGCCGTCCGGTTCGCTGGTGATCGCGGGAGATTTTCCCAGGCTGAATGGAATACCGGTTCAGGATCTGGTTAGTTTGAGTGTGGACGGCGACGTCGATCGTGCTTTTCTGGATCAGTTAGGAACCGGTCCCAACGGTAGGATTTGGGACGTGGAGTCCACTCCTGATCATCGCCTGATCGTGGCGGGCATCTTCGACATTTTCAACGGGAGGACCCGGAATGGCGTCGCCCGGCTGGAGGCTACTGGGGCACTCGATGCGAGGGATCCGGGAAGGCGGCTTAAAACCGAGCACAACTGGTCGGCTCTCAAGGTCACCTCGGTGGCGCTCCAGGCGGATGGCGGCGTCCCCCTGGCGGTCACTGATCTCATGGAAAGAGAAGGCGGTGTGGCGAGAGTGGCCAGTGGCCTGACAAATTTGCCGGGAATGATCGAACTGGAGCCAGCCAGGGGGACGGCGGTCCATGGCGAGACGGTGCAGCTCGCCGTGACGCGGCGTCATGGCATCCGGGGAGCGGTCTCGGTGCGATATCGGCTGCGCGCCCATTCGGAAGAGAGTGGCCGAATCCACGTCTTTCCCTCTGGCCGCTTGTTCTGGGCGGACGGCGATTCGGATCCCAAGTCCACCCGGTTTGCGATTCCCTCGGATCCCACTGTCACGGGGGTGGAGGTGGAACTGGTGGACGCACAGGGAGGCATTCAAACGGGTTTCTCCAGACGGGTGGAACTGGTGGTCGCACCGGTTGATCACCGCGAGCAGTGGATCACGGCCCATTTCGGAGCGGCCAGTCACGAGGCGGTGCAATCGCAGGAATATGTTTCGCCGGAGGCGGACACGGACCACGATGGAGTGGGCAATTTGATCGAGTATGCCCTGGATCGAAGTCCTCTCAATCCCGCGAAACTTCATGGGCACGCGGCCCTGCCGTGGGGTTTCCCTGGCACCCCTGGGCAAGACCGGTGCGAGGGGGCTTGCCTTGATCGTCGATCTCCCGGCGGTGCTTCGTCCGGACCTGCGTTACGAGATTGTCGTCGCGAATCCCGGGAGCGAGGCGGAGATTCTGGGCTTCTTTGACTCGAACAGACAGTCCTGGGTAATGGCGCGGGCTGAAGTGCCGTCGCCGGTCGGGCTCGAAGGGGCGGAGACCGGAAGGCAACGTCTGCGTTTCCAGGATTATCTGCCGGTGGACGCGACCTCGCGGCGTTTCATGCAACTTCGGGTCGTGTCGCTGGTGCCTTGAGCCACGGCCGCAAAGGGTCCGTCCCCGTCGTGGCATCGGGTGTTTTCCTTGAAACCGCGCGGAGCCCTGAGCATGGTTCGCTACGATGATGACGATGTTTTCCCGCCTCCGGAGCTGCTGGGCGAAAGCCGCGTATCTGGTGGCCTTCAGCGGTATTTGGGGAGTTTCCTGGAGCTCCGCCGAGGTGAGATCCGATCCCCTGACGGAGGCCTCAAACGGAGGAGAAGGGCAGACACTGTTCGAGAAGCTTCCACCCGAGCGTACCGGCCTGCGTCACGTCAATCCGATCGATCTCCAACATCCTCTCAAGCGGCTCTATGTCGGGGGTTATGCCTGCGGCGGACTGGCCATTGGCGATGTCGATGGTGACGGTCTTCAGGACGTGTTTGCGGTGGGTGGCTCCGTCAAGAATGCCCTTTACTTGCAGCGTCGCGATGACGAGGGCCGGCCCAGTTTGCGTTTCGAGGACGTGACGGATCGGGTGCCGGGACTGGACGGGGGAGATCTCTGGGGCGCCGGCGCCGCTCTGGCCGATATCGACGGCGATGGTGATCTCGATCTTTACCTCTGTCATCACGACGCACCGAATCACCTCTTCATCAATGAGACCCAGCTGCCAGGGCAACCGATCTTCTCGGAGTGCGCCGAGCGGTTCGGGGTGGCGATCGCGGACGCCAGTTTCATGCCCAGCTTCTGTGATTATGATCGCGACGGCGATCTCGACCTTTTCGTGCTCGGATACCAGTTCAAGGATCCCAAAGGGCGTCCGCGGAAGTACATGGGTGAGGATGGCGAATACAGGGTTGAGGACGACGAGGGGGCGCTGATCACGAAGCAGGCGGATGGTTCCTACCGGCTTCGCCTCGGGGCGGAGAAATACTATGGCATCGTGGAAGACCTGAACGGCCGCCCGACCTTCACCAATGTCGGACGACCGGACTATCTATTGCGGAACGACGGGGAGTCCTTCACGGACGTCACTGAGGAGGCCGGGATTTCGGGTTTGGGCGTGGGCAATTCCGCGTCGTGGCTGGATTTTGACGAGGATGGCGATCTCGACCTTTACATCGCCACTGATTTCAAGGCGCCCGACCAGTTCTATGTGAACAACGGTGTTGGAACCTTCACGGATCGTATTAAGGAGGCCGTGCCGCACACCACCTGGTTTTCCATGGGCAGTGACATCGGAGATCTCAATGGAGACGGTTTGTTAGACATCGTCGTCTCCGACATGGCCGGGACAACGCATTATCGCTCCAAGGTTACCATGGGTGAGATGTCCAGCAACGCTGAATTCCTCGAGCATGCGGATCCGCAGCAGTACATGCGCAACGCGGTGTTCATCAACACGGCGACGCCGCGTTTTCTGGAGGCCGCCTACCTGACTGGCTTGGCCAGCAGCGACTGGACCTGGGCGGTGAAAGTGGCCGACTACGACAACGATGGTTGGGTGGATGTGTTTTTCACCAACGGCGCGGCGCGGATGTTCAATCATTCCGACTACAGTCCAAAGGAGTCGGACTGGCCCGGGAAGACGGAGTGGGATCTGTGGGAAGCCCACGAGGAACGGCGGGAGGAGAACCTGGCCTTTCGCAACGAGGGCGATTTGAAATTCGCAGACGTTTCCGAGATTTGGGGCTTGAGCGAGTCCTCCATGAGTTACGCTTGCGCACACGGCGATCTTGATGGCGACGGCGATCTGGACCTCATCATCGCGGATCTCGACGAGCCGATCGCCATCTATCAAAACCACAGCCAGAGTCGGTCACTTCAACTTCGTCTGAAGGGGCGGGGGAAGAACACTTTTGGGCTTGGAGCTCGGATTCAGGTGCGCGTCGGCGAGAAGGTGCAGGCCATGAGTTTGATGCCTGCCTCGGGATTTCTCTCTTGCAACGAGCCCGCCTTGCATGTCGGGCTGGGAGAGGCCGAGCAAATCGACGAGATGGTGGTTCACTGGTCGAGCGGCGGGAGCCAGGTCTTGAAGAACCTCGCCGCTGGAATGCGGCACGTCATCGAGGAGGATCCCGAGGCCAAGGCCCTGCGAACCGATCGCGGTCATCCACTCTTCGCCCTCTCTTCCAAAGTACCGGCGGTGCGCCACCTGGAGGTGCCCTTTGACGATTTCGAGCGGCAGCCGCTTTTGCCTAACAAGCACTCTCAGCTGGGGCCGGGCATGGCGGTGGGCGACATCGACGGAGACGGGGACGATGATTTCTACATGGGGCGTGGCCGGGGCGGGCGCCGCGCGGTTTACACGAATGCCGGTGGCGGTGAACTCAGGGTGCTCGACATGGGGCCTTTCAAGGGCGAGGAAGTTTACGAGGATCTCGGCGTGCTTTTCTTCGACGCCGACCGGGATGGTGACCAGGATCTCTTTGCGGTGAGTGGCGGCGTGGAGGGCCGACCCGGAGACCCGGTTTTTCGCGATCGCCTGTATCTCAACGATGGTAAGGGTCGCTTCTCCAAGGCCGAGAAGGGGGCTTTGCCCGAGGTTTTCGACAGCGGCGGTGCGGTGGTGGCGGCGGATTTTGATCGCGATGGAGATCTGGATCTCTTTGTCGGTGGCCGGGTGGTGCCGGGAGCCTATCCCGAGACGCCGGTGAGCCGCCTATTGGTCAACGAGAGCACCTCTGGCGAGCCACGTTTCGCCGACTCGACGGACGCGCTCGCGCCGGGCCTCAAGACCACTGGTATGGTGACGGGCGCCCTGTGGTCTGACGCCAATGCCGATGGCTGGATGGATCTCCTGGTCACCCACGAGTGGGGGCCGGTGAAACTTTATCAGAATCGACGCGGCAAGCTGGTTGACGTGACTTTGGAAGCCGGGTTGGCAGAACGTGTCGGATGGTGGAATGGGATCGCCGGGAGCGATGTGGACGGCGATGGCGATCTCGACTACGTCACGAGCAACTTTGGTCTCAACACGAAGTACAAAGCCTCGGATGACAGGCCTGAGCTTCTTTACTATGGAGACTTCGACGGGACCGGCACGCGGCATTTGGTAGAGGCCAAGTTCGAAGCCGGTCGCTGCATTCCGCGCCGTGGTTTGAGCTGTTCGAGTCACGCGATGCCGTTCGTCAGGCAGAAGGTCGGCACGTTCCACAACTTCGGGATGGCGACCCTGCAAGAACTTTACACGACCCCCAAGCTGGACGATGCGCTTCGCCTCGAGGCCAATACGCTAGAATCCGGATACTGGATCAACGATGGACGCGATGCGCAGTCGGGCGTGCCACGCTTTCGCTTTCAGAAATTGCCCCGCCTGGCTCAGATCGCGCCGGGTTTCGGTGTGATCCTCACCGATTTCGACGGCGATGGCCCGGTGGATCTGGTGCTCGCCCAGAATTTCTACGGGCCTCAGGTGGAGACCGGACACATGGACGGAGGGCTGAGTCTGTGGCTTCGCGGACAGGGTGCCCGCGGCTTCGTTCCGGTGGGAGCGCGAACCTCAGGAATCAATGTTAGAGGTGATGCTGCCAGTGCCGTGGTGGTGGATTTCAACGAGGACTACCGGCCGGATGTCTTGATCGGGGTCAACGATGACGCGATGTCGGCCTACCAAAACCGGGCCCGTGCTCTCACCAGCAATCGATTTCTGAAAGTGCGGCTGGTTGGGCCAGCTGGCAATCCGACCTGTGTCGGAGCCCGCCTGCGCCTGCGGTTTGCCGATGAGAAAACGCATCCTCCCCAGATGGCGGAGATTTACGCGGGCGGCGGTTATCTTTCGCAATCCACCGCTGCGGTTTTCTTCGGCTGCGGCAAAGAAGCTGAACCGACGTTTTTGGAGATTTATTGGCCGAATGGAATGGCCAATCGCTATCGGATGAAGCAAGCAGAAGGCATGGCGACGGTGACCATGCCGGAAGCAGCGGCGGGGTCGGCGGATTGAAGCCGAACGGCGCTTTTCGAATGGCCGCCGGTGGATCGGTCGCTCCGCGGGCGATGGATTGCGGGAATTACTTTGGACGATTCCAAATCGCGCGCGGGAGCGATTGAGATGTGCTTTTTTGTCCGTCTCGAATTTCGTCGGTGGAGCTCTCTCGTCGCCTATGGGTCATGGCGATCGCTGAGACATTCGAACCAATGCGCGAGGAAGAACTTCTTTTCGGGATTGAAGAGGAGATCTTGCTCATCGACGATGGGTCGCAGCGTGGTGGTCATCTGGAAGGTGACGAGGAGGAAGATCGTCATCCAGACCCTGAGGTGACCCACGCGGGTGCCGCCGAGGGCGAGGGCGCTCTTGCTGAGGATGCCGAGACCGAACCAGACGGCGATGATCCAGACGACGAGGTTGAGTCCGCCGACGAACGCGACGGATTCCGTGGACTGGGAGAAGATCCAGACCACCGGCGCGAAGCCGACGAGAAGAAGCGATGCCAGGCAGACGACGGTGGCGAGGACCCCCGCGATGGTGGCCGGACGAAACTCAAGATCGCTCAGGTAACTGAAGATGTAGAGACTGGGTAGGCAGAGGATCGAAGCGAAGAAAAGTCCACCAATGATCTTGAGGGGCGATACCCAGAGGTTCTGCCCCATCGAGAAGGTTCCGACCACGAATCCAAAAACAAGGAGAGAGGATGCGGAGCAGAGAATGAGCAGGAGAATGATCGGGCCGGGGGAAGATTTTTCGAGATGGTGAATGATGCTGCCCGGGCGGCGGAGGACCGCTTCGAGGGTTGAGACGATCCCCGGGTTCTTGTCCGAGGGTTCGAGAGGCGTTGGATCAGTGTTTTCGGTCATGATTGGTTGGTGATGTGTTCTCGTGATGCTGGCGGTCTGCTTTGGCTAGCGTTCGATAGACGACGTAGAGTGAGATCACGGTGAAGACCGGGAGGACTTGATCGAGCCGGCCGCCCGTGAGGTGATGGGCGGCCCGGTAGACCGCCTCATAGAAATTGCCTGAAAGCGGGTCAGGGCGGAGAAAGGCGATGTCGAGTCCCGGGCTGCCTAAGAAGGGTCGGAGCACGTATGCCAGTTGGGCGCCAACGAAGAGGTTTCCCGCGTTCCAGGTGAGGAAAGTGCGGTGAGCCGCCTTGAGGTCGCCCGAAAAGGCGACCATGAGCCGGTGCATCTTCAGATTCGCCAGGATGCCAGCATAGGCGATCACGAAAGTATGGAAGAGGAGGATGAATCCGTGCCAGCGATGAGCGTCGCCGTCGTCGGGCCCCGGGCGATGAAGATTGAGGGCGAGGAAAAAAGTGATCGGACTGAGGGCTCCCACGATGAACGCGAACGTGGTGAAACTCATGAGGATGGTGTGAACGGTCTGCCGGAAAGTGAAACCGCTGCCCAGGATCTGCGCGAAAAGGCCGTTGAGAAGCCCGTTGGTGACGACGACGAGAAAAACGAGGAGCGGAAGCTTCAAAGCGACATAGACGGCCATGAGAGGGCCGCCCCAGAGTCCAATGGTGAAACCGTAGGCCGAGCATCCGACAATGATGATCGCGATGGCGCGCCGAAGCGTGCGCTTCTCCTCGCCATGGAGCCAGCACGTGAGGACGCCGATCTCGCCGCGGCAGTAGATGCGGGAGAGTTCGCCGAGGCGGGTTGGGCGGATGGATGCAGGCGGTTCCGGGCTCATTACTTTGTGACACAAAGTAATGCTTGAGACCGAGGGCGCGAGCGAATGTTCAACGAAATTCCAGATAAATCGCGCCGGGTGGGCAGCCAGCGGGTGCTCAAGTCCAGACTCCGGATGCTCTCATGCCCAACCATATCGTCGGTTCGTCAGGCGCCGAGGGCGTCATCTCTCACCTCGACCCAACCCCCGCGGCGAGCGGAGGTGGCGGCGGCGTCGGTGAACAACTGGACGCGGTAGCCGTCTTCCAAGTCAGGATGATTGCTTGATCTTTCAAGGCCGTCCATGGCCCTTCTCACTGCGGGTATCACGTAGGCCTCGAATCGGTTCGTTGTGGGCAGATCCGGCAGCGTGTCGATGACTTCGGGGGCTTGAGCTGAATCCACCCGGGTCACGTGACCCGAGACGCGATCGACGCTGACCGAGGCTTCGGTCCCGTGAAGCTCGAGTTCGGGGGCCAAGCCCTTGCGGAAGTAGGGGGCATGCGAAAGAACGAGGACTCCCACTGCGCCGCCCGCGAATTCCCAGGCAATGCTGGCGTAGTCGACGGTTTTTCCCGGCTTGACTGGGGCGTCTGCCAATCTTTGGGCCTGGCCCAAGTCGAGCGCATCCTTGAGATTGACTTCGCCGGCATCCACTCGAGGAGAAAGGGTCTCGGCGTGAGCGAGCACCCTCTGGGCGTCCTCACCACCGAAAATCCAGCGGACGGTGTCGTAGGCGTGCGAGCCGACATCGGCAATGCTCCCAGCGGAGGACAGCTTGGGATCATCCCGCCAGGTGAAGGGCATGGAGTCGGGCCGGGGATTGTGCCAACGATAAACGACGCCGCGGATCTCGCCGAGAGCACCCTCTTGAACTAGATCCTTCACCCGCTCCATCGCCTTGGTGTAGCGCACCCAAAAAGGAACGAAATGGGCCAGATGAGGGCATTGACGGTAGGCCTCCCAGAGCTCTCGAGCCTCGCGGACGTCGACGCCGACCGGCTTCTCACAGAGAACGTGTTTGCCTTCCCTCGCGCAGGCCAGGACCGCTTCGTAATGGAGCGCGTCCGGCGTGGCCACGATCACGAGATCGATCTCCGGGTGAGTCACGATCTCCCTCCAATCGGAGGTGAGGCACTCGGCCTCATCCTCTCGCCCCGCCGCTTCGAGGAGGTCTTGGCGACGCGCGCAGAGGCCGACGATGCGGACATCCTGACAAGCACGCAATTCCTTGCGGTAGGGTTTTCCGATGTAGCCCGTGGCACCGAGGATTCCCACGTTGATGGTCTTCATGCTCAATCGTCTTTCTCTAGGGGGTCCGGCCGGCGGGAAGCAATCAAATTCGACGAACGGTGGTTGACACGGATCGAGGGGGTTCATAGTGGGTTTTTGATCCGTCCCCATGCACCTCGATCTCCTTCGACTTTTCATCTATCTGGGCACGATTGCGTCCGGTTTTCCTGAGAGCGTCGATGGTCGCAACGATCACCCGCTTCCCTGCCTTTCTCTCTCCAAATAAAACCTCATGTCGGAAACCCCTGTCTGCGCGGTGGCGACCATCCGCCGGTCACTTTCGCCGCACACCTATTGGATTTCCTTGCCGAATGGAAAGGAGATCGTCGGGCATCTGGCTCACGATTTGAGAGAGGAGCCGCCCGTCTTTGACCCAGGCGAATTGGTGGGGGTGGAAATGACACCCTATGATTTTTCCAAGGCGAGGATCACTGGCAGGATCGGGAACGTGTGAAGGGGGAGGGATGCCATCGTCTCCGTCCCGTCCCGCGCCAAACTGGATCAAGGGAACGGTGGCGCCCTCAGCCGGTGGGGCGTCGAGATATGCCGTCAACTTTCCCGCCAAGGTAGCACGCCCACCCACTTCGAGAGGCGCTGCTGCCGAGGCGGCCCCGGCGCTGACCGGGAGTCTCATGACCACGCCACCGGTCTGCGTCTGCCAGTAGTCGCCCGTGATGGTGAGCCGATTTCTGGTATCGCCTCCGGGGCGACAGGCACCATCGGCGTCGTGGAAAATCGGTGTGGCGCGGGGGTTCACGCGCCTGGCCGCCGGCGATTGCTTCCGCTGTAGCCGATGGGGCGTTTTTTCAGCTAGCGCACAAATTTGCGTATCTCCGCGTGCTCGCGCAGACGCTCGATGGTGGCGTAGCGTCTCGCGAGATCGGTCTCCGAAAAGAGACTGTGGATCTTGCCGTGGCAGATCTTGTGCAGGATCACCACGGGCCCGTTTTTCCCACCTCGCACCTTGGGGGTCAGGTGATGACGGCTCTCGAGGTGGGGAGGGATTTCTCGCTCACAGAGCGGACAGAGCTTCATCGTTTCACGGATCATGGGAACTTGGCTTCACCTCGCTGTTCCCGCGAGCGGTGAATCGAGACGCTGACTTCCGGGTCGATCCAGGCAGCGGAGGCGGCCACTCGGCCGGAGGTTTTCGGCCCTGCAGCGCAGACGCCCCCCCCTCTCTCTCTCTCTCTCTCTCTTATATGGCTTTGCTAGAGCATCTCCCAGCCCTCGGCGTAGGCGCGTTTCCACCACTCCGTGTCGCCGCCAATCACCTCTTTCCATTCTTGGCCGACCTGGCGCGAAAGGGTGCGGCCTTGCCGATGAGCCACGTTGCCGAGGTGACAGAGCATGGCGCTTTGCTGAGCGTCGGCAATGGGGGCATTGAGCGGAGCGCCATGGCGAATGGCGTCGAGAAAATTCTCGAAGTGGTGGCGGTCACTGAAATCCGGATCCACCTTCTCCACGACCTTGCCGTCGAGATCATATTGCGTGTAGCCGCTGCTCCCAAAGGCCATGCTGCCACCCTCGCCATAGAAACTGACGAAGGAATGCTCCTCCGGCTTTCGCCGGTGACAACTGCTGCCGTGCCAGCTCGCGCCGCACTCCCCGAAGTCATAGGTGGCGTCTCCGGTATCGGGAGTTTCCTGATCGTCGTCGTAATGATAGCGTCCTCCCACGTAGCTCACGTTGAGGGGCAGATCGACGTTCAGCCCCCATCGAGCGATGTCGAGCGCATGCACGCCATTGTTTCCAAGCTCGCCGTTTCCCCAATGCCAGTGCCAGTGCCAGTTGTAATGGATCAAGTTGTCCTTGTAGGGTCTGGCAGGAGCCGGACCCTGCCATAATTCGTAATTCAACCACTCTGGCACGGGAGCCGGTTTCCCCTTGCCGATACTGCCGCGGGCATTGTCGTACCAGCAGCGGGCGTAGATCAGCCGGCCAATGGCGTTCTCGCGCAGCCGGGCGATCCCTTTCTTGAAGGAGGGAAGGCTGCGGCGTTGATTGCCCATTTGCACGACGCGTCGGTGTTCCTCGGCCACGGTCACCATGCGCTCGGATTCATAGGGGTTGTGGCTGCCCGGTTTCTCCACGTAAACGTGTTTCCCGGCCTGGCAGGCAAAGATGGTGGCGGGTGCGTGCCAGAAATTGGGCGCGGCGATGGAGAGGGCGTCAACCTCGGGATCGTCGAGGATTTGACGGAAATCGGAGACCGCTTTGGCTGGGCGGTCCTGGCGGTCCGCCACGTGCTTGGCCATGGATTGGAGGACGCGGCGATCGACATCGCATACATAGGCAATCTCGGCGCCCGGGATGTCGAGATACTGTTTGACGTGGGCGGCTCCGCGGCTCAGGCCCATGACGCCGACAAGGAGGCGATTGGAAGGCCGATCGTTCGCATGTTGTTGCTGGGCTTTGCCGCTTCCCAGGGCGAGAGAGGTCAGGGCGGTGGCTTTGAGGAAATGGCGACGGTTTTTCATGGTGTGAGGGCGAGAGTAGCGCAGGACTGGAATTGACTTTGATTTAGTGAAAAAAGAGGTAGGCGACGAAGATGGCCGCCACCATACTAGTGGCGTCCGCCAGCAGTCCACAGGTTACCGTGTAACGGGTACGTCGAACCCCGACGGCGCCAAAATAGACCGCCAAGGTGTAAAAAGTGGTTTCGGTGGATCCCTGAAAGACGCAAGCCAGACGGCCGACAAAGGAATCCACGCCGTAGGTCTGCATGGCTTCCACCGCCATGCCCCGAGCGCCGCTTCCACTGAGCGGTTTCATGAAGGCAGTGGGGAGGGCGTCGACGAAATCCGTGTTGAGCCCGACGGTGGCGACCAGCCAGGCCCCGGCGTCGATGACCGCGTTCATGGCGCCGGATGACCGGAAGACGCCGACCGCCACCAGCATGCCGACGAGGTAGGGAATGATCTTGATGGCCACGCCGAAACCTTCTTTGGCGCCCTCGATGAAGGTTTCGTAGACCTGAACGCGGGCGCGCAAGGCGGCCAGGATGAATACCACGATCAATGTCAGGATAATTACATTGGCCGCCACGGAGGACTGTGTTTCCACCTGGTCTGGCGAGAGGCTAGCGAAGTAGGCCGTCATGCCCGCGACGAGTGCGGTGGCGCCTCCCAGGTAGGCCAGGACGATGGGATGGAGGAGATTGATCCGTTGTTTCAAACCGACCGCCAGGAGCCCCGCCAAGGTGGCGCAGTAGGTGGCGATGAGGATGGGGATGAAAATGTCGGTGGGGTCGGCGGCGCCGTTGACAGCTCGTAGCGTGATGACGCTGATGGGAATCACCGTGAGCCCGGAAGTGTTGAGCACCAGAAACATGATTTGAGCGTCGGAGGCTTGATCCTCATCCGGATTCAATTCCTGCAGATGGTTCATCGCCTTGAGACCGAGGGGGGTCGCCGCGTTATCCAGGCCGAGCATGTTGGCGGCGAAGTTCATCATCATCGCCCCGTGAGCGCCGTGTTCCCTGGGCAGGCCAGGAAAGATGCGGGAGAAGAACGGAGCCACCGCACGCGCCATGAGATTCACGATGCCTCCGGCTTCGCCGACGTTCATGATGCCGAGCCAAAGGGTCATCAGGCCGATGTAACCGAGGGAGATCGTGGCACCGAGTTCGGCCATCTGGAAGAGGCTGTCGACCATGGCCGGGAAGACCGTGGCATCGCCCCAGAAGAGCAGTTTCAGGACTCCCGTGAGGAAGGCGACCAGAAAGAAGCCCACCCAGATGTAATTGAGAACCATGCCCAGTCCTTGCCAAGCTTCCGGGTTGAGAGCGAGTTCAAATCCTTCCCATTCCAGCTCGCGTTCTCACCACGGCAAGTGGTCGAGGTCGAGATTGCCCCCTGAAAGAATGATGCCCACCCGCCGACCAGCGAAGGTCGCGGGTTGTTCCAGGATGGCGGCGAAGGGAACCGCCGCCGAGGGCTCGACCACCGTTTTGAGAAATTGCATCAGTGTCTTGGTGGCGGTGAGGATGGCTTCCTCGGAGACGAGAAGGACCTCGTCCACGGCCTCTTGGATGCAGGCGAAATTGCGTTCGCCGATGCCAGCCCGGAGACCATCTGCGATCGTGTCGGTTCGGACGGGAGCGCACCGTTGACCCGATTTCCAACTGAGATAGGCGTCCTTTGAGTTCTCCGGCTCGACACCGAACACCTGGATGTCAGTGGATTTGGCTTTGGCGACTACCGCGCAGCCCGCGATCAGACCGCCTCCGCCGATGGGCGTCAGGAGAAGATCCAGATCGTCCGCTTGCTCGAGGAACTCCAGGGCAGCCGTTCCCTGACCGGCGATGATGCGATCGTCGTCGTAGGGATGGACGAGGGTGCCACCCGTTTCATTGAGAATCCGCGCACTGGTCTCGTCGCGGGCTTCCAGGGTGGGCGCGCAGAGGGTGACATGAGCCCCGTAGCCCTTGACGGCGGCGATCTTTGACGAAACGGCGTCCTCCGGCATGACCACGTCGACACGGACACCGGCGATCCCACCTGCGTAGGCGAGGGCGGCGCCGTGGTTTCCCGAGCTGTGGGTGACCAGCCCGCGTTCACGCCGCTCGGGTGGCAGAGATAGGACGGCATTGACGGCTCCGCGGGCCTTGAAGGCGCCGACCTTTTGCAAATTCTCCGCTTTGAAGCGGAGGTCGGCACCGGCACGGACGTTCAGTTGCTGGCTGAAAAGCACCGGCGTGCGGTGGATGTGGCCGGAGATACGAGCCTGGGCGCCGATGACGGAATTGAGTGTCATGCGGTAGAGTTACCGCGATCCTGCCCGGGAGGCCATCGGAACTCCGGATCCCCACAGGGCCGGGTGAGCCTTTCCGTTGAGGCGAGGGTTGAACGGGGTAAGTTTCACTCCAATGATCACCAAGCGATTCTTTTACTGTCTGGTCCTCATAGGCGGGATGACGGCCTCGAAGGCTGCCACCACGCCAGAGGTGGCGGCGGCGCCCGAAGCCCCGAAAACCGCTCGGCCAGCGGGAGAATGGACCGTTTTTCGAGGGAACGGCCAATTGAATGGGGTGGCTCGAGAGGCGCTCAAAGCTCCGCTGAAGCTCGCCTGGAAGGCGGAAATGAAGGGCCCGGTGGTGGCGACTGCGGCGATTTCTGGAGGGACGGTGTTCGTGGGAAGCCAGGACGGCGATTTTCGAGCCTTCGATCTCCAGACCGGAGCCCCCAATTGGGTGAAGGAGTTGGGCTACACGGTGGAGAGTTCGGCGGCGGTGCTGGATGGCCGGGTCTACGTGGGGTCGGGAGATGGGTTCCTCTACGCACTCAAAGGGGAAACCGGAGAGGAACTCTGGAAATACGAAACCGAGGGCGAGATCCTCGGAGGCGTCAATTACCTCAGAACCGACGATCGGACGTATCTCTACGTCGGGAGCTACGACAATTTCCTTCACTGTGTCGATGCCGCGACGGGCGAGAGGGTCTGGGCGGTGGAGACGGGGCATTACGTCAATGGCACGCCCGCAGTGGCCGACGGGAAAGTGATGTTTGGCGGATGCGACGCCATCCTCTACATGGTGGATGCCATCACGGGCAAAGACGTCGGTCAGATCCAGGTCGGCTCTTACATCGCCAACTCAGTCTCGGTGAAGGGAGACCGCATCTACCTGGCCCATTACGGCAATCAGGCCGAGGCCTATTCCATCGCGGAAAAGAAGCAAGTCTGGGTGCATCACGAGCGTGAGTTTCCCTACTTCGCCTCTCCGGCGGTCCACGAAGATCTCGTGCTGGTGGCGGATCGGGGCAAGCGCCTCTACGCACTGAACGCCAGTGATGGCTCCGTGAAATGGACGTTTCGTGCCCGGCGGAGAGGCGACAGTTCGCCGGTGATCTCGGGGTCCTTGGCATACTTCGGCAGTGACGACGGGCGGCTTTATGCCGTGAGCCTGGAAGAGGGCAAGGAAGTGTGGACCTATGAGATCGGCGATGCCATCACCGCGTCGCCGGCGGTGGCGGCGGGTCACCTCGTCGTCGGTGGACAGGACGGCTTCATCTACGCTTTTCAACCCGCCGAGTCCTAAATCAAACAAAATGAGAGGAAGGAAACTCTAGGTTTCGATCATGTCTACATCATCCAACGACACCGCTCTGAAGCATCCGCTGCAGAAATCCAAAGAAGCGCAAGCAACCGAGGTGGGCAATTATTTCGTGGCGAATTACCCGCCATTCTCTTTCTGGACACCAGAGGCACGATCCACCGTGAAGGAGGTTCTCGAGCAGCCGGCGCCGGCCGACGTGCTCCTGGGAGTGTATTTTCACATCCCGTTTTGCCGGAAACGCTGTTATTTTTGTTATTTTCGAGTCTACACCGACAAGAACGCCGCCGAGATCCGCGCCTACATCGATGCGGGAATGCGGGAGTTCCAGATCATGGCCGAGCGGCCCTATTTGCAGGGTAGAAAACCGAAGTTCGTCTATTTCGGGGGCGGCACGCCATCGTATCTCTCGGTCGACCAGCTACAGGATCTCACCGACCGCATGAAGAGCTGCATGCCGTGGGACGAGGCCGAGGAAGTGGCCTTCGAGTGCGAACCGGGGACGCTGACCGAGAAGAAACTCGAACGGATCCGGGACATCGGGGTCACTCGCCTGAGTTTGGGCGTGGAGAGTTTCGACGATCACATCCTCGAACTCAATGGCAGGGCGCATCGCGGAAAAGAGATTGAGCGGTCCTATGCTTTTGCCAAATCCCTCGGATTCCCGCAGATCAATATCGATCTCATCGCGGGAATGATGGATGAGACGGAGGACAACTGGAAACGGGTGGTCGAGAGGGCGATCGAATTGGAGCCTGACTGCGTGACGATTTATCAAATGGAAGTTCCGTTCAACACGACCATCTACAAGCAGATGAAGGAGAGCGGTAAGCTCACGGCTCCGGTGGCCGATTGGCCGACCAAGCGCCGCTGGGTCGACTACGCTTTCACCGAGTTTGAGAAGGCTGGTTACGTCGTGAGTAGCGCCTACACGGTCGTCAGGAACCCCGATAAGGTGAGATTTGTCTACCGTGACGCCCTCTGGGAAGGCGCCGACCTCCTGCCGCTGGGCGTGGCGTCTTTCGGCATCCTGGCGGACGTGCATTATCAAAACCAGGCGGACGTGGGGCCTTACATGGAGGCCATCGACAAGGGTGAGAGCCCGGTGTTTCGTGCCTACTCCATCAATGAAGAGGAGCGCCTGGTGAGGGAGTTCATCCTGCGTCTCAAGCTGGGCAAGGTGCGGCCTTCGTATTACCGTGAAAAGTTCGGTGTGGATGTGCTGGAGAAGTTTGCCCAGCCCTTGGCCTATCTCCAGTCGGAAGGTTTCATTTCCCTGGAAGAGGATCGGATCGTTCTCAGCCGGGAGGGGCTGCTTCAAGTGGATCGGCTGCTCCACGAATTCTTCCTCTCAGAACATCGAAATGCCCGCTACACTTAGTTCCAAGCGCTCTGTCTATCTGGCTCCCCTGACCAGTTTTTACGACAAGGCGGGCAAGGCTTTTCCCGAGGTGGGTTTCATCCATGGGGAGGCCATGCCGGAGCCCTACCAGTATCTCCTGGTGCACCATTCGGACATGACGCTGCGGCTGGCGCAGTTTCACAAAAGCCCGGTGAGCCTGGATGTGTTGGCGCTGGATCTTCGGGAGCCGGTCTTGAGTCGCGAAGTGATCCTTCGGCGGGAAGACAGCGGGAAGGCGGTTGAGTTTGGCGCCATCCGCATTCACCTCGACCGTCTTCCGGATCGGGTCGCCGACCCCGTGCGGGAAGCCCGGCGTCCCCTCGGGGGAATTCTTGAGGAGGAGAACTTTGCTCACTTGAGTGCGCCTCGGGGCTATTTCCGTCTTCGAGCGGACGCGTTGATGGCCCACCTCTTGGAGGCGCCGCCCGACCGGATTCTTTACGGGCGATGCAACGTGCTGGCCTTGCCGAAAGGGGAGATCTTCGCCGAAATCGTCGAAATCTTGCCTCCCTGCCCGGTTTCCCAATCGAAACCCGGGACGTAGAACTCTTCAAAGAAGTCCTATGATCGAGGTCAATCAATACGACGTGATCGTGGTGGGAGCGGGGCCCGCCGGCTCCACGGCGGCCACGCTGCTCGCGCGGCATGGACGGAGGGTCTTGATGATCGAGAAAGATCGTTTCCCTCGGTATCATGTTGGGGAATCCCTCATGCCCTTTTGTTACTTTCCTCTCGAGCGTCTCGGAGTGGTGGGAGAGCTGGATCGTTTGGGATTCACTCAAAAGCTGAGCGTTCAATTCGTCACGCAGGATGGTGGCAAGTCGCAACCTTTTTATTTCTTCCAGCATTACGACCATCCATCGTCGACCACCTGGCAAGTGAATCGGGATGAGTTCGACCTCATGCTGATGAAGAAAGCGGAAGACGAGGGTGTCCGGGTGGTCCAGGAAACCAAGGTGATCTCCTTTCGGAGAGGGGAAGAAGGGGAAGTCACGGGCGGCGAGGCCGAGCATCTTCCCGACGGGCAGCGAGTGGAGTACCATGCGCCGGTGACGATCGATGCCACGGGCCGGGACACGCTGGCGGTGAGCAAGAACCGTTGGCGGGAGCGCGATCCCAAGCTCAACAAGGTGGCGGTTTGGACTTACTATCGGGGCGCCAAGCGTGATGAAGGTCTCGATGCGGGGTCCACCACGGTGGCTTACTTGCCCGGGAAAGGCTGGTTTTGGTACATCCCTCTCAAGGATGACATCGTCAGTGTGGGTATCGTTGCGGAGCAGGAATATCTTTTCAGGGAGACACGGGATCCAGCGGAGATATTCGCTCGCGAGGTGGTCGAAAATGCGTGGATCGAGGAGCATCTTCGCGAAGGCGAACAGTTTGGGCAGTATTGGGTGACGGGGGAGTATTCCTACCGTTCGCGCTATTGTGCAGCCGACGGGCTGGTTCTGGTGGGCGACGCCTTTGCCTTTCTCGATCCGGTGTTTTCCTCCGGAGTGTTCTTCGCGCTGAAGAGTGGTGAAATGGCGGCCGATGCCGTGCATCGCGCCCTGTCGGAAGGCGATTGTTCAGCCGGTCGATTTCGGGAGTACGGCGAGAAGATGTGCGATGGAGTCGAACTCATGCGCAAGATCGTCTACGCCTTTTACGATGAGTCCTTTTCCTTCGCGAAGCTCATCCGCAAATATCCGGATTTACGGGCCGATCTGACAGATTGTCTGATCGGCAATCTTGAGAAGCACGATTTCGCGACCTTGATCGCGGCGATGAAGGACTTCGCGAAATTACCTCCTGAGCTGGACCATGGGCGGCGGGGATTCAGTGAGAACGCTCTACCAAAGGTCTGAGGGAAAGACTTCTCTGACAAATTGCTCCAGTTCTCGCTCGACCCTCGCCTGGGTGACCTCGTTGACGGCGAGGCGTTCTTCCCGGCGGAGACCGCCGACCACTTTGGTGAATTCGATCGCCGAAATCCGCGGTTTTCCGTCGTAGGTCAGGGTGGAGGCGGGAATGCTCATGCCTGCGGTGAACACGCAGGCGGAGGTGAATCTCAGTTTGCGACTTGCAATTCCAGCATGCGCGATTCTACCTCCAACTTGACGTCAAAGCCCATTTCGGCGATTTCCCGCTCGGCTTGATCAAAGACGGGTTTGACGACGCAGTTGATGACTTCGTCGATTTCCCGGCACACCTCTTCCAGGCTGTTTGGCTGCCTGTTCCTTGAAGGTGATCGCCTCGCGATGAGCCTGGAGGATATGCCTCAGATTCATGGGCAGTATTGTATGATCAAAAGCATCCTCGTCATGCATTCTTGCGTTGGTGAGGGAAGAAACGAGAAGTTCCCGGCCTCTCGACGTCCCTTTCTCTTGCGGGGTGAGACTGCGTTGCTATTGGAATAGGCAGAATTGAGAATGCCATGTCCCCGACCGTTTTTCGCGCTTTGAATTCAACCGTCCAGAAGTCCGATTTGTCATGAGGATCGTCCACCTCACGCCTGGGACCGGGAATTTTCACTGCGGGAGTTGCCTGCGCGATCATGCGCTGGTGAAGGCCTTGATGGCGCGCGGACACGAGGTGACGCTCGTTCCCCTCTATCTCCCGATGGTCACCGATGAGGGCGATGGGCAGGAGGCACCGGTTGCGCCTCTCTTTCTCGGCGGCATCAACATGTACTTGCAGCAGCGCTTCGCGTTCTTCCGCTGGACACCGGGGTTTCTCGACCGGCTGTTCGACCGAGAGTCCTTTCTCCGGAGTTTGGTGGAGCGGGCGGGCATGACGCGAGCCCGGGAACTCGGCGCCATGACGGTATCGAGTTTCAAAGGCAGCCACGGAGAGCAGCGCAAGGAGGTACAGAAGCTGGTGGGGTGGCTCAGGAAACAACCCAAGCCGGACGTCATTTCATTCTCCAACGGACTCTTGTCCGGGGTTGCGCGATCGGTGCATGAGGAACTTGGCGTGCCGGTCGTCTGCAGCTTGCAAGGAGAGGACTCTTTCTTGGATACGCTGCCGGAGCCCTTTCGCCGGGAGAGCTGGGAACGGTTCAAAGAAAACAGTGAATTCATTGCCCGCTACATCGCCGTCAGCGAATACTACGCTGCGGAAATGCGGAATCGCCTTTCATTGAGTGAAAAGAAGATCGTCGCCGTTCCCAATGGGATCGATTTTTCTGGATGGAAACCCGATCCTTCCAAACGGGCCAGTCCTCCGGTGATTGGGTTCCTGGCTCGCATGTGTATGAGCAAGGGTATGCACCTTCTCGTCGACGCCTTCATCGATCTTCGCCAGCGAGAGACCGTGCCGGCACGATTGCATCTGGCCGGCGCCAAGACCGTGGTGGATGATCCGTTCATCGCTGAACAGCGTCGCAAGCTGGAGGCGACGGGGTTCATGGAAGACGTGGAGATCACTCCCAACCTCACTTCGACGGAGAAACGAGAGTTCTTGCAAAGTCTTAGCGTGTTTTCCGTACCGGCGACCTACGGGGAGTCGTTCGGGCTCTACCTCATCGAGGCGATGGCCTGCGACGTTCCGGTGGTTCAGCCCAATGTGGCCGCCTTTCCAGAGATTCTCGAAAGAACCGGCGGAGGGTTACTCTACGATCCCGAAGATCCCGCCAACCTGGCCGATTCCCTGGAGGTGATGCTGACGCTGGAAGAGCGGCGGCGGAAGTTAGGTTTTGAGGGGGGACAGAAAGTGCGCCAGTGTTTTACGGCTGAACGGATGGCCAAAGACGTGGAAGCGGTGCTTGAAGACGTGGTGAGAGCCCATCGACCGATCGGCGAGAGGGACCAAGGATAAGGCATGAGCGCTTACGCATACACTCACCGCTTTCGTGTTCCGTTTGCGGACACCGACCTGGCGGGAATCGTCCATTTCGCCAACTTCTTTCGTTACATGGAGAACGCGGAACATGCGTTTTATCGTTCTCTCGGGTTTTCCGTTCACCCGAGTGGATCGGCGGCGCCTGGACTGGAGAGCTTTCCGGGGATTGGCTGGCCCCGGGTCGCGGCTTCGTGTGAATACCGAAAGCCGTTGCGTTTCGAGCAGGAAGTGCGGGTGGGCATTCTGCTGGAAGAGAGGCGCAGCAAGACGCTTCACTATCGCTTCGATTTTCTGGTCGATGAGATGGACGAGCCCGTGGCCACGGGACAGATGACGGTGATCTGTGTATCGTTCGACAAGGCGTCCGGGCGCATGCGCGCGGTTGCGATTCCGGAGGAGATCGAGCGTCGGATTGAATCTGCCTGCGGTGCCGATTGACGTCCAGGAGGATGGCGATAGGGTGGGCGCATGAATTGGCTGAGCTTTGCTTTGTTGACGGTGTGCTCCTGGGGAGTCTATGGGATCTTTCTCCACATGGGCTCCATGAGCATGGCGGGAGGTGACCCGACCACCGGCCGCATCAAGGCATTTTTGTTAGTCGGCGTCTCTTATTTTCTGGTGGCGATCCTCGCGCCGTTGATCATTCTCCTGTTCAAAGGCGCGAACTGGTCCTTCCCGGCCAAGGGAAGCGCATGGAGCTTGATTGCGGGCGTGGTCGGTGCGCTGGGTGCGGTCTTTGTCCTTCTGGCCTTTGGCGCCAAGGGGACGCCGGCGGCGGTGATGGCGATCGTCTTTGCGGGTGCGCCCATTGTGAATTCCCTGGTGGCCATCACGCTGGGGAAGCTTTGGGGCGACATCCGCTGGCCGTTCATTGCCGGCATCTTGCTTGCGGCGGCTGGCGGTTGCCTGGTAACTTATTACAAGCCCAATCCGCATCCGCCCAAGAAGGCCCCGATGGAGAAGCGTCTGTCCGGCGAGGCGCGGGTGAAGTACGAGCATCCCAAATACTTCGTCACTTGAGAGCGGATTCCCGCTAGGGGGAGATGATGATGCGAGAGCTGCGTTTGCCTTTCAGGTAGGCGAAGGCCATCGGAGGAGGACGGCGAGCTTGTTGTGGAAGCCGACCAGGAGAAGGAGATGGACAAATAGCCAGGCGAGCCAGGCCACGAAGCCGTGGAATTGCCATCGCGCGAGCTTCACGACTGCCGCGGATTTCCCGATGATGGCCATGACGCCTTTGTCAAAGTAAGCGAACTGATTGCGGATCAGCGGAGCTTGCTCGCCAAGAGGTCCCGCCTTGACACGGACCTCATCACGAATGAGACGAGCCACGTGTTTGCCCATCTGGTCCGCGTCCGCCGGCCAGGCCCGGGACGACAAGGCCGTTCCGGGCCTCGCAGCGTGCGATGTCTCCGATGGCGAAGACATGGGGATGACCTTTGAGACTGCAATCCGGCTGCACGACAATTCTCCCCGCACGGTCTTTCTCAACGGAGAGAGCTGCGGTGACCGGATTGGCTTCCGTCCCGGCCGCCCAAATGATGTTCGCTCCCCGAAGCACGGCTCCGTCTTCGAGAATGACTTGCCCTTCCCGGACCTCCTTGGCCGCCGTTCGGACCCTGACGTCGATGCCGAGTTTCTGTAGGCTGCACTTGGCGTAGTCCGACTGGTCTCGTCAAACATCCCTAACAATCGAGAAGCAGCCTCATGAAAATGCACGACATCGGGAGCCAGCTTATCTACTCGTCAAACATCCCTAACAATCGAGAAGCAGCCTCCACCAGAGTCACGCTCAAATCGCTCGGACGAACATGTTGAAAGCCGTCCTTGAGCGTACGGTGAATGAGTTCCGTGAAGGCCCCCGCCAGCTCGACTCCGGTGGGACCTCCGCCGACGATGATGATGCTGAGGAGCCGTCCGCGCTCTTCTTGATCCTCACACAGATCGGCGGCTTCCACGGCGCGCAGGACATCATGCCTCAAGCGGCGAGCGTCCTCTAGCGTTTTCAGTCCGGGCGCGTGCCTTTCCCACTCGGGGTTTCCGAAGTAGCCGGTGCGGGCGCCGAGGGCGATGACCAGATAATCGAAGGCATGGCTTCGATTATCGGTATGCACTTGGCAATATTCGAGATCGATCGTCCGAACTCGTGAGTGGGAAGTTCTCAGACCGGTTTCTCTTTGCCTGGCGTGTCTGTCTGACTGCGTAATGGAGCGATCTTCGCCTTGGATAGTTCAATGCTCAGATCGATCAGTTCGGTGGTCAGTTTCTTGAATTTCTTGAATTTCTTGTACTCCTCTGTTTCTTTTCGTAGTCCCTTCACGTGGTCTGGCCAGACGTGTTCAGTCCGGCTCCTCATCTCATGCGTGTAGCTCAGTTGGTAATACACGCCGCGCTGGCGTTGTCGATCTCGGTATTGCTTGCTGATGCTCCCAGGCCGCATTGGCCCGATTGCAGCTAACTTTGCCGCAAATTTCTGGACTCTTTTTTCAATGATCTGATCTTTTTCATGGTCATTACCTTATATATGCGAATGTCTAGGAAAATCAAATCATTTGTTATGGATCTCTGGATTTCTTGGTGGAATATCGTCTGTCTTCTGCGACCCGCTTTCTCGAGAGCCCGCACCTTTCTCTGGTTTCTGCTCGTCTTGGCCGCTTTCTCCGTGCGCAATGACCTCCTCGGGGTTTCCAGTTTCGTCCGCGCTCTCGGTTTGTCAGAACACTTCTATGAGCACTTACTCCATTTCTTCCACAGCAATGCCGTGAAGACGGACCGGCTTGCAGAACTTTGGTTCGCCATCGTGATCAAGCACTTCCCTGTCTACAAGATCGGTTGTCGCCCCGTCCTGGTTCTCGACGGCATCAAGAAGTCCAAGGAGGGCCGCAAGATGCCTGCGGTGAAGTATCTGCATCAACAGTCCGAGTCCAATTCCAAGCCTCACTTCATCATGAGCCATTCCTTTCAGGCCTTCGGCGTGCTCTGTCAGGTTGGCGGATACTTCTTCTGCGTTCCGGTCTGTGCACGCATTCACGAAGGTATCGTCACTTCAAACCGCGACAGGAGAACCTTGATCGACAAGGCCAACGAGATGCTCGCATCCGTCTGTAGAGCTCGTGAGTGGGAAGTTCTCAGACCGGTTTCTCTTTGCCTGGCGTGTCTGTCTGACTGCGTAATAGAGCGATCTTCGCCTTGGATAGTTCAATGCTCAGATCGATCAGTTCGGTGGTCAGTTTCTTGAATTTCTTGTACTCCTTTGTTTCTTTTCGTAGTCCCTTCACGTGGTCTGGCCAGACGTGTTCAGTCCGGCTTCTCATCTTATGCGTGTAGCTCAGTTGGTAATACACGCCGCGCTGGCGTTGTCGATCTCGGTATTGCTTGCTGATGCTCCCAGGCCGCATTGGCCCGATTGCAGCTAACTTTGCCGCAAGTTTCTGGACTCTTTTTTCAGTGATCTGATCTTTTTCATGGTCATTACCTTATATATGCGAATGTCTAGGAAAATCAAATCATTTGTTATGGATCTCTGGATTTCTTGGTGGAATATCGTCTGTTTTCTGCGACCCGCTTTCTCGAGAGCCCGCACCTTTCTCTGGTTTCTGCTCGTCTTGGCCGCTTTCTCCGTGCGCAATGACCTCCTCGGGGTTTCCAGTTTCGTCCGCGCTCTCGGTTTGTCAGAACACTTCTATGAGCACTTACTCCATTTCTTCCACAGCAATGCCGTGAAGACGGACCGGCTTGCAGAACTTTGGTTCGCCATCGTGATCAAGCACTTCCCTGTCTACAAGATCGGTTGTCGCCCCGTCCTGGTTCTCGACGGCATCAAGAAGTCCAAGGAGGGCCGCAAGATGCCTGCGGTGAAGTATCTGCATCAACAGTCCGAGTCCAATTCCAAGCCTCACTTCATCATGAGCCATTCCTTTCAGGCCTTCGGCGTGCTCTGTCAGGTTGGCGGATACTTCTTCTGCGTTCCGGTCTGTGCACGCATTCACGAAGGTATCGTCACTTCAAACCGCGACAGGAGAACCTTGATCGACAAGGCCAACGAGATGCTCGCATCCGTCTGTAGAGGTCAGGAGTTCGTCTTGCTGGCCGACGCCTACTACGCCAACGGAAAGGTGATCCGGAGCACCAAGGGGCGTTCCGGTGTGCTGGTCACGAGGGTTCGACGCACGACAACCGGCTTTCGGCCTGCGGCAGTGCCACGCAAACGCAAACGCGGACGACCGAAAAAGTATGGCGCTGCGGTGAAGCTCCAGAATGTCTTTGGAACGGGCGGCTTCAGTTCCGTTCCCAGTCCCGTATATGGGGAGAGAAACATCTCTGTCCGGTTCAAGTCGGTGGATCTGTTGTGGAAGCCCGCCGGGGCGATGGTCCGCTTCATTCTCGTCGATCATCCCACGAGAGGGCGGATCATCCTCTTGTCTACCGACCTCACCATGGAAGCTCAGGAGATCATCTTGCTCTACAGTTTGCGTTTCAAGATCGAAGTCGCTTTCAAGCAAGCGGTGCATTCGGTCGGCTCATTCGGATACCATTTCTGGATGGCCGCTATGCGACCGCTCAAGCGTCGCAATGGTAACCAATACCTCCACCGGACTACCGAGAAATATCGCAGACAGGTGCAGAGAAAGATGCACGCATATCATGTGTTTGTGCAGACCGGCATGATCGCTCAGGGCATGTTACAGTACCTTGCCATGACATGTGACGGTCTGGTCTGGAAACACTTTGGAACCTGGATCCGAACCATCCGCCCAGACGTGCTGCCTTCGGAAATGATTGTCTCAGCCGCCTTGAAAAACACGCTGCCTGGATTTTTGCACCACGGCGGAAAAGGTTCAGCGTTCCGAAAATTCATCCTTGATAAAATAGACTTCACTCGCTCCGAAGGTTCACGCTTCGCCGCATGATGATCCAGTTACAGAACTTCTCACTCGCGAGTAAGTTAGTAGTCGCGTGAGAATGGTCGCTTCTTTTTTGGTGGAGAATTGCGCCCGGACTTGGCTTTGCCGGCTGATTTCTTACCGGTCTTGCCCTTCTTCTTGGCGGAGCTACTCGCCGCTCTGGCCTTGGTTTTTGCCTCCTCGAGTCGGAGGCGCCCCTGCTCGTCTCGCCTGAGCTTCCAACGGTCTGGGGACGTGCAGCATGGTGGTCTTGCCCTTGCGAGTCTGACCGATGGCCAAGGAGCGATGGCGCAAGGAGTCGTCGGAAGCGCAACGGCAAGTGGGCTTGCCGCATTTACGAGAGAGTTCGATGGGCGAGCCGTGAAGGAAGCCTTCGGCCTGGTCGAGGAGCTGGCGGAGGCGGCTGCGAATCTGGCGTTCGGTGGGGGGCAGGGAGTTTCTGCTTGGCATGAAGGTCGGTTCGTTCGGCGCACTGTAATATAATACTATTACAGAAACAAGCTTAAAAAAGATGAAATAACGAATGCGAATTTGCCATGGGGTCAAAAATGGGCGCCGCCGATCCGAATTACCCAAAAATACAGGGCTTGAGCCGCCTCAGCCGCCTATCTTACGGAATCGCTGCCGGGAAGACGGACGCCTGTCCAGCGGCAGCGCTCGGGGTCGAGCAGGCGGTTGCCACCACGCCGAGCCCTCGCTATCATCTCTTTCACATCTTGCCACTCATGAAAAACATACCCCGCTCCCTTCTCTGTGCGGTCCTGCTCGCTCTTCTGGCCGGCTGTGCGTCCAACGCCACCCTGCGGCAACGCCGGGTGGAGGCCAATCCTGAGGCCTATCAACGGCTCTCGGAAGCGGACCGGCGATTGGTGAGCCAGGGCAAGATACGCGAGGGAATGAACAAGGAAGGCGTCTTCCTTTCCTGGGGTCGGCCCGATGAAATCAGGCAGGGAAGCAAACAAAAGGTGCCCTACGAAATCTGGAACTACAGCGCGCACAGGCCCCACACCCATTCCCATCTCTCGCTGGGCTACGACGTCTACCCCTACTACTTCCGCCGCGGCCCCTACTACCACTACCCACACCTCACGCTCGGTCCCGCCGTCACGACGACCTACGTCCCCATCAAGGTCGGCTCGGTCGAGTTTCTCAACGACAAGGTCGTTTCCTGGGAAGCTCGCAAGCGCTAGCAGGAGCGCCCTCCCAGGTGCCAGAAAATTCTGATGTCACCTACTTCTGTCGCTCAATCGCGAACCCTCCGCTCCTGCTTTCTTGTTCCCTTCGGTAGAGCGTGTTGATTTCCCGGTAATGAGTCTTCGTAGGGGACTGATCGCACTTCTGCTGTTTGCTCTCGGGCTCGCTGCGGGGCGCTGGGCGAGGCATCACGGCGCACAACCTCGCCCGGGCACGGCTTCTCAAGAACTGCGCAAAAATAAGGTGAACATTTACTTCGAGGGTTTGATTGTGTAATTCTATGAGCCGTGTGTTTCGTGCCTTTCCAGTTTTACGGCGGCCAGTTCCTCGTCCGTCACTTTGATCCCCGTCTCGTAGCTTTTGGTATCGAGCCTGGCCCTGACCTTCAGGCATCCCTTCGTCGTTGTGCTTCCAATCAACTCGACGATCGTCTGCAGGGTTGCCAGTGGCTCGCCTTGCCAGTTCTGGGTGATGTAGCTGAAGAGACGGTGCTCGATCTTGTTCCACTTGCTTGTCCCCGGCGGGAAGTGGCAGACGACCAACTTCAGCCCGGTCTCGTTCGCCAACTCCTGGAGCGAAAGCTTCCAAAGCCGCGAGCGGTGGCTGTTGCTCCCACCGCCATCGGCGGTGATTAGCAGCCGACGGGCGTGGGGGAACCGCGCAGAGCCCATTTCCGTCCACCACAACAGGATGCTGCGGGTCGCGAATTGGGCCGTATCATGGTCGATTCCGACGCTAACCCAGCCCTGGTTGTTGAGCATATCGTAAACGCCGTAGGGGATTGCCTTGCCCAGGTCCTTGTCCTTGAAGTCATGCACGCGGACTTGCTCAGGGTTGTCTTTCGGCCTCCACTGCCTCCCGGCGTTCTTGAAATCGCCCACCAACTCCTTCTTCTTGGTGTCCACTGAGATTGCTGGCTGGCCGCAATGTTGGAAGCGACGCACCTGATCGTTGATGTATTCGAACTGCCTGTTGCGGTCCGGGTGCTGTGCCCCTTCGCGGGTCTTGCGATTTGCCAGCAGACTATAGCCGGCCTTGCGCAGCAACGCGGCAACAGTACGCGCACCGACCGGGTGGTTCTGAGATGTGAGTTCCCTGGCAAGCCTCTGAGTGCTCTTCAATGTCCAGCGCAATGGGGATTGAGGGTCGCCTCTACTGAGAGGATCAACTAGCCGCTCAAGAGCCCCGAGCAGTTCCGAATCGGTCTCGGTCACCGGCTTGCGCCCGCCCCCAAGCCGACGGATGCGTCCGTCGGCTTGGGGTGCCGTGTAGTCGCCGCGCCGTAACTGCTTGATGCCCTCAGTGATCGTCGTCCGCGACATCGATGTCGCAAGAGAAACTGCGGATACGCCGCCCCAACCCAATTCCATGGCCGCCGCCGCCGCCCAACACCTCCGGGCCCGCTCGTCCATGAGGTGGCTCAGGGAATCGAACTTCCGGCGAATGCTTTCGACAACGGAACTGTCAGGCATGGCACTGACAGTAACATAGAAATAAGGTAGAGAAACCTTAAATTGTTCATTTTATTTTTGCGCCATTCCTCAGCCTTCAGACTCCGCTGAAAGTCGGGAAGTGGAACACACGGCAGAACAGCTCAGCGCCGTGATGCATCAAGAGGACTTCGAATCGCGATGGAATGCGTTAGGAGCCAATTCCTTCCAGCGCGACCTCCTTCTTACTCGATGGTCGACAATCAATCCAGAGGCCGCCTTTGCCTTTCTACTTAACGAAGGCGCTACCCAGGCGATCACGGATCTCTTGACCTTCTGGGCAGCTCAAGATCCACGCGCAGCCCTCACGTTTTTCAACGAGAAACGTGAAGTGTTTCACCGGGACGCCTGGTTCATTGAGAACCAGCTCTACCAGACCGCACTCCAATTCGATTCTATAGCCATGATCGACATCGCGATCTCCCCGAAGGAAAGTATCGGCGTCAACGACAAGCATTCTTTGCTAGACAACGCCTTTGAGAAATGGGTGATCCAGGACCGAGAAATGACCGGAAGTTGTGGATGAGGGCGGTCGGGGCATCATGAAGAGTTCAACCATTTACCAAAACAACTGAACTCCAATGAAAACCACCAACCACCCCACCGAATCCGCATCTATCCTCGGCCAGGAAGGAGCAAGCACCGTCTGCCAGAACGCCCTTGAGGCCACCCTGCGACAAGGAGCCCAAGTGCTTCTTCAGGCCGCCATCGACAACGAAGTCTCCGACTACATTCAAGCCCATCAACATCAGCGTGATGACCAGGGTCATCGCCAAGTCGTTCGCAACGGCCATCTTCCTGAAGCGACAACTTCAGACTGGAATAGGAAACGTTTCTGTTCGGCAGCCCAGGATCAATGATCGCCGATCAGGCCAGCGGTTCACCAGCGCCATCCTTCCGCCGTACCTACGCCGAGTCGCTTCACTGGACAACCTCATCCCGGCACTCTACCTGCGAGGAATCTCAACCTCCGAGATGAGTCGAGCCTCAGAGCCGATCCTCGGTGAGAACGCATCGGGTCTTTCTGCAGCCAACATCGTTCGACGAGGAAGAGCAATGGGAGAAAGAACGCGAGCAATGGAGCAAGCGTGACCTCAGCGACAAGGAATACGTCTATCTCTGGGCCGACGGGATCTACTTCAATGTCAGGCTCAATGACGACCGCCCATGTGTTCTCGTAATCGTCGGCTCCTTACCCGATGGAACCAAGGAATTGGTAACCATCAGCGATGGAGAACGAGAGAGCAAACTGTCCTGGAAAAATGTGCTCAGAGACCTCAAGAAACGAGGATTGAAGATCCCTCCGAAACTGAGTATCGCCGATGGAGCTCTCGGGTTCTGGAGCGCCTTGGAAGAGGAATATCCGACAAGCAAACAGCAACGATGTTGGGTGCACAAGACAGCCAACATCCTCGACAAGCTGCCGAAGAAAGCGCAGCCCCTTGCCAAGGAACGCATCCATGAGATCTACATGGCGGAAACAAAGAAGGCCGCCTTGGAGGCCTATGACGAGTTCTTCACGCTCTACGAAGCCAAGTATCCGAAAGCGTGCGCCTGCCTGAAGAAAGACAAGGAAACTCTACTAACGTTCTACGATTTTCCAGCCGAGCACTGGAGACACATCCGGACGACAAACCCGATTGAGTCGACGTTTGCCACGGTCCGCCATCGGACTCGACAAACCAAAGGGTGCGGATCGAGGAAAGCAACCCTTTCAATGGTCTACAAGCTCGGCCTGGAAGCCGAGAAAGGCTGGCGTCGACTGAACGGATATCGTCAACTTGACAAAGTCGTGCAAGGAATCATCTTCGTGGACGGCATCGAGCAGCAAACCGCTGCCTAACCCATGATCGAACTTCGAATGGTGTTCCGACCGCCCTCATCCACAACTTCCGGTCATTTCTCTCCAGGACCAAGCTAGCGCTCTTTCCAAAGCAGAATCTTTGACTGGTGACGCTCGGCAGAGCGCCTTGGCCGGAATTGCGCG
>CBDBEZ010000003.1:0-74640 GCA_965204485.1 Verrucomicrobiales bacterium
AGATTCAGGCACTCGACAGGACACAGCCCGGGCTTCCGCTAAAGAAGGGTCGATGTGAGACTCTCACCCACGACTACAAACGCAACGGGACAACTTCGTTATTTGCGGCTCTTGAGACATTGACGGGAAAAATCATCGGAAAATGCATGAAGAAACATCGGCACGAAGAGTGGCTCAAATTCCTTAAGCTCATCGAGGGAAGTGTTCCGCCGGACAAAGAGATCCATATTATTTGCGACAACTATGCCACACATAAACACGCGAAAGTTCGCGCGTGGATTTCAAGGCGACCACGCATCCACATCCACTTCACACCTACGAGCGCATCGTGGCTCAACATGGTAGAGCGGTTCTTCCGTGACCTGACTGAAAAGTGTGTGCGGAGAGGCGTGTTCACCAGTGTCGCTGACCTCGAACAGGCGTTGGTAGGCTATATCGAAGCTCACAACGAAAACCCGTCTCCCTTCATCTGGACCGCGGCTGCCTCTGATATTCTCGAAAAGGTCAAGCGCGGTAGAGCCAAACTGAATAAACTACAGTCTGCTTGACGGACTACACTAGCCAAACGAGGAGCTGTCGCATGCCCACATGATGGCGGCTGGTCCCGGGCGAAACAACGCCAAAGAAACTTGCCCTTGTCTTCGAGTTCACTCCGTATTCAGTCGGGGCCATGAAGAGGTTGATCCGGGAATCCTTCGCTGCTGCCGCTCTCGGTGGAGGCGGAACCGTGCTCGTGGTAGGCCTCGCCTCCATGTTTCTCGCCAATCGCCTCTGGCTGGCTGACCTGCTGGTGAACTTCCAAGTCCACTACCTCGTCACTCTCCTGCTCTGCCTCTTCTTGTTAGTGATCTCCCGGAGACAACTGACCGCGGCGGCCTTCCTGCTCGGGACCTTGATCCTGGCCATCCCGGTGATTCCCTACGCCAAGCTTCCCTTCGGAAATCAGCCGGCGGCGGAGCCCGTCGCCAACGAGAGGGTCTACCGGATCCTCAGCTACAACGTGCTGCAGACGAACCGGCGAACACGCGACGTCGCGGACTACATCGCCGATCAACGCCTCGATTTCGTGCTCCTCCTCGAAACCGACAAGCCGTGGGCGGAGGAAATGGACTTCGAGCTTCGGGATCACTTTCCCCATCGCTTCGAAGAACCCCAGTCCGACTATCAGGGGCTCGTTTTTTACAGCAAGCTTCCGTGGAAGTCGGCCCGAATCCTCACGGAATTTGACGACCCGACTCTGGAAGTGGTTTTCGACCTGGCGGAGGGACGCCTTACCCTCATCGGCATTCATCCGCTCCCACCCATCCGGCCGCCGGCCGCCGACCGGCGAAACGTCTTGTTGAAACAACTCGCGGACTACGTCGCGACCTTGCGGGAGAGCGTCCTGCTGATCGGCGACTTCAACATCACCCCATGGTCTCCCCACTTTCGCGGACTGCTCGAAGCGGGGGAACTCACGGACAGCGGCTCCGGCCGAGGCATCCAAAACACCTGGTATCGCTACCCTGTCCTCCTGGCGGGTCTTCCCATCGATCACGCGGTCTCCCGCAACCTCGAGGTCCTTGATCGCTTCATCGGCCCTCCCATTGGTTCGGACCACCGACCCCTGCTGATGGATTTCCTGGTGCGCCCTAACGGTTTCCCTGAGGCCTACCCTCTGGACCCCGCATCCAGCGGAACCGCTCAGTGAACTTGGAATCGCCCTGCCAGGCAACTTCCCTTCGCAGCACAGCCGTTCTCACCCGCATCTTGGCCTACTCTGGATCCGGGGACGACCTGCCTGGCATTGGACGATCGTGCAATTCGGATCGATGCAGAAAGCGCCACCAGTGGGGCACCAGGAAAATCGCGGCGATCATGGTGATGAGAATCCCAATCGCACAGAGCTCGCCCAAAATCGGCAAGCCACCGTGTCGAGCGGATCGCAACGAGGCGAATCCCACCGCCGTGGTGGTTCCGCAGAGGAGCAGGGCGCGACCAATATTCTGGTGGATCTCCGCGACATTGCCGTGAGTGCGGCGCAGGGCCAGGATCACATGAATGCTGTAGTCCAAGCCCAATCCCAGCAGCAAGGGCCCTGCGGCGATGCTGACAATGTTCCAATCCATTCCCCGCATCTGCATGACCGCCAACAGCATCAGGGCGCTGAAAGCCAGCAGCGCGATGGAAATGCTGACCCCCTTGATCGACCGGAATACGAGCGCCAAGAGCAAGAGGAGGATCACTGCGGTCGGCACCACGACGTGAAGGATGTCGTGCTTGAGAATGTTCCGGATTTCCGGCGTGAGGAATTCCCAGCCCACCGGGCGCAATCCGGCTTCGTTCAAGGCGAGCACGGTGCCGGGTGACAGGGTGAAGAATCCCTCCTTGAGCTTGATGAATCCGACCGCCAGCATGTCTCCCGGTTCGGTCCGGGTCAGCCGTTTCATCAGCCACTGACTGGGAGGATCCCCGGGAAGAAACAAGCCCGTGCCATCGGCAAAAGCCTCCCAAGCTTCCAGGGCGCGCTTCGTCAGCACCAGAGACTCCTCCTCGAAACCCTCCGCTTCGGCTTGCGCCATCCACCTCTCCTTCTGGGTCAGCAGTTCCCGGATCAGAGGACGATTCTCCTGTTGAATGTCCGCATCTGGCCACAGCCGAGTCGGAATCATGAGGGACTGCACGCGCTCGGCCGACTCCAGGGTTTTTCGTCCTCGCTCCAGCGCTTCCCTCACCTCGGCTTCGTTTTCACCGCTCGCCAGCACAGTGAGCGTCCGCCGATCTCCCCCGAGTTTCTCCATCACCCGGCGATACAGAGCGATCTCAGGCACTCCCTCGCGCGGCTTCAAGGCTTCCGCGTCCGAGTTCAAGGCGGGAAATCCCTGGCTCGACAAGACCGCCACCAGAAGCACCACCGACACTGCGGAGAAAATACCGGCGCCCCGGCCCGTGCCGTACCAAGGGACCTTCCCTCGCGCGCGGATCGTCTCTCCGTTAGGCCGTTTTTTCCCGCACCCCACCCAGGCCAGTCCCGTGGCATAGGGAAAAATCATCATCAAGGCACCCACCGTCACCCCGATCGCCACCATGGTACCCAGCTGGACCGCGCCCGGCATGATGCTGCGATTGAGAGCCAGGAACACGCAGGCGGTGGTCAGGGCCGCCCACCCGATGCTTCTCCCGAACACCGGCCGCAGCTCCCGCGGATCTCGCCCGCGACACCACGATTCCTGATAGATGACCAACCCATAGTCGACCGCCAATCCCATCAAGATCGCCGCGAACCCGACACTGGTGGCGCTGAGTTCATGATAGATCAATTCACCCAACAAGAGCGTGATCACGAAAGTGCCGTAGAGAGCCGCCAGAAGCACCAAGAGCGGCAAGAAGCGTCGATAGACGAGTCCGAAAACAACCATCACAAAACCCAGGGTGATCAACACCGAGATCATGAGATCTCCACGGAGCGCTCGCGTGGCCTCGGTGACATAGATCTTGCGCCCGGTGAACTGGACACGGATTTCCGACGCCTCGCCGGATTCGTCGGAGCGCCATTCCTCCACCGCCTCCTCCACGCGACTTTGCCAAGCGATGACTTCGCTTCCCATGGCAAGCTCCTCCGCGGGCTCCGCCAACATCAGATGAAGCTCGCCGTCATCGGAAACGAACCCGAAGCGCGTCGCCCCCTCCATGCGGAATCCGCCTTCTCGCGCATTCAGCGCAGACAAGTGAAAGGGATCGTAAGAAACCCGCGCGACCTCGCCCATGTCCATGGAATTGGCGAGAATGTCCAGACTCTCGGACAGTTCTCGACCGGCTCCCTCCCCCGACAGGCGCGCCACCATCTCACGGAGATCCTCCGTGGGACCATTCAGCCAAAGATAGGCCAGCATCTCGCCCATCTGGGATGGGTCTGCTTCCCACGGTGGCCTCCGGGTCAGCGACTGGAAAAGATCCGAGCGCGATTCCAGAAAGCCCTGAAGCGACGCCGTCACCTCCTCGTCCAGGGCTCCCCCGGGACGGGTGACGACGATGAGAATGTCGTTCTGCGAGGCAAATGCCTCCTCGTAGGCGCGCATGGCGCTCACCTGAGGAAGCCCCTGGGGCAAGAGGTTCAAAGGATCCGCGTCAAAATCGATGCTGCGAAAGGCATACAACGAAAGCACCCCGATCAAGGCCAGCGCCGCCAGCACGCTGAGGATTCGCTTGATCACGATGGGGGCCGAACTGAGGAGGCTTGGCAGCGCCGGAAAACCGCGCGAATCTACTGAAACAATTCGTGTTCAGGCCGGCCGGCGGAAAGAAGGTAGGCCAGTAGATCCAGCACGTCGTCTTCCTTCAGAGTGTTCAACAGGCCCAGCGGCATCATCGATACCGTCGCCGGCTCCATCGAGACGATCTCCTGCCGCTTGACGTCCACTCGGGCATCTGGGTCGAGCATATTGATGTTGATATTCACATTGTCACCACTGAGGTTCACCACCCTTCCCATCACGACGCTCCCGTCCTCCTTGGTGATCACGGTGGCATTGTATTGGTCGCTGATCTCCTTGCTCGGCTCGAGAATGGATTCTAACAAGTCACGGGGACTGAAGCGATTGGCCACGCCGGTCAAATCCGGTCCCATGGCACCTCCCTCACCTCCAAAGCGATGACAGGAGAAACAGGCCACCGCCCCGAAGAGATTGCGTCCGTTCTCGAAGTCTCGGTTGCCCTCCAGCCCCGCGCCCAAAAGCCCTTCCAGGTCGCTCATCGTCCAGTTCTTGACCATCTCACGGGCTTCCAAGGCAAAATCGGGACTCTTGCGCTCTCCAGGCTTCAGCACTTCGGCGAAACGCTCGCGCTGCGCCTCTGTCAGGTGGGCCACGGCGTCCTTCTTGATCGATTCAATGAAATTCCCGATGCTCGCCCCGCCCCGATAGTTCACTGCCCTCTGAAACCAGGCAAAATAACGCTCGCGATCGGCCGCTTCCCAGCCCTCGTCAATCATCCGTAAGGCCTTGGCGTAGGCCATCTGCTCTTCCTGCGTGGGCGCACTCTTCAGGAGATCCACACCCCGCTTGGCAATGTCCGGCGCGTTCATCCGCACCAGGAGCTGAAACAGCTCGATGTCCAGATCGCGATCCCCGGTCGGAAAAGCCGGATCCAACCGCCGAAGCAATTTCTTCCGGTCGGCGTCCTTGTCGAACCCGCCCATGCGAGCGAGAAAGAGATCGATCGTGCGGGTCCAGGCGAGGCGCTCCTCGCGATTCAAATCCTCCCACTTCCACCGGACGAGGCTGGCCAGCATGTCGTCCTTCAGATTGGGGTAACCGCAGCGAATCAAGGCCATGCTGCCTAGCAGAGCGGCATGGGGGTTTTCTTCCTCGAACACGCGATCTTTCCAGGCGGTCACGGGCTGACTCTCGATCGCCGTGCGGGCCGCATAACGGAGATACCGGTCCGCGCTCGCCAGATGCGGCCAGGCGGTGGGCACGGCTTCGCGAGCCACCACGCCGTGGAAGGCTTCCAATCGGCGGCGCAGTGCCCGCGCCTCCGCGCCTTCCTCGGAAGGGCCGAGATCGATCGGCGGCGTCGATTCACTGCCTGTGTAAGTCACCCGGTAGAGCCCCGACTGCGTGCGCCGCCCGCCGATGGCAAAATACAAGGCGCCATCCTTCGGATTCACGCAGAGATCCGTCAGGGGCAGCGGCTGCGCGCTGACAAACTGCTCCAATTCACCGGTGTAAGAGGCTCCCTCGGGCTTTAGACGAACGGCGTAAAGTTTTCCATAGCTCCAGTCACAGATGTAAAAAGCCTCCTGATACTTGGCGGGAAACTTGGCACCATACCCGAAACAGACACCCGTCGGCGAACCAGGCCCAACATCCACCAATCCCGGCAGGCTATCTTCATAGTAGGCGGGCCACTTGGCCGAGCCATTGCGCCACCCAAACTCGGCGCCGCTCACCACGTGATTCACTCGCGTCGGGCGGTACCAGGGCGTGTTCATGTCCCACTCCATGTCGGCGTCGAAGGTGAACAGCTCACCATCCCGAGAGAAGGCCGCGTCGTATTCGTTGCGAAAACCCGTGGCGATCAGTTCCCAGTGTTTTCCTTCGGGATCGGTCTTGGCAATGAAGCCCCTCGGGGCCAGCGTCCCGCGCATGAACCCCCGGCCATAAACCCGCGGGATCACCTGATCTTCCCCCCAGACGGGCGTCACCCGGCTCTTCTCGAAAGGCGGCAAGGCCGTCTGATTTCCCACCACCAGGTAGAGGGACTTCCCATCCGGCGAGAGAATGACCGAATGAGGGCCGTGTTCACCGCCTCCCTCCAACCTCAGGAGTTGCGTCACCTCGTCGAGTTGATCATCACCATCCGTGTCCCGCAGACGGTAGAGCCCGCGGCCTTCGAAGGCGTCGTTCGCCACCACCGCGTAAAGACTGTCAAAGGCGTAGAGCAGGCCGTGCGCCTGACCGATGGGCAGATCGATCTTCTCGATCGCCCCGGCCTGAAGAGGCTCGCCGGGTTCCGGCGGGGAAAAGCGGTAGAGGGCTCCATACTGGTCGCACACATAGAGCCGGCCTTTCGAGTCCGGGCAGATGCTCACCCAGGAACCCTGCTCCTCCTTGGGAACCGAGTAGAGCAACTCCACAGCGAAGCCTTCCTTGACGAAAAGCGACTCCACCGGCGTCGCCCCCACCGCGCCAAGGGCCGGATCCGCCCAGCTCAAGATCGGGAGGATGAGAAGAGAAATGAGACGAAGTTTCATCGGCAAGAAGAAGGGACGGATCATGGGATGGCTTTCGTGGAGCCTTGCTTATGCCCTCCCCCGGGTCAAGATCGACCGCGCGTCGACCCGGTTCGGGCCTTTCCGCATGGATTCTGCTTGGCAGATTCGCCAGGCGTGCCTGTGTTGGCCGCATGAAAACGATCAGGCATCACGAAGCCGATTTCGCCGAGCAGCGCGACTGCTTGAACCGTCGCGCCGCTCCCACGCCCGAGGTCGAAATGGCCGTGAGCGAGATCCTCGAGGCCGTGAGACTCCGTGGAGACGGTGCGCTGATTGAACTCACAGCCCGGTTCGACGGGACCGCGCTGGAGCCCGCGCAGCTTGCGGTCACGGAAGCCGAACGTCGTGAAGCCGGCGAGGCGGTCAGCCTGGAGGTCCGCGAGGCGGTCTCGCTCTCCAAAGCCAATGTCCAGCGCTTCGCCGAGGAATCGCTCCGCCGTGACTGGACCATCACCAACGCCCAGGGCGCGGAGGTCGGCGAGCGTTTTCAGGCATTCGAAAGGGTCGGCATCTATGTGCCCGGCGGGTCCGCTCCGCTCGTGTCGACCTCGATCATGACGGTCACCCTGGCCGCAGCGGCCGGTGTGCCGGAAATCGTCGTCACCACTCCCTGCGACGCCTATGGCCAAGTCAACCCCGCCCTCCTCTACGCCCTGAACGAAGCCGGCGCTCACGAGATCTACAAAGTGGGCGGGGCGCAGGCCATCGGTGCGCTCGCCTATGGCACCCCGACCATCGCCCCGGTCATCAAGGTCTTCGGCCCCGGGAATGCCTACGTCATGGAGGCCAAACGCCAGGTGTTCGGCACGGTCGCGGTGGATCTTCTGCCCGGCCCCAGTGAAATCCTCGTGCTGGCCGACGCCTCGGCGGAACCCGCCTTCGTCGCCGCGGACCTGCTGGCCCAGGCCGAACACGATCCCGTGAGCCTCCTGGTTCTCGCGACCCCCTCCCGCGAGCTGATCGAGAAGGTCCAGCGGGAGATCGCCCGACAAAAGCCTTTCCTCAGCCGCGTCCACATCGTCGACCAAGTCTTGGAAAACGGGACGATCCTTGTCGAGACGGCCGACTTCGAGCAGGCCTTGGCGATCGCCAACGCATTCGCGCCCGAACACCTCAGCCTGATTGCCGAGGAGGCCGACCGCTGGCTGCCATTGATCCGGACGGCCGGGGCGATCTTCATTGGCAACGATTCTCCGGTTGCTGCAGGTGATTTCCTGGCGGGACCCAGTCACGAGCTTCCCACCGGTGGCGCTGGCAAGTCATTTGCCGGGCTCACCGTGGATCAGTTTCAGCGCCGCACCAGCGTGGTGAAATTCGATCGCGAGGCGCTCCGGCGATCCGCGCCGGTGATCGAGACCTTTTGTGCCGTTGAAGGTCTCGACGCCCACGCCCGCTCCGCCACGATTCGGCTCCGCCGCGAGGCGGATGAAATCGATGCGCCGCGCTGAGCGGCGTTGCGCTGGCGCGTCCGCGTTTCACCAACGAGACTCGCATTCCGCTTGACGTTCGCCGAAGAGACCGCTGAAGTCTCACGGAGATCCATTGACCTCCATATCAGACACTCATGAAAAAGCTCATTGTCCTCGCTTCCCTTTCCTTTCTCGCCCTGGCCTCGCCGCTGCTGGCGGACGGGCTCAAGAGGCCCATTGAATATCACGGCAGTGCCACGCGAATCACCCCCGAGGGATCCATCAATCCCAAGGAAACCGAGAGCCACTCGCTTTCCAAGCTCCTGCGCCCGGTTGCCTGGACCGTGAATCGCCTGGAAGCCCCGAGCGGCCGTCCCTCCGTCACCGTCACGTCGAGTACCCATGCGGGACGTTCCGCTTCCGCCGGCCTGGGCCGCTGCCTCAGCTGGCTGTGCCCGGCCACCTGGTTCAACCGCGGCTGATTCCAGCCCACTCAAAGGACCCGTTTTCTGGTCGAAGAGGCGAGGGCCAAGCCCTCGCCTCTTCGTGTTTCTGAGACCGCTTGACGCCCAGGGGGCGAATGCTACGGTCCAGACATCATGAAGAATCTCTTGTTCGTGTTTTTCGTCTTCGCGGGGATGATCACTTTCTTCACCCATGCCATGGTCTTCGCCGCCGAAGTCACCGCCTTCGTCTTCTGGGGTGCGGTGGCCTCGATGATTGCCGCGATGGTGGTCATCGGCTGCTGGGACCTCGGCGCCCGCATGAGCGACCGCGTGGGCTGGTTGTTCATGGTCTTCATGGCGGCGTTTTGCATCCTCACCACCCTTCCACTCATGGAGGGAGCCGGCAGCTTGGTGAAGATCGTGTTTTTCGCCCTCTACGCTGCGGTCGGTGTGATGGGCTTCATCCGCGAGCCAAGTAATGACGAGGGCGCACCCGCTCATTGACGGTCACGGGTGCGCGGTCGGCACGCCGCTACTGATAGCCGATCCTTCGAGGCAATCCGCGCTCACTCCCCTTCGACACCGGCACCTCGCCCTTCCTGACGGGTCACCAGGACGAATTCCTCTTTGCCCCGGCGGATGAGTCCGAGAATCACGGAGTCACCCTCGACCCCTCGTCCCGCCGCCACCGCCTCGGCACTGGTCCGCACCGGCTGACGGCCCACCTCCACGATCAGGTCTCCGACCCGCAATCCCCGTCGCGCCGCCGGGCTTCCCGGGTGGGCCTGGACCACCACGGCCCCCTCGTAGGAGGCGTCCAAGCCCAGCTGATCTCTCAAGGCATCGTCCAGCGTCACGGTCTCGATGCCTTCCAGGTAAAAGGGGACCGCCTCCCCGGGAATCGTGGGGTTGCCCTCGGCCTCCACGCCCCCAAGGGCACCTGCATCCCCGCCATCCCGCCGGTCCCAACGATGATCCCGATTGACGTAAGAACCCCGTGCCGAGGTCTCACCGAGCGTGACGGGGATCTCCTGAAAACGACCATTTCGAACGACTCCGAGGGTGACTTCGGATCCCGGCCTCAAGCGGCCGATGGCCAGTCTGAGGCTGTTTCCGTCCAAAGCCCCTCGCCCGTCGAATTCGACAATCAAATCATACTGACGAAGACCCGCCCGGTCCGCCGGGGAATCCTGGATCACCGGCCCCACCACCGCTCCCTTCAAGTCCGGCCTGCCCAATCGGCGCGCCAAGGCCGAACTGACTTCGTTGAGCACCACGCCCAGATACCCGCGGGGAACGTGGCCCTTGTCCAGGAGATCCTTGATCACGCGAATCGCCGTGTTGATGGGGATGGCGAAACCGATGCCGGTACTACCTCCCGTGGTGGAATAGATCATCGTGTTGATGCCCAACACACGCCCGGAGGCATCCACCAGGGCACCTCCTGAATTGCCCGGATTGATGGCCGCATCGGTCTGGATGAAAGACCCGTAGAAACCTTGCGGCGCCACGTTGCTTCGCCCCTTGGCACTGACGATCCCCTGAGTCACGGTCTGTGCGAGTTCGAACGGATTGCCCACCGCGAGGACGACGTCCCCCACCTCCACCAGATCACTGTCCGCCAGGGTGGCTTGTTGAAAATCTTGGCCCTCGATTTTCAACAAGGCGACGTCCGTGGACCGGTCGGCAGCGATCACCGCAGCTTCATAATTGCTCCCCGATTGTGGAAGCGTCACGGTGATCTCATCCGCGCCCTGAATCACGTGATAATTGGTGATGATGAGGCCGTCGCCGGTGACCAGAACTCCCGATCCCAGGCCCTGCTGGCACCGTTCCTCACGCTCGGCCGGCACGTAATCCTCGCCCAGATAACGCCGCAGAATCTCGTCCCAAACCGGATCTGTACGGCGCCAGGTCACCCGTGCCGTAGACACACTCACGATCGCCGGGAGGACGTCCTTCAACACGGGGGCGAAAGTCGTGGGAAGGTGACCCCGGCGGTCAATGTCCGAGCCATCGATCCTCAGCCGGTCAGGGAATCCAGCGGACGACTGCGCCTGCAGGGACGCCCCCAAAAGCACCGCTCCAGGGCCGACGACACCCCAACAGAGAAACCTGAGCAGGCACGGAATCCGTTTCGTTTTTTTCATGATGCTTCGTGCAACCTCGCCCAAACAGGGACGGCTTTCACCCAGCAATGATTCATTCCTCTTCATCAGGATCGCGCCCGTGGGAAACCGATGAGACCGATCCGTCAGCCGATTCCCGAGGGGCTCAAGGTCACCACTGGGCAAACCATTTCCCCCTTTACAAATGGAGTCAAGAAGCTACCTAGCATCCACCGATGTTCGCATTTATCGATATCCGCATCCTGATCATACTCGTCATGGTGGTCCTCATCCTGCTGGTCGGGCTGTACGTGCTCTGGGCGACGAAGAAGTTTCGCTAGCCAGCCGGAAAGAGGGAGAGGAAGCCGCGCGAGCCATGCGGCCAGCGAGTCGGGTCCCTCAATGGTAATACTGCCATTGGGCGGCGGCGGCATCCGTCTGATTGACCGTCGCCCTCGCCGGCGCATCGACCGAAGGCGCCTGTGAACGTTGAACCCGTTCCCTGACGCGGTTTTGCATCAACTGCAAGTCGAGCCCGACCCCGTTGAGCGTGTGGCCACAACCGGACAGCCCCAGGCTGGACGCTGAAACCGCGGTCAGTATGAAAACCTTGCCCATGGTGATCTTGTCTTTTCCTGTATTCATCATCCCCTCCTCTCCCGTCAATTTCACAACGCCAGACGCGGAAGCAAGCTCGAACACGCGCGGCCCGGCCAACTCATCCGCCCACGTAGCCCCGGTTGCGAACTCTCGCCAAGGGGACGCCACCCTCCCGCGCCCCCTTGACAGGCGGGAGGGCCGTGCGATCTGATGGGTCCATGAGCCGCCCGGGCCTTTTGCTTCTTGTCTTGGTCATTCTCGCCGGCCTTGCCGGCCGGGTGCTCACCAACGTCCATCGCGGCAACACGGCCCGACCAGCCCCCTTGTCGGCATCGCCCGATTCCCCCGCGGACGCCCCCGCCGAAGAAAACTCGACCGAGGAGAGCGCCGATCCCGCCTCCGTTTCTTCCTCCTCCTCGCCCCCCCCGACACCGTCGCTCGATCAGGGAGGCGGCAGCCGGGCAGCCATCGAGGGCGCCCTCCTCAATGAAGCTTATCAGATCTCCAAAGCCCGCGCGCTCACCTACCAAGACGCGCTCAATTTCCAGCCGGGAACCGAGGCTGCCCTGCAACAGACCTGGCAACGCCAGATTGCCACGCGCTTTCCCTCCGACTCGCTGAACCGCCTGGGGCTCGCCCTCCAAGTCACCGGAATCCTCCCCTCCGATGAAGATCTCGCCGCCCGCTACCGCCTCTTCCCCAATCCCTCGCCCTCAACTCTCTATGATCCCCTGGAAAACCAGCTCCTGCACAGCGAGCATCTGACCACCGAAGATCCCGCCACGCGGGAATGGGTCGCCATCCACCTCCTGCTCATGCTCCTGAGTCAGAATTTCGGATGGTACGAGCAATTCACCCCCGCCGAGGTCAACTGGGACCGGGCCCTCGCGGAGCAGGCCTTTGTCCTGGGCGATGCCGTCCTCCACGCCGCTCGCCACACGGAGACGGACATCCGTGAATCCCAGGCATGGAGAAAGCTTACCTCGATCACCGAACGCTGGCCGGCGCCGTTCAGCGATGCCGAAATGCTTCCCCTGCGCGAAGGCGTGCACTTCTGTCAGGCCGTCTCCGGACAAAACGTGGCCCTCGACTCCATCTACCAGCAACTCCCCGACACCACCTCCCACCTCCTCCATTCGGATCGCTATCTCGAAATCCCCCGCTGGCAGCCTCGCCGGCTCGAGTGGGCTCAGCTGGATCTCCGCCAATCGGAACCAGTCTGGGAAAATGTGATGGGCGAACTCATGATCCGCGCCTGGCTGCGCGCAGCGCTCGGCGAGGAGTCGGCCAGCGCCCTCGCCTCCGGCTGGGAAGGGGATGGCGTGTTGCTCTATCAGACTGACGATGAAGCCCCGCAGCTGGTGTGGAAATCGGCCTGGCGAGACAGCGGCAGCGCTCAGCGCTTCTTTGAAACGCTCGGCGAGCACGCTGGCCGGCTTTTTGAGATGGAGGAGACGACCGGCCGGCGCGACGGCAATACCTGGACCTTCGACGGCGTGCTGACTCTCTCGCTCACCCTGGCCGAAGACACCGTCACCATGGTCCGATCCACCGAACCGGAATGGGCGGCGGCCCTGACCGACCTCGGGGATCGATCTTCCTTCATTCGCCCCTCCTTCATTCGCCCCTAACGGATTCTCTCCATTCCGATCACCTCAAGGAACCCTTTTCACCGATCCTCTTCCACCCCGGTCGCGACCATGACCTGCAAACAAGTTTTCTACGAAGGGCACGTCCAGGGTGTCGGTTTCCGCTACACCACCAAGAGGGAAGCCATGGGCTTCGAGGTGATCGGATGGGTGCGCAACCTGCCCGACGGGCGCGTCGAGCTGCAAGTCATGGGCGAGGCCGACGAGGTCGATGATTTTCTCCAGGCAATCCGTGAGGGCCAGCTCGGGGGCAACATCCAGGCGGAGGAAATCCAGGACGCGCCCCGGCTCGAAGACGTCACCGGCTTTGGCATCCGCTGATCTTGTTGATCTCTCAGACGGCCTCTCGCCGCGCGCCTCACCTCGCGTCGCTCGCGTGCCAGCGCTTCCAGCGCCGCTCAATGTCAGCGGTGGAAGCTTTGCCGTCCTGCGCCACGAGCCGGTAAACCATCCTCACGGTCTGTCCGGGCTCGATCGACCAGCCGTGCTCTTGAATGGGCACATAATTGAAGAAGATCGCCCCGTTGTTGGAGTTCGGAGGCCATACACGCATCCGCTGCGGCCAGTCGTGATTGGTCTTCCGGCTCAAGATGGCCAAGGTCACCAGCGACCCGTCACCCTCCTCACCAGGCCCCCAAAAAGCGCACCATCGTGAGCGCGTGGCGTGGCCATCCACCCGCGTCGTTCCCTCGGATCCCAGGTAATCGCTGTTGTCTTTGTCCCAGTGATGCGGCGCGCGGTAGGCGATCGGCCCGCCATAACGGTAGGCCGGCAGCTCCAGCGCGTGATCGAAGATGTTGGTCTGTTCCGTGGAATAGTGGATCTCGAAAGCGCCCTCCACCATCCGGGCGAGAACGTGGAACTTCTCCCGTAAAATCACCGTGGGCTCCCGCTCGGGGCCATTGAGATAGGCCACATGCTCCTGTTCGACCGTGAATCCCGTTCGATCCGCCCGGGAATCGGTGCCGATGGTCTTGGCGTAGCGAATGCGACCCGTACGGCCTTTGAGATTCCAAAAATCCGCCGGCTTGCCATCGATCTCACATTTCACCCAGGCATGCCACAGTCCCAGGTGATGGTAGTGATCGTCCGGGTGAATCCCGGTCAGCACATGCCCGGACGGCGTCTTCAAGGGATGGATGAAACCGCTTCGCGCAAAAACCGGATCCGCCTCCGGGGGCGGTGGCACTTCCGCCTTGTGATAGGTCAGGAAATCCAGATCGCCGTGGCGAAGCACAATCGCCGCCTCGGTTTCCTGGAGACCAAAGGTGGCCGCTGTTTCCTCGGCAGTGACCGAGCCGAGGAGCCAGGCCCCTACCGTCGCGAACAAGAAGAGGTGTATTCTCATCCCTCCAAGCCTGCACGCCGTCCGTCGACGGGTCGAGAGGATTCGCGCTGGCGGCCGAAGCACTCTCCGGGCGGCAGGATGCCTCCGCGCCGGTCCCGGCGAGAGCGGGTTCCGGCATTCTTCCCACTCGGCGATTGCACGCGTCCCGACCACCGTTCAGCCAATGGTCAAGCCGACCCGCTCGCCCACCCTCGGCCCGCGAATCGTCAAGCGGGCACGCATCGACCCCTTCGATCTTGCGGGCGTTAGACCCCTGTGTTAAGGCCCGTCATGGAACTCAACGGCTACTTCTTTTTCATCGCGCTGACCGTCATCGGGTTCTATTTCCTGGATGTTCTTTCCAATCTCCTCAATCTCAAGGCTCTCAAGCCGGAACTGCCGGAGGAGTTTCGTGACGTGTTTGACCGTGAGAAATATGCCCAGTCCCAGGCTTACACGCGCGAAACCACTCGTTTTGGGCTGATTGAATCCACCTTCTCACTCCTCGTCTTCCTTCTTTTCTGGTGGATGGGAGGCTTCCAGTGGTTGGACGCCCTGGTGCGCGGCTTCGGCTTCGGCCCCATCGTCACCGGCCTCGTCTTCGTCACGCTCCTCGTGCTGGCCGGCCAATTGCTTTCCCTCCCCTTCACCGTTTACGACACCTTCGTCATCGAGGAAAAATACGGCTTCAACCAGACCACGCCCAAGACCTTCATCTCGGACCTTATCAAAAACCTTTTTCTCAGCGCCCTCCTGGGACTGCCACTCTTCGCCTTACTGCTCTACCTGTTTCAAAATCCCGCCATCGAGAACGTGGCCTGGCTCATTGCCTGGGTGGTCACAACTCTCTTCCAGATTTTTCTGCTCTTCATCTACCCCAAATGGATCCTGCCACTGTTCAACAAATTCAAACCCCTGGAAGACGGAGAACTGCGCTCTGGCATTGAAGAGATGGCGGACAAATGTCAGTTTCCTCTCACGGGCATCTTTGAGATGGACGGCTCCAAGCGGTCCACCAAGAGCAACGCTTACTTCGCCGGTTTTGGAAAGAACAAGAAGATCGCGCTCTTCGACACGCTCATCAAGAAGCATACCGTGCCCGAGCTGGTGGCCGTTCTCGCTCACGAGATCGGTCATTTCAAACTCAAACACATCCTCAAGACCCTGCTCCTCGGCATCGTGCAGATGGGGGTCATCTTTTTCCTGCTCGGGCTTTTCATGCATAATCGCGCCCTCTTCGATGCCTTCGGCGTGCAGGAAACGTCCATCTATCTAAGTTTCATCTTTTTTTCCTTTCTCCTCAGTCCCCTCAGCAAGCTCATCGGCGTCGCCATGGCGCTCTTCAGCCGCAAGAACGAGTTCGAGGCGGACGCCTTCGCGGTGGACGTGACCGGTGAAGCCTCCCCGCTTATCAGCGCCCTCAAATCCCTCTCCAAGGACAATCTGAGCAATCTCACGCCCCATCCGTTCTACGTTTTCATCAACTACTCTCACCCGCCGATGCTGGACCGCATTGCCGCCCTCCGGCGGCTCGGCCCCGCCTCCGCCTAACAGATCCCCTTGTCTCGTCCCGATGACTCAAGAGCTCTCTCACGTCTCCCGTGACGGCCAGGTCTCCATGGTCGACGTTTCCCAGAATGACGTCGTGACCCGCGAGGCCGTGGCCAGCGGATTCATCCATCTGCTCCCGGAGACACTCCGCCTCGTGGCCTCTGACCAAGTCAAGAAAGGCAACGTGCTGGCCATCGCGAAGATCGCCGGCATTCAGGCGGCCAAGCAAACGGCCACCCTCATCCCTCTCTGTCATCAGTTGCCCCTCCGTCACGTGAGCGTGGACTTCGAGGAAAAAGCCGACGGCTATCTCATCACCGCGCAGGCCAAGACCCAAGCCCAGACGGGAGTCGAAATGGAGGCGCTGACCGCAGCGAGCGTGGCCGCCCTCACCATTTACGACATGTGCAAGGCCGTCGACACCGAGATGCGGATCATCGACATCCAGCTCATCGAGAAAACCAAGACGCCGATTTCACCCTGACGCCTACTCGTCGAGCGCCAGAAGGGCCACCAGAGGAGCCCGCGCACCCACGACCAACTGACCCGGTTTCGACGACAGACTCGTGACCGGTCCGAGGCTCAGCTGAGCGAGCTTCTTCCATTCGCTGCTCTTCTCGGATAGCCGATAGATCTCTCCCGATGAGGTGCCGGCCATCAATCGTGGAGTCCCCGCTTCCGTCTCGAACCATGCCAGCGACAGGACGCACGCGGGCAGCCGGCCAACCACCGGTTCCGCTTCCATTCCCAGCCCCCGATAGGTTCGCATCAGCCTCCCATTCGACACCCGGTGCACGCGCACGCGCGAGTCTCGAGATCCGGTAGCCAACCAGCGGCCGTTTGGCGAAAACGCCAGGCTCTCCACGCCTGCCGTGTGGTCCTGCAGCCGCCGCACCTCCGAGGCTTTTCCCTTCGCCACCTCCTGGAGAATCACCGCCCCGTCGAGTCCACCCGATGCCAGAAGGCTCCCGCTTGGGGCAAAGCGCACCGTTCGCACCGCCCCTTCATGCGCCTCATGCCGGTGCAGTGGAGCCTCCCGCCAGCCCTTCTCCGCCTGGACGGTCCCGATTCCTCCACCCAACTCACCCCAGGCGAGGAGCGTGCCGTCGGTCGATCGAGAGAGATCCGCGATCAGATCGTCGGCAATCGACCGCTCCGCGAGTTCGGCTTCTTCTTCCTCAAGACTCAACCAGGCCATGCGACCTGATTCTCCGACCGCTCCTCCCGCCAGCCAGAGCCCCTTCGGCGCCAAGGCCAGCGCGCTCACTCGCCATGGCGGAACCAAGACCCGTTTTTCATTCTTGAATACGCCCCCTTGAGAAACCGAGTAAATCGTCTCGCCTCGAACCCCCAATGACGTGACCGGGCCACGATGGGCCGGCGTCGATTCCAGTGCGAGAAGGCTGGGCGTCCATCCACTGGCGGCGCCGCCCAACATTCCCAAGAGTTCGCGTCGATTCATCCGTCCACCTCGAATCATCCGCCCACCTCAAGCACGGGCCAAAAGCGGCCGCAGCAAGCGATGTTCCTCCTCGATGATTTTCACAGGCCGGCCGTCGGGAGTCTGCCAAACGGTGTCGAGGTCGGCTCCCAAGGCGGCCAGGAGGGTGTGAAAGAGATCTCCCGGATTCACCGGATCCTCCACCGGTTCCTCGCCCCGTGCATCGGTCTTGCCGATCACCGCGCCCCGGCGGATGCCCGCCCCGAACAGAAGCGCCGAGCTGGCGCGAGACCAGTGATCCCGTCCGCCCGACGGATTGATCCGGGGAGTCCGGCCAAACTCGCTGGCCAGCAAGACCGTCGTTCGCTCCAGCAATCCACGCTCCTCAAGATCCTGGAAGAGGGCGGGGATCGCCTGGTTCAGCGCTTCCAGCTTGGGCGGAAATCCATAGGTCAACGCCCTGGCAATACCCCGATGATGATCCCAGCCCTTGTCCCGCACAAACACACAGCGGACGCCGCCTTCGACCAGCCGCCGCGCCAAAAGACAGCTCTGACCCAGAAAATGCCGCCCGTAGAGCCCGTGCATTTCAGGGGGCTCCTCACTCAAATCAAAACGCCGACGAACCTCGGGACTGGTGGAGACAAAACGCGCCCGTTCCAAAAACTGATCGCGAGCGGATTCCGTCACGGATTTCGGCCGGCCATCCAGTCGGTCCAAGGTCTGCAAATAGGACAGCGCGCGCGCCATGGGCACCGGCGGCACGAGATCTTTCACCTCGAACCCGGCTCTCCCCGGCGTGCCTTCAATCTCAAGCGGGGCGTGCGATGTCGGCAGAAAGCCTTGCTTGGCGTAGGGATGGGCGTCCGGGATGGCCACGTAAGGAGGCATCGGATTCTCGTGCTCGGCATCCGTGAACCGCCCGAGAACCGAACCGAGCGAGGGGTAAACCAGCAAAGGAGAGGGCCGACGGCCAGTCAGCACGTGATGGGAACCCCGATCATGATTCCCCTCGGGACTGGTGAGACTCCGCACGAGTGCCAGCCGATCCATCAGCGCACCCACCCGGCTCAATTCGCGGCTGACGAAGACCCCCTCGAGAGCGCTTTCCCGGCTCTCCAAATCGCCTCGAATGGAAACGGGCGCCTCCGGCTTCCCGTCGAAGGTGTCGAGATGCGACATGCCACCGTCCATCCAGAGCAGGATCAAGGCGCGATCACTCCGCTGAAACTCGGGCGAGGCCGCCAGGAGCTGAGGCAGCCACGGCAGAGCACCGAGCGTATGGAGAAACGGTCGACGTCGCATGGGTGGCGGAAAAATCGGAGCCCCCGTCAATCGGAGGCCAAAGCTGCAAGCCCTGAGTATAGAGAGGAAGCCCAGGGAAGTCCACCGGAGCCTGTTTGTGCCCACCCCGAGGCGGTCCGCGGAGCGTCCGGCCGACCGCCCGAGAGACCGCTTCACCTCACAGCCGGTGAATCGTCATGCCGCCGTCCACCATGAACACCTGCCCGCTGCTGTAGTCGAACTCGCCCCTGGCAAGCGCGGCCACCGCCTTGGCGACATCCTCGGGCTCGCCCCAACGGGGCTGCGGGCAGAGGCCATCGGCGATCAGCCGGTCATACTTCTCTTCCACACCCGCCGTCATGTCACTTCGGGTGACCCCCGGCCGCACCTCGTAAACGGGAATCTTCTCCGGGCCCAGGCGAACGGCAAAGAGCTGGGTCGCCATTGCCAGGCCCGCCTTGGAGATGCAATACTCCGCCCGATTGACGCTCACCATGGTCGCGGAAACGCTGTTGATGTTGACGATGCAGGCCGGAAACGCCGGATCCTCCTCACGTTGTTTCAAAAAGTAATTCGCCACTCGCTGCGCCAGGAACACGTTGCCCTTCAGATTGATGCCCATCACGCGCTCCCAGCTTTCCTCACTCATTTCCAAGACATCCGCCCGCACCAGTGGAGCCACCCCGGCGTTGTTGACGAGAAAATGGATTCCGCCCAATCTCGACACCGCCCGCTCAACCATCCCCGCATGCGCCTGCAGATCGGCCACATCGCCCTGACAATAAACCAGTCGACGACCCGTTTCGCGTAGACCGTCCAGCACCGACTGCACCGCCTTCTCCTCGCGCACGCCGTTGATCGCCAGATCGTAGCCCTCCTCCGCCAGCTTTCTGGCGATGCCCAGCCCGATCCCTCGCGATCCCCCAGTGATGAATGCGACCTTCCACATCTCGAATCACGCTCCCCTCAGTCCAGTGCCGGCACCTCGACCCAGCGCCGTTGTTCCCAGCTCTGGAGACCAAGCTCCGCCAACTGGACGCCCTTGGCCCCTTCGAGAAGCGTGTAGGGAAAGGGTTCACCCTTCACCACGTGCCGCAGGAACATTTCCCACTGAACCTTGAAGGCGTTGTCATAGCTCTCTTGTTCCGGCACCTTGGACCAGCCCTCGTAGAAATCGATCGGCTGAACGATGTCCGGGTTCCAGACCGGTTTGGGCGTGTTCCCGTAATGCTGGATGTAGACGTCACGCAGCCCGGCCACCGCCGAGCCCTTCGTTCCGTCGATCTGCAGAGTTAGCAAGTCATCGCGCCGGACCCTCACATTCCACGAAGAATTAAAATGTGCCACCACGCCGTTCTCCAGCTCGAAGGTGGCGTAAGCGGAGTCGTCCGCCGTGCATCGATAAGGCTTCCCGTTCTCATCCACCCGTTCCTTGATGTGGGTGGCACCCAGGCAAGAAAGCGCTTTCACGTTTCCGAAGATTCCATCCAACACGTAGCGCCAATGACAGAGCATGTCCACGACGATTCCCCCGTCATCTTCCTCGCGATAGTTCCAAGACGGGCGCTGGGCGGGAATGCTGTGGCCTTCAAAAACCCAGTAGCCGAACTCTCCTCGAACCGATAAAACTTCGCCAAAGAAGCCGTTCTCCAGGAGCCGTTTCACCTTGATCATGCCCGGCAACCAGAGCTTGTCCTGAACCACGCCGTTCTTCAGACCGGCGTCCCGGCACAGATGATAGAGTTCGAGGGCCGTGGCCGAATCCGTCGCCGTCGGCTTCTCGCAGTAGATGCTCTTGCCGGCCCGGACCGCGCGCCGGACCCCGTCGGCCCGGCGTCCCGTGGTCTGGGAGTCAAAGTAGATCTCATCGTCAGAATCGGCCAGGGCGGCATCGAGATCCGTGCTCCAGCGCTCGACCCCGCAACGCTCGCCAAGGGCTCTGAGCTTGTTTTCGTTCCGGCCCACCAGAATGGGATCCGGCATGATCACTTGGTCCGCTCCCAGCGCGACGCCGCCCTGATCGCGGATCGCCACGATCGATCGCAAAAGGTGTTGATTGGTCCCCATGCGCCCGGTGACGCCGTTCATGATGATGCCTACTCGATGCGTTTTCATATGCTGAAAGGGTCTCGCGGCCGGGCGTCGGCCTGAGGGGATCGCGGCGGCGCACCTGACTCGCTGTACTGGACAGGCGTGAGGACGCACCGCATCCCCACCCGGATGGCTCTACTCGGTGTCCTCATCGTCCTTCAGCGGAACGATCTTGATCTTGCCCGTGCCCTGCGGTGCGTCGGCCCCTGGAATGGCTCCCATCAGGCCCTGGCCGACCCCGGCAGGCAGTGAGCCGGAGGGGGGAAGGCCGGGGGATCCTTCGCTCGATCCAGCGGAAGCCGCCAGGGCATCCTTGAGCGCACTCTCCACCAACTGTCCGCAGTGGATTTTCATCGGCGGCAAGGGTCCCAGGGTCTCCGAAAGCTTCTCCGAATTCAACGCCATGGCTTCGTCCACGGTCCGCCCCTTGATCATTTCCGTGGCCACCGAGGCCACCGCGATGGCGGTCTGGCAGCCGAAACTCTGAAAGGTCGCCTTGTCGATGACCTTCCGGCCGCCTTCCTCCCGAAACTTGACCCATAGACGCAGCATGTCTCCGCAATCCGGACTGCCCACCGTGCCCACGGCGTCCGCGTTCTCCAACTCCCCCATGTTCTGAGGGTTTTGCATGGCTTCTTGTAGCCGGTCGCCAGATGTCTCTTTCATCGCTCGATCCTCCAGTTCAAGACCTCAATCAACGAGCCAGCTGCTCGTAGGTTTCCAAAATCAGGGTTTCTGTCGTTTTCCAGTCCATGCACTTGTCCGTGATGGACTGCCCATAACGCAACTGCGCCAGGGAGCCGCTCAGCGGCTGGCTTCCCGCCTCCAGATTGCTCTCGATCATCCCCGCGACGATCCGCTGATTCCCAGCGATCCGTTGCTGGATGACCTCATGGAAAACGTCGGGCTGCCGCCGATAATCTTTCTTCGAGTTATCGTGGCTGGCGTCGATCATCACCGCCGTGGACAACCCGCTCTTCTCCAGCTGCGCCATGGCTCCCGCCACCGAGCCGGCATCGTAATTCGGTCGGTCGGAGCCGCCGCGCAGAATCACGTGGCAATGGGGGTTGCCCCGCGTGGTGACGCTGGAGGCCACGCCATCCCGATTCACTCCCAGGAAGGTCTGCGGCTGGGTCGCCGCCTTGATGGCGTTGACCGCGGCGGCGATGGATCCGGAGGTCGCGTTCTTGAATCCGAGCGGCATGGAAAGCCCCGAAGCCATCTGGCGATGCGTCTGGGATTCGGTGGTCCGTGCCCCAATGGCCGACCAGCAGATCAGGTCGGCGATGTACTGGGGCGTGATCGGATCCAGCAACTCGGTCGCGGTGGGAACGCCCAGGCTGAGAACCTCGGTGAGGAACCTCCGGGCTTCCTTCAAGCCCGTCTTGATGTCGCTGCTGCCATCGAGATGCGGATCCATGATGAGCCCCTTCCAGCCGACGGTGGTGCGCGGCTTCTCAAAATAAACCCGCATGACCAGGAGAATCCGATCCCGCACCTTCTCGCTCAGGGTCGCCAGGCGCTCGGCATATTCCCGCCCAGCCTTCACGTCGTGGATCGAGCAGGGACCCACCACGAGAAAGAATCGCTCGTCATCGCCCTTGAGGATGCCCTGGATCTCCTCTCGCACGCGGAAGACCACCTCGGCGTGTGCCTCCGTCCGTGAAACCTCCTCGAAAAGGGCTTCCGGGGACGGCAGTGGGGTGTTGTCGGCGATGTAGAGATCGCTCACCCGGCGATCGACGGACTCGGTGAGAGGCATGAGGCACTGCTATAGGCACGGGACTTCGCTTGGCAAAGGGAATCTGGCGAGTCCGGCCGGCCCGGGGACCCCGATACAAACTCTCATCTCATCGTATCATGAAAAAAGTCACTCTTCTCGCTCTCGGATTTCTCAGCGCGGCTCTCCTGAGCCTTTCGGCAGAGGAGGCGAAGCCGGTCAACGCCAAATGCCCCTTCAGTGGCGAAGACATTGATGCCGAACAAGTGGTCACCTACACCAAGGTGGTCGGCGTCTGCTGCGAGAAATGCCAGGCCAAGCTCACCAAGAACGTCGCCGACAACCTCGCGAAGACCGCCAAGGTCAGCGCCACGTACGTCAACACCAAGTGCCCCTTAAGCGGCAAGGAGGTGGACACCGCGGTCACGGTGGATTACAAGGGTGCCAAGGTCGGGCTCTGCTGTGAAAAATGCCAAGCCAAATTCGACGCCAAGGAACACGGCTCGAAGGTGGTGATGGACAACGCAGGGAACGAAGCCTGCGTGTTCAGCGGCAATGACATCGACCCGGACGCCAACGCCGTCATTTCCGTTCAAGTGGGACTGTGCTGCGGCAAATGCGCCAAGAAGTTCGCCGAGGCTCCCGACAAGGCCATCGCCAAAGTGGAGTTCGCCAAGGCCGACTGAGCGTCGCTCCCAAAGTTTCTCGCTGGCTAAGAGCCCACGAGACCCTTTCTCTCGCTGAAGAGCCGCCACTCACCGAAGTGGCGGCTCTTTTCGTTTTCCCGGGCCTGAGCCCGCCAAGACCTCGCCCTCGCGGAGGCCCGGCTTGACACTTGCGTCTCGCCCGGAATCGCGACAAGATCGCGCGTTCATGCGCACGATCCTCACGCCGTCACGCCTCCTCCGGATGGTGTTTCTCGCCATCACCGTGGCACTCGGCATCACTGCGGCCATCGGGCTGGCCGAGTCCTGGTGGGCAGGCGCCATTGGAGGAGGGCTCTTTGGCATCGGGGTGGTCCTGGTGGAATCGGCGCTCCGCAACATCTCGTTCCGGCAATTCTCCCACGCCACCGCTGGCCTTCTCGTCGGACTGTTCTGTGGCATGCTCATCAACTATGTGCTGAGGAATCTGTTCACCCTGGTCGGCGTGACTCCGGAGGCCGAGCTGGCCACCACCATCATTCCCGTGGCCATTCATCTGGCGCTGGGATACTGGGGCATGTCCCTGGCCATCCGCGCGAACCGACAGGAATTCTCCTTTCTCATTCCCTACGTCCGCTTCCGGCAAAACTCGGCTCAAGACCTGCCGCTCCTGGTCGATTCCAACGTGATCATCGACGGACGCATCGCCAAACTCTGTGAAACCGGCTTCCTCAGCGGAGCCCTGGTCATCCCGGATTTCGTCCTCGACGAACTGCATGCGCTGACGGACTCCGCGGATGAAATCAAGCGCACCCGGGGAAAACGCGGGCTCGAATACCTCCGGGAAATGCAGGACAATCCCAACCTCGACGTCACGGTTCAGGAAAGCGACCATCATCACCACGACGAACCGACCGACACCCAACTCATCCAGCTTTCCAAACGCCTGGGAGCGCGTCTCCTGACCAATGACCGCAACCTCGGCAGGGTGGCCCAGCTTCAGGGAGTCACCGTGCTCAATCTCAACGAGCTGGTTCAGGCGATGCGACCCAACATTCTCCCGGGTGAACCCATGTCCCTCAAGCTCGTCAAGGAAGGCAAGGATGAGCACCAGGCGGTCGGCTATCTGGAGGACGGCACGATGGTGGTCGTCAACCAGGGCATCAAACACCTCGGAAACACCGTCGACGTCGTCATCGGGAGTCCGCTCCAGACGAGTGCCGGGCGCCTGGTCTTCGCCGAACTGCCCGAGAACGCCGCACGCATCAGCGAGACCCGGCGATGATCGCGAGTTCGACGTTTTGAGACTTGCTATCCGCGAGACCGGACCGGCACATTGCCCCTCATGGGCTCCCCGCGATTCCTCGCCTATGTCTATTCGAACTACGGCATGCTTGGTGTGCTCATCATCCTGGGAGTCATCATCAGCCTCAGCACCATTCAGACCCATTACCCGGGAGGTGAAGGGGCCGCCGATCAGCTGGCCAAGGTGATCGGCGAAAGCCATGGAGACCAGGCACGCGTCCTCATCGTGGCTCGCCCCACGGAGGGGGACGATGCCTTCGTGACACGCCTCAGAGAACGAATCGCTGAGTTCGGAGGCGATGTGGTGGGCACCGTCCAGGGCTCGCCCCAGGACGCCAGACGCGAGCTCGAGCGCCTCAGCGGAGCGGGAATCCGCGTCACGACGATCGCCACCATCCGCGCCACTTCCGACTGGCAAGTTCTCGAGAACGCTTCGGCCCGTTTCCCTGCCCTGGGACAACCGGAAATCCTCTCGCCCCGAGGCTATCAGTGGCCCACGTTTTTGAAACGCGACAACCTCATCAACGTCGCCAATCAGATCGCCGTGATTGCCATCATGGCCATTGGCATGACCATGGTGATCATGACTGCCGGAATCGATCTCTCCGTCGGCAGCCTGGTCGCGCTCTCCGCCGTCATCGGAGCTTGGCTCATCAAGAACGTCGTGGGAGGGCTCGAAGCGTCGAGTTTCGGACTCACACTGGCCGGTCTCGCAGCCATCGCCGTGTGCGCTGCTGTCGGCTGTTTCAACGGGATCATGGTGACGCGCTTTTCGATTCCTCCGTTCATCGTCACCCTCGCCATGATGATGATCGCCAGTGGTTTCGCCTTCATGATCACCAACGGGGATTCCATCTTCAACGAGCTGCCGGAGAGCTTCAAATGGCTGGGTGTCGGGGCCGATCTGGGCATCCCCAACGCCGTGGTTCTCATGATCCTCCTCTACGCGCTGGCCCACATTGTGATGGAGCACACGCCTTTCGGTCGGCACATCTACGCGGTGGGGGGAAACCCCGAGGCCGCGCGGCTCTCGGGCGTGCCGGTGAAGCGGGTACTCGTTCTGGTCTACACCATCAGCGGTGCCCTCGCGGGCCTGGGCGGCATCATCGTCGCCTCCCAGCTCAAGAGCGGCGACCCCAACTACGGCGTCCTCTACGAGTTGATGGTCATCGCCGCCGTCGTGGTGGGCGGCACCTCCCTGCTCGGCGGGGAGGGCAAGATCCTGGGGACTCTCATTGGCGCCTTCATCATCGCCGTCATTCAGAACGGCATGAATCTCATGGGATTGAAGAGTTATCCCCAGAAAGTGATGCTGGGCGCGGTCATCCTCGGCGCCGTGCTGCTCGATCAACTCAAGAAAAAGGCGGTCGCGCGAGCCTCCAAGTGACGTTTCCAGCGGGCAACAATTCGGACTTGCTTCCAACCCGGAAATAGCGCATGGTGTCGCGTGCCACCCCGCCATCGCATCGCGCTCCTGAGCGTCGCGCTGGCCACGGCGTTTCTCGCGACGGGCTGGATGTCTGGCAGACCCACCCTCACCGAGTTGATGATCATCGCCCCCTTCGTGGTGGGCGGCACCTCCCTGCTCGGCGGGGAGAGCAAGATCCTGGGGACTCTCATTGGCGCCTTCATCATCGCCGTCGTGGTGGGCGGCATGAATCTCATGGGATTGAAGAGTTATCCCCAGAAAGTGATACTGGGCGTGGTCATCCTCGGTGCCGTGCTGCTCGATCAACTCAAGAAAAAGGCGGTCGCGCGCGATCTGCTCCCTCGACTTCGACAGAGTCTCTAGGTGCTGCTCGATCAACTCAAGAAAAAGGCGGTCGCGCGAGCCTCCAAGTGACGTTTCCAGCGGGCAACAATTCGGACTTGCTTCCAACCCGGAAATAGCGCATGGTGTCGCATGCCACCCCGCCATCGCACCGACATCCTGAGCATCGCGCTGGCCACGGCGTTTCTCGCGACGGGCTGGGTGTCTGGCAGAGATTCCCAGTCCCCCGCCCTCACGGGAAAAGAGGCGGAAAAGGGTAAGGTGATTGTTTTGCTCGAGCCCGGGTGCCCCATCGCCCGACATCACACCGCGACCCTCCGCAAACTTCACGCACGCTACGCGCCCGCGGGTGTCCGATTCGAGAGCTATGTCCCGACAGCCACCGCTACCCCGGCCAGCGTGAAGGCCTTCGCGGAGGCTTTCCTCCTCCCGTTCCCGATCCACGCAGACCCCGATCAGAACAAGGCCAGGGCCTTGAACGCCCAAACCGTGCCCGAGGTGTTCCTCTTCGACAGCGAAGGGAAACTTTTTTATCGTGGGCGGATTGACGATCAGTTCGCCGACATCGGGAAGCGGCGGGCGGCGGCGCGCACCTACGACCTCCGCGACAGCCTTGAGGCTCTTCTCGAAGGCCGTCCCGTTCCGGTGGCCCGAACGGCCGCCGTGGGATGTCCGATCACTTTTCAAAAAACCTTGGCTCATCCATGACAACGTCATCCCACCATCCACAGCTCACCGTCTTCTTCACCCTCAGCCTGCTCGGCGGCTTTTTCTCCGCGGTCCCCGCCAACGCTCAGGAGGAAGCGGCGATCACGTTCAACGCACACATCGCGCCGATCATTTACAACAACTGCACCATCTGCCACCGCGAAGGCGAGATCGGCCCCATGCCGCTCACTTCCTACGCCGAGGTGTCCGCCTTCGCCGAGACCATTGCCCATGTCACCGCCGAGGAGATCATGCCGCCTTGGCCCCCGGATCCCTCCTTCAGCCGATTCGTCGGCGAACGCCGCCTCACCGGCGATCAAATCGATCTGATCGCCCAATGGGCGGCCGCCGGCAGCCCCGAGGGCGACCCGGAGGCAGCGCCTTCGCTGCCCGACTTTCCCGAGGGTTCCGTGCTCGGCGAACCCGACCTGACACTCACCATGTCGGAAGCCTACACAATCAAGGGTGACAACCTAGATGAATACCGTGTCTTCGTCCTGCCCACCGGCTTGACGGAAGACAAAGATCTCGTGGCAGTCGAGTTCCGTCCAGGGAATCCCAAGATCGTCCACCACGCTCTGCTGTCCATCGACTCCACCGGCGAAGCTCGTCGCTTGGACGCCCAGGACGCCCCCGTCGGCTACCCCTCCTTCGGCGGTTTCGGCGTGCCAGCGCGACAAGGACTCGCCTACCCCGGTTGGGTGCCCGGAGCTACACCGCGTTTCTTCCCCGCTGGCACCGGTCTGAAGCTTCCGGCGGGAGCCGATGTTCTCGTGCAGATCCACTACGCTCCCTGGCCCGTCAAAGACAGCGACCAATCGAGCGTCAATCTGTTCTTCACCGAGAAACCGGTGGAGAGGGAAATCCAGACCCGCGTCATGCTGCCCTCCGATCTGGTCGATGAACAGGACGAGTATTACAAGCTATCGCCTATCCTCGGGGCCGTTGCGGGCCCCGTGATCGCAAATGGTGTGCAGGAATTTCTGGGAGAGACCATCACCGCCGCTCAAGTGGACGAGCTGGCGCAGAACGCGACCCTGGACACCGTCTTTGGCGATCAACTCGGAGGGACAGTGGCCGGCTTTCTGACTTTCACGATTCCCGAAGAAACGCGGCAGCATTTTCGCGGCATATGGGAGATCACCAAGGATATCAGCTTGCTCAACGTCTGGCCGCACATGCACTACCTCGGGAACGACTGGGAAATCGTCTTGCAACGGCCCGACGGATCCACGGAGAACCTCATTCGAATCGGCGACTGGGATTTCAACTGGCAAGGCAGCTACACCTTTCCCCGCTACATCAAGGTCCCCGCCGGATCCCGCATCCTCGCTGCGGCCACTTACGACAACACCTCGACCAACTCCGCCAATCCCAATTTTCCGCCCAAAGAGGTCGACTGGGGACAAAATACAACCGATGAAATGTATTTTCTTCCGTTCGGCTATGTCGATTACCAGGAAGGGGATGAACTCCTTTCTCTCGATCAGTTCAGCCCGGGAGATCTGCCGGCCTTCCGGGTGGGGACTCTCACCGACCAGACGATCGAGTTCCGGCTTCAAGCCGGCGAGCGATCCTTCACCGTCGAGCACTCACAGGACATGATGCTCTGGCAGCGCGTGGCCGTGGATGAGGTTGTTCCGGAGGGCGAGGACTGGCATCGCCTGACGCTTTCGCGCGGTCAGGAATCCGCCGGCTTCTACCGGGCCGTGATCTTCGAGTAAGCTCTTTCCCCCGAGGCGGCCTCCCCATTTTTTTCGTGCAGGGTGTCAAACTGGCACGAGGGTTGGCCTATGCTCCAAGCAGGTATTGTCGGCCTTCCCAACGTCGGAAAATCCACGCTGTTCAATGCGGTCACCCGCACGATGAAGGCGGAGGCGGCCAACTACCCCTTCTGCACTATCGAACCCAATCAGGGCGTGGTCACCGTCCCTGACGAAAGGCTCCAGGTTTTGGCCGAGATGTCTCGTTCCGAGAAAACCATCCCGGCCGCCATTGAATTCGTCGACATCGCCGGCCTCGTGAAAGGCGCCAGCAAAGGTGAAGGGCTCGGGAATCAGTTTCTGGCCAACATCCGCGAAGTCGACGCCAACGTGCAGGTCGTTCGGTGTTTTGAAAACGCGGACATCCACCACGTGGACGGCTCCATCGATCCGATCCGAGACATCGAGGTCATCAACACCGAGCTGCTACTGGCGGACATCACCGCAATGGAACGTCGTAAGGGGCGGAACGAGAAAAAGGCCAAGGGCGGCGACAAGGAAGCCAAAGCCGAACTGGAATTGCTGACATCGCTGCTACCTCATCTCAACGACGGCAAGCCTGCCAGCACGCTGGACTGCACGGATGACGAGAGGAAACTCCTCCGAGGATTCTTTCTGCTCACCAGCAAACCCACGATTTTCGCCTGCAACGTCTCGGAAGAGGATCTCGCCGAGGCCAGAAAACATCCGGAGGGCCATCCTCACGTCTCGGCCGTGCAGAACTACGCCAAGGAGACTCACGGTGCCGAGGTGGTGGTGATCAGTGTCAGCATCGAGAGCGAGCTGGTGGAACTCGGTGAGGAGGACGCCAAGGAATTCTTGGCCAGCCTTGGCGTGGAGAGCAGTGGCGTCTCGGATCTCATACGCTCCGTGTATCATCTGCTGGGTTTGCGCACCTATCTCACCACCGGGCCCAAGGAAACCCGGGCCTGGACGATCACTCAGGGAACCAAGGCTCCCCAGGCGGCGGGGGTGATTCACACGGATTTCGAGCGAGGATTCATCGCCGCGGAAGTCATCGCTTTTGACGAGCTGGTCGCGCAGGGGTCTCACCAAGAGTCCAAGGAAGCCGGAAAGCTTCGAATCGAGGGCAAGGAATACGTCGTCAAAGACGGTGATGTCGTGGAATTCCGCTTCAACGTCTGAATCGGGCAACCCGTTTCGAGGAAAAGATCCGCGCCCTGCGGGTTTGGTTTTTGTTTGGCTGGCAACGATGTCCCCCGCCGCCAAGGCGACTCCCGTGGGACGCATTCCCATTCCGCGTGCCCACAGGCGCCACCGCATCGGGAGGGTCGCACGGTGCCGCGACTGGGAAAGTCCTTCCGACCTGGCCATTGCCACTCGCACGGAGGACGGCGAGGTCGCCGTCCTCGTAGCGCGAGGATTGGCGAGGTCGCCCGTCCCCTTGTTTTAGCGCGGAATTCCTTTCTGTGGGCCACGTCGCCGCCAGAATGGTCAAACCCGATCGCCTCCCGCCGCCCGTAAACGTCTCCTCTGGCCGGGCTTCTTCCCCAGTGCGGGATCACCCACACCCAAGGCGCGCTCTCGACCGGTGAAGGACTAAGGTCTGGCCGGGCTTCTTCCCCAGTGCGGGATCACCCACTCATCGCCTGGGCGCGACCACGCGTCGCGTGGCATCGTCCGCCTGCTGCTTCACCAGACACAAACACACCTCCAAACAAAAAACCCTGCCTAGAGACAGATGCCAAGCAGGGCTGAAAAAGGGCACCACGCCCGCTTACCGAGCCGATCCCGGTGAGATGGACTCCTTCACTTGGAGCCTGGAGAAGGCGAACCACCACTCTCCGAAGGCGAGTCCGCCGGAGGCTGGTGGAGATTGACCCGGAACTTGACGCGACCCCGCTTTGCGGCGGCACGCGCTTTGCGGCGAGTCCGCTGGAGAGGCGTTTCGAAAGCTCGCAGGCGCCGCACCTCGTCGAGGATGCCTTCGGACTCGAGCTTGGTCTTGAGGCGCTTGAGCGCACGATCGATCGGTTCGCTTTTCTTGACAGTTACTTCGGGCATGGAGATGGACTGGGCTGAATAAGAAGTTCCGCTCGTGGCTTGAGAGCGGAATGGTTTGAGTGGATTTGAGCGGGTCGCTGGAGAAGAAAGAGGCCCTGCGGCGTGAACCGCAAGGCCTCTAAATTTTCGAAGCGCAGTAGTAAACTCTTACTACACTGGCATGCCTACTTACGGCGACGGAAGAACAGAGCGCTCAATCCAATCAGGCCGAGAAGAGCACTGGAGGGCTCGGGAATGACCCCGGCACCCGCTTCGCCGGCCAGCATAAAACCGTCAAACGCGGTGCCACCGACATCGGATTGTGCGGCAGAACCCAAGAGAAGGTTGCCGTCCGTACGAATGACTGCGTCGGGCGTTGCGCCGGGCTCGTCCACGAAAGTAAAGCCGTGATCGAACACCAAGAGACCGTCAGAACTAACGATGTCTGCGCCATCACCGATGACGGTGTAGACGTTGGCACCGCTGAATGCCGTGCCGCCCACCGTGGCCGTCACCGTATTCTGATACAAACCGGCACGGCCATTGAAACCAATGGAGACGGAGCTGCCGAACTGATTGAAGGCTGCTTTCAAGCCAGCGATGTCACCAGCACCCGTTAAGGCGCCCACATCACCGTTGAACACACCAATTGCGATAGAACCGCTTCCCAGCGGATTGCCATCCCGCCCTGAGATTGGAACGGGTATGTTACTGGGCAGGTTGCTGACGGTCACCGTCGCCGCTTGTGCGGAGATAGCCAGTGCTGCGAGAGCGCTGAAGACAGAAGTCGAGAGTTTCATTCCTTAAGTAGTGTATCTTGGTTGTTAAAAAGTTGAGGTAGATCGGCAGTAGGTTTGAACAATCGGGAGGGAACGTCAACCTAAAGTTGAGTTCCCTCCCTAAATTCTTTTAGAGATCCGCGTAGAACGGAGGCGGCGTCAGATTCAGGGTGTAAGCCTCCTGATTCCGCTGCACGATGACCGCTGAGGTCAGGGCCTGGCCAGACGCGTCGTCGTTGTCCGTCGAGACGAGCTTCCAGCCAGCGGTGAAGCCGAAGACGGGAACGGCGTCAGCAAAATAGCCTTTCAGGAAGCCTCCGCCGCCATCGCCAATCCAGATGTTCGTGGCCGTGTTCGCAGCGCCAGTCACCGCCCCGGACTGAAGACCGGAATTGCCAAGCGTCGAACCCGTGGGGTAGACTTGGCTGATGTAGGTGAAGGGAGCGTCGGCGTCCACCAGAGTCGGCGTCAACTTGACGTGACCCGTGAAGGTGAGATCCAGCGCAGTGTCTGCCCGACGCTGCACGATCAAACCGCTCGTGAAGTCGATGGGGAAGTCGGTCTGGTCGTCGTCACCCGTCGAGATGAGCTTCCAGCCAGCGGTGGTGCCGATGACGGGAACGGCCTCGGCGAAGTAAGCTTTGAAGAAGCCTTCACCATCGGGGATCCAGATGATGTCCGCCGAGTCGGCGCCACCCACCTGAAAACCAGCCGAGTTGTCAGCCCCAAAGTAGTCACCCAGGGTCCGCACCTTGCGGATGATGTAGTTGTTGTCACCGGCGTTGGCCTCCAGCGCCAACGAATCGACGGTGGTGACGGTGTTGGCGGTGAATTCGGCGATCCGGGAATGGGTGCCGTTGTCAAATTCGATGGAGTAGTCGGTGTCCGCCTCGAGGAGTCCAGTGAAGTCGACGTCGGCATCCGTCAGCGTCGTGCCGGCGGCGGCCGTCAGAGCGCCAGAAGCCAGCGGAGCATCCACCAGGTTCGGAGCGAGGACGTTGAAACCAGGACTCACCGTCTCCGTGTGATAGCCGACCGGTTTGGTGAAGGCCGCTTGCCCGTAAGAGAGCCCGATTGAAGCAGCCAGTGCGCCTGCACCGGCAAGTAGTGTCGTTTTTTTCATGTCTATTATCAGTGATTCGCCGATGCTGTATTGCTAAAGCGAGGGTTCGTTTTGGGGTTTGGTTCACGATTACGTGGCGTAATCTAGAGTGTTCGATTGAGTTGTTCAATGGTTATTTCGGAGACTTTTCGGGAAAAGGTCAAGTTTCTTCGCTCAGTCATTGAATGGCCGTCGCGCGCCAAAAGGTACTCAAGTTCGGCGGATTTTTTCGGAGATGGCGATCGGTGACAAGTCAAAATTTTCGAAAATGCGCGAAAAGTTATTCACCGGCACCCGCGCGCTCGGCCCCGCATCCCTCGACTCAGCCGACCGATCCATCAGCCGCTTTCTCGTGACAAAAAGGTCGAACGCGATCTAGCGGCGACTGCGAAACCGGTCCCACCAGGAAGAGCGACGACGCCCCCCGGAATCCTCTCTGTCCGGTTCCTGCAGGTTCGACCCGTTACTGGCCGGCCGGCGACTGGACTCCAGCGCACTCTGGGTCACGCGGTTGTTTTCGGTCTGCTCCAGATTGGCGTTGGCCAGATCGGTGGCGTCGTTGACAATGTGAGGCTGGATGAAGATGAGCAATTCCTGGCGGTTCTTTTCCTTGGAATTGTTTCCGAAGAGGTGCTTGAGCAAAGGCACGTGAACCAGCACCGGAAGACCGATCTTGGTGTCGTTCCGTCTCTCGGTGATCAGTCCACCCAACACAATGGTCGATTTGTTGGGCACCGTGATCTCCGTCTGAAGCTCCTGCCGATTCACATCCGGCACTTCCAAACCGCCCACCACGCGAAACTGTCCCAGGGTGTTGTTCGTCTGAAAGATCTGCAAGGTCACCTCGTCGGCCGAATTGATGAGCGGCACCACCTGGAGCCGCAGGAGCACTTCAAGATCCCGGAAACTCGTGTTGACACCGTTGCTCAAGCCCCCGGTGTTGGTGGCCGATGGCACCTGAATCGTCTGACCACTGGCAATCGTCCCCACGCGGTTGTTGCTAAGATAAATGGAAGGCCGAGAGATCACTTCGAAACGGCTGGAGGACTCAAGCGCCCGGAGATAGGCATTCACAAAATCACCAATCTGTCCGTAGTAGTTGAGCCCCGCCACCTTGGGAAACACGTCGACTCCTGTCAGGGTATCGAGATCGATAATGTTGCCGCCCTCACCGGTCTGGAAGAGCCCCCCGCTGCGCACAGTACGGCCCCCGACCTCATATTCCTGCACGCGATGCAAAAGATCGACCCCCCAGTTGATGTCGTTCCCCAGCGTCACTTGGCCGATCACGGCGGAGATGTAGACCTGCCGCGGCTTCACGTCGATTTCATCGATGATCGTGTTGACTAACAAAAGATCTTCCGGGGGACCGGCGGCGATGATGGTGTTGATCTTGGGATCGGCGATCAAGAGGGTCGAGCGTCCCACGGGCACGGAAATGGGTTCAGAATCCTGGATACCGAAGCCGCCGCCGAGCCCTCCGCCGCCGAGCCCTCCGCCGCCGAGCCCTCCGCCGCCGAGCCCTCCGCCGCCAAAGCTGCTCCCGCCGACACCGCCCCGCCCCGTGTTGCCCCCGAATCCAGTACTCCCAAATCCGCCGCCTCGCGTGCCGCCGAAGCCGCCGGCGCGATTGTTCCCCAGGCCGCCGGTGCCGCCACCCAGGTTGGAGGTGTTGACGCCGCCCTGCACGTTGGCGCTCGGGTCCGCCCGCTGGGAGAGGGCGGCGGCCAGTACTGGAATCGCCAGCTGCACCGACACGTGACGAAGGGAACGCTTGAAGAAGCGCTTCACTTCCGCTTCGGCGTCTAACTCTTTAACTAAATTCTCAATGTAGGCCACGTCCAGCGGCCGACCGATAACGATCAAGCGATTGGTCCGCTCGTCAGGATAAACGACGATTGGCTGGCTCGAGGCGGGGCCGCCCGTGGGGCTGGGCGCCGCGGTGGCCGTGGCGGCACCGGTCGGCGTCTGCGTCACGCCTCCCCCTCGCGGGGCGGTGGGCGTCGTGCGGCGCGCCGTGGTGCCGCTGTCGCTCTCCTGTTGCTGACTCAAAATGTCGTTGATCGCCTGCGAAACCGTGAGGGCCTCGGCCCGAAGAAGCTGAAAGACTTGGGTCTTCACCTGCGCCGGCCGCACGTCGATTTCTTTCTTCAAGGCGATCAGCTGCTTCACGATCAAAGCGTTTTCCGTGATCACCAGAAGATTGGCATCGGGCACCGCCGTGATTCCGGCGTAGGGCGTGCCCGTATTCTTCGTGACTTCCTGGAAAATGCGAGTCGCCTCCTCCGTGGTCACAAACTCGAGATCCATGATGTAGTTCACCACTTCCTCTCCATCCGGCAGGGAATACTCGTCTGAGTAAGTGTTGATCCCTTCACGCGTCGGCGTGCTGCCGGCCCGCCAGTTGACCGCCTTGAGAATGTCGTCTCCGGCAGGAATCAGGGCGATGCCATTGAGCAGGAGGGACCGCTCCATGAAGTCCACCCATTCCTCCGTGGTGGCGATGGGGTGAACCGTCTCAATGGTGATCTGAATATCCAGGGCCTGAATGTCCTTGACGATTTTCTTGCCGCTCACGGTCTCGTAGTCCTGGAGAATGAAGCGCAGAGGCGTGTTGGGATACTGGATTTCCGGAGGCGTGCCGTTCACCGTCGCGGGCAGGTTGTCCTGAGACCATGCGCTGACCGGTCCAAAGAGGAGAAAAATGAGAAACCCGGTCCGGAGCGAGTGACGGCGTGTGCGAAAAAGCGTAAACATGAAAACGGAAGGAAGGGATGAACGAAGGCAGAGAGAGAAGAGCGGGCGGATCCGCGTCAGAGCGGTCTAGCGGTTGATCGGCAGACCCGGGGGTAGAATCACCCGGCGCCTGGGATTCTGATTGTTGGAATTCGAGTTTCGAGGCGTCGGCGTGGATGGCGCCCGACGCGGCATCACGGTGCGCCGAGTGGTCGTCCGGGCCTGGTTGGCCTGTCCCGGTTGCGGCGGGGTCACTTTCGGAGATGCCTTGGCTGCGAGTTGCTTCTGGCTGTAGGTCAAAGTGGCGATCTTCGACTGCGCACCACTCCCCGTGGCCACGACCACTTCCACCTGAGACGGATCCCGGTGGGGACGCACGGTTTCAATTCGGAGCGCCTCGCGGTCATCGCCCTCGACCAGGCGGTGGTAGGCCATTTTCCGCTTTTCGTGGTCCGGGTCGATGGTCAATTTGGTGTTCTCCACGTGGACCACATATTTGCCTCCGATCCGCGTCACCGCCCGTAACTCGAGCCCCTCGGCCCACGGATCCTCCTCCTTCGGCGCATCGACGGGAACCACCTCGCGCGTGAAGGGATTCTGCTGAAAAATGGCGTCGTAGCGCCGGCGGTCGAACTTTCGGGGCGGAAAATCAGATTGGAATTCGCTATCAGCGCCGACTCCCACATCCGAGACTTCCGAGGCTTCGGCCGGCTCTTCCGGCATCTCCGGCCCCTGGGCGTGGGCCAAACCGAACAAGCCACCCCCGATGGCGGCGGCGGCGGCGAGGGCCAAACAAATTGTCGTTTTCATACTCTTTTAGGCGATCTCAAGGTGGTGATTCGTCAAACGGTTCTCCCCCCCCTGGAATGGGCGGACTAATCGGTGGTCTCCGGATCCCAGTCCCCCTCAATGAGCGGATCTCCCTCCTGCCCCATCTCCAATTCCATTTCATCCAGCACCATGTCGCCCTCTGCGGAGGCACCCGCGGTGTTGGCGTCCCAGTCTTCCCCGACGATGCTGTCGACCGACACCGAATCATAAGTGCTCGGCATCTGCGGAGCAGTGGGTTCCTCATCCGGCAGGATCGGAATCACCGTCGGTTCCAGGGGCACGATCAGGTCGGGATCCACCTCGCTCTCGTCCACCGGGACGACGCCCGTCTCGACGGGTACCGGATCGACCCCGCGCTCAGAGGCGATCTGTTCGGCCCGCTGCAAGTCACTGGCCATGGGTGGGGGCGCTTGAGGCGCCCTGCTGATTCGCTGACGTCTGGCCTTGGCCAGCAAACCACTGCCCGTTCCCACGTCCACGCCGCTCTGTGCTTCCTCCTCTTCCCCCTCCGCTCCCGTGGCGGGCGGGGCCACATCGCTCTTGCTCGGTTCCGGAAGACGGATCCTTGGTCGCGTCACTTCCGGTAATTCCTCTCCGTCTTCAGAGGGGCGCGAGACGGAGGGAACGACCACCCGTCGCTCCGCCGAAGCCTCTGGATCTGTGTCCCCCGCAGCAGCCGAATCCGCATCCGGCGCGCCTTCAAGGGGCTCAGGATTCTCCTCATCACCGGGCGCGGGCCCGCCCGCTCCGGCTCCAGGATCCGCTGGCAACACCACGGTGTTGGTCCGGCTGACGATCTCAGCCGTGGCGTAACGCTGTTCGATCGCCACCTCACAGGTGAGGATTTCGGGCTCTTTCTGCTTCTTCGGGAAGATGTGGAGCTGGGTGATCGCCCGGAACGCCGTCTCCGACTGCAAGGTGGTCAGCCAACGCACGATGCCTTGAATATCGCCTTCCACGATGATCCGCCGTTCGAAGGCCCAGTAGTTGGGCTCCAGGGTGGGCTCCTTTTCCGGAGGCGAACTGACCAGCGTCAAACCCGCCGCCTCGATTCCCCGAACCGAGACGACCCGGTCCAGGGCCTCCTTGGCCTCGAACTCGTCGTGGGCAATCGGCTGGTTTTCGTTGAGCCACACCCGCTTCACGTTGTACTCGTCCTGCGCCGATGCCCTGGCGTACAAACCCCGCTGATCGATTTCCAACTGGGCTTTCTCGGCGTTCAACTCCAGGAGAGCACGGCTGTACCACTCGTAGAGAAAGTAGGTGCCCAGCAAGAGCACCGTGGCACCAAAGAGTATCAGGAGGCGAACCTCGCTCGGCTTAAGCTGACCCATACACGTAGGTTCCTTTCAGTTGGAATTCCACGATCCCCGTCTTGTCCATCTTGAAGGGCGGGTGATCCCAGTTGTAATCCTCGAGCGAACTGTTGTTCTTCAACTGGCTGATGTAGCGGTTGGCCATCGTCCGGTTCACCGCCTCGCCACGCAACATGATCCGGTCGGTATTGATGTCGATATCCAGAACGCGGACACCTGAATTGGGCATGTCGTCCAGAACGCGAAGGAAGAGCTCGATCGGATAGCGATCGACGCGGATGGCGTCTTCCAGGGCGTTCCAACGGTCCGCGGTGGGTTGAATCCAGCCCACCTCCTCTTCGAGATTGCTCACCGTCGATTGAAGCTTCTTCACCTCCTGGAGCCGCCAGAAGTAGAAGGCCGCGAAGCCCGCCAGAAGGAGGAAATAGCTCAAGCCGGCCAAAGACACCCCGTTCTGGATCTTCTGCCGGCGCACCGCCGCTTCACGATTGGCGGCCACCGCGTTGGGCAAGAGGTCGAGGGGCGTCTCGGGGAGAAGGGGATGGGGGCGCGCCTCATGGTGGACGCTCATCTCCAGCTCATTTTCCAGGAGCTCGCGGCTCTCATCCGGCAGGGCCTCACCCCAAACCACCACCCCGGAAAGTTCCTCGATGACGCCCTGGGCGTGCAGCTGAAGCAGAAGACATTTCAGTTCCAGCACGCCCTGGTCATTGATGGCCTCGGCGTTGAGCGCCTGGAAATACGCCGCCTTGCCGTTGCGACTGGTCACGGCCACCCAGCGCCCAAGTTCCCGCCACAGCACCAGGTGATTGCGGGGCAGCGGCAGCAGATTGGGCGAGATGTCGAAGTGCTCGGCGTCGCCTTTCGGCAGCTCGATCGGCTTGCCTTCCGCGAGCAGAATCGGCATGAGCAGGGTCCGCTCTTGTTCCCGGTCGAGGGAAATGTAGTCGTAGTGCTGACCCGGTCCAAACTCCGGCTTCGTGCCGTTCGCCTCCAGGCGCATTTCCACGATGTCCGGCACGAGCGATTCATCTTCCACGGCCGCCCAGAAAGGGGAGCAGAAGACCGAAGTCACCGGAAAGGCGTAATGGGTCACCCCCTTGAACTCGGAGGGCGAGGCCGCCACGCGCTCCCGGTCGGAGGCCTGGTGGCGCAGCACGCCGCCACCCTTCTTGGCGTCACCGGTCCAGAGTTCCCAGCGCTCCTCGCCCGGGTAGGCGAGAGCGATCTCAGAGCTCGAAGCAGTCTTGTTACTCATGGTCAGCTGTTGTTTTGAAAGATCTCTTCTCGATTCAAGATCACGGGATTGCTCTCACGATTCCGAAGTACGAGCACGATCTGTTTCTGGTAATCTCCGACTCTTCCCGTGCTTTCAATGCGCACGGTTTCATCGTTGACCGTCAATCGATTGGCCTGGGGGTAATCGGACGATATCCCTAGTTCGGAAAGGGCTTCCTGCAAACTTTCGAAGCGGACGTCGTCCTCCGTGCCGTCGATCCCATCGCCTCCTCGCCGGGTGTTGATGAAATCCTGCGCCGTGAGCTCACTGACTTCGGCCACCATCATGATCTGTTCCACGTTGGCTTCCAGGAGATCCAGTTGCCCCCCGCTGAAGAGCGTGAAGTAACTCCGCCAGGTCGGCTTCACGAAATCCAGGAAATCCATCCCCTTCACCAGGGACATCTCCTCGAGATCGTAAAAGGGCCGGTTGAAGGGGTAGGTGAAAAAGCCGATCCCCTCATAATACTCAAACTCCGCTCCCTCTTGATTCGTGTAGTCGTCGGCATCGGCCCAATCGAGAAGACAGTCCGTCAAGGCCTCGGCCTGAATGTTTTCCATTCCCCAGAAAGTGAAGATCCGCTCAAGGAACTCGCGATCCCCCTGCTGCAGGAGAAGGTTGATGTTGATCTTCCCGCCCTCCCCGCGAATGCGGACACTGAAACCCTCCTGCGCCACTTCGTTGTATTGAGTGAGGATCGGATCGTAGCGCTCCACCGCCGGATTGGCGGCAATGGCCAGGCCCATCTCGCAGAGTTGCTCCGCGCGAAAATCGTGTTTCTGGGAGATCACCAGATCGACGTCGCTGCTCACCAGCTGGATGGACGTGAAGAGAAAGAGGGAGAGAATCGCCATCAGCCAAAAGACGATCAAGAGCGCGGAGCCGCGCTCACCACCGGCCCGTCCGCGAACCGATCCCGGCCGCCTCGAAGTGAATGTGAATGCCCTCGGTGCCAGTTTCATCGGCCGCCTCCCCCAGGTCCACCGGTTCCCGGAGGCCGCTGACCTCCACCGCCGCGGCCTCCTGCGTCGCCACCACGGCCACCCGGACCGCCACCGCCCGGACCGCCCCCGGCCCGGTCGCCGCCGTCCGTATCCCCACCCGCACCGGCGCCACCACCCCCGGCGTTGCCACCACCCGTCTGCCCGGATTGCACCAGCTGCTCGGGATTGATCATGCTCGGCACCCAAAAAATCGCTTCCGTCCGCTCGTCCAGGCCCTGGCCGTAAAACTGCAGTTCCAGCCGCACGATCCCGGGACGCTTCTGGGGATCTTCCCACAGCTCGCCGAACTCCCCTAACGTTTCGTCGAAGAACGTCCACCGGAAGAGGATCACGTCCGACAACAGGTGCAGCCAAAGGCCGGGAAGCTGATTGGGCCCGCCCATCGCCGAGCGAAAATCCTCCGGCGCCTCCTCGTCCAGATAGAGCAGCCCGACGTCCAGGGTGCCGCGAGACGATCGTTTCGACATCAACACCACGCGCGCCGAACCCGCCGGGACGGAGGTCCAGTAAAAGGCAAGCGGGTAATTGTAGAACACGACGTCGGCTTCGGGAGGGTTTCCGCTCACTGGCATCATCGTGATGCCGGCGTTGCCGGGAAACCGTTCGAAATTACGGCGAAGCAGACGGAGGAAATTGTGCAGCCGAATCTCCTCGTTCTGCGATTGGGAGACCGAATTGCTCAATCCCACCGTGCCCACCGCCACCGCGTAGATTCCGCTGACGATGAGACCGATGATCGCCACCCCGAGGACGATCTCCAGCAGGGTGAAACCCTCCGCTCGCGCCTCCCTCCAGGCCAGGATTCGCCTGTTACTGGGTCGTCCGGTATAAACGCGCATAACGATAAGTCTCCACGATTTGTTCCTGCATCCCACTGGGCTCCTCCCAGACGGCGCGGATCTCGATCCGCAACATCTCGGACAGTGCCTCGCCATCGACGTTGAAAAGCTCGATCTCCTCGACCGTGCTCTGATAGACGACGCCGTAGACATCCGGCGCCGAGGCTTTTTGCCGCTCGCTGATGTTCGGATCGCGCAAATGCCAGGTAAGCAGCGTCTCCAGATTGCGCATCATGGCCATCTCGCGCTGGGCCTGCAGCGCCACCGCCCCCAGGCGATCGATGGCCACCGTCAGGGACACTGCGATCACGCTGAGAATGCTCACCGCGAGGATGGCCTCGAGCAGCAAGAAACCTCCTTCGCGATTTTCACGCAGTGTAAGTGACAGACGCATGACAACAGAAAACGGCCCGCTGACGGACCTCACTCGGCCGAACGGGGGACGGTCAGCGACTCGTCATCCACGTGCGCCGTGAGAGGGTTGAAGGTCATGGAAATCGTCGCGTCTCCGTAAGTCAGCCGCAGGCTCAAGGGCTCGCAAATGCCGCCGGGCTCAAAGACCCAGCGCTCGAAGGGCACTCGGGGCGGGCGAAACCCCGGCTCGTTCCAACGACGCACCCAAAGCAGGATACCCTTGTCAAACTGGTGACGTTTTCCGCGAATCTGGGCCATGGCCTTTTCCGGATCCACCCCGGAAAAGGAACCCTCCAGCTGACTGTCCGAGTAGGTGGGTCCCACGGCGAAAAAGGTCGGCGCCAGGGTCATCGAGTAGGAGCGATTGTTCTCCACCGCCTCGCGCATCAGTTTTCTCGCCGCCAGCTTCACCGCCACCGACTCGGTCTTGAGCCGGCCCTCATCCTGGATCGAGCGAAAGCTGAGCGTGGCCACGCCAAAGATCAGGGTGACGATGAAGATCGACACCACAATCTCGATCAAGGTGAAGCCTTGATCTCGCTTGATCACTTCCATTCGCATGAAATGATGTCTCCAGAGGGATCCGCGGTTCCGCACGACTCAAGACGAGCCAGCCGACAGCCTCTCGCTCCCGGGTGGAATGGCCCGCCTTACCAGTTGCCGATGTCGTCCTCCGTGCCGTCCGTTCGATCCGGACCCAGGGAATACACGTCGAACTCGTCGTTCTTCAATCCGGGGTAGCGGTACTGATACATGTTCCCCCAGGGATCCATCAGCGCATCGAGATCCTTCATTTGCCGCGCCCAGCTCTTGGGGGAGGGACCGGCGGAGGGAGGCTCGACCAAGGCGCGCAAGCCCTGTTCCTGCGTGGGCATGCGTCCGGCTTTCATCGTATAGAGACGCAGCGCACTGGTGATCGCGGCAAAGTCCGTCTTCACCGCAGTCTCTTTACCGGCATCCATGACACCGGTCAGTTTCATCACGCCGGCACCGACCAGCAGGGCGATGATGGCCAGCACCAAGATCATCTCGATCAAGGTGAATGCCGCGTTCCTACGGCGGCGCGTGAGGGTTTTGCTTTGTACTTTCATCGTTTTTTAGGTTGGTTTTCTATCAGTGGGTTGGGATTGGAATCTTCATTTTCACCGCGCATGAGCACCCAGGCAAACCCGCCGAGGATCAAGCTGAGCCAAATGAGCGCCAGAACAGCCAACTTGTAGACGGGCTCGCGCGCTCCGACGCTTTCCTTGGACTCCATCCGGTCGGTTTCATGCTTGCTTCTTCTCTCCGCCTAACCAGCGCTGTTCAAGCCGCTCACGGTGTCAAAGATGATGGAGATCATGAGGTACGCCATGGTCCCCACCACCGCCGCCATGATGAAGACGATCACCGGTTGCACCAGGGCGCTGATCTTCTCAATGGTCTTGCCCAGTTCCTTGTCATAGCGGCCCGCCGCGCGGATCAACGATCCCTCGATATCACCGGTCTGCTCACCCACCGAGACCATGTCGATCAGCAGAGCGGGAAAGTAGCCGACCTTCTTCATCGCCCGCGACAGCGATCCGCCCTCGCCGACGATCCCCGCCACCTGGGAGACCTTCTGTTTCAAATAAAGATTCATCGTGGTGTCGCGCGTCAGCTCCAACCCCTTGAGAAGCGGCATCCCATTTCCCACCAGGTTGGCCAGCGTCTCCATGCACTGGACGTAAAACCGCGACGAGAGAACCCCGCCCACCAGCGGGGCGTGAACAATGAAGCGATCCCAGATCTCCCGATTCTTCCGGTTGCGCAGCCACACTCGAAAGCCGACCACGCAGCCGGCGATGAGCAAAATGATGGCCCACCAATACCCCTTGAGAAAGGCCGAGGTGGCCATGAGAAACTTGGCCGCGCCCGGCAAGTCGCCGCCCGTGGACCCGATCAGTCCCATCAATTGGGGAATGAGATAGACCACAAAGAGCACCGTCACCGCGATCCCCGCCAGCACCAAAAAGGCCGGATAGATCAAGGCGAACAACACCTTGCTCTGCAAGTCGGCAATCGTGTTGAGATACTCGGCCTGGCGCCGCAAGATCTTTGACAGTGCGCCGGAAACTTCACCGGCATGCGCCATGCTGCAGTAGAGCGACCCGAAGCTGGGCGAGGACCGGCTCAAGGCCTTGGAGAAGCCCGCGCCCTCCCTCACATCTTGACGAATCAGAATGGTCACGTCCTTGAGAGCCGAGAGTTCCTCCCGGTTCTCCATCACCCGCAGGGCGGGCTCCAGTTGCAACCCGGCGTTGAGCATCTCCGATAGCTCCTCGGTGAACATCACGACCTGGCTGCGCTTGAGCTTGATGGGTCCCTTGGGAAGATCCGCACTCGACACCCTGCCACCGTGCGTCGAGCGTTCGGCCTTCTTTTCGGCTTTCTTGGCCGCCACCGCGCTCTTTTGGTTGGCCAGGGCAGTTTTCTTGGAATCCTTCCCGCTGCCCGCCTCGTGGGCAGCCGCCTTTTCGGGGGAGCGATCTCCGGTCTCCGTCTTGCCCGCGGCCTCCTCCGATTCTCCCACCGGCGTCGGCGACTCTTTCTCCTTCCACTTGGCCTCCGCCTTGGCGGCTTTGGCCTTGCCGCCGTTGCTCTCGGCATTGATCGCCAGCGGTTGCATTCCCCCGCGGTTCAAGCGACGCAGCGCGTCGGAGCGATCCTCGGCTTCCAAGGTTCCTTCGGCCTTGGTTCCGTCTCGCTTGAGAGCACGATATCGGTAGGTGGGCATGTTAAAGTCGTTTGGCTATCGGTGTCGTTACCAGCTTGGAGTCAGGTCAGTCGTCCGGAAAATCGCCGACACGGCAGGTCAATCAATCGCTCACACAATCGTCGTCGTTGGTTCAGGCGCCCTGCATTTCCGTGGTGGTGACGCTCACCACTTCTTCCAGGGTAGTTTCCCCCGCCATGACCTTCGCGTGGCCGTAACCGCGCATCGGCAAGAACCCGTCCTTGATCGCCTGGTCCCTCAAAGCCGAGGACGGCCGTCCAGCCGTGACCAGTTCCTGGAGGTGCCCCGTCAAGAGGCATACCTCATAGATCGCCATCCGGCCGCGGAATCCACTCTGCCGGCAAGCCTGGCAGCCACCCTTCTGATAAAACGGCCCGGAAAACTCCGCCGGAAACTGGACGCTATCCAAATACTCACGCGAATACTCCGTCTCGACCCGGCATAGCGGACACAACTTGCGCACCAGACGCTGCGCGATGAAGGCACGCACGGAAGCCGACACCAAGAAGGGCTCCACGCCCATGTCCACCAGGCGGCTAATCCCGCCAATGGCATCATTGGTGTGCAAGGTGCTGAACACCAGGTGCCCCGTCAGGGCCGCCCGGATGGCGATTTCCGCCGTTTCCAGGTCCCGGATCTCCCCCACCATGATGATGTCGGGATCCGCCCGCAAAAAGCTTCGCAAGCCGTTGGCGAAGGTCAGGTTGATCTCGGGCTTCACCGCCACCTGCATGACCCCCGGAAGCTTGTTCTCCACCGGATCCTCCACCGTGACAATGCGCGTCTCGGAACGGTTTAGCTCGGTGAGAAAGGTGTAGAGGGTCGTCGATTTGCCGCAGCCCGTCGGCCCCGTCAGCAGCACGACCCCGTTGGAAATGTCCAGCAGCTTGTCGAAGGTTTTCCGAATATTCGGAGCCAACGACAGCTTCTCCAGATTGAACCGCTCCTGGCCCAACAAGCGAAGACTCACTTGCTCGCCTTCCACCGTGGGAATGGTCGCCACGCGAACGTCGATCGACTTGTTCTCAATCTGCAGATTGATCCGGCCATCCTGGGGCAACCGCCGCTCCGCGATGTCCAAGCGCGACATGATCTTCAGACGCGCCACCACCATCGACTGCAGGGCCTTGATGTTCTCCGGCACCGGCACGTCGACGAGTTTCCCATCCACCCGGTAACGGATCCGCAACTCGTGCTGCTGGGGCTCCACGTGAATGTCCGTGGCTCGCTGCTCGAGGCCTTCCCGCAGGATCTGGTTCACAAATTTCACCACCGAGGCCTCCTCATCGTCGTCGTCGAGGACGTTGACATCCTCCCGCATGTCCATGAGGTCCTCGGTCAGATCCCGCCCCGCCAGAAGCTGCTCAAAGGTGTCCGCACCGACCCCGTAAAGGCTCTGCAATCCTTCGATGATCCGGGTCCGGGAAGCCATCCGCCACTCGATCGGCACTTGGATGTGCTGACTGGCCGCCTGGCGTGCCGTGAGATTGAACGGGTCGTAAGTCGCGATCTCCAGAATCCCCGTCCCGCGCGGCCGGTCCGGGTCCGCGCTCGCGGCGCCTTCCGGGATCCCCTCGAGATCGTTGCTCACCGCATCGGGATCATCATAAAACACGGGCAAAAGCCGATGACGAAGCGCCACCTGAGCCGAGCAGAGTTCTCGCAATTGCCGCGGTTTCGCGTCATCCCGCTCAAGCTCGCTCTCCCAGGGAATGTTCAGACGCTCACTCAGACCTTCCAGGAAAAGTTCCTCGTCGAGAAGGCGCGTGTCCAGGACATCATCCACCAGGGACCGCTGCTGAAAGACGGACTGGTCCAATACCTCCGCCAATTTCTCTTCGGACTCACACGAAGCCTCTCGAGCACATTCTAGGAACAAATCTTTCATGGGAAGCGCAGTGCACGAGACAGGGGACTTCGTCATTGGTCAACACCCGTCTATGCGTCTAAAGCGCCTCCCATCCGTGGAATTGTCCAGGGGTCTGCGTTTTCCAAGAGGGGAATTCATCTCCCTGCGAATGGGGGTCCCCTCCTCGCCTCCCACCGAACCGGGCAAGCGATCCCAATCCCGCTTGCCACGGCCAGCCGATCGGCGTCTTTTAAGCCGACCGAACCCCCGCCCACCCCGACATGGTGACCGACCGTCCTCTCGCCCCTTCGCCCACTTGCACGGTCACCCACCGCCAGTTGCCGCCGTTCCGAAAGCGCCGGGGCGCCTTCGTGGCGAATCTGCTCTCCCTCTTCTTCGGCAATGAGGAGGAAACCACGCTGCTCAAGGAGGAAGTGGGCGGCATCGAATCCTACGGGGGTCGGCTCATTCCCATTCTCAGTCTCCTCCACGACGGCGCTCCCTGCGACTTGGTCCTGGAGAAGGAGCCCGCGCCCGCCTTGCTCCACTACTACCGGGACGATCTCGGGCTCTGCCTGCCCCAACTCCACACCCTCTCCCACGACGGCTACCTCGAAATTGGACGCTGTCTGGAGGCCAACCGACCACTTGAGAGCCTCGGCGCCATCCCGGACCGCCTCAAGGAACGTCGGCTCCAATCTCTCGACGGCTACGTAACCGACCCCGTCCTCGAGCGCCTGGCCGCCCATTGCCACACGCGCACGCTGAGCACGCCCGAGGGCAGTCACCGCGGCAACAACAAGTGGTTGCTCCATCAACACCTCGAGCAGCGCGGACTCCCCCTTTTTGACACGCTCATCGTCGAAGGGCCCGATCAAGTCCCCGAGCGACTCCGACAACTGAGAGACCAGGGTTACGAATACGCCGTCATCAAGTCCCAGGTCGGCGCTTCCGGGATCGGCATCCAACAATTCCCCACGAACACACGCTCACCCAAGGTGCCCGAGCTTTTCTTCTTTGAGGGGCCTTGCATGCTACAGGGCTGGCTCAAGTCCGGCCACGCGGGGATCACCCGCATCCACAGCCCCAGCGTCCAACTCTTTCTCGATGACGAACGGGGCGTCTTTCTCTACGACATCACCGAGCAGATCCTCAGTCAGGAGAGCGTCCACGAGGGAAATGTCTCGCCACCAACCGAACTCCCGGGAGGCGAGGCCACGGAGTCTCTCCTCTACCAGCAAGCCACGATCGCCGCGGAGTGGCTCTTCCAACAGGGCTACCGGGGAACCGCTTCCGTCGATTTTCTGGTGACCGATTCGGAAGAAAGCGACTCGCCAACCGCCTATGTCTGCGAGGTCAATGCGCGGGTCACCGGCGCCACTTATCCCGCCCTGCTGGCCCGCCACTTTTCTCCAGGGGGCGCCTGGCTCATGCGCAATCTACGGTTCAACGCCCCCCAGGAAGCCGCCCACTTGCTCAATCTGCTCGACCGGCGCCGACACCTCTATCGTCCCGGTCGCGAGAGCGGGATCCTCCCCATCAATGTCAATACCGACGACAACGGCCGCACGGAAAAGGGTCAATTTCTCTGCCTGGCACCGTCCGTGAAACAGTGCGAAGCGCTCCTCCTGGCCGGCGAACAAGAACTTCCCATCGACTGGTCCTATGTCCGCGATTGACCTTGCTTCGACGGCTCCGCTCCCACCCCTTCTCCCTCTCCATGCATGAGTGAACGCACCGATCGCCTCACCTCCCTCACCCGCGACCTCATCCTCATTCCCAGTACCGACCGCCGGCCAGATGAGCGTCAGCGGGCTTTCGGCTTCTTTCTCAACCATCTCCAGGGCATCGAAGGTCTCACCATCCGGAGAGAGTCCTCCCGTGGCTACGAATCGCTCCTAGTCGTCCCGGACGGTCAAAACCATCCGCAAGTGCTCCTCTGCGGACACCTCGATGTCGTCGAGCATCCCTCCCAGGCCCACTACACCTCCACCCTGCGGGACGGCCGCATTTACGGCCCTGGCGCGGGCGATATGAAGGGCGCTCTCACCATTCTCCTGGAGCTTTTCCTGCAGACGTATCGAGAACGCCCCGGAAGTTCCCTCGGCCTGGCCATCACGTCGGACGAGGAGATCGGGGGGCACCATGGCCTTCGCTATCTCGTCGAGGATTGCGGGCTGCGATGCGATCTCGCCATCATTCCGGACGGAGGTTCCCTCACGGAGATCACCGTCGAAGAGAAAGGCATTCTCCATCTGAAAGTCCGCAGTCACGGGGACGCCGCCCACGCAGCGCGCCCCTGGCTGGTGGAGAACGCACTCCACCGCCTCATGCAGCGCCTCGAGCGGCTCATGGCCCATTTCCATACCTTCCAGCCTGCCAACCTCTCGGGACGCGATCATTGGTATCCCACTTGTTCCGTGACCCAGGTGCACACTCCGAACACCTCCATCAACCGCATTCCCGATCACGCCGAAGCCTCCCTGGACATCCGCTTCCCGCCACCCCACAGCATCGCCTCGATGGAGTCCCTGATTTCGGAGATCCTCGAGCACGGCAACGGCCTCGAGGTCGAGACGGTGATCGGCGCCGAACCCACCGCGCTCGATCCGGATCCGGCCTTCATCGCCATCACCGAGAAGGTCACCGGTCAGCCCGCCACCCGCGTGAAGGCCTCCGGGGGAAGCGACGCTCGCTTTCTCTGCGCCCACGGCATTCCCGTGCTTCTTTCCCGGCCACTGGTGGGCAACATCCACGCCGATGATGAATGGATCGACATCGCGAGCATGGCCACCTATTTCACCATTTGCGACCGCTATCTCCAGGAACGGTTGAAATCTTGAGCCGAAGCCCTCTCCCGTTCACCGTTACTCCTCACCTTCCCATCCCGGTCACCTGTCCGGACACCGAGATCCATGCCACCCCCCTCTCACGCTGGCCGCTCCACCCTGGCGCTCCCCCCCTCGCTCAGGCGGCAGCTGGAGACCTGGAGGACCACCCTCTGGAGACGGCGCATCGCCGAATGGGCCTGTCTCGTGACGGCTGCGGCCGCGGTCTATTTCCTCGCGGTGTGGCTCTTGGACCGCCTCTGGGACACGCCCGCACGCGGACGCCTCACCGCATGGTCGTTCCTCGCCGGCGTCAGCGTCCTCAGCGGCGGCTGGTTTGCTCGCCGCTGGTGGTTCCGCTTTCGCGACCGATTTCGGATCGGCCATTTCCTCCGTCGCTGGGACCGACGGGTGGGTGACCAGGTGCTGGCCGCCCTCGAACTCACGCATCCAAACGCGAACGCCGAGACGGAACGAGATTCCCGAAAGCTTCGGGAGGCCGCAGTCGCCCAGCTGGCGGAAAAGCTCCGCGAGACCCCGCTCGAGCCCGCCATCGATCACCGCCCTCTCCAGCGGGCCTCGACCTCCGCCGCCGGACTCGTTCTTCTCTCCGGGCTCCTCTTGCTCCTCGCCCCCCACGCAGGCCTGAGCAGCGCCCGGCGAGCTTTCCAGCCCTGGCTTGCCGTCGATCGCTACACCTTCACTCAACTGGCGCCGCTACCGCCGAGCCTGGTGGTGCCCCACGGAGAACCGACCGCGCTTGCGGTGTCCCTCGACCCCCAGGCGCGATGGAAGACAAAGCACGCCACGGCCCGACTGCCACGCTCGGGAATCCGGCTACGCACCCCGCTGGACTCGGACGGCCACTACACCTTCGAACTGCCCGGTCTTCTCGAGAACCAAGCCCTCGAGATCCGAGCCGGCGACGCCCGTCACCGGATGGAAATCCACCCCAAACACCGGCCTGGGCTGGAATCGCTCGGCGCCGCGATCACTCTCCCGGCCTATTTGAAATCCCCCGATCAAACGGTCGAAGTCGAGGGAGGGCTTCTGGAAACGGTTTTCGGAGCCGAGGTGGTGCTCTCGGGAACCGTCAATCGTCCGCTGACCCAGGCGGAACTGCGCCTGGCCACCCAGGAATCGCTCGCGATCTCCGGTTCAAGCTTCTCCACGGACGCCCTGACCATCGGGGAGCCGCCCCAGGTCGCGGAGTTCCACTGGCGAGATCAATGGGGTCTCGCGCCCGCAGAACCCCTGCGCCTCCGTCTGGTCGGCCGGCCTGACCAACCGCCCACCGTGAGCCTCCTCAAGGATTTCGGGGGCCTCCCGGCCATCCTTCCGAACGACACGCTCCCCCTCGCGCTGCGCGCCGAGGACGATTTCGGAGTGCAATCCCTCGGCTACGTCTGGGGGAACGCCGATGACGAGCCGCAAACCCTCTGGAAGAGCCGAGGCATGATCGTCAAAACGGGTGAGCCCCAGGACGCGGTTCTCGACGCCGATCTGGTCTTCTCACCCTCCTCGCACGGCCTCCCACCGGGCCGTTGGCAACTCTGGGCTTTCGCTCTCGACCTTCGACCGGGTGCCGAGCCCTCGTTTTCTTCTCCCCTGACCCTGCAAGTCCTCACCGAAGAACAACACGCCGCCCTCGTCCGCGCGCAGTTCCGTCAAATCCAGGAAGAACTGGAATCCGTGGCTCGCCGGGAAGCGGATCTCAAGCAGCGCAACGAGACTCTCGCCGCGGCTCCCGCCCTCGATCCGGCCGCGCTGGCTGGACAGGGCCAAGCCGAGGAGCAAGCGGCGGAAGACTTGGAACGACTCGCCGAACAGACCTCGGCCCTGTTGGGCCAGGCCATGAAGAACGCCTCTCTCGACAACCAGGCGATGCGGTCTTGGGGAGCGATGCTGGGCGCGATGCAATCCGTGGCCAGGGAGGGCATGCCCCAGGCAGCCCAATCCCTCGGCGCGGCCCAATCGGCCGCCGCCCGGGGCGCTCAAGCGGAGGGACAATCCGCCCTCCAAGAAGCCATCCGCCAACAGGAGGAAAACCTAGAGCAACTCGCCGAAGCCATGAGCGACGGCCAGCAAACCGAGGAAGCCCTGGAGGCCGCCACGTTCGTGACGCGTCTCCGGCAAGCCGCCACCGCCGAGGAGCAGGTCGCCACCACCATGCGCGGCTCGGTCTTCGAATCGGCCGGCCTCACCGCCGACCAGCTCGACACCGAGTCCGCCGCCGTCCTTTTCGACCTGACGACGAATCACGAGACCACCCGGCAGGAGGTCGGCTACCTGATGAACGATCTCAAGCACTACCACCGGCGGACGCAGAAGGTCGTGTTCGGCGACATTCACGAGCAAATGCTGGCCTCCAACATTCCGGCGGAACTCACCGAAGTGACCGCGCGGGTGGAACGCAATCAACACGGCCGGGTCATCGCCAAGAGTCTCTGGCTTGCCAACCAGTTTCACGCCTGGGCGGACGCCCTCGGCGAGGGGAAGGAGGCCGACGAGGCAAGGCCGCCCAAAGAGGGGTCCGGGGAGAGCCCGGGCGAGGCCAACACCGAGCTGATGCTGGCCATCATGCGCCTGGTCCAGCGCGAGATGGCGCTGCGCGACCAAACCCGCGCCGCCGATCGCCTGGCACACGAGGAACCGGCCTACGCGCGAGCGGCCCAACAACTCGCCGAGGATCAGCGCGCCATCGTCCATTCCGTGGCCGGACTCCTCGCCCAATTGATGGGGCCGGAACTTCAACTGCGCCTGCGCGCCGCCGCCAAAGCCATGGACGACGCCGTCAATCTCCTCAACATCCCGGCGACCGGAGGCGAGACCATCGCCGCCGAGACGGAGGCCATCGAGCGCCTGGCGGAAGCGGCCAAGGCCTCCGGCCAAATGGGAGGCGAATCGAAGACCGTCCAGGCCTTCGCCGAACTCCTCGCCATGATGGAGATCGGCAACAGCCCGGGCGGCAACGCCTCCGGAGACAGCAGCACCCTCGCCATCGCCGCCGCCCGCGGCGCCGCGACCCAGGATGGCCGCGAACAGCGAACGGTCGAGCGGTCCGGCGGCCAGGTGGGGGGAGACTTTCCCGAGGAGTTCCGTGAAGCGCTGGGCCATTTTTTTGAACAGCGCGAGAAACTTCGCACGCCCCCTTCCGCGCCATGACCCCTGACACTTCATCGGCGACCGCCCTCTCTCATCACGCCCGCTCGCCCGCTCCACTCGGTGCACTCGCTGGCATCGCCTTTCTCACGCTCTTTTTCCAGGCCCCGGCTCCGGGCCAAGGGCTTGCCGGGAATTCCAGCCCTGCCCACACCCGCACTCGCTTGCCCGATCCCGTCCGCCCCGAGGTCGAGGCGGTCTATCGCAAGGGCCTGCGCTATCTGCTCACCGAACAAACACCCGACGGCTGCTGGCGGGACCGTCACGGCCGTTACCCCGGCGTGGTGGGACTGGCGCTCATGGCCATTCTCGCCCACGGCGACAACCCCAACGCCAGCCCTCACCAATCGGCGATCACGCGGAGCGTCCAGTTCATTCTCAAGCAACAGGACCCCGACAATGGCTTCATCGGCGACAGCATGTACAACCATGGCTTTGCCACCATCGCCCTGGCCGAAGCCTACGGCGCGGTGAACCACGACGGCCTGGGCCTGGCTCTGAAAAAAGCCACCGAACTCATTCTCACCTCTCAGGCCCAGAATCCTCGGGGCGGCTGGCGTTACCAGCCGGAGAGCCAAGACGCGGACACCACCGTCAGCGGGGCTCAGATGGTGGCGCTCTTTGCCGCACGCAATGCCGGCCTGCACGTGCCGGACGACGCCATCGCTCGCGGCTTGATTTTTTTCGAAGACTGTCAGAACCAAGGCGGAGGTTTCGGATACAGCAGCCCGGGAAGCCCTAACATCCCGCGAACAGCCATTGGCCTGCTGGTCTTCGCCCTGGCGCATCAGCGGGAGACCGAGGGCCTGGATCGATCCTATCGCTATCTCATCGACGACCTTGATTACCGGGATCAAAGCTATCCTTTCTACTACGAGTACTACATGGCGCAGGCGCTCTTCCAGTGGGATCCCGAAGTGTGGGAAGAATGGGACCGCCGCAATGTGCGTTACCTCGCGGAAAACCAGGAAGCCAATGGATCTTGGCGTTCCTCCCACGGAGAAACCTTCGCCACCTCGGCGGCCCTGCTCTCCATGGCGTTGAACTACCGCTACCTTCCGATCTATGAGCGCTAGTACTCTCCGCTCCCGCCCAGCCGGCCCGCCGACCTCCCTCGCCAGTGACAGTGACAGACCCGGAGATCTCGTCTGGAAAGTTCTCGTCGCTCTCGCGGCGCTGGGCCTCGGGCTCGTGCAAGGGACCGCTCAAACACCCGAACTCGATCCGCCTCACCGGCTGGCTTTCGCCAGCGAGGACGCCCTCACGGGCAGGCTGCTCGGCGTGGACTCCTCGGCCGGGCGATTGACCTGGAGCTATCCCGGCTCACCCGCTCCGCTTGTCTTCGATCTCGAGACGGTCTCCCACGTCATCTTACGAGCTTCGTCCCCTCTCCCCAGCGATTCTCAACCTCTCTTCCGCCTGACCCTCACCAATGGCGATTCCCTCACCGGCGTCATCCAAGGTCTTGACCAGGACCACCTGCGCTTCGACATCGGCCTCGCCGATGCCCTCTCCATCGACCGGAGGCACGTCCACCTGCTGGAAGCGGCCTTGAGCCCCTCACAACTTCTCTACGATGGCCCCGGAGGTCCCGACGAATGGGCCGTCGGCTACCGCGGCAAGAACTGGTGCTTCGAAGACGGTCACCTCATCTCGGAGAGCTACAGCAGCACGGGGCGCGAGCTGAACATCCCGGCCAAAGCCCGCATTGAACTGGATGTCAGTCTCCAGGGCGAGCCCACTTTAAACGTGTTTCTCTGTGCCGACAACCCACGCAACGGAGGCGATAGCTATTACTACCTCCAGCTCACTCCTAACATCATCAACTTTCAACGCTATTGGCGCGACCATCCCCGGACCTACATCAACCTGACCAAGGAAACCGAGAACCCCGCCATCAAGGAGGACATCCTCCGGTGGCCTCAACTCAGGTTGGCCATCGAGATCGACCGAGAAGACAAGGTCCTCGACCTCTTCGTCAACGGTGAACGCTACGCCAAGTTCCGCGATCCGGCTCCGCGGGCTCCCACCGGCTCCAGCATGACTCTCGCCAGCTACGGGAACGGCGCCGTCCGTGCGCAATCCATCCGCGTCTACGCCCTGGATCGCCTCACCGAATCTCCATCCAGGATTCCGCCAAACACCACCCGGTGGCGCGACGGCTCCACCGCCACGGGCCTCCTCCGGATCGATGGGGAGGAAGCTCGCGTGGAGACCGGCGACCAGTCCGGAAATTTGGACAATCTCCTCGTCTCGTCCCTGGCGCCGCGAACGCCCGGGAAGGAAGCCGTAACCCGCTCGGCAGCGACCGTTTTTCTCGGCTCTGGCGGCCAGTTGCGTGGACAGCTCGTCATGGACGCGGACGCCGGCCCCTTGCGGATGCGGCATCCCCTGCTCGGCGAAGTCTCCCTACATCTAAGCCTGGTCGACGGTTTTCTTGCGCCGCGAACAACACCCGATTCCCGGCTCGATCGCGTGGTTTTCAAGAACGGTGACCGCCTGCATGGCGAATTGCTGGGCTGGGATAATCTCGCCGGGCTGCAATGGCGAATGGGACGGGATCGAGCGATACTCGCCTTTCCTCCGCGGTCGATCGCCGAGATCTTCCTGGGAAATCCCCGGCCGGTGGGCACCACCCCCAACACCGTTCGACTCACCAGCAGCGATGAGTTGCCGGGATCCCTGCAGTCCCTCTCGGCGTCGAGTCTGCGCCTCGTGACTCCCTTCTCTCAAGCCATGGAAATCCCCCTGGCCGCCGTTCGGGAAGTGGCCTTTCACCGACCGGAAGCCCGGGTCTTTCGCGGTCCCGGAGCACTTTCCGATTGGCGCCTGATCGGCGCCCCGGGCGTCTGGACGGAGCCCGAGGAGGGTGGCCTCGCGGTGCAGGGGATCGGCGGCGCGGGCCGCTCGCTCCCGCTGCCCGACCGTGGACGCCTGGACCTCGAGTGTGGCTGGACGGGACAGCTGGACCTTTCCCTCACACTCTTCGCGGAAGCCCTCGACCGTCCTGTCCAGCCCGACTCCTACCGTATCCACGGGGATAATGAAAGGGTTTCGATCTACCGTGGGTTGACCGAAGCCGATGTCGCCCGGGATGGGCCGGAAGATGATCCCTTGCGCAATCGGCGACTCAACGAACAATTGGAGCGCTTCTCCGCCCGGTTCGGCGGCGGCGCGGCGCGGCGTTTGGGCAGCCCGGTGGCTGTCCCCTTCGAGGCTCTCAAGCGCACTCGCGTCTACTCCCTCTGTTGGGACCGCGCCAACGACAGCGTCAGTCTCCTGGTGGACGGCGTGCTTCGCCGGACCTGGGTGGATCCCGACGGGCTCGTCCAACCTCGAAACGGACTCATCCTCTACCAGCACCAGCCATCATCAACCTTTCATGTGCTCTCGCTGGAAATCCGTGAATGGAACGGAGTTCTTCCCGAACCTCCCGTGAACTCGCAGACCGCCAGCTCACTCACCCGGACCATCGTTCGGCTTCGCAACCAGGATGAATTCCGCGTCGACGCCCTGACACTGGAAAATCCCGCAGCACCCCTTCGCTTCGAGTCCGCCCTGGGAACCCTCGCGCTTCCCATCGATCGTCTGGAGTTCTTGCACCTCCCCCCGAGGAAGCAGTCGATCCCCTTCGAGGAGGGCCTGGTCGCGGATGGCCTCCTCCATCCCGAGGGCCGCTGCCGCTTCTTTCTAAACCGGATCGACGAGGGCGAGATCGCCGTCCGCAGTCCCTACTTCGGAGAGAACACCCTCGACCTCGCCGTTTTTCGCAAGCTTCTCTTCGATCTTCAGGACCGCGCCTACTGGGACCGCAAGGGACTCAGTTGGCCCGAGCCCGTTCCCGTTTCCATGCGCCCCCCCATCTATCGGCGCCAAGCAAACCCGGCCACGCCAACCGCAGAGGAATCCGAAGACCAACTCCGCCGCTTCAATGAGTCGGTGGACCTGGATGAGTGAGTGACTGACTGAACTCGTCATCTTTCTGACTCCTCGGATCATCGAGTGATTCGATTCTTTCGAGGTTCCTCGAAACCCTCTGACTCACTCACTCATCCAGGTCGATGACCGGGATAGCCTCCAGCGAGCGTCAGACAGGATGAACGCGATCATGATTGAGCGTCAGTTCAATCACTGGACTTTTTTGTTAGGTCCCAAGTTTTCTCGAAGGGAGCGCTTGGCGCTTGGTGGCATCCGTCGCTATTGGTGTTTTGCTCAGGTAGAGTATTGCCTAAACTACGTCTTCAAACGGAACCGTCCCATCCGCGATCTCTACGTCCGAAGCCGCGACATAGAGCTGATGACGCCAACAATGGACAGGATTGCGCACATTTTTGGGCGACGAGTGACCCGGCGCATCCGAGGCAAACTGGCGACCGTTCTTGAGCGCATGGATGAAGGTCATCATGTCTTGCGCGCCTACTTCAAGAGGAGCTTCGTCAAGCGGTATGAGAAGTGGCGGACCTTCCCGCGATTGGAAGTGGTGAGCAACGATGTCAAGGATCTCGGCCTTAAACGCAAAGGCCCGCGTGGATTGCACGAACTCCGAACGAAGATGAAAACAGCGGTCGGCAGATTCGCGGAAACGGCGGCTACCAATCTGAACAATGGAGGACAGTATGATCTTCTGGCAGCGTTGGCTCGGCCTGCCGTCCAAGGCAAAACCAAGATCGCAGGCATTCGGATCGAATCGAAAAGGGTCGCCCGACTGCTTGCACTGTTGCCGAGGGGCGCCGCCGGCAATCTCCAGGGGTGGCAGTCTCGAGATCTTTACGAGATCACGCTGAAAGCCTACGAGATCACAGGGTCAAGCCACACTATCAACCAACTCCGCCACGATCCGCGCAAACTCCGAATCCACGGCATTATTGAACGCATCCCTGGGACTCATTGCTATCGCCTGACGAAAGCCGGGATGCGAACTGGCATCCTATTTGTCCAGATGCGCAGACAGGTATATGGACCTCTCGCGAAGTGGCAGATCAAGCGACGGCCGGACAACGCCCATATTCCCGACTTCGCGATCGAACGACGCCACCAAGATGTTCATAAGGCGATTGATGAACTCGTCTTTCAGCTTGCAGCCTAACTCATTGAACAACAATAAACCGAGAGACTTTACTCAAGATTTTCTGATGTTAGAACCTATCTGAGATGTTCCACTCTTGAGCCTCAACCTTCTTCTTTAAACGCCTCTTCAGCAGAATCTGTGGGTGCCCAGGCGGCGCGATTCACCTAGAATCCTGACCAGCAACAAGTTATATCCAATCTTAATGGGCATCAAAGTTGTGGCAACAAGCCAGCTGCCCATCCAAACCTCGGATTTGCGAGGACAACGCTTGCGCCGGGGCTGCCCCTGGTAGGGCTCAGCCCATGAAACAAGTAGTTTCAGCAGTTCTGGGGTCCAGGGGCAGCGGGACCCGGCGTCCAGCGTTCCCGGAGCAAATCCGGAATTTCACCCACAGATTCTGCTGAAGACCCCTTTAAACAATAGTCTCTTCCAAGAGGATAATCTTCTGCTTCCGAGCCAGCCAAGGAGTGAGGTCGAGCGCTTCATTGGCCCACACATCGCGTGCACTCCCCCGCACTACCCGCCCCAAAGAATTCAGTGAGATATTCAATATCATCTTCTCCGTGCGAAATGTTTAGGGTTGGGCTGAATTCGTCAAGTTGTGGATCCCGCCCAGTGCTTCCAAATTGCAACCATCGCGGCGGTGTCGAGCTCGCAGTATTGAAGGAGCAGTTTCCGAAGGTTCTCCCGAGCTGTTGGGTCTTTTGCCGACAGGCCGAACAGCATTTCCTGATAGACGCGCATCGCGCCAGTACCTTCGTTCACGAGTTCTTCGCGATCGGCTCCGATAGGAAGTGGTGTTAGTGTCTTGTATGGGTCGAGGTAACGGCCGTTTTCGTCCCGGGCGACGTAGCTCTGCAGGATGGCGTCTCGATGCAAGGCTGGACTCTGATTCCAGACGGCCGGGAGCACCGATTTGATGGAGAGGCTTCCGGCCATCTCGGGATGAAGGTAGTATTCCTTGGCGAGTTTGTAGAGGTCCACCACGCGCCGGTTTCCTGGGTCAGTCATCCAATCGAGCCACTCGGCGAGCTCAGGATCGTCAGCACGATACTTGTCGAGCTGCGTGCGAATATCCTCCAGCATCGTGATTTCGTAGTGCGTCCAGATGTAAACCGTTCCCGCGTCGCCAATTTCCGAGCGCAGGCTGCGAGCAAACTCAATGTTCGGGAAGGCGTCTTCGGTGTTCAACCATTCGCTGTGCGAGGTCGGGGCGCCTTTGACGGGGATAGTGTGACAGCTCCACTGGAAGCCGACCTGTTCGTAAGGAGCCATCCCGAGGTGATAGGGAATGGCAAGGCGGGAACCCTCGAAATCGAGGAAGTGAAGAGGGTAGGGGTGTGCTTCGAGTTCGCGCGCTAAAGTGGGGTCGGAGAATTCCGAACCGCTTCGGGAACACTCTATTTGCAGCTTTTGGCGCGGGGAACTAGCGCCGCGGAAAGCGTCGTCGGGAATGTCGTATAAAGATGCTTTCTTGTCCGCTGCGAGTTCATCGACGATGTCGCGGTTTCTGCCGCCTAGAGAGTGGAGAGAGTAAAGGTCGAGAATGTGAGGCTCGACGGTTGCTAGGCTTCCCCAACACTCTCTAAAACCGCTTCTAGTTTCGGCGTTGTTTGTGCGATACTTGCAGCTCTTTCAGGTAGAACAGAGATGTGGTTCGAATCTGGATGGTGTTTCACCGCCAAGGGATTCCGCAAAGCCATCTGCTGCCTGGGCAATCTCGTCTTGAAGCTCAGCGGCTTCCGAGGAGACGTTGATCAACGCAAGCAAGTGGTTTCCGCGAAGCTCCTCTACGTCACCGGTGTAGATCACTTCGGTCATGAAGTGGTTCTGCCGAAGTTCTGCTTTATCGAGCTTAAACTTGTCGAAGGTGGAGTTAGGCGTGGCCGCCTTGGATTTATCGACAAGACAGAGGTAAGGGACCACCGCGAAATCGGGGAAAGCGCGCTCTATTACGACCTTCTGGAAGATCACATCCTCAAGGTAAGGTGCCCATTCCGAAGTGATGCCACCACGCTTACCGCGAAAAGGGTTGGAGCCTTCTTCACAGTCGTTGGTGTTAATCGAACTCGATTTCACCTCAATAATCTGGATGGTGTTTCCTTCCCGCCGGAATATATCTACTCGGGCAAGTAACGGCCCCGCAACGACGGTGGGTTCAAACCAGGTGAAATCCGTCGAACCGCCGAGAGCCGCGCTGAGTTCATCGTGAGCTTTCTGGGGGTCGGAGCGCTCCGAGCATTCGCGGCCATCGGGGAAAAGGACTTTGGCCATTTTCTCGACCATGTAGTCGCCGTCGGCCAGGAACCGAAGGTAGGGATTGTCATCGAGCAAGCTCGGGTACCGGAGCTTCTTGTAATAGAGCTTGGAAGGACACGTGCGGGCTACTTTAAAGTCGCTCTTTGTTAGGTATAGCATAAACTTTCACTCTGCGGCGCATGGCTTTTGGGGTGCAGCAGTCTGTGCCCTATTAGATAGTTAGGAGGCTGCTATTTCGCTACGGCGTGAAATCGTTGCCGGTGGGCAGCGAGGTTTTGGAGGTGGGAATCGCTCAGTGGAATTGGGTGTTCCCAGTGGAGGGCCTGTCGGGCGGCTTCCGTGAGTCTGGGCGAAAATTCGGGCTTCCCTTCGTGGTCGAAGGTGACGAGGGCCCGGTCGAAGGCGGCGTCCCAGAGGGCCGAAAGGAGGAGGCCGTTGTGGACGTCGAGGCGCTGGGCATCGTCGGTGCACTTGCTCCACGGGACGATGTGAGAGGATCGGAGGAGCTCGGGGTCGGTGATGCCGGTGAGCGGGCACCGGCCCTGCCAATACTCCATGAGGCTTTTGCGGAAGATGTCCTGTCCGATCCGCTGGACGACGAGGCGCTCGGTCTCGGTGATCTTGGGGAGGTTGGTGGTCTGCTGGTGGAACAGGTTGAGCGGGGCGTTCGGGAGGCTGGTGGCCAGCTGGTAGACCCGGAGCAGGACGGCGTAGAGCTCGGTCAGGGTGGGAAAGGCGAAGCGGGCGGAACCCGGCCCGCCGATGTCGGCGGCGGTGACATTCAGCTCCGCCACCACCCCCGGATGATCGAGGGCGAGGAACCACGGCCCCTGGTCGCTCGCAGCGGCCAGCCAGATTGTGCCGAGTGCGGTGGTGGACTCGAAGGCGGCCCAGCCGTCGGTTTCCTCCAGCACACGGCGGTAGCCGTGTTGCCAGGCAGCCTTCTGGCACTCCGTTCGGACGACGAAGGGTTGGGGGCTGGAGCCACTCATGGTTTGCTGCTCTCAATCTCCGTTACCGACCCGGAAACGCTAACGGCCTTCGCCAGAGATTACCTGCCATACTTCACGGTATTCACTCGCCGACAATGGCGTGTTCCGAGGTCTGCTCCGGTCCCACACATCCACGTCCGCGGAGTTCAAAAACTCTCGAGCCTTCCGAGTGCCAGCGCTGTCCTCCTGCCCGCTGGTTGCGGTCCGAAACTCATCTCCCATTCTTTCTGCAATCGACCTGGGCACTCCATTCATCCGCATGAGGACACCTTCCTCGGTTTTGACGCCATGGTAGATCATGGCGGGGAGTAAGTTGACCTGGCGTTTCTGTTCTGCAGTGAGTTGGTCAAAATCAATTCCGGATAGTCGACTCAAGGCTGAAAGCCCCCATGTCCCGTTGTTGATCAAATTCCGATAGATCGCCTTGCAGGCCTCTGTAATGGAGCGGGTCGAGTCGCCGTCCGCAGCAAAATACTCGGTTGCAATATCTTGGATGCTCTTTCCCTCGACCCAGTCCCGGGTCATGGCCGAGAGGGCTTCGTTTCCTACGCCAGTGTCTGCGATCTCATCCAGGTTTTTCGAAAGCTGGGGAATCCGAAGCATGATGCCGTACAAATCAGCCATGCTTCCTGCGTCCCCGAAAAGCTCCTCCGGCGAAAAGTCTACTGGGGTCAAGTCACGGCTCAATTCGTTTATGCCACCCAAGGCTCTTCCAACCCCCTCAAATGAAAATCCGGTGCTGTCGGCCATGGCAACCTGACCTGGATTCTGGGAGATTTTTCGGGCATACAACTTGGTCGCATCAATCAGCTTCTGAGCCCTCGCTTGTCCTTCGTTCGTTTCCTGAAGCCGACGATATCCGTAGGTGTTTCGAAGCGAGTTCTCCACATTGGCAATTACTTGGTCCAAGTTCCGGATCTCGTGAACCAAGTGATTCACGTAGCATCGGAAATCCTCCCACTGCTCACGATGAATCACGCTCATGAGGGCGTCATCGTCAGACGCCCCATCCAACTCGGCAACAATCGTGACGAGCTGAGAAACCAACTCACCCGCCGCATCCCCCACATACTGTCGAATCTCCTGAGCACGATTCGCATCAGCAATCCCGACAACACCAACACTGTCTTGGTCCATTCTGCCGGCTCTTCCCGCGAGGTTCCAGAATTCACGTGTTTTGAAAGGAACTCCATAGGGATACTTGGTCGTGGCAAGAAACACCGACGAAACCGGGAAGTTCAGACCTTGGGCCAAAGTGGTGGTCGCACAAAGGACCTTGATATCACCTTCTTCGGTAAGCCATTCGATCAGGGATCTCACTTCATCGGAGAGACCCGAATGGTGAACTCCTACTCCGTGACCCAACATCGAGATCATCTCAAAATCAGGACTGATCTCTGCTTCAAGGAAGTGCTGAACGAGTTGGATTCTCTCCGGGATTTCCTCAAGCTCAGGCAACACCTTTGCCACTTCACGGGCCATGGCCCAAGTGTCAGCAACCTTGCCCCCTACCGCGATGCTCGTTCCGCGGGAAGAGAACACGGTCGCCATTGCTGCGGCCTGAAGATTGAATCCCTTCTGATCGCCTGCGGCCGTCAAGAATCGGGACTTAGGTAAATCAAGAGGCTTGATGCCGCCAGCCGAATGGATGCCGGAGAGGTGGAGCGTATTATTTCGTGTAGTCAGGAGAGTCTCAAAACGCAGCCTCCATCCGGCTCGCAGCTGATCATCCGCTTGTGCACGGAACATGCCGACCAGTTGTTCGTTCGGCCGCCAAGGGCTCGTGCCGAGGCTGATCGAGCGCCCGGAACTCGGATCATCAGCGAGCCATCGAGCGAGTGTGTCGACCCTTTCGACAAAAGGCATCAGCAACAGGAAATTGGTTCCTGTGCACTCTTGCTTGATCGTGGCCAGAAGCAGCTCGATACGAAGCCCGCGTGTCTCGCTCTCCATGTTGTGGGCCTCATCCATCACAGCAAGGGCCAGAGGACGATTCACCTTCTTGTTTCGAATCACCAACTGGAGTTTCTCGGGAGTTGCTACCAGGATGTCGAAGGCACGGCCTTCATCTGTCGATGTCGATGAAAGCAGTTCCTCTTCGATTGCATCAATCTCGACGGCCCCGGTCAGTTGCTCCACCCGCACGCCGATGGAGCCGAGATCGCGTCGCAGCCGCCGGGTAATCTGGTTGCCAAGGGCTCGGGTTGGAACCACGTAGGCGATCCATCCCCCGTTCTCGGCAAACTGATTCAGTGCCTGCAGCATTCGGAACTGAGCCAAGAGCGTTTTCCCCCCGGAAGTTGGCAAGTCGATGACGACCGCGGTGGCAGCAGCATCGAGAAGGCCCTGCTCCTGAAGCGCTGCTCGTTGCGGTGGCAGCAGCTCGAACATTCCCCGCTGTGTCGTGGCAGTTTGGACGAATCGAGTGACCCGTGAATTGATCGCATGGGCCACCCACCATAACGAACCTGCCACCATCTGACGGGCAGATGCATGAAGCCAACGCATCAGCATCTCCATCTGTGCATCGCCGCAGGCCGATGAGGCATCGATGGCCGCCTCAAAGTGCTTGTCCAGCCCTGCATTGATTCTACGCGGTTCTCCCTGCAGAATGTATCGGGCCAATAATTCGGTGCCCTTGGCCCAGTTGTAGAACGCAATCAAACGGAGGGCCATCGCCCGGCCTTCGGAGTTGGATCCAGTATCGAGTGAGCCGCTCTCATACTCACGTTGATCCTCCCGTAGCCCGGCAATAATCTCCCGGATCCGGTCCAGATCATCCCAGCCACGCTTTCGGGGGAGCCGCACCCAGCAGCCAAAGAGTCGGTAGAGTAGACGGAAATGCCACGGCTGGCCCGCAACGGAAGGAATCACAACGGCGGACGGGTTCTCGGTGAACCAGCGGCGGATATCTGACCAGTGGTCGCCGCAGTAGGCCAAACTCGCCAGATGGAGCACATGGAAGACCCTCTCAGCCGGCGGTTCAGGGATGGTTAGGAGCCTGCGAAGGTCAAATGCACGCCATGCCCCTGCGACGCATTGGGCTCGAAGCTCGGCCTGATCGAGCGTCGGATTCACCAGTGACGGCAGACCATCAATCGCAGCCATTTCGTAAGCAAGAGACAGTCGCTTGAGAAGATCTTCATCGTCTGCACTGAGACTCCGATCGAGGTTCAGCTGCCGCCACACGGCATTTCCCACCAACCGCTCTCGGGCCAATTCTAAACCGCGACAACGCTGCTCCTCGCCCAGGCCTTCAGCCGCCCAATGCTGGTCCAACCGATCCAGAGCTTGCTGACGCAGGCTCATGCGTCACCCCCTTCCCGTTCTCGCGAAGCAACCACCGCACTGGACAGGCCCGAAATACTCCCCGCCGGAAGGTAGAGGGCGAACAACTTGATCTCCATGCCCGCTGGGCAGTTGTTTGCCAGCTTGGTTACCCGGACTCGTAGATCGTCCTCATGGGGGTTTACATCACGCACCAGCAGTCCGAAGACACTGACCTCGCAAGTATTCCTCAGGTATGCGGTCGCGGACGCCTGATATCGTGCCTGCCAGGCTGCCCCTGTCGCACGATGCCCGAGGTAGCGGACCAAGCCATCTCGGATCTCTCGGCGGTCTCGCAGATCCTCCATTTGCTGCTTGAGCCCGTGGCGGCCGTAGGCCGCCCCCGGCGGGTGAGCCGCTTCGGCTGAGGTTTTGACCTCGCCGAAAGCAAACCAGTCCTGCCCATTCAGGTGCTGGAATCCCACGAGATCCGCCCCTGGCAAACTGGATCCTCGCTTACGCTCATCACGACCATCAGGCCAAGGAAAACTACAATCGTGGTCCTCGCAAAGAAAGTGCTCGGCCAAAGCTTCGCCAACCCGCCAATCTTCGGGATCCGGGCCGTCGTTGAAAAGGGCGTCCAGGTTCTCGCGAGCAAAAGCCGTGTCGGCCAATCCCTCGAGGAGAGCCTCGACCGACGTCGTTCCCTCGTCGTCAAATACGAGAGCCGCGACCGGTCCGGAAGTTGCCTCCTGCAGATCCTCCTCAGCGACGCCAAGCCCGCATCCGGTAACCGGACGGGTGCCCAAGGTGTAGTGGGTGGCGGAGGTGAGCATCAACGAGAGAGAGGGCCGGCAGATTCGGACTGGTTTAGATTGCCAAATTATCTGGCAAGAGCGAGAGGAAAGGCTGGATTCTGGCGCTCATCGGTTCGGTTTGGCCCGTTTACAAGCCCATCTTGGCGAACTCGCCATCTGCCTCCATGCGGTCCCAGGCCTCGAGGACGAGGCGGCGGGTGCGATACTCGCCGTGTTGGCGGATTTCCTTGTCCTTGAGGACGCGGAAGGTTTCGGAAGGGTAGTCGGGGCCCTTGATGTCGGCGGGGTCGAGGATGTAGCGGAGTTCGTCCCGGTCGAGGCCATAGGCCCGGGCGTAGAAGGCGTCTAATTCGGCACGCAGCAGCGACCGGCGGTCTTCGTCCCAGGCAAAGGGTGGTCCGTCATGGCCAAGATCCCGGGCAAAGGGGGCAAGTGAATGCGAGGTGTAGGAGAGTTCCAGAGCCCTCGGGACGACGAATTCAAGGGAGAAATGACCGGAAGTTGTGGATGAGGGCGGTCGGGGCATCATGAAGAGTTCAACCATTACCAAACAACTGAACTCCAATGAAAACCACCAACCACCCCACCGAATCAGCATCTATCCTTCGCCAGGAAGGAGCAAGCACAGCGATTCCGTAAGACGGCGTCGGAAAGAGTCGTAATGGCCTGAATTGGTGGGTGTTGAGCGTGTTGAAGCTGGCGCTAGGAGGGCGAACAGTTTCGTGTGGCGGTTCTCGGGCGAATTTCGGAGGGCTCGAGCCGCGAAATGGATCCCCCTGTCGGCAATAGGCAACAGGGAGCCAGACCGCTCCGATGGCGGACGCGAACCCAAGGTTACCGAGAGCGCGGAGCGGGCGTTCCTCAGCCCGGAGCCGGTGGCGGCCACCATCGATCCTCTCGCATGGAGGCGGCGATTTGACGGGCAAAATAGATGGCCGTGTGTCCACGGCGTATCTCTGGCTTCAAGTTGCGCTTGTGGAAGCAGTGGAACACGGCGTGGGCCATGAACATGATCAGCCACAGAACGAGAATGGAATTGGGATGATGATGATAGCAATGACCGGAATGCCAGCGGGAGCAGAGTTCGTTAAAGCCTTCGTTTTCGACCTTCCAACGGTCGTGCCCGAAATGGAAGATGGTCTTGGCATCGGCCATTGAGCGGGGCATGGTCGTCGCCCACCACCAGTGGCTATCGATGGGAATCTCGACCCAATCCCCAGCGACGCGCTCGCGACGGATGCCAGTCTCATGGGAATGAACAACGCGAAGAGGAGTGTGAATGGATTCAGTGCAGAAGCCCTCAGCCTCTTGTAAATGAACGTGCCGCGCGGGCTTGCCCGGTGCAGCCGGAGTCTCAAATGATTCTGGCTCTTGCTCCTCAAGGGGCAGGAGCGTGCGGGCTTCGGACAATAGCTCAGGCTGATTATCCTTGAGTACGGCAACAAGGTATTTGCCGTGGTCTTCAAGAAGATTGATCACGGAGGGACGCAGGTAGAGCGCATCGGCAGTGAGCACGTCAAAGCAGCGTAGGTGGTCCTTAAGGACGCGAGTTATCAGCCGTATAGCCGCAGCGACTTCGTCGTCTCCAGGATCTCCGTCTTCACCAGGCTCAAGCATTTCCACGTCGAGAAGCAATGGAAAATCCTCACAGATAATCTGAAACGCGACCAAGCGGTGGTAAAACTGTGTTTTGACCTCGTCTCCGACGGCGATCCGGCGTTGGAGACACTTTGGACAACAACGTTTGTAGCTACAGTGAGTTTCGTGACCATCGACGGCGGCAAGCATCCAACCGCGCTGTGGGGCAAGGATTTTGTTGCGTTTGAGGCAGAAGTAAATGTGTCCGAGACACCCTCGCACACTGTCAGGCTCGATGCGCTCGGAGACATACGCCAGTTCGTCGGCGCTGGGCAAACGGTGATTACCGAGCCAACGGGCCCAGCTGCTCTTGTTCCGGTGTTGCTCGAGTTCGTTGAAGCTTGGTAACCGGCAGCAGAACATGGCGAAGAATGCTGCCGGGAAAACTCGAGTGGGAATCTGTGGTTTGGGACGAGAGTCACGCACCCGCAGCCTCCACTGTTGGCGGAGGCTGAAAATCTTGTCCGCGTAAGTTAGTAGTCGCGTGAGAATGGTCGCTTCTTTTTTGGTGGAGAATTGCGCCCGGACTTGGCTTTGCCGGCTGATTTCTTACCGGTCTTGCCCTTCTTCTTGGCGGAGCTACTCGCCGCTCTGGCCTTGGTTTTTGCCTCCTCGAGTCGGAGGCGCCCCTGCTCGTCGAGGGCTTCCAGCAGAGCATTCGCCTTCTGGAAATCATCGATCCAGCGTCTCGCCTGAGCTTCCAACGGTCTGGGGACGTGCAGCAAGCATGGTGGTCTTGCCCTTGCGAGTCTGACCGATGGCCAAGGAGCGATGGCGCAAGGAGTCGTCGGAAGCGCAACGGCAAGTGGGCTTGCCGCATTTACGAGAGAGTTCGATGGGCGAGCCGTGAAGGAAGCCTTCGGCCTGGTCGAGGAGCTGGCGGAGGCGGCTGCGAATCTGGCGTTCGGTGGGGGGCAGGGAGTTTCTGCTTGGCATGAAGGTCGGCTCGTTCGGCGCACTGTAATATAAGACTATTACAGAAACAAGCTTAAAAAAGATGAAATAACGAATGCGAATTTGCCATGGGGTCAAAAATGGGCGCTGCCGATCCGAATTACCCAAAAATACAGGGCTTGAGCCGCCTCAGCCGCCTATCTTACGGAATCGCTGGAGCAAGCACCGTCTGCCAGAACGCCCTTGAGGCCACCCTGCGACAAGGAGCCCAAGTGCTTCTTCAGGCCGCCATCGACAACGAAGTCTCCGACTACATTCAAGCCCATCAACATCAGCGTGATGACCAGGGTCATCGCCAAGTCGTTCGCAACGGCCATCTTCCTCAGCGACAACTTCAGACTGGAATAGGAAACGTTTCTGTTCGGCAGCCCAGGATCAATGATCACCGATCAGGCCACCGATTCACGAGCGCCATCCTCCCGCCGTACCTACGCCGAGTCGCTTCGCTGGACAACCTCATCCCGGCACTCTACCTGCGAGGAATCTCAACCTCCGAGATGAGTCGAGCCTTAGAGCCGATCCTCGGTGAGAACGCATCGGGTCTTTCTGCAGCCAACATCGTTCGACGAGGAAGAGCAATGGGAGAAAGAACGCGAGCAATGGAGCAAGCGTGAGCTCAGCGACAAGGAATACGTCTATCTCTGGGCCGACGGGATCTACTTCAATGTCAGGCTCAATGACGACCGCCCGTGTGTTCTCGTAATCGTCGGCTCCTTACCCGATGGAACCAAGGAATTGGTAACCATCAGCGATGGAGAACGAGAGAGCAAACTGTCCTGGAAAAATGTGCTCAGAGACCTCAGGAAACGAGGATTGAAGATCCCTCCGAAACTGAGTATCGCCGATGGAGCTCTCGGGTTCTGGAGCGCCTTGGAAGAGGAATATCCGACAAGCAAACAGCAACGATGTTGGGTGCACAAGACAGCCAACATCCTCGACAAGCTGCCGAAGAAAGCGCAGCCCCTTGCCAAGGAACGCATCCATGAGATCTACATGGCGGAAACAAAGAAGGCCGCCTTGGAGGCCTATGACGAGTTCTTCACGCTCTACGAAGCCAAGTATCCGAAAGCGTGCGCCTGCCTGAAGAAAGACAAGGAAACTCTACTAACGTTCTACGACTTTCCAGCCGAGCACTGGAGACACATCCGGACGACAAACCCGATTGAGTCGACGTTTGCCACGGTCCGCCATCGGACTCGACAAACCAAAGGGTGCGGATCGAGGAAAGCAACCCTTTCAATGGTCTACAAGCTCGGCCTGGAAGCCGAGAAAGGCTGGCGTCGACTGAACGGATATCGTCAACTTGACAAAGTCGTGCAAGGAATCATCTTCGTGGACGGCATCGAGCAGCAAACCGCTGCCTAACCCATGATCGAACTTCGAATGGTGTTCCGACCGCCCTCATCCACAACTTCCGGTCATTTCTCTCGTGCGGCAGCATCGAGAGGCTCTGAATTTGTGGAAAGCAAAGTCACCTCACGATCACCGCCTTGAACTGCTCTCTCATCATCGGCGCAAACTAGTAGAGCAGCAGGTGAGTGTGCGTAACACTTTGATGTCCAAATTGTGGGACTATTTCCCCCTAGCTCTAGAAGTGGCGGGCGCGGACCTGGCCTCTAGACTAAGCTGTGCCTTTCTGCGGAAATGGCCAAGCCTGGGCGCCCTCAAACGGAGTCGCCCGGAGACCATCCGGCGCTTTTACTATGCCCATGGATCCCGGCGTGGAGATGTGATTGAGGGTCGCCTCCGAGCGATCAAGGAAGCCAAAGCTGTGAGCGATGACCCGTCGTATGTGGAGCCTCATGCCATTTATGTCCTGGCCTTGGTCGCACAACTTGAAGAACTGGCCAAAGGGATCGCCAATCTCGAGTCAGAAATCGAGCAGGCCTATGCCAATCATCCCGATCATCAGATATGGTCGAGTTTTCCTGGAGCAGGGAAAGTACTGGCGCCTCGATTAGCGTTGGCCTGGACGAGTGATCGTGGACGATTTGGCTCAGCGAATGAGATGCAGATATACAGCGGGGTAGCCCCAGTGCGCAACGCCAGTGGCAAACGAGAGACGGTCTTCAGGCGATATCACCGCCCCTTGTTCTTGCATCAGAGCTTCTGGGAATACGCGAAGCATTCGACCCACCATTGTCAGTGGGCGAAAGAATATGTAGAGGAACAAGTAAGGAAAGGGCGCCGGCGGAGTACGGCGTATAGGAGCTTGGCATTCAAATGGCAAAGGATCATGCACGCCTGCTGGCGAGACCGAACGCCCTACGACGATGCGCGCTATGTAAAGCGAAGGGAGGCGCTGGGGCTAATGAGTAATCAAAAGGCCGCGTAGACTGTGAAGAAAGCGGTCAGAAAGTCCTCCAAATCCGTTGACGGACCACCTCAGATGTTCCGCTACCATGAGGCCAACTAACATTTTTTGCTAACCGATGCGGGGATGACATCCCCAGCCACAGCTATTGCGTGGACGTCCACTGATCGGGTCGAGGCGGCAGGATTGCGCCTGCCGCCCCTCCCACACCACCGGACATGCGGGACCGCATCCGGCGATTGGATCCATTTGGTCTTAACTCTTGAGGTCTGATGGCATCAGGAACCCGTAGCGTCTCAGAGTTCGGTTGTTGAGGGCTTCGTGCATGACAGGGTTGCCCGCCATGCGCCACGCTCCACGACTGCTCCTCCCGACGATGGCTCGACTCGGCGGTAGGCCGAGTCGGCGGTAGGCCGAGTCGGCGGTAGGCCGAGTCGGCGGTAGGCCGAGTCGGCGGTAGGCCGAGTCGGCGGTAGGCCGAGTCGGCGGTAGGCCGAGTCGGCGCAGGGCGGATTCCCGTCCCTTGCTTTTATGCCAACGTTGCCAGAAGCATTTGCGAATGTGGCGACGGATCCACGGTTCTTTCCGGTAGATGTCCCGTCGCCATTCGCAGCGCCGGTAGTAGCCCCACCAGCCGTTCACGTAACTTCGCCATTGGTCGCGCAGTTGCTCGCTGGTCAGTGGTTGCCGGGCGTTCCAGAGTTCTCTCACGCGGTCTTCAAACCGGGTGAGGCTTGCAGGAGCAATCCCGATGAGCAGCGCGCTGGTGATGATGAACCCCAGGAACTTCCGTTCCCAAGGCCTCCCCACCCCGCTTTTGCTCTCGCTGACCTCCAGCCGGAGGTGGCGCTTGATCCAGCCAGTGAGGCTGGCAAGCACACGCTCCGCGGCGGCTTGGCTCTTTACGTAAATGTTGCAGTCATCGGCGTAGCGGGCGAATCGCAGTCCGCGTTTCTCCAGCTCCTTGTCCAGCGCGTCGAGGTAGATATTGGCCAGTAGCGGCGAAAGCGGGCCGCCTTGCGGCGTTCCTTCTTCGCTGCTGACCTTTAACCCGTCGGGCATCACCACCCCGGCTCGCAGGTATTTGCCGATGAGTTTCATCACGGCTTTGTCCCCTATCACGGTCCCAATTTTACTCATCAGGATGTCGTGGTTCACCTTGTCGAAGAACTTGGTAATGTCCATGTCGACGACGTGGGTAAACCCCTCCCGGGCAAAGCTCTGGGCGGCTTCCACCGCATCGTGGGCGCTGCGTCCGGGACGAAATCCGTAACTGCTTTTGCTGAAACGGGGTTCGAACACCGGCCGGAGCACCCCGAGCAGAAGTTGCTGCACGAAGCGATCTTGCACGTTTGGGATGCTCAGCGGGCGGGTTCCGCCGCTGGGCTTGGGGATGTCTCGACGCTTTGCAGCGCCGGGCTTGTAGCTGCCCTCTAGCAGCCTCTTCTTGATCACTTCGCCATGGATGGCGAGGTGTGCTCTGAGTTCGTCGGCCCTCATGCCGTCGGGGCCGGGTGCCCCGTCATTACGCTCAACGGCGTAGAGAGCGGCTCCCCAGTTTCCCGACCTGATGGCCTTCTCCATCAGTCCCTCCAGCTTTGCTGTCCGTTCGCGGTTCACGCGCACCTCCAGGAGTTCCTCTCTCCGCAGGGCTTGCCGCGACTGCATCGCGTGGGCTCTTTGGGTTCGCGCAGGAATTCGGGATCCTTTGTCCGTACGTCCTGCTGACGTCGGGGCGTATTCTGCCCTGGGGTGCAATGCTCCGTAGAGCGCTGCTGTTGGTTCCTTCCGCCCTTCACAGGAGAGAGTTTTCCGGTTTCACAGTTTCCACGGGCTTCTTCCAGCCCCCGGCTCTGCTCTCTGCTACTATGGCTTCTGCTGACTTCTCTCCTGCTCTCACAGGAGAGATCTCCCCGGGTAAGGTCCTTAACTTTCTCCGCATCCCATCCGGCTCTACTTGCCGTGTCTTGATGAGCTTTGGGCTTCGCGTTTACTAGCACGCTCGCCGCCCACAGCCTGCCTCGCTGCCGGTTCGTGTTCCTATGGCCGCGGATTTGCCTGCCGCTTCCTTCAGCTCCACCCTCGCGGGCGTCGCCTTGCGGTTCAGCTACGGTTGCTCTCATCAGCTCCGATGTCATCGTTTCATGTCATTAGTTAAGGCCCATGCCGGGCACACTAGCCGGGGACGCTGTCCCCGATGTCGACGACAATCTCTTGCCTGAAGGTTAGTCCCAGAAGCGTTCAGCGGCTAACCAGCCTCGGCTTCGCAGAGAATCTCGCCAAAGGTTTCCCTCAAGGCTTTCTTGGCCTTGGCCTGAGTGAGCGTGGCTCTCCACACGGCACCCACGGCCTCGAGGATGGCGTCCGCTTCCTTCTCCATCACCGGCCCCCACTGGTCCCGGATCTTCTCCTTGAGGATGTCGACCTGTACCGCCTGCATGGCGGCACTGACCGATTTGGTGTTCATCTTGATGGCCGTCTCCACCGGGCACGGCGCGTTCTTATCACAGATGGCTTCCCCGACGGGGCAATCACAGGATCCCGAGGTTTCACAACAGGCTTGGGCTCCACTGGGCGGCTGATCTTGGCAACATTGACTCATAGTTCTTTTCTCTTTCTTGGTTTAGTTTTCGTTCGGTTAAGGCGCCACATACCAACTAGTTGGTATGTGGCAAATCGTGAAAAAGGTGACGTGGGATCGGAAGCTTGGATCCGTAACTCAGGCCGGGGGCAGCACCTGCCCCAGTTGCTTTCGGAAGTGGCTCAGGTTGTTGAGGATGATGGCCGGATCTTGGCGTGTCTTGCCAATGAGCATCGATCCCTGGACCAATGCCAGAAAGAGGTCCGCCCACTGCCGTGGCTCAAAATCGGCCTTGGGAGCGTGTTTCTCCCTGGCGGCGGCCAGGTCTCCGGCAAAGCGGTCGATCTCAAATTCGAAGCTGGCGCAACACTCCTGCCGCAGTTCGGGCCGGTCCTGATGGACCTCTTGGGCTAGAGCGTGCCGACCAAGCAGGACGGGCAGCAATCGCTCTCCTGCGCCATGCAGGAGACCATTTCCCGGGCCGCATCGAGGAAGGCGTAAACTCGATCTCGAGGGTCCTCCGGAGGCTCCCCCATGAAAGAAGAGATGCGCTCTCTCCGGGCGTTGTCATAATGGCCGATAAGCTGAGAGGCCAGGTCCTCCTTGGACTTGAAGTAGTAGAAGAAACTCCCTTTGGTGACCCCAGCACAGGCGCACACTTCATCGACGGCCGTGGCATTGTAGCCCTTGGCCAGCATGAGTTGCACCCCCGCATCGAGGAGGCGCTGTTTCTTTTCAGGGATCTCAGCCATAAAAACCAACTGGTTGGTATGTAATCGAGATAGAGGAAGGCTGCAAGCGTTCCAGGGAACTTTTTTCGAGGGCGCAAGGAGTCTCCCACCCGCCTCGCTCAAGGCGTGCCCCCCTTACAAGGTGGCTATTCTGGAGTGCTGCGACCTGGCGCAGCTTTGGAAGGATGGCCGTAAACTCGTTCCTAGGGGTTTGATGCATCGCAGCCGTGACAACGGTCGTTCCAAAGCGCTTCCAGGTAAGCGCACTCCAAAGGCGGCTCCATTGCAGATTCCAGGGTTCCTGGATTGCCTGGCCATGCGCCTGACGCACCGAATGGCCACGAATAAAAAAGACCTAACTTCCACCACACTCACTCGGTCACCATCAGCACCACGCGATGCACTTCCCTGCCCGGCGGCTGAACATTGGCTCCATGGATATCGCGCTGGGTGAACAAGTGATGCATGAGAATATCCTGCTTCCCATCCCGGTTAATATCGACGAGCCAAGCGAACTCCTCATCGCTGGGTAAGATGACAGACACCTTCTGCCCTTCCTGACTGAACACCTCGGGACCCGTTGACCCTGAGTAGAACTTGAACCCTCGAAAGCTCGTTTCCTTGATGAGATCGGCCTCACCATTGCCGTTCACATCGCCCAGAAAGAGGTTAGGATTGAAGGCACGCGGCCACTTCCGCTGACGTTTGCGTGCCTCGTGCGTCGCGCCTCGCAGCACAATATCCAGAGAGATGGCCCCCGGCTCGCGATGACTCGGCGCGCCATCGATCCCCATGCCGCGCACGGTATTGGGTGTCGTGGCGTAACCACGCTCGGTCCAGCGGTAGAATTCGAGATCCACGCCAATGTCATCGCCAAAGAACCCTTTCAAACTCTTCCACGGGCTTGGGCGAAGCGCATCACGCTTGATGGAGGTGATGAGGAGCAGATCACCTCCTTCGAGAAAGCGCATACCGATTTGGATGCGCCCCTTCGATTGGAAAATCGACCCGGCCTTTTCTTGAAATACCAATCGCCCTTGTTCTCGGCGACCGTGATGCACGGCGAAGTGTGACGCCTTTTTCGCCATGCGTTTTCCTTCAAGATGATAGATCGCCATATCGGGCACCCCATCGCCATTGAAATCCCGGATGGTATGGAGCGCTCTGCCGACCTGCTTTCCATCCGCCAACGAAATCATTCGATCGGTGTCGAAAGGGACGCCCGTGATGAAAGTTCGTCCGTGATCAGAGAAGCGCCCACTGGGCTCCTGCAGATGCACGGCAAAGCGATCGCCGTTCCAGTAGATCAAATCAACCCGTTCATCGCCGTTGTAATCGAGCACGTGAATCCGGCTCTGGCTCCAGGGATCGTAACGGTAACCATCTGCGCCCGTGATCGCACTCAGGTCGGGCGGGGCACCTACCTTAAGCGGCTCCGCAAAGGTGCCGTCTTCTAACTGAACGACCACCCAGAAGCCATTCTTGTCAAGCACCACCAGGTCATCTCGGCCATCACCATTGATGTCGTGCGTGATGTCCACGTGCGGGATTTCATTCGCTCGCAGCGCAGGAAAACTGGAACGCAAGGCTAGTAACTGCCGTTCTCGTCTCGAATCTGCATCGAAGACGTTCACGCGTCCCGCCTCGCAACTGATGAGGCGGTCGCGTCCGCCGATGTTACCAACGTCCACAAAGCGGACGTCGGGGCGAAGGGTGGCATGGAGTGCTGGCTGCCAGACGTCGCCCTCCATAGAGTAGACGGTCAGTCGACGGTCACCACCGTCCGTTCTGACGACGGCAAGATCCGCAAGAGCCGTTTGACGTAAGTGCCCCGCAAGGACCGTCTGCCGGGCGGTGGCGTCAGTGGCGATCTCGTACTGCTTGAAGCGGACTTCCGAGGCAAAGGCCAGAGGCAAGGTGGCGAGCAGCACTCCAAGGGCGGTGCCGGACTGACAAGACCGTCTCATTTCTCCACCCACCCATCACGCGATCCATTTTCCAAATCGATTCGGTTGCCACGAACATTGGCGAGAACAATGATCAATGGTGTAGCAGCTTCAGGAATGGGCCTCGCGCCCGCTTCGCTCAAGCCGCAAAGAACGCAGAGATGGCGAACGGGAAAGAAGCGTTGGCAGCCCTGCAGTCATTTGTGGCCATTCGTGTTAAAACTCTAACTAATCCGGGCTCACTTTTTTCAAAAAAATGATCAACTGTGCAGTAGCTTCAGGGATGGGACTCACGCCCGCTTCGCTCAAGCCGCAAAGAACGCAGAGATGGCGAACGGGAAGAAAGCATCGGCAACCCGAAAATCATTCGTGGCCATTCGTGCTCATTTGTGCCCATTCGTGTTAGAAAAACTAACTAAAACCGCTCGATCCATTCCGGAACCTCCGATCAAGGCGGGAATCGCCCCCAAACGGCCTATTCCTCCTCGTCTTCCGACTTCTTCTTCGCCCGCTCAGCCTTCTTCTCCTTGGCCTTCCTGGCCTCCGCGCGCGCCGCTCGTTCCTTCTTCCGCTTCTCGCGCTTCGCCTTCCTCGCTTCGTCCT
>CBDBEZ010000004.1:0-36518 GCA_965204485.1 Verrucomicrobiales bacterium
GCTCATCACCGGCCTGGGAGCGCTCGATCTCCTCCTCCAAAACCTTGATTTGTTCGTCAAGCCGCTCAATTCGCTTGGCCAGGTCCTCCTTGTCGTACTTCTTCCCGGCATGAGCGGCCGCCTGAATCTTTGTTCCGTCGACTGCTTGTAAGCCCCAGCGTTTCATAAAATGGCCAGTCAGGCCATCATGTAGTAGGCGATTTCTTCTTCGACGGCCTGATTGTCTCCGAGTGTCAATGTGAGTCGACCTCGAGGGCGAGTCAGGCGTCCGGCACGCTGGATGATTTTGCGGCGAATCGTGCCGAGTCCTTCAAAGATCCACTCCGCAGCCCTTTGGGGGGACGATTTGCGTGACCGCTCCGCAGATCGCATCTGCATTTCGCGTGTGAGATTGTGGGTGAGGATACTGGCCAAAAGGAAAGCTTCGTTGGCGGCACGTCGCTTGGCCGGAATATAGTCCATCTGGGCCCGGCTCTTGGCTTCGCCAAAAATCTTCTCCTGAGAGCCACGCCCTTCATGAAATTTCACCACATGAGCGGCCGTGTTTGTCTTGTTGGTGATGATCGCCTTGTATTCATAGTTCTCCTCGACTGGTTCGAAAAGATCCAGTTGGAGCGGTCCTTTGCGCTGAGTGCGCCTCATGGTTCGAATGCACAAAATGCGCGCTTTGCGCGCCCAACTTTTTGGCTTCCAGCGGATTTCGAAGTGATGAGTTTTTCCTTCTCCGCCTCGGGTTCGGGACCAGCGACGGCGCTTCTCAATGATGCCCTTGAGTTCCACAAGCCGCTCGAAAGGCACCGAGAACGTATATTCCAGGCCAAGGGTCTTTGCCTCTGAAACCATCTGATCGCTGAAAAACGCGCTGTCGGCGCGCAACTCGATCTGCACATCAGGCAGCACCTTGCGAATCTTCTCCACGCAGGAACGGAGGAACTCCACCGCGCCATTGGAGTCATGGACGTTGCCACTTCGATGAAGGAAGTCGAAGATTTGTCCGGTTTGAGCGATCGTCGCGAGCAGTGGATAATAACTGCGCTCTCCTTTTTTCTTCTTGTTAAATCCCACAGCCGTCCCTTCCGCATGGCGACTCGTGCTCTGCACGCTTCCGTCCAAATCAAGCGTGATGCGTTTGATTCCCTCCTCCTGTCTTCCAGGCGATCCGAGAGACGGCGGATGGCTCCGGATGAGAGATCGAAGACGTGCAGGCCAGTGCGGGCACCTACCCGGCGAACGAAGGCGAGTTTTTTCCCGTCGCGGGAGGGCGTGGGTCGGCAGGCGCCGCCGGGGCCGGTGACGAGGTTTTCGATCTCCCCGGTTTCGAGATCGAGGCGCTTGATGACGTAGATCTGTTGGTTGGAATCCTTGTCGTATTCGAAGACGTCACCCGGGGTGGCGTCCTGGGAAAAGTAGAGATGTCGGCCGTCGGGTGAGAAGGCCGGCTCGTTGACGTCTTTTTGGTCGTTGGGACGTTTCGTGAGCTGTAGGCCCTCCGTGGCGCCGTTGGCCGCGCTGTCGCGGTGGTACATCCAGATCTCGCCGGCGCCCAGGGAGCGTCGGCTGGTGAAGTGTTTCCGACCGGCGAGATAGTGGCCGTCGGGCGATCATGCGGGGCCGTTGAGGAGATGTTTTTCTTCGTGAGTGACTTGCCGGAGGTCCTGGCCGTCCATGGTGAGGATCCAGAGATTGTTGCCTCCGTGACCTGTTTTCTCGTTCGAGCGATCGCTCGTGAAGGCGATGGAGCGCCCATCGGGGCTGAAGCGAGGCTTGCATGTCCCAGGCCATGCCCTCGGTCAGTTTCCGAGGCTCCTCCGAGCCCTGGATGGGCATGAGGTAGAGGTCTCCGAGGAGGTCGAAGGCCACCTGTTGTCCGTCGGGAGAAACGTCGACGCTGATCCAGGTCCCCTCCGTGACGTCGATCGGCTGATCGCGCTTGGAACCGGGTGGAGAATCGATGTCCCAGTGTGGCCTGTCTTCCCCGTGTTCCGGGTCGGCGCCGGCCCGGGCGTCGGAGACAAGAGAAATCAGGATCAGGAGAGCCGCCCATTGCATGAGAGGCGTTCTATGCTGGTTTTTCCGCGGAATCGAGTGGAAAGGATTGGGAAGATGATCCGCAATTGTGGCAGATTTCCCCGTGAATTCCCGGCTTGGTGATGAATGCCGCGAACGACATGTTGAATCGAAAATCCAATCCTTCAGGAAGTTCGCGTGCTTGCACGAGCCCATGGCGAACCTGTCGAGCCGTTCGATGGGGAGCCGCGGGAGTCTTGGCGCTGGTCCTCGCGGTGGTGGCGCTCGAGTGGGTGATCCACACCAGCACGCTTCCCGGGGAATTGCGCTCGGTTGATGCCTCGCCGGGTGAGTCGCGGAGTGATCATGGCCGTTGGCTGCCGGAGGTGACGGTGGCTCTGGAGGATCACCGGTTCAGGGCCCATCCGGGGGTCGATGTTTACGCCATCGTGGCGGCCGCCTGGTCCGACGTGCTGGCATGGCGCCTTCAGCGGGGGGGATCAACGATCACCCAGCAGCTCGTCAAACAGGTTTTGGGACAGCGAGGACGGCAGTGGCGGCGGAAGTGGATGGAAGCGGTCCTGGCCCTCAAGCTGGAACGATCTTGGTCGAAGGAAGCCATCTTGGAGGGCTATTTGAATCGTCTCGACTATGGGAATCGCCACGTCGGAGCGGAGAGCGCGGCGCGCGGCTACTTCAACAAGCCCTGCGCCGAGCTGACGCTGGCCGAGGCCATTTACCTGGCGGGATTGCCCCAGGCTCCGAGTCGCTACAATCCGTGGAGGAATCCCGAGCGGGCCCTACGCAAATACATCCGCTCGATCGCTCGCCTCACCGTGGTGGGCTGTCTCAGCGAGGGACAGGCGAGGGCCTTGCTGGCGTCTCCTCCGGCGCTGGTGAGGCGGACGGCGGAGGAGCCGTCCGGAAAGCAGTCCGTCCCCGCCACCCCCGGCGAGGTCGAATCCCTCACGGCGGGGCCTTGAGATGGATCCGATGCCTTCCGGGGTTTTGATTTGTGGATCCCGGGCGAGGGGGAGCGGCGAGATTTGTCGCCTGCTGGGACGGGCCCTTGAAGAGCATTCTTGCTCGCCTGACGGAAGGGCTTGGGCATAGTAGAGGGACCGTGTTTCAAGTTGTCTTCAACGAGATCAGCGCCGCTGAGATGTCGCAGTTGCCCATCGAGGCGCAGCTGGACTTGCTCGATGAATTTCGGGTCGATCCTGCCGATTTGGATTCGCTCGAGGCTTCGGAGGCCTTTGGTGTGATCGAGCGGGACCATCAGAAGCTCTACCGTTATCGTGCCAGGGACATGCGACTTTACTTTGAGGTGCGAGGTGGCCTGGTGGTGGTTCACCGCGTCCTCCACAAAAACACCTTGCAAGATTTTCTCTATCGCAGCAAGCTGCCCCTCGCGGAAGATGAGGCGGTGAGCCGGTCCAAAGTCTTCTGGAAACTGATCAAGGAAGGTGAGAACGCCCGGCGTGTTTGAGTCTTCCTCGGACTTCCTTATCCCTATACCAATCGCCCAAAACCTTAGTCTGTAACCAGCGTGGAATTCGACGAGATTCGCCAGATCGTGGAATTGATGGACGAGCACAATTTGTCGCTCTTTCATCTGGAGAGAGAGGGCATCAATCTCAAGCTCAAGAAGGGGCTCGATGCCGACGACATCCTACCCTGGCTGCGGGCGCAGGGACAGGCGGTTTTTCCGGCGACGGGTCCCGCCACCGGGGGCTCCGGCGGAGGGGCGGGGGGTGACGGAGGGTCCGCTGGCGGCGACCAATGAGAAGGAGATCGCGAGTCCGATGGTCGGCACCTTCTACCGGGCGCCCACACCCGATGCCGGTCCCTATGTCAGTGTCGGCGATGAGGTGAACGAGGACTCGGTGGTGTGCATCGTCGAAGCCATGAAGGTGATGAACGAGATCAAGGCCGAGCTCAAGGGAACGGTGACAAAGGTGCTGGTGGAGGACGGGACTCCAGTCCAGTATGGGCAGCCGCTCTTTCTCGTGAGCGACGATTGATAATGAGCTGCTAGCATGTTCCAAAAGGTTCTGGTCGCCAATCGAGGCGAAATCGCGCTTCGTGTCATCCGCGCTTGCAAAGAGCTCGATATCAAAACGGTGGCGGTTTATTCCGAGGCCGACGTCGATTCGATGCACGTCCAGCTGGCTGACGAGGCGATCTGCATCGGTCCCGGACCCAGTTCCCAGAGTTATCTCTTGCCGGATCGCATCATCAGCGCGGCGGAGATCGCCAATGTCGATGCGATTCATCCGGGCTATGGATTCCTTTCCGAAAATGCGCAATTTGCGGAGATCTGTGAGAGCTGCAAGATCAAGTTCATTGGTCCCTCGGCCTCGGTGATCGAGCAGATGGGGGACAAGAACATGGCTCGCGACACGGCTCGCAATCTCGGCGTGCCGGTCACGCCGGGAAGCGATGGCGTTGTGCGCAACGAACGGGAAGCCCTCAAGATCGCGGCGGATCTCGGTTATCCGGTCATGATCAAGGCCTCGGCCGGCGGGGGCGGCAAGGGAATGCGGCCGGTGCTGAACGAGGCCTCACTGGCCGGCGCTTTTCAGAATGCCTCGAACGAGGCCCAGAAAGCCTTTGGGAACGGCGATGTTTACATCGAGAAACTGATCTCCAGTCCGCATCACATCGAATTTCAAATTGTCGCGGACAGTCATGGCAACGTCGTTCATCTGGGCGAGCGAGACTGTTCACTCCAGAGGCGCCACCAGAAGATCATCGAGGAGTGCCCTTCACCCAAGTTGACGGAGGATCTTCGTCAACGGATGGGCGAGGCTTCGGTCAAGCTCGCCAAGGAGATCGGTTACGAGAACTGTGGCACCATCGAGTATCTGCTCGATGACGACGGCAACTACTACTTCATGGAGATGAACACCCGCATTCAGGTGGAACATCCCATCACCGAGGAAGTCTACGGTTGCGACTTGATCAAGGAGCAGGTGCGCATCGCCGCCGGAGAACAGCTCTCCGATCACGTGAAGAACACCATCGTTCGGCATCACGCGATCGAGTGCCGGATCAATGCCGAGGACCCCTATCGGAACTTCATGCCCAGTCCCGGGAAGATCCAGTTGTTCTACGCTCCGGGAGGACGCGGCGTGCGGGTCGACACTCACGTTTACTCGGGATACGAGGTGCCGCCCTACTACGACTCGATGATTGCCAAATTGATCGTGACCGGCGCCACCCGCGACATCGCCATCTCGCGAATGCGCCGCGCCCTCAATGAATTCCTCATTCACGGGATCAAGACCACGATTCCCTTTCAGGACTCGATTCTCAAAGACTTCGACTTCAAGAGCGGCAACTACAACATCGACTGGGTGGAACAGTTCATGGCCAAGCAGACCAACGGATAGGGCGCGGTGGAGGTGGATCTGTCCAACTGCCGATTGTATGGCATTGTCGATCTAGGGTATGTGCGGCGGGAAGCGGTGCTGCCGATGGCGGAGAAACTCATTCGGGGGGGCGTCGATATCCTTCAGCTCCGGGCCAAGCATCTTCCGGAGGATGAGGTGGCGGCCTTGGGACACCAACTGCTTCAGATCACGCGGCGCGGCGACGTGCCCTTGATCATCAACGATTATCCGGAGATCGCCGCGGCCATTGGCGCGGAAGGTGTGCACGTGGGGCAGGACGATGTTCCGGTGGAGGGCGTCCGACGTGTCGTCGGCGAGAACCGCATTGTCGGGAAGTCGACGCACAGTGTGGAGCAAGCCCGCCAGGCTGCCGCGGAGCGTGTCGATTACATCGGGTTCGGGCCGCTTTTTGCCACCCCCACCAAACCGGAATACCCGGCCATCGGGATGGATGACATCGCCACCGTGCACTCGGAACTGAGCCTTCCGATTTTTTGCATCGGTGGAATCAAGAAGGAGAACCTGGCGACGGTCGTGGCGCACGGTGCCCGCCGGGCGGTGATCGTCTCTGGATGGCTCTTGAGCGACGACCCGGCCGCCACGGTCGCCGAGTGCCAGTCGCTGCTCGCCTCATCAAGCGAGTCCAAGCCTGACTAGCTCACTATTTCACTAACAGCCAACTGGAATCCCTCGACCCCTATGTCCGTACTCGTCTCTGGCACCATCGCGATCGATGACATCAAAACGCCGACCACCTCGCACAAGAACCTTCTGGGAGGCTCGGCTTGTTATGCCGCCATCAGCGCCAGTTTTTTCGCTCCCACCGTCCTGCAAGGCATTGTGGGGAAAGACTTTCCTACGGAGCACATCGAGACGCTGCGCAAGCATGGCATCGATCTCGAAAGCGTCGAATTCAGCGAGGGTAAAACCTTTTTCTGGTCGGGCGAGTATTTCGAGGACCTGAACACCCGGCAGACATTGAAGGTCCAGCTGAACGTCATTGAAGACTATCATCCGAAGCTGAAGGCGGACGTCTCTTCGAGCAAGATCGTGCTGCTCGCCAACATGAGCCCGGTGACGCAGATGGAGATCCTGGAGCAGTGTCAGTCCGAGTTTGTCGTGGCGGACACCATGGACCTGTGGATTGACGTGATCCTTGAGCCGCTCATGGCCCTCCTGAAGAAGATCGATCTCCTGGTCATCAACGATGGGGAAGCCAAGCAATTGGCGGGCACGAGCAATCTCATCACGGCGGGCAATCGGTTGAGGGAGATGGGGCCGCGATACGTGGTGGTGAAGAAGGGCGAGCACGGATCGCTGCTCTTTGCCCAGGATCATTTTTTCTCCTGCGGAGCCTTTCCGCTGCACGAGGTGCACGATCCCACGGGCGCCGGCGACACTTTCGCCGGAGCGTTGGCCGGGCACTTGGCGCGGACCGAAAGCGAGATTGCGTTTTCGGACCTGTGCAAGGGTGTGGTCTTCGGAACGGTGATGGCCAGCTTCGTCTGCGAAGAGTTTTCCACGCGCCGTCTTCACGAGATCAGTCAGGCGGACATCGACGCGCGCTATGACGAGTTCATCCGGTTCACGCATTTGATCTGACCGGATCTGATCCAACCAGCCTCGCCTAGCGATCAACAGGAACGGCGCCGTCGACGGGCGCCGCGAAGTGGACTTCCGCGTCGCCTGGTCCGGTGTTTTGAAACCCATCAAACGCCTGGTGGCCTGGAGCCACGGAGATGGCCGCTCCTTCCAGGGCTCCCGACACGATTGGCAAGTCGCCCTCGATGGTCACCTGACCGTCGATGACGCGCACGGTGGTCGCTTCGCCGCCCTGAAAGGATTCCACCGGAATCCCATTGGCGTTGGCCCAGGTCGTGGCGGCCTCGGGATCCTGACGGAACCACTGACGTCCCGCGTTCTGGACGGCTTGGTCACGCATCTCATCCGTATTGATGGAGAGAGCGGACTCGATGGCAGCTTGCGGGGACTGGTTGGCGAGCCGCTCGACGTAGGCTTTGACCCCGAGATCGGTGATGTTGGAGTCGGGCAATCCGTTCAGCCACTGGCCCAGTCCGGCCAAATCGTCCTGACCCCAGGTGCGCGCCATTTCGTAGATGCCGGATTCCTTGGCTCGCCCGTCGGGAAGATTCTCGAAGTAGGCGGTGGCGGCTTCGGGATCCTGACTGACCCATCCGCGGGCGAGGTCCTCGAAGGCCTCCACACTGTAGTCTTCCGCCACGTGATTCTCCAGCCAATTGGCCAATTCGCGAGGGCTGACACTGGCCCAATCTTCCGCCAATTCTTCGAAGGCTTCCTCACGGAACTTGAGATCGCCCTGGGCTTCCGCCCAATTCGCCGCTTCCATGGGATCCTGCTTGAAAAGGTGACTGGCGATCTCGCCGGCGAGTTGTTCGCGATTGGTGCCAGCCTCCACGTTTTCCTGAAGATAGGTGGCGGCGGCGTAGGGATCTTTCACCGCCCAACCCTCGATGAGGCCGGAGAGGAGATTCTGATCTTTGCGTTCGTTCTCCGGCAGGGTGTTGAGCCATTTGAGCGTTTCGTCGGGATCGGCGGAGGCCCAGGAGGCGACGAGCGGCTTGATGAGGTCGCCTCGCTTGATGCTTCGGCTATTGGCGTTCTTCTCCACGAACTCAAGTGCCGCCTCGGGATCGAAGGCCGCCCAGGCATACACGAGCATCTGGTATTCCTCCTGGTGCTCGTAACGCATGGGGATTTCGTCGAAGGCGCTGAGGACGGCGTCGAGATTGTCGGGGGAGAGATCTCCCAGGAGTCCTGTGAGACTGGCGAAGCGATGGATGGGGTTGGGATCGCGTTTGATGGTCTCCAGTTCCCGCCGCATGGCGGCGGAATTGAGCTGTCCCGAACTGGCCGGGCTTCGATCTCCGGAGAGGGAACGGGTGCTCCCAGTGGCTCCCGATGGGCCGAGTAATCCCCCATTTTGCACGAGAGCTGGGTTCGCTGAGTCGGGATTCCGGGAATCGGGCGAACTCGTTTTTCCCAGAAGATAACCGCCAATCCCTCCAACGATGGCGGCCACGGTGAGCAGTATCCATGGCTTCATGGGAGGGGACTATGGGACGGTCAAAAGGCCGCGTCAACTGGCGGGCCCGAGAGGAGGGGGCCAACCCGTTCCTCGGAGCGGGAGCCACCAGAATCATTCCTGACCGGTGCTGGCCGTCTGATAGCGCGGCCATTCCTTCTCCAATTGGCGGCGAAGATCGGCTCCCCGTTCGTTCTCGCCCATGCGGTCGAAGGCCTCTGCGGCCTTTTCCAGCGCCACGGGAGTGACGAGGGGGTCCTTGAACATGCGGCTGGGAATCACGTAGTACTTGGACGCCTTCTCGAAATCTTCTTTGGCCATCGAGATATCGCCTAACAAGATCCAGGAGAGGCCGTAAGTGCGCCCCTGTTTTTGCAGCAATTGCACTTCTTCCGCCGCCGACTGCGCTTCATCCAAACGCCCCGTCTTGCTCAGGGCGGTGGCCTTGTGCAGGAGCGTTTTGGCGCGTTCGCTCCGGGCCGGATTGCTGGCCAGGTAGTGATCGAGCGGCTCGATCGCCTCCGCGTATTTGCCGGAATGGAGATAGGCCCGGCCGAGAAAGCTCCAGGCCAGGGGCCAGGTATCCTTGGGCGCCTTGGGATTGGCGACTTGCTGGAGATAGCGGGCGGCTTGTTCGAAGCGGTCGATTTGGAAGGAACGCGTGCCGAGCCACAACCAGAGCTTGGGAGGGATCAGGTTGGTCTTGGGATCGGCATTGAGGAGGACATCGACTTCGGCGGCTGCCTCTTCCAGGCTGTCTCGGCGCCAATGTGAGATGATCATTCTCTGAGTGGCGGGAATGGTGTAGGACTGGGGATCGAGCTCGCGGGATTGGGTGAGGGGGCCGATGGCGTCTTCGAAGTTTCTCAACTGGTAATGTGCGTCGCCGATGAAAAAATGGGCCTCGGCCGTACCGACGCCGTCGGGAAAGCGGTCCAGAAGCGATTGAAAGGAGACGATGGTGGATTCGTGATCTTTGCGCTCGACGTCAATGAGGGCATTTTGCTGGAGGCCGAGGTAGATCAGGTTCTTGTCTTCGGAGAGACTGACAAGCTGATCGAAATCCTTCTTGGCTTCATCGTAGTTGCCGAATTTGCGCTGGGCTTCGCCGCGCTTGGCCAGGGCCTTGCCCACCAGTTCGGGATGATCGTCCGCGTGTTCCTCGAGAAAACGGTAGAGTGCGCGGATGCCCTTACTGTGATTATCGGCCTCACAATGAGCCCAACCGAGCTTGTAAGTCACCAGAGGGTGATACTTCGGCGGGATGAGGGAGAGTTCGATTGATTCGTAGGCGTCGGCAGCCTGGGCGTAGACCTTGCTGGTCTTTTGTCGCTGCGCGAAGAGAGCCTCCGCTTTGAGAAGCAGCGTAAGATGATAGAACTGATGCCCGGTGCCGCCAGTTTCCCTTTGGCTCTCGAGGTAGTCATCGATCTTGGCGCCCAGAAAGGGGCTCTCGTCCTTGTAGAGGCAGTAGAGGTGCCGGTAGCCAGCCTCCCGGGCGTCCGGCCTTTCCGGATCGAGACGGTAGACTTGGTCGTAGAGGGAGGCTGCCTGGCGATATTTCTCCAACCGTCGGAATGAATGGGCCACCATGAAGAGGATGGGGAGGCGGGCTTGCCTCGCCGCGGCGGTGGATTCGGCGTAGGAGATCCGGCGATCCTGGTATTGGTCGATGAGCTCCTGGTAGCGGCCCTCTTCGTAGAGGAGATGAAGCAGACCCCGAAATGCCTTGGGATGCCAGGGAACGGCGTCTTCCGTCCGGTCGGCCAGGATGTTTTCGAAATAGTTCTGAGCTTCGCTGGGCAGGTCGAGCTTGGCGGCCATCAGGCCGGCCTTGGTCAAGGCCTCGGCGCGGATGTTGGCGGCGACTGAGGGATCGGTGAGTTTGACGAAGGCGTCGTAGGCTGGCTGGTACTGGTTTCGTTCGACATCCATCCGCGCCAGGATGATGGCGGAGGCTGCGCGATAGGGATGGTCCTCCGGAGTGGAGGCCAGCTGACGAAAGATTTGCTCGCTGAGACGTGAATTGTTCAGCTGTTGAAGACAGCGGGCCCGGAAGAAGGCCGCCGACTGTTTGACCAGGGTCTTGTCAGCCATGCGACTGGCGAGCTCGAAGTAACCGACGGCATCCTTGTGCTCCTGGCGACGATAGTGAATGTTAGCGAGCCGGTAGGCGGCGGCGCCCACGTGGTCGCCCTGGCGATAGCGCCGCAGCAGGGCCCGATAAGTGGCTTCCGCCTCCAGGAGTTTGCCCAGTTTCATGCGAGCCTCGGCCAGACCGTAGTAGGCGGCCTGGGTCCGCTGGTGATTGGGATAGTTCTGAATGTAGAGGCTGTATCGTTGTTCTGCCAGGGCCCATTCCTCGTGCTTGGCCAGCAGGGCGGCGTGTTCGAAGAGGTCCACCTCGGGGTTCGCGCTGTGGGTGGGAGGCGGGGGCAGGGAACCGGAGCGCGTGGGAGGGTCCGGCACCACGCGGGCCGGGCGAACGACCGCCTTGCTGGGGTCGAATTTGATCACGTCGCCGTTGGCCTCTTCCTCGTCCTCCGCGTTCTCGGAACCCCTGGCACCCTCCTCGGCGGGAGTGGATTCGGGAGAAACTTCGCCGGCCTCGTCCCCGGGCAGGAGAGCTTCTTCCGGGGAGAGTTCGGAACGGGAGGGGTCGCCCGGTTGCTGCAGCGGCTGCTCGCTGGAGGGATCTTCGGGATCCACCAGTGCCAGCGTGGTCCTCTGTGAATGAAGCCGGGTGAGACCGGCGCAGGTCAGGCCGACGATCGCGAGAATCAGGGAGCCGATGGGAAAGCCGGTGGAAAGGCGCTTCAGCGTCATGATGGGCGGGCGGGTTCCTTGGTCGAGGCGAAGGCCACGTTGTAGATCTTCGCTTTGTGACAGATATTCAGCACCCTGACAATGTGTTCGTAAGCGACACTGGCGTCGCCTCGCAGAATGATGGATTGGTCGGGGCGAAGTTCAGCGACGGCGTTAAGGGCTTCTAGCAGTTCGGCGTCGTTCATTTCCACCGAATTGACGACCACGCGCCCGTCTTGGGTGACATTGATGATTTGCTCGCCGAAACGTCGCCGGGGATCCTGGCTCTCGTCCGCTGCTGGCACGCTGATGTCGAGTTCATTTTCAAAACGCGCGTAACTCCAGGTGACGAGGAAAAAGATGAGCAGCAAGAACACCACATCGATCATCGGCGCCAACTGAAGTGCGGCGGGGGCGTTGTCCCTGGAGGTGCGAAACTTCATTCCTCAGCACGCGGTGTCGTCGTTAGAGCCCGTGGGGATCGATGGTCCGATCTCGTCGCATCGAGTATTCCGAAAAGTAATCCGGCTCGCCCTGGGAAGTGTAGGGTTGCTGAGCCTGGGGCAGTGGAACGGGGCCGGTCTGGGCGTTCGCTGCGGTGACGCCGGCTCCAGAGGCGCCCCGTTTATACTGGGCGGCAAGCAAGGCCATGAGATGGGTGGTGGCGGCTTCCATCTCGGCGACGAGGCGCTGCACGCGGCCGCGAAAAAGGGCATAGAAGATCAGGGTGGGGATGCCGATGACGAGCCCTCCCGCCGTCGTCAGGAGAGCCTCGGACACACCGGTCGCCAGGACATTCTGCTTGTCTCCCATGAGGGCGATGTTCCCGATGCTGCGGAAGGATTTGATCATCCCGATGACGGTTCCGAGAAGACCGACCATGGGTGCGATGCTCCCGATGTCCGCCAGGTAGGTGATGCGTTGATTGAGGAGGCTGGTCTGGCGCGTTCCCTCCGCCTCTGTGACCTCGCGCACTTCGTCGAAGGTTGCGGTGGGGTTCTTGGTGGCAAAATCCAGGGTCTTTTCCGTGATGCGGGCGATCGCCTGATGATGCCGGTTGCAGACGGCGAGAAGGCCGAGGTAGTCCTGTTTCCGGATGAGGGCATCGGCGGAATTCATGAACTTGTCGCTCACCACGGCGCCCTGCCGGATGGTGAGGAGATAGAAGATCACCAGGAAGACGGCGGCGATGCTGAGAGCCGCCAGGGGATAGAGCATCAGGCCGGTCGACTGGAGGACCTCCAGAAACGTGGCTGATCCGGCCGCGTCGACGCCATCGCCGGGAACTTCCTGGGCGTGACCTGATACCAGAAGCAGCCCGTAGACGAGAAAAAAGGATAGGCGCGGCAGTTTCATTCAGGACGTTTCATGGTAGCGGTCCGCGGACAGGATGCAACTTGTCAGCGCGGGCCCTGCCCGTAGGCGCGCGGGAACCTCGGATTGTTCATGCTCATTCTCGAGCGGCACGAATCCGGGACACCGGCCGCGGGAGGCGGTCCTCCGGGTGACGGCGCTCTTCGTCTTGTCAAGTCACCCTCGCGGTTTTTCGCAATCCCGAGAACGAGAGCGGCTGAACGGTGACGGTTCAGCCAGTCGCGTTACCCCGCGATCGTCGGCGCCGGGGGATGGCGGAACGGGAGGTGGGGGGGATCGATCAGAGCTCTTTGATCCTCAAATGGCGCCAGGCCACCGTGTAAGGGCCTTGATCGCGACCGATGCCGTGCACCTGGAGGCCAATGAAGCCCTTGGGATGGGTTTCGTAAATCGCCTCGTCCGTGAGGTCTTCAATCATGTGGCCGTTGATCCAGGTTTGGATACGGGGACCTTTGGCGACGATCCGATAGTGGTTCCACTCTCCGTCCTTGAACACTTTGTGGGGCTTCAAGCGTTCTTCCGGCGTGAGCCAGCCTCGCCCGGTTGCTTCGCCGTACACGTAGCCCGCTTCGGCGCCGGAATCGCCACCGGCCTCGATCTCCACCTGGGGACCGTTGACGCGGCCGCTTTCCGGATGGGTTTGGGAATGGATCTGGACGCCGGAGTTGAGCCGGTCGTGGACCTTGACTTCGAATTCCAACTCGAAATCTCCATACCCCTTGACCGTGCAGAGGAAGGAGTTGGGGCTGCCATCCGTGGTGCGGCCGACGATGCTGTCGCCATCGATGCGATAGTGCGCCAGCCCGTTCTTCGCCACCCAGCCATTCAGGGTTTTTCCGTCGAAGAGAGACACCCAGCCCTCGCCCTCGTGATGGTCGGCGAGCGAGAAGGAGAGAAAGAGAGCGGCCGTGGCCGATCCGGCAAGAGCCATGCGCTCCAGAGTGGTCATGAGTGGATCAGAGCAATGAACGGGCTGATGGGATGAGAGGACGACCGGGCCTTCGAAGGCTCGGTCGTTTTGTGAACGTGGGGATGTAAGCAGGGGAAGCCGGTTTTGCCAAGCTCAGACCGCCTTTTTCCCGACCGAGCCCGGGTCGGGCGTCGGTTCGCCGCGGAGCAGTGGCAGGACGGTCAGGGACGAAAGCGTGATGAAAAGGAAACACGTCCAGGCGAAGGCCTCCACGCCGTGGTGGCGCAGCAGATAGAAGCCGAGCCAGGGAGTGACGATGCCCCGAATGCCCGTGAAAAAGGTATGGACGGACATGTATTCGCCCACGTGATCTTCGGGGGCGAGTTTGGTCACCCAGAGGTTCCAGGCCACGTTGCCGCCGCCGCGGAAAAGACCGAGGAGAGCCGCACCGAGACAGACACCCCAGAAGGCCGGACTGAGGTAGAGCACCAGGATGGCGGTGGCGCCCAGGGCGTTGAGGACCAGCCGCAGGCGAAAGAATCGGGCGCGGTCGAACCAACCGCCCCAAACGACCGTGGTGAGCAATTGAACGGAGGTGGGGATCACCACTGTGATGAGAGCGATGTGGAGTGGCCGGTAGCCGCGACCGTAGTCGGGATTGGTGACGTATTCGACGAGGAGGGAACCGGCCATGAGCATTCCCATGCCCACGAACATCCAGGCCACGATGGCGAGAGCGAAGCGGCGATCCGTCAAGAGCCATCCGAAGGCGGCCCAATAGGACCGGCGAGCCACCCGGCCATGGGACTGGAGCTGGTTTTCGACCGGGATCCGCCAGAGCAGAAAGCTGGCGAGCAGGAAGGCCCCGACGGGCAGCCAAAGCACGAGACGCGCGTGCTCGGGATAGAGTTCGAGCCACTGTCCCACGAGCAGACCGACGCCCACGGCGCCGACGCCGCGGGCCACCGCCACGATGGAGAATAGGTGTCCACGGTTGGCGGAGGGGTAGTTGGCGCGGTAGCATTGGGTGACCAGGGGAGGCGTGCAGGACCAGAGACAGGAGGCGACCGCCACGGTGGAGGCGAAGACGAGGGCCTGGGCGGTGAGGGCGCTGGCGGAGAGCGTGAGCGAGGCAATGAAAAAGATGGAGGCGGAGACTCGGGACGGGGCCTGGTGGAGGCGATGAGCCAGCGCCACGGCGAGAAATCCTAACAAAAGCCCGGCGCGCTGGCTGCTGAGAACCGTTGATTTCAGGGTGTCGCTGGCTTGATAGGACGACTCGAGGAAATAGAGAATGAAGGTCGAGGAGAAGGCCTCGATGACGCCGCCGCACAGGAGCGCGCGGCTGAGTTCCAGACGGAACGTTCGCTGCGTGACCGACGATAGCTGCACGCCTCCTCCAAACGCCGTGCTTCGCCGCCGCGCAAGCGGGAATCCCGGTAGGTGGGCGAGCTTCGTGCGACCGAGCGAGGGAAAATCGGCTTTTCCGGGTTCTCTTCAGCCGAGGCATCGGCTATGAGGACGTCATGAATTGCGATTCCAAATACCCTCTTCTCGTCAAGTCCGTGGAGGGCGATCCTACGGGCGTCTATCAATCCGTTCGCCGGGAGGAGGCGGGGTGGGAGTTTCTCAACTTCGAAGCCCGGCTCATGAAAGCAGGTCAGACCTGGGAGATGGAGACGGGCGAGAACGAATACGCCATCATTCTGTTAGGAGGGAACTATCGCGTGGAGTCTGACCGTGGCCATTGGGAAACGGTCAATGGACGCCGCGACGTGTTTCACGGTATCGCGCACACGTTGTATCTCCCGAGGCGCACGGGTTTTCGGCTCACGGCGGAGAGCGAGGTTCTCGACCTGGCCTACGGCTGGTGCGAGACGAACGAAGATCATCCCGCCAGGTTCAAGACGCCGGATGAGGTGGCGATCGAAATCCGTGGGGGAGACAACGCCACCCGTCAGATCAACAGCCTGGTGGAGCCGGGCTTCGACTGTCAACGACTGGTGAGCGTGGAGGTCTACACGCCCTCTGGCAATTGGAGTTCCTTTCCGGCTCACAAGCACGACGAACGCGTGCTGAGCGAGGACGGGTCGATCGTGGAAGCACGCCTGGAGGAGACCTATTTTTACAAGATCGACCGGCCGCAGGGTTACGCCATCCAGCAGATTTACACCTCCGACCGGAGCCTTGACGAGATGGCTTACGCCCGAGACAACGATGTCGTCATGGTCCCGCGAGGCTATCACCCGGTGGTGGCGGGCCACGGCTATCATTGTTATTACTTGAATTTTCTCACTGGAAGCGATCAGTCCCTCGCCAACAGCGACGATCTGGATCACGCCTGGATTTACGGGTCGTGGTCCGGCAAGGACCCGCGCGTGCCCGTGGTGACCGCGGCGATGAATGGCTGAGGGAGGGAAATTTAGTCTTCCGTGGCGAGGTCGGCGAGCCGCTGGCCGATCATCCGGTGGAGAAAGACGGAGGCCACCACGAGCCCGAAGCCCCAGGGGATGACCACTTCTTCCATCGAACCGTAGCCTCTCAGAGCGCTGACCAGGCCGAGCACCATCTGGAGGACGAAGCAGGCGACCAGGGCCAGTGGCAGGGAGCCCCAGCGGAGGTAGAGGGAAAGCCAGGCGATGAGGTGGGAGGCGAAGAGGAACCAGGTGAAGGCGTAGAGGAGGCCGTAGAAAATAATCTCCTTCGGGATCCGGAACACGTCGTCGGCGAGGAGAAAAAACCCGAAGGCCGCGACCAGGAGACCTGGAAGAATGAAGACGAAGGAGGCCAAGAGCTTTTCGTAGGCCAATCGCTGGATGGATTTGGGTAGCAGTGCCAGAGAAGACCAGGTCTGGTTCTTGCGCTCGTGATGGAACACCGTACTCATTTCCAGTGCCCATCGGACGCCGGCTTCGATCAAGCCGATCGTGAGGAGGGCGGCCCCGATCTCTTCGTGTCTCGGTGGATCTGGGCTCACCGTGTAGCGCACGAAGAGCAGAAAGCCGGTGAGCCCCAGGAGAAAGAAAAGCGAGAGCCAGAGTTTGCGCATGCCTCCGCAGCGAAAGTAGAATTCCAGCCAGGTGACCGGCCAATCGGCCGGGCGCGGGATCGGCAGCGGGCGAACCGAGGCCAGCGGTGCGGCATTGCCGGAGAGTTGGCCACGCTTTTTGCGCGCGGCGGACGGCGTGGCACCGCGCCCCTCGCCCTGATTGAAGACATCGAAGACGGCCCAGCTGAGCAGGAAGAACACCGCGCCGGCGGCGAGGTTGGAGATCATTTGGGCGAGGGGTAGTTCGTTGAAGCCCACGCCGAAGAGGCTCACGAGACTGATGCGCGGGTCGGCCAGCGACATGAAGTCGGCGAGGGTGCCGAAACCGAAATCATTCCCGAACCAGGCGTCCAGGAGCAAGCCCACGAGCCAGAATCCGCCAAAGCAGGCGACGAATGAGAAAAGCGTGCAGACGACCGCCAGCGCGGTCCGGCGGCAGATCACCGAAAAGAAGAGACAGACGTTGGCCAGGAGAAACGTAAAGGCTCCAAGGACACCATAGCAGATCAAGATTTGTCGCAGGCTCACGCCGCCCAGGGTGACGGCAAGGGTGACGAAAGGCAGCTGAGTGAGAAGCAGGAGAAGAAATCCGATCAAGCGGCTGGTCGACTTTCCTAACAAGATCGAAAGCGAGTTGAGGTTGGTCATGCGGAGCAAGCCCAGCGTCCCGTCCTCTTTCTCCTCGGTGATCGCCGAAGAGAAGTAGCTGAGCCCGACGACGGCGATGAACACCAGATTGAGAGTGGTGACGAGCCAGAACACGCGAAGACCGGGGGCTCCGCCTCCAAACCGGAAGGCATGGTGATTGGCGGCCACCACCAGAAGGACCAGCACGACGAGAAAGACCCTCAGGAGGTAGGTCATCGGCCGGCGATTCTCCTCTCGGAGGGACCGCACGAAGAGGGCCAGGACGCTGCGATTCACGAGCGCACCCCGGGTTGAGTGAGATCCATGAACGCCTCGCTGAGTTCCTTGAGATCCTCGCGAAAGGCGAGCAGCTGGCCCCGGTGGGCGAAGACCGTCTCGAGAAGTTTTTCGGGGTTGCCCGGCGATGCGTGCATCCTCACCTTGAAAAGGCGATGATCGTCGGCGCTCTGACCGATGAAGCCTGGCAGGGCCTGGAAGGCCTCCTCGAGTTGCGGAACGCTCTCCATCAGTTCGATCCGGTAGGCTTCCGTCTTTTCTTCACGAGTTTTCACGAGTCCCTGAATGGTGCCGGAATACTTGACCTGACCGCGATCCAGGATGGTGACGTGATCACAGAGCGTGGCGAGTTCAGACAGAATGTGAGAGCTGATGAAGATCGTCTTTCCCATCGTACGCAGCTCCCGCAGGATCTCCATCAGTTCGATGCGAGCCCGCGGGTCGAGACCCGAAGCGGGCTCGTCCAGGAGGAGAAGATCGGGGTCGTGGACCAGGGCGCGAGCCAAGCTCACCCGCTGTTGCATGCCGCGAGAGAGGCCCGAGATCAGCGAGTGACGGCGGCCGTCCATGTCGGTCAATGTCAGGATGTCGTCGATGGTCTGATTGCGTTTCCCCACACTGAGGCCGTAGGCGGCGCCGAAGAAGTCGAGGTATTCGAAGACGGTCATCTTGCGATACATGCTGAAATGGTCCTGCATGAACCCGATGCGCCGCCTCACCGCCTTGTATTCCTTGGCCACGTCGGCCCCGAAGATGCTGACCTGGCCGGTCTGCGGTTTGACCAGCGTCGCGAGGACCTTGAGGGTGGTGGTCTTGCCGGCGCCGTTGGGACCGACGAAACCGTGAATCGATCGCTCGGCGATGTCGAAAGTGACGCCGTCCACCGCGAGATGACTCTTGTAGCGGTGGGAGAGGTCTTGGACCTGGCAGCTGAAGGAAGTGCTCATCTTTCTAATCTTATCTCATGGGCTGGGCAAAACGGGGGGCGCGGCGGAGGCTGCCTGACGTTCTTCGTATTCCTTCAGCGCTGTCCGTAGCGGAATGACGTAGAGGACGCTGCCGTGGTAATCGTCGAACGGTGGCGAGACGGGCCGGAAAGATTCGGGGGACTCGGCGTGGAGGAGGAGTTCGGCGTGTTCGGACACGGGTCCTGCTTGCACGTGGGCGTGGTGGCGCCAGTGCAAGAGCCACGGCCGCAGCTGCCGGTCGATGTGTTGCCAGGATTCATCGGCCGGGTGTTGGCCGGGAGATGAGTCGGCGCGAAAAGAGGCGTGCTTCCATGAATCGAAGGTTTGCTGATAGATCCATCGGCCGGAACCCGCAGAAGTCAGTGCGTGGTAGGCGTTGTTCTCCCTCAACCAGGCCTTCTCGATATCGATCCCTGAAACAATGTCAATCGCGATGTCAATGGCGACCGTCCGGCTTTGAGGCACCCAACGATCTACGGTGATCTCCAGGGGATCGCCTTTCATCACGGCGCGGCCGATCAGGTTTCGCGAGCTGTAGAGTGGCAGGTCGATTTCCAGGTGACCCCGGTTTCCGCTGAGAAGTGAGCCGCGGACGGGTTCCATCTGGTGCTGGGCCTCGAAGAGCTGGCGCGGGCTGCTATAGCGAAACTGATAGCGATCGCCCTTGGTGACAAAAGCGTGAGACCACTGCGTGACATCGTAGAGGCCGTCCTGACCCACCGGGTAGGCGAAGGAGGCGCTGAGCCATTGGCTGGACTCTCCAAAGCCCCGGCGGCCGATCTTGGCGAAGAGCCAGGCGAAAGCGCCCACGAGAATGAGCAGGACGAGGAGGGTCAGCCGGTAGTCGCGGCGGTTTTTTTTGGCGAAGAGATAGTGACCGGGGCCGATGAGGAAGAGGTAGACCAAGGCCGTGACATAGATCCAGTCCCAGGGAACTTCGGGAAGGGTGGCCATGCCAAAGGCCCGGAAGACGGATGCCTGTCCTCGCTGTTCCGGTTTGGGCATGGGAAGGAGAGATTGGAGAGCTTCCCTCTCGGCGGCGTTGAGCGCGTGCAATGGACGAGTGTGCCGCGCGATCCGGCCGTAGCCCGGCGAATCCAGGTTGGGATCATTGAGCGTCTCGAGGATCCCTTCAAAGCGCGGCACCGGTCCGTCGGGACCCGGAAAGAGGTGCAGGGTGCCGCCGCGTTGCAGCCACTGCCAGAAGGCCTCGGCCCGCGCGGGCTCCCATGAGGGCGCTTGATTCATGATGACGGTTGCGAGGCCGGAAGTCGCGCTCACGTTGGTGGGAAAATAGGCGGCGGGGTAGAGGCGAAAGCCGCTTGTTGAGGGATCACCGGGGAGAGCCGGCCGCGGGGTGATCATCACCGTGGCGGGTGCCCCGAGGGCAGTGGGAAGCAAGGAGTTCTCCAGAGTTTCTTGGCCGCTTCGCCATGTGAGGAGCCAATGATAGTGCGTGAAGGAGGTATCCACGTAGGGAGTGAACGAAACGAGGCGGCGTCCTCCGGGTGCCAGGCTGATCCATTGATTCTCACTGATACCCACGGTTCGACCGCCGCCCGTGCCGCGTGCCAGGCGCAGCTCGCCGTCGAAGGGATCTCCCGACGGATTTGAAATCTCGAGGACGAGGGGGTTGAAGGCTTCGGGCACTGGCCGACCGGCGAATCCCCAGAGCGCGCGTTCGATGACGAGATCCGATTGGGCCCACCCCGAGGTGAGGAGGCTCACCAAGCTTGCCCACACGAAAACCAGCCAGCGCATCGCCAGAAGCTAGACGGGTGAGGCGGCGATGAATAGGCGAAAATTGAAGTGAGAAGGTTTCGCTGACGCGTCTCTCCTTTTTTGGCGAAAGACGGTCTTGCTGGCGCGTCGGATCTTCACGATTTTGCGGAGAAAGTGATGGAGGCTCGCGAAGGCCGGAGTTGCCGAATCCGATTGCCTCCCGCGTTCCTTCTGGAGACGATGATTCCATGTACCGTCGAGCGCTGATCAAGGGACTGGCCGTCACCGGAATCGGCAGTGCGGTTTTTCATCGGGCCCTGGCCGCCGAGGTCGAGAAGAACGGAGGATTGGCGGCCGAGGCGCTGCGGGAGGCGGAGTGGATCTCGGGGATCGCGTTGTCCGAGGAAGAGCGAGCCACCCTGGTGCCCAGGATCGATCGCCTGACTCGCCAGCTCGCCGGTTTGCGAAAGTTTGAAATCTCCGAGGGGACGCCTCCGGCTTTGCATTTCTTCGTGGGGGCGGCGGCCGCTCCCATCGCCGGGGGTGGGGGAGCGACCGTGGTGGCGCCGACCGAGAGCGCGGCCCCGCGACTTCCGGAGGATAACGACGCGCTCGCATTCTTGCCGGTCTCGGAGTTGGCGGCGCTGGTGCGGACCCGTCAGGTCACGGCGGTCGCCCTGACTCGTCTCTATCTCGATCGGCTGAAGCGCTTCGATGAGAAGCTGCGTTGCGTGGTGACCCTGACCGAGGAACGTGCCCTGGAGCAGGCGGCCCGAGCGGACGCGGAGATTGCTGCCGGGCGCTATCGAGGCCCGTTGCACGGCATTCCCTGGGGAGCCAAGGATCTCATGGCCTATCCGGGCTATCCGACCACCTGGGGGGCGCCGCAGTTTCGGGACCGGGTGCTCGCCCAGCGAGCGACCGTCGCCCGCCGTCTCGACGAAGCGGGCGCCGTGCTGGTGGCCAAGCTGTCGCTGGGAGCGTTGGCGATGGGCGATCGATGGTATGGCGGCCCGACGCGCGATCCGTGGAACCCAACCCAGGGATCGAGTGGTTCCTCGGCGGGATCGGCGGCGGCGACCGCGGCGGGTCTGGTTGGATTCGCTCTTGGCAGCGAGACGCTGGGTAGCATCGTCTCGCCTTCGCGTCGATGCGGGGCCACGGGATTGCGTCCGACCTTCGGCCGAGTCAGCCGGTATGGTTGCATGGCGCTGTCTTGGAGCATGGACAAGATTGGCCCCATCACGCGGTCGGTAGAGGACGCCGCCCTGGTCTTTGGTGCCATTCAGGGGGCGGACGGCCTCGATCCGACCGCCGTGGACGCGCCCTTTTCCTGGCCCGGGCGGAGGGCTCCAGAATCGATTTCGGTGGGTTACGTGGACGGCGAGCATGATGAGGCGGTCGATCGCCTCCGGAGACTGGGATTTCAGCTGGTGGAGGTCGAGTTGCCCGACCGTTTTCCGGTTTGGGACATGATCGTCATCCTGACCGCCGAGGCGGCGACGGCTTTCCATGAGTTCACCCGTGACGGGATCACGGATGGATTGAACACCTGGCCGGAGGAGTTTCGGCGCGGCCACTTCATTCCGGCGGTCGATTATCTGCGGGCCCAGCGGATGCGCACGGAGCTGATGCAGGAAATGGGGTCGCTATTTGAAGACGTCGATGTGATCGTGGGGGGTGGGCGTGATGAGTTGGCGATCAACAATTTGACGGGAAATCCCTCCGTGGTGATGCCCTGGGGGATGAAGGAGAACGAGGGGGTGCGTTCGCCGGGTTCGATCACGATGACCGGTCGATGTTTTGGGGAGACGGCCCTGCTTCAGGTGGCCCGGGCGTTTCAGGAGAGCGGCGGCGATTCTCTCGGGCGGCCGCCGGGTTTTTGAATCGCGGCGTCGTTTCTGGTGGCTCTGGGTGCCTTTGACCCTGGGCAGGGGCGTTAAACGGGTTAAGCTCGGGGCCATGAGCGGCTTTTTCGTGACCGGGACCAGTACCGAGGTGGGGAAGACCTACGTAACCTGCCTACTGCTCGGGGCCTTTCGGGCGGCGAATCTCCCGGCTGTGGGGTACAAGCCCGTGGCTTGTGGTTCGCGGGAAGATGCCGAGCAACTTCAGCAAGCGGGAGCCGATCCAGATCTGGGTTTGGAGGAGGTCAATCCGCTGCATTTCGCCGTGCCGGCGGCCCCTCTGGCCGCCGCGATGATTGAAAACCGGGCGGTGGACTGGGAGGGGATGCTGGCCGGGGCTCGCCGGTTGAGGGAGCGGTATCCGGTGGTGTTGGTGGAAGGCGTGGGAGGCTGGAAGGTGCCCTGTGTGGGGCGACGGACGATGGCGGACTTTGCCGAGGCCCTCGGGTGGCCGGTCATCTTGGTGGTCGACAACCGTCTGGGAGCCTTGAACCACACCTTGCTCACCCTGGAATCCATCCGGGCCCACGGTTTGCGGTGCGTCGGGATGCTGCTCAATCAACCGGAGGCGGAGCGCGACGCGGCCAGCATCAGCAATGCGGCCGTGCTATTGCAAGTGGTTGAGGTTCCCATCCTTGCGGAGATCATGCACGACCAGAGCGAACTGGAGTTGCCCGAGGTTTTGCGGGAAATGGCGAGCGTTGAGAGGACTGGGGGGTGACGGGCCTTGACGGCTTCTTCGCCGTGCCGGTCCCCCCCCTAAAACTGGGAAAGGCCAGACCGGCACTGCCGGTCTGGCCAGAGATTCTCTCTCAACTTTTAACCAAGGAAACAATCAATCGAGCGCTGTCACAGGGCATTGTCCAAGACACTCTGATCGTTTGGACCGCACCGAGACGAATGCGTTCGATCTTTTTGGAAAAAAAGTTTCGAGCGGTGCTGGAGCGGGCTCGGAAGGGCCGCCTCCCGGCTAGGGGCAGACGCGATTCCACTTCCAGGCGGCGTCGAGTTTGGAACGTTCGAAGTGGAAACGGTCATGCAGACGGCCGGGGCGTCCTTGCCAAAACTCCAACACCAGGGGGCGCAGGGCGTAGCCGCCCCAGAATTCAGGGCAGGGGACGTGACCTTCGGGATACTGCGACTGGATTTGTCGAGTGCGGTCTTCCAGCCATTGGCGATTGGGGATCGGTTGACTCTGGCGTGAGACCCAGGCGCCGATCTGGCTTTCATGGGGGCGGGACTGGAAATAGGCGGTGTTTCCCCCCGCTCCCAATTTTTCCACCACGCCCCGGACGCAGACCTGGCGCTCCCATTCTCTCCAGAGGAAGGTCAGGGCGGCACGCGGGTTGGCCGCCAAATCCTGGCCTTTCCGGCTCTCGTAATTGGTGAAGAACCAGAAGGCATCCTGCTCGAGCCCTCCCTTGAGCAAGACGGTTCGGACGCTGGGGACGCCCTCCGCGTTGACCGTGGCCAGCGACATCGCGTTCGGTTCCCGTTCGACGCCGCTCTCGGTGATTTCGGCGAACCATCGCCGGAATTGGTCCATGGGGTTGGCGGCCAGATGAGACTCGTCGAGAGCCGAACGGACATAGCGGACTCGCATGTCACTGGGATGGCGAGCGTCCTCGGGATCGCGATTCATGGGAGAAAAACGCCGGGGCACCACCGGTCATCACCGGCGCTGTGATCGGGGGTTGGAAGGGCGCGGACGGGGGGAGAGGAGGACGCGAAGAAAGCCGATGACGGACGTGGAAAGCCCAGTGCCGGGCTCAACATCGGCACCGAAGCGCTTGCCGTGAAGGCGCTGGCAATGGACGGTTTGCCTTTAGCCGCTCTTCTCGCGCGGCGCTTCTTCCTCTTCGCCCTCGGCCGCATCATCGTCGTCATCGTCATCGAAGTCGTCCGGATTGATGAGTTCACCGTGGGACAGGAGGAACCGGCGCTTTTGCATGTGCTTCGGCAACGGAGAGAGCATCATGGTGATCTGCCGGCCGGCCAATTTGGGATCTATGTCCACGTGGCCCATGCTGGTGAGGTCTCCCTTGATTCGCTGCATCACCTCGAAGCCGATGTCGTGGTGGGCGTTTTCCCGCCCGCGGAACTGGAGCTGTATCCTCACTTTGTTGCCAGCCTCGAGGAAATCCTCGGCGTGGGAAAGCTTGATGTTGTAGTCGTGAGGGTCCGTGCGGACGCGGAATTTCACCTCCTTGAGCTTGGGCGCGGCCTTCGCGCCGCTGGCCTTTTTGAGCTTGGCCTGCTCATACTTGTACTTGCCGTAATCGACGATCTTGCAGACCGGCGGATCGGCACGCGCGGCCACTTCGACCAGGTCGAGACCGAGGCGTTTGGCCTGCCGAATGGCGTCCTCGGTGGCCATGATTCCGAGCTGTTCGTTGGATGACGAGATGATCACTCGAACACGGGGAGCACGAATGCGCTCGTTCAGTCTTGTCATGTCCCTCACGCGGGGACGGAACTTGCGTCGTTTCTTGGCGATAGGTCTTAAGGAGTCGGGGTTGGTTTTGTCAGAATGGCGGGGAAATCGGAGATGACCGGACACAGGTCACCACGGGGGCAAGTCAATCGTTCATTCAGAGTGAGCGTTCCCGAATTTCACTCTCCACTTCGTCGAGGAATGCCGACAATGAGAGGCTTCCGAGGTCTCCGCGATTGCGGTGTCGGACCGTGACTTGTTGCGATTCCTCTTCTTGTGCACCAATAATCGGCATATAGGGCACTTTATCGAGCTGGGCAAGGCGAATCTTGGCGCCGATTTTCTCGCTGTTGGCATCCATCGAGACGCGAAGACCGGGGCGTTCCTGGAGTTTCTGTAACACGGATTCGGCGTAGTCCTGATGCTTTTCGGAGATCGGCAAGATGCGCACTTGCTCGGGCGCCAGCCAGGTCGGGAAGTGGCCGGCAAAGTGTTCGATCAGGAGGGCGACGAAGCGCTCCATGGATCCGAAGGGGGCGCGATGGATCATCACCGGGCGGTGGGGCTGGTTGTCGGGACCGATGTAGGAGAGATCGAAGCGTTCCGGAAGGTTGTAGTCCACCTGGACGGTGCCGAGCTGCCACTCGCGTCCGATGACGTCCTTGACCAGAAAGTCGATCTTGGGGCCGTAGAAGGCGGCCTCGCCCTCGGCCTCGGAAAATGGGGCGCCCATGGCGGAGGCGGCTTGAAGGAGACTTTCTTCGGCCCGATCCCAATTCTCCTCTGAGCCGACGTATTTGGACGAATCGGCGTCCCGCAAGCTCACGCGGACGCGGTAGTCGTCAATGCCCAGGGTTTGCAGCACCGTCTTGACCAGGTCGAGGCAGCCACGGATTTCGTCTTCCACCTGGTCCGGCGTGCAAAACAGGTGGGCGTCATCCTGGGTGAACCCCCGCACGCGGGTCATGCCGCCCAGTTCTCCCGACTGTTCCCAGCGGTAGACGGTGCCGAACTCGGCCAGGCGGACCGGCATGTCGCGGTAGGAGTGATGGGTGGCCGCGAAGATCTTGATGTGATGCGGGCAGTTCATCGGCTTGAGCAGGTAGCCGTCGATCTCACCGGTCTCCAGGCGATTGCTCAGCTCCGAGCAGGAGCAGCCATCATCGGCCAGCGCCTTGATGGTTTCCCGGTCGACCACTGGCGGATACTGCGAATCCTGGTAGTAGGGATAGTGTCCCGAAGTGCGATAGAGATCGAGCTTGCCGATGTGCGGAGTGAAGACCTGTGAGTAGCCCTGGCGCGCCAGAGCCTCCGAGATGAAGTCCTGCAGTTCCTGGCGAACGATGGCCCCCTTGGGCATCCAGAGGATGAGTCCCTGCCCGACCGCTTCGTCGATGTGAAAGAGCTCGAGTTCCCGGCCGAGTTTCCGGTGGTCGCGCTTCTTGGCCTCTTCCAGTTGCTCAAGGTAGGCGTTCAGCTCCGTCTTGTTAGGGAAGGCCGTGCCGTAGATTCGCTGTAGCTGTGGATTGCTGGCATCGCCCTTGTAATAGGCGCTGGCCACGTTCATCACCTTGAAGGCCTTGCACTTGCTCGTGAATCCCACGTGCGGCCCCGCACAGAGGTCTGTAAAATCGCCATTCTGATAGATGGAAATCTCTTCGTCTTCCGGAATGTTCTCCAGAATATCGATCTTGAACTTGCTGGGCTCCTCGCGCTCGGAGAGGCCGCCCAGACGACCCGATCGGGCCATGTCCATGGCCTCGTTACGGGAGAGCACGATCTTTTCGAAGCGCTGATTCTCCTTGCAGACCTTGGCCATTTCCTTCTCGATCCGCTCGAAATCCTCCGGGGAGATCCGGTGATCGAGTTCCATGTCGTAGTAGAAACCGTTTTCCACGGGTGGCCCGGCGGCGAGCTGGGCCTTGGGCCAGAGGCGGAGGATGGACGTGGCCAGGACGTGGGCGCAGGAGTGCCGGAGGCGCTCGATGTCCGTCATCTGAGCGCGTTCCTCGAGAGTCTTTCGTGCTTTTTCCGCCATCGAGAGAGCCCTTAACCTGAGAATGGAAAGCGATCAACGGAGAAATCCGGGCCCCGCTACTTTGGGCTTGCATGTTGCGGGCTCTGGGTCAGCTTGGGCCCTTCCCTGCCGGCGGGGTGTAGCACAGCCTGGTAGTGCGCCTGGTTTGGGACCAGGAAGTCGTAGGTTCGAATCCTATCACCCCGACGCTTTCGATTTGAGTGGATCAAGAACTTCCGCGGTAGCCGAAGTAGCCTCGGGCCTTGATCACGTCGGCGACTTCTTTTGGCACCATCGTCTCCCATGAAGAATCGTCGCCGGCAATCTTCTTCAACACGTCTCTCGAGAAAACCGAGAGGCATTCCTCGTCGAAATTGCGGAGCGGTTCGATGCAGCCGCGGTCGAGGAGATAGCCGTGGAGCTTCGTCAATTCGGAGGCTGGCGAGAGGTTCTCGGCCGTGGTGAGCTCGCCGGTCGCGGGATCTCTCAGCGGGTAGACGTAGAGTTTAAGGTCGTTCTTGAACAAGCGCCCGAAGGATTCGAGAATGCCGCCGTCCAGCTTGACATAATGTTTTTCATCGAAGAGCTGGCGCAGGCTTCCCACGCCCATGCAGATGCCAATTTTGGCGCGTGTGTAACGGCTCAGATAGGCCGCAAGACGGTAGTATTCAAAATAGTCCGAGATGAGGACGGTCATCCCGCATCCCACCAGCATGTCGGCGCGGGCGAGGAAATCACGGTAGTCAATCTCGCCGGCCGCCATCAGGTTGCGCATCGTGATCTCCATGATCTGAATCACGGAATCCGATTCCACGTCGGGTTCCGCACAGAACCGCTCGTGGGCGCAGCGCATGATGTCGATGTTCGCGTTGCAGACCGGGCGAAAACTGCCCCGCTCGACCAAAACAGGCCGTTTCCGAAACACTTCCGAGGGCTGGAGCACCTTGCCCTTTGCACCGAACATCGCGGCGTTGGTCAAGCTCAGCTGAACCAGTTTCAAGCTCATCAGCCGGTTGTCGACATGCCGAAACTCGATTCCCGAGAACTCGATCATATCAATTTCGACTCGCTCCGTGGACAGGTTGTCCGCGAGGGAGTCCATGAGCTGGGGCAGATGATGGTGAAGCATGCAGGCCCCGTAGATCAGATTGACCCCGACGATACCCAGCGCCTCCTGCTGCAGGGCGTTCGTGCGGTCGAGCATGCGAACATGGATGATGATCTGGCTGTTCTCGTCCCGTGGATGGGCCTGGAAACGCACACCCATCCAGCCATGGCACTCGTTCGTTCCATGAAAAATCCGGGCAGAGACGGTGTCGGCAAAGGTGAAAAAAACCGTGGTGTCCCCGCGATCCTTGCGCAGCCGCTCCAGATTCAGGTCCTGCTCGTAGGCGAGCATGCTCTCGAGCCGCGGCCGGCAAACATAGCGATCGCAACGACCATAGATGGCGTCGCTGACTTTCATGTCGTAGGCGGAGATGCTCTTGGAGATCGTTCCCGCGGCCCCGCCGGCCAAGAAAAACCAGCGCACAACTTCTTGTCCGGCTCCAATCTCGGCGAAGGTGCCGTAGCGCCGGTTATCGAGATTGACCCTGAGAGCCTTGCCGAGTGTCGAGAGGATTTCCTTGGCGCTCACAGGTCCGTCGTAGCAGGGTCCGTGCGAAAGGGCGATGAAAGATTCATGGCGTGGGTGTCACCTCCCGATTCTCGATGCTTCGGGAGGCGTGTTCATCCTGTCAGAGCGCCAGAGGGCATTCAGGCGGCGGCTCGACGACCGTTCCGACCTCGCTTGCGTGGGGAAAAAACGTGAGGCCTCGAATTTTCGCGAGGGTCTCTCGGGGGAGACTCGACGGATGAACGCCTCGCTGGTGCCGGCGTTTCTTGGATGGCTTTCTTGGATGGCCTCCGCGACCCGCTTGGCGCGCAGACGGGCCGCTGCATTCTAGGCTGATTCGCAGGGCTGAAATCAGCGATTCGACTCCACGGACGAGGCTGGTTTGGCGGTTTTCTCGAGCAGCGGTGAGATCAAGGCGGTGGTGCAGAAGCCAAAGATCCCCGCCATGCCGATGATCGCGAGGGTTTCGAGGATGGAATATCCGAGTTTGCGCCGGGATTCAATCGGTGGTGGACTGGCGGGGTCTGGAAGCATGGGCGATTATAGGGAATATAATTTTCACATTCAACAGAATTCGCATTTCTCGTTTAATTTCATGCGATTCCTCGCTCTTTTGAGAATTGACGCCCTTGAACCTAGGTCTGCGATCCGTGGCCTTCTCGGGAGAGTGGGCTCGCGCGGAGTCTCCGGTAGGGCTTGTTCTCGCCGGGGGAGCCTGCTTTCTTTCTTGGGTCGCGTCCTGTTGCCAACTGCGTTCTCTATGAATCCCGCTCGCCCTTTGTTTTTTCTTCTGATGGCATCGGCGCGCTTTTCAAGACGGGGTTTGCCGAGTCCGATGGGGATTTTGATTTCGGAAGGCGCGGCGAGAGAGAGGCGGACGAGCGACATCGCGGAGAGGTGGGCGAGCCGATGAACCGTCCCGCGGGACAGCCTGAGCCGAACGCGGAGCCGGAAGTGGAGGCGGAAGTGGAGGCGGAAGTGGAGGCGGAAGTGGAGGCGGAAGTGGAGCCGGAAGTGGAGCCGGAGGCGATCGGGGTGGGTGTCGACTCGCGGGGGAGTCTGGCCTTGCGCATCCTCTTGCCGATCGGCTTGCTCGTCGCAGGGATGGCAAGCTTTGCGTGGTTTTCACGGGAAACGCAGGTGGTGAGCGAAGAGCCGCGCTCGCAGAGGAAGCCGCTCGAAGTGAGAGTGGTGCCGCTAGAACGTGAGGATTTTCAATTGCGCATTCCCACGCATGGCGTGGTCACGGCGCACAGTGAGGTGAATCTCACGGCTCAAGTGCCCGGCCGGATCATGAAGATCCATCCGGGCTTCGAGATCGGCGCTTTTTTTGAGAAGGACGAGGTCCTGTTAGAACTCGACCCGGTGGATTTCGAAGAGGCGCTGGCGAGTGCCAAAGCCCAGTTGGCTCAGGCGCAGTTCAATCTGGAGATGGAGGAGGTGCGTTCCGAGCAGGCCAAAATCAATTGGGATTCCTTGGGCTACGACGAGGAACCCAGTGATCTCGTGTTGCGTTTGCCGCAGGTAAAGCTTGCGAAGAGTCAACTGGAGCGTGCTCGGGAGGGTCTCTTGAGCGCGGAGCGCAATCTCGAACGGGCCAGGGTACGGGCGCCGTTCGACGGGCGGGTCCTTTCGCGAGCCGCCGGCGTCGGGCAAACCATCGGCGGAGGCACCGCTCTGGGGGTGATCATCGCCTCCGATTACAGCGAAGTGCGCTTGCCGATTTCCACGCGATTTCTCGGCGACGTGACACTACCCGAAATCGATGGTGACCCTCCGCTCGAAGTGACTCTTCACGATGGCCTGGGGGAGCGGTCGGACGCGGCCTGGAAGGCCCACATTCTGCGGACGGAAGGAGCTTTGGACGCCAGCACACTGGAACTGTTCGCGGTGGCTCGGATTGAGGATCCTTTCGGCTTGAAGGTCGAGCGTCCGGTGCCCTTGCGAGTGGGGCAACCGGTGACCTCGCACATTCCGGGACGCTTACTGGAAGAGGTGTTTGTCATCCCGCGTGACGCGGTGACGGGATTGAACCGCATTCGTCTGGTCGATCAAGAGACGCTCGTCCTCGGGACCGCGATGATCGAGCAGCTCTGGGCAGACGACTCGCAGGTGGTGTTTCGCGATGCCTCCATCGAAGAAGGCGCGCTCCTGGTGCGGACGCGATTGGTTTACGCTCCGGACGGTGGCGAGGTGGAGATTGTCGATGACGACGGTCTCGAGGAAGGCGCAAGCGATCCGGCCGAGGAGGCGGTCCCGGCCACGGGGGAATCGTGATTGCCTGGTTCGCCAAGAACGGCATCGCCGCCAACCTCTTGATGGCAGCGATCTTGTTAGGGGGTCTCTACGTGGCCTTCTTCAGGATCACGCTGGAGATGGAGCCTGATCAGGACTACGGGATGGTCTTCATCAGCAAGTCCTATCCCGGCGCCACGCCTTGGGATGTGCAGCAAGAGATTCTCATTCCGGTGGAAAACGCGCTCGAATCCCTCGACGGCGTGAAGCAGTTGAACACCGATGCCCATCCCGGGCACGCCCGCATCTACGTGGAGGCCAAGCCTGGAAGAGATCTTCGCGTGTTGAAGGACGACATCGAATCGCTCTTGCAGACCATCACGACGCTTCCCGCGCAGAACGAGCCCTTTCACGTTCGCATCCCGAGTGAGTCCGATCGCAAGTCGGTGATCTGGGTGGTGGTGACGGGCGATCTGCCGGAGGAGGAATTGCAGGCGGTGGGCGTGCGGGTGCGCGAAGATTTGTTAGAGATCAACGGCATCAGCCGGGTGCATGCGTTTCTGCCCAGGGAGCGGGAACTCTCGATCGAACTGGATTCCACCAAGTTGGCGGCCTACGACCTCAGTTTCGCTGCGGTGGCCGATGCCATCCGGCAATTTTCGGTGGACCTGCCGGCGGGAGCCATTCGCAGTCCCAGCGGCCATCTGGTCGTGAGGACGAAGGGACAGGCTTACTCCCGGGACGATTTTGCCAAGGTTCCGCTGCGATCGTCGAGCGGCGCGGAGCTGACCTTGGGCGAGGTGGCGGAGATCACGGAGAACGAGGAGGACGAGAAGGTGGCCTCTGAGTTCAACCGCCTCCCGGCCATCCGCATTGACGTGGGTCGGTCGGGAAATGAAAGCGCTCTGGAGATCGCCAGGAAGGTACGCGAGTATGTCGCCAACTCGGCGGGGCGGTTCCCGGAGGGCGTGGTGCTGGGGACGCACGCGGATCGCGCGGTCGAATTGCAGGCCCGTCTGGAGACGATGACCAGTTCCCTCCTTCAGGGTGGGGTGTTGGTCCTGATTGTTCTGGGATTGTTTCTGCGTCCGCAGCTGGCGTTTTGGGTGGTGGTGGGGATCCCCGTCAGCTTCGCCGGCGGAGTGATGGTGATGTACTGGCTGGACATGTCGGCGAACATGATGAGCCTTTTTGGTTTTATCATTGTGGTGGGCGTGGTGGTGGACGACGCCATCGTCACGGGCGAGAGCGTCTACGCGCGACTGCAGGATGGGGTGGAGCCTTTGCAAGCGGCGATCGAGGGGACCAAGGCGGTGGCGGTGGCGGTGACGTTTGGAATTCTCACCACCATCGTGGCCTTTGTGCCCTTGCTCTTTTTCGAGGGAATGACCGGTCATTTTGCCAGACAGATTCCGCTGGTGGTGGCTCCGGTGCTCTTGTTTTCGCTGGTGGAATCCAAACTCGTGCTTCCCTCGCACTTGAAACACCTCAGGGTAGGTAGAGTTCGAGTCGGGCCGGTGGGAAGGCTCAGGAGGCTGGTGGCGGCGGGACTGGAGGCCTTTATCGAGAAGATTTACCGGCCGTCCTTGCTCTGGACCTTGCGTTATCGCTACGCGGCCATCACCTTCTTCATCGCCATGGCGCTGGCCATGCTCGGTTACTTCTTCGGAGGCCGGCTGGGCTACGTGCCCATACCCTCGGTGGAACGGGCCGAAGTCGTGGCCATGCTCGACCTTCCGGATCACGTGTCCATCGACGAGACGCGCCGTTACATGGATCGTCTGGCGGACGCTGCGGAGGCCATGAAACAGGATTTCGTGGACCCCGGAACTGGGAAAACGCTGGTGGGCAACCATTGGCGCTTGATAGGAACGACTTTCCCGGGACGTCCCTACAGCCAATCCGATGGGGTCATTTTTCTCGGGCTCCTGCCGTTCAGCCTGCGTTCCGAACCGGGTCCTGACAACGACACCATCATCGCGCGCTGGCGGGAACGGATCGGACCCTTGCCCCAGAGCGTCACCTTGAGAATGCGTTCGCAGAAGACGGAAGGTAGCGAAGAGCGGGAGAAGGATCCTCTGGAACTGGAGTTGCGCGGCCCCGATTCGCCGGCCAAGCAGGCCTTGGCACAGGATATCGCCGATCTCATCCGAGGCTTCGACGGGATCGAGAACGCCTGGGCGCATCGCCACTCCGATCAGAATGAACTGGAGCTGACTTTGAAGCCACGGGCGGCTGAGCTAGGCGTGACCCAACAGGTATTGGCGAGACAGGTGCGCCAGGCCTTTTACGGCGAGGAGGCCCAGCGCATGCTTCGAGGACGCGATGAGTATCGCATCATGGTGAGGCTACCCAAGCGGCAGAGGGAATCGCTCAACACGCTGGAATCGCTCCGCGTGCGCACGCCCGGCGGGGCCGAAGTGCCTCTCTTTACGGTGGCCAACGTGGCGTTCGTGAAATCGCCTACCTTCATTGAGCGAAACGACAAGGCCGAAGTGATCCGGATCGGAGCGGAGCCGACTCACAAAGGTGTCGATTTGGTTCGAATCGCCCATTCGGTGAAACCCACCATCGACCAGCTGCTGCAGGATCACCAAGAACTCACGGTGGTTTTTACCGGTGCGGTGGCGGAAGCGGCGGAGACGAAGCGGCGGCTGATCATCGGCTTTGTCGCCATGATGTTCGCGCTCTACGCTCTCCTGGCGATTCCCTTCAAGTCGGTTGTGCAGCCATTCACCATTCTGCTCGTCGTCCCATTTGGCGCCATTGGCGCCCTCCTAGGTCACGTTGCTCTGGGCATCACGCCATCCGATCTCTCCTTGTTCGGGATGCTTGCCATGGCCGGGGTGGTCGTCAACGACTCGCTGGTGATGGTGGACGACATCAACCGGCGAGTGCGGGAGGGACTCGATTTGCGGAGGGCGGTGGTCCAATCGGGCTGCCGCCGTTTCCGGCCTATCTTCCTCACGTCGGTCACGACGTTTCTCGGGCTTTTGCCCTTGATGTCCGATCGATCGCTCCAGGCTCAGTTCCTCATTCCCATGGCGGTCTCGCTTGCCTGCGGAGTTCTCTTCGCCACCGCCATCACGCTTTTCCTGATCCCGTGCGTCTTGCTGGTGGGTGAGGATATGAAGGCCCTGTGGAAGCGGGCGTTGGCCTGGTATCTTCGGCCCTTTGCGAGGAGGCGTTCCTCGCCATCGTCGGTTTGAGTCGCGGGACGGTGTGGGATCGATCGCCTGCATCGGTGAACGCGGCCTTCCTGGGGGATCGGCCGCACCGAGGGGAATGGTGTGTCGCCCAGACCCATGAGTGGCTTGCGTTGGTCGGCCTTCTCCCCCTAGGGTCTCGCCCATGAGTGAAACGGGCAAGATAAGGTTTGGAGTTCTCAGCACGGCCTTGATCGGGACGGCCAAGGTCATTCCGGCGATGCAACGGGGGCGCTGGACCGAAGTGCGGGGAATCGCCTCGCGCGACGGCGCCAAGGCGAGAGCCGCTGCCAGTTCGCTGGAGATTCCCAAGGCCTACGGGAGTTACGAGGAACTGCTGGCGGACCCCGAGATCGATGCGGTTTACAATCCGTTGCCGAATCATCTGCATGTGCCCTGGTCGATCAAAGCCCTGGAGGCCGGCAAACACGTCCTCTGTGAGAAGCCCATCGGTCTGACGGTGGAGGAGGCGCTCTCGTTGTCGGAAGCGGGTCGGCGCCATCCGAATCTGAAATTGATGGAGGCCTTCATGTATCGCCATCATCCGCAATGGATCCGGGCCAAGGAGCTGGCCACCGATGGATCGATCGGCCAGTTGCGGACGGTGCAGTCGGCATTTTCCTACTTCAACGATGACGGTTCAAACATCCGGAATCAGGAGGGGATCGGTGGGGGCGGCTTGATGGACATCGGATGTTATTGCATCTCACTCTCGCGCTTTCTCTTCGATGCCGAGCCGAATCGGGTGGTCGGGATCGTAGAGAACGATCCGCAGTTCAAGGTGGATCGTCTCGCGCTGGGGCTTCTGGACTTTGGCGAATGCACGTCGAATTTCACCTGCTCTACCCAGCTGGTGCCCTATCAGCGGGTGCAAATCTTTGGTACTACGGGTAGGGTGGAGATCGAGATCCCGTTCAACGTGCTTCCGGACCGGCCGTGCCAACTCTTGCTGCAGCAAGGAGAAGCCATTGAGGAGATCACTTTTCCGGTCTGCGATCAGTACACCATCCAGGGCGACCTGTTCGCGAAGGCCATTCGGGAAGACGGCTCCGTGCCCACGTCCATCGAGGACGCGGTGGCCAATATGCAAGTGATCGAAGCACTTTTCCGCAGTGCGGAACAGTCGGCCTGGGTCTCGCTGGTGTCGTGAACGGCATGTCATTCGTCGAAATCGCCTGGATGGATCGGCCGCTCCGCTGGTGATGGGTTCCGCTGGCGTACTCTCAGGCGCGAACACCTCATGCCGAGGTCGGGCGACGACAAGGTCGTGTTAGAGCCATTGAAGGGTTGTCAAGTGGGGGAGAGTTCGGCAGCGTGACGGCATGAAGAAGCGTACCTATCTGATCACCGGAGCGAGCAAGGGCATCGGCTACGCCACGGCGCAGCGCCTGGGCGAGGCCGGGCACACGGTGGTGGGCCTGGCGCGGGTCGAGCCGGCGGGCGACTTTCCCGGGCCTTTCATCACGGTGGATTTGGGCGACCGGGGCGCCACGGGCGAGACTTTGAAGGCAATCGCCAAGGATCACGAAATCGACGGGATTCTCAACAATGTGGGTCTGGTGCATCCCGCGCCGCTGGAGGAGATCACCCTGGAGCAGCTCGACGAGGTGCTCGACGTCAATCTGCGGGTGGCGCTGCAGACGACCCAGGCCGCCCTGCCGCACATGAAAGCCCAGCGCTGGGGACGGATCGTTCAGACTTCCAGCCTGGTGACGGTGGGGGTTCCGTTCCGAACATCCTACGCGGCGGCGAAGGCGGGACTGATCAGCTTCACCCGCAGCTGGTCCCTGGAACTGGCGCCTCACGCCATCACCGTCAACGCCGTGGCGCCGGGCCCGGTGCAGCCGGAGTCTCAAATCTCACATCTGACCGATAATTCGAGGGCTTTACGCTAGTCTATTCCGAGGACTTCAGCGCATTGATCAGATTCAAGTGATCCGGGATCCATATGGAGGGCTCGATTCAGGAAATCTTCCACTTCGCTGTCGATGGCTTCGAGAATGCGGTCGAGAGTTTCTTTCCCAAACGTATCGGCGAGGGCGTCCAGGGCGCCCTCGATGAGGCTGCGAAACAATTGCCAAAGCAATCCCGCGAAGCACAGCACTTGAAGATGCCCAGTTTGCCGGTCCCGCCCCTCCCCGTAGCTCGAGCGACCACTCCGAAGCATGGCCTCGAAAATCAGCCTCTTCAGCAGAATCTGTGGGTGCCCAGGCGGCGCGATTCACCTAGAGTCCTGACCAGCAACAAGTTATATCCAATCTTAATGGGCATCAAAGTTGTGGCAACAAGCCAGCTGCCCATCCAAACCTCGGATTTGCGAGGACAACGGCGCCGGGGCTGCCCCTGGTAGGGCTCAGCCCATGAAGCAAGTAGTTTCAGCAGTTCTGGGGTCCAGGGGCAGCGGGACCCGGCGTCCAGCGTTCCCGGAGCAAATCCGGAATTTCACCCACAGATTCTGCTGAAGGCCCGAAAATCAGAGCGTATCGCATCGCAGCCAGATGCACCGAGGCATAGGCATACTGATAGGCGTCACTCTGTGGTCAACGACAATTAAAACTCCCCATCTGGTGACAACTATAATTCCCCACCCTAGTGGGCGCTGTATTTTTAACGGAATGTGGCGCTGACCTGCCCAACGGTCCTCGATCTACGGGGCCCGTCCACCTTGGTATCGCCCGCACCGGGGTGTGGGCGGTGCCAAGGTGGACGCCCCCCTTCACGGGGCTCCTTCCTTGCCGGTGCGCCTCGGTGAGGGGGGCGAAAGGGGAAGGGGGTGCACCCCAACCCTCCCGATACCAGCGCCAGCCGAACCCGTCCCCTCTTCGGGGAACCCGGAAGATCTCGCAGGCGCCCTTGCGGGAACGCTGGTCATGGGGATCCCCCTGG
>CBDBEZ010000005.1:0-42400 GCA_965204485.1 Verrucomicrobiales bacterium
CGACTCAACGGGTACAGCGATTCCGTAAGATAGGCGGCTGAGGCGGCTCAAGCCCTGTATTTTTGGGTAATTCGGATCGGCAGCGCCCATTTTTGACCCCATGGCAAATTCGCATTCGTTATTTCATCTTTTTTAAGCTTGTTTCTGTAATAGTCTTATATTACAGTGTGCCGAACGAGCCGACCTTCATGCCAAGCAGAAACTCCCTGCCCCCCACCGAACGCCAGATTCGCAGCCGCCTCCGCCAGCTCCTCGACCAGGCCGAAGGCTTCCTTCACGGCTCGCCCATCGAACTCTCTCGTAAATGCGGCAAGCCCACTTGCCGTTGCGCTTCCGACGACTCCTTGCGCCATCGCTCCTTGGCCATCGGTCAGACTCGCAAGGGCAAGACCACCATGCTGCACGTCCCCAGACCGTTGGAAGCTCAGGCGAGACGCTGGATCGATGATTTCCAGAAGGCGAATGCTCTGCTGGAAGCCCTCGACGAGCAGGGGCGCCTCCGACTCGAGGAGGCAAAAACCAAGGCCAGAGCGGCGAGTAGCTCCGCCAAGAAGAAGGGCAAGACCGGTAAGAAATCAGCCGGCAAAGCCAAGTCCGGGCGCAATTCTCCACCAAAAAAGAAGCGACCATTCTCACGCGACTACTAACTTACTCGGACAAGATTTTCAGCCTCCGCCAACAGTGGAGGCTGCGGGTGCGTGACTCTCGTCCCAAACCACAGATTCCCACTCGAGTTTTCCCGGCAGCATTCTTCGCCATGTTCTGCTGCCGGTTACCAAGCTTCAACGAACTCGAGCAACACCGGAACAAGAGCAGCTGGACCCGTTGGCTCGGTAATCACCGTTTGCCCAGCGCCGACGAACTGGCGTATGTCTCCGAGCGCATCGAGCCTGACAGTGTGCGAGGGTGTCTCGGACACATTTACTTCTGCCTCAAACGCAACAAAATCCTTGCCCCACAGCGCGGTTGGATGCTTGCCGCCGTCGATGGTCACGAAACTCACTGTAGCTACAAACGTTGTTGTCCAAAGTGTCTCCAACGCCGGATCGCCGTCGGAGACGAGGTCAAAACACAGTTCTACCACCGCTTGGTCGCGTTTCAGATTATCTGTGAGGATTTTCAATTGCTTCTCGACGTGGAAATGCTTGAGCCTGGTGAAGACGGAGATCCTGGAGACGACGAAGTCGCTGCGGCTATACGGCTGATAACTCGCGTCCTTAAGGACCACCCACGCTGCTTTGACGTGCTCACTGCCGATGCGCTCTACCTGCGTCCCTCCGTGATCAATCTTCTTGAAGACCACGGCAAATACCTTGTTGCCGTACTCAAGGATAATCAGCCTGAGCTATTGTCCGAAGCCCGCACGCTCCTGCCCCTTGAGGAGCAAGAGCCAGAATCATTTGAGACTCCGGCTGCACCGGGCAAGCCCACGCGGCACGTTCATTTACAAGAGGCTGAGGGCTTCTGCACTGAATCCATTCACACTCCTCTTCGCGTTGTTCATTCCCATGAGACTGGCATCCGTCGCGAGCGCGTCGCTGGGGATTGGGTCGAGACTCCCATCGATAGCCACTGGTGGTGGGCGACGACCATGCCCCGCTCAATGGCCGATGCCAAGACCATCTTCCATTTCGGGCACGACCGTTGGAAGGTCGAAAACGAAGGCTTTAACGAACTCTGCTCCCGCTGGCATTCCGGTCATTGCTATCATCATCATCCCAATTCCATTCTCGTTCTGTGGCTGATCATGTTCATGGCCCACGCCGTGTTCCACTGCTTCCACAAGCGCAACTTGAAGCCAGAGATACGCCGTGGACACACGGCCATCTATTTTGCCCGTCAACTCGCCGCCTCCATGCGAGAGGATCGATGGTGGCCGCCACCGGCTCCGGGCTGAGGAACGCCCGCCCTGCGCTCTCGGTAACCTTGGGTTCACGTCCGCCATCGGAGCGGTCTGGCTCCCTGTTGCCTATTGCCGACAGGGGGATCCATTTCGCGGCTCGAGCCCTCCGAAATTCGCCCGAGAACCGCCACACGAAACTGTTCGCCCTCCTAGCGCCAGCTTCAACACGCTCAACACCCACCAATTCAGGCCATTACGACTCTTTCCGACGCCGTCTTACGGAATCGCTGCAACGGGTATCGTCAACTTGACAAAGTCGTGCAAGGAATCATCTTCGTGGACGGCATCGAGCAGCAAGCCGCTGCCTAACCCATCATCGAACTTCGAATGGTGTTCCGGTAGCTGCCCTCATCCACAACTTCCGGTCATTTCTCTTGCCGGTCCCGCACCTCCCCGTAGCTCAAGCGACCACTCCGAAGCATGGCCTCGAAAATCAGAGCGTATCGCATCGCAGCCAGATGCACCGAGGCGTAGGCATACTGATAGGCGTCACTCTGTTCGGCGAGCAGGCCAAAGTTTTGTTTCGCCTCTTTAAAGTAGACTTCCACAGACCATCTCAAGGCATATATTGAAAGCGTCTTCTCCACGGAGGCCTCGATGTCCGTGGTCAGGAACATCACCCACGCTTTCTCTGGACTCACATCTGACCGATAATTCGAGGGCTTTACGCTAGTCTATTCCGAGGGCTTCAGCGCATTGATCAGATTCAAGTGATCCGGGATCCATATGGAGGGCTCGATTCAGGAAATCTTCCACTTCGCTGTCGATGGCTTCGAGAATGCGGTCGAGAGTTTCTTTCCCAAACGTATCGGCTAGGGCGTCCAGGGCGCCCTCGATGAGGCTGCGAAACAATTGCCAAAGCAATCCCGCGAAGCACAGCACTCGAAGATGCCCAGTTTGCCGGTCCCGCACCTCCCCGTAGCTCGAGCGACCACTCCGAAGCATGGCCTCGAAAATCAGAGCGTATCGCATCGCAGCCAGATGCACCGAGGCATAGGCATACTGATAGGCGCCACTCTGTTCGGCGAGCAGGCCAAAGTTCTGTTTCGCCTCTTTAAAGTAGACTTCCACAGACCATCTCAAGGCATATATTGAAAGCGTCTTCTCCACGGATGCCTCGATGTCCGTAGTCAGGAACACCACCCACGCTTTCTCTGGAGAGGCTCCAGAACTGGGATTCACCGGGGCGCTGAAGATGAGTGTCACTTCCTGCCATTTTGGGGCTCGCTTGGCCTCTGTCTCCAAGTTGATCCAGACCTTGACGTGATAAGTCCGGTAGCGCGCCTTGGGGCTCGATGCCTCGAGCTGACGCTTGTATTCGTTGAAGAGTTGAGGCGCGGTATAGCTCTTTGCCTTCCGAGTGGTTTTTGGATTCGCCAACCAGTAATTCATGTTGCCCCGCTTCATCTGGAAAATGGCGACGAGGCCGAGATCCAGGGAGGCTCGAATGTTCTCTTTGCAACCGAACCAAGCGTCGCCCAGCACGTAGGCCGCTCGAAATCCCACATCCAGCGCCGACTTGAGCATCCTTCGAAACATCGTGTGTTTCGATTCATTTTTTGCCCTCTCCATGTCTCTCGCGGCGGCACATCTCTTATCTCGGAATTCGTTCTCAGGCGCTTTTCCTACCGCTTCCTTTTCGCCCATGAAAATCTGCCGATCAACCGGAAGGAATCCCTTTTCACCGGCGATGCCGAGCTCCACCACTTGGTGACCTGTGACATAGCGGTTCTCCGTGTGGTCCCAGTGCAAAGAGGAGCCCTCGACCTTCTTGCCCCGTCGCACCTTGATTGTGTCGTCGATGACGAACGCTCGCTGATCGTCTGGACCCACGGAGTTGGCGTTGAAAATGCTCTTGCAAAGCTCGATGGCCATCGTCTGCCAATTGACGTCCTCACGGCGCATGACACGATAAAGAATGTTCGCCCTGTATTTGCAGTCATCTACGCGGCCCTTCAAGAACTGGCCAAGCTCCGAACAGAAAGCATGAATACTGGAATTCTCGAGTTTGAGGATGGGCCATACCGGCAGGGCGGCGAGGATGGCCCCTGGGCATTCGCCATCGATGCGGCGTGCCTTACCGAAGACGGCCCGAAAAAGGTTGACCATCCCATGAGCGCGAATACCATTTCCGAGTTCGGTATCAGCAAAGACTCTGGGGTCGCTCAGGGCCTGAGAGATCGGTTGATAGCTCCGAGAAGCGTTTTTTCGGCCGGATTTGCCGCCTGTCTTTTTGTGTTTTTTTTTCACACAAGACCTTAAGGGCAGGCGGCATATAACGCAACATAAACTAACACTTTGGGCAAGAAAATTGAGCTGATTTATCGGTCAGATGTGAGTTTGGAGATGCCAAAGGCGGCAAAACGGCCAAGACGTGGTATGACAGGTGGCGGCGCAAACTGCGCGACGAAGAAGGAGCAATCAAAGGGTTGATCCGGTCTGCCAGGCTCTATCGGATCAAAAACCGACTACGAGGGGAAAGGCTTCGAAAAGAGCCGAACAAGAGATCGGCTTCTTCACCCGCAATCAAGAGATCATGAACCACGCCATCTACTACGCGATTGGTCTTCCGATAGGCAGCGGGCCGGTGGAAGCTGCCTGCAAGACCATCGTCAAGGCCCGGATGTGCCAAAAGCGGCATGCGATGGAATCGGGGTAACTGATTAGCGCTCCTAACCAGCAAACGCCACAGGCATCTCATGCAAGGGTACGCTCGCCCGCGATGATCTTGGCAAGCGACTTGAATACGGAACTCGCTCCTCGCAGCGAGAGAGTCGAAAGCACACTCTTGAATGCCGCGTAGGCATTGGCTCCCCGCTCCGTCTTGGAACATTGCGACACCTTGCGGGCGACGATCGCCGGCCTGAGCATCCGCTCGGCGATGTTGTTGGTCGGCTCTACCTCCGGATCCTCCAGGAACATCGTTAAATTCCCCCCATAGTTTCATAAATCGGGGCAAGAATCCCAAGAAAATAGTGGCAGGGGGCCTTTGGGATAAGGTTGATTTGGAATCTACCAAAACACCAAACACTTCAACCCAAAAGCCACCTACAGTGAGAGTAGCACGACGTACGATTAATGCAAAATCCAGAACGATTCCGGCGATCAAATTTGAAGATCAAGAACTGACCTCTTTCGGCGGTCTCGTTATCTTTCAGAAGCTCTTTCAGGAATTGGATCTGGAGGGGAAGCTTCAGCAGTGCTTTGGTCCACTGGATCGGCGCATGTCCCGCTTCTACAAGTTCCACAAGGTTTTCATGTGTCTTATCGTGCATCTTATACTGGGCTACCGGATGCTTCGCGATTTGGACTACTACCGAGATGATCCCCTTGTACGACAGGTTTTGGGGATGCACCAATTGCCCAGTGTCCCAACGATGAGCCGGATGTTGGGAGAGGTCGATTGTCAAAGCCTTGAGAGGATGAGGGAGATGAATCATTTCGTTTGCCTGCCGCGACTTCAGGAGGAGGGAATCAAACGCATCACGCTTGATTTGGACGGAAGCGTGCAGAGCACGAGTCGCCATGCGGAAGGGACGGCTGTGGGATTTAACAAGAAGAAAAAAGGCGAGCGCAGTTATTATCCACTGCTCGCGACGATCGCTCAAACCGGACAAATCTTCGACTTCCTTCATCGAAGTGGCAACGTCCATGACTCCAATGGCGCAGTGGAGTTCCTCCGTTCCTGCGTGGAGAAGATTCGCAAGGTGCTGCCTGATGTGCAGATCGAGTTGCGCGCCGACAGCGCGTTTTTCAGCGATCAGATGGTTTCAGAGGCAAAAACCCTTGGCCTGGAATATACGTTCTCGGTGCCTTTCGAGCGGCTTGTGGAACTCAAGGGCATCATTGAGAAGCGCCGTCGCTGGTCCCGAACCCGAGGCGGAGAGGGAAAAACTCATCACTTCGAAATCCGCTGAAAGCCAAAAAGTTGGGCGCGCAAAGCGCGCATTTTGTGCATTCGAACCATGAGGCGCACTCAGCGCAAAGGACCGCTCCAACTGGATCTTTTCGAACCAGTCGAGGAGAACTATGAATACAAGGCGATCATCACCAACAAGACAAACACGGCCGCTCATGTGGTGAAATTTCATGAAGGGCGTGGCTCTCAGGAGAAGATTTTTGGCGAAGCCAAGAGCCAGGCCCAAATGGACTATATTCCGGCCAAGCGACGTGCCGTCAACGAAGCTTTCCTTTTGGCCAGTATCCTCACCCACAATCTCACACGCGAAATGCAGATGCGATCTGCGGAGCGGTCACGCAAATCGTCCCCCAAAAGGGCTGCGGAGTGGATCTTTGAAGGACTCGGCACGATTCGCCGCAAAATCATCCAGCGTGCCGGACGTCTGACTCGCCCTCAAGGTCGACTCACATTGACACTCGGAGACAATCAGGCCGTCGAAGAAGAAATCGCCTACTACATGATGGCCTGACTGGCCATTTTATGAAACGCTGGGGTTCCCTTGGTCAAAGTGCCGGCCAAGCTCATTGAGCATGCGTTGGTTGTCGGAATCTTTGAGCGTCCGGTCCCGCAGGTAATGATCGAGTTCATAGATCTTTTTCAAGCTCTCTTCCTCGTATTGGTTTAAAGTCGACTCGCCGTTGTGGTACTGCTGCCAAAGCCTCAGACACTGTCGGAGCGAATTCTTCAGTCCCTCGCAGAAACTTCGTGCCCGCCCTCGCTTCTTCTCCAGAACTTCAGAGAGATTCTTCACAATATGGCTCATGCACTTTTGCATATCCATCTGCGAAAATCGCTCCGCGTCGTAGCTCCGGAACCGATCGGTTCCAAGCACACACTCACAGGCCGCCGTAATGACTTCGGCCACTTCTTCGGCTCGGTGGCGTGATCGAATCTGAAAATACACCGCATTCTCCTGGCGGCTCACGAATCCCATCAGGCAACTCGTCTTGCCCCCGTTCGCCATCCCGTATCATCCGTGTTGACGTCATCGGATTGCTGGATGGCTGCTTTGATTCGCTCCGCCTCTTGGCTGATCGCTCCATCGCCGTTTCCCAATTTCAGGGCGTCTTGTGTCAGGGCGCTCTGGCTGAGATCAATGCCGCAAATCTCGCGAACAATCGGAGAAACTTTGCGTAGAGTCACCCCGAAGTGATAGTGCAGAGCCAGTCCAAACGACCGAACCCTGGGACCCACACGGTGAGCGGTGGCCCCGTGTGGGTCGAGCGGCAAGTCCCGGTGAGTTCCTCGCGCGCAGTAGCCACAACTGCATTCTTCGACTTCCACTTTCCAGATCGATATGTCTCGGGCAATCTTTTCCGGCACATCGACCGTGCTTGCCGTCTCCAGACGAGTTCCAAGCCTGCCTCCGCATCGAGGACAATTTGACGATCGCCCCTTGGGCAATCGGGCTTCCATGCTTCGAACATTGTCATCCGGCCCAATCTCCGGTTCCTCCCGCCGCCGGAAGGACCCTTGGCCCGGCTTGCGTCCCGGTCTTTTCGGGTTGGCCTCGGGTTTTCCCTTCGAGAACGGAGCCGCCGATCTGTTCTGCTTGCGCTTCAACTCATCCAATTCTTTGCGCAGTCTTCGATCTTCCTCGCGAAGCTTGAGATTCTCCGCCTCCAACTGAGCAAACCGCTCCTGTAGATCGCGGACGAGCCGGATCAGTTCTCTCGTGGGGAGCGATTCAAGAGAATCGGACGACATCAATGGTTGAGATGTCAAGAGCTTGTTAGATGCGCTAATCAGTTACTATGAAACTATGGGGTTAATTGTCGTTGACCACGGGGCTGACCATTGGGACAGGCTCCGGCACAGAAGACTTTCGGTTGGCCACCTCCCTCGCCCTCACCCGGTCGGTAGAGGACGATGTGGCAACGGCGCGGTTCTTGATCGCCACAGCCACACCATTCCCACATACCGCCATGATGGTTGACGGACTGGCGAGGCCAACATCGTCCTCCGTCGGGACATTCTCCGTCGCAAAGGAGTTGACAGGTCACCACGCCATCGAGTTGAACAATTCTTTGCACGACCCCATGACAGTGAGGAGCTTCCTGGGCGGACGCCAGGAAGCCCGAGAGAGTGAGCCCCAGGGCGATGAGGCCCCAGAGCCAGAGGAGTCCGGAGAATCCCCAAATAGTTTGATGCGCTTTCATGATTTCAGGTGGTTGATGGTGGTTATTCAGGCGGCGCCTTCATTCCCCATGACCGTGGCGCCAAGCGGTCCCACCTGTAAGAATGCGAAAGGCCCCCAAGAGGGTACGCTCTTTCCCGAAAGACGGCCCTTCGCACGACGCCAATCGCCTCCGTGTGAGGGCCGTCAGAGACAAAAAAAGAGGCACTCCGCAATCGGAGTGCCTCTCTTCGAAATGGAGGAATGATCTTCCTCGCCGGAAGGGCCTAGCCCTTCTTGCCTTTGTCGGACCCTTCTCCCGGACGCCACTCCTCGGTGGCCAGGTTGAAGGCGTGTTCCAGACCGACCAGGTCCGCGCTGGGACGCAAGGCATCAAAGGCCTTGGTTTCGCGTTCGAGCTGACCCTGGTCGTAGTTGGCGGCCTTGATGGAAAGCCCAATCCGGCGCTCCACCTTGTCGACCTTGATCACTCGGGCCTCCACCTCGTCGCCGACCTTCAAGACGTCCTTCACACGCGTGACATGATCCTCGCTGAGTTGCGAAATGTGAACCAGTCCATCGATATCGTCCTGCAATTGAACGAAGGCGCCGAAGCTGGCGATCTTCGCCACCGTGCCCTTCACCAAATCGCCCACCTTGAAGCGCGTATCGATCTCCGACCACGGATCGCCCTCCAGCTGTTTCACTCCTAGGCTGATGCGTTGGTTCGTCTTGTCGATGTCGATGACGATGGCCTCCACTTCCTGGCCCTTCTTGAGGAGTTCGCTGGGGTGATTGATCTTTCGCGTCCAACTGAGATCGGATACGTGGATCATGCCGTCGATACCATCCTCGAGCTCCACAAAGGCACCGTAAGCGGTGAGATTGCGGATCTTCCCGGAAATCTTGTTGCCGACGGGGTAACGGGTTTCCACCTCATCCCACGGATTGGGTTCCAACTGGCGAACACCCAAGGAGATCTTCTGTTCGTCCTTGTTGATGCCGAGAACCACCGCCTCGATCTCCTGATCCAAATCGAGGATGTCCGAGGGACGCATGATTCGTTTGGTCCAAGACAGCTCGGAGACGTGGATAAGGCCTTCCACGCCTTCTTCGACCTCCACGAACGCGCCGTAGGGAACGAGCTTGGTGATCTTGCCCCTGACACTCTGGCCAACGGGGTAGCGATCTTCGATGTTTTCCCAGGGATTGTTGGCCATCTGTTTGAGGCCCAGAGAAACGCGCTCTTTTTCCCGATTCACTTCGAGAATCATCACTTCGACACTCTGGCCGATGGCGAGCATCTCGCTCGGGTGACTGATCCGGCCCCAGCTCATGTCGGTGATGTGCAAAAGCCCGTCCATGCCGCTGAGGTCCACAAACACGCCGAAATCGGTGATGTTCTTGACCATGCCTTCGACCTTGTCCCCCACCTGAACTTCGGAAAGGAACTTCTGGCGAAGCTCGGCGCGTTCCTGCTCGATGACTTCGCGTCGGCTCAGGACGATGTTCTTCCGGTCGTCGTTGACCTTGACGATCTTGAATTCGAAAACCTTGCCCAGGTATTCCGACAGGTCTTTCGGTGGAATGATGTCGATCTGCGAACCGGGAAGGAAGGCCTCCACCCCCACATTGACCATCAGGCCCCCTTTCACCACCGACTTCACCTTGCCTCGAACGAGGCCGCCGTCCTGGTAAACTTTGACGATCTTGTCCCAATTCTGCTTGTGGGCCGCCTTCTCCTTCGAGAGGACCACCATGCCCTCATCGTTCTCCAAACGCTCCAGGAGGACTTCAATTTCGTCCCCCACTTCAAATTCTTCATCCTCGAATTCCGTGATCGGAATGGCCCCCTCCGACTTGTATCCAATGTCGACTAGAACGACTTGGGGTTTAATTTCTAGGATCGTCCCGTTGACGATGCTCCCTTCTCGATAAGTCCGAAACGACTTGTCGATCATTTCAGACAGTGCTGCTGTACTCATGTAATCTGTTTAGGGTTAGGTTGTTGGGTTCGTTGAGAACGTCCGACATTGTCTCCTCCAAGCCGGGCCACGGAGACGCTTTCAGCCCGAGCCCGCTAGTAGAGACCCCAGAGCGGCGAAAGCAAGCGATACTTCGGGCGAGGAAAGGAATCCGCAGGCCGGATTCCGGACGGGCGGCCGCTTCTGAGATTGGATCCTACCGTCCCAGGAGCCGCCCCAGAGTTTCCGCCAACTGATCGACGGCTTTGGAATCCGGCAGGGTCACGGTCATGCGCGTCCGCCCCTCCTCATCCGTTTCCAGGCACTCCCGCAGGCTTTCCTTGAAGGCGTCAACGGCCGTTCGCTGCGTTTCCGAGCCCTCGGGAGCCTCCGGAAGGCACTCGCTCAAGAAACCGAAAACGGCGCTCAGCAATTGGCCGCCGGCCGCCTCCATTTTCTCCCGGCGCGCGGCCAAGAAGCCCGCAGACGCCCGCTTCACCTCCTCTCGGCGACTCTCATCCACGGGCGCCTCCGGCGCCTTGCCCAGCAACACTTCCAGGCGAGCCTTGAGGTCTTCAATTCCTGAACTCAGCGCCACCTCATCAATGTCCGAATCCGGATCGAGCGCCGCCTGCGCCAGTTCGTGCTTGGCCGAGAGCGTTTCCAGGAGGTTCGCCTCGATCGTCTCTTCAGTGACTAAAACGTAGACCTGCACGGGACGCTCCTGTCCCATGCGGTGGGCACGCGCGATGCGCTGTTCCAGCACCGCCGGGTTCCAGGGCAGATCGATGTTGATGACGGTATTGGCGGCCTGCAGGTTCAAGCCGGTGGAACCGGCATTGGTGGTGATGAACACCCGGCAGTCCGGACGCTCTCGAAACTCCGCCACCAATCGTTGACGTTTTTTTTGGGGAACGGAACCATCGAGCCGCACGAACTGGAGCCCATGCCTGTCTAACAAAGGCTCAATGAGATTCAACATGTTCGTCCATTCGGAAAACAGCACGATCTTGCGGTCCTCTTCCCGGCTCAACATCTCCAGCAACTCCTCCAAACGCTCGAGTTTACTGGAGTATCCCGGTGGATTTTTGTGCACCAAAAAGGAGCTGTCGGCCGCCAGGCGCGCCATGAGCAAGGCCTTCTGCATGCGCATGAGATCCATCTCGTTGATGTATTTCTTGCAGGCGATCTGGCTGACCGTGCGAAGCTGCTCGTTGTTGATTTCTAACTGTTCGTCGGTGGGAGCGATCCGCACGACCTCCGTCGTCCGAGGCGGGAGCTCTTGCAGCACCGATGTCCGCGTCCGGCGCAACAAGACAGGCTTCAATCGCTCCCGCAATTCGGCGAGATTCTTGTAGCCCAACACCTTGCCCCGCTCGTCCACCACCCGGTGCTGGTTGTAAAAACGAAAGGCGGCTCCCAATCGGCGGTCATCGATGAACTCCACCACTGAGAAAAGTTCATCGATCCGGTTCTCCAATGGCGTGCCCGAGAGCACCAGCGCGTAGGGGGATCGCAGGCTCTTGATGATGTTGCTCGTCTTGGCCTCCCAGTTCTTGATCCGCTGCCCCTCGTCGAGGATGATCAGGTCCCAGGGAACCGGCTCGATGACCTCTTGATCACGAAGGACCTGCTCGTAGTTGCAGATGGTGAAGAAGGCCCCCTCGGCGTACTGCTCGGCCCGCTCGTCGGCCTTGCCCATCACGAGTTGAGCCTCCCGATCGGCGAATTTCCCGATTTCCAGAGACCACTGTGACTTGAGGGAGGCTGGACAGACCACCAGCACGCGGCGGATCGCCGCTTCTTGGGCTAACATTTCCGCCACCCCGATCCCCTGGATGGTTTTCCCCAGACCCATGTCGTCCGCCAAGATGGCGCGGCCCGCAGCCACCGCGAAGGCAATTCCGTCCAATTGATACGGTAGCAGTTCCACCTTCAAAAAGGAGGTCCGCAAGGGATGATTGGCAGGGCTTTGCCGAATGGCCTCCATGCGTCCGATCACCGCATCGCGATCCAGGTAACGGGCAATGAGTTCTTCCGCATCGGGGTAGAGGATGACATCCTCCTCGAGACGCTCCAACTCGCGCACCGCCTTGAGGAGGTTGCGCATTTTCCAGGGAGAATCCATCTCCTCTCCAAGAAATGGCCGCGCCACTCTGGCAGCCTTCTTCCTCCCTCGATCCGGCCCTTCAAGGCGCAAGGAGAGTTCCTTGCCATAGGTCACCGAAACCGCGAAGCGATCGGGAACCCAGGGTTTTTCGCACACTTTCTTGGGAAACTTCCGCTTCACTTTGGCAATCACCTGCAAGGTATGCTTGCAGAGACCCAGGGTGTTCTTGCGAAAATCCGGGCACGAACAGTAGTACTGCCCGACTTCCCACGAGAAATGACCGGAAGTTGTGGATGAGGGCGGTCGGGGCATCATGAAGAGTTCAACCATTACCAAACAACTGAACTCCAATGAAAACCACCAACCACCCTACCGAATCAGCATCTATCCTTCGCCAGGAAGGAGCAAGCACCGTCTGCCAGAACGCCCTTGAGGCCACCCTGCGACAAGGAGCCCAAGTGCTTCTTCAGGCCGCCATCGACAACGAAGTCTCCGACTACATTCAAGTCCATCAACATCAGCGTGATGACCAGGGTCATCGCCAAGTCGTTCGCAACGGCCATCTTCCTCAGCGACAACTTCAGACTGGAATAGGAAACGTTTCTGTTCGGCAGCCCAGGATCAATGATCACCGATCAGGCCACCGATTCACGAGCGCCATCCTCCCGCCTTACCTCCGCCGAGTCGCTTCGCTGGACAACCTCATCCCGGCACTCTACCTGCGAGGAATCTCAACCTCCGAGATGAGTCGAGCCTTAGAGCCGATCCTCGGTGAGAACGCATCGGGTCTTTCTGCAGCCAACATCGTTCGACGAGGAAGAGCAATGGGAGAAAGAACGCGAGCAATGGAGCAAGCGTGACCTCAGCGACAAGGAATACGTCTATCTCTGGGCCGACGGGATCTACTTCCATGTCAGGCTCAATGACGACCGCCCATGTGTTCTCGTAATCGTCGGCTCCTTACCCGATGGAACCAAGGAATTGGTAACCATCAGCGATGGAGAACGAGAGAGCAAACTGTCCTGGAAAAATGTGCTCAGAGACCTCAAGAAACGAGGATTGAAAATCCCTCCGAAACTGAGTATCGCCGATGGAGCTCTCGGGTTCTGGAGCGCCTTGGAAGAGGAATATCCGACAAGCAAACAGCAACGATGTTGGGTGCACAAGACAGCCAACATCCTCGACAAGCTGCCGAAGAAAGCGCAGCCCCTTGCCAAGGAACGCATCCATGAAATCTACATGGTGGAAACAAAGAAGGCCGCCTTGGAGGCCTATGACGAGTTCTTCACGCTCTACGAAGCCAAGTATCCGAAAGCGTGCGCCTGCCTGAAGAAAGACAAGGAAACTCTACTAACGTTCTACGATTTTCCAGCCGAGCACTGGAGACACATCCGGACGACAAACCCGATTGAGTCGACGTTTGCCACGGTCCGCCATCGGACTCGACAAACCAAAGGGTGCGGATCGAGGAAAGCAACCCTTTCAATGGTCTACAAGCTCGGCCTGGAAGCCGAGAAAGGCTGGCGTCGACTGAACGGATATCGTCAACTTGACAAAGTCGTGCAAGGAATCATCTTCGTGGACGGCATCGAGCAGCAAACCGCTGCCTAACCCATGATCGAACTTCGAATGGTGTTCCGACCGCCCTCATCCACAACTTCCGGTCATTTCTCACTTCCCACCCGCGCAAGGCCACCCGATACGTTTTGCCCGAAGCCTTGCTCATCACGGTGTAATCCGTCCAGGGCGTCGACGGGTCGAGCGCGCGCGCCTGCATCTTCTCTTTCTCCGCGCGCTCCCGCCGCTCGGCCACCGCCTGCGCCACGAGTTCTCCCTCGTTCAAGGCATCGACAGGCACGCGCTCCGGCGGGGGGGCCGCCAAACCCAACAGCGTCTTTTCTTCCAGGATGAACGACAGGGCCGTTCCCTTGTGCGCGCAGGGTTCGCGACCACACACATCACAACTCAGCTCCAGCCGATCGCCGCGGGCGTCGTTCAGTCGAATGGTCACCTGAGCGCCGGCTACCTGATGTCTGAGAAGAAAAAAATCGTCGGTTAGCCTCACATCGTCCGTGGAAACCACCTCCAACTTCCCCCCTTCCACCAGCAATTGTCGTCCCTGGCTACCGAGCAGTCTCTCCGCCTGCCGCAAAGTCAGGTGAGAAAGGTAGTCCTTCAGATTCCGCTGGGCCTTGCCCTGGGTGCTTCGTGCGCGTGCTGTCATGACGGGGTTGCTTCCACTCGATGGGCTGGATTGAAAGAGGAAAGAGGTCGCCCTGTTCCTATCTCGCCGACGCTGATCATTCAAGCGCGCAGCGATTCCGTAAGACGGCGTCGGAAAGAGTCGTAATGGCCTGAATTGGTGGGTGTTGAGCGTGTTGAAGCTGGCGCTAGGAGGGCGAACAGTTTCGTGTGGCGGTTCTCGGGCGAATTTCGGAGGGCTCGAGCCGCGAAATGGATCCCCCTGTCGGCAATAGGCAACAGGGAGCCAGACCGCTCCGATGGCGGACGCGAACCCAAGGTTACCGAGAGCGCGGGGCGGGCGTTCCTCAGCCCGGAGCCGGTGGCGGCCACCATCGATCCTCTCGCATGGAGGCGGCGATTTGACGGGCAAAATAGATGGCCGTGTGTCCACGGCGTATCTCTGGCTTCAAGTTGCGCTTGTGGAAGCAGTGGAACACGGCGTGGGCCATGAACATGATCAGCCACAGAACGAGAATGGAATTGGGATGATGATAATAGCAATGACCGGAATGCCAGCGGGAGCAGAGTTCGTTAAAGCCTTCGTTTTCGACCTTCCAACGGTCGTGCCCGAAATGGAAGATGGTCTTGGCATCGGCCATTGAGCGGGGCATGGTCGTCGCCCACCACCAGTGGCTATCGATGGGAGTCTCGACCCAATCCCCAGCGACGCGCTCGCGACGGATGCCAGTCTCATGGGAATGAACAACGCGAAGAGGAGTGTGAATGGATTCAGTGCAGAAGCCCTCAGCCTCTTGTAAATGAACGTGCCGCGCGGGCTTGCCCGGTGCAGCCGGAGTCTCAAATGATTCTGGCTCTTGCTCCTCAAGGGGCAGGAGCGTGCGGGCTTCGGACAATAGCTCAGGCTGATTATCCTTGAGTACGGCAACAAGGTATTTGCCGTGGTCTTCAAGAAGATTGATCACGGAGGGACGCAGGTAGAGCGCATCGGCAGTGAGCACGTCAAAGCAGCGTGGGTGGTCCTTAAGGACAATGCCTTTAGGGAAAGATCCAAAATATTTTAGATAAATTTTGCATTTTACCATAATAGTTATAATTGGGGTGGATGCCTCACTCCCATCCCAATCAAGTTAGCGGTTTCCTTGGTCAGTTCGAACATCTTTTCGGATTCGTTCGCGATCGCTTCGAACGCTTGCAGAACCCAGGCCGCGGCCCCAACCCCAAGCTGCCGGCCTGGGATCTTCTCGCCTCCCTGGTCTATCACGTGATCAGTGATGCTGGCCATTTCTCGGCCCATGTGTTCCAGTTGTTCGAGGTGGTGATCAAGGATAGTTCGCTCTCGGAACGGCGCCAGAGGATGGGGCTTGAGCCATTCGCTTGGCTCATGAAGCAGGTGTTAAAGCCCCTCGCCGATGGACGCGTACACAAGGGATGTTTCTACAAGGGGCTGCGCCTGTGCGGGATCGATGGCTCGAAATGGAGCGTCACGAACACGCCGCAGGTTCTGGCTGCCATGAGCAAGGCGGCCTCCAGGAGAATGACCGCCGCCTTTGCGAAAATAGAGATGTGCGCGCTCGTGGAACTTGGCATCCACAACCCGTTGGCGGCGACGGTCGGCCTGAAAGGAGAAGGCGAATGGACCCTGGCCAAAGAACTTCTCGGGAGTCTGCCGAAGAGGAGTCTGCTGATTATCGACCGGCTTTACGGTTGCGGGAAGTATCTCGACGAACTCGTGAAATCATGCCGGGCGGCACATAGTGAATTGTTGGTGAAGGCACGCGGCAGCAACAAGAGCCATAAGACTGAAAGGCTCTCCGATGGAAGCGCGCTGGTCAGCATCGGGGTGCCCAGAAAGAAGGCTGATGGGCCGCGAGAGAATCAAGGGGAGATCCGTATCCGTGAGATTCGAGGCCGGATCAGGAAGCCGGGGGCACGACAGTGGAGCGAGGTGAGGCTATGGACGACGCTTATTGATGAGCAGGAGTATCCGGCGCAGGAATTGCTGGAGCTCTATGCCCTGCGCTGGGAACACGAGATATTCTACAAGGAACTCAAGCTCCACATGCGCGGGAGTGACGTTCTTCATAGCCATACGCCAGAAACAGCGGCCCAGGAGGTGGCGGCATTGCTCATGGCCTGCTCGATCATCGCGCAGGAGCGATGCGAAGCCGCGAAAAGCGGCAACATCCAGCCGTTGAGCATCAGTTTCCTGAAGACGCTCGACAAAATGAATTCACTATGGGCAGTGTTCGAAGTGTCCGAGGGACTGCTGACCGAAGAGACAAAACAGGAGATGGTAGCGCGAGTCAGAGAATTGATCGTTCGGGAGGCAATACCGAAAAGACGACAAAGGAGTTGCCCGCGCAAAGTCCGCCAACCGGTGACGAGTTGGCCTAGGCTAACAGAAAACGACTCTCGTGAGGGCGAGTTCCTGCTGGAGATTGTTAGCTTTCCCTAAAGGCATTGTCCTTAAGGACGCGAGTTATCAGCCGTATAGCCGCAGCGACTTCGTCGTCTCCAGGATCTCCGTCTTCACCAGGCTCAAGCATTTCCACGTCGAGAAGCAATGGAAAAGCCTCACAGATAATCTGAAACGCGACCAAGCGGTGGTAGAACTGTGTTTTGACCTCGTCTCCGACGGCGATCCGGCGTTGGAGACACTTTGGACAACAACGTTTGTAGCTACAGTGAGTTTCGTGACCATCGACGGCGGCAAGCATCCAACCGCGCTGTGGGGCAAGGATTTTGTTGCGTTTGAGGCAGAAGTAAATGTGTCCGAGACACCCTCGCACACTGTCAGGCTCGATGCGCTCGGAGACATACGCCAGTTCGTCGGCGCTGGGCAAACGGTGATTACCGAGCCAACGGGTCCAGCTGCTCTTGTTCCGGTGTTGCTCGAGTTCGTTGAAGCTTGGTAACCGGCAGCAGAACATGGCGAAGAATGCTGCCGGGAAAACTCGAGTGGGAATCTGTGGTTTGGGACGAGAGTCACGCACCCGCAGCCTCCACTGTTGGCGGAGGCTGAAAATCTTGTCCGCGTAAGTTAGTAGTCGCGTGAGAATGGTCGCTTCTTTTTTGGTGGAGAATTGCGCCCGGACTTGGCTTTGCCGGCTGATTTCTTACCGGTCTTGCCCTTCTTCTTGGCGGAGCTACTCGCCGCTCTGGCCTTGGTTTTTGCCTCCTCGAGTCGGAGGCGCCCCTGTTCGTCGAGGGCTTCCAGCAGAGCATTCGCCTTCTGGAAATCATCGATCCAGCGTCTCGCCTGAGCTTCCAACGGTCTGGGGACGTGCAGCATGGTGGTCTTGCCCTTGCGAGTCTGACCGATGGCCAAGGAGCGATGGCGCAAGGAGTCGTCGGAAGCGCAACGGCAAGTGGGCTTGCCGCATTTACGAGAGAGTTCGATGGGCGAGCCGTGAAGGAAGCCTTCGGCCTGGTCGAGGAGCTGGCGGAGGCGGCTGCGAATCTGGCGTTCGGTGGGGGGCAGGGAGTTTCTGCTTGGCATGAAGGTCGGCTCGTTCGGCGCACTGTAATATAAGACTATTACAGAAACAAGCTTAAAAAAGATGAAATAACGAATGCGAATTTGCCATGGGGTCAAAAATGGGCGCCGCCGATCCGAATTACCCAAAAATACAGGGCTTGAGCCGCCTCAGCCGCCTATCTTACGGAATCGCTGATGGCCGCCTGGGCCGTCGCGCCTCGCATAGGCGTTGAGAGCGCTGTTCTTCATGATTTCACGTTCATAAGAACTCAGCTCCGTCTTCTCCACCCAGTCCAAGACACCTTCGGGATCACGCTCCGCCCATTCCTGGCCCACAATCTTTAACGCCTCCCTCCGTTCGGCCGGCTTCTTCACCGTCAAGGCCATCTTGGCCGCCGTCACCGGATCGGTCTCGGCCCAGTTGTCGAAGACCTCTTCATAGTGTTGCGGGCCCGCCTCGGCGGTTTTCTGCAAGAGGGCAAAGGCACCGGCCGGATCCACTTCGCTCGCCCCCACAAAAATAGAGGTCAAGGCATCGCTCCGATCCTTGGAATTCGTCAGGGTTTCCCGCAGGCGAAGGGCCTCTTCAGGATTGTTCCGGCCCAACTGCCGCATGGCTTTGGAAAAAATGCCCTTGTTGGGCAACTCCTCGCGCACCTCCAGCGCCTTGCGCGGATCCACCATGGCCAGATAATCGATGATCATCTCCCGGGTCTCCCGGCGACGGGAATGATTCGGATACTTGTCCACATCAACAATGAGCTGGGCGACCAGCGATTCCGTAAGATAGGCGGCTGAGGCGGCTCAAGCCCTGTATTTTTGGGTAATTCGGATCGGCGGCGCCCATTTTTGACCCCATGGCAAATTCGCATTCGTTATTTCATCTTTTTTAAGCTTGTTTCTGTAATAGTATTATATTACAGTGAGCCGAACGAGCCGACCTTCATGCCAAGCAGAAACTCCCTGCCCCCCACCGAACGCCAGATTCGCAGCCGCCTCCGCCAGCTCCTCGACCAGGCCGAAGGCTTCCTTCACGGCTCGCCCATCGAACTCTCTCGTAAATGCGGCAAGCCCACTTGCCGTTGCGCTTCCGACGACTCCTTGCGCCATCGCTCCTTGGCCATCGGTCAGACTCGCAAGGGCAAGACCACCATGCTGCACGTCCCCAGACCGTTGGAAGCTCAGGCGAGACGCTGGATCGATGATTTCCAGAAGGCGAATGCTCTGCTGGAAGCCCTCGACGAGCAGGAGCGCCTCCGACTCGAGGAGGCAAAAACCAAGGCCAGAGCGGCGAGTAGCTCCGCCAAGAAGAAGGGCAAGACCGGTAAGAAATCAGCCGGCAAAGCCAAGTCCGGGCGCAATTCTCCACCAAAAAAGAAGCGACCATTCTCACGCGACTACTAACTTACGCGGACAAGATTTTCAGCCTCCGCCAACAGTGGAGGCTGCGGGTGCGTGACTCTCGTCCCAAACCACAGATTCCCACTCGAGTTTTCCCGGCAGCATTCTTCGCCATGTTCTGCTGCCGGTTACCAAGCTTCAACGAACTCGAGCAACACCGGAACAAGAGCAGCTGGACCCGTTGGCTCGGTAATCACCGTTTGCCCAGCGCCGACGAACTGGCGTATGTCTCCGAGCGCATCGAGCCTGACAGTGTGCGAGGGTGTCTCGGACACATTTACTTCTGCCTCAAACGCAACAAAATCCTTGCCCCACAGCGCGGTTGGATGCTTGCCGCCGTCGATGGTCACGAAACTCACTGTAGCTACAAACGTTGTTGTCCAAAGTGTCTCCAACGCCGGATCGCCGTCGGAGACGAGGTCAAAACACAGTTCTACCACCGCTTGGTCGCGTTTCAGATTATCTGTGAGGCTTTTCAATTGCTTCTCGACGTGGAAATGCTTGAGCCTGGTGAAGACGGAGATCCTGGAGACGACGAAGTCGCTGCGGCTATACGGCTGATAACTCGCGTCCTTAAGGACCACCCACGCTGCTTTGACGTGCTCACTGCCGATGCGCTCTACCTGCGTCCCTCCGTGATCAATCTTCTTGAAGACCACGGCAAATACCTTGTTGCCGTACTCAAGGATAATCAGCCTGAGCTATTGTCCGAAGCCCGCACGCTCCTGCCCCTTGAGGAGCAAGAGCCAGAATCATTTGAGACTCCGGCTGCACCGGGCAAGCCCGCGCGGCACGTTCATTTACAAGAGGCTGAGGGCTTCTGCACTGAATCCATTCACACTCCTCTTCGCGTTGTTCATTCCCATGAGACTGGCATCCGTCGCGAGCGCGTCGCTGGGGATTGGGTCGAGACTCCCATCGATAGCCACTGGTGGTGGGCGACGACCATGCCCCGCTCAATGGCCGATGCCAAGACCATCTTCCATTTCGGGCACGACCGTTGGAAGGTCGAAAACGAAGGCTTTAACGAACTCTGCTCCCGCTGGCATTCCGGTCATTGCTATCACCATCATCCCAATTCCATTCTCGTTCTGTGGCTGATCATGTTCATGGCCCACGCCGTGTTCCACTGCTTCCACAAGCGCAACTTGAAGCCAGAGATACGCCGTGGACACACGGCCATCTATTTTGCCCGTCAAATCGCCGCCTCCATGCGAGAGGATCGATGGTGGCCGCCACCGGCTCCGGGCTGAGGAACGCCCGCCCCGCGCTCTCGGTAACCTTGGGTTCGCGTCCGCCATCGGAGCGGTCTGGCTCCCTGTTGCCTATTGCCGACAGGGGGATCCATTTCGCGGCTCGAGCCCTCCGAAATTCGCCCGAGAACCGCCACACGAAACTGTTCGCCCTCCTAGCGCCAGCTTCAACACGCTCAACACCCACCAATTCAGGCCATTACGACTCTTTCCGACGCCGTCTTACGGAATCGCTGGATGGCGTGGGTCGACTTGACAATGTGCACGCCCAGGGTTACTGGTTTGATTACGCTTACGAACCGAACTCGACCACCGATCGCGTGAAAACCCTGACGGCACCCTTCTTGAAGCAAACGGTCTACTCCCACGAGCCTGGGCGGGATGCCCTCATCAGCGTGAGTAAGCGGGTGGGTTTTCAGTTAACTGAAGAGATCTCACGCTTCACTTACACGAACAACAAAGATGGACAGCGGATCGCTCGTGAAACCCTGCGGGAGGGGAAAGATGATGATGGCTACGTGGATCGGTTCCTATATGACCCCGACACCGGCGGCGTGATCGCCTCCGAGCGTGATGGAGTCGATGAAGCTTACGCCTACGACAAGATCGGTAATCGGCTGCGAGATGAAGCCAACGGCAGTGAAAGGCTTTACACGCCTAACGCACTCAACCAGTATGAACGAGCTGGCGAACACCGTCCGAGCCATGATGTTGATGGCAACCTGATCGCTCAGGGCGAGCGCACATTCACTTGGGATGGCGAGAACCGGCTCATCGCCATCCACGAGCGAGGCAGTTTAGTGTCCGAATACACTTACGATCATCAATCGCGCCGCATTGCCCGCAAGACTGTAGACGGTATCGATGAGCGCTACCTGTATCAGGGATGGAATCTGATCGCCGTGTATGCGCCGGGCGGGGTCCAACCCACGGAAACCTTCACCTGGGGCAAGGATCTCAGCGGTAGCCTCCAGGGTGCAGGAGGCGTTGGCGGACTCCTCTTTGCCAAGAAGCGTGATGCAGATCAGGACGCCTGGCTCTATCATTATGACGCGAACGGTAATGTAACGGAGGTGACAGATTCGCTTGGAGCCGTGCTTGATAGCCTAACGTATGACTCATTTGGTAATCTCACAAGTGTGCCGCAACTGCTAAAGAATCGTTGGCGATTCAGCACGAAGCCGTATGATTTCGAGTCGGGTTTCTACTATTACGGCTATCGCTACTATGATGCCGAGAATGGGAGATGGCTATCCCGCGATCCTCTCAGGGAGGAAGGTGGTCTTAATCTGTATGGAATGCTGGAAAATGATTTGGATGTTCTAGGACTTCAATCATTGGTTGGAACCGAATGGAGAAAGGCTTCACCAAAAGTTACGAACACTGGAGAAACGCAAGATGGCAAAGTGACGTCATCGTTTACTCACGAGACCACGGTTGAAGGTAAAGTTAGTATTGAAAGTGGATTCAAGCTAGAGCTTGAAGGTACTGTTAGCTGGACAACGACAGTATCGGTTGAAACGTCCGCTTCAATAGAGCAAACTGTTGAAGCGAAATACGAAAGAATCGGGCAGAAAAAGAAGATTAAGACAGAGCTTCGTAAATGGAAAGTATCAACCTACAAAAGACTCGGCGGTATTCCAAAATGTCCTGCCGGGACTACACAGATAAAGAGTTGGTTGGGAATCGGTTGGTGGTCGGGTGGGATATATTGTGGCTTTGGCTACGTGGATTGTGGCCACAATGGCACGCTGGAAGTAACTGCGACCCAATTTGCGTGGAGGCCAATAGCTGATGGGCCCTTTAAAGTCTTGCGCGATGGAGAAGAGATCGGATCTGCTGATTCGGGAAGTTGGTCTTCTATGGCGAAGCAGGATTTTAGAGATTATGTAGAACTGACGTTTAATTAGACGTCTCAGTGAATGAATGACTAAGTTTTTCCAAATCCTTTGTGTCATCGGGTTTATGATTGGGGCCTGGTTCGCTATGCAGGCAATTCGTTCTGGTGGGAAGAAGCCCACAGAGTCTAGAATAGGGATTGTCGTTGAACGCTTGGAATCTGCTCTCGAGTGGCAGCGTTTTGACATGCGGCTTCGAAATGCTCTAGCAAGGTTGGGCATTGATGCGCAGACCTCCCGAGTGTTGTCGGTGAACCTTGAGATGCTTGTGAATGAGGAACCTCATGTCTGCTCCTCTGTCGAGATTCATCTGAGTCCTGGTAATTATCAGCTGATGTTGGGAGATAGCGTTTTTCTCGAGGCGACCTACCCAGCGAATTCTGACTATGCGGAAACACAGTTGCATGATGAACTGGCCTATGCCATTTCCGATCACTTCATGGAAGGCTTGGAACTCGACTTTCGACTGAGTTATCTTAATTATGAAAGGTCGATTGCTGTGGAACTCTTTGGTTTGGGGAAAGACCAACAGCTTAGAGGAGTCGTGCCGTTGGGGGGATGACGGTCAGAGACTACCGACGGCACCGTTGACACCATCCTCTCCTATGATGCACTAGGCCAAGTCACCACCATGTCTAAGCCTGGCGGTGGCCAAGTCCATCAAGTCTACAACGCCAACGGCACCCTAAGCAAAGTTCACGGCCACCGCGCCACCGATGTTGAATACCGCTACAATGGGCGAGGTGAAAAAACTCGCATGATCACCTTCTACGGCCCCGAAAGCAAGCCTGCCCAAACCCGCTGGCATCATAACAGCCGAGGCCAACTCGCCTTTAAACAACTAGGCTCAACAACTAGGCTCAACAACTAGGCTCGCATCGCAGCGAGTGAAGCGAGCCTGCGTATGCAGCCTTTGTTGAACAACCCGCGATCGAACGTCGTGAGCCTTGCCTAGAGCATTTGGAACAGCGCTTCCGAACCCCTATGGGTTTTCCATTTGCCGTTCCCCTCGCACTGTCTTAATGAGAGGGCTGGTGCCTTGTCCCAATACGCTCCGTGGCCCGCGATTTCTGAGCACTGGTGGTCTCTGGTGTTGTGATGTGCCAAAAAATGGCGGCCTCGAATGCCTTTCAACACCGTGAACTCTAGCGCGAACCATAGCTCCGCGAAGCCGACTCCATTTCGGATCTCGGTTTGACCGCGTTTCTCTTGGTAATTAGCGTTTCTCATACCCCCGCAGAGGTTAAGGGTGATGGTGGGGCTCTTCCCGACCGTCGAATGATGACCGGTGATCGCCGAAAAGCCGACGGTTTCACACCCCAGATCGCGTCGACCACAGTCGTGGTTGTCCAGCTGCGATCAAACGTGTCGACCACTTGCATGCCTGTTCCGCAGCTTGGGCAGCGTGGCTCTGAGATGCAAGGGATTTATGGACCAAATTTAGCTTAGTTAGATGTTAGTATTTGCTTCGAATTGAGCAGGTGTTTGGTAGTCGAGTGAGGAATGTTTCCGTTTGGTATTGTAGTACGATTCGATGTAGTCAAATAGTTCGGTCCGGGCGTCTTCTTCGTTGATGAAACAGCCACCTCGGATCATCTCCGCCTTCAAAGTGCCGATCATTGATTCGGTCCAGGCGTTGTGATAGGGATTACCTCTAGCTGACATGCTTTGCAGCATCCCGGCTTGAGATAACACTTTGCGAAAATCGCGGCTTCCATACTGACTTCCTCGGTCGCTGTGAAAGATTCTGCCAGGCTTCTTAGGAGTCGAAGCCAGGGCCATCTCCAGTGCATGGACCACGAGCTCGGCTCGCATGTGATCTGCGAGCGCCCACCCGACCACTCGCCTCGAATAGAGGTCGATTACGACAGCGAGGTAGAGCCAGCCATCTGCAGTGCGTATGTGCGTGATATCGCCAGCCCAAACTTGGTTGGGCTTCTCAGGTTCCGGTTGGTTTTCCAACAGATTCTGCGAGGGCTTGTCGGCCCGGCCATCGCTGGTTTTGGGCACGAATTTTCTGGGCTGAATTGCACGTAACTCTCTCTCTGCCATGAGTCTACGCACACGATCTAATGAGCATTGGATCTCCATGTCGCGAAGCTCCTGATGAATTCTGCGATGGCCATAGCGCCCGCGGTGTTCCCGGAAGATCTTCTCGATGACATCACCAATTTCCTGGTCACTTTGCTGAGTCGGTGTCGGCTTTGCAGCATGATAGTAGCTGCTTCGCGGCAAATTCAAGGTGGCGCAGATTTGGCGGACACTATGCCCGGTTACCTGATGTATCGACCCAATCATTTCGCGGGTTTCGGCTGGGGAGAGGTCCCTAGGATGAGAGCGGCTTTTTTTAAAATGTCGTTCTCGACCTTGAGTTGTGAGAGCTCGCGTCGAAGCCGACGCAGTTCGGCCCTTCACGTCTCCAGCGATATAGGAGATCGGTGCTGATGCCGAGATCCGCAGCCACGTCGGATACGGGCTTTCCGATTTCCAGGAGTTGGACTGCTTGCGCCTTGAATTCGTCAGTGTATCTCTTTCTGGTTTTCATGGTCAGAGTATGGGAGTTGCTTAACGGGTGGTCCAGAAATCTACCACACCTCAAAGAGATCCATATTATTTGCGACAACTATGCTACACATAAACACGCGAAAGTTCGCGCGTGGATTTCAAGGCGACCACGCATCCACATCCACTTCACACCTACGAGCGCATCGTGGCTCAACATGGTAGAGCGGTTCTTCCGTGACCTGACTGAAAAGTGTGTGCGGAGAGGCGTGTTCACCAGTGTCGCGGACCTCGAACAGGCGTTGGTAGGCTATATCGAAGCTCACAACGAAAACCCATCTCCCTTCATCTGGACCGCGGCTGCCTCTGATATTCTCGAAAAGGTCAAGCGCGGTAGAGCCAAACTGAATAAACTACAGTCTGCTTGACTTTTCTCTCTTGATCAATCCCCATTCTTAAAAAACGTAGAGCCAAACTGAATAAACTACAGTCTGCTTGACGGGCTACGCTAGATCCCAAAAATCTTCGTAACGCTATTCCAAAGATTGGACCAGAAACGGCCCGCCCTCTCTTGTTGCTCGGACCGGGAGATCTGTTGGCAGAGAAAGATGCCCCGGCCCGAAAAAAGATCGTCGAAGAGTGGATTCTGACTCCGAAGGTAGGAGATGAGCGTCTCCGAGCGCCGACTCCGGTAATTCAGCGAAGGGGTGAAGCCAATGGTTGCCAGCTGATTGGTTCGACGTTCTCCTCCCAAGCCGTGACCGAGGGTGTTGCGGCTCATGTCTTCCGCGCGAACGCCGCGATAGGCCCACAAAACCATCTTCACCGGCCCCCGAAACTCGAAGTAGCGAAACTGCAAGGTAATCCAGGCGTGCAGGGAAAAGAAACGCCAGTGTGACCGGATCTGCGGCTCCTCGCCGTCACGCTGAATCAAGGCGGCGACGAAGCTGGGGCGGCAGATGAGGGATCCCCCCTCCGGAATTTCCACCACGGCCATCTCGATCTCGGCTTCGGACTGGCTCGACAAGGTCAGCCTCCGCCTGGCTTCCGCATTGCCGTTGGTCACCCGAGTCAGGAGAAACAAGCCGCAGGCCAGGCTGGAAAAAGGATAGCGCCAGCTGAAAACAAACTTGGTGCGTTTGCGAAGATCTTCATCCGAAGCCTGATAAAAACGGTGCTGGATGGTGGCCACTTCGCCGGGCTCCAACACGATCTCCTGTGCCACCGCGCTTTCCGACACGTGAACAGAGTCTCCCGCCGCCGATCGCAGCACCACCGGCTTTCCCAGAGACAACAGTGGCGCCCAGCCGTAGTACAGACCGAGCTTTGCGACCAAAGGCAAGAAGATGATGGACAGGCTGATCCAGATCAGTGGTCTCCCCATCTTGTGGTAGGCCGCCATCAACAAATCTTGCCCCCGATGGAAACGGCTATCCCAGCGGTCGGCCTGCGCCTGAATCTCCGTGCGCTCGGCTTCCGCCGCCGTCAAATCGGCCAGAGTATCCTCACGCTTTGCCTGAATGCCAGCCTCCTCACCGGCCGCGGCCTCCGTGAGGGCCGCCTCCTCCCCATCCAGCGTCCGCACCTTTTCCCGCAAGGCGTTTCCCTGTGTCTGCGTCGCCGCGATTCGCTGGTCCAAGGCCTCGATCTCATCTTTGTTGCCATCCGTTTCCACACCCCGCAAACGGTCCCAGAAAGACCGCGTCCGCGCGCCCGCACCTCGCAGCCGCTCGATCTGGGCCTGCCAATCACGAATATCGCGCTCACGCTTTTGCAATTCTTCCCGCAGCAGTTGACGTTTTTCCTCAATCACTTCGATTTGCCGGCCCACCGCCGCGCGAATCTCACCGATGCGCTCGTCTAACCGACTCACCTCCAGCGACAGGCCCCGGATGACGCGCTCCTTCTTCGCCAACTCTTCCGGCAACTGCTCGAGGAACTTTTGACTCCACAAATAGACCGCCACTCCGACCAACACCACCAACCAAAGCACTATCAACTGGGCTGCCTTGGAGAAGAGCCATTGGAAAACATGGGCGAAGATCGCGAACATCGCCTCCAAGTTAGTTCAAGAAACACCGCTGTCCATGACCTTGCGGAGCGTCCGCACGCGTTCTTCTTCTACCGCGTTTTCGATCTTCCCCGCCCGCTTCACGCTGGTCCCCACAATGAGACCATCCGCAAACTCCAGCATCTCGGCAGCCCGGGAAGCGTCCGCCCCCGAACCCACCAGCAGAAAAACGTCCGGGCAGGCCTCGCGGATCCGCTGCAAATCCTCGAGAGCCACGGGAGCACCGGTCGCCACCCCGGACACGATGAGACCATCGGCCAGGCCTCTCTGAACGGCGTCTCTCGCCGCGTCCACCAGATCCCCTCCCCCCAGCGGCTGGGCGTGCTTGACATGCACGTCAGCCCAGATCGCCACTTCTGGAGAGAGCCGCTGGCGCAGTCGCACCGTCTCGAAGGCCCGCCCCTCGATCACCCCCTGATCCGTCACCATGGCGCCGGAATGCACGTTCACCCGCACGAATCGTCCCCGAGAGACTGCAGCCAGCCCCAACGCCGACGCGGGATCATTGCGCAAAACGTTGTATCCTAGGGGCAGGGACACGCCGGCCACCTCCCTCAGATAAACGCCCACGGCGCTCATGGCCGCCACCGTTTCCGCCGGCACCCGCCCCGGCGTGAACGGCACGTCACCGTAATTCTCAATGATCAAGGCATCCGCCCCGCCTTTCTCGTAGGCCAAAGCGTCTGCCGTCGCTCGCTTCCACACCGCCTCCATCCCGCCTCCATCCCGCCTCCCCACCGAGGAGCGCCGGGAAGCGGCAAGAGATGAAGCACGCCCACCAGCGCGGGCCTGGGAAACGCCAGAGTCCCGTTTCCGAAGATTCATTCTCAGGCATCACGGAAAGGCCACGCGGGCAAAATAGATGGAAGTCTTGTCTTCATGCGAGGAGTAGTAGCTGATCAGCAATTGATCGTTCTGCCAGACCAATCCCGGATAGCTGGTGTCACCACCGCTCGGCAAGCGAAGCAGTGGCGTGAGGCGACTTTTCTCCGGCTCGATGAGGCAGACTTCCGTCCGGGCGCCTCCGTCGTAAAGGCGCACCACGCCGATCAGCTCCCCGGAGGGGATCTGGATCAATCCAGGGCCGCCGATCCGGCGGTTCAACGTCTTCCACTGCCAGGGACCCCCATGCCTATCAGCCCAGCCTAGCAAGGCCTCCGCCGGATCGCCGGATCGCCGATGCAAACACCAGAACTGTCCGTCCCGGTCCCGGCGCACCACCGCTTCCGTCGGCCTGCCTTCACTGACATATTCTCGAATCAGTGTCGTGAAACGCCGCCCATCCGCAGACTCCATCAGCGAAGAATGAGGCGCTCCGTGTGGGGTTGGGTAGGCCACGCCGTAGGCCCGACCCTCTTCCCAGGTCACCCCCCAGAGCCATCGTCCCTCCTCGCCAATCGGCTCCGGCAATGACCACGAAAAGCCGTCCCGCGAGAAACTCGCCACCGTGCTGGTGACACGCTGCCCGTCGATCATTCGCTGCAAGCCGCCCACCAGCATGAGCCTCGAATCCGGCGTCACGGCCAGCTTGGCATCGCGGAGATCGACGCCCTCCTGACGGATGATCGCCGCGCTCTTCCAGGAATCGCCCCCATCGGCCGAGGTCAATACCCGCAACTGTCCCTCATCGCCGGCGTGCTTTTCTCCCTCCCGAAAGGCACACACCAGGCGATCGTTTCAGGCCACCAGATCGGTGAAGGCATTGTGCTTGGCCGCATTCCAAATATTCTTCACACCCAGCAGGCGCGCCTCAATAGGCGCCTCCGCCCAAAGATCCGGTAACAAGGCATGGATTCCGGGGTCATGCGAGGCCAGCGCCGATCGATCGAAAGGGGCGTGGTCGTTGCGACCGAAGTAAGCCTCACTCGCTTCCGCGAAGTAGGCTGCCTCGCTTTCCAGAGCCACGTGTCGGCGGCGCTGCCCGCTCATGTGGAGCACGTCTTCATAACGCTTGTTCGAGAAAGCCAACGCGTAGGCTTTCTCAAGCCCCTCGTGACGGCCTCCCCAACGGCGGTCCAGGTAGGCGCGGGCCATCTCGTGCAGCAATCGCCCCGGCTGAGACTCCGCCGCGTCGAGAAACGCCTCCGCGTTGGCAATCTCCACCGCCCCCAGCTTGTCGGGGTTCATACCCTTCTCGTGCAAGGCTTCGACATCGTTGTGATAGACCGTGCAGGCATGTCCGGGATGCGTGCGCTCCACCCAGATCGGCACCTCGACAAGCTCCTGCAACGCACATCCCGACAGGACGCCCTTCATCGCCTGCAGTCGCCTTTGCAAGACTGACAAGGTTCGCCTGGCCAACTCGGGTTCCTCTTTCTGAAAATCCGAGTGAACCCACACCGTCCATCCCTCGAGTTCACGGAGAAATGACCGGAAGTTGTGGATGAGGGCGGTCGGGGCATCATGAAGAGTTCAACCATTTACCAAAACAACTGAACTCCAATGAAAACCACCAACCACCCCACCGAATCCGCATCTATCCTCGGCCAGGAAGGAGCAAGCACCGTCTGCCAGAACGCCCTTGAGGCCACCCTGCGACAAGGAGCCCAAGTGCTTCTTCAGGCCGCCATCGACAACGAAGTCTCCGACTACATTCAAGCCCATCAACATCAGCGTGATGACCAGGGTCATCGCCAAGTCGTTCGCAACGGCCATCTTCCTCAGCGACAACTTCAGACTGGAATAGGAAACGTTTCTGTTCGGCAGCCCAGGATCAATGATCGCCGATCAGGCCAGCGGTTCACCAGCGCCATCCTTCCGCCGTACCTACGCCGAGTCGCTTCACTGGACAACCTCATCCCGGCACTCTACCTGCGAGGAATCTCAACCTCCGAGATGAGTCGAGCCTTAGAGCCGATCCTCGGTGAGAACGCATCGGGTCTTTCTGCAGCCAACATCGTTCGACGAGGAAGAGCAATGGGAGAAAGAACGCGAGCAATGGAGCGAGCGTGACCTCAGCGACAAGGAATACGTCTATCTCTGGGCCGACGGGATCTACTTCCATGTCAGGCTCAATGACGACCGCCCATGTGTTCTCGTAATCGTCGGCTCCTTACCCGATGGAACCAAGGAATTGGTAACCATCAGCGATGGAGAACGAGAGAGCAAACTGTCCTGGAAAAATGTGCTCAGAGACCTCAAGAAACGAGGATTGAAAATCCCTCCGAAACTGAGTATCGCCGATGGAGCTCTCGGGTTCTGGAGCGCCTTGGAAGAGGAATATCCGACAAGCAAACAGCAACGATGTTGGGTGCACAAGACAGCCAACATCCTCGACAAGCTGCCGAAGAAAGCGCAGCCCCTTGCCAAGGAACGCATCCATGAAATCTACATGGCGGAAACAAAGAAGGCCGCCTTGGAGGCCTATGACGAGTTCTTCACGCTCTACGAAGCCAAGTATCCGAAAGCGTGCGCCTGCCTGAAGAAAGACAAGGAAACTCTACTAACGTTCTACGACTTTCCAGCCGAGCACTGGAGACACATCCGGACGACAAACCCGATTGAGTCGACGTTTGCCACGGTCCGCCATCGGACTCGACAAACCAAAGGGTGCGGATCGAGGAAAGCAACCCTTTCAATGGTCTACAAGCTCGGCCTGGAAGCCGAGAAAGGCTGGCGTCGACTGAACGGATATCGTCAACTTGACAAAGTCGTGCAAGGAATCATCTTCGTGGACGGCATCGAGCAGCAAACCGCTGCCTAACCCATGATCGAACTTCGAATGGTGTTCCGACCGCCCTCATCCACAACTTCCGGTCATTTCTCGAGTTCACGCTCCGTGTAGAGCTCTCTGGGCGCCGCCGTTTCCGCCACGTCGCGGAATTCGAATCGCTCAAACGGCGCCCCGTCCGCCATCAAATACGGCAAGTGGAAATGGTTGTCGCTGAGACGGGACCACCTTGGATCCCCCTCCTTCATGTAGCGATTGAGAAGCGTGGAATAGGTCCTCACTTCGATGCGATTCTCCGAGGGATGAAAGCGGAGCAGCCGAAGCCAGCCGTTGCCGCCGTTGTCATGCCCTTGATAGTTCGCCAGAACCTCATGGACCAGGTTGCCATGGTCGCCCCTCGCCACGCGTCGTCCCACCGAGAGATGGCCACAGAGCACTAGGAAGATGTTTGGGTGCTTCCGCACAAAGTGTTCCCACACGTGCTTGCCCTCCGCGTTGGGCTCGTTGACATTGAGACAGGAATGGGTGTCGACCATCACCCGATGATCCGGATGGGCCGCCACAATCTCGTTGGCCCAATGCAGACAGGCCTTGCCGGGATGATACTCCAGGGTAATGACGAGAAACTTCAAGCCGCCCACTTCGAACGTGTGGTAGGTGTTATCGGCGTGCTCGTTCTGGCTACCGCCGTAGGTCGGCATGGATTCAAACCGAGAGAGCGGGAAGGTCTGGCGGTAGAGCGTCTTGTCTCGTTTTCCCACATCCATGTCATGGTTGCCGATGGAGAAACAGTAGGGCACCAGGCCATCCAGCTGACGAAACGCCGCATCCACGATTTTCCATTCGCCGGCCTCTCCCGGGTTTTGCACGATGTCGCCCTCGTGGATCACAAACTTGCAGTTGAGCTCGTTTCGGTTCATCCGGATCCGCTCCAACTGGTTGGCAAGTCCCCGAGGGTAAAACTCCACGTATTTCTGGGTGTCGGGCAACACCACGACCGTGAAAGGCGCCACCTCGCCGATTTCTACCGGAACGGGTTTCGCGGCGGCGCGGGGAATTCCGCCAAGGCACCAGGCGAGCAAGAGGCCGAGGCAAGAAACCGTTGAAATCGTCAGGGGTGAACCGCCGGGGGAACATTTCATGGAGAGGAGCCTATTTCGGGTTGCCTCGAGGATGCCAGCCCGAAGGCGGTCGTCCCCTCACCCCGCGCCGGGATGCCCGGGATTTCTGCCGCGCACGGGATTCTGAGGTTGAGCCGTGCGAGGGCTGCGTTTAGGTGGCCGGACGCATGGCCAGCATCTTCGGACAAGTCTTTCGCATCGCCACCTGGGGCGAATCCCACGGCGGCGGCGTGGGCGTGGTGATCGATGGCTGTCCCGCCAGGATCGCCCTCAGCGAGGAGGACATTCAGCGGGATCTCGATCGCCGCCGGCCGGGTCAATCCAAGATCGTGACGCCGCGCGCGGAAGCAGACCGCTGCGAGATCCTCTCCGGCGTCTTCGAGGGCCAGACCCTGGGCACGCCCATCTCCATCATGGTGCGCAACAAGGATGCCCGCCCCAGTTCCTACGAGGAGATGCGGGACAAATACCGCCCGAGCCACGCCGACTACACCTACGACGCCAAATACGGCATTCGCAATTGGCAGGGTGGCGGCCGCGCTTCTGCAAGAGAAACCATCGGACGTGTCGCGGCCGCCGCCGTGGCCAAACAGGTCATCCAGAGTTGTGCGCCCAGTCTGGAAATCGTCGCCTACGTCAAATCGATCCAGGACCTCGAAGCCCAGGTCGACCCTGCGACCATCACCCGGGACGCGGTGGAAGCCAACATCGTGCGCACGGGCGACCCGGACGCCGTCGAGCCGATGATCGAGCGGATCGAAGCCGTCCGCGCGGATGGCAACTCCATCGGCGGTGTCGTCGAGTGCGTGGTCCGCGGCGAGCCGCCGGGACTCGGGGAGCCCGTCTTCGACAAACTCGACGCCGCCCTGGCCGGAGCCATGCTGAGCCTGCCCGCCACCAAGGGATTCGAAATCGGGAGCGGTTTTGCCGGCACCCTCCTCACCGGTCGGGAGCACAACGACGCCTTCCGCATGGAAGAGGGCCGGGTGCGCACGTCCACGAACCGATCGGGCGGCGTGCAGGGTGGCATCAGCAACGGCGAGCCCATTCTTTTCCGCGTGGCCTTCAAACCGACAGCCACCATCATGAGCGCTCAGGAAACGGTTTCCACCGCGGGTGAAGCCACCACTCTCAAGGGCCGGGGCCGTCACGACGCCTGCGTATTACCGCGGGCCGTGCCCATCGTGGAAGCCATGACCGCGCTGATCCTCTGTGACCACCTCTTGCTCCAGCGAGTGCAGACAATCACGGCGACGGCGGACGCTTGACTGGAACCCCCACTCAACCACCGAGGTGGGTTTGCCAGGGTCACGGCCTGATCACGGCCCCACTTGATCGAGATGCTCCCGCGCCACCAGCGGACCGGGACAGCCAATGGCCGTCGATTCCATTTCTTGATGGCTAACGAGCACCAACCCGCCTAACTGAGCTTTCAAGTAAGTGACGAGTTCATCGAGAGCCAGCCATTGCCGTCGCGTCGGTCCCGTCTCCTGAAATTGACCGATCATACAGACACTGACCGAGGAGAGATTCAGATCAGGCAGGTCAAACGAGGTGCTCGGTCGCTGCTCTCGCCAGCGCGGACCCAGCTCGATCTCGCCATCGCCGGAGTAGGAACCGTTTCCAATCACAAAATGATAGGCCGGCGCGCTCAGAGCGGGAAACCGGCGCCGCACGCTGGTGGCCAGCAATTCGGCATTTCCCGAATGACTGCCACTTCCGTGCAGGACAATCCGACGCCATTCGGGACGCGACTCAAGCTTCATCGCCTCCCGAATGGCTCGTCGCAAATCCTCGGAGAGAAATCGCCAGCGCGTGCGATTCTGAGGAAGGAAAAGATCCGCGGAGCGGAACTTGCGCACGATCAGGGGCTCCACCCATCGCTCTGAACTCACGGGCTCCGGGGGCTGCGCCTGCAATCCCTGCTCGCCCCGATCAAAGCGCCAATCGCCTTGCCCGGCCATCTCTGCAGCCGTTCCGGTCGCCACGCCGCCCAGTAACAGCAGGCCAGTTGGCCGTCCTTCGTTCTCCTCTTGGCCTCCGCTCGCGGCCTCGCCGCGATGCCTTTCCTCGCCGCCCCAGAAGATCGCGGCGGCCAAAAGCCCCAGGGGAATCCACCAAGCGAGCCACCGCCACCCACCATTTCGGGGATTCACGCGCACCGTTTCCAATTCGTGGCCGTTATTCAAGTTGGTTAAGATGTCTTAACAACACCGGTCGACAAACGAAGTTATTTGCCGGACCATGCTTTTCTCGTGCAGTGTCTCCTTCCCTGGCAGGCTTCGCCTGATGGCCTCAATCGGCTCAAGTTCCCACTTCACCGATGTGCTTGAGCTGAGAGGCAATGCCGCTACAGTGCCGCCAACCGAGCCGGTTCGATGACCGGCAGCACCGCACCCACCTCCCTTGACTCTCGTGAAGCTTCGGGATTCCAGACCCACAGATCGACACGCGCCCACCTCTCACGGCCTCAATCGCCAGGGGATCCTTGCTCGCCCAGACTCGAAGCCGTTTTTTGGTCTTTCCTTCCCATGATCGCGGCGATGTCTTCCTGGGTCGTTACCATCGGCCAGCATTTCATCGAGGCGGTTTCCAGCATCGGCAAAGGGTGCCTCTTCGTCGGACGCGCCACCGTGGATTTCTTTTCCTGCCACTTTCGCTTTCAGAAGTGGGCGCAAAGCATAGTCGACATCGGACTCCGCTGCACGCCGCTGGTGCTCTTCATTGGTCTCTTCGCCGGCATGATCCTCGGCCTGCAGGGTTACTACACGCTGGTCCGGTTCGGTTCGGAGAGTCTTCTCGGTCCCGCGGTGGCCCTCACGCTCATCCGGGAATTGGGCCCCGTGCTCACGGCCCTCATGGTCGTCGGAGAAGCCGGCTCGGCGATGGCGGCGGAACTGGGCGCTCAACGAAGTTCCGACCGCATCGACTACCTGACGACCACCGATGTCCCTCCCCTCGGATATCTGGTCGGTCATCGTCTCTTGGCCGCCATTGTCTGTTTTCCGATCCTGACGGCCTTCTTCGATCTCATCGGCATTGCCGGTGGCTATCTCACCGGAGTCCTTTTGTTGCACGTGGATGGCGGGGTCTACTGGACCCAGCTGGTCCAGGAAGTGGCGTGGAAAGACGTCGAGGGCGGTTTCGTCAAGGCCATCGTCTTCGGAATGATCACCACCAGCATCTGCACTTTCTACGGTTATTACACCCATGAAAAAGCCACCCTGCCGGGCGTGCGCGGCGTGAGCCAAACCACCACTCGTGCGGTGGTTTTCTCCTCGGTGGCCGTGCTCGTCGCGGATTACATCATCACCTCTTTCTATCTCTAACCAAGCCGGGCATGAGCGCTCTCCTCGAAATCGACGGCGCCCGCAAGCGCTTTGGGAAACAGGAAGTCCTGCGGGGAGTCGACCTGTCGATCGAGGAGGGGCGGGTCACCACCCTTCTCGGGAAGAGCGGCAGCGGAAAGACGGTGCTTCTCAAATCCATCGCCGGCCTGCTCACGCTCGATGACGGTGTCATCCGCTTCCGCGGCGAGCCGATCGATCGGCGCCGGCACCATCGCCCCCCGATGAGTTACCTTTTCCAGGGAGACGCCCTCTTCGATTCCCTCTCCGCCTGGGACAACGTCGCCTTTCCCTTGCGGGAAAGCCGGGGCCTCACCAGGCGCGCGATCGCCGACAAGGTCGCCCCGCTTCTCAAGAAACTCGACCTGGCCGATGTGGGGAGAAAGTTTCCCTCGGAACTCTCCGGCGGCATGCGCCGTCGCGTGGCCCTGGCCCGCGCCTTGATCGTCGACCCTGACATCGTGCTCTTTGACGAGCCCACTTCGGGACTGGATCCGCTGCGGCGCAACGCCGTCCTCGAGCTGATCCACCGAGACAGTCGGCGCTTCGGGTTCACCGCTCTCGTGGTCAGCCACGATGTCCCCGAGAGCCTGTTCATCGCCGATCACGCAGCCATTCTCGACGACGGCGTGATCGCGGCCGAGGGCACTCCCGAGGATCTCATCGACGGGATGGATGCGGCCTCACCTCTTCACGGTTTCCTGCACAACGAGGAAGACCTGGTCGGGCGACTGAATCTCGCCATCCCCGAGCAGGCCTGGAAGACGAAAGAGAAATCCATCCGTGAGCAGTTCGACACGCTGGCCTTATTCTCCTTTCCCCGGAAGCTGGAAGAACTCGACCTCGGCGCGCAGCTCCGGGAAGTGTGCATCCGCCGGAATGTCCTGGAGTCCGTGTGTCGCCTGGGTCCCCACGTGAGTTCCGCTCATGCCCTTCCCGGTCAGCAAGCCTTCATCGGGTTCAAGGGCATGGATCCCGAAGTCACGTCTTCGATCCTCTTCGCCCTTCCCGAATTGTCAGCCTGCTCCCGGCCGGATGCCTCCGTTCGCATCGCCCTCGGCCCTTCACGCCCCGACTTGAGCTTCGATGAGCAAAGAGAAAGCTTGCAGAACTCCCCGGTGCAGTATTTCAGAATGAACCCTCGAACCACTTGTTAGACTCTTTTGTATGAACTCTCGCAAAACCGAATTTCTCGCCGGCATCTTCTTCCTCATCGGAGTGGCGGCCGTGGCCTACCTGGCCATTGTCATCGGGGGCGGCCAGTTTTTCTCCCGTGACAGCTATCTCCTCAAAGCGCGCTTTCAGGATGTGGGGGGACTCAACATCGGTTCCCGCGTGCTCATCGCGGGCGTTCCCGTGGGGACGGTGGCCGACATTTCCCTGGATCCGGAAACCTACGCCGCCGTGGTGACCATGCGCCTCAACCGAGAAACCCGGTTGGATCTCGACACCATCGCCTCCGTGAAATCACAGGGCCTCATCGGCGACAAATACCTGGCACTCTTGCCGGGAGGATCCGAGATCCTTCTGGAGGAGGGCGAAATGATCATCGATACGGAGTCGGCGGTCGATATCGAGGGCTTGATCAGCCAGTTCGCCTTCGGAAGCATTCGCCAAGAAGAGGAGTCGGAGCCTCTCGATCTCGGTCTGGGCGGATTGGATGAGCCCCAGTTTGGGGAAGCTCCAGTTCCCGCGCCCGTCGTGGAAGAGAGAGAAGGCCCCGATCCGCGCGGCGAGGGTTCCCCGTCAACGGAGCTCCCGGACACGGATCCAAACGCGGCCGACGAGGACAACTGAACGAGAGAAGGGACCACGGAAGCTCAGGAGCGTCACCACACCCGGGAGGGCGGACGTCCCGGCCGCCGTGACTTCATTCACCGATCCGGAAATCACGGAAGCGCGGGAGCGCTTCCCTCCCTTGGTGGGAACTCGGCGATTCGTTAGTGAAAATCGTGGGACCGCGTGGCGAGCGGTTCGTCGAAGGGCAGAGCCTCGATCTCCAGAGCGTAGACGGAAATCACCTGATCGATGTTCTGCAGGCGTCCGCGAACGCTCAAGAAGGTGCCGGCACAAAGACATTGGCAATGCCGGTTTCGTCTTCCGGGCTGAGGAAAACGTGTCCCTTGGCCGTGCTGGGGCGCTGCCGGCAAATGACGAGACCGACCACCGTCACGATCTCCGCATCCTTTCCACTCGCCAGATCGTTCGCCCGCCGGACGTGGGGCAGATTCGGCCGGACCAGGGCCATCGGATGCGCCCCCACGGTCAAGCCAAGCGCCGCGTAGTCGGCTTGGAGACGTTCCCGCCGGCTCATGGGCGCCAGGGGAATCGCCGCCGTCTCCTCCGGCAGCGGCGCGCCCTCTTCCTCCTCGCACTCACGCTTTCGCTGGCCTTCGAAAAGCCCGCCCCAGTGAAACAGATCGTCTTCCAGAGGCTTTTCCACTCGCCAGAGCGCCTCTCTCCGATGAGAGGCCAAGCCATTGAGCGCTCCGATCTTCGCCAACACGCGTGCCTCGTCCTTTTTCAAACCGCAGCGCAAACGGAAGTCATCGAGGTTCTTCCACTCCTTCTTTCTCACGTTCCGCCAACACCCGCTGGCCGCTCTCTCGCGAGAGCCCCCCAACCTGTTTGAGTCCCGGTTGCAAGGCCCGGTCATCCAGAACCCGCGCGCCCCATTCCGAATCCATCACCGAGACGGGTCGCACGCGAATCCCACGGCGCTTGGCATCGCGCACCAGGGTGGAGCAGGAATAAACCCCATGGGCTGGTTGTTCAAAAGACTGACATAAAACTCAACCGTTCGATGCACCTTCAACCAGGCACTGGCATAGGCTAACAAAGCAAAGCTGATGGCGTGCGACTCCGGAAATCCATAGAGCGCGAAGGACTGGATCGCCCCCACGATGCGATTCTGAATTTCGCCATCCACGCCCTTGCGCGTCATGGCTCGGCGAAGCTTGCTCAGCACCTTGAGCATGCGCTCTTCGGAGCGGTGAAAACTCATCGCCCGCCGCAGTTCTTCCGCCTCGGATCCGGTAAAATCCGCGATCACCATGGCCATGCGCAGGATCTGCTCTTGAAAGAGCGGCATGCCCAGAGTGCGCTCCAGGACGGGCTTGAAACGCTCGTTGATGTAACTGACCGGCTCACGGCCGTTGCGGCGATTGTAACTGATTAGCGCATCTAACAAGCTCTTGACAGCTTCGATAGTTAAGGCATCTTAACCATTGATGTCGTCCGATTCTCTTGAATCGCTCCCCACGAGAGAACTGATCCGGCTCGTCCGCGATCTACGGGAGCGGTTTGCTCAGTTGGAGGCGAAGAATCTCAAGCTTCGCGAGGAAGATCGAAGATTGCGCAAAGAATTGGATGAGTTGAAGCGCAAGCAGAACAGATCGGCGGCTCCGTTCTCGAAGGGAAAACCCGAGGCCAACCCGAAAAGACCGGGACGCAAGCCGGGCCAAGGGTCCTTCCGGCGGCGGGAGGAACCGGAGATTGGGCCGGATGACAATGTTCGAAGCATGGAAGCCCGATTGCCCAAGAGGCGGTCGTCAAATTGTCCTCGATGCGGAGGCAGGCTTGGAACTCGTCTGGAGACGGCAAGCACGGTCGATGTGCCGGAAAAGATTGCCCGAGACATATCGATCTGGAAAGTGGAAGTCGAAGAATGCAGTTGTGGCTACTGCGCGCGAGGAACTCACCGGGACTTGCCGCTCGACCCACACGGGGCCACCGCTCACCGTGTGGGTCCCAGGGTTCGGTCGTTTGGACTGGCTCTGCACTATCACTTCGGGGTGACTCTACGCAAAGTTCCTCCGATTGTTCGCGAGATTTGCGGCATTGATCTCAGCCAGAGCGCCCTGACACAAGACGCCCTGAAATTGGGAAACGGCGATGGAGCGATCAGCCAAGAAGCGGAGCGAATCAACCCCATAGTTTCATAAATCGGGGCAAGAATCTCAAGAAAATAGTGGCAGGGGCCTTTGGGATAAGATTGATTTGGAATCTACCAAAACACCAAACACTTCAACCCAAAAGCCACCTACAGTGAGAGTAGCACGACGTACGATTCATGCAAAGTCCAGAACGATTCCGGCGATCAAATTTGAAGATCAAGAACTGACCTCTTTCGGCGGTCTCGTTATCTTTCAGAAGCTCTTTCAGGAATTGGATCTGGAGGGGAAGCTTCAGCAGTGCTTTGGTCCACTGGATCGGCGCATGTCCCGCTTCTACAAGTTCCACAAGGTTTTCATGTGTCTTATCGTGCATCTTATACTGGGCTACCGGATGCTTCGCGATTTGGACTACTACCGAGATGATCCCCTTGTACGACAGGTTTTGGGGATGCACCAATTGCCCAGTGTCCCAACGATGAGCCGGATGTTGGGAGAGGTCGATTGTCAAAGCCTTGAGAGGATGAGGGAGATGAATCATTTCGTTTGCCTGTCGCGACTTCAGGAGGAGGGAATCAAACGCATCACGCTTGATTTGGACGGAAGCGTGCAGAGCACGAGTCGCCATGCGGAAGGGACGGCTGTGGGATTTAACAAGAAGAAAAAAAGCGAGCGCAGTTATTATCCACTGCTCGCGACGATCGCTCAAACCGGACAAATCTTCGACTTCCTTCATCGAAGTGGCAACGTCCATGACTCCAATGGCGCAGTGGAGTTCCTCCGTTCCTGCGTGGAGAAGATTCGCAAGGTGCTGCCTGATGTGCAGATCGAGTTGCGCGCCGACAGCGCGTTTTTCAGCGATCAGATGGTTTCAGAGGCAAAGACCTTGGGCCTGGAATATACGTTCTCGGTGCCTTTCGAGCGGCTTGTGGAACTCAAGGGCATCATCGAGAAGCGCCGTCGCTGGTCCCGAACCCGAGACGGAGAGGGAAAAACTCATCACTTCGAAATCCGCTGGAAGCCAAAAAGTTGGGCGCGCAAAGCGCGCATTTTGTGCATTCGAACCATGAGGCGCACTCAGCGCAAAGGACCGCTCCAACTGGATCTTTTCGAACCAGTCGAGGAGAACTATGAATACAAGGCGATCATCACCAACAAGACAAACACGGCCGCTCATGTGGTGAAATTTCATGAAGGGCGTGGCTCTCAGGAGAAGATTTTTGGCGAAGCCAAGAGCCAGGCCCAGATGGACTATATTCCGGCCAAGCGACGTGCCGCCAACGAAGCTTTCCTTTTGGCCAGTATCCTCACCCACAATCTCACACGCGAAATGCAGATGCGATCTGCGGAGCGGTCACGCAAATCGTCCCCCAAAAGGGCTGCGGAGTGGATCTTTGAAGGACTCGGCACGATTCGCCGCAAAATCATCCAGCGTGCCGGACGTCTGACTCGCCCTCAAGGTCGACTCACATTGACACTCGGAGACAATCAGGCCGTCGAAGAAGAAATCGCCTACTACATGATGGCCTGACTGGCCATTTTATGAAACGCTGGGGTCAAAGCAGCCATCCAGCCATCCGATGACGTCAACACGGATGATACGGGATGGCGAACGGGGGGCAAGACGAGTTGCCTGATGGGATTCGTGAGCCGCCAGGAGAATGCGGTGTATTTTCAGATTCGATCACGCCACCGAGCCGAAGAAGTGGCCGAAGTCATCACGGCGGCCTGTGAGTGTGTGCTTGGAACCGATCGGTTCCGGAGCTACGACGCGGAGCGATTTTCGCAGATGGACATGCAAAAGTGCATGAGCCATATTGTGAAGAATCTCTCTGAAGTTCTGGAGAAGAAGCGAGGGCGGGCACGAAGTTTCTGCGAGGGACTGAAGAATTCGCTCCGACAGTGTCTGAGGCTTTGGCAGCAGTACCACAACGGCGAGTCGACTTTAAACCAATACGAGGAAGAGAGCTTGAAAAAGATCTATGAACTCGATCATTATCTGCGGGACCGGACGCTCAAAGATCCCGACAACCAACGCATGCTCAATGAGCTTGGCCGGCACTTTGACCAAAGGAATTTAACGATGTTCCTGGAGGATCCGGAGGTAGAGCCGACCAACAACATCGCCGAGCGGATGCTCAGGCCGGCGATCGTCGCCCGCAAGGTGTCGCAATGTTCCAAGACGGAGCGGGGAGCCAATGCCTACGCGGCATTCGAGAGTGTGCTCTCGACTCTCTCGCTGCGAGGAGCGAGTTCCGTATTCAAGTCGCTTGCCAAAATCATCGTCGCAGGCGAGCGTACCCTTGCATGAGATGCCTGTGGCGTTTGCTGGTTAGGAGCGCTAATCAGTTACGCTTTGGCAATTGTTTCGCAGCCTCATCGAGGGCACCCTGGACGCCCTAGCCGATACGTTTGGGAAAGAAACTCTCGACCGCATTCTCGAAGCCATCGACAGCGAAGTGGAAGATTTCCTGAATCGAGCCCTCCATATGGATCCCGGATCACTTGAATCTGATCAATGCGCTGAAGTCCTTGGAATAGACTAGCGTAAAGCCCTCGAATTATCGGTCAGATGTGAGTACAAGGAACTCAAGCTCCACATGTGCGGGAGTGACGTTCTTCATAGCCATACGCCAGAAACAGCGGCCCAGGAGGTGGCGGCATTGCTCATGGCCTGCTCGATCATCGCGCAGGAGCGATGCGAAGCCGCGAAAAGCGGCAACATCCAGCCGTTGAGCATCAGTTTCCTGAAGACGCTCGACAAAATGAATTCACTATGGGCAGTGTTCGAAGTGTCCGAGGGACTGCTGACCGAAGAGACAAAACAGGAGATGGTAGCGCGAGTCAGAGAATTGATCGTTCGGGAGGCAATACCGAAAAGACGACAAAGGAGTTGCCCGTGCAAAGTCCGCCAACCGGTGACGAGTTGGCCTAGGCTAACAGAAAACGACTCTCGTGAGGGCGAGTTCCTGCTGGAGATTGTTAGCTTTCCCTAAAGGCATTGTGGTTAGGCGTGCCGCCGACCTGGATCTGCCGGCCTTGGCGATCTGTGATCGGGACGGAGTCTATGGCTCGGCGCGTCAGCATCACGTGGCGCGTGAGGTGGGGATTCGAGGGATTGTGGGTGCCGAGGTGACCCTGGAAGGGCAGGTGGTGGTGCTGCTCATCGTGCGGACGCGAAGGGGCTATCAAAACCTTTGCCGGATGCTGACCACGGCCAAATTGCGAGCCTCGAAACAGGAAGGCAGCGTCGTGAGGTGGGAGGAGCTGGCCGAGCACGGCGAGGGTTTGGTCTGTCTCACGGGAGATGAGGAGGGCCCGGTACGCCGGGCCCTGCGGGAGGGCAATCGGGAGAAAGCGGCGGAGTGTTTGGCCCGGCTGGTCAGAGTTTTTGGGCGCGGGGAGGTTTACGTCAAGCTGCAGCGTCACCGGAAACGGCGTGAAGTTTACGAGAACCGGGCCTTGGTCGAGCTGGCTGAACAGCATCGCCTGCCTATGTTAGCGACC
>CBDBEZ010000006.1:0-19793 GCA_965204485.1 Verrucomicrobiales bacterium
AAGCTCTAAAATGTCTTTGGAACGGGCGGCTTCAGTTCCGTTCCCAGTCCCGTATATGGGGAGAGAAACATCTCTGTCCGGTTCAAGTCGGTGGATCTGTTGTGGAAGCCCGCCGGGGCGATGGTCCGCTTCATTCTCGTCGATCATCCCACGAGAGGGCGGATCATCCTCTTGTCTACCGACCTCACCATGGAAGCTCAGGAGATCATCTTGCTCTACAGTTTGCGTTTCAAGATCGAAGTCGCTTTCAAGCAAGCGGTGCATTCGGTCGGCTCATTCGGATACCATTTCTGGATGGCCGCTATGCGACCGCTCAAGCGTCGCAATGGTAACCAATACCTCCACCGGACTACCGAGAAATATCGCAGACAGGTGCAGAGAAAGATGCACGCATATCATGTGTTTGTGCAGACCGGCATGATCGCTCAGGGCATGTTACAGTACCTTGCCATGACATGTGACGGTCTGGTCTGGAAGCACTTTGGAACCTGGATCCGAACCATCCGCCCAGACGTGCTGCCTTCGGAAATGATTGTCTCAGCCGCCTTGGAAAACACACTGCCTGGATTTTTGCACCACGGCGGAAAAGGTTCAGCGTTCCGAAAATTCATCCTTGATAAAATAGATTTCACTCGCTCCGAAGGTTCACGCTTCGCCGCATGATGATCCAGTTACAGAACTTCTCACTCACGAGGATGGCCTGACTGGCCATTTTATGAAACGCTGGGGTGAACTATCCAAGGCGAAGATCGCTCTATTACGCAGTCAGACAGACACGCCAGGCAAAGAGAAACCGGTCTGAGAACTTCCCACTCACGAGGGGTATAGTCTGCTGGCAAATCGCAAGACCCGCGAAGGGGCACAGCACCCGGACCGCAACAGGCAGTTCGAATACATCAACGATCAGGTGCGTCGCTTCCAACATTGCGGCCAGCCAGCAATCTCAGTGGACACCAAGAAGAAGGAGTTGGTGGGCGATTTCAAGAACGCCGGGAGGCAGTGGAGGCCGAAAGACAACCCTGAGCAAGTCCGCGTGCATGACTTCAAGGACAAGGACCTGGGCAAGGCAATCCCCTACGGCGTTTACGATATGCTCAACAACCAGGGCTGGGTTAGCGTCGGAATCGACCATGATACGGCCCAATTCGCGACCCGCAGCATCCTGTTGTGGTGGACGGAAATGGGCTCTGCGCGGTTCCCCCACGCCCGTCGGCTGCTAATCACCGCCGATGGCGGTGGGAGCAACAGCCACCGCTCGCGGCTTTGGAAGCTTTCGCTCCAGGAGTTGGCGAACGAGACCGGGCTGAAGTTGGTCGTCTGCCACTTCCCGCCGGGGACAAGTAAGTGGAACAAGATCGAGCACCGTCTCTTCAGCTACATCACCCAGAACTGGCAAGGCGAGCCACTGGCAACCCTGCAGACGATCGTCGAGTTGATTGGAAGCACAACGACGAAGGGAGGCCTGAAGGTCAGGGCCAGGCTCGATACCAAAAGCTACGAGACGGGGATCAAAGTGACGGACGAGGAACTGGCCGCCGTAAAACTGGAAAGGCACGAAACACACGGCTCATGGAATTACACAATCAAACCCTTGAAGTAAATGTTCACCTTATTTTTGCGCAGTTCCTAAGGCTCGACTCATCTCAGAGGTTGAGATTCCTCGCAGGTAGAGTGCTGGGATGAGGTTGTCCAGTGAAGCGACTCGGCGTAGGTACGGCGGAAGGATGGCGCTGGTGAACCGCTGGCCTGATCGGCGATCATTGATCCTGGGCTGCCGAACAGGAACGTTCCCTATTCCAGTCTGAAGTTGCCGCTTCAGGAAGATGGCCGTTGCGGACGACTTGGCGATGACCCTGGTCATCACGCTGATGTTGATGGGCTTGAATGTAGTTGGAGACTTCGTTGTCGATGGCGGCCTGAAGAAGCATTTGGGCTCCTTGTCGCAGGGTGGCCTCAAGGGCGTTCTGGCAGACGGTGCTTGCTCCTTCCTGGCCGAGGATAGATGCGGATTCGGTGGGGTGGTTGGTGGTTTTCATTGGAGTTCAGTTGTTTTGGTAAATGGTTGAACTCTTCATGATGCCCCGACCGCCCTCATCCACAACTTCCGGTCATTTCTCCCTCTTCTCCAGATTCTTCCAGGCTCTCCAATGCTTGCGCGCTCACTCCTTTGAGGAACTCACGCAGGTTCCGTAAGGCCTCTTGTGCTTGCTCGGGCCCCTGCGCGATTCGCAACGCGGCGAAGTGTTCGGCCAACTTTCCGTGATGCTTGCTGGAGAGTTTTCCCCGGATATTGCGCTCTTTGTGAACCAGGCAGCGCTTGAATCACCGCGTCGTCCCAGACTTTCAGCACAGCATTCTTGAGCACTTTGGCGCCATCGAGCACGGCCAAGAGACGGTGCCTTTTCTCGGGCTCAAATCCACGCTCGGTGATCCGCGACAACCAGTCCGCGACAAACGGTTTCGTTCTCGCTCGCTCCGATCTCAAGGTCGAGGATGACCTTCTGTCCGGATGCCGTGAACCCCAGCGCGACCACGGCCGTGAGTTCACCGCTCAACCGGATACCGTCCAACATGAGCGCGACCCATGTCTGCGTGGTGAGGTCTCTTTCCCGTGGCTCGGTGAGCAATCGGGCGCCTTCGTGAGCCCAAACTCGGCTGACTTCAGAGACGCTGGCTCCCTTGGCCCAGTCGATCGTGTCCTGCACCTCATTGGTGGAAACTCCGTGGGTGTAGGCGCGAATGATGGCGTCTCGAATCTTGTTTTTCTCGTAGCCTTTGGCCGCCTCGTAGCTGGCAAGTTTCACCTCGCTCTTCGTGCCATCAGAGTGCTCGCGGCGGACCCTGGGACGGCTGATCTTCTCTCCCTCGATTTCAAGGCTCGACGGAGCGCTCCCGGCCCGACGAGACGGGCTCTCGGTGTCTCGCCCATACGCGGCTCCACGGAGGCTGGTGACTTCCTCGGCCATGACGCTGACCAGTGATTGGCGGACCGCCCCGCGCGGGAATTCGTCGAAGGCCACGGCGGCTTCTTTTGAATCGGTTTGACCGAGTTGATGGATGATCTCAAGGTGTTTCATGGATGGTTGCTGGTTCCTGGTTTTGTAATAATCCGACTCTTCTCACCGAGCGGAGCCGGTAACCATCCACCTAAATTTTAACAAGTCGCGGGAAGCTTCCGAACTCGGGCCTGCCACCTCAATGCAAACGCCAGGCCACCCGTAATGCGGGCGAACATTCGGCAACCCCCGGTTGCCAGCAGATCGCAGTGCAGAGACATCAAAAAGCCCCGTAAGTCATTGACTTACGGGGCTTTGGAAATGGTTGCGGGGGCCGGATTTGAACCGACGACCTCCAGGTTATGAGCCTGACGAGCTACCGGGCTGCTCTACCCCGCATCGTAGCTATCGAAGCGTTGAAGACCCCTTTCAAGTGGTTTTTTCCGGGAAACTTCGGGTCGATCGTCTGGTCACTTGCCGGTCGCCGCTGTCCGGTTCACAATCAACTATGCATTTGTCACACCGCTCCGTGCACCAGCACGTTTTCCGGTCCCATTCCCTGATTGCGCTGGGGACGCTCGCGATCGCCGCTTGCAGTGAACTAATGGCTCAAGCGGGTCTCCTGGATTCGGAGACCCGCAACGCCCTCAAAGAATCCACCGTGCGCATTCAAACGTTGGGCAGCGGTGAGAGCGGATCCGGAAGCGGCTTTGTGGTCCACCAGGACGGCGATCAGATCTACATTGCGACCAATCAACACGTCGTCTCCGCTGGCAAGGAGGGTCAGGAAGCCAACGAAGACGATCGCACCCGCTGGCGGGTTCGCTTCGCCGGCGAGGATCTCAAGGCCGAACCGATTCGGGCTGAACTGGTCGCCGCGGATCAAGAACACGATCTCGCGGTGCTCCGAATTGAACGAGCCGATGCTCCCAAAGTGTTCGAGATCGATTCCAAGGAAACGCTCGAGGAGACGATGCCCATCACGGTCTTCGGTTACCCGCTGGGCGACTCCTATGTGACCATCAACAACGCCCAGGTTTCCGGCTTCCTTCACGATTCCGTGGGCGGCATGCGGCGGATCAAATTTTACGGCAAGGTCGATCCCGGCAGTTCCGGCGGCCCGGTGGTCGATCGGAATGGGGCGGTGATCGGGGTCATGGTGGAGGGTGACCGACGGTCCGAGGGTATCGGCTACTGCATCCCGGCCCACGAACTGCGAGAGTTGATGCGCGGGCGGCTGGGCAACTTCACCATCAAACAATCCGGCGGGCCAGAGGAGTTTGACATCCATTTCTCGGCCGATGTGCTCGATCCTCTGAACCGACTCGAGAAAGTCTACTTGAAATACATTCTGGCTGATGACGTGACCTCCAACGAATTGGAGAAGGTTCCCGAGGCAAACGGAACCCGGTGGAACTTGCTCTCGGACAAGATGAAAACCGCCACGGTGGCGCTACGCGATTCTGTGGCCTCGATGACCGTCCGAATCGCCGGCGAGACCGGTCAGAAGGCCTACCTTCAGCTCAGCTATGAAAGAGACGGGGAACCCTCCACGGTTTCCCGGCCGATTCGCCTTCGCCTGGGCGGGGATCCAATCCTGCCCGGCCGCTACCGGGGAGATCGCGATGACGAAGAAGAGGCGGAGCAAGATCCTGACGAGGGCAAATATCCGCTCCCCAATGCTTCCGTGCAATCGGTCCTCGGGCCACAAATCGCCGTCAATGGCTATCATGTGAACGAATGGAACATCGACCCCGGTTCCATCATTCCCAATCTGCAGTGGGACAAGAACAGTCTCTACATTTACATGGTCAGCCGGGATGGAGTCCTGCGAAAGATCGATCCTTTCCGTAACCAGATCGATCTGCAGCTCGATCTCAAGCTGTCGGTCCAGTGGGCGGATCTGAGCGGAGAGGGCCTCATGCTGATGACGGAGGATGAACAGCTCTGGGTGGTGGACGAGCGGAATTTCAAGGTGCGAGGCGTCGTCGAGAAGATTCCCGGGCTTCAACAGATCGCCTCCTGCCGACGAAGCTTCTACGCCTTTTGCGTGACCGGCGAGGGATCCACCATCGAGGTCTACGACCTCGTCGATGGGGTCAAGACACAGATGTATCAGGCGGCGGACTTCGCCTTGCCTCCCGGCTCGGCGGACGGGGCGTCTCCGGTGAAACGGTTCGACCGGCTCACCATGACGCCGGACGGCCGCTTTTTGTTTTGCGAGAGTGATGGCGCCTTGCATCGCTTTGCCGTGCAAGATGACGAAATTGCCTATGACCAAGCCGGGAACCGGATTGGTCGCGCGCCGGAGCGCATTGAAATCTCCGAGGACGGGCTCTACGTCTCCCTCATCGATCGCGAGGGCAACCGGCAAACCGGCGGCGTGCCAATCAAGCCATTCGGAATTTACGTCTTCAACGTCGCGCAACTCGCCAAGCCCTTGATGGCGGTCGACGGTGGACAGCCCACTCTCTACGTAGTGAGAGAGGATTCCAGTCGCTCCATCTTTGGGACAGTGAAGAATTCGCCGCTGGTTCGTTTCGACCTGGAAGGGACCAAAGTGCGAGAGTTTCCCGAACTGAAGGGCGAGTTCGCCAGCCAGATCCTCGTTTATCCGAAGCGCCCCGGCTTTCTCGTGGTCCTAACCGACGCCAAGACCTACGTGATGAAGCAGCTCTAGGGATAGGCTGGCGACCCGCTTTCGCGATCTTGCCGCCCGGGCAAGCGGTCGCTGCCACATTGAGTAAATCCCAAAAATCTGGGATGCCTCCATCTGTCGCCGCCATCTCCATGATTAGAGCTTTCGCCACGAGGCCGGACGTGATTTAAGTGCGGCTCATGGAAAGCCTCGCGAATTATTTGAACGGCGGCTGGGTGCCAAGCCGCGCCACCGAAACTCTGGCGGTGGAGAATCCCGCCACTCGGGAGGTCCTCGCCCGCGTCCCATGCGGAAAGGATGCGGCCGCGGACGTGGAATCCGCCGTGGAGGCGGCGGTCGAGGCCCAACGGGCCTGGGGCGAAACGCCGGTGCTCGAGCGAGTGCAACCCCTCTATCGCTTGAAGAGTCTGTTGGAGGAGCATCGGGAAACGCTGGCGGAAACCATCACCCAGGAATGCGGCAAGACCCTCGTCGAGGCACGTGGAGAAATGCAGCGCGCCATCGAGAACGTGGAGATGGCCTGCGGGGCCCCGGCCCTGATGCAAGGCGAATTCAGCGAGGACATCGCGCGGGGGATCGATGAGTTCATGATCCGTCAGCCAATTGGTGTCGGGTGCTGCATCGCTCCGTTCAATTTTCCCGGAATGATCGCATTCTGGTTTCTTCCCTATGCCGTGGCCTGCGGAAACGGCTTCATCGTCAAGCCCTCGGAGAAGGTGCCCCTGACCATGATGAAAGTGTTTGAGTTGCTCGATCAGATCGGGCTGCCGAAGGGGCTGGTCAATCTGGTGCATGGAGGTCGGGAGACGGTGGACGCCCTGCTGGAGCATCCGGAGGTGAAAAGTGTCAGCTTCGTCGGAAGCTCCGTGGTGGCCTGCCACATTTACGCCAAGGCCTCGGTCTACGGCAAACGGGTCCAGGCTCAGGGAGGCGCGAAGAACCCGGTGATCATCCTCCCCGACGCGGACCTGGAGATGACGGCCAAGATCGTGGGCGACAGCGTCTATGGATGCGCCGGACAGCGCTGCCTGGCCGCTTCCAACATCGTCACGGTGGCCGACGATCAGGGCGAGGTGCGTGCAGCCCTCCTGGAGGCCGTGCGGTCTCGCGTGACGGGATACGGGCTCGACGAATCGGTGCACATGGGCTCTGTCATTTCAGCCGAGAGCAAGGCCCGGATCGAGGAATGGATCGGGCGCGGCGTGGAAGAGGGCGCGTCCCCGGTGGTAGACGGCCGCGGCATCCGAGTCAAAGGCTATGAGAAGGGGCACTTCATCGCACCGACGGTCCTGGAGAACGTGCCGATCGATGGCGAGTTGGCTCGAAACGAAATCTTTGGGCCTGTCATGAGCCTGATTCATCTGAAATCCATCGATGAGGCCATCGCGTTCATCAACGGAGGTTCCTATGGAAACATGGCCTGTCTTTTCACCAGCAGTGGCGCTGATGCGCGTGCCTTTCGCCATCGTGTCCAGGCCGGAAACATCGGCATCAACATCGGCGTGGCCGCACCCATGGCCCAGTTCCCCTTCAGCGGCTGGAAGGAGAGCTTCTTGGGAGACCTTCACGGCCAGGGGCGACATGCCATCGAATTCTTCACACAGACCAAGGTGGTGGTCGAACGCTGGCCAAGCGAATGGAGCCGCCAGTTCTAGTGTAGTCCGCCCTACAGATAATTCATTTTAAGCTTGCACTCAATTCGGAGAGTGTTAGTTTAATGGAAATGAGAACTGCTGTGCCGATCAACCTTGAAGCAAGCCTGCGAAACAAGCTCCTGCGTTTCAGCAAGGCGTCCAACGTTTCTCCGAAATTGAGAGTTCGTTCCAAGATCGTGCTTCTCGCCAGCGAGGGGATGACCAATAAGCGGATCGCGGAAGAACTTGGATTGGACGAACCACAGGTGGGCCGCTGGCGAAAGAGGTTCGCAGAGATGGATCTGGCGGGAATCGAGAAGGACAAGACCCGGCCTGGACGTATCAAAGCTTTGCCGAAGAGCAAGGAAAGTGAGATCATTCGGATGACGTTGGAGGAGACGCCCAAAGGATGTACTCACTGGAATCGATCGCTGATGGCCGCTGAAGTTGGCGTCAGTGAGTCCACGGTAGGACGGATCTGGGCACGCAACGGAATCAAAGCCACACCGGGTGAGGACGTTTAAGCTTTCGAACGACAAGCTATTTGAAGAGAAGCCCGAGGACATCGTTGGGTTATACCTGGCGCCGCCAGAGCACGCAGTGGTCTTCAGTTGCGACGAGAAGAGTCAGATTCAGGCACTCGACAGGACACAGCCCGGGCTTCCGCTGAGAAATGACCGGAAGTTGTGGATGAGAGCGGTCGGGGCATCATGAAGAGTTCAACCATTTACCAAAACAACTGAACTCCAATGAAAACCACCAACCACCCCACCGAATCCGCATCTATCCTCGGCCAGGAAGGAGCAAGCACCGTCTGCCAGAACGCCCTTGAGGCCACCCTGCGACAAGGAGCCCAAATGCTTCTTCAGGCCGCCATCGACAACGAAGTCTCCGACTACATTCAAGCCCATCAACATCAGCGTGATGACCAGGGTCATCGCCAAGTCGTCCGCAACGGCCATCTTCCTGAAGCGGCAACTTCAGACTGGAATAGGGAACGTTCCTGTTCGGCAGCCCAGGATCAATGATCGCCGATCAGGCCAGCGGTTCACCAGCGCCATCCTTCCGCCGTACCTACGCCGAGTCGCTTCACTGGACAACCTCATCCCAGCACTCTACCTGCGAAGAATCTCAACCTCCGAGATGAGTCGGGCCTTAGAGCCGATCCTCGGTGAGAACGCATCGGGACTTTCTGCGACCAATGTCGTTCGACGAGGAAGAGCAATGGGAGAAAGAACGCGAGCAATGGAGCAAGCGTGACCTCAGCGACAAGGAATACGTCTATCTCTGGGCCGACGGGATCTACTTCCATGTCAGGCTCAATGACGACCGCCCATGTGTTCTCGTAATCGTCGGCTCCTTACCCGATGGAACCAAGGAATTGGTAACCATCAGCGATGGAGAACGAGAGAGCAAACTGTCCTGGAAAAATGTGCTCAGAGACCTCAAGAAACGAGGATTGAAGATCCCTCCGAAACTGAGTATCGCCGATGGAGCTCTCGGGTTCTGGAGCGCCTTGGAAGAGGAATATCCGACAAGCAACTCATTGACACCGGCCGGGAGTCGGTGCCTTGGGCAGTGACTGCATGCATTCTGACCATCGCTCGTTTCTGCGGGAACAAGAGCGAGTTGGAGGTGGCCGAACGCTGGTATCAAGACAGTGCATTGCCCGATCTACTTGGGGTGCCCTGGCCGAAGATCAATGATTCGCGCCTTTATCGAGGACTCGATGTCCTCAACAGCCACAAAGACGCCCTCTGCCGACATCTCATGGAGCGTTACCCCCAGCGTTTCATAAAATGGCCAGTCAGGCCATCATGTAGTAGGCGATTTCTTCTTCGACGGCCTGATTGCCTCCGAGTGTCAATGTGAGTCGGCCTCGAGGGCGAGTCAGACGTCCGGCTCGCTGGATGATTTTGCGGCGAATCGTGCCGAGTCCTTCAAAGATCCACTCCGCAGCCCTTTTGGGGGACGATTTGCGTGACCGCTCCGCAGATCGCATCTGCATTTCGCGTGTGAGATTGTGGGTGAGGATACTGGCCAAAAGGAAAGCTTCGTTGGCGGCACGTCGCTTGGCCGGAATATAGTCCATCTGGGCCTGGCTCTTGGCTTCGCCAAAAATCTTCTCCTGAGAGCCACGCCCTTCATGAAATTTCACCACATGAGCGGCCGTGTTTGTCTTGTTGGTGATGATCGCCTTGTATTCATAGTTCTCCTCGACTGGTTCGAAAAGATCCAGTTGGAGCGGTCCTTTGCGCTGAGTGCGCCTCATGGTTCGAATGCACAAAATGCCCGCTTTGCGCGCCCAACTTTTTGGCTTCCAGCGGATTTCGAAGTGATGAGTTTTTCCCTCTCCGCCTCGGGTTCGGGACCAGCGACGGCGCTTCTCGATGATGCCCTTGAGTTCCACAAGCCGCTCGAAAGGCACCGAGAACGTATATTCCAGGCCAAGGGTCTTTGCCTCTGAAACCATTTGATCGCTGAAAAACGCGCTGTCGGCGCGCAACTCGATCTGCACATCAGGCAGCACCTTGCGAATCTTCTCCACGCAGGAACGGAGGAACTCCACCGCGCCATTGGAGTCATGGACGTTGCCGCTTCGATGAAGGTAATCGAGAATCTGTCCGGTTTGGGAGATCGTCGCGAGCAGCGGATAATAACTGCGCTCGCCTTTTTTCTTCTTGTTAAATCCCACAGCCGTCCCTTCCGCATGGCGACTCGTGCTCTGCACGCTTCCGTCCAAATCAAGCGTGTGATGCGTTTGATTCCTTCCTCCTGAAGTCGCGACAGGCAAACGAAATGATTCATCTCCCTCATCCTCTCAAGGCTTTGACAATCGACCTCTCCCAACATCCGGCTCATCGTTGGGACACTGGGCAATGGGTGCATCCCCAAAGCTTGTCGTACAAGGGGATCATCTCGGTAGTAGTCCAAATCTCGAAGCATCCGGTAGCCCAGTATAAGATGCACGATAAGACACATGAAAACTTTGTGGAACTTGTAGAAGCGGGACCTGCGCCGATCCAGTGGATCAAAGCACTGCTGAAGCTTCCCCTCCAGATCCAATTCCTGAAAGAGCTTCTGAAAGATAACGAGACCGCCGAAAGAGGTCAGTTCTTGATCTTCAAATTTGATCGCCGGAATCGTTCTGCTCGTGAGTGAGAAGTTCTGTAACTGGATCATCATGCGGCGAAGCGTGAATCTTCGGAGCGAGTGAAGTCTATTTTATCAAGGATGAATTTTCGGAACGCTGAACCTTTTCCGCCGTGGTGCAAAAATCCAGGCAGCGTGTTTTTCAAGGCGGCTGAGACAATCATTTCCGAAGGCAGCACGTCTGGGCGGATGGTTCGGATCCAGGTTCCAAAGTGTTTCCAGATCAGACCGTCACATGTCATGGCAAGGTACTGTAACATGCCCTGAGCGATCATGCCGGTCTGCACAAACACATGATATGCGTGCATCTTTTTCTGCACCTGTCTGCGATATTTCTCGGTAGTCCGGTGGAGGTATTGGTTACCATTGCGACGCTTGAGCGGTCGCATAGCGGCCATCCAGAAATGGTATCCGAATGAGCCGACCGAATGCACCGCTTGCTTGAAAGCGACTTCGATCTTGAAACGCAAACTGTAGAGCAAGATGATCTCCTGAGCTTCCATGGTGAGGTCGGTAGACAAGAGGATGATCCGCCCTCTCGTGGGATGATCGACGAGAACGAAGCGGACCATCGCCCCGGCGGGCTTCCACAACAGATCCACCGACTTGAACCGGACAAGAGATGAGAAATGACCGGAAGTTGTGGATGAGGGCGGTCGGGGCATCATGAAGAGTTCAACCATTACCAAACAACTGAACTCCAATGAAAACCACCAACCACCCTACCGAATCATCATCTATCCTTCGCCAGGAAGGAGCAAGCACCAGCGATTCCGTAAGACGGCGTCGGAAAGAGTCGTAATGGCCTGAATTGGTGGGTGTTGAGCGTGTTGAAGCTGGCGCTAGGAGGGCGAACAGTTTCGTGTGGCGGTTCTCGGGCGAATTTCGGAGGGCTCGAGCCGCGAAATGGATCCCCCTGTCGGCAATAGGCAACAGGGAGCCAGACCGCTCCGATGGCGGACGCGAACCCAAGGTTACCGAGAGCGCGGGGCGGGCGTTCCTCAGCCCGGAGCCGGTGGCGGCCACCATCGATCCTCTCGCATGGAGGCGGCGATTTGACGGGCAAAATAGATGGCCGTGTGTCCACGGCGTATCTCTGGCTTCAAGTTGCGCTTGTGGAAGCAGTGGAACACGGCGTGGGCCATGAACATGATCAGCCACAGAACGAGAATGGAATTGGGATGATGGTGATAGCAATGACCGGAATGCCAGCGGGAGCAGAGTTCGTTAAAGCCTTCGTTTTCGACCTTCCAACGGTCGTGCCCGAAATGGAAGATGGTCTTGGCATCGGCCATTGAGCGGGGCATGGTCGTCGCCCACCACCAGTGGCTATCGATGGGAGTCTCGACCCAATCCCCAGCGACGCGCTCGCGACGGATGCCAGTCTCATGGGAATGAACAACGCGAAGAGGAGTGTGAATGGATTCAGTGCAGAAGCCCTCAGCCTCTTGTAAATGAACGTGCCGCGCGGGCTTGCCCGGTGCAGCCGGAGTCTCAAATGATTCTGGCTCTTGCTCCTCAAGGGGCAGGAGCGTGCGGGCTTCGGACAATAGCTCAGGCTGATTATCCTTGAGTACGGCAACAAGGTATTTGCCGTGGTCTTCAAGAAGATTGATCACGGAGGGACGCAGGTAGAGCGCATCGGCAGTGAGCACGTCAAAGCAGCGTGGGTGGTCCTTAAGGACGCGAGTTATCAGCCGTATAGCCGCAGCGACTTCGTCGTCTCCAGGATCTCCGTCTTCACCAGGCTCAAGCATTTCCACGTCGAGAAGCAATTGAAAATCCTCACAGATAATCTGAAACGCGACCAAGCGGTGGTAGAACTGTGTTTTGACCTCGTCTCCGACGGCGATCCGGCGTTGGAGACACTTTGGACAACAACGTTTGTAGCTACAGTGAGTTTCGTGACCATCGACGGCGGCAAGCATCCAACCGCGCTGTGGGGCAAGGATTTTGTTGCGTTTGAGGCAGAAGTAAATGTGTCCGAGACACCCTCGCACACTGTCAGGCTCGATGCGCTCGGAGACATACGCCAGTTCGTCGGCGCTGGGCAAACGGTGATTACCGAGCCAACGGGTCCAGCTGCTCTTGTTCCGGTGTTGCTCGAGTTCGTTGAAGCTTGGTAACCGGCAGCAGAACATGGCGAAGAATGCTGCCGGGAAAACTCGAGTGGGAATCTGTGGTTTGGGACGAGAGTCACGCACCCGCAGCCTCCACTGTTGGCGGAGGCTGAAAATCTTGTCCGCGTAAGTTAGTAGTCGCGTGAGAATGGTCGCTTCTTTTTTGGTGGAGAATTGCGCCCGGACTTGGCTTTGCCGGCTGATTTCTTACCGGTCTTGCCCTTCTTCTTGGCGGAGCTACTCGCCGCTCTGGCCTTGGTTTTTGCCTCCTCGAGTCGGAGGCGCCCCTGCTCGTCGAGGGCTTCCAGCAGAGCATTCGCCTTCTGGAAATCATCGATCCAGCGTCTCGCCTGAGCTTCCAACGGTCTGGGGACGTGCAGCATGGTGGTCTTGCCCTTGCGAGTCTGACCGATGGCCAAGGAGCGATGGCGCAAGGAGTCGTCGGAAGCGCAACGGCAAGTGGGCTTGCCGCATTTACGAGAGAGTTCGATGGGCGAGCCGTGAAGGAAGCCTTCGGCCTGGTCGAGGAGCTGGCGGAGGCGGCTGCGAATCTGGCGTTCGGTGGGGGGCAGGGAGTTTCTGCTTGGCATGAAGGTCGGCTCGTTCGGCGCACTGTAATATAATACTATTACAGAAACAAGCTTAAAAAAGATGAAATAACGAATGCGAATTTGCCATGGGGTCAAAAATGGGCGCCGCCGATCCGAATTACCCAAAAATACAGGGCTTGAGCCGCCTCAGCCGCCTATCTTACGGAATCGCTGAGCAAGCACCGTCTGCCAGAACGCCCTTGAGGCCACCCTGCGACAAGGAGCCCAAGTGCTTCTTCAGGCCGCCATCGACAACGAAGTCTCCGACTACATTCAAGCCCATCAACATCAGCGTGATGACCAGGGTCATCGCCAAGTCGTTCGCAACGGCCATCTTCCTGAAGCGACAACTTCAGACTGGAATAGGAAACGTTTCTGTTCGGCAGCCCAGGATCAATGATCACCGATCAGGCCACCGATTCACGAGCGCCATCCTCCCGCCTTACCTCCGCCGAGTCGCTTCGCTGGACAACCTCATCCCGGCACTCTACCTGCGAGGAATCTCAACCTCCGAGATGAGTCGAGCCTTAGAGCCGATCCTCGGTGAGAACGCATCGGGTCTTTCTGCAGCCAACATCGTTCGACGAGGAAGAGCAATGGGAGAAAGAACGCGAGCAATGGAGCAAGCGTGACCTCAGCGACAAGGAATACGTCTATCTCTGGGCCGACGGGATCTACTTCCATGTCAGGCTCAATGACGACCGCCCATGTGTTCTCGTAATCGTCGGCTCCTTACCCGATGGAACCAAGGAATTGGTAACCATCAGCGATGGAGAACGAGAGAGCAAACTGTCCTGGAAAAATGTGCTCAGAGACCTCAAGAAACGAGGATTGAAGATCCCCCCGAAACTGAGTATCGCCGATGGAGCTCTCGGGTTCTGGAGCGCCTTGGAAGAGGAATATCCGACAAGCAAACAGCAACGATGTTGGGTGCACAAGACAGCCAACATCCTCGACAAGCTGCCGAAGAAAGCGCAGCCCCTTGCCAAGGAACGCATCCATGAAATCTACATGGCGGAAACAAAGAAGGCCGCCTTGGATGCCTATGACGAGTTCTTCACGCTCTACGAAGCCAAGTATCCGAAAGCGTGCGCCTGCCTGAAGAAAGACAAGGAAACTCTACTAACGTTCTACGATTTTCCAGCCGAGCACTGGAGACACATCCGGACGACAAACCCGATTGAGTCGACGTTTGCCACGGTCCGCCATCGGACTCGACAAACCAAAGGGTGCGGATCGAGGAAAGCAACCCTATCAATGGTCTACAAGTTCGGCCTGGAAGCCGAGAAAGGCTGGCGTCGACTGAACGGGTATCGTCAACTTGACAAAGTCGTGCAAGGAATCATCTTCGTGGACGGCATCGAGCAGCAAACCGCTGCCTAACCCATGATCGAACTTCGAATGGTGTTCCGACCGCCCTCATCCACAACTTCCGGTCATTTCTCGACAGAGATGTTTCTCTCCCCATATACGGGACTGGGAACTGAACTGGAGCCGCCCGTTCCAAAGACATTCTGGAGCTTCACCGCAGCGCCATACTTTTTCGGTCGTCCGCGTTTGCGTGGCACTGCCGCAGGCCGAAAGCCGGTTGTCGTGCGTCGAACCCTCGTGACCAGCACACCGGAACGCCCCTTGGTGCTCTGGATCACCTTTCCGTTGGCGTAGTAGGCGTCGGCCAGCAAGACGAACTCCTGACCTCTACAGACGGATGCGAGCATCTCGTTGGCCTTGTCGATCAAGGTTCTCCTGTCGCGGTTTGAAGTGACGATACCTTCGTGAATGCGTGCACAGACCGGAACGCAGAAGAAGTATCCGCCAACCTGACAGAGCACGCCGAAGGCCTGAAAGGAATGGCTCATGATGAAGTGAGGCTTGGAATTGGACTCGGACTGTTGATGCAGATACTTCACCGCAGGCATCTTGCGGCCCTCCTTGGACTTCCTTGATGCCGTCGAGAACCAGGACGGGGCGACAACCGATCTTGTAGACAGGGAAGTGCTTGATCACGATGGCGAACCAAAGTTCTGCAAGCCGGTCCGTCTTCACGGCATTGCTGTGGAAGAAATGGAGTAAGTGCTCATAGGAGTGTTCTGACAAACCGAGAGCGCGGACGAAACTGGAAACCCCGAGGAGGTCATTGCGCACGGAGAAAGCGGCCAAGACGAGCAGAAACCAGAGAAAGGTGCGGGCTCTCGAGAAAGCGGGTCGCAGAAGACAGACGATATTCCACCAAGAAATCCAGAGATCCATAACAAATGATTTGATTTTCCTAGACATTCGCATATATAAGCTAATGACCATGAAAAAGATCAGATCACTGAAAAAAGAGTCCAGAAACTTGCGGCAAAGTTAGCTGCAATCGGGCCAATGCGGCCTGGGAGCATCAGCAAGCAATACCGAGATCGACAACGCCAGCGCGGCGTGTATTACCAACTGAGCTACACGCATAAGATGAGGAGCCGGACTGAACACGTCTGGCCAGACCACGTGAAGGGACTACGAAAAGAAACAGAGGAGTACAAGAAATTCAAGAAACTGACCACCGAACTGATCGATCTGAGCATTGAACTATCCAAGGCGAAGATCGCTCTATTACGCAGTCAGACAGACACGCCAGGCAAAGAGAAACCGGTCTGAGAACTTCCCACTCACGAGAAACAGAGGAGTACAAGAAATTCAAGAAACTGACCACCGAACTGATCGATCTGAGCATTGAACTATCCAAGGCGAAGATCGCTCTATTACGCAGTCAGACAGACACGCCAGGCAAAGAGAAACCGGTCTGAGAACTTCCCACTCACGAGTGTTACAGTACCTTGCCATGACATGTGACGGTCTGGTCTGGAAACACTTTGGAACCTGGATCCAAACCATCCGCCCAGACGTGCTGCCTTCGGAAATGATTGTCTCAGCCGCCTTGAAAAACACGCTGCCTGGATTTTTGCACCACAGCGGAAAAGGTTCAGCGTTCCGAAAATTCATCCTTGATAAAATAGACTTCACTCGCTCCGAAGGTTCACGCTTTGCCGCATGATGATCCAGTTACAGAACTTCTCACTCACGAGCACAGGAGAGATCTCCCCGGGTAAGGTCCTTAACTTTCTCCGCATCCCATCCGGCTCTACTTGCTGTGTCTTGATGAGCTTTGGGCTTCGCGTTTACTAGCACGCTCGCCGCCCACAGCCTGCCTCGCTGCCGGTTCGTGTTCCTATGGCCGCGGATTTGCCTGCCGCTTCCTTCAGATCCACCCTCGCGGGCGTCGCCTTGCGGTTCAGCTACGGTTGCTCTCATCAGCTCCGATGTCATCGTTTCATGTCATTAGTTAAGGCCCATGCCGGGCACACTAGCCGGGGATGCCATCCCCGGGTCTGCGGTGCGATCCGATGGCTGTATTCATCCCACCGGACGCTCCATGTCGATCGCGGAAAGGAATTCCGCGCTACGGAAAGGTGGCGAAAGGAGAGCGGAGTATCAACTCCGCTGCGTGCGGTGAGCCCTTGTGGCCAAGGATTTTGCGCGCCGTCACGCTTTTTTTTCGTACTGGCGGATGACCTCCAAAAAAGCGTCCAGGTATGCTTCGGCTTTGGCCGGGTCCACACCGCGGATTTGCTTTGCCGCTTCGCGGGTCGTGGGACGCAGGCGGGTGAAGAACTGGAGCGTCGAATCGTTGAACATGGTGTAAGCCGGTTTGTCTCCGGCCAACTCGGTGCGCTTCTCTTTCAATTCTTGGAAGAGTTCGCGGTCGAAGCCGAGTTCGTGCAGTTCCGTGGCCGCGCTGTCGTCTCCGTCTGACTTGGCCTTCACGCCGGTGGTTGCCGATCGTGACTGAGGGGGCGGGTCGGGAAAGCGCATGCGGCATGTTTGCCGGTCGTGCATCACGGATTCCCCTTTGGAGGTGAGGGTGATGAGAGGATACTCCCCAACAGGAACGCGAAGCAGACCGACGTCTTGCATTTCCCGAAAGAGTGCGTTCAGGTAGGCCGTCCCAGCCTCCTTGAGAATGCCATAGGTGCGCAGTTCGTCGAGACGGGCGTTGAGGATTTCACGCGAGCGGCTGCCGACGAGCATCTGCACGACGCGGCCTCTCCCATAGCGCCCTTCCCAGACATCGCGCGTCTTGAGAGACATGCGGGCCACGCCGCTCAGGGCCTTTCTCACAATGAGGCGTTCTTCGGGCGTCGGTTCCCGGAAAGCCCGGCCGTCGTCGGACTGACAGCGATCGCAAGTGCCACAGACGCCGGCGTCAGCCTCTCCAAAGTAGCGCAGGATTTCCTGTTGCCGGCAGTCGGCTCCATAACAGAGTTCGACTATCGCCTTTAGCTTGGCGCGGTCCCGACGCTCCTTCTCCTTCAAGGCTTCCCAGTCCAACTTCAAGCCGAAGGGATCGACGCCGGGTTGCTTGAGCCGCGTACCGCGCAGGCGTTCCCCGGGGATGTCGAAGCGCTCCAAATAACCGTGGCGCGTGAGGATGGAAAGCGTGGTGCTCAGACCCATGGTGTTCTTGAGATCGGCCATCGTGGCGAGGTCTCGCAAGGGAATCCGAATCTCGTTCTGGTCGTTGGCGCATTGCCGGAGCGTCCGGTAGACGTTGCGGATCACCTCGGGACCGGGGTTGTTTCCATCGATGAAAAACTCCTGGGTGCGGGTGTCGGCGTAGTTGAAGAGCAGCTCGCAGGAAGAGGGTTCACCGTCGCGTCCCGCTCGTCCCGCCTCCTGATAGTAGGCTTCAATGCTTCCGGGGACTTCGAAATGGGCGACGAACCGAACGTCCGAGCGATCGATCCCCATGCCGAAGGCGTTGGTGGCCACCACCACCTGACGTTTGCGCTTGATGAAGAGTTCTTGGGCGCGTTTTCTCTCCTCGTCGGTCATGCCGCCGTGGTAGGGGACCACCGAGCAGCTCCTTCGGTGAAGGCGCTCGGTGAGTTCGTCGACGCTCTTGCGGGTGGCGCAGTAGATGATGCCGGTCTGGTGCGTCTCGATCAGGGTTTGGAGGCGAGAGAATTTCTGTTCTTTCTTGTCGACGTGCCGGATGGTCAGCGAGAGGTTGGGGCGCTCGAACCCCGTGACGCATTGGTAGGGATCCTGCAGCCGGAGATGCGTCAGGATGTCGTCCTGTACCTCCGGGGTTGCGGTGGCGGTGAGCGCGACGGTTTGGGGGTTGCCCAGCCGTTCTCGGGCCCGTCCCAGGCTCACGTAATCCGGACGGAAATCGTGTCCCCACTGCGAGAGACAGTGGGCTTCATCCACCGCGAAGAGGGCGATGGTTGCCTCTTGCAGGGCCTGCGTGAAGGTCTCGTTGCGGAAGCGTTCGGGAGCGATGTAGACGAGGCGGTAGTCCCCGTTCTTCATGCGCTGGGTGCGATCCCACTGCTCGCTGAGCGGAATGGCGCTGTTGATCATGGTTGCCGGAATGCCCCTGGCTTCGAGGGCGTCCACCTGATCCTTCATGAGGGCGATGAGTGGGCTGATGACCACGGTGACCCCGTCCATGATGAGTGCCGGGAGCTGGTAGCAGAGAGATTTCCCGCCGCCCGTCGGCATGACAACGAGTCCGTCCCGGCCGCTGAGAATCGCCGCGATGATCCTCTCCTGGCCGTGGAGGAATTTCCGGAAGCCGAAGTGCTTTTCCAGAGCGACGAGAGGATCGCGTGTGGCCGTTGAGCTCATGGGGAGAAGAGTTGGCGAGTCTACAGGCGGTTGAGCGGCAGCCCAACTGTTTCCATCCGCTTTTTGGAGGGGCGGTCGCCGGCGGGGTTGGTGGAGGAATTCGGCGTGGGCCGAGTCTGTTGCTTGACCCGAGGGGCGGACCTGCGGTTAAGGTTTGCCCATGATGAAGATTCCTTTTGTTGGGTTGATCCTGGTCGTAGCGGCCGCGGTCCTCGGGGAAGCCGGCGGCGCGTCCGACTTTGAATTGACCTTGCGCCATCGTGCGAAGGGTGACGACGCCTCGGACAAGTTCGTGCTAGAGGAGCGGCGGGAGTCCTGGGAGCCTTCGGAAACGGCGGTGATTGTCTGTGACATGTGGGATGCGCATCATTGCCTCAACGCGACCTGGCGAGGCGCGGAGATGGTGCCGCGAATAAACGCGGTGTTGGGGTATGCTCGCGACCACGGGGCGCTGATCATCCACGCACCGTCATCCTGCATGGATTTTTACAAGGATCATCCCGCGCGCGTCCGGGCCCAGGAAGTGCCTCGCGCCGCCAATCTCCCTGAAGGCATCGATCAATGGATGCACTGGATCGATGATGAGGAAGAACAGGCGCAGTATCCCATCGATCATTCCGACGGGGGTGAAGATGACGACCCCGAGGATCACGCAGCCTGGGCAAAAGCCCTGGAAGAGCGTGGGCGCGACCCAGGGTCGGCGTGGATCCGTCAGGCCGAGGGCTTGACGATCGATCCCGAGCGCGACGCCATCACGGATCAGGGAACGGAGACCTGGAATCTATTGGAATCGAAAGGGATCAAAAATGTGATTTTATTGGGAGTCCACACCAACATGTGCGTCCTCGGGCGCCCCTTCGGCCTCCGACAGATGGCCAAGAACGGAAAGAACGTGGTCCTGATGCGCGACATGACGGACACGATGTACAATCCGAAGATGCCGCCTTATGTCTCGCATTTTCGCGGAACGG
>CBDBEZ010000007.1:0-18623 GCA_965204485.1 Verrucomicrobiales bacterium
CGGCAACGAATCTTCACCCGGAAAAGGGGCGTGTCTTCGACGAAGGCGGGCATGGCGTAGGGGCGGTTCTTTGGCGGTGTGGTGGTTGGCGGAGCGGCTCGGGCGAGGCAATGAACGCGGAGAAAGTCCTCGGAACCGCGACTGACCACCGTTTCCACGAATTGCGGAGCCTCGATGGCGACCAGCGGATCGGGAAGGAGATGTCGGATGGCTCTGGGCAACAACTCTCGCGCCTCGGTGATGTGGAAGTCGCTGGCCGCCGCCTCGCCCGGCGAACAGGCCAGTGTGAGGACCGTTCCTTTTCCGACCTTGTTTTGCAAGAATGCAGGACCCACCGGCTCATCGGCGGACATGGGGAAGGCGATGCCGCGCGTGCCGGAACGTTGTTGCGGCGTCCGGTGAGGTTTGAGAAGTTGTCCAACGCTTTGGGCACGGGTGGCCTCGTAAACGACGCCCGGGCCCTGAACGAGAAACGGCCAATCCGGTCGGAGACCGGTGGCGAGGGGAGTCTCGATTTCTACGGCCGAAAAACGCACGTGGTTGTCCTGTGAGTCGAGCACTCGAATGGCGCGTCCTCCGACGAGAGACTCGAGCATGGAAGCCTCAAGGCGGCTGCCGTAGCGATCATACAGGCCGGTGGCTCCGGTGATGAGCAGGTGGCCGCCGCCGCGAACGTACTCCGTCAGGGTGTCCACTTCTTCTTCGCGAAGAATGCCTACATTGGGCAAGAGAATCACCGGGAATTGCTGCAGACGCTCGAGACCGGCGTGTTCGTCCAGCACCACCGCCCAGGGGATGTGATCGTAAACAAGCGCCTTGTGAGCGCCTAGAAAACCCTGCCAGGCGCGGGCGGCCTCCTCGCGACCGATCCAGTCCCGGGTGCGGTGCGAGAAGTAAATGCCGACGTCGGCGTGAATGGGTTGACCGAAATGGACCTTCTTATCGTGCGCCTCCTCGAGGGCGACTCCGAGCCGCTCGTAAAAAACGGGATCGAGCCAGCCGTCGTAGGCGAGTTTGTCGACCATGGTGACGAAGGCGCCGTGGGCCAGCGCGGTCATCGTCTCCCAGCGGATGTCGGGCAGCGGGCGCGTGGTTTGATCGTGGTAATGACGTACCCCTCGCTGAATGACGACCTGCATGCGGCGATCGGGAGCCACCGCGCGGAAGAAGGCGGAACTCAGTCCCACGCCGAGAGGGCTGAAGGCCCAGAGACCGGTTTCTCCCGTGATGAAATCGCCGGTCACCCCGTGCTGGACGGGGCGCTGTCCCACTTCGAACGTGAAGGGCGGACTTCCATGGTAGTTATAGTCGACCGACATCCCGGGCCAGTTCTCCTTCACATACCGCTCCAATTCTTCCTCGAACTCAGCACTGGTGTCGTAACGGAATTCGAGCATGCGTTCCCAGTCGGCATCCCAACTGACGGCCTTTGGCATTTCCCTGCCGAATCGCTCCCTGAACTTGCTCTCACAATGATCGCACCAGCATCCGTAGGGCGGGCCGAAACCCTGGTCGACCATGTCGAGATGGAAGCCGTCGAGTCCGTAGGAAGCCATTTCGAGTAAGAGCTTTTTCACATGGTCGACGTAGGGCGAGTTGAAGCAGACACGTTCGATGGCTTGACCGTTCACATCGCGCATTCGCCAGTCGGGATGTTGATGAAGGATGTGATCGGGATATTGCAGAACGCAGTAGGCGATCACGGGCATCTGATGTCTTTTGGCAGCTTCCACGGTCTCTCTGAGAACATCGCGGTTTCCGAGCCCGGGAGCTTTCGGCTGCCACTGGGAATCGTAGTAGGCGTAGACGCCGTCACGCGCCCAGATCACCATGTAATCGCAATGAGCGGCCGCCGCCTTTTCGATGCAGGCCTTGCCGTCGAAGCGTGCCACGTAGCCGAGGTCGGGTTCGGGGTTGCCGAACTCGGCGCCGGTTGGCCCTGTTTCGATGCCCACCAGCGCTCTTTGAAACCAGGGGCTCTCGGGCCTTTGCGCTTGGGCTTGGGCCTGCGCGGGATGGGACAGGAAAAGGGTGAAGCCGATGGCAAGCGCCACGGCCACGGCTTGGTCTCGGGTGGAAGGGAGAAAGGGGGGCACGGGACGATCGATGGCTTGAGAAACCCGCGGGCGGGGTTCGTCAACACGCGGAGACGATTCGTGCTCAGGGGTTGGCCTTACGTTTTCGCGTCTTCGCTGCGGCGAGGACGGCCGACCGGAGATCGGCGCCGGCGGGGCGTTGGAAGGCGCGCAGCTGAAAGACGGGGAGCACGGCGAAGAGATGGTCGAAGATGTCGGCCTGGATGCCCTCATAGTTGACCCAGTTGCGGTCCTTGGAGAAAATGTAGAGTTCGATGGGCAAGCCGTCTTCGGTGGGTGCGAGTTGCCGGATGAGGAGGGTGAGGTTCTGGGCGATCATCGGGTGATTGCGGACGTAGGCCTCGATGTAGGCACGGAACGTTCCGACGTTGGTGAGGCGGCGGCCGTTGGCCAGGCTGTCGTCCAGATTGGCTTGCTCGGTCTTCGCCTGGTTGTGTTCGTCGAGTTCCTTCTGTTTCTTCTCCAGATAGGGTTGGAGCAGCGCGATCTTACGCCAATTCTCCAACATCGATTTATTGGCGAAGGCGATGCTTGAGACATCGATGTGGAGGGCTCGTTTGATCCGGCGCCCGCCCGATTCCTGCATCCCGCGCCAGTTCTTGAAGGAATCGCTGATGAGCGCGTAGGTCGGGACGGTGGTGATGGCGTGATCAAAGTTCTGCACCTTGACGGTGGTGAGGGCGACGTCCAGGACCGTGCCGGCGGCGCCAAACTTGGGCATCTCAATCCAGTCACCGCGCGCCACCATGCGATTGGCGGCCAACTGAATGCCGGCCACCAGGCCGAGGATGGAGTCCTTGAAGATCAGCATGAGGACGGCCGTCAAGGCGCCAAGACCGCTCAGGAAAATGAGAGGGTTCTTGTGCATGAGGACGCTGATCGTGATGACGACCAGCATGATGGTGAGGAAGATCTTGGCGACCTGGATGAAGCCGCGGATGGGGATCTCCCTGGAAATAGGGAAAGTGCGATAGATCTCGAGGGAGGCGTTGAGCAGGGCCAGCAGGGCGAGGTAACCCACCACGAGCATGTAGACGGTGGAGGCCGACTGGATGAAGCTGATCCAACCGGGTTCGCCTTTCAGGACCATGGGAGCACAGGCGTAGACCAGGATGCCGGGAACCAGCTGAGTGAACCAGAAGAGGAACTTGGCTTCTAGCAGGTGGTCGTCCCAGGTGAACTTCGTCTTCTTGACGAGGCTCTCCAGCGCCCGGCGCAGGAAGGCCTTGGCGACGAAGAAGCCGAGGTAGGCCACGAGGGCAAGCGCGGCCAGGGCGAGGGTGAGAGTCAGGGCGTGTGAAACGCGTTCGTCCGAATGGGAAAGCAAACCGCCTAACCATTCGAGAAACGTTGCCGATAGGTAGTTCATGCCGTGAAGAAAGGTGGGAAGAAAAAAATGATTGGAGAAGGGCTTCTGTGAGAAGGAGCTGGAGGCCAGCTGTTTTAGCGATCCCGCGAGAAAAGGCGTTCGAGCGCGGAGCGGCGGGTCGAATCGCCGCGCTGGAACCTGTCTACCGGTTGAGCGCGGCGGGACGCCTGAAAACGGAGATCGAAGTCTCCCGTTCTGGCGCCAAACGCGGCGGCCCGTCCCTGCGCCGAGAGGCTCTCGATGGCGCCGTCGTTGCTAAGGCCCAGGGTTCCGCTGCCGCGGGCGGGCTGACCGTTTACCTGATCGATAGCGATGCGGAGCTGATCGAGCGTGGAGCCCGCGCCCCAGCGGCCTTCGAAACGGTCGTGATCCTCGAGGTCACGACCATGGAAATCCATCAGCAGATCGCCGCGCGGATCCAAGGTGATCCGCGCGGATTCCAGCGAGCGATTGGGGCCCGGCACACCCAGAGTCCCCTTTCCCGTCAGGGCGAGCGGCTCGCCGATCCGTTCGTTTCGAGGAAAGTCGGCGGTGGGCTCGCGGTCGTCCCGGTCGCGTTCGAAGGTCACCCGAACCCGGCCACCCAGCGACGCCGAACGGCCCAGGAGATCAATGCGAGAGAAGCCCCGGCCGCGATCGCTGAGTTCCAGGCTCGCCTCGGCCTCCATGGGGCGTCCGTCCGGTCCTTCGGTGAGGTGGAGATCGACGACGTTGGGAGCGCGTCGGGACCAGTGGCCGGAGAACTGGTGAATGTCTTCGCCGCGGAAGATCAAGCGGGCCCGGCCGTCGCGTTCAAGGATGGCGCGCGCTTGCGAAAGACGCCGGTTGGGACCAGAGACGCCCATCGAACTCCGGCCATTCTCGGTGGCGTCGAGAGAGAAACGGGGGCGTGGGTTGGGAGCAGTCGAATTGGCCTCGAAGTGCATATTGAAGTCGCCCCCGAGGGCTGCGGATTCGCCCTTGAGGTCGATGCGATGAAACGACGCGTTGTCCGTGAGCGTGAGGGTGCCGCCGCCGGAGGCTGGAGAACGGGCAAAGGTGTCCGTGAGGTCGATGAGGATGTCTTGAGCGCGGCCGCGTTGCCAGGTTCCCGCCAAGCGATAGGTGCGCTCGCCGGTCAGGAGGATTTCGGCCTTGCCGCGGGCGGAGAGGGTCACGGTGGCCGCCGTGAGGCGCCTGTTGGGACCTGGTATTCCCAGTGTGCCCTCTCCCTTCTCGGTGGCTTGAAGCCCTTGGCCTTCATTCAGATGGGAAGGGTGAGCCTTGCCGGGGCGAAAAGGGGTCGCGCGGCGGTCCTCGAACAGCCAGTCGAGCGGGTTCTGACCGAGGGCCGGGCCAGTAAGCCAGAGATTGACGAGTAGTCCGGCGGCAAGGATGAACGGGAGACGGAATCGAACGCGGGCCATGCATGAGTAAATCAGGAGAATGGCGGTGACGCATCCACAAAACGGCGTCAATCCCAGGGGCGCGGGAGTGGCGGAGCTTGCGAAGCCGGACTGGGGCCTTGGTCGCGACTCATCGGGCCCTTCATCGCCGCCGCGACTTTCATGAGCGTCGTCCGCGGGATCGGCGTTGCCGCTGACGGCGTCCAGCGTAGAGTGGGGCCGTGAACGATTGCATCAGGGAGACTTGGCGGCGATTGGCCTGGCTCGGTGTCGTGGCGACCTCGGCGGGCTTGCTCGGGATATCGTCTGCCGATGAAGCGAAGGCGCGCCAGGTGATCGACGCGATGACCAACTTTTACCGCGAGTTGCCGGCCGTCGAAGTGCGGTCGGAATTGGCGCTGATCATCGGGAGCGCCGAAGAGTCGAAGGCGGTCCGCCAGACGATCACCCAGACAATGCGGCTGGAGCGGCCGGGCCGCTACGCTCTCATTTCCGAGGGACAATCGGCGTTTCTGACCTCGCCCAGCGCTTACGTCGATGGAGGTAAGGCCACGTTGATTCTGCCCGGCCAGGGTCGCATTGAGCAGGACGGGTTGGCGTCCGCCGAAGCCATGTTGCTCGCCGTGGAGATGGGATTCGACGCGGCGGCGGGGGGCAACTTGATTTTTGACCAGAACCTGGCGCTGACCTTTCTTCACAAGCTGCTCTTCGCACAAGTGGGTCGGGGCTGGGAAGAGGATCTGTCGCGCCTCCGTTATGTCGGTGAGGAAACGATCGGCGAGGAACCGGTCCACCACTTGCTCGTGAGTTCGGTGACGGCACAGTTTGGCGAGCGGGAACTGGACTTGCATCTGTGGGTTCGCCAGGGGGAGAGGCCCTTGCTCCTGAAGCTTGAACCGGATTTGTCGAAGCTCTTTCCCGGCGGTGAGGGCGAGGGTGAAGAAACCGTGGATGGGCCTGGCGAGATCGGGATGGTGAATCGCTGGTCTGCCTGGGACGTCGAGCCCGGCTTCGAGGACGGCGATTTTCGAGCTCCCAAGCCGGCGGAGAGCGAGAAGGTCTTCCCCAGTTTCGACGCCTTGATGCACGGCCAAATGACGGAGAAGAATCCCGCTTTGACGCTCACCGGGAACGAGGCGGCGGCCTTTTCCGTGGCGCTTTTGGACAAGGGAAAAGGTCGCTTCACGCTGGGCGACCACCGGGACCAGGCCATCGTGGTGTTGGGACTCTGGACGACCTGGGCGGACCCCGAAGCCGAGTGGCTCAAGGCCCTGGGTGAAGTCCAGGCATCCGTGGCGGACGAACCCGTCCGTTTTCTGGCAGTGAGTCTCGCTGAAGACCCGGTGCGGGTTCAGAATTTTCTCGACGAGAAAAAATTGGCCGAAGGCGAGGCGGTTCCGGTTGGCCTCGACCCAGAACAGAAGCTGGTGGCTCCCTACAAGGTTCGGAGCATCCCCCAGACAGTGGTTGTGGGCAGGGATGGTGAGGTGAAACAGGTGCACCTGGGGATCGACGCCGCCTTCGCTCGTGAGTTGAAGGAACAGTTGGCCCTGTTGCTGGGCAAGACCGCGGCGCCGGGGAAGCTTCCTTGATCCATCGAATTCCCATAGACGTTTCCCTTTTCCAAAGTCCTCGAACATCGTATCTTGCCCCGATCTCCCATGTCGACTCGATCATTACACCCCCTGCGTTGGATCGTCCCCCTGATGGGGGCGTGGATTTTCTCATGCCTCAGCGGCTTGGCCCAGGTCGAGATCTTGTCCGTCGATCCGGCGGAGGAGGTTCTGGAAGTGGTCCCGGCGGAGGTGGTCAACGAATCGGGAGTGACGTCCTCGGAGGAATCCGGCGAGCCCTCGGTGGAGGGGGAGTTGGAAGTGGACCCGATTGCGCCGCCGGGCCCCATTCAGTCGTTGCGCGATCGCGAGGCGCGGATGCGCGCGGTGTTTGAGCGCGTGGCGCCGAGTGTCGTGGCCCTGGGATCGGCGGAGCGCGGCAAGATGGGCGCCGGATGGGGGAGTGGCGTGATCGTCGATGAGAGCGGCTTGGTTCTCACGGCGGGTCACGTGACGGAGGCCACGGGGAAGGACGTTTTTGTCTATCTCGCCGACGGCCGGCGCTTTGCCGGTGAACGGCTGGGAGCGAACATGAACCGGGACGCGTCGATGGTGCAGATCATCACGAGCGATGATGAGGAGGTGCTTCCCTTCGTGGAGGTGGCGGAGCCCGACACCGCCGAATTGGGGGACTGGGTGGTGGCCATGGGGCATCCTGGCGGCTACGACGAAATGCGTCCGGCACCTCTTCGGATGGGGCGGATCATTCAAAAGCAGCTGCAGAAATTGCTGGTGACGGATTGCACCTTGTCAGGGGGGGATTCCGGGGGGCCGCTCTTCGATTTGGATGGCCGGCTCATTGGCATTCATTCCTCGATTGCGCAGAGTCTTTCTCACAATGTGCACGTGGCGATCGCCGTTTATCACCGACACTGGGGCGACCTCGCCGGAGGCCGTGAATGGGGCGAACTGAAGAATCTTTTTGAACAACCGCTCCCGGGGTATGAGAGCAGGGTCGACCGGAGCCAGAACCGGGCCTTGTTAGGGGCGCGCTTGGACAAGCGCACGCGCAATGGCGTGCTGGTCCGCGAGGTGCGCCCGGGGTTTCCGGCGGCGGAGGGCGGCCTGCAATTCGGGGATGTGATCATGGCTTTTGATGGAAAACCCGTGAGCGAATACACGGAACTCTTTCCGATGCTCTCGTCTGCCGATCCTGGGGATCGGGTGGAGTTGTTGGTCGATCGCCGCGGTCAGGAGGTGACGGTGGAAGTGATCATGGGAGATCGGGCCAAGCTCTTGGGAGACCAGTAAGTCAACAATCGCATCGTCAGGAACCGACATTCAATTCAATGGAAGCGCACGACGCGGAGATCAGATCACTCATGAAGAATTCAATGCCCTTCATTTTGAGCACGTGGGCCCGGGGTTGCCGATCGGCGGCTTTTATGGGACGGCTGCTGCCATTGTTATTGCCACTGCTGCTGATCGGGCCGCTCCACTCCCAGGACGGGGGCGAGGACGGCCGTCGGATGTCGCGAGAGGAAGCCTATGGGCGATTTTCCGAGCAGTTGGACACGCGGCGGGTGAAGTCGCCTTACGAGAAGGGGCATCGGAACTCCCTGGCGGAGTTCGAAGCCGTGGTGCAGCGAGCCCGCCTGAGCACGGTGAAAGTGATGAAGGGAGATCACGTGAAGGCCTTTGGTACGGTGGTGGCTCCCGAGGGATTGATCGTTACCAAAGCCAGTGAAATCGAGGATGATCACGAGCTGTCCGTGGAGCTTCCCAACGAGGAGCGGAAGGTGGCGGAACTGATCGAGGTGAATGAGGAGAACGATCTGGCGCTCCTCTGGGTGCATGATTTCGAACTGACACCGGTGAGCTGGGCCTCCGGCGCCAATCTACCGGTGGGCTCGCTGGTGGTGGCGGCGGGCACTTTCAGCCTTCCGGTGGCGATCGGAACGGTGAGCCTTCCCTTGAGGAATCTGATGGAGGCCAGCAAAGGGTTTCTCGGGGTGGCGATGGAACCGACTGAGGATGGTATCGGCTTGAATGTCCGTGAGGTGGTGCGCGATTCTGGAGCCGAGGCGGCGGGGATCGAGCCGGGTGATTTGATTCTCGCGATCGACGGCGAGGAGATGTGGAACTCGCAAGATTTGATCAACACCATCGCCAACGCGGAGCCAGGCGATGTGGTGGTGGTTCAGCTTCGGCGCCGGGACGATGAATTGATCCTGGAGGTGACGCTGGGGGATCGCGATTCCGGAACAGGCTACGACATGCCCAAACATGAGATGTTGGACAACACCGCACGCATGGGAGGGCGAGTGAGTCGCAAGCGATCCGGATACAAGGCGGCCATCCAGCACGACATGCTTCTCAGGGTCAACCAATGCGGCGGGCCCCTGGTCAATTTGGACGGCGACGTGGTCGGGATCAACATCGCGCGGGCCAGCCGGGTGAAGAGTTATACCATCCCCTCGGACGTGATCTTGAATTGGTTGGGTGATCCCCGCGACCTGGCTCGTGAGGTTCTGGTCGGCCGGGTCAAGAATGCCGGGTTGGCCCGGCGCGCGGCGGAAGAAGCGCTCGACGGTGCGCGGGCCGTGGAGTCGGAGGTGCGATCGGTGCTCGAGGAACTGGAAGCGCGTCGGCAGGCGGAGGATCGAGCGCGGGCGGAAGGCCCAATCGAGACGCCCGCGGCCGGGAGCGACTTGGGAGACGAAGAGAATCGGAGCTGAGATCCCTCCCGACGGACGCAGCTCCGAGTCGAGAGGGGTGAGCCGTTTTGGAAGACTCCTGGCACGAAATGAAGATTTCCATCGAGGACTTTTGTGAGGATATCGTCGGCAAGGCCGTGCGTGGGCGAGGTCTGAGCGTTGCCGAGGTGAGTGAGCGATCGGGCGTGTCCGCCGAGAGTCTGGAGGATCTGCTGAATGGCCGAGGGGAGGAAGCGACGGCCCGGGCGATCGCGCCCGTGTTGGGGCTCGATGCTGAAAAGCTCGTCGATTCGCTCCTGGGCCAGTGGTACCCGGACGTTCCCGCCGTGGAGGGACTCTTCGGGAGTAACACGCCCTACCATGACATGTTCGTCAATGCCTACCTGATCTGGAAGCCGGGCGCGAAAGTGGGTGCTTTGTTCGACACGGGCGCGGATGCCTCGGCCTTGCTCGATCAGGCGCGAGTGCTCGACGTCGAGCTGTCCGATCTCTTTCTCACGCACACCCACCGCGATCACGTGATGGATCTCAAACGGGTGCGGAAGGTCTTCCCGGGAATCGCCATTCATGTGGGGGAGCGCGAGCAGGAGAATGTGCCGGAGGCCTCAGCCGTGAAGCCTGGCGATGCCTTCCGGGTTGGTGAAGATCTGAGGGTGACGGCGCGGCTGACCTTCGGCCATTCCGCTGGCGGGATCACATACCTGGTCGAAGGTCTCGTCCTGCCCTTGGCGGTGGTGGGCGACGCGGTCTTTGCCGGGTCCATGGGCGGGGGCATGGTTTCCTATGCCGATGCCCTGCGAACCAATCGCGAGGGAATCCTCTCCCTTCCCGATGAAACCGTGTTGTGCCCCGGACATGGGCCCTTGACGACGGTGGCGCAGGAAAAGGCGCACAATCCCTTCTTTTGAGAGGAGGGAAGCTGGAAGGCGAGCTTCCGCATTTTTTCGATCACAATGACGCGAGTGGAGGATCGGCGGCTCTGCCAGATGGATCGGCAGTTCTGCCAATCCTCTCAGGCGCGCGGCTTGGGTTCTGGGTAGCTTGAGAGGATGGCTTTCAGCGAGTTCACGACGTCCGGATGCTCTGAAGCGAGATTCTTTCGCTCGAGCGGATCCGTGAAGTAATCGTAGAGTTCGTATTCCACGGGATCCGTGGGATTGTGCCAGTTTTTCCACTCCACCAGACGGTAGCGCTCGGTACGGATGGCGCGACCGAGCTTGCCTTTCGGGTAGAGGTGATAGGCGTGATCGCGAACGCGCGCTTCGGGATCTTTGAGGACGGGGCCGAGACTCTTGCCATCGATAGGCTGCGGTCCGGCGTGTTTGGGGAGGCTCGCGAGTTCCGTCAGGGTGGGAAAAAGGTCGACGCTCTCCGCGAGCTGGCGGGTGCTGGCGCCTGGCGACTTGAGACCAGGGGCGGCGATGAGGAGGGGAATGCGATTGGCCTGCTCGTAGTTGGTGTGTTTGGTCCAGATACCCAGATCGCCCAAGTGAAAGCCATGATCTCCCCAGAGAACGACGATGGTGTTCTTCGCGAGGTCCAGGCGATCGAGGGCTTCGGTGACCTTTCCAATCTGGCGGTCCGTGTAGCTCACGCTGGCATAGTAACCATGGATGAGTTGGCGCTTGAGGTCTTCCGGAAAAGCGGCGTCCCTTCCCGTGGGGACGGGCTTGTAGTTGGTGATTTCACCGCCGCGTTTGCCGGCCACGGTGGGCGCATCCTCCGGCAGGTGCTCGAAAGCTGGCAGGGGAAGCGAGGCAGGCTCGTAGAGGTCCCAGTAGCGTTTGGCGGCACTGAAGGGAAGGTGGGGGCGGGCGAAGCCGACGGCGATGAAGAAGGGGGTCTCGGGAAGCCGTTTCTTGGCGGCTTCCAAGCGGCCGATGGCCTCCCGCGCCACCCGACCGTCGGCGTAGGCTCCGTCGGGTGCGTCTGGCGCTTCGAAGGCCGCGCCGCGCGGCAGCGAGCGGATTTCGCCCAGCCGTTGATTGGAGAAATAGGCTTCCTCCCGCGTCAGTTGGCCCCCGTCCGTACTTTCCGGGACGATATATTCGATCACCTTGTCATGAAAGTGGGGCACATCGAAGGAATCGGGATCGCCCTCGTTGCCATGGCCGATGTGAAATATTTTTCCAAGGGATTCGGTCCGGTAACCGTGGGCGGAAAAATGCTGTGGCAGAGTCACGGCCTCTGGGTAAGCGCGGCGCAACTTGTCGCCCAGGCCGTAGAGGCCAGTGGAAGAGGGATAGGAACCGAGCATCAGCGCGAAGCGTGATGGCGCGCAGACGGCTTGATTGCAATAGGCCAGATCGAAGCGGAGACTGCGCCGGGCCAGCGCATCGATGTGAGGTGTCTTGGCGATGGGATTGCCGTAACAGCCCAGGGCGGGCTTGAGATCGTCCACCAGTAGCAGGATAATGTTAGTCTGATCCTGTGCGGGTGAAGATGTCGGGATCGAAAGCGCGAACAGCAGGAGAAGAAGGGCGTGTTTCATGGGAGCAGTTTATGGATGCGTGTCCGGCGCGCGACCCGAAAACATTCGAGGCGGTGGGGGATCTGGAAGGCGCCCGGTTCAGAACAGGCCACGGACGAGCCACCACAAGAATCCGGCGAGGGCGAGCGCCCCGGCGAGGCGCCAGATGAAGGGGATCTCGCCGGGGGCGTGGGTGTTTCGGTGAGCGGACGCGTCCTCTTCTTCCCAGGCCTCGTCCGGCAGATTGAGGCCGTCGTAGATGAGGGCGTTCTCGCGCCACCCGGAGCGCTCGTCCGCGCCGCAATGAGGGCAGGCCTTGGCCTTGGGCAGCACGGCCTCATCGCAGACGGGACAAATGGCGGGCGGAGGCTTCATCGCGAGATTTCCCGGTTGGTCTCGGGATAGATGGGAGTGTTTTCCGGTTTTTTGGCCAAAAGGTAGGAGGCCAGGATGCCGCTGAGGAAGCCAAAAAAATGGGATTCCCACGACACTTGATCCCTGGTTGGCAAGAGGTTGTACATGATTCCGCTGTAGAGGAAGCCGATGATGAGCGATACCAGAATCCAGCGCGCTCGCCGCTCGATGAAGCCCTTGACCAGAAGAAATCCCAGGTAACCGAAGACGACGCCGGAGGCGCCCAGATGAATGGCGTTTCCCCTTGCAAAAAGCCAAACCGCGCTCCCGGTCACCGCGATGATGATTAGAGTGGCGGCCAGAAAGCGGTGCAAACCCGTCAGGGCGAGGATCAGGCTGAGGCCTAACAAGGGAAGAGTGTTTCCCGAGAGGTGTCCGAAATCTCGGTGGAGAAAGGGCGCCATCAGGATGCCGGGAAGGCCCGCCAGCTGTCGCGGTCGGATGCCGAGGGCATCGAGCACGCTGTGCGGCTCTCCATTGGGCATGAACAGCAGGGTCAGGAGCCAGTCCCAAGCTTCCACCGACCACATGAGCCCAATCAAGACGATGGGCACCATGAGATCCCGGATGAGCGTTTTGGGAATGAACTGTCGGAGATCCATGGCGGTGGAGGGTCGGCTCGACCCGGCCGGGTCCTATCTGAGTGGAGCTGTGAAGCGCTGGGCTGAGCTCCCGCTGGAAGCAAGGTGCCTCGGGTTGGTTTGACTAGCAGGAAGTCGGGATCTTTTGAGCCAGCTTGACCCCGTGCGGAATGGCCCCGGCCACGAAACCGAGACAGTCGACGGCTCCCTGGGGCTTTCCTGGCAGGGCGATGACGAGTGCCGAATCCACCACGGCGCCCAGACCGCGAGAGAGGATGGCGTTTGGGGTGATGGCCATGGATTGGGAGCGCATCACCTCGCCAAAACCGGGGATCTCCACGCGCATCACCGCCCGAATGGCTTCCGGCGTCACGTCGCGCTCGGCGATGCCCGTGCCGCCCGTGGTGAGAATGAGACCGCAGCCCTGTTTGGCGAAGGATCGGATGGCCTTCTGAATGCGCTCGCGGTCGTCGGGGACCACGATTTCGCAGAGCACATTCCAGTCCTGTGCGAGAGCGGCCTTGCGCAGGGCCGGGCCGCCATGATCCTCGTATTCGCCGCGGGAAGCGCGATCCGAGACGGTGATGATACCGATGTCCATTGGATGCTTGTCAGGGTGGGAAGGGAAGTGGGGTTAGCGAAAGGTCTTGCCCGCCAGATCCGCGAGGAGGGAGTTGGGAACGGAATTACCGAAGGTCTCGAAGCGGTCAAAGGTCCAGACGACTTTCTTGGTCGCGCGATCGACCTCGACGAGGAGTGGATTTCCTGGCCCCGCGTGGCAATTCCCGATGACGAGGTTGCCGTTGGGAAGCAATTCGAGGGTCGTGACCCAGGCGAATCGAATGCCCGGAAGGTCGTCCTGGTGCAGTTCCTATATAATCTTCTTCTCGGGGGAGACCTCGATCACGCTATGTCCATTCCCGGTGCCGATCAAGGTGTTGCCGTTGGGTAGACGCAAGGCGGAGAAGAGCCGGTTGCCGAATGCCTCCAATCCGTGACCGCCTTTGGCGTCCTTGCCAAACATCGGGACCTCGTATTCCCAGATCACGTGGCCGTCGCCGTCGTACTCCCGCAGGGTGCCGTCAGCCTCATGGCAGACGAGATAATGGCCGTTGTCCAGCTTCCGAGCCAGGCGGGTATCGGTGTGAGGATCGGGGTGATCGACCTTGAGGGGGAACGACTTGAGCCGTTTGCCAGAGCGATCCACTTCGATGATGCGGGCCGGGCCGCTTTCGGCGATCATCACGTTTCCGTTTGGCAGCGGCTGAAAAGCGTGCACTTCCACCTTTTTACCCTCGTTTCCGTTCTCCGCCCCACTGTCGTAGCTCCAAACGACCTGTTTGGTCTTGGGATCGATTTCCACCACTCTCCGCATGTCTTCCTGGACCATGAGATGCCCGTTGGGGAGGAGGTGAATGTCGTGAATGCCGCCCCACGGCATTTCCCAGGTGATCGTTCCCGTGGCATCCACCCTGGCCAAGCGGCCTTTCCCCTGGAGGAGCACTTCATGGGCGTGGGTCGGGGTGACGGCGGTGAGCAGCCAGGCCGTGGCCAGGGTGGATGCCACGGGGAGGGGCGAAAGACGGAGAGAAGACAGAGAGGGGATCATGGAATCGTCGCGGTCGGACGGAGCTAAGCCTAGGAGCCTCTTACCCGGCCGTCAATGCGGGGGTGTTTCGAGCAGCGATTCCGTAAGACGGCGTCGGAAAGAGTCGTAATGGCCTGAATTGGTGGGTGTTGAGCGTGTTGAAGCTGGCGCTAGGAGGGCGAACAGTTTCGTGTGGCGGTTCTCGGGCGAATTTCGGAGGGCTCGAGCCGCGAAATGGATCCCCCTGTCGGCAATAGGCAACAGGGAGCCAGACCGCTCCGATGGCGGACGCGAACTCAAGGTTACCGAGAGCGCGAGGCGGGCGTTCCTCAGCCCGGAGCCGGTGGCGGCCACCATCGATCCTCTCGCATGGAGGCGGCGATTTGACGGGCAAAATAGATGGCCGTGTGTCCACGGCGTATCTCTGGCTTCAAGTTGCGCTTGTGGAAGCAGTGGAACACGGCGTGGGCCATGAACATGATCAGCCACAGAACGAGAATGGAATTGGGATGATGGTGATAGCAATGACCGGAATGCCAGCGGGAGCAGAGTTCGTTAAAGCCTTCGTTTTCGACCTTCCAACGGTCGTGCCCGAAATGGAAAATGGTCTTGGCATCGGCCATTGAGCGGGGCATGGTCGTCGCCCACCACCAGTGGCTATCGATGGGAGTCTCGACCCAATCCCCAGCGACGCGCTCGCGACGGATGCCAGTCTCATGGGAATGAACAACGCGAAGAGGAGTGTGAATGGATTCAGTGCAGAAGCCCTCAGCCTCTTGTAAATGAACGTGCCGCGCGGGCTTGCCCGGTGCAGCCGGAGTCTCAAATGATTCTGGCTCTTGCTCCTCAAGGGGCAGGAGCGTGCGGGCTTCGGACAATAGCTCAGGCTGATTATCCTTGAGTACGGCAACAAGGTATTTGCCGTGGTCTTCAAGAAGATTGATCACGGAGGGACGCAGGTAGAGCGCATCGGCAGTGAGCACGTCAAAGCAGCGTGGGTGGTCCTTAAGGACGCGAGTTATCAGCCGTATAGCCGCAGCGACTTCGTCGTCTCCAGGATCTCCGTCTTCACCAGGCTCAAGCATTTCCACGTCGAGAAGCAATTGAAAATCCTCACAGATAATCTGAAACGCGACCAAGCGGTGGTAGAACTGTGTTTTGACCTCGTCTCCGACGGCGATCCGGCGTTGGAGACACTTTGGACAACAACGTTTGTAGCTACAGTGAGTTTCGTGACCATCGACGGCGGCAAGCATCCAACCGCGCTGTGGGGCAAGGATTTTGTTGCGTTTGAGGCAGAACCCCATAGTTTCATAAATCGGGGCAAGAATCCCAAGAAAATAGTGGCAGGGGCCTTTGGGATAAGGTTGATTTGGAATCTACCAAAACACCAAACACTTCAACCCAAAAGCCACCTACAGTGAGAGTAGCACGACGTACGATTCATGCAAAGTCCAGAACGATTCCGGCGATCAAATTTGAAGATCAAGAACTGACCTCTTTCGGCGGTCTCGTTATCTTTCGGAAGCTCTTTCAGGAATTGGATCTGGAGGGGAAGCTTCAGCAGTGCTTTGATCCACTGGATCGGCGCATGTCCCGCTTCTACAAGTTCCACAAGGTTTTCATGTGTCTTATCGTGCATCTTGCACTGGGCTACTGGATGCTTCGCGATTTGGACTACTACCGAGATGATCCCCTTGTACGGCAGGTTTTGGGGATGCACCAATTGCCCAGTGTCCCAACGATGAGCCGGATGTTGGGAGAGGTCGACTGTCAAAGCCTTGAGAGGATGAGGGAGATGAATCGCTTCGTTTGCCTGTCGCGTCTCCAGGAGGAAGGAATCAAACGCATCACGCTGGATTTGGATGGAAGCGTGCAGAGCACGAGTCGCCATGCGGAGGCGACGGCTGTGGGACTTAACAAGAAGAAAAAAGGCGAGCGCAGTTATTATCCGCTGCTCGCGACGATCTCCCAAATCGGACAGATTCTCGATTACCTTCATCGAAGCGGCAACGTCCATGACTCCAATGGCGCGGTGGAATTTCTTCGCGACTGCGTGGAAAAGATTCGCAAGGTGCTGCCTGATGTGCAGATCGAGTTGCGCGCCGACAGCGCGTTTTTCAGCGATCAGATGGTTTCAGAGGCAAAGACCCTGGGCCTGGAATATACGTTCTCGGTGCCTTTCGAGCGGCTTGTGGAACTCAAGGGCATCATTGAGAAGCGCCGTCGCTGGTCCCGAACCCGAGGCGGAGAGGGAAAAACTCATCACTTCGAAATCCGCTGGAAGCCAAAAAGTTGGGCGCTCAAAGCGCGCATTCGAACCATGAGGCGCACTCAGCGCAAAGGACCGCTCCAACTGGATCTTTTCGAACCAGTCGAGGAGAACTATGAATACAAGGCGATCATCACCAACAAGACAAACACGGCCGCTCATGTGGTGAAATTTCATGAAGGGCGTGGCTCTCAGGAGAAGATTTTTGGCGAAGCCAAGAGCCAGGCCCAGATGGACTATATTCCGGCCAAGCGACGTGCCGCCAACGAAGCTTTCCTTTTGGCCAGTATCCTCACCCACAATCTCACACGCGAAATGCAGATGCGATCTGCGGAGCGGTCACGCAAATCGTCCCCCCAAAGGGCTGCGGAGTGGATGTTTGAAGGACTCGGCACGATTCGCCGCAAAATCATCCAACGTGCCGGACGTCTGACTCGCCCTCAAGGTCGACTCACATTGACACTCGGAGACAATCAGGCCGTCGAAGAAGAAATCGCCTACTACATGATGGCCTGACTGGCCATTTTATGAAACGCTGGGGAGAAGTAACCCCATAGTTTCATAAATCGGGGCAAGAATCCCAAGAAAATAGTGGCAGGGGCCTTTGGGATAAGGTTAATTTGGAATCTACCAAAACACCAAACACTTCAACCCAAAAGCCACCTACAGTGAGAGTAGCACGACGTACGATTAATGCAAAGTCCAGAACGATTCCGGCGATCAAATTTGAAGATCAAGAACTGACCTCTTTCGGCGGTCTCGTTATCTTTCAGAAGCTCTTTCAGGAATTGGATCTGGAGGGGAAGCTTCAGCAGTGCTTTGGTCCACTGGATCGGCGCATGTCCCGCTTCTACAAGTTCCACAAGGTTTTCATGTGTCTTATCGTGCATCTTATACTGGGCTACCGGATGCTTCGCGATTTGGACTACTACCGAGATGATCCCCTTGTACGACAGGTTTTGGGGATGCACCAATTGCCCAGTGTCCCAACGATGAGCCGGATGTTGGGAGAGGTCGATTGTCAAAGCCTTGAGAGGATGAGGGAGATGAATCATTTCGTTTGCCTGTCGCGACTTCAGGAGGAGGGAATCAAACGCATCACGCTTGATTTGGACGGAAGCGTGCAGAGCACGAGTCGCCATGCGGAAGGGACGGCTGTGGGATTTAACAAGAAGAAAAAAGGAGAGCGCAGTTATTATCCGCTGCTCGCGACGATCTCCCAAACCGGACAGATTCTCGATTACCTTCATCGAAGCGGCAACGTTCATGATTCCAATGGCGCGGTGGAATTTCTTCGCTACTGCGTGGAAAAAAATTCGCAAGGTGCTGCCTGATGTGCAGATCGAGTTGCGCGCCGACAGCGCGTTTTTCAGCGATCAGATGGTTTCAGAGGCAAAGACCCTTGGCCTGGAATATACGTTCTCGGTACCTTTCGAGCGGCTCGTGGAACTCAAGGGCATCATCGAGAAGCGCCGTCGCTGGTCCCGAACCCGAGGCGGAGAGGGAAAAACTCATCACTTCGAAATCCGCTGGAAGCCAAAAAGTTGGGCGCGCAAAGCGCGCATTTTGTGCATTCGAACCATGAGGCGCACTCAGCGCAAAGGACCGCTCCAACTGGATCTTTTCGAGCCAGTCGAGGAGAACTATGAATACGAGGCGATCATCACCAACAAGACAAACACGGCCGCTCATGTGGTGAAATTTCATGAAGGGCGTGGCTCTTTAGGAGAAGATTTTTGGCGAAGCCAAGAGCCAGGCCCAGATGGACTATATTCCGGCCAAGCGACGTGCCGCCAACGAAGCTTTCCTTTTGGCCAGTATCCTCCCCCACAATCTCACACGCGAAATGCAGATGCGATCTGCGGAGCGGTCACGCAAATCGTCCCCCAAAAGGGTTGCGGAGTGGATCTTTGAAGGACTCGGCACGATTCGCCGCAAAATCATCCAGCGTGCCGGACGTCTGACTCGCCCTCAAGGTCGACTCACATTGACACTCGGAGACAATCAGGCCGTCGAAGAAGAAATCGCCTACTGCATGATGGCCTGATTGGCCATTTTATGAAACGCTGGGGGTAAATGTGTCCGAGACACCCTCGCACACTGTCAGGCTCGATGCGCTCGGAGACATACGCCAGTTCGTCGGCGCTGGGCAAACGGTGATTACCGAGCCAACGGGTC
>CBDBEZ010000008.1:0-31725 GCA_965204485.1 Verrucomicrobiales bacterium
GCGGACGAAGGGCTCGCTGACGCTTGAAGTTTTGATTTTCATCCTCGTCGCCGATGAACAACGCGATGGGGCCGGGTATTGCCCCCTCATTTTCCTCCCGCTTCCTCTCCGCCACACACGACTTTCCCTCGCCCATCCCTCAACCCGATTCCATCCTTGCCAGAGCCCGTCCTACCCACCAAGATCTTGGGGTTCGCTGCCTCGCGTAATCTCCAATGATGGTCACCCCTCAGCCCATCCATCCATGAATGTCATTGCCAGGAATTCTCTCGCTTTGTTGGCCGGTCTGGTCGCCGGTTGTGCGGTCAACATGGGATTGGTCGCCATCGGTCACGCAGTCGTACCGTTGCCCGAGGGTGCGGATGTTTCGAGCATGGAGAATCTCCGTAAAAGCATGGCCTTATTCACGCCCGTTCATTTCCTTTTCCCCGTTCCTTGCCCACGCGCTCGGCACCCTGTCGGGAGCCTTCGTGGCTGCCAAGCTCGCGGCGAGTCACTCCATGAAGTTCGCCCTGGCGATCGGCACCGCTTTTCTGCTCGGCGGCAGTATCGCCGCCGCCAAAATTGCAGGCCCCCTGTGGTTCACGGTGACCGACCTCGTGCTGGCCTACCTTCCCATGGGATACCTGGGAGGCGTCTTGGCCGGGAGAACACCCCGGAAGGTCTGAGGTCATCCGTCTCTTTCCATCCGCTCCAGCGCTTCCCTGGCACGCCGACGCACGAAACGATACTCATCGCGCAAGGCCTTGCGAAGCGCCGGAATCGCTTCCTCGGCCCGGAGACGTCCCAGGCGATCGCAGGCCAGAAGGCGCACGCCGGGACTCTCGTGCTCCAACATGCGAAGGCAGAGTCCCACGTCCCGAGGCTCGATCTCACGCAAGGCCTCGAGAGACGCCCGTTGATCCGTTTCAGAGTCCAACAAACCCACCAAATCCTCGGCAGCCGGCTCGCCTCCCTCTCCCAACCGCCCCAAACCCTCAATGGCAGGCAGCCGAACCTCGGGCGACGCGTCTTTCAGCGCCTCCCGATAGAGGGGAACCAGTTTCTCGGCATTCTTTTCAATCTTCCCGTAGGCAAAGAGGGCGCTTCGACGAAGTGATTCATCGTCCGAACTGAGGAGCGCTTCGACACTTTCCAGAGCCGGCTCCGCAGCGCGTCCGATGGCGCCCAGAGCAACGAGCACGTCCGGCCGCAACGAGCCCGTCCCGCTTGCGGGTTCGTCTAACAATCGGCGCAGGAAGGGCACCCCTTCGGCAGCACCGTCACCCATTCGCCCCAGCGTCTGGACCACCGCGATCCGATAGGCAGGCGTCGCCTCTTTCGCCTCAGCCGTCGACAGCAACACGGGCAATGCGGGCTGACCCGCCGCGCGCAGCTCACCGATCTGCTCCACCGCCGCCCGGCGCACCTCTAGCGAATCCGCATCAAGGGCTTCCATCAAGATTTCCAAACGTTCCGGATTCCCCATGGGCACACCGGAGAGGGCGTTGAGAGCCGCCACACGCACCTCCACGGCAGCATCGTTCACTGCCTGAACCACCGACCGTCTCCAAACGGCATCCGGCAATTTCAGGCGGGAGAGGCTCGCCACCGCCAGCGCTCGCAATCGCGCCTCTTCGTCGCCAAGAAAGCGCAAGACCTGGCGTTCAACCACTCGCTGGCGCTTGCTGTAGTGAGGAAAGCTTTGCAGCACCGCACAGGCCATCGGGGGTGATCCCGTCATCAACGCCTTTTCCAAATCCGGCAGAGCGACCGGCGCGAGGGCACTGAGAGTTCGCACCGCCCAGTGATCCGAATCGATGGCTTCGGGACCGCTCTTCCTCAACGAGTCCAGAATGGGGTCAATCACGCCGGGCCCGATCAGAATCAGCGCCTGCTCATACCAGCGAGCCTCCTCGACATCGCCCGGCGATAGAACCTCCAAACGATCAATCATGACCGGAGCGGCCCGAACGGCTCGCTCTCCCAATCTCCCTAACAACCGCGCCGCCAGTTCCCGGTGCTCCGGCGAGGGGTCCCCTAGCAGGAGCGAGAGCACCGGAACACATTCATCAGCCAGCGCTCCGTCGGCCGTGATCAAGTCAAACGCCGCATCCCGACGTGTCGCCGATTCCGCAAGTAGCGCTTCCATCGCCAAGGGCATGAGAAATTCTGGATCGGCACCGACAGCGGCGGCAGCTTGCAACAGCGCGCCCTTCGCCGCATCGTCGCGCTCTCCTAACAAAGCGCTTAATATGGCACCACCATACGATGCCGCGGCCTCAGAAGGCGCGCGTCTTAACATATGTGCCACCCGTTCTCTCACTCGCGGATCCGCATGTTTCAGTCGCCCCGCCACCATATCGAGCATGGGTTCACCCAAAGCGACAAAGGCCTCTTCGGCTTCCAGTCTCACCATTTCCTCCTCGTCACCGAGAAGCTCCACCATTTTTCGACGAATCGCTTCCTCCGGAACCCCCATCAAACCTAGGGCATGAAGCGCGCCCCAGCGCCGATGCGCATTTTCGTCCTCCAAGGCCTCTTCCAGAGCGGGGAGCGCGGCCGCTCCGATGCGACTGAGGGCAAAGGCCGATCGGTGGCGACGCTGTTCCTCATAGCGCGACCGCCCGCCACCCATTTGCTCGATCAAGGCGGGGATCGCTGGTGCCGCCGCCGGGCCAATCGCCGCCAGCGCCATCGTGGCTTCGTGCCAAACCTGGTCATCCTCGTCTTCCAGGGCTTCCGTGAGGGGCGAGACCATCGGAGCCGCTTTCTCCCCCAGGGCCTGCAAAGCGTAGGCGGCTTTCCGGCGCTCGTCGCGGTCCCCGTCGACCAGGCGTCGTCCCAGTTCGGCCACCTCGGTCTCGGAACCAGACTCCGCAGCGACTGACGAAAAAGCCAGAAGCCCAAAGGACAGACAGACCAGTAGAGCAATGGTCTTTGCCATCATCGGGAACGGGCGCCTTTTCCACTGAGCGGACCAAAAGGACCACTCAATCGAGGCAACCCTTTCGAACCGCTGGGCTGATAGGGTGGCCGCATCAAACGGAGAGTTGCCGGAGGCGCCCGGTGCTGTCTCCAAAAAGACCCACGGGCGCACCAGCGATGTCCAGCATCGAGTTGAAGAGATTGCACATCGGCGTGTCCTGCGGATAGACGACGTGCCGACCGGGCGTGAGCGCTCCGCCCCCCCGGCCCGCCAGCAAAATCGGAAGGTCATCGTGGTTGTGGCGGTTCCCATCGCTGATCGCGCTGCCGTAAACGATCATTGAATGATCCAGGAGCGTGCCGTCACCATCCTTCACTGATTTCAGTCTCTGCAGAATGTAGGCGAGCTGACGCACATGAAACTGATTGATCGTGGCAATCTGCTGAAGCTTTTCCGTCCGGTTTTGATGGTGCGAGAGGGAGTGATGTCCCTCACTGATTCCCACTTCGCGGTAGGCCCGGTTGCTTCCCGCGTTGCCGAACATCAGCGAGCAAACTCGCGTGACATCCGTCTGAAAAGCCAGCACGATCATGTCGCCTAACAAGCGCAAATGCTCCTCCGCGGAATCCGGAATGCTCACCGGCACTCCGTATTGTTCGACGAGATCGCGGTGCTCCGATCCTCCGCCCTCGGCCCGTTCGACGCGCATTTCAATTTCTCTAACGGACGTCAAGTACTCGTCCAGCTTCTGCCGGTCGTGGTCGCTCACCCGCCGCTCCAGCGACTTGGCGTCGTCCAGGACGAAATCGAGGATGCTGCGGCGGTGACGCAGGCGGCGCTCTTCGGCCGCGTCCCGCTCTCCACCGATCTCGTTGGAGAAAAAGCGTTCGAACACCTCGCGAGGATTGACCAGCTTGGCCATCGGAGTGGTCTCGTCTTTCCAGGAAATGTTGTTCGAGTACCCGCAGCTGTAACCGCTGTCACATTTTCCGTAGGGCCGGCCGGTCTCGGTGCCGAGTTCCAGTGAGGGAAAGCGCGTGTCCCGACCGAGGAATTGCGCGGCGTACTGATCGACCGATTGACCGGCGCGAATCTCGGCTCCCTCGCTCTTCAAGGGCTGAGCGCCGGTCAGGAAAACGCCGCCTGACCGGGCATGATCGCCGGCGCCGTCATCGTTGGCCCGACTCTTGTCGTGCGTCAATCCCGTCAACACCATGAAGTCGTTCTTCAAGGGCGCGAGAGGGGAGAGTGTGGGAGGCAGATCGTAGTTGGCCCCGGTCTTGCCGGGACGCCAGGTCTCCATGTTGACTCCGTTAGGGATAAAAAAGAAAGCCATGCGAGTCGGCTCGGCAGCAGCCGCACTCGATGGCCCTGCGGCCATGACGTCGAGAGAGGGGAGCGCAATCGAGGCCCCGAGACCACGGAGAAAATGACGGCGTGAAAGTTTCCAGGAGGAGTTCATGATGTCGAAGGGTTGGGTTGACGTTTCAAGAATGGATCACTCATGACAATGGCCTCGATCAACGTGGAAAAACGATACCCACCGGCACGCAATTGATCAACGACGAGATCGACCGAGCATTTGTCGTAATATTCCGTGCCTCGGCCCAGAGCGTAAATCAGCATATTCTCGCAAAGCGTCCAGACAAAATCCTCCTTTTCCACAAGGACGCGCTTCAAATCCGCCGGGCCGGACACCTCAATGCCGCCCGTGAGCTCACTTGAGGCATCGATGGGAAAATCGCCGTCGGCGTCCCGCCAACGTCCAATGGCATCGTAGTTTTCAAGGGCAAAACCAATCGGGTCCATTTTCGCGTGACACCCCGCACAGTCGGGATGGTCCCGATGCTGTTCCAGGCGCTCTCTCAGGGAGGCGGATTCGTGAGCTTCCTTGCTCTCCTCCAGAGGTTCCACGTCGGGCGGCGGCGGCGGCGGCGTTCCCAGGATCTGCTCGAGGACCCACTTGCCCCGGATCACCGGCGAGGTGCGGGTGGGTTCCGAGGTGATCGTGAGTACACTGGCCTGTGTCAGGACACCGCCGCGGCGGGAGGTAGGCTCCAGGGACACCCGGCGGAATGATTCTCCCTGCACTCCCTCAATCCCGTAATGTCCGGCCAGCCGTTCGTTGAGGAAGGTGTAATCGGCATCCAGCAGGCGCAGCACGCTCTCGTCTTGGTCGACGATCGACTGCACGAAGAGTTCCGTCTCTTTCCGCATCGCCTCTCGCAGAGCCTCATCGAATTCGGGAAAGGTCTCCGGGTCCGGCTTGACCGATGCGAGATTTCGGGTCTGCAGCCACTGCCCAGTGAAATTGCTCACCAAGGCTTCGGCCTTTGGATCGGCCAACATCCGCTTCAACTCGGAACGCAGCACACTGGGATCGCTCAGATCATTTCTTGCGGCGCTTTCCAGCAAGACGTCATCCGGCATGCTAGACCACAGAAAATAGGACAGTCTCGAGGCCAACTCATACCCATCCAAGGTCCGCGGTTCACTGACCTCTTCCCCTCCTCCAACCCTTCCCTGATCCAGTTCCCAGCGGTAGAGGAAATGGGGCGACACGAGCACCGCCATCAGGCCAACCTTGACACTCTCCTCAAAACGGATGCCGTCGTTGAGGACGCCCATCACCAAGTCGGTGACGCGACGGTGTTCGTCCTCGTTCGCCGGTCGGCGATAGGCCCGCAGCATGAAGCGGGAAAAAATCTCCTCCACCAGAGCCCGTTCGCCTCCCGGCTCGGGCTGTCGCGCGATCAAGGCCACATGGGTCGCCGGCAGCGGCGGCCTGGGCACGTCGAGCGGCCCGATCACTTCGATGAAATCAAGGTAGAGATTGCGATCACCGCGCAGCGCCGGATCGCGGCTGTCGTTGTTCACATAGTTATTCGTGTAAGCCGCAGAAATCGCCACCTCTCCCTCTTCCAGCGAAACCGGCCAGCGGAAGACCAGCGGTTCGCCGGCTTCCGCGGTGACCTCGGTCTCTGCCAAGACCTTGCCTCCTACGGTGACGCGCATCTTGGCCGGCTCGGGCCCGGCCTTGTCCTGGTAAGCCCTCACTCGAACCTGATACCTGCCCGCTGTGGGCGCTCGAAAACGCACCTCTCCGGCAGCCTCCCGGTAGAGACCGAGGTAGCGCTGGCGCACGATCCGCGCGTCATCGCCCTCGCCCACCCGTTTCATTTCGGATTCCTCAAAGCGGCGTGCCGGAGGCCACTCGAGCACTTTCGAAAGCACCGCGGCGTCCACCACCTCCTCAGCGGCTTCCAGGTATTTTTCCATCAAAAGAGGCGAGAGTGAAAGGACGTCGCCAATGTGATCGAAGCCGTAGCCGACCTCATCGCGGGGAAAGCGTTCGGTGGCTTCAAAATCGACGTCGACAAGATCCCGAATCGTATTCTGATACTCCACACGATTGAGACGGCGAACCGTCACGGAACCTGGATTGACGGGTCCGGAGCAATCGAAGGTTTCCAACCGGGCGGCGATATAGTCGACCATTTCCTGCCGCAATGCCTCGGACGGCTGCCGGCTCTTCTCAGGCGGCATCTCTCGTGCCATGAGGATCTCAAGCACGGTTTCCCACTCTCCCCGATCTTCGATGCGAGGAGGTTCGTTCCCCAACAAGTCCTCCAGATTGAGGCCCGCTTTCTGTTTCTCCGAGCCGTGGCACCCGAAACAGTGCTCGGCGAGAAAGGGCTTCCAGCGCCCCTCATGAGCCAATCGGGGATCCTCCGCCTCTTCCGCTACAGCGGCCGAGGCAAAAAAGCCGAGCCCTGCGGTGAGACACGTCAAAAAGGTGCCGAAGAATCTTGTCATCTGGACTGAGAAACCCGTTTGCGTGCTTCAAGTAGCACGCTTCGGGCCGAAATCTTTGAGAAAGCAAACGCGCCCGGCGTCGGCCAGGATTCACTCGAAAATCGGGACGGCTACCGCCTGCGCAGGAGGTTTCCCCCGGGGAGGGCCCGCCCCAACTCGAAAGATATTCCACGGAGGCGGGCCGGGCAAATTTCCCGTGAACCACCCCGTTCCACCGGAAACGAGAAAGGGCGAGGGCTCGCCGAAGCCTCACACAGCATTCTTATTTCACCACGCCACGCCAAACTCCGTCGCCTCTTCCAATGCCATTGACGCTCCCCATTCCCGCTTGCAACTTCCCCGTTCATGATCGGCTCCCCTCAGTGGCGTGGTTTCCTACCGGGTCTCTTCCCTCTCTGCATGCTCGTTCTGACGCTCGGCGGGTCCTCCCTCAGCCAGGGCGCTCCGCCCCCGCTCTGGGTTCTGATCGGTGAAGACGCCCTGCGAGAGGCGTCCCGTCCTCTGGCAGACTACCGGAAAAGCGAGGGTCTCGAGGTCATCGGCAAACGGCCTCCCTGGGCCGAGGCCATCGCCTCACTTCCTCGCAAACCCGATTACATCGTCTTGCTCGGGGACGATCTCCTCCAGTTCCCGGCCTCCCCCGACTCGGTGGCAGGATGGCTCCCCGGGGAGCGCCGTTCCCTCTACCGTTGGCGGGCCACTCAGCCCGAGGCCTACGTGTCAGATGCCGTCATCGGAGACCTCGATCAGGACGGCATCCCCGAAATACCCGTGGGACGGCTTCCGGGCCGCGACTCCGAGACGATCGGACAGCTGGTCGCCAAATTGCTGGCATTCGAAAGAACTCCAACGACCCGCGAAGCGCTGCACCTGCCCATCTGGGCGGGCAATCCGGCCTACGGCGACCATTTCCACGCCAATGTGGCGTCCAACCTCCTCCGCCAGACCCTTCGATCCCACGCCCCGGACTGGCTCGACCTCTCGCTGCTGATCGGAAACGCGAGCGATCCGCTCTCCGCCGTCCCCGAAACTCACGGCGACTGGTTCCACCAAATGCTCGAGCGCGGGGGCGGCCTGTTCACCGGGCTGATGGGGCACGGTGGCGTCAATGCCTTTTACTCGATGCCGGACGCAAACGGTTGGATCCGATACGAGGCGACTCAAGCGCACCAGCTCACCGGTCCCCGCCCATCGGCCCCGGCACTCATTTTCGCCTGTGATTGCGGGAACTTCGCTCATCCCACCACCAGCCTCGCCGAGAGCCTGCTCGCCGCGCCATCCGGGCCCGTGGCGGTCATCGCCGCCACCACCCAATCCCATCCCCTACCCAACTACTACTCGTCACTTTGCTGGCTCAAAGGCCTCACGGAAGGCTCCGACCGCATTGTTGACCGCTGGGTCAGCGCCCAACAATGCGGCTTCGAAACGCGCAATCCCCTGGTCGAGCTGTTCCTCAAGGAAGTCGAGGGAAGCCTCGGCGGGGAGCTCGACACCGCCCAGGTACGCCGTGATCACGTCCGCCTCTACGCCTTGTTAGGCGATCCCGCCATTCGGCTCAAACGGCCCCGCCCCCTCGAAGTCACCCTCTCCCGTAAGGATGAGGTCTGGACCTGGCACATCCCCAAGCCGCCCAAGGGAGCCCGCGAGGTGGAACTCGGGCATCGCCTCCCCCCGCCTCCGCTGCAACCCAAGCCCAAGGCGCTGAGCGCGGCCGAAGCTTTGAAACTCTTTCGCGACACCAACGCCTCACTGCAATTTCAAACCCTGGAGACTCGCACGCCGCAACCCAACAAAGGCTGGTCGGGCCAATTCAAACACCGTCCGGGCACGCTTCGCTGGGTCGTGGAGACGCCCTCCGCGCTCTACGTCGCCGCGAAAAGCCTGCCGGAGACCTGAGCCAGATCCGCAAGAATCGCCGCCAGGCGCTCGGTGGCCCGCCCGGACACCTCTCACAAGGCCTTCCCAACCGAAGCGGCGACGAAGCACCTCTCGACGCGACCGCCAGCCCCGATCGAGCGAGAGCGCCTCCGCACTGACTTGACACCAGTGAATAAAAGCAGTGTGATACCTGACCAAGAACGGAGCATACGATTTCTCCACTCTGATACCCAACCCGTCGTGACGCGAACCCAATGAAGGCCTGCCAATTTCTGCTACTCCCGCTACTTCTCCTCCTCGGTGGTTGCGTGGAGCCGATTCCCTTTGATCACCCCGACTACCCGGGGAATCGCGGGAACTCGAGCCTTCGCTACCCGCCGAACTATCGCGGCCAATCATCCAGTTATCCCGATCGCGCCAACGAGCGCTCGCCTTGGGACCGGTCCCCATCCGCGCGAGATCCCTCCGATTCGCGTTATGGAAACGATCCGCGCAGCCGCAACAATCTGTTGCCGAGGGAAGACGACCCGCCCCGAGTCGAGCCCGATCCCCCGGAACCTGAGGACAACCCGCTCGTGGAGATCGATCCGATCGAAGAAGCGGCCAAACCTCAATTCCCCTACGCCATCCCCGTTCAAGATGCCGAGAATCTCGTGGTGAGTCCCTATGCCAAGAGCGGCCCTTACATCAACGTCACGGGCCTCTCGAGCGGGACGAAGATCGAGTGTCCGAAGACCAAGAAGACCATTCTCGTTCCCTGAGTTTGAGCCCGGCATCGGATCCCATGCCCGGGCAGGTGGTGATTCTGGGTCCCGGTCTCCTGGGTGGCTCACTAGCCCTTGCACTTGCCAAACGAGGTCAGCGGCCCCTGGTCTGGGGACGTCGGCAGGCCCCTCTGGACATCCTCGCCCGGCGCTCGGATCACATTCAGCTTGAACCCGGGCTGGAAAACGCCCTTGGGATGGGCGATTTCATCGTCCTGGCGACGCCCATCGGCGTGATGCCAGATCTGCTCCAGCGAATCGCCGAAATCACTCGGGCAAGCGGTGCCCAGCCGCTGATCACCGACGTGGGAAGCGTCAAGGCGCCAATCGTGGCGCAAGCCGACACCCTCCTCGGTGAGGCACCCGCCCGTTTCATCGGGAGCCACCCTATGGCCGGCTCCGAAGCCTCCGGGGTCGAGGCCGCCCACGCCGAGCTCTTCGACCAGGCCCGCTGCATCCTCACGCCCACCTCGGAAACGCGGGCCACCGACCTGGACTGCGCCCGTCAATTCTGGGCCGCTCTCAACTGCGAGGTGCATGAACTCGATCCCCACGTCCATGATCGGGTGGTCGCTCACATCAGTCACATGCCGCACGCTCTCGCCTCGGTGATCGTGCGAGCGGCTCTCGGGAAACATCCGGACTGGGCCACTCACTCCGGCGCGGGCTTGCTGGACAGCACTCGCATCGCCTCCGGCGACCCCGCCATGTGGGCCGAGATTCTTCTCGAGAACCGGTCCGCTGTCGTCGAAGCGCTCCGTGGCGCCGAAGCGGGGCTCCGTGAACTGATCGCTCTCGTTGAAACGGGAGAAAACACCCCCATTCGGCGTTTTCTGCTGGAGGCCAAGGAACTTCGCGATACTCATATCGTCCCCTGAACCCGGGGAAATCACGAAACCGCCTCATGATCGTATCCCCAGTCCGGTCCGGACGACTCATTGATGACGAGATTCTGATCCCCGGTGACAAGAGCATCTCGCACCGGGCCATGATGTTCGCGGGCCTGAGTGATGGCGAGTGCACGATCAACGGCTTCCTGCCCAGTGAAGATTGCGAGGCAACCATGCGAGCGATGCGTTCGCTCGGGGTGTCGGTGGAAGCCGACTCCGATTCGGACCGCGGCTTTGGCATCACCCGCTATCGCGTGAAAGGCCGCGAGGGCCGGCTGCAGGCATCGGAACACCCCATCGACTGCGGCAACTCCGGTACCACCATGAGACTCATGAGCGGCATCCTGGCCGGCCAGCCATTTCTCACGGAATTGACGGGAGACGCCTCGCTCTCTCAACGGCCAATGAATCGCATCGTCACACCCATCGCCAAAATGAGCGGCCACATCGAGACCCTGGGCCCTGATGGTTGTCCCCCTCTCCGCCTCCACGGCCGCCCGCTCTCCGCCATCACCTATGAACTGCCGGTGGCCAGTGCCCAGGTGAAAAGCGCCGTCTTGTTAGCGGGTCTGGCCGCCCGCGGCATCACCACCGTCATCCAACCGGTGGTCACCCGCGACCACACGGAGCGTATGCTCCGCTACTTCAACGTCCGTGTGGAGCAATCTGGCGACGCGATCTCCATCGAGGGCGAACAGCGGATCGTGGCCCGGGACTTTCACGTCCCCGGAGACATTTCCAGCGCCGCCTTCTGGCTGGTGGCCGCCTCCGCCCAAAAGGGGTCCCGTCTTCGGCTGCCCAAGGTCGGCTTGAACTCCTCGCGCACGGGCGTCCTCGATGTCCTCAAGCGCATGGGCGCCTCGATTCGCGCCGAGGGCGACCTCGAGGCGGAAGGCGAACCCTGGGGCAACCTCGAGGTGATCGGCCAGGGACTCCGAGGAACCGAAATCGGTGGCGAGGAGATCCCCAATGTCATTGACGAGCTGCCGATCCTGGCCGTGGCCGGCGCCCTGGCCGAGGGCACCACTACCATCGAAGACGCCCAGGAACTCAAGGTGAAGGAAACGGACCGCATCCACGCGGTGGTCACCAATCTCCGCAGCATGGGCGCCGATGTCGAGGAGCGCCCTGACGGAATGCTCATCCAGGGTGGGCGCCCTCTCAAAGGCGCCGTCCTCCCGAGTTTCGGCGATCACCGCATCGCCATGGCTTTCGCCATCGCCGGTCTCTTCGCGGAGGGCCTCACCACCATCGAAGACACGGACTGCGTCAACACTTCTTACCCCGGTTTCAAAGGCTCCCTCGATCGCCTCGCTTGATCCCGGCGTCTTCACCAAACCACACCACCCCAGACTGTCCCACCGCGTCTTCTCTCTCCAGTTCCCTTCTTTTTCCCATGTCCACACCCAAAAACCGCGTGATCGCGATCGACGGTCCCGCCGCATCCGGCAAGAGCACCGTCTCCCGCAAAGTCGCGAACCGGCTCGGCTTTGCCTTTGTCAGTTCCGGCCTAATGTACCGGGCCTTCACCTGGGTCGTTTGTGAAGCCGGCGTCGATCCCGCGACCGATCCTCAAGCCGTCCTTCGCTTGCTCCAGCAAACCACACTGAAGCCGAGCCGCCGCGGAAACGAACTCTACATTTTGGTCAATGGCACCGACCCTGGCAAAGCCCTCACGGAAGACCGGGTGAACGGCATGGTCTCCGTCGTCGCGAAAATTCCCGAAGTCCGCGAAGCGCTGGTGGCTCAGCAGCGTGCCTGTTCCGAGACTTCCGACATGGTCGTGGAGGGACGAGACATCGGTTCCGTGGTCTTTCCCGACACGCCTTACAAGTTCTATCTCGATGCCAGCGAGGAAGTCCGGGCTCAACGCCGGGCCGCCCAGGGCCTCGGCGACGAAATCGCCGAGCGAGACCGGCTCGACTCCACACGCAAGGTTTCCCCTCTCAAAGTCGCCGAAGGCGCCAAGGTCATCGACACCTCAGACCTCAGTTTGAAAGAGGTCGTGGACGCCATCGTCTCTGAACTCGCCACGGCGGGCCTCACTCCGCCCGCCTGATCGCCAGCACCTTTCAATCCCACCACTCATGCGACCGCTCTACTGGATCTGCTATACCCTGTCCAAAATCGCGGCCAAGCTGTTCTACCGCTTCGAAGTCGTCCATCGGGAACGCCTCATCGAACACGGGCCGGCCCTCATCGCCTGCAACCACGAGAGCTTCATCGATCCGCCCTTCATCTCCACGGCCTTTCGCAATCCCATCCATTTCCTCGCCCGCAAGACACTCTTTGACAGCCGCTGGTTGGGCGGCTTGATCCGGCGTCTCAACGCCCTTCCCGTCAGCCAGGATCGCCCCGACTTCACCAGTCTCAAACGCATCATCGCCCTTCTCAAGTCCGGCGAGCGGGTCTTGATTTTCCCGGAAGGCGAACGCACGCCCTGCGGCACGCTGGGAGAGGCTCAGCCAGGGGTGGGGCTAGTGATCGCCAAGAGCCAAGCTCCCGTCCTTCCCATACGCCTCTTCGGAGCCTACGAGATCTTCCCCCGCCACGCCAAGCGTCCCAAGCTGCGCGGGAAACTGACCTTGGTGGTCGGTGAGCCCATCGATTTTTCCGAAGAAATCGCTTCGGGAAAAGGCAAGGAACTCTATCAGAAACTCAGCGACCGCACCCTGGCGACCATCGCCGCCCTGGAACTTCCCTCGAAGTGATGCCAGTGGAAAGTCGCTGACCACTCCGCGCTCAATCTCCCGCTCTCGCGAGCAAAGCCCGCCGCCGCCACCAACGCAGCGTTGACGTCAATGCAAGAGACCGCATCTGTGGCCTCTCCACAGCAATCCCACTATCCCGGCAAGCTAACTTCGCCCACCTCCGCTTCCGTCGCGCCCAACAGACGATTGACTTCATCCGCCAGTTTGGTGTCGAGATGGGTCCCCGACACCTCTACGACGGTCAGATTCTCCAGGTAACCACTCCAACCCAGGTCCTCACTGACATTCACGATGGGCGGGCGGAAGAGCACCGCCTTCCCCGCGTAGGGCCTGGGCTCATAGAACTCGGCAGCCCGCTCATGCATCTTGTTGAGCAGCATCACGCGACTCTCCGGATTCCGCAGCATTCCAGCCTTCCGAAGACGCTCGATTTCCGCCAGACTGCTCTTTTCACCCGACTTGTTGGCCAAGCCCAGAGCAAAACGCCTCGTGAGAGATCCGATGCGATCAAACCAGGGACTGTCTTTGTGCATTCGCCAGTGCGCCCTGATCCGCTGTGGCAGGGAATAGCGTCGCGAGCGCTCCTGAACCGGATTGGCCGTGTCAAAAAGGATCAACTGGGCGACCTCCTCGCCCTCTTCGCGAAGCCGGCAGGCGAGCTCGTAGGCCATCAAACCGCCGAATGAGTAGCCGCCGAGACAATAGGGTCCGTGGGCCCGCGTCTTGCGAATCAACGGCAGATAAAGATCCGCCAGAGCTTCGATGGAAACGTCAGTAAAATCAAAAGCGCTGTCCATCAGGGCCGGGGACTCGATCGCCAGGAGCGGGCCAGCGATTCCGTAAGATAGGCGGCTGAGGCGGCTCAAGCCCTGTATTTTTGGGTAATTCGGATCGGCAGCGCCCATTTTTGACCCCATGGCAAATTCGCATTCGTTATTTCATCTTTTTTAAGCTTGTTTCTGTAATAGTCTTATATTACAGTGCGCCGAACGAGCCGACCTTCATGCCAAGCAGAAACTCCCTGCCCCCCACCGAACGCCAGATTCGCAGCCGCCTCCGCCAGCTCCTCGACCAGGCCGAAGGCTTCCTTCACGGCTCGCCCATCGAACTCTCTCGTAAATGCGGCAAGCCCACTTGCCGTTGCGCTTCCGACGACTCCTTGCGCCATCGCTCCTTGGCCATCGGTCAGACTCGCAAGGGCAAGACCACCATGCTGCACGTCCCCAGACCGTTGGAAGCTCAGGCGAGACGCTGGATCGATGATTTCTAGAAGGCGAATGCTCTGCTGGAAGCCCTCGACGAGCAGGGGCGCCTCCGACTCGAGGAGGCAAAAACCAAGGCCAGAGCGGCGAGTAGCTCCGCCAAGAAGAAGGGCAAGACCGGTAAGAAATCAGCCGGCAAAGCCAAGTCCGGGCGCAATTCTCCACCAAAAAAGAAGCGACCATTCTCACGCGACTACTAACTTACTCGGACAAGATTTTCAGCCTCCGCCAACAGTGGAGGCTGCGGGTGCGTGACTCTCGTCCCAAACCACAGATTCCCACTCGAGTTTTCCCGGCAGCATTCTTCGCCATGTTCTGCTGCCGGTTACCAAGCTTCAACGAACTCGAGCAACACCGGAACAAGAGCAGCTGGACCCGTTGGCTCGGTAATCACCGTTTGCCCAGCGCCGACGAACTGGCGTATGTCTCCGAGCGCATCGAGCCTGACAGTGTGCGAGGGTGTCTCGGACACATTTACTTCTGCCTCAAACGCAACAAAATCCTTGCCCCACAGCGCGGTTGGATGCTTGCCGCCGTCGATGGTCACGAAACTCACTGTAGCTACAAACGTTGTTGTCCAAAGTGTCTCCAACGCCGGATCGCCGTCGGAGACGAGGTCAAAACACAGTTCTACCACCGCTTGGTCGCGTTTCAGATTATCTGTGAGGCTTTTCAATTGCTTCTCGACGTGGAAATGCTTGAGCCTGGTGAAGACGGAGATCCTGGAGACGACGAAGTCGCTGCGGCTATACGGCTGATAACTCGCGTCCTTAAGGACCACCCACGCTGCTTTGACGTGCTCACTGCCGATGCGCTCTACCTGCGTCCCTCCGTGATCAATCTTCTTGAAGACCACGGCAAATACCTTGTTGCCGTACTCAAGGATAATCAGCCTGAGCTATTGTCCGAAGCCCGCACGCTCCTGCCCCTTGATGAGCAAGAGCCAGAATCATTTGAGACTCCGGCTGCACCGGGCAAGCCCGCGCGGCACGTTCATTTACAAGAGGCTGAGGGCTTCTGCACTGAATCCATTCACACTCCTCTTCGCGTTGTTCATTCCCATGAGACTGGCATCCGTCGCGAGCGCGTCGCTGGGGATTGGGTCGAGACTCCCATCGATAGCCACTGGTGGTGGGCGACGACCATGCCCCGCTCAATGGCCGATGCCAAGACCATCTTCCATTTCGGGCACGACCGTTGGAAGGTCGAAAACGAAGGCTTTAACGAACTCTGCTCCCGCTGGCATTCCGGTCATTGCTATCACCATCATCCCAATTCCATTCTCGTTCTGTGGCTGATCATGTTCATGGCCCACGCCGTGTTCCACTGCTTCCACAAGCGCAACTTGAAGCCAGAGATACGCCGTGGACACACGGCCATCTATTTTGCCCGTCAAATCGCCGCCTCCATGCGAGAGGATCGATGGTGGCCGCCACCGGCTCCGGGCTGAGGAACGCCCGCCCCGCGCTCTCGGTAACCTTGGGTTCGCGTCCGCCATCGGAGCGGTCTGGCTCCCTGTTGCCTATTGCCGACAGGGGGATCCATTTCGCGGCTCGAGCCCTCCGAAATTCGCCCGAGAACCGCCACACGAAACTGTTCGCCCTCCTAGCGCCAGCTTCAACACGCTCAACACCCACCAATTCAGGCCATTACGACTCTTTCCGACGCCGTCTTACGGAATCGCTGCCCTACGGCGTTTACGATATGCTCAACAACCAGGGCTGGGTTAGCGTCGGAATCGACCATGATACGGCCCAATTCGCGACCCGCAGCATCCTGTTGTGGTGGACGGAAATGGGCTCTGCGCGGTTCCCCCACGCCCGTCGGCTGCTAATCACCGCCGATGGCGGTGGGAGCAACAGCCACCGCTCGCGGCTTTGGAAGCTTTCGCTCCAGGAGTTGGCGAACGAGACCGGGCTGAAGTTGGTCGTCTGCCACTTCCCGCCGGGGACAAGCAAGTGGAACAAGATCGAGCACCGTCTCTTCAGCTACATCACCCAGAACTGGCAAGGCGAGCCACTGGCAACCCTGCAGACGATCGTCGAGTTGATTGGAAGCACAACGACGAAGGGAGGCCTGAAGGTCAGGGCCAGGCTCGATACCAAAAGCTACGAGACGGGGATCAAAGTGACGGACGAGGAACTGGCCGCCGTAAAACTGGAAAGGCACGAAACACACGGCTCATGGAATTACACAATCAAACCCTCGAAGTAAATATTCACCTTATTTTTGCGCAGTTCCGTTGGCAATCATCCCATAAAAGTTGGGATTGGAGACATCGGGGTTGCCCTTGTAGGGAGCGGCCCATTTTTCTGGAACTCGGTAAGGGCCGTGCGGGGCGTTGAGCGCGAGGTAGAGGAAAAAGGGTTTGTCTTGCTTCTCTTCGATGAAACGCATGCCCTCACGGAACCAGACGTCGGTGCAGTAGCCTTCAAACTGCTCAAACTCGCCGTTTCGCTCGTAGATGTCGTCAAAATAGTCGTTGCCCCAGTGGTCGGAGGCCTGGCCGATGCCGCCGCAACGATGCCAGACGACGTCCTGGAAGCCCCGGTCTTGAGGGCGATGAGGCGCGTTGTCGCCCAGATGCCACTTGCCGACCATGCCGGTGACGTAGCCAGCGTCGGCCAAGAGGTTTGCCAGAGTCTTTTCGTCCCGATGCATCAGGGTGCGACCGGAACTGGTCCGGAAGGCTCCCGTGTAGCCCACGTGGTTTCCGGTCATGAGCGCAGCCCGGGTGGGCGTGCAGAAGGGGCTGACATGGAAATCGGTGAAGCGCACCGATTCGGCGTGAAGGCGGTCGAGGTGGGGGGTCTTGAGGACGGGGTTGCCGTGACAGGAGAGATCACCGTAGCCCTGGTCGTCGGTCATGACGAGGATGACATTGGGACGCTTGGCGAGACGATGGGGAGCGCGGTCGAAGAAACGCGCATTCTTGCCAATGCGGTCGTGGTCGCCGATGTCAGTCCTGGCCCAGTCGGCCAGCTCGAGCAATTCGGCAAGTTTGTCAGGGTGATCAGCGGCGAGGTCGGTCGTTTCACCAATGTCTTCCTTCAAATGATAGAGCTGGTGGGAAGCGAGCGGTCGGGCGTCTCCGGGGGCGACGTGCTTTCTCCATCTGTCCGTGAAGGAAGCTGTTCGGGGCCTTCTTCGTGCCTCAACATGAGCTTCCAGTCTCCTTGACGCACGCTGCGGAGATAGAAGTGCTGGTAGTAGAAGTAGGGACGGTCGAGATTCAACGGCTCGCCGTGCCAGATCCTCGAGATGTCCAGGCCATCGAGGACGCGATCGGTGGGGATCCGGGCTCCTACCAGGCTGGCCATGGTGGGAAGGAGATCGATGGTGGCCGTGACGAGGTCGCTGGTGGCCCCGGCAGGAACGCGCCCGGGGGCTCGGACAATGCAGGGCACCCGCAGGCCGCCTTCCCAGCAAGTGGTCTTGCCGGAACGCAGCGGGAGAGCGTGGCCGCCGTGGTCTTGGCGCAGAATCCAGGGACCGTTGTCACTCGTGAAAACGATGTAGGTGTCGTCGGCGAGGCCCAGCTCCTGGACTTTGTTGAGAATGCGGCCCGTGTGGTGGTCGATCTTCTCGATAACGTCGCCGTAAAGGCCCGCCTTGGATTTTCATTGGAAGTTCTTCGAGGCGGCGAGCAAGGTGTGAGCCAGATAGACAAAGAAAGGCCCGTCTTTGTTTTTCTCGATGAACTGAATGGCCTCGTCCGTGTAGCGCTGTGTCAGGGTGGCCATGTCGGCGATCCTTTCGATCACCTGTTCGTTGCGGATCAAGTGGACGACCCGGTCATTGCTCGTTGGCGTGCCGAAAAATTCGTCGAACCCCTGGCCGCGCGGGAGGAGTTCGGGAATCCAGTTTGACTGCGAATGGGTCGCGAGATCCTATTTGCCGAATGCGCCTGATCGGTAGCCGCGAGGTTTCAGCACTTCCGCGAGGGTGATTTCATCAGCGTGCAGAACAGGATGGATTTCGCAGCGGTTCTTGTCCTGGGCGACGCGAAGGGGATAGGAGGCGGTCATCAAGGCGGCGCGTGAGGGACCGCAGATGGTCTGGGCGTAGAACGAGGTGAGCGCATTCCCTCCGCAGCCATACGATCGAGATGGGGAGTGGCGATGTCCGGCGAGCCGAAACAGCCGAGGTCCTCGTAGCCTTGATCATCTGTGAAGATGATGATGAAGTTCGGCTTGGAGGTCCCTTGAGGCAGCGGATCTTCGGCAACGGCCGATCCAGTGTGCTTCGTCGCCGCCTGCTCTCCTGGCGCGGCCTTTCCCCGCGTCGGCTTCGCCGCCCCGGGGCACAGGCGAGCCAGCTGCTCACGCAATTCCATGGCCTTCTCGGGATGCTGGAGGTAGAGGTTGGTCGTCTGATTGACGTCCGCCTCCAGATCGTAGAGCTGAGCCGGCGGCGCGTCCGCTTTGAATTTTCCGTTCTCGATGTCGCTGTTAGGCGTGTCGACGAGCGTCGTCACCGCCGGGCCACCCCAGGCATGCTGGCCGGGCTTCGAACCGGTGAAACCGCCGTCGCCCTTGGCCGGAATGAACATCCATTTGCCCTTCCGGATCCCCAAATGAGAGGGCATGCGCGGTGAAACGATCATCTCCGTGCGCCGCGGCTGGACCGGGTTGTCAACCATCGCGGGAAGCATGTCGATACTGTCCCTCCACTCGGCTTCGCTCAACTTCTGACCGGTCAGCGCCGCGAAGGACGCAAACAGATCAACGTTGCAGAGCAATTGGGCCGAGACCGTGCCAGCCTCGATCTTGCCGGGCCACCAGGCGATGAAAGGCACACGGTGACCTCCCTCCCAGATGCCGAATTTGGAGCCGAGGAGTTCGCCGTTGACCTTGTGCCCCTTCTCGGCGGCGACGCGTCCGCCGAGGTTGAACATGCCGCCGTTGTCGCTGGTGAAGATCACCAGTGTATTGTCCGCGGCACCGGACGCCTCGAGGCTCTCCATCACCTCGCCGACGATCCAGTCGAGTTCGTGGACGAAGTCGCCGTAGACACCGCACTCGCTCGTCCCCTCGAACCGCTTAGCCAGAGTGAAAGGGTGATGGACGTTGGTGGTCGCGAAGTAGAGGAAGAAGGGGTTGTCTCCACGTGACTGGATCCACTCGGTCGCTTTCTCGGTCAGCTTGGTCCCGACTTCGTAGTCATTGAACAGCTTGTGCGCCTCGACGGCCCCTTTGAATTGGTTGCCACTGCGTTGCGCGGCTTCCGGAGGGATGGGCGTGATCGGCGTCGGCTCCTGCTTCGAGTTGCGGCCGAGGTGAACCAAGGGGTCCGCGCCGACGACTCCATCGTTTTCGACGTAAACGTAGGGCGGCGCGCTGTTCACCACCGGCATCCCGAAGTAGACGTCGAATCCGAGATCCTGCGGACCAGGACGCAGCGGCTCCTGCCAGTCGTTCGTTTCCTCGCCAAAGCCCAGATGCCATTTCCCGATGACGGCGGTGTCGTAGCCACTCTTCTTGAAAAGGTTGGCAATGGTGAGCGTCTCGGTGTCGATGAGCAGCGGGGAGGTGATCGGTGCCGGCCCCCAAATCCCCTTGCCCCCGTCGGCCCGGAAGGGATATTCGCCAGTCAGCAAGCCGTAGCGGGACGGCGTGCAGACCGCGGAGACGGAATGCGCGTCGGTGAACCTTCGACCTTCCGTCGCGAGCCTGTCGATGTGCGGCGTTTTCAGCTTGGTCGCGCCGTAACAACCCAGATCGCCGTAGCCAAGGTCATCGGCGAAGATGAGCACGACGTTAGGCGGCTTCTCTTCGGCGAAAGCGACAGAAATCGAGAAGACAAAGAAACTGACAAGCCAGCGGCTGCGGCTCATGACATTCATAGGATTCTATTCCACGATCTCGATCGGCGAGAAGTCGCTGCTCGTCGCCTTGACGTAAATGCCCGTGTAGACCACTTCCTTCAGCCCCTTGGGTAACGGCCGTTCCAAGCGCGTCTCGCCGACTTCCAGCACGACGATCCGCTTGGCGAGATCGACAATGACATGAGCGGTGAACTTCTGATCCACGTCAAAATCGGCTTTCCCGACGGCACCGCTTCCGGCGTTGGCCCAACCGCCCGGGAAGATCTCGTGCGTGCCTTTGCCGATGGCCGTTCCCACCTTGACGAGGTCGGCGTTGTTCGGCCTGTCGCCAAAGCAAAACATCGCGTTGCGCGTTTGAGCGTCCACGGCGGTTTGATAGTCGAGTTTGAAGACCGTGCGCTCGCTGCCGGAAATGGGTTTTTCGAGTTTCCGCAGCGCAATGGCTTCCCCGCCCGACGAGAGCCGGTAGCCCAGCGCTGATTTCGTCACCGTTCCGCCGCGCACGATCGGCCAGTCACCGGTCTCGTCTTTTCCACCGTCGAGCTTGGCGGATTTTTTCGGCTGACCGGTATTTCACGATCGCCTCGGCGGCTCGTTCTCCCACCAATCGCGCGGGCCTTCGGCCTCGATGCCTTTCCACACTTCCATGAATTTTTCCTTCATCTCGGCGAGCTTGTCCGGTCTCTCACCGGCCAAGTCATGCTTCTCCTGCCAATCTTTCTCGATCTCAAAGAGTTGAAACTCCGTGAGGGTACGGTCGGCGACGATCTTCCAATCGCCGATGCGCATGGCGGCCTCGCTTTTTTCGGGAGCGATGTGCGTCCGCCAGAACAACGACATTCGACGCTCGACGGGCCGGCCCTTGAAGGCCGGGCGAATGTCGACGCCGTCGATGGTGCGGTCGCTTGGTGGATCGATGCCGACGATGCCGAGCACGGTGGTGAAGATGTCCGAACCGATGACCGGCACATCACTCACCGTCCCGGGGGCGATGTGCCCCGGCCAGCGAACCATCCCCGCCACACGAAAGCCGCCTTCGTGGCTGTCCCGCTTGCGTCCGCGCAGCCCGCCGGTCGATCCCTGCGTGCGCCCGGTTTGCTTCTTGCCTTCAGGGCCGTTGTCGGAGGTAAAAAAAAACGATCGTGTTGTCGCGCAAGCCCAGCTCATCCAGGCATTTCATCACGATGCCAAAAGCGTGGTCGAGCTGGGTGACGTTGCCGTGGTGCTGGCGAACGCCCTCGTGGTTGATATGCGCGTAGGGCTTCATGAATTCCTCGGACGACTCGATCGGCAGATGCGGTTCATGCGTCCACATCGAGAGCAGAAAAGGCTTGTCCTGGTCCCGGTCTTCCTTCAAGCCAGCGGACGCCTTCCGTGGTGACGAAGGGCACCGAGAAGCCTTCCAGTTCGCCCATCGGCTCCCCATTGACCACAAAGTTTTTCGGGTTCTTGTGGCTTGGCGAAGCATTGTTCTGAGTCGCCATCCAGTGATCGTAGCCGTGGTCGTCCGGCTGCGGTTGCTTGTCGCTGTTGAAATGCCCGTTGATGTGCCACTTGCCGACGTGGCAGGTGGTGTAGCCATGATCTTTTAGCAATTCGGGGAGAGTGATTTCGCTCTCTCGCAGGTGCGTCGAATGCCCACCCGGAATCCAGCGCCAAACGCCGTTGCGGTAGGGCGTGCGCCCGGTGAGGATCGACGCGCGCGACGGCGAACACACGCCACAAGCAGAATAACATTGCGTGAACCGCACGCCTTCTTCGGCAAACTTGTCGAGGTTGGGTGACTTGATAATCTCGTTGCCGTAGCAGGCGAGATCCCCCCAGCCCATGTCATCGACCAGAAAGACGACGACGTTCGGCTTCTCCGCGGCCGCGACGAGAACGCCGAGTTGTAAAATCAAAGCGAGTGTGGTGAGTACCGATCTCATTGCCTGTCCCATTTGCATTCGGAAGGATACATCATTTCGCAGTTTCTCGTCTGAGTTTCTTGGCATCAAACAAATCCGTGACCCAGGCGCAGAAATTGAGCTTGTCCAGACGGAGCCGATGTCTCTCCCTTCGTCCGCGTCAGCGGACGGGCGCACCCTGCTTACGCGCAATGAAATCCCATCAATCAATCATCCATCAAGTGCGGGAACGGTGTGGACGCTTTCCGAACCGGCAACCTCGGTGACCGTGTCCAAACATGGCACGGGTGTGTCTAATATAATCTCTGTCGCCGCCCGGCACGGGGACACCGGAGAACCGGCGGAACTCGTGGACCCGGGTGGGGCTGGTCGCCCCAGCCGGGATAATACCGGCATCACGGCGAACGGAGTCTTCAGTGTGACCATCCCCAGTGGCCTGACCATGACGATCGAGTATTCCACCGATCTGAAAAACCAGGTGCCGATCGCCACGGCCCTCGGCGGGTCTCTGGAGGAAACGGATGCGGACCGCATCACGGCATCTGCGGGATTCTATCGGGGCATCGTCGAGCAGGCTCGCCTTTCACGAGGTCCCTTGGCAGGGGGCGAGGCGGATGGAACTCGACGCCGTCCCAGGCAGCGTGACCGCCGCGATTTCCACAGCTCAACCCGGATTTCCGGCGTGATGACGTTGGCAATCGGCGGACCTTGGGCTAGGAAGGGCCTTCCAGCGACAAATTCATGGACTATTCCCCGATCATTGAGAAGAAACGCGGCTGGCTGGAGGAGCTAGAGGCTCTGATCGCCGACCCGGATTTCTACTCGGATCCCAAGGCAGCGGGCGAGGTCATGCAGGAGCACAGCCGTATCAAGCGCCTGCTCGAAACCTGGGACCGGTTCCAGCAGGCCAGCCAGGCTCTCGACGACAACCGGGAATTGGCCGGTGACGAGGATGAGGAACTGGCCGCCTTGGCCACGGAGGAAATCCCCGCTCTGGAGAGGAAAAGAGAACGGCTGGAAACCGAAATCCAATACGCGCTGCTCCCCCGCGACAAGCGGGAGGACCGGGACGCCATCGTCGAGATTCGCGCCGGCACGGGTGGCGACGAAGCCTCTCTCTTTGCCGACGATCTCATGCGCATGTACCAGCGCTATGGCGAGGCGCACAACTGGAAGATCGAACCCCTGGAAACGAGCCCTTCCGACGTGGGCGGCTTCAAGGAAATCACTTTCAAGGTCTCCGGCGACGAAGTGTTTCGCTACCTCAAGTACGAAAGCGGAGTGCACCGCGTCCAGCGAGTACCGGAAACGGAAACTCAGGGCCGCGTCCATACCTCCACCGCCACCGTCGCCGTCCTGCCGGAGGCGGAGGAGATCGACGTGGAGATCAAGGCCGAAGACTTGCGGGTGGAGGTGTGCCGAGCAGGCGGTCCCGGCGGCCAGGGTGTCAATACCACCGACTCCGCCGTGCAGGTCTTTCACCTGCCGAGCGGGATCATGGTGCGCTGCCAGGACGGACGCAGCCAGCAGAAGAACAAGGAGAAGGCACTGACCATTCTCCGATCCCGTTTGCTGGAAGCGGCCAACCAGGAAAAGGCCGAGGAGTATTCGGCCCACCGCCGCAGCCTCATCGGGAGCGCCGGGCGGGAGGAAAAGATCCGCACCTACAACTTTCCCCAAAACCGTCTCACCGATCACCGGATCGGGCTGACGCTCTACTCTCTCGAACAGGTCATGCAAGGCCAGATCGATGAGCTGATCCTGCAGCTCCAGGCCTCCGACATGGAAGAACGCCTCAAAGGCGAAGGGCTCGAGGTCTCCTGATGATCATGCCGGTCCGCAAGGCACGAAATTTCCTCACGGCCGACACGCCACCCATTGTCACCGCGCTGTGAAGACCGCTCTGGAAACGCTTCAGGCCGGCACGACCTATCTGGAAAAGCGCGGCGTGCCCGAGGCCCGGCTCAACATGCAGCTCATGCTCGCGCATCAGTTGGGTTGCAGCAAGCTCGACCTCTACCTGCAATTCGACCGTCCGTTAGGGGAAGAAGAACTGGCGCCCCTGCGGGAAATGCTGCGCCGGCGCGGGACGCGCGAGCCTCTCCAGCACGTTCTCGGTCAAGTGGAGTTCGCCGGCCACGCGTTCAAGTGCGATGCCCGAGCCCTGATCCCTCGACCCGAGACCGAGGAACTGGTGGCCCGCCTGATTGAGGAGCCTCCGCCCCTCCGACCGGGCGATCGCGTGGTGGATGTCGGCACCGGTTCGGGCGTCATCGGCCTCTCGCTGGCCAGTGCCTGGAAAGAGCGAGACCTCGCCTTCGTGCTCTGCGACCGGGAGCCACCCGCACTGACGCTCGCCCGGGAAAACGCCGTCGCTCTCGACCTGGAAGCTCGCGTCTCCCTCATCCCCAGTGATCTTCTAGCCGAGGTGCCGGCGCCCTCCGGCCTGATCGTCGCCAACCTGCCCTACATCGCGCGCGACCACCTCTCCGCTTTAAGTCCCGAAGTCCGCGCCGATCCTGCCAGCGCCCTCGATGGCGGGCCCACCGGTCTCGACCTCATCGAGCGTCTGATCGACCAGGCCACCCGTCATCTGCGTCCAGGCGGGCAACTTTTTCTGGAGATCGGCGACGACCAGGCGGAAGCCTCGCTTGCCTTTCTTGCCTCGGGCCCTTATCGGGACGCACGGGCGGAGAGTGACCTCTCGGGCCACCAACGATTCCTTCGCGCCGCTCTCGCCGAATCCTAACTTCTTCCTTCATTCTCTCGATTCACTTCCCATGGAAAAACTCATCGTGACGGGCGGCACCCCACTGAGCGGGTCGATCAATGTCAGCGGATCGAAGAACTCTTCGCTCCCCATCCTCGCGGCCACCCTTCTGACCGAGGAACCCTGCGTGATCCGGCGCGTGCCCGATGTCAGCGACACCAATTACATGTTGCAGATTCTCAGTCAGCTGGGAGCCGAGGTGGAACGGGCCAGCGGCAACGTGATGGTCTCCGCCAGGGGCCTATCCCACGAGACGCCCTACGACATCGTGCGCAAGATGCGGGCCTCGGTCTGCCTCATGGGCCCGCTGGTGGCCCGTCTGGGAAAGGCCAAAGTCTCGTTACCCGGCGGCTGCGTGATCGGCGATCGCCCCATCGATCTCCATCTCAGGGCTCTCAAGGAACTGGGAGCCGAAGTGGACGTCACGGCGGGAGACGTCGTCATCGACGTCCCCAAGGGACTGAGGGGGAGGAAAATCAATCTCCGCGGCAAGTTTGGTTCGACCGTGTTGGGAACCGACAATCTGATGATGGCCGCGGCCCTGGCCAAGGGCACCACCATCATCGAAGGCGCGGCCGCCGAACCCGAGGTCGTCGACTTGGCGGATTTTCTCAACAAGATGGGCGCCCAGATTCATGGCGCGGGCACCCGCCGGATCGAGATCGAGGGCGTCTCTTCTTTGTTAGGGGCCGAGCACACCGTCATTCCCGACCGGATCGAGGCGGGCACCTTTCTGGTCGCCGGCGCGATGGCGGCCGAGGAATCGCTCCGCGTGGCGCGTCTCCGGCCCGATCATCTCACGGCAGTCATCGAGGTGCTCAAGACCTGCGGGCACACGGTCACGCTCTCGGAAGACTCCGCCGAAGTGCGCCGAGCGGAACGACCGCGCGGAGCGAAGATTCGCTCCGGCCCCTACCCCGAGTTTCCCACCGACATGCAGGCCCAGATGACGGCGCTTTTCCTGGTGTCCGAAGGCATCAGTACGGTGGTGGACACCATTTTCCCGGAGCGTTTCATGCATGTCCCCGAACTGCATCGGATGGGTGCCGAAATCGAGCGCCAGGGCAACACGGCGATCATCGAGGGCGGCAGGCCCTTGACGGGCGCTCCCGTCATGGCCAGCGATCTGCGAGCTTCGGCGGCCCTCGTCTTGGCGGCCCTGCGGGCCAAGGGTCAAAGCGAGATCAATCGCCTCTATCACATCGATCGGGGCTACGAGCACATCGATGAGAAACTCCGATCCGTGGGCGCCCAGATGTGGCGGGTCCGCGTGTGATGGCGAAACAGCCTGGCCGACCCACCCCTTCCCATGCGCCGAGAAATCCTTTTGCTCCGCCAAGAGTTTTCGTAAGTTGAGCCTGGAGCCCCCAATCCGCCGTTCGGCGGCCTTTCATCCCCGCTCTCTCGCACCGCACGCATGGCCGACATCTTTTTCAAGTGCCCGAAGTGCGACGGCCAACTGGTCGTCGACGATCGTGGTGCAGGCCTGCAGCTCCCCTGTCCCTACTGCGAAGACAGCGTCTCCATCCCGGCGGCCGATGACCACGGCAAACCGGAAAATGTGAACGCCGACAGGGTTTCGGAGTCTCAGGAAAGGAAGGCTTCGCTGCCCCAACCCCGTCCATCCACAACAGTCAGCGCCTCCACCCCTGCCGTGAGTTCCCCCACCTCACCCCCTGCCACTGTCCCTGCGCCGCCAACTCATGCGACCGCGCCGGACGCTTCCTCGCGACCAGGTGGGACAACGAATCCCCACGCCCTCGGCCGCACCGACGACCGTTTGGACGACCTCGATTGGACCGACGAAAAATCTCCGGACGGCGCGGAGAGCCCTCTGGAGGATGACCCAGAGATCCGCCGCCTCGCCGCCATGATGCACCCGGATGAGGTGGCGATCAGCCCGGGTGACCGGCGCCACCGGGCGATCAACTTTCGTTGCCCATCCTGCGGCCAGATGCTGTCGGCCAAACACGCCGAAGCCGGTGATCAAGCCCGCTGCACCCAGTGTCAGAACGAGGTGACCATCCCCGATTTCCGGGATCACGATTCCGAGGGAGCCCTCGCCTTGCGTCGCGCCAAGAAGGCTTCCCTTCCCTCCGGGCGCAATCAGGCGCTTCGGACCGCCAACGACATCCGCAAGGCACCGTCGTCCCCGCCGCCGCAAGGCACCGATGCCGGCACCGGTCCCAATGCCAACACGGCGGCCCGTTCGACTGGCAATCCCACTGCCGATACCCATGCCAGAGCTGCCCATCGAGTGAAGCAAGCCACCGCCGAACCCTCGGTGATCAGCGAACTCGATCCTGATGTCCAGCGCATCTTGCTCAAGGAATTGCAGCGCCTGCAGGCCCAGAAAAATCGCGAGCAGACCGGCAGGGAAAGTAATCAGAGTGAGCAGGTCAAAAGCCATCCCGCCTCTGGCTCGCCAATTCCGCGCATTGCGCCCCGGGACCGTCCTCCAAAAAACTCGGTCCCTCCGCCGACCGGCCGCCGCCGACCGCCGCCACCGCTCGCCCAGCATGCCGAGGTCGTCTCGTCCCCGGAGAATGAACCCCAGCCTGAACCGCAACCGTCTCCCCGCAGGGAACGCCGGACACGACCCTCCAACGAAGCGCTGCCGCCCCTCGTCACGATGGATTCCATGGATCTCGACTCCGAGGTCGCGCGTCAATGGGGTGACCAGGCGGTCGTGCCCACCCGAACGCTCAACTGGATCGCCATGGTGGCGATCGCCGCTCTGGTAGCGGTCGGCGGGTTTTTCGGCTACACCTTTTTCGGAGAATGGATGCAGCGGGGCCAAACGCCTTCCCGCCAGGCCAGCCCCGTCTCCGAGGGCAGCCCCACGCCGGGCGAGGACTTACCTCTTCGGGCCAATCCCGAGGTCGTCGGTGCCCTGGAACGATTTTTGCAAGCCACCAAGGTGGAGGAGAAAGCCCAGTTCGTGCGCGGCAGCGAACGCCTCCTGCCGGTCATGCGGGACTATTATCGAATGCACCCCTACGAGTTCGAATCCGGTCCGGTCGATCCAGCCTCGCTGGCCACCGAGCGCCGGCGGGAAGGCGCTCACTGGTTCCACGCCGTCACGGGCGAATACCAAAAGAGTCTTCTGCCGGTCTTCGCCGAGTTCATGGAAACGGACGAGGGCAATTACCTGCTCGACTGGCGGAGTTGGACCGGCACTTCAGAGATTTCGTTAGTGAACTTTGCCACGAAGGGAAGCGACGAACCACGGGTTCTTCGTGTCTTGGTGGGGGAATTTTCCTATCCGCGCTACAGCTACGAGGACGCCGCCAAATACCAATGCTATCTCTTGCGCCATCATCGCGAGGACCACCTTCTGTATGGCTACACAGAAGTCGGCACGCCGGTGGGCGAGGAAATGGCGGCCGTCTTTCGCGACCGGGCCGATGACGGACCCACCAGCCGCGTCCGGCTCACTCTCGCCTTGGAATTCGCCTCAGAATTTGACCGTTCCAAGGGCCAGGTGCTGATCCGGGAACTGGTCAGAGACGATTGGATTGAGCCCCCCGAACTCGATTAGATCCGCACAGGCGCGGAAGTAAGCTCCCGCAGGCAACCCGAAAAGCCGCCATCCGCTCGGGATCGTGGTTGAAAATCTTCCGGCAGCCTCCCATCGGTCTCGACCGCATTCATTCAGGCTAAAGATCCTTGCCTGAAGCCAAGCCTGTGATTTCTTCTCGCCACCGTGCCACTCACTGAAATCCGCCAGAAGATCGATGCGATCGACGATCGCCTCATTGCCCTCCTCAACGACCGGGCGGAGCTGGTGCACAAGGTGGGCGAGATCAAGAAGAAGGACGGCTTGGAAATCTATGCCCCCGAGCGGGAGGAACAATTGCTCCAGGCGCTGGTGGCAAAGAGCAAGGGTCGCCTGCCGGAAAAATCCATCCGGGCCATCTACCGGGAAATCATGTCCGCCGCCCTGGCTCTGGAAGAAGATCTCAGCATTGCCTATCTGGGGCCCGAGGGCACCTGGACTCACCAGGCGGCCATCAGCAAGTTTGGGCAAAGCGTGCGCTACTCCCCCCAGCCAAGCTTCTCCGACGTTTTCAATCAAGTGGCCCGGCGCCACGCGGACTACGGGGTGGTCCCGATCGAGAACTCCACGGAAGGCGCGGTCAATCACACCCTGGATCTCTTCGCCGATTCCCCCCTCAAGATCTGCGCGCAAGTGCTTCTGCGCATCGAGAACGCGCTCATGGCCAACGTTCCCCGGGAAAAAATCGAACGCCTTTATTCCCATCCCCAGGTCTTTGGACAGTGCCGCGACTGGTTGCACCTGCACTTTCCGGAAGCCGAAAAGATCGAGGTCTCCAGTACCACGCGCGCGGCTCAAATCGCTTCCAAGGAGCCTCACGCCGGCGCCCTGGGCGGCAAACTCGCGGCCGAACTTTACGGACTGGAAGTTCTGGAAACGAGTATCCACGACAGCGCCACCAACACCACGCGCTTTCTTGTCCTCGGCCACAAGACCTGTCCGCCAACCGGCAAAGACCGGACCTCGATCATGTTCTCCGTGCGGGACAAGCCCGGCTCACTCTATCACGCCCTCACCCCATTCAATCATTTCAATATCAACCTCTCAAAGATCGAGAGCCGGCCTTCCAAACGCCGGGATTGGGAATACTTCTTCTTCGTCGACATCAAGGGCCACGAGCACGACCAGGATCTCATCAAGGCACTTTCGGAGCTGGAAGAGCATTGCAGTTTCCTCAAGATCCTCGGCAGCTATCCGGATACGAACGACTCCCCCACCTCCTGACCAGGAACGGCCAGGGATCCGTCGCCCTCACCGCAAGCAAGCGAAGCTTGCTGGCCCTTGCGATACTCCGCGTCTTCACTTTGATTCCACTTCGCGATGGGTCGCGATATACCAGGAGTCATCATGATTTTCCATGGGGAGCCGGCTTGTTTCGTTTGCGCGTACCGTCACACGGTGATTCGCCACGTGGTGATGCAGAGGAACGACGGCTTTCGAAAGCGCTTGAGGGCAAGCGCACTCGTGTGCCCGGCATGGGCCTTAACTAATGACATGAAACGATGACATCGGAGCTGATGAGAGTAACCGTAGCTGAACCGCAAGGCGACGCCCGCGAGGGTGGAGCTGAAGGAAGCGGCAGGCAAATCCGCGGCCATAGGAACACGAACCGGCAGCGAGGCAGGCTGTGGGCGGCGAGCGTGCTAGTAAACGCGAAGCCCAAAGCTCATCAAGACACAGCAAGTAGAGCCGGATGGGATGCGGAGAAAGTTAAGGACCTTACCCGGGGAGATCTCTCCTGTGAGAGCAGGAGAGAAGTCAGCAGAAGCCATAGTAGCAGAGAGCAGAGCCGGGGGCTGGAAGAAGCCCGTGGAAACTGTGAAACCGGAAAACTCTCTCCTGTGAAGGGCGGAAGGAACCAACAGCAGCGCTCTACGGAGCATTGCACCCCAGGGCAGAATACGCCCCGACGTCAGCAGGACGTACGGACAAAGGATCCCGAATTCCTGGGCGAACCCAAAGAGCCCACGCGATGCAGTCGCGGCAAGCCCTGCGGAGAGAGGAACTCCTGGAGGTGCGCGTGAACCGCGAACGGACAGCAAAGCTGGAGGGACTGATGGAGAAGGCCATTAGGTCGGGAAACTGGGGAGCCACTCTCTACGCCGTTGAGCGTAATGACGGGGCACCCGGCCCCGACGGCATGAGGGCCGACGAACTCAGAGCACACCTCGCCATCCATGGCGAAGTGATCAAGAAGAGGCTGCTAGAGGGCAGCTACAAGCCCGGCGCTGCAAAGCGTCGAGACATCCCCAAGCTCAGCGGCGGAACCCGCCCGCTGAGCATCCCAAACGTGCAAGATCGCTTCGTGCAGCAACTTCTGCTCGGGGTGCTCCGGCCGGTGTTCGAACCCCGTTTCAGCGAAAGCAGTTACGGATTTCGTCCCGGACGCAGCGCCCACGATGCGGTGGAAGCCGCCCAGAGCTTTGCCCGGGAGGGGTTTACCCACGTCGTCGACATGGACATTACCAAGTTCTTCGACAAGGTGAACCACGACATCCTGATGAGTAAAATTGGGACCGTGATAGGGGACAAAGCCGTGATGAAACTCATCGGCAAATACCTGCGAGCCGGGGTGGTGATGCCCGACGGGTTAAAGGTCAGCAGCGAAGAAGGAACGCCGCAAGGCGGCCCGCTTTCGCCGCTACTGGCCAATATCTACCTCGACGCGCTGGACAAGGAGCTGGAGAAACGCGGACTGCGATTCGCCCGCTACGCCGATGACTGCAACATTTACGTAAAGAGCCAAGCCGCAGCGGAGCGTGTGCTTGCCAGCCTCACTGGCTGGATCAAGCGCCACCTCCGGCTGGAGGTCAGCGAGAGCAAAAGCGGGGTGGGGAGGCCTTGGGAACGGAAGTTTCTGGGGTTCATCATCACCAGCGCGCTGCTCATCGGGATTGCTCCTGCAAGCCTCACCCGGTTTGAAGACCGCGTGAGAGAACTCTGGAACGCCCGGCAACCACTGACCAGCGAGCAACTGCGCGATCAATGGCGAAGTTACGTGAACGGCTGGTGGGGCTACTACCGGCGCTGCGAATGGCGACGGGACATCTACCGGAAAGAACCGTGGATCCGTCGCCACATTCGCAAATGCTTCTGGCAACGTTGGCATAAAAGCAAGGGACGGGAATCCGCCCTACCGCCGACTCGGCCTACCGCCGACTCGGCCTACCGCCGAGTCGAGCCATCGTCGGGAGGAGCAGTCGTGGAGCGTGGCGCATGGCGGGCAACCCTGTCATGCACGAAGCCCTCAACAACCGAACTCTGAGACGCTACGGGTTCCTGATGCCATCAGACCTCAAGAGTTAAGACCAAATGGATCCAATCGCCGGATGCGGTCCCGCATGTCCGGTGGTGTGGGAGGGGCGGCAGGCGCAATCCTGCCGCCTCGACCCGATCAAGACGCTTCGCGAAGAGGGAGGTTTTTCTGGAGCAA
>CBDBEZ010000009.1:0-15266 GCA_965204485.1 Verrucomicrobiales bacterium
ACTCTCACTGTAGGTGGCCTTTGGGTTGAGGTGTTTGGTGTTTTGGTAGATTCCAAATTAACTTTATCCCAAAGGCCCCTGCCACTATTTTCTTGGGATTCTTGCCCCGATTTATGAAACTATGGGGTTGACGCGGCGCATCAAGTATTCCAAGTGGACCTCAGCGTTTCATAAAATGGCCAGTCAGGCCATCATGTAGTAGGCGATTTCTTCTTCGACGGCCTGATTGTCTCCGAGTGTCAATGTGAGTCGACCTCGAGGGCGAGTCAGACGTTCGGCACGCTGGATTATTTTGCGGCGAATCGTGCCGAGTCCTTCAAAGATCCACTCCGCAGCCCTTTGGGGGGACGATTTGCGTGACCGCTCCGCAGATCGCATCTGCATTTCGCGTGTGAGATTGTGGGTGAGGATACTGGCCAAAAGGAAAGCTTCGTTGGCGGCACGTCGCTTGGCCGGAATATAGTCCATCTGGGCCTGGGCTCTTGGCTTCGCCAAAAATCTTCTCCTGAGAGCCACGCCCTTCATGAAATTTCACCACATGAGCGGCCGTGTTTGTCTTGTTGGTGATGATCGCCTCGTATTCATAAGTTCTCCTCGACTGGTTCGAAAAGATCCAGTTGGAGCGGTCCTTTGCGCTGAGTGCGCCTCATGGTTCGAATGCACAAAATGCGCGCTTTGCGCGCCCAACTTTTTGGCTTCCAGTGGATTTCGAAGTGATGAGTTTTTCCCTCTCCGCCTCGGGTTCGGGACCAGCGACGGCGCTTCTCGATGATGCCCTTGAGTTCCACAAGCCGCTCGAAAGGCACCGAGAACGTATATTCCAGGCCAAGGGTTTTTGCCTCTGAAACCATCTGATCGCTGAAAAACGCGCTGTCGGCGCGCAACTCGATCTGCACATCAGGCAGCACCTTGCGAATCTTCTCCACGCAGGAACGGAGGAACTCCACTGCTCCATTGGAGTCATGGACGTTGCCACTTCGATGAAGGAAGTCGAAGATTTGTCCGGTTTGAGCGATCGTCGCGAGCAGTGGATAATAACTGCGCTCGCCTTTTTTCTTCTTGTTAAATCCCACAGCCGTCCCTTCCGCATGGCGACTCGTGCTCTGCACGCTTCCGTCCAAATCAGGCGTGATGCGTTTGATTCCCTTCTCCTGAAGTCGCGACAGGCAAACGAAATGATTCATCTCCCTCATCCTCTCAAGGCTTTGACAATCGACCTCTCCCAACATCCGGCTCATCGTTGGGACACTGGGCAATTGGTGCATCCCCAAAACCTGTCGTACAAGGGGATCATCTCGGTAGTAGTCCATATCCCGAAGCATCCGGTAGCCCAGTATAAGATGCACGATAAGACACATGAAAACCTTGTGGAACTTGTAGAAGCGGGACATGCGCCGATCCAGTGGATCAAAGCACTGCTGAAGCTTCCCCTCCAGATCCAATTCCTGAAAGAGCTTCTGAAAGATAACGAGACCGCCGAAAGAGGTCAGTTCTTGATCTTCAAATTTGATCGCCGGAATCGTTCTGGACTTTGCATTAATCGTGCGTCGTGCTACTCTCACTGTAGGTGGCTTTTGGGTTGAAGTGTTTGGTGTTTTGGTAGATTCCAAATTAACCTTATCCCAAAGGCCCCTGCCACTATTTTCTTGGGATTCTTGCCCCGATTTATGAAACTATGGGGGTGATCCAGAGCACCAAGGGGCGTTCCGGTGTGCTGGTCACGAGGGTTCGACGCACGACAACCGGCTTTCGGCCTGCGGTAGTGCCACGCAAACGCAAACGCGGACGACCGAAAAAGTATGGCGCTGCGGTGAAGCTCCAGAATGTCTTTGGAACGGGCGGCTCCAGTTCCGTTCCCAGTCCCGTATATGGGGAGAGAAACATCTCTGTCCGGTTCAAGTCGGTGGATCTGTTGTGGAAGCCCGCCGGGGCGATGGTCCGCTTCATTCTCGTCGATCATCCCACGAGAGGGCGGATCATCCTCTTGTCTACCGACCTCACCATGGAAGCTCAGGAGATCATCTTGCTCTACAGTTTGCGTTTCAGGATCGAAGTCGCTTTCAAGCAAGCGGTGCATTCGGTCGGCTCATTCGGATACCATTTCTGGATGGCCGCTATGCGACCGCTCAAGCGTCGCAATGGTAACCAATACCTCCACCGGACTACCGAGAAATATCGCAGACAGGTGCAGAGAAAGATGCACGCATATCATGTGTTTGTGCAAACCGGCATGATCGCTCAGGGCATGTTACAGTACCTTGCCATGACATGTGACGGTCTGGTCTGGAAACACTTTGGAACCTGGATCCGAACCATCCGCCCAGACGTGCTGCCTTCGGAAATGATTGTCTCAGCCGCCTTGAAAAACACGCTGCCTGGATTTTTGCACCACGGCGGAAAAGGTTCAGCGTTCCGAAAATTCATCCTTGATAAAATAGACTTCACTCGCTCCGAAGGTTCACGCTTCGCCGCATGATGATCCAGTTACAGAACTTCTCACTCACGAGATCGTTCGACGAGGAAGAGCAATGGGAGAAAGAACGCGAGCAATGGAGCAAGCGTGACCTCAGCGACAAGGAATACGTCTATCTCTGGGCCGACGGGATCTACTTCCATGTCAGGCTCAATGACGACCGCCCGTGTGTTCTCGTCATTGTCGGCTCCTTACCCGATGGAACCAAGGAATTGGTAACCATCAGCGATGGAGAACGAGAGAGCAAACTGTCCTGGAAAAATGTGCTCAGAGATCTCGAGAAACGAGGATTGAAGATCCCCTCGAAATTGAGTATCGCCGATGGAGCTCTCGGGTTCTGGAGTGCCTTGGAAGAGGAATATCCGACAAGCAAACAGCAACGATGTTGGGTGCACAAGACAGCCAATATCCTCGACAAGCTGCCGAAGAAAGTGCAGCCCCTTGCCAAGGAACGCATCCATGAGATCTACATGTCGGAAACAAAGAAGGCCGCCTTGTGGAGGCCTATGACGAGTTCTTCACGCTCTACGAAGCCAAGTATCCGAAAGCGTGCGCCTGCCTGAAGAAAGACAAGGACACATTACTGACCTTCTACGACTTTCCAGCAGAACACTGGAGACACATCCGGACGACCAATCCGATAGAGTCGACGTTTGCCACGGTACGCCATCGAACTCGACAAACCAAAGGATGTGGATCGAGGAAAGCAACCCTTTCAATGGTCTACAAGCTCGGGCTGGAAGCCGGGAAAGGCTGGCGTCGACTCAACGGGTATCGTCAACTTGACAAAGTCGTGCAAGGAATCATCTTCGTGGACGGCATCGAGCAGCAAGCCGCTGCCTAACCCATCATCGAACTTCGAATGGTGTTCCGGTAGCTGCCCTCATCCACAACTTCCGGTCATTTCTCCTTCATTACCTATCGCAAAGGCAATTACGATGACCTGCCGCTGGATGCCTTTGCCAAAACGATTACCCAAATTGGGAAACGGAACTATGCCCACGCGCCGATGGACATCGAGCGACAGAACTTCAATCTCTATGAGAAAACCACGGGAAAAAATGGCAAAATGGCGCGACGCAAGATCGGCGAGAGGTGTTTTCGTGAGGTGCGCGTTTTGAGCGACGATGCCGGAAAGCAAACGGCGGTGGTGACCAACTTGAGCGCCGAGCAGGCCGGCGCGGTCGCGGTCTGTGCGGCCCTTTTCCAGCGCTTGGTCAACGACAATTAAAACTCCCCATCTGGTGACAACTATAATTCCCCACCCTAGTGGGCGCTGTATTTTTAACGGAATGTGGCGCTGACCTGCCCAACGGTTCTCGATCTACGGGGCTCCTTCCTTGCCGGTGCGCCTCGGTGAGGGGGGCGAAAGGGGAAGGGGGTGCACCCCAACCCTCCCGATACCAGAGCGCCAGCCGAACCTGTCGCCTCTTCGGGGAACCCGGAAGATCTCGCAGGCGTCCAAGGAAAACGCTGGTCATGGGGATCCCCCTGGTAGCCTTGCCGAGGCGGCAGGCGGCTCCCCTCCACCCCCGGCCGTCTTGTCCCGGGGGGGTCCAGGGGGATCGGGGCCCATGATCCAGCGTTCCCGCAAGGGCGCCGAGGACAGCTTCCGGCCCTGCTTGCACTCTCGGGCGCCACCTCGCGGGAGGTTCGCGGAATCGTGTGCCTTTGATTTGCGGCGCCAGCGACATCGCCCGCCACAGCGCCGCCTTTTCGCTTTTCCCTCCTTTCGTCGCCCGGTAACTCGAGCCACCGAACTCGAGCCACCGAACTCGAGCAGTACACTGTGATGCACCAATCGGTCCACTGCCGCCATCGCCGTCATCGGATCGTGGAAGATCTGGTCCCACTCACTGAACACCCGATTTGAAGAGATCATCACGCTGCCTCTCTCGTATCTCTCCGCGAAGAACGTGAACAGCACCTCCATTTCCTCGTGTGTTTGCTTCACATATCCCAGGTCGTCGAGGATCACGACGTGGTAGCGGTCTAACTTTTTCAGCATTGCCTCGAGATTCAAGGAGGATTTGGCTGCTAACAATTGCTGGACGAGTTTGAATGTCGGGACAAACAGCACGCGATACTGATGACGGATAATCAGCTCGTGAGCCACGGCGCTCAGATAATGGGTCTTTCCTCGTCCCGGTAGTCCGAAAGCAATGACGTTCTCGCGTCTCTCCACGAAACCTCCGTCGATGAGTTGCTTGAGAGTTCTTCGAAGCTTCTGTGAGAGCTTCTGTGAGAGCTTCTGTGAGAGCTTCTGTGAGAGCTTCGTCTCGTCGAGAATCGCCAAAGTCTTGCCTTCGGGCAACTGCGCCCCTTTCAGCAAACGCTCGAGCTTGCGACCGTGGCGCGCCTCCCATTCCACTTCGCAGAGGCGCCGCAGATATTCCGGGTAGTCCCAGCTCTCTCCACGCGCTCTCTCCGTGATCTCATCCAAGGCCTAGCATCGAAGTCAAACGAAAACTCCGTAACATCGGTGCCATCGCCTTAAGCGTCACTTCTTGTTTCTGTGTCATTGTAACGGTAACGTTAGGCTTTGTCTTCGATGAAAAGATCATCGTAGGCGTTTAGATCCGCCTCCAGAGCGTCAATGCACAACGCTCGATGGCTCGTGCTCTCAGGGGTGCCGAGCTCACGGCGCGCCGCGTCCAGAGTCAGGGCCCCTTGCTGCATCAACCTCGCCACGACCTCTTCCACGCGTTTCTGCTGAGACTCCGGCAGCGCAAAGGCTAACAAGCCCAAATAATCGCGTTCGACTCTCCCCTCGGAGAAGGCCGATTGGAAAGTGTCGTAGGCTTTCCTCCAGATCAGCGAGGGAAAGAACTGCTCGCGGTAGCGGTAGCGACGAAACGCGCCGGGCTTTCTTCGCAGGGCCTCCAGCAGGTGTCGCCAGTTGACGTAGGTGCCGCGGTCTCCGTAGCGCCTTTCGAGAATCTCCACCACCAATCGGCCGTCCAGAAGCTCGATTCGATCCTCATAGAGATGCGCTCGAAGCCGTGCGCCCGCCCATCTCGCCGGCACCGAATAGCCGATCTTGGCCACGCGAACCACTCCATCCTTGCTCACCCGGCAATCCGACACCTCGTACTCGGGCAGGGCATGACTCGGCAAGGCGTGCATCTATTCGAGGGCGAGTGCTTCGCGGCGATTGCCATTGCGTTCTTGGCAATTGCGAGCCAGGAAGGCCTGATAATGTTCCTCGCTCTCGAAGTCGCGGTGACCGCGCAGATCGAGACTGTCATTGAGGTAGGATCTCAGATGGCCGTGCGCGTTTTCGACGTCACCGTTCTCATGAGGTGAGCCAATGTTGGTTGTCGCCGCCTCCATGTCGTAATGCGCTAACAACAACGCATAGGCCTCGTTAATGCCCCGCTGCCTCTTGCCTCGACGGAGTTGGTGAGTGGCCGTCGAGCTGTTATCCGTCTGACATATCGAAGTCGATTTGCCTAACTGAAACAAGGTCGCCTGCAAGGTTCGCTTCAGGGAGAGAAACGATTCGCTGCGCGCCGGTATGGCCCACTCCCAGTTCGAGAACGGCAACACTGTGTGGCAGAGCAGATGCACGAAAGGCTCTCCGGCGATGGTGATCCCGAGGGACTTCCCTTCAAACCAATCCAACTGCAGCCGTTCTCCAGGGCGATGTTCTTGTGGAAAGTAGAGTTCCGGTGTCTCGCCGTGCTGCTGTCGCCATTGCTTGAGTCTTCTTTGGAAGGTCCGCAGCAGACGACCATCCTCGAAGCGCTCCGGATGGCGTCGCTGCAGTTCGGCAAGCAGGCGCACCGCCTTGATGTTCGAGCACTGCTTGAGTAGGCCCTCGATCTCTTTCCAGACGCCCTCGAAGGGATCCTCTCGCGTCCGCCATGTCCGGGGGCCGCGGCGGCCTTGGGGCGGCCCTCCGTGGATACACTTGCGGGCTGTTTTTCGGTCGATGCCCGCCTTGCGGGCGCTTTCACTGAGGTTGTCGGTCTCTCGGTAGACTTTCATCAATTTCCGGTACTGCACGGCGCTGATCATCGCCGTGCACCTCGCCCAGACACCCCAGCGCCGCCCCCCTAACGTGGGGAATCTTAGTTGTCGTTACCGGGGAATTCTAATTGTCGTTCTACATGTGATCGAGCGGCATGGCGGCCGGGTTTGGGCGGAGTCGACGCTTGGCCGGGGAACCTCCATCCACTTCACGCTTCCCGCGATTCACGCCTGAGCCCGGGGTGGACAGGAAGGGGTTCAAACACGCCTTAACAAGATGAAGCAAGATTCTTGAGAGCGGGAAAGCTTGATTGCTTCGCTCGAAACCTGCAGTTTGCGGCCTTTTCTGGCGGATCGCGGCCTGATCCGGTGGTCGCTGAGACGACTCAGCTCCTCCCTCGTGCGTCAACTCGGCCAGAAATCCTCGTGAATTTCATCCACAGATTGATCAGTCACGGCACCAGTCCGGTTTCCTGGGCAATTGAGCGAAGGTCGAATCTCGCTAATTGAGCAAGTCGAAGCGGACGTCGTTATTCACATTGGGAATGACAATCATCAGCTCCACCCGGCACGGCGTGCAAGTCGGTGGATGCACGCCGCGCCGCGCTCTCGCGGATCGCTTCTGAACAAGCGGAGTGCGGGGTAGGGGAGTGTGTGCCCCGTCTACTTCAGCACACCCCGGTAGTAGCTGGATGGGTTGGCCTTTCGGGCGGCGTCTGTGTCTTCGTAGCGGCCGGTGATGTCGCTGGCGATCACCTGCCAGTTCTCGAGATCCGTCGAGTACTCGATGTCGTAAGTGGTGCCCTGGGGAACCAGGAAGGCCACCCACTCCGCGGTGACCGTGACGGCGGTGAGATCGGCCCGTTGAGCGGGGTTTCCACCGCCACCTGAAGAACCGGACCCCGGATCGGATCCCTCGTAAATGCCCGGTGAGCCACTGGCGATGGCCTGCCAGGCACTGGCCTGGTTCCCAAATTTCTGGGCCTCAATGCGTTCAAGAGACGCACCGCTGCCGTCCGCCTGGGCCGGCCAGGGTTCGTTGTTGTCGAAATCCACTCGGTCGACCGTGATGTATCGGAAATCCTCGACACCGTCGTTGTCGAACACAGCGCCCGGCCGTTGCAGCCGGAGAGATTCGCCAGCGTTGTCCAGACGCCCGGCGAAGGGTCCGAAGATCTTCAGATCGGCCGCCAAACCGTGGGCCGTGCGGAAGGTCTCCAGATCGACGCTCACGATGAGCGCCACTTCACCCGCCGCCAGCGCGCTTCCCGGCGGGAAGTCGAAATCGACGCCACTGACTCGCCACACGTTCTCGGGTATGTCGGGGTCGTGCAGCACGGCGGTCGAGCCGGTGTGGTTGTGAATCTCGACATACTCCGCATCCGGAGTGGGACCGGCGGAGGGATTGTACATGATCTCCGTGATGACCACCGGGCTGATGGCGGGACCGGCGTTGAGATCACCGAGCGTGGGGCGTGCCTGAATGACGTCCTGGACGTCTCCGTCGTCGGTGACGAAGCGTCCCACGGTCACGCCCTCGTCGGTGTCGCCGAACTGGAATCCGTTGCGGTAGCCGGTGAGCGCGCCCTCTGGCGTGGCAGAGAAAAGCCAAACGCTGTCTCCAGTCGATCCGAGCCCGAAAGCGTTGCCGAAATAGTCGGCGGGAAGCTCCTCGTTGTTCGTCGGGTCGTTGTCGTTGTCTTGCAAGAACACCCGGTAGCCGCCAGCGGGAATCACCGTGCCGGCTGAGATCGAAAACTTCGTGGGCTCGTTGGCCTCGTCCGTGATCCACCAGCCGCTGACATCCACCTCGGTATCGCCCGCGTTATGCAACTCAATGGCGTCGGACTGTGAGGCTCCGGAGTTTGCCAGAATCTCATTGACCACAATGAGAGGAGGGGCCTCGCCGACCGTCCCGGGAGAGCCACTGGCCGCCGAGACGTCGACGGTCCACCGGGCGGCGTCGGAAAGGTCGGTGCCAGGTTTCAATTCGGCCAGGGCCAAGGAAAAGCCATCGCTGTCGGGAGTCGTTGGCCAGGGAGCGCGGTCGTTGTAAGCGAAGGATTGGACGGTCTCTTCGCCTCTCTGCAAGGTGAGGCGTTCGCCGCCGTTGTCGAGTTTCCCGATGAAGACCCCTGCCACGGGAAGGCCGTCCCCGTAGCGCTCGCCGAAAGCCTCCCGATCCGAGACCAGCACCAGGCGCTCGCCCGGTGCCAAGCGCTGGATGTCGGCTTCGGAAAAATCAAAGGAGATTCCCTCGGTGAAGGCGAGGTCGCCGACATACATCGCTTGATCCCCGGCGTTGGCCAGCTCGATGAATTCGAACAGATCCTCGTGAAAGAAGCCCAGGCTCTGCTCTGAGGGATGGCCATCGCTCGGGTGATACATGATCTCCGAAATGAGCAGGTTCTCGGTGCTGGCAGGGATTCCATCGACGACGATCGCCGCCTTGATGAGACCGGACCACCGATCCTCGCGGGTCGCTCTCAAGATGATGGAGAGGTCTTCCGTGGCGGTGATGCTGGCGCCTGCCTTGATGGCCTGGGGGTTGACGCCGCCGCCGGGTGCTCGCGGATCCGAGCCGTCGGTGGTGTAATAGACATCCTGGGGCGTGAAAAGCGTCCCTCCGGATCTCACCCTGACACTGTCGCCGCTCGCCACCACGCCGGTACCCTCGAGGCGCGGCTGAATCACGAATTGTTCGTCCATCCAGTCCATGCGGGCCGTGAACCATCCTTTGAGATGAACAATCTCGCCCTCCCAGCCCGTCACGCCGTCGTTGTAGTCCTTGACGTTGCCCGAGTCAGGCCGGGTCCCCGTCCAGCGGGCGAAATTGCGTTCTTGAGCTTCGCGAATCTCCGTCGCCATGGAGTCGATGATGCCGTGGATGTTCTCGTCCGCCCACACCGTGCGGCGCAGCTCGTGATAGCGGTCGATCCACTCCTGCCAGTACTCGGGAAGCACGGCTTCGCCTCCCTTGCGGTTGACGCCGGAGCCTAACATGAACCGATACCACCCGTGCGTGGCGAAGTAGCTCACCCACTGGTTGACGACGCGAGCCCGGTCGTCCGAGTCGCAACCCATGGTGCGGTCGAAGTCCCAGATGGGACCGTAGTGCACTTTTCCGTTCACTTGTTTGTGCAGGTAGGTGCTCAGGCGCAGGCCGTCGGGGTCGCGAGTGAGCGTTCGGACCAGATACTCATCGATCCATGATCGCGTGTCGATGTAGGCACGGTAGCCCGTCTCCGGATTCTCTGGATCGTCGGACTGCATGGCATCGACGGCATCCTGAAGAAAGTTCCTGATGGCGCTATTCTGCTGATTGGTCACGCCGTCGCCCTGGGGTTCGACCCAGACGTGTGTGCGTCCTGCCACACTGAACGTTTTGTCTCCGGCGGCGGTCCGGTCGTCTTTGAAGATGAAGCCGCCGGTGGTGCGTCCATTGGACTCCTCAATCTGCAGCCGATCGTCCCCGATCTTGATGCGTTCCATGAAGGCGTAGACGCCAAAGTAGTCGTTGGTGTCGACTTCATCGCCGTCGACATTCATGAAGACCTCGACGAAGCGGGTATTGGGCGCCCAGTGCCCCATCTGGCGGAAGATCTCGTAGGCCAGGGGATTGCGGATGAGGGCCCGATCGAATTGCATGCGGCCGCTCAGGACCCAGTCTGAATCCGCGGGAAGTCCGAGTGGAGCAATGGCCTTGTCCGCCCAGTTCGCATCGTCGTACCACGATTCCACGGCCAGGGAGCGTTTGGCGTTGCCCGCAGTGCTTGAACCACGCGTGCGAATTCCGCTGCGGGTGGAGAGATCGGCCTCGTGGGTCAGAGTGGTACGCTTTTCTTCTCCCTCGGCAGTCGCGGAAGGCTCGAGAATGAGCATGGCGGCTTCCTCAAAGCGAGCCTTTGTGGGCAGGCCTTTGTCATCGTTTTCGATGATGATCACGGGCAGATCGGAACTCCAGTCACGGTATTCCTCGGTGAACTGCACATAGGTTTCCGTCTCGATCTCGCTCGGCAGCTTGCCGTCTTCAAAGATGCGGGCGCGAATCTGAGTGGTCTCGGCAATTTCGATCGGACTCTCGTAGCGTTTGGGAGGACTGAAAAGCGATTGCTCGGGCGGTGTGCCATCTTCGGTGTAGCCGATCCAGGCGCCTTTGGGAAGGTCCGCAGCGGTGAGTTCCAGGGTGAACGGATCGAAAAAGGGACGGCTCTTGACGCTGAATTTGACTCCCGTCGAGGGCGGTGCGACGGCCGCGCTGTTGGCCTCCCCGGGGGTGGGTCGGATCATGTAACCCTCGTGACCGTAGGAGACGCGGTCATACATCTTGGGCAGGTGATCGAAAGCATCGATCACCTCGCCGTCCGGTCCCACGAGGGCGAGATACTCGCCGCTGCGGGTGATCTTGAAATTGGTGTGGGGAACGCTGGCGAAGAGACCGGTCTTGTTCTTGGCCGACGCGAAGACTTTGAGGTACTCTCCCGGCCCGATCCGCTGGTTGCTGGAAAACTTCCACTTGTCGAGATTGTTCCGTGAGTCCGTGAGGCCGTAACCATTGAGGGCGATGGTTTCCCCGCCGGCGTTGTGGATCTCGATGATGTCGGACAAGTGCCCGTCTTCGTCCTCGTAGAGCTCGGGGGAGTTGCCTCGCTCATCGGGAACGGCGATGGCCACCACCTCGCTGATGGTCAGCTGGGCATGAACGACAGAGGTCGCCAGCAAGAGGAAGAGGGTGGTCAGGGCGAGAGGGGAACGGGGGAGGGCGGTTCGCATGGCAATGGGGCTTCAGTGACGATGTCGTGACATTCTAACGTCATCTGCCGTGGCTTGCCCACTCAAAAAAGGAAGATTCGAGTCCCGGGTTTCTGGTTGCCAATCTCGCGAGAACGGCTTATGGGCCGCTCTCAAACCCTCGCTCCTACCCCAGCCATGAGTGACTCAGGCCCCATCGATCTCGCCGATCTCCAACTCAAGCCACAATGGGTCGATCAATTGGATCCGCCGAACCGTTTTGACGCGTGGGAGCGGCTCGATTCAAAGACCCGGCGGTCTGGAGATCGCGGTGACCGGCGGTCCGGAGATCGTGGCCAGCGCGGTGATCGGCGGCCCGGAGGAAGGTCGCGCGGACCCGGTGGCCGCCGTGACGGTGGTGACCGAGACCGTTCCCGCCGGCCGCAGGGGGGAGGTGGCCAGAGGCGTGACGGCCGCCCGCGCCCGGAAAGGGGAGGCGGGCCTCGCCAGGGACGTCCCGATCGTCCTCAGCGTCCAGATCGGCCGCCCCTCTACGAACTCCTGGATATCGAGCTCTTTCCCGATGAGGCGGGGATGGACGCGGTGGCCAAGCAGATCAAGATGACCGGGCGTTCCTACCCGATCTTCGATCTTGCCCGTCTCGTGCTCGGCGGACCGGAGCGTTATCACGCCCGCTTCACGCTGAAGCCCGAGACCACCCAAGTCGAGCTGGTCGAGTGTCGCCTGGACGGATCGCTTTGGCTGTCGCGGAACGAGGCCTTGCGCCACATCCGTCAGTCCAAGATCTTCGACGACTACTACAAGCGCGAAGAGGTGGAAGTGGAGCCTCCCAAGGGAAATTTTTCGGTGGTGGCGGTTTGCGGGATCTCGGGTGTCTTGCTAGGGCCTCCCAATTTTCACGCCTACCAGAAGAACGTGGCCGATTTGCATCAGCGCAAGTTCAACCGGATGGCCTTCGACGCCTACAAACGCCGGATTCAGATGGTCCGGGACGAGGAGACTTTGGAACAGTGGAAGAATTCGCTGAGCAAGGAAGTCCACTACACCCATCTCAAAGCGCCCGAAGGGAAGGAGCCCGAGGTCTTCAAGACTTTCGCCGAAGCCGAGCGCCACTTCAGCGAGACGCACGGGGAAGAAGTTTTAGTGAATGTGAAGGCGTCGACGGTCGCGGGGACGATCTCTCCGAAGATGCTTTCCGGAGCGCTTCACGACATGTTGAAACGTACGGCCGAGCGCCAAACCCGTTTTCCCATGCCGATGGTCAAGAATATCAGCCCTTCGCTGGAGAAAGCCGGTTTGCGGTTCTTCAAGTTAGGAAAGAAGGAGACCTACGTGGCGCGCTCCCGACCGCGGGCCATGAGCGCCAAGACCGAAGTCTCCTCGCGGATCCGCTCCATTCTTCTGTACATTCGCGACAACGAGAAGCAGGACCTGCACAAACTCGTCACCGCTCTCGTTCCCAACGTCAGCACGCGCGAGGGCAAGGAACCGGCTCCCGAGGAGATCGAGTTTCTGAAAGATCTGCGTTGGTTGATCCGTGAGGGTTTCGTGATCGAGTTCAGTTCGGGAAAACTTCGTTTGGGCGCCGAAAAGGCTCCGCTTCCGCCGGCGGCCAAAGGTCCCAAACGGGCGGAGAAACCGCAGGGGCAAGAGCAAGCGCAGGGGCAAGAGCAAGCGCAGGGGCAAGAGCAAGCGCAGAGTCAGACTCAAGGGCGGGAGAAAGGCGATGTAGGAGCGCCCACGAAGCCGGCGGATGCCGAGCCGCGGGCGGAGAATGCCCCCGGCGCGGAAGAAGCCTCGGCAACGACCGCTGCCGCCGTCATCACGACGGCAACGGCGTCTTCCGCTCAATCGGTCTCCGCCGACGCGGAGAGCCAGCCGGCCGCCGGACCGCGCCCACTGGACAAGCGCATGGCGGCCATCAAGGCAAAGCGGCGCGCGGCACGACGAGCGGCTTCCCTGCCGCCTCCGCCTTCCGAGGAGCCGGGAGTGCACCGTTATCGCCACGGTCTGCTTGGCGGGCGAGGCTTGGCAAGCCGATCGCCCAGGAAAGCGGCTTCACGTTTGCGCAAAAAGCGCGGTTGAAGTGAGCGACGTGCCCAGGGCTCTCGGGTATCGCATGCCGCCGGAGTGGGAGAAGCAGGAAGCCATCTGGCTCTCCTGGCCGTGTCACCCGGAGTCGTGGCCGGATCGTTCCGAGCGGATCGAGCGTCAATTCGTTGAGCTGATGGCGATCATCAGCCGTCACGCCGAGGTCCGTCTGAACGCCTCTCCCGGTTGCCGACCGCGCATCCTTGACCGTTTGAAAGAGGCAGGTGTGGACGAGGCGCGGGTTCGCCTTCATGACCACCCGAACAACGATGCCTGGTGTCGAGATCACGGGCCGATTTTCGTGCGCCGACCGGACAGCGGGGAACTGGCCGTCATCAACTGGGAGTTCAACGGCTGAGGCGGCAAGTTCGGCCCATACGACTTGGACAACACCATCCCCCGGTGCGTGGCCGAATCGCTAGGCCTGCCCTGCTTCGACGGCGGCATGGTGCTGGAGGGCGGCGCGATCGAGGTGAACGGTCAGGGTCAGCTGCTGACCACCGAAGCCGTCTTGATGAATCCCAATCGCAATCCCGACTACGGCAAGGCCGACGTGGAAGCGCGCTTGAAAGATTTTCTTGGAGTGGAGGAGATTTGGTGGCTCGGTGAGGGTATTGAGGGCGACGACACCGACGGCCACGTGGATGACATCGCGCGCTTTGTGAAGGATGAGAGGATCGTCCTGGCGTGGGAATGCGATTCGAAGAGCGTCAACCACCGGGTGCTGCACGACAATCGCGAGCGACTGAAAGACTTTCGTGGCAAGGCGGGATCGCGTTTGGAGGTGATCGAGATTCCCTTGCCGAAGATCGACGAGGTGCCCGGCTGGCGCCTGCCCGTTTTGCCGGCCAGCTACGTGAATTTTCTCATGGTGAATGCGGCCGTCTTGGTATCGGTTTTTGGTCATCGGAAACACGACGTGCAGGCCTGCGGGATTCTCGGTGAGCTGCTTCCTGGTCGGGAAATCATCCCCGTCCCTTGTCTGGATTTTGTCCGGGAAGGCGGCGCGATTCACTGTCTTTCTCAGCAGCAGCCGGCGCCGGCCTCCGCCGCGTCGGTGGCCTGACCAACTTTGCCTTGGCAAGCAGGCGGGGTCGAGTCGGTGTCATGATGGGCCGAAGTCATCAAGTCGCTGACTCCGGTGCCGCCGGAGAACCGTCGATGGAGCCGCCCGATGAAGCGCGGGTTCGAAGTTTCGCGGCGAGGGCCGGGGCGTCGAGTCGGGTGGGGTTGACAAGGCTCGCGGACTCGTCACTATGCCGGTTCACCGAATCGCTTATCCCTCAATGACAACCCGACTTTCCGCTCGTTTCCTCGTGTCCGGCGTGCTGCTCTCCGCCGTGAATGCCCAAGATGAAATCAAAGCCCCTGAAGATGTGGCCAAGGCTCCCGACGATGCCATCGTGGAGGCGTCGAGTCTCAAGTCCAAGGTCCTGAAAGAGGGGTCCGGCACGGTGAAGCCGGGTCCGACCGATCGGGTGAAGGTCCACTACACCGGCTGGACGACGGACGGAAAGATGTTCGACAGCTCCGTTCAGCGCGGCACGCCTTCAACTCTTGGCCTGAATCAGGTGATCAAGGGGTGGACGGAAGGACTTCAATTGATGGTGGAAGGCGAGAAGCGCCGTTTTTGGATTCCTGCGGACTTGGCCTATGGGGAAAATCCGGGCGGTGGCCGGCCCGGCGGCATGCTTTGTTTCGACGTGGAATTGATCGAAAACCTCTCGCCCAAGACTCCTGAAGATGTCGCGGCGATTCCGGACACCGCGGAGAAGACGGAATCCGGTCTGGCTTCTCGCGTATTGCGCGAGGGCACCGGGAGCACGCATCCAAAGGCTTCGAGCACGGTGACCGTTCATTATTCGGGCTGGACGACGGACGGGAACATGTTCGACAGCTCCGTCAATCGCGGCTTCCCGGCGACCTTTCAATTGTGCAAGGTGATCCCTGGCTGGCAGGAGGGCGTTCAGCTCATGGT
>CBDBEZ010000010.1:0-72874 GCA_965204485.1 Verrucomicrobiales bacterium
TCGCCGAGAAGGCCGTCCACGCCGCCAATTTGCACGAATTTGTTGTCGATGACCTTGTCGGTCACGATGGTGCCCGGGAACATGGCGTTTTGAAAGGCCAGCGCGAAGACGAAAGGTTTGAAGGCCGAGCCCGCCGGGCGGCGCGCCTGGGTGGCGCAGTTGAACTGGAAATGCTGGAAGTTCCGGCCGCCGACCATGGAGATGATGCCGCCGTCGTTGTTGTCGATGGCCAGAAGAGCGCCTTGCAGATACTCCGGGTTGGGGACGCTGAGCCCGCGGGAGCGGACATCGCGCGCGATCTGCAGATATTCCTGGTAGGTTTGATGGTCGAAGTCGGGATGGGTTTCCGCCTCGGCGAGGTGTTCGCGCAGCCAGCTCTGGGCCAGTTTTTGCAGGTAGATGTCGAGGGTGGTAAAGACGCGGAAACCGCCTTGCGCCGCGACGGTTTCCCCGAGCTTGTCGGTGATTTCCTGGCGGATGAATGAAAGGCGTGAGAGGAGCGAGAAATGCTGGGTTGGGGATTGGTGATGACGGGGCGCTTTTTGAGCACTTCGGCGTTTTCCGGCGTGAGAAAGTTCTCGGCGACCATCCGGTCGAGCACGTGGTTGCGCGCGCTCTGAGCGCGATCGCCATCGCGAAGAGGCGAGTAGAAGTTGGGCGCCTTGATGAGGCCGCAGAGCATGGCCGCCTCCTCCAGATTGACCTCACTGACATGCTTGCCAAAATAGCCCTTGGCCGCTGCGTTCACTCCGTCGAAACCGTGCCCGAAAAAGATCCGGTTGAGATAGTGCTCAAGGATCTGTTCCTTGGTGAAATTCTCCTCGATACGGTGGGCGAGGAAGGCCTCGGTCAGCTTGCGACCGTAGGAGTCATCGAGCAGGCCGAAGCTCTGGCGCCCCAGCTGCTGGGTGATGGTGCTGGCCCCCTGGGTGCGACGGCCGGCCTTGAAGTTGAGGAGGACAGCGCGGACCACGCCGATCCAGTCGACCCCCTGGTGTTCGAAAAAGCGGGAGTCCTCCACCGCGATGAGGGCTTGGATGAGATCCTTGGGCACCTGGTCGATGGTGACCGGGTGCCGGTTCTGCACGCGGAAATCCTCTCCCATTTGCTCGCCGTTGCGGTCGTAGAGCAGGCTGGCGGCTTCCAGTTGGCCAATCTGGGACAGATCGAAGACCTGGGCCTTCTTGTGGAAGGGGCGGAGGATGAGGGTGAGGAGCAGACCTCCGACGATCAAGCCGATTAGTGAAAGCTTGAGTAAGAGGAGCAACCAGGCCCCCCAACGGCGGCGCGGTTTGCCATGGGAATGACCGGAGCCTGTTCTGCCGAAGCGATATGCCATGAGGACGTCAAATTCCGCTTGAGAGGACCCTTGCGGGCCCGCTTCGCGGGATTACCACTGCAGTAGCAGCGATGAATTTGAATGGAAAGCGATTTTAAGATGGCGGGGCAAGACGAGCGAAGGCAAGTGCCGGAGGCGCTGCGAGAGAGGCTTCGCCGGGCTCCGATGACGTTCCGGGCGTTCATGGAGTGGGCGCTCTATGCGCCGGAACAGGGCTACTACGCCAGGGGTCAGGAACCGGGAAGAGGGGGCGACTATTTCACCAGTGTGAGCGTCGGGAGCTGTTTCGCGGAGCTTTTGGCGGAGTATGTGCATGAGCGGTGGCGGGATCTTGGGGCACCCCGCGAGTTCACGGTATTGGAGCAGGGCGGAAATACGGGGACCCTGGCGGCGGACCTGCTGCAAGCGATTTCTGCTAAATTTACAGCATTACGCGAGGCCTTGGCCTTCGTGGCGGTGGAGACCTCGCCGTGCGCCATGAGCGATGCGCGCCTGGGCGGGCTCGGTGGCTGGACGCTGAGGGCCGGGCTGGGCGAGGTGGCTCCGGGCAGTGTGGATCTGGCGCTGTCCAATGAATTGCTCGACGCCTTCCCCATGCACCGGGTGTGCTGGAAAGGCCCTGCGGAGGGTTGGCGGGAGGATTACGTCGAGGAGGATGGCGACGGGCCCGGGCTCGTTTGCCGGCTTGGACCTCTCTCGGAGAAGGCCCTGGAGGAGGCGCTGGCGTGGGTGACAACGGAGGCGCTTATGGCGGGTTACACCACGGAGGTGAACCTGGAGTACGGTCCCTGGTGTACCGCCACGCGGGACCTGATCAAGCCGGGGGGACGGGTCCTGGTGATCGACTACGGCTTGAGCGAGGAAGCCTATTACTCCCCGAGCCGGCGCGACGGGACCTTGCAAGCCTATCATCGTCACCGGCCTGTGGGGGATGTCCTGGCCAGGCCGGGCTGCCAAGATCTCACGGCGCATGTCAATTTCACCCGTCTGGCGGAGGCGGCGGAGGCGGCTGGGCTTGCCGTGATCCGCTTGCAGGAACAACAGCGCTTTCTCACCGCCCTGGCGCGGGAACCGCTCCTGGCCATGGAAGCGTCCCTGGCAGGACGGGCTCCCGATGCCGAGGCGGCGAAGTGGCTGCGGCAATTCCAGCAGCTCACCAGCTTGGGACCAAACTTCAAGGTGATGGAGCTAGGGAACCTGGCGGGAGGTGCCTAACATCTCATTGAGCGCTCGGTTGGCCACGCGGGTGATGTATTTGTTCGGCTGCTTTTCCAGGCAGCCCTGTAGTTGGGGGATGGCGCGGAAGGCGCGGGCATCCAGCTCATCGAGGGCGATGGCGGCCTGAAGGCGCACCCATTGCACCGGGTCTTCCAGGGCTTTGGTCAGCACGTTCAAGGCTTCGGTGGCGGAAGTCTCTCCCTGACAAAGCGCTCGAGCGGCAGCCACCCGGACCGCGGGAATGGGATCCTGCAGGCGGGTTCGCAGCGTTTGCGTCGACGAAGGGGGGAGCGTGCCTCCCTCAATGGCGAGGTTGCCCAGGCCGGTGGCGGCCCAGTAGCGAATGCTGGGGACTTCGTCCTCGAGCGCCGTCGCCAGTACGGAGAGGTGGGCGAGTGGATCGGCGGCCATTCGGGCGACTTCTCGCAGGCGCCGCAGGAGCGCGAGGCTTTCCGGTTGTCTCAGGATTTCGTAGGGGCTTTCCTCGCGTTGTGCCAGGCGGGCGATTTCCGATTCGGGAAGTAGCCCCAAGTCACGAGTGTCCTCGATCCAGCGCTCGTGCGCCTCCCGCAAGCGGCGCAAGTGGGGAAGCATTTCCGGCGAGGCGGCCAGATTACGCGTTTCGTGAGGATCGTTTACGAGATCGTAGAGTTCCTCCGGCGGTTTGCGGGAAGCGGTGAAGAGGGCGACCGCGCCCGTCGCCCGGCCCGCGGCCTGCATTCGCCGGATCTCTTTCATGGTGGCCCCTTTCTCCGGTGTGTTCATGTACTGGTAGTAGGGCTTCTGGGGCTCGTAGTTCCGGAGGTAGCGATAACGACGATCGCGGACGGATCGGATGATGTCGTAGCGTTCGTCCATTCGGTCGCGGGCGCCGTAGACGTACTCACGCAGAGGCGCGAGATCCGTTCCAAGGAAAGCGCGCCCCTGCAGGTGTGGCGGGAGGGTCAGGCCCGCGAACTTGAGCACGGTGGGGGCGAGATCGATGGAACTCACCAGCTGCCGGTCGATGCCGCCAGGCTCTTGGGGAACCGTCTCGCGGAGGGCTGAAGGCACGCGGACGATTAGCGGGACGCGGGTGCCGGAGTCGTAGAGCCACCGTTTGGCCCGGGGAAGGCCGACGCCGTGATCGGACCAGAAGAAGATGATGGTGTTCTCGTAGAGGCCGTCCTCCTTGAGTTGCTCGATCAAGCGACCCGCCCAGGCGTCCATGGCGGTGATCAGCTCGTAGTTGCGTTTCCAGTCTTCCCTCACCACCGGCGTGTCGGGGTAGTAGGGCGGCAGGGGAAGGGCGTTGGGATCCTGGTGCTGCTCGGGGAGAAGTTCCCGGGTGACCTTCTCGTACTTGGCGGTGTTGGCGATGCCGCTCTCGTGACAGCCCCCGAAGTTGAAGACGGAAAAGAAAGGCTGGTCGGGATCCGGGCGGTCGCGCCAGTGAGCCTTGCCACTTGAGAGGTTCCACACATCGACCGGTGTGTTGAATTGATAGTCTTGTTTGGCGTTGTTGGTGCAGAAGTACCCGGCTTCGCGCAGGTAGGCGGGGAAAGGACGGACATGGGGAGGAAGGGCGGCTTTGCAGCGCATGTGATGCGTGCCCAGGCTGGTCTGGTACATCCCGGTGATGATGCCCGACCGGCAGGGAGCGCACACCCCTGCGGTGGTGAAGGTGTTGGGATAGCGAGTGCCCTCCTTCGCGAGGGTGTCGAGGTGAGGGGTGATGGCGTGAGGATCGCCGAAGCAGCGCAAGTGCGGGCTGATATCCTCACAAGAAATCCACAGAAGGTTGGGTTGACCTGCGGCGGTAGCGGCCAGGGAGAGGCCCAACCAGAGGGAGGTTTTCAGCAAGAGCCGGCGACCGGCCGATCGTGAAAAAGGGTTCATCGTTTCGGCGTAACAGATCCGGAGCCTCGCCTCAATGCCGGAAACTCGCCCGCCTCGGGACGGGCGGAGAGGCAATCCGGGAGCACCAACCCGGGACTCAGCGTCCGCCACGTCGTGTGGTGGTCGAGTGGACCGATGGGCGATGAGGGAGGCGGCTGGAGCGCATCCTCGGCTTGATGAGGGGAACGCGGCGAACGCCGATGAAGGTTCGACGGGGAACGCATCCGATGGAGCGGTAGCCGCGGCCAATGGAGGATGGCCGGTAGACGCGGGCGCTGTGCTTCTGGGGAGGCGCGAAGCGGCTCTTTCCGGCGTCGTAGACATATTGGTAGATCGGCCGGCCGTTGGCGTCTCGGCCCACGGCCTTCTTGATGAAATCACCGGCTTGAGCGGGGCTCGCCAAGCCGAGAAGAAAGACGAGTGGAAGCCAGAGCAGTGGTCGCGGGCGCATCGAGAAACGTTACCGTGTCTCGGGAAATCGGGCAAGACTTCACAACCCCGGTTGGCAGCGGGGACACCAGGCGGTGGTTCGTCCGGCGACTGCCGCGCGACTCAGCGGCGTGCCGCAGGGGCAGCGACCGCCGGCTTTCCAGCGGTGGGGAAACAGCCAGGTCTTTTCGGGCGGACTTCCCCAGGAGCGTCCGATGATTCTCAGGGCCTGACGGCAGACCAGACGGAGTTTTTTCCAGAGCAGCGCCACCTCGTCCCCGGAGAGGTCGCCCGCCGGTCTTCTCGGATCGAGGCCAACACGCCAGAGAACCTCGTCGGCCATCCAGTTGCCGATGCCCGGGAACATGGCCTGGTCGAGAAGGATGCCCTTGAGCGGAGCCCGGGTGTGTCGGCCGAGGTAGCCTTCCAGGCGCCTTTTGGTGAACCGCCGATCGGTGACCGCAGGGGGCAAGGCTCGCCAGAGATCCTCCATGGCCCGGGCATCGAGAAGCCGCCAGCGCCCAAACATCCGCGGATCGAAGAACACCAGCTGTCGTCGTGCCTGAGTGAGCACGAGATGGTCGTGTCGGCCCGGCGAATCGCCGATCGGGCATTCCCTGAGTTTGCCGGTCATGCCGAGGTGCCCCGCGAGCCATGATTGGCCGAACCGAAAGAAGAGTTGTTTGCCGTGAGTGCGGGATTCCTTGAAGACTTGCCCCTCGACGGCCGATTCCAGCTGGCTTGCGGGCTGCGAGAGGTCGCGAAACACCCGCGCCTCTGGATGCAGATGCACTGCGGTCACGCGCTCGCCGAGTCCAGAGGCCCACTGCGAGGCGTAGTAGGCCACTTCGGCGAGTTCGGGCATCGTGGAAGGCGGCGAATGGAAACGGTGACGGGTGCGAACGGAGGAAGTGCCGCGCTTCGCCGGCGCTCCTCGTCCAATTCCGGGGGATTCAGCGAATGGCCATTTCTCCAGGAGGATTCACTCCCCAGATGAGGTGTTTGGTGGTGAAACGCAGGAGCCGGCGACTGTAGGCCCGCCGGGTCCAGGCGCCGGCGGCCATGCAGGCAATGTGCTTGTGGATGTGCTTGCGCAGACCATTGGTGAGGAAATTGGCGCGCTCTTTGAGGATGAGCTGGCCGGCTTCATGCAGGGAGAAGATCCGGCCATCGTAAAACATCTCCACGAGTTCGCTCCAGGCGCTCACCCACTCGACGAAGCCCGACTCATAGGCTGCCAAAGCGCGCTGTAGCCGTTCGGGAGTGTCGCGGTTCTCGTGAAAGACGTCTGCCAGGGTTTCCGCCGAGGCGATCGCGAGGAAGAGACCGGGGGAGAGCATGGGATCGACGAAGCCGAAGGCGTCTCCCAGTTGCACCCACCCGGGCCCAACTCCTTTTTCAGAGAGCAATTGGTAGTTGGAGTAGGTCTTGACCGCCGTGAGGCGCTGGGCATCACCCGTGGCGGCGGCGAGGGAGGGGTCACGCTGAATGGCGGCCGCGAGTCGTTCTTCCGGCCCATCGCCGAGCGTGCGAGCGTCTTCCCGGTTCATCACCACACCAATTGACATCCGTCCGGGCAAAGGGATCCGCCAGCTCCAACCAGCCGCGAGTCGCGTGATGATGACCTGGCCTTCTGGCTTGGGATGGTGGCAGCCGCTGTAGTGCGCGAAATAGGCGATATCGTTTCGCCGGCCTCGCTTCACCGGGATGCCGAGGGTCTTGGCAATGAGCCGGGAGCGACCCGAGGCGTCGATGAGCCAATCCGGCTGCCGTCCTTGCAGGGTGGGGGCGGCGGCCAGGGTCGGGGCCGTCAGGCGAAGACCGCCGTTCTGATCCGGCTCAACCTCCGCCCGTGCGGGGATGGTGACGACGCCGAGTTCCGTGGCTCGCTGAGCCAGGATGTGGTCGAAGGCGGGGCGGGGGACGTTGTAGGCGTAGTCCGGCAGGATGCCTCGCACGGAGTCGAAGGTGAAGTCCATCTCCTGAGATGCCTCCGGGTGGAGGAAAGTGACCCCGGATTTGTACTGGGAGATGGCGGCGACGCGGTCCTCCACGCCGAGCCGGCGGAGGGTGGGCAGGATAGCGGGGATCAACGATTCGCCCACGATGAGATCGGGCGTGCGGTCGTCGGCGAAGAGGAGGGGTGTCCAGCCGCGCTGGGCGAGGAGTGCGGCGAGGGTCGCTCCCGCGGGGCCGCCTCCAATGATGGCGAGGGTCAGGGGCCCGGAGGTGGAACTCGTTGCCGGGGCGTGGGGGGCTTTTCGGTCCATCACAACTCGGCGGCTGTCCGCGAGCGGCTGGGCCACCGTCGACTAGGGGAGCACTTCGCCGGCCCCCCGAGCACCGGATTTCAGGAAAACGGTGTTCGAAACCGGGTGAAAGTCATCGACGTAAGCGCCGCGCTCCCCCGAGGTGATCTGCTGGGAAGGAGACGTGGAGGGCTTCGTGACCAAGGCCTGAGGAGCGCTCTCCTCCTTTTCCGTCGCGGGCTTACCGATTTCCGCCGCCAGGGGCTCGGGCTCTTCTCCGGGATGGGCCGTTTGATGCGCGAAGGGAAGAGAACCCGAGGTGAACAGACTGAACAGTGAGAAGCAGAGAAAGGCGAAGATTCCCGCCAGCACGGGTGCCAGAATCAAGGGATTGCGAGAGCGCCGGGTGGGCGCCGGGCGCGCGGTGTTCGGCAAAGTCTGGCGGTTCGGCTTGAAAATCGATTCCGGCCCGGAAGCCAGCTCATCGAATCGCGGAAGCACGTCCGAAATGTTGAGTCCCAGGAAGCGGCTGTAGGTCTTGAGGAAGTTCTTGGTGTAGACCGCGCTGTCGAAACCGGAGTAATCATCGACCTCGAGAGATCGGATTATTGCCAAAGGGATGCAGGTTTCCGCAGCCGCCTGTTCTTCCGATAACGCTTTCTTCTTGCGGGCTTCCGTGAGCTTTTGACCGAGATGCATGAGAAAGAGGTTAGGAAAAGTTAACCAAGCAACTCAATACTGGTTGTCCTCATCAACGTTGTCCATTAAAATTTCTCGCGGTTTTGCGCCCGCCCCCGGGCCGACGTAGCCGCGCTCCTCCAGGATGTCCATCATGCGCGCCGCTCGCGTGTAACCGAGTCCCAGGCGGCGCTGCATGAGCGACGTCGACGCGCGCTGTTCCTGACGGATGACATCCAGACATTTAGTTAGGATTTCCTCGTCCTCATCCGACAGAGTGTTCTCGGCCGGAAGGTTGCCTTCAAGTGTTTCTTGCACCTCCGGTTCATAAACGGGATCGCCCTGATGCCGACAGTGCTCGACGAGATCCTGGATCTCGTCGTCCGAAATGAGAGCGCCCTGTGATCGAACCAGCTGAGCCGAGCCGGGAGGTAGATAGAGCATGTCGCCCTTCCCCACCAAGCGGTCCGCTCCCTTGGCATCGAGAATGACGCGGCTGTCGATTCCCGAGGAGACCTGAAAGGCAATCCGGCACGGAATATTGGCCTTGATCACCCCCGTGATGACGTCCGCGCGGGGCGTCTGAGTCGCCACGATCAGATGGATCCCGGCCGCCCTCGCCATCTGGGTAATTCGGGCGATGGCCTGCTCCACATCCACGGGCGCGGTCTGCATGAGGTCGGCCAATTCATCGACGATGACGACGATGTAGGGAAGGGAATCGGGGATCTCCGGTTCCTCGGGCGAGGCGAAGGCAATGGGCGGGGGATCATCCGTCTCCGAGTCGTCGTCCCAGCTCGTCGCGGCGCCCTCATCTTCGTCCATGGGGGACTCTTCTCCAGATGCCTCGTCGAGAAGGGCTGAAGGCAATTCATCGACCTCGTCATCGCCCTGGTCCGGATCGGCTTCGAAGTTTACTGGATGGACAAAGAACGGCGGCGATTCGTCTTCATCCCTCTCGCCCGTCGCCGCGCCTGCTGGAACCTCCGCCTCGTCCCACGGTGGGTCTTCCGGCGCCGCCTTCGCCGAGGCTACTTCCTCGGCGCGATCGCACCCCTTGGATCCGTTGGGAGATGAATCGGTGTTTCCGGCGAATCGGCCCTTGGCGTTTTCCCGAGCGTCGAGCGCCCTCGATCGGCGGCGCGATGGAGCGCTTCGTGTTTGGACCGGTGCCTTGTCGATGTCGCGGGCGTTGAAGGCCTCGAAGTTGCGCTTGCCCACCTCGGCGAAGAGCTTGTAGCGGCGTTCCATCTCCTTGATCACCCAGCGCAGTGCTAGAATGACTTTTTTGGGATCGGTCACCACTGGGACCACCAGATGAGGAAGGTCGTTGTAGATCTGCATCTCCACGACCTTCGGATCGATCATGATGAACCGAAGTTGTTCGGGCGTGAACTGGAAGAGGAGCGAAGCGATGATCGAATTGATACAAACGCTCTTCCCGCTGCCGGTGGCGCCGGCCACCAGGAGGTGAGGCATGGAAGCGAGGTCGGCGAGAACGGCGTTTCCGTAGACGTCCTTGCCCAGCGCGAGGGGGATCCGGTAGTCCGTGTCCCGAAAAGCGGGATCGTCCAACAGCTCCCGCAGGGGCACGGGGACGCGGTCCTTGTTGGCGATCTCGATCCCCACGGTGTCTTTGCCCGGGATCGGGGCGATGATGTTGATCCGCTCCGCTTTGGTGGCCCGGGCGAGGTCCGCCTCGAGGCTCGTGATCCGGTTCACGCGAAGACCTTTGGAGGGGTAGATCTCGTAGCGGGTGATCGAGGGGCCCCGGGTGATGTCCCCGGGGTAGACCTCGACACCGAAGGTGCCGAGCGTCTCGACGATCACGCTCTGCTTGTGCAGGAGCAGCCCTTGGTCGGTCGGAATCTCGGTCCCTTCGTCGTCGAACTGCAACAGGTCCAGCGGGGGAAGCTGGTAGTCGTCGAAGCGAACGCCCTGGAAACTTGCTCGCGCTGGCAGGGTGGCTTCCTCCGCCGTCTTCACGGGGCGTTTCGGACGGCGGGCGGATCCGTCGATGATTTTCGGCTCGGGGGTGGCCTCCTCCACTTCAGTGGCCGTTCCTGGATCCGAAGCCTCCGTTTCCGCCTCCGAGGCTTTTCCGGAATCCTTCGCGTGCTCTTGTGGGCCGTCGGTCTTGGCCGGGCTCTCCAAATTGCCATCAAACTGCGCCTCGGGAGGCGGTGCGTTCTTGGCGACCACCTCCCAGTCGTCGTCGTCCGACTCTTCCTGATCGCTCGACTCCGCCGGCGAGGACCCCGATTTGGCGCGTTTCTTCTCGAGACGTTTGGAGGTCTTGATGGCTTTCTTGGCCTTCCGCTCTTCGATCTGAATGCGTTCCAGTTCGTCGGCCTTCTGCCAGCGCACCTGCTTCTGAGCCTCGCAGTAGGCCTTTGCTGCGGCCGAGAGGCGCCGGAAGAAGATCCAGGGATGGAAGCCCGTCAGGAGGATGAGCCCGAAGACGTAGGCGGGCAGCAGGACGATGTGGGCGCCAAAGCCGCCGAGGAAGCGTTGCAGCGAGAGACCGATGAGTTGGCCGACGGAGCCCCCGGGACCGATGTTGTAGGTCTCCTGCCAGTGTTGGAGAAAGAAGGGTTGAAGGTGGGCGAAGCTCGCTCCGGAGATGACCAGCAGCACCAGACCGCCGATCGTCCGCTGATTGACCGGAATCGCCGCCACGAAGCGTGCCATGCCGAACCAGCAGAGTCCCACCGCCACCAGGTAACTGCCAGCGCCGAAGAGAAGATAATGAAAACTGGCGACAATGGCACCGACCACCCCAATCAGGTTGTGGGCCGGATTGTTGGGGTTCGAAGTGTGGGAGAGGAAGGGGATGGACGAAGGGACGTCGTTAGGCGTGTAGGAAATCAGGGCGAGGAAGAGGAGAATGCCGGCCCAGAGCAGCCCGAAGGTGGTCAGGGCACCCATCGGGGTTTCCAACGGAGATGAGATCGAGTGCGAGCGAGCCGCGCCGGATTTCCGGCGAACGGCGGCTTTCGTTGACGGACGGCTTGGCATTCTAAACTATTCGGCCATCTTAAATACTAGAACACCCCTTGCAAGGTAATAGCCCTCCGATGCCGCCCCTAATCCTCGTCTTCCTCAAATGGCCGGAACCCGGGCGGGTGAAGACCCGCTTGGCGGTTTCCGTTGGCGAATGGGAGGCGGTTCGAATCTATCGCGCGCTGGTTCGCGAAGTTGGCGGGATTTTGGGACGCTGTGGGGAGGAGCATCTGGCGGTTTGCTATGCGCCGCCGGAGCGTGAGTGGGACATTCGCCGGTGGATCACGGAAGAGGCTCTCCCCGTCGAGCGTTCCGTGAATCATTGGTGGGCCCAGTCCAGGGGTGATCTGGGCAGACGGCAGCGCTGGGCGGTGGCCCGAGCGTTTGCGGAGGGGTACGAACGGGTGGCCATGATCGGAACCGATTGCGTGGATCTGGACCAAAGCCTGATCCGCGAGGCGTGGGATATCCTGGAGAAGGCCGACTGGGTCTTCGGTCCCGCAGCGGATGGTGGCTACTACCTGGGAGCCCTCCGGCGCAATGCTCCGTCGCCGGTGGAGGTCTTTCGAGGGGTGCGCTGGAGCACAGAGCACACCCTGGCGGATTGCCTGAAGAATCTCGAGAGAGCCGGAGGAACCGTGACCTTGTTGAAATCCCTTCAGGATGTGGATGCCTACGAGAATTGGGTGGCGGTGCGTGAACGCTTGTCGCCCGCGAACCCTGCCGATTCCGATCAGCGATGAGCGATTTCATGGCCAAGGCACCCATCGTCTTTTGTCCTCTCTACAAGGAGCGGGTGTGGGGAGGCCGTCATTTGGAAACGGTTTATGGTCGTCGGCTGCCCGGGGAAAAGCGGATCGGGGAGTCGTGGGAACTGGTGGATCGTCCGGGCGAGGAGAGCGTGGTTGCCTCCGGGCCGTTTGAGGGGAAGACCTTGCACAAACTCTGGACCCAGCATCGCCGGGAAGTTTTTGGTGAGGGCCAGGTCGAGCATGTGGCCGAGCGTTTCCCCTTGCTGATCAAGATTCTCGATGCCGCAGACGACCTCTCGATTCAAGTTCACCCGCCGGACGAGGTCGCGGCGGCGCTGGGAGGCGAGCCGAAAACGGAGATGTGGTGCATTGCCAGGGCCGAGCCGGGCGCCAGACTTTACGTGGGCCTGAAGGCCGGGGTGGGCCGGGTGGCTTTCGAGGCGGGCATTGCGGATGGTCGCACCAGGGAACAGGTCCATGCGATCGAACCGCGGTCGGGTGAATTCATCTTCATCCCGAGCGGTCGCCTTCATGCCATCGGGGCGGGCTTACTGATTTACGAGATCCAGCAGAACAGTGACACGACTTTCCGTGTTTATGATTGGGATCGGGTGGGCATTGATGGCCGGCCGCGCGAACTGCATGTGGAGGAGTCCCTGAAGTGCATTGACTTCGAGGATGTCGAGCCCGCCATGGGGAAGGCCGAGGGAGAGCAATTGGTGGATTGTCTTTTGTTCCAGGTGCGGCGTCGCCAGATTTGTCCTGACGGATTCACCTCGGTGGCGCCCGACGACGCGGCGGTCATCGTGGCGGTCGTGTCGGGATGTGTGGTCAGTGGCGGCGAGTGTTTTCGCGAGGGAGACTTTTTTCTCGTGCCGGCGCAGGCGGAAGACAGGGTGAAAAACCTGGCGGTGAAGGATGGGCGAAAGGCCGAAGTGCTCCTGACGTGGCTCCCGGCTCCCGGAATCAAAACCGGCGACGTTCAGTAACTGAGAACGATGGACGCGGCTGACAGATGCGCTGATCAGGCATCGAACTGGAAACGCTGGCTGGTGTCCTCGAACTCTTGAGCGAGTTTTCCGTTCGAGAGCGAGGGGATGATGACCACGAAGGCATCGAAGAGCACGAAGGATGATGCCATCGGGTCAGGGCACTCGAAGGGGTTGTTGAGCTTGTTAGCGAAGATGCTTCTGATTGCTGATTGCTGGAGCCTTGATGCTTGCTGCGAAGATAGCGATCATTGGAGCACATTCGTTGAGGGTGCTAGCCGAAGACGAGATAATCCGGATTTTGAGGGCCTGTAAGGGTGCTGGGCTCTGCAGCTGATCTAACACTCTCGATGCATCAAGCGATGAGTTCAGGCTGGCCTTGCGAATGATTCTCACGTTCCTTCTTCGTGCTCTTCGCGTCCTTCGTGGTGAGAATTCACTCGTTCAGTTTTTCAAGAGCACCGGCCTATTTCCGTCGAGGATCCACGATGTCGGAGCGGTTTCGATGAGACGCCGCTAAACGTGACGTGCGCCGCCGCCCGGAGAACGCGTCGACTTTTCGGCAAGCGGGGCGCCGATCAGGGCTCGAACTGGAAACGCTGGCTGGAGTCTTCGAACTCTCGAGCGAGTCTTCCTTTCGAGGGCGAGGGGATGATGACCACGAAGGCATCGAAGAGCACGAAGGATGATGCCATCGGGTCAGGGCACTCGAAGGGACTGTTGAGCTTGTTAGCGAAGATGCTTCTGGCTCTGAATTGAGATTGCTGATATCACGAATGATTCTTACGATCCTTCTTCGTGCTCTTCGCGTCCTTCGTGGTGAAATTTCACTCCCTCGATTTTTCAAGTGTGACGGCCTATTTCCCCACACGTCGAGGATCCACGATGTCGGAGCGGTTTCGATGAGACACCAAGAAACGTGACGTGCGCCGTCGCCCCGGGTCTCCATGTCGGCTCCCTGGATGCTCCAGAGAATCTTGCGTCAAAAGCGTCGGCGAGCGCGGAAAGGAATCCAGAAGGCGAGCAAGGTGCCGGCGGCGATCATGATCAGCGTCACCGGTGTGAGGTTCGGAATGTTGCGGATGAAGCAGGGCAGGCTTGGATCTGCGGAGAAGGGACGCGTATGCCATTCGAGAAAGAAGCTGAGAGCCAGTGCCGCCACGGCACAGAGAATGGGCAGGAAGATCGAAGGGCTGCGCCCAAAACTCGCCCCCAAACCGATGAATGCCCCGGGCAGGATCATGGCGTAGAATCCGTATTGGAAGGCGAAGAGAAAGCCGTGATAGCCCAGAAAGCCGCCGAGACAGGCTCCCGCGAGGGTGATGAGGATGGATTTCCAGGTCATGATGATGGAGGCGTCTGGCGTGAGAGAGTGAGAGAGTGAGAGAGCCGATCGTTACCCGCCTTCAAGCGTGTAGACATAGGTGATGGTTCCACGGTAACTGATTAGCGCATCTAACAAGCTCTTGACAGCTTCGATAATTAAGACATCTTAACCATTAATCTCGTGAGTGAGAAGTTCTGTAACTGGATCATCATGCGGCGAAGCGTGAACCTTCGGAGCGAGTGAAGTCTATTTTATCAAGGATGAATTTTCGGAACGCTGAACCTTTTCCGCCGTGGTGCAAAAATCCAGGCAGCGTGTTTTTCAAGGCGGCTGAGACAATCATTTCCGAAGGCAGCACGTCTGGGCGGATGGTTCGGATCCAGGTTCCAAAGTGTTTCCAGACCAGACCGTCACATGTCATGGCAAGGTACTGTAACATGCCCTGAGCGATCATGCCGGTCTGCACAAACACATGATATGCGTGCATCTTTCTCTGCACCTGTCTGCGATATTTCTCGGTAGTCCGGTGGAGGTATTGGTTACCATTGCGACGCTTGAGCGGTCGCATAGCGGCCATCCAGAAATGGTATCCGAATGAGCCGACCGAATGCACCGCTTGCTCGAAAGCGACTTCGATCTTGAAACGCAAACTGTAGAGCAAGATGATCTCCTGAGCTTCCATGGTGAGGTCGGTAGACAAGAGGATGATCCGCCCTCTCGTGGGATGATCGACGAGAACGAAGCGGACCATCGCCCCGGCGGGCTTCCACAACAGATCCACCGACTTGAACCGGACAGAGATGTTTCTCTCCCCATATACGGGACTGGGAACTGAACTGGAGCCGCCCGTTCCAAAGACATTCTGGAGCTTCACCGCAGCGCCATACTTTTTCGGTCGTCCGCGTTTGCGTTTGCGTGGCACTGCCGCAGGCCGAAAGCCGGTTGTCGCGCGTCGAACCCTCGTGACCAGCACACCGGAACGCCCCTTGGTGCTCCGGATCACCTTTCCGTTGGCGTAGTAGGCGTCGGCCAGCAAGACGAACTCCTGACCTCTACAGACGGATGCGAGCATCTCGTTGGCCTTGTCGATCAAGGTTCTCCTGTCGCGGTTTGAAGTGACGATACCTTCGTGAATGCGTGCACAGACCGGAACGCAGAAGAAGTATCCGCCAACCTGACAGAGCACGCCGAAGGCCTGAAAGGAATGGCTCATGATGAAGTGAGGCTTGGAATTGGACTCGGACTGTTGATGCAGATACTTCACCGCAGGCATCTTGCGGCCCTCCTTGGACTTCTTGATGCCGTCGAGAACCAGGACGGGGCGACAACCGATCTTGTAGACAGGGAAGTGCTTGATCACGATGGCGAACCAAAGTTCTGCAAGCCGGTCCGTCTTCACGGCATTGCTGTGGAAGAAATGGAGTAAGTGCTCATAGGAGTGTTCTGACAAACCGAGAGCGCGGACGAAACTGGAAACCCCGAGGAGGTCATTGCGCACGGAGAAAGCGGCCAAGACGAGCAGAAACCAGAGAAAGGTGCGGGCTCTCGAGAAAGCGGGTCGCAGAAGACAAACGATATTCCACCAAGAAATCCAGAGATCCATAACAAATGATTTGATTTTCCTAGACATTCGCATATATAAGCTAATGACCATGAAAAAGATCAGATCACTGAAAAAAGAGTCCAGAAACTTGCGGCAAAGTTAGCTGCAATCAGGCCAATGCGGCCTGGGAGCATCAGCAAGCAATACCGAGATCGACAACGCCAGCGCGGCGTGTATTACCAACTGAGCTACACGCATGAGATGAGGAGCCGGACTGAACACGTCTGGCCAGACCACGTGAAGGGACTACGAAAAGAAACAGAGGAGTACAAGAAATTCAAGAAACTGACCACCGAACTGATCGATCTGAGCATTGAACTATCCAAGGCGAAAATCGCTCTATTACGCAGTCAGACAGACACGCCAGGCAAAGAGAAACCGGTCTGAGAACTTCCCACTCACGAGTTGTTAGTTTATGTTGCGTTATATGCCGCCTGCCCTTAAGGTCTTGTGTGAAAAATAAACGCAAAAAGACAGGCGGCAAATCCGGCAAAAAAAACGCTTCTCGGAGCTATCAACCGATCTCTCAGGCCCTGAGCGACCCCAGAGTCTTTGCTGATACCGAACTCGGAAATGGTATTCGCGCTCATGGGATGGTCAACCTTTTTCGGGCCGTCTTCGGTAAGGCACGCCGCATCGATGGCGAATGCCCAGGGGCCATCCTCGCCGCCCTGCTGGTATGGCCCATCCTCAAACTCGAGAATTCCAGTATTCATGCTTTCTGTTCGGAGCTTGGCCAGTTCTTGAAGGGCCGCGTAGATGACTGCAAATACAGGGCGAACATTCTTTATCGTGTCATGCGCCGTGAGGACGTCAATTGGCGGACGATGGCCATCGAGCTTTGCAAGAGCATTTTCAACGCCAACTCCGTGGGTCCAGACGATCAGCGAGCGTTCGTCATCGACGACACAATCAAGGTGCGACGGGGCAAGAAGGTCGAGGGCTCCTCTTTGCACTGGGACCACACGGAGAACCGCTATGTCACAGGTCACCAAGTGGTGGAGCTTGGCATCGCCGGTGAAAAGGGATTCCTTCCGGTTGATCGGCAGATTTTCATGGGCGAAAAGGAAGCGGTAGGAAAAGCGCCTGAGAACGAATTCCGAGATAAGAGATGTGCCGCCGCGAGAGACATGGAGAGGGCAAAAAATGAATCGAAACACACGATGTTTCGAAGGATGCTCAAGTCGGCGCTGGATGTGGGATTTCGAGCGGCCTACGTGCTGGGCGACGCTTGGTTCGGTTGCAAAGAGAACATTCGAGCCTCCCTGGATCTCGGCCTCGTCGCCATTTTCCAGATGAAGCGGGGCAACATGAATTACTGGTTGGCGAATCCGCAAACCAACCGGAAAGCAAAGAGCTATACCGCGCCTCAACTCTTCAACAAATACAAGCGTCAGCTCGAGGCATCGAGATCCAAGGCGCGCTACCGGACTTATCACGTCAAGGTCTGGATCAACTTGGAGACAGAGGCCAAGCGAGCCCCAAACAAAATGGCAGGAGGTGACACTCATCTTCAGCGCCCCGGTGAATCCCAGTTCTGGAGCCTCTCCAGAGAAAGCGTGGGTGGTGTTCCTGACCACGGACATCGAGGCCTCCGTGGAGAAGACGCTTTCAATATATGCCTTGAGATGGTCTGTGGAAGTCTACTTTAAAGAGGCGAAACAGAACTTTGGCCTGCTCGCCGAACAGAGTGGCGCCTATCAGTATGCCTATGCCTCGGTGCATCTGGCTGCGATGCGATACGCTCTGATTTTCGAGGCCATGCTTCGGAGTGGTCGCTCGAGCTACGGGGAGGTGCGGGACCGGCAAACTGGGCATCTTCGAGTGCTGTGCTTCGCGGGATTGCTTTGGCAATTGTTTCGCAGCCTCATCGAGGGCGCCCTGGACGCCCTAGCCGATACGTTTGGGAAAGAAACTCTCGACCGCATTCTCGAAGCCATCGACAGCGAAGTGGAAGATTTCCTGAATCGAGCCCTCCATATGGATCCCGGATCACTTGAATCTGATCAATGCGCTGAAGTCCTCGGAATAGACTAGCGTAAAGCCCTCGAATTATCGGTCAGATGTGAGTTTGAAGGACTCGGCACGATTCGCCGCAAAATCATCCAGCGTGCCGGACGTCTGACTCGCCCTCAAGGTCGACTCACATTGACACTCGGAGACAATCAGGCCGTCGGAGAAGAAATCGCCTACTACATGATGGCCTGATTGGCCATTTTATGAAACGCTGGGGTTGACTGCGCCCACTCCCCTCATCGAGCGGCACGGGCTCGCCTCTCGACAAGACCGGAAGAAAGCGACGCTCCACCACCTCGCCCTTCCGATTGACATCACCGCGAATAAACACCGGAAGATCTCTGGCTTCCCCCTCCTTGACCACGTGCCGCGTATGCACCGGTGCCGATCCCTTCTTCTTGTCCTTGTCTCCCTTCGGCTCCGCACCGAGCAAAGTCTGATTGACCATCTCCGTGCTGGCAAAGACGCCTGCCAATGCATGGTAATCCTTCGTGGAAATCGGATCGTACTTGTGATTGTGACAGCGCGCGCAGGCCACCGTCAGCCCCAGAAAAGAGCGTGTCACCGTGTCCACGCGATCCTCCCACTCATCCGCCATTACCTCCAGACGACCACGATTGTAATACTTGGGCCCCAAACCGAGAAAGCCCAGCGCATCGACCTCTGGTTCACCGCCTTCCACCAGGTCGCTCGCTAACTGAAACCTCACAAAGTCTCCGTAAGGCAAATCGCGATTGAAAGCGTCGATCACCCACTGCCGATAAAGATGGGCGTTGGGATAATTGCCTCTTCAGCAGAATCTGTGGGTGCCCAGGCGGCGCGATTCACCTAAAATCCTGACCAGCAACAAGTTATATCCAATCTTAATGGGCATCAAAGTTGTGGCAACAAGCCAGCTGCCCATCCAAACCTCGGATTTGCGAGGACAACGCTTGCGCCGGGGCTGCCCCTGGTAGGGCTCAGCCCATGAAACAAGTAGTTTCAGCAGTTCTGGGGTCCAGGGGCAGCGGGACCCGGCGTCCAGCGTTCCCGGAGCAAATCCGGAATTTCACCCACAGATTCTGCTGAAGACCCGGATAATTGAGCGCCTCGTTGTTGCCCACCATGTGCGCCTGATCCTCCGCATACCGGGCGATCGGCAGCCAGAAACTCGTCATCCGCTCGCCGAATGCATAAGAGGCCAGCCAGCGATCCGTCCATCGCTGCCGCTTGTTGGGGTCCTCGGCGCCCAGGAAAGCCTCCCGATCTTCCGGGCGGGGCGGCAAACCGGTCAAAACGTATCGCTGCCGCCGAAAAAAGGCCTCGTCCTGAGCTCGCTCGCTCACCGGAAGACCCTCCACCCGAAGCGATTCCAGAAGGAAAGCGCCCACCCAGTGATCCAGTGATCCAGTGATCCAGTGATCCAGCGATCCCTCTGAAAGCGGACGGGCGGACGGCGGCGACCACTGAGGCGATTGAAAGGCCCAGAAAGCGGCCTCGTCCTCGGTTTGGTCCCCCGCCACACTCGACGACCAGGGAACCAAGAGCCCTGCCACCAACAGGACAACGAATAAGCGGCTGAAAGAAAAAAACATGATCGCTGCACAGGAACAACCCCGGCCCCGGGCGGCGGTCTCTCAGTCTTCGGGCTCGTCGCCGCCCTTCCACCAGTCGGCGTCCCGCTCCCAGGGCGCTCGACTCCCCGAGCTCCCCTGGGAAACCGCGCGCTCTCCACGCGGCCTCGGAACCTCCGGTGAGTCCCCCGACTGGCCGCCCCTCAGCGTCTCCTCTACCCCCTCATCCTGCCGCTCCCGCTCCCGCTCGCGCGACCGGAACCGGCGGGCCACCAGGGCGATCCCGCCCAAAACCCCCATGAGCATCGCGATGAGTGTGATGGCGAAACCATCCGCGATATCAAAATGGCGCGTGGGCACCACGGGCTGCTGGGCCAGGAACACCTTCAGGGCAAGCGAGCTATTCATCATTCTCGGACGCGGTGAGAAGGGAGAGACGCATGGGGATCATCTTCGAAAGCGCAAACCCGTGACGCGTGAAAAAAACCTGAGAAGGCTTGCTGATCCGGTCCGTCAACAACGTGATGCGAAGAAAACCGCGCTGTTTGGCGAAATCCATCACATGCCCTAACAACTGTCCTCCATACCCCTGACGACGGTGATCCGGGTGGACAATAAAATCTTCCAGCAACAACACCATGCCGCCCTCCGCCGTACTGATGGTGAACAACAAGTTCACCATCCCAATGATCCGGTGCTCACTTCGCAAGACAAAGATTCGACCGCGATTAGGCTCCTCCAGAATGAGCTTCAATCCCTGCTCCTGCTTGACACGGTCCGGTTCGAAGTCCTCTTCCAGGCGAAACAGATCCATCACCAACTCGGTCAAGTCCTCGAGATCTTCAAGAGCCGCCGTTTCGATACGGATCTCCTGGTCTGCGTCAGTGGGGAGGGTCATGGCTGCGATTCAGGGGGAACGCGTAAACTCTCTTCGTGGACGGGTCACATGCGCGCTCCTCAAATCTCTATGGCAGATGTGTCGCCAAAGGAAAGAAAGATCTCGAATAGACATCGCAATCCTTCCGTCGAACCCCGCGAATCCCTCAATTCATCATGATTCAAAAAATCACACAAATCGTGCTCACCACCGCCGGAGCCCTCTCCCTGGCGGCCATTCTCACCCCCGCGGACGTCTCCGCCCAGTGCCGCACCAGCGGCTACAACTCAGGCGGACGGGGCTATACCAGCGGCCACGGATACCGATCCACCGGCCGCCACGTTCGCAGTCCGCGGCGCGTCGTCAGAGTCTACACTTCCCCGCGGATCCTCACACACTCCCACTACCGCGGGCCCATCTACTACCGCAACACCAGGAGCTACTGCGCTCCGCGCGTGACCCACTACCGGCCCACCTACGTGGCACCTTGGCGCACCCACTCCTACGGCCATCGGTCCAGCTACGGCTACCGTTCGACCACCCGGCGCTGACGATAAGAAATCCTCAGCACACGCTGACTGACCCTCAAGGCGGCCGCGCACTCCTGTGCCGGCCGCCTTTTTTTCTGCCTCCTCAGCAAAATCGATGGGCAGTCTGTGGCTCTGGCAGGTCGCCAAGAGCGTGAAATAGAGCGATTCTGTAGACTTCCTCGCTGCGAAACCCGTAGGCTTTTCTTGTTACAACATTCACCTTACGGTTGAGACCCTCGACGACACCTGAGTTAAACTCCTTTTGTGCCGCCCAGTAGTTGAAGATGAGATCTTCATGATTGCGCATCGTCTTGACGAATTTTTTCATCGGATCCAGTTTTGAACGCATGGCTCGCGTGCTCCATTTCTTCCAAAACCATCTCGCCCATCGGATCGATTGATAGTCCCACAGGGCGCGAAAACCCTCTTTCAATTGGTAGGCCCGCACGCTCATCAGATCGTATTGCATGAGTTCCTCGAGCTTCATGTCTTGATTCGGGGTGAGGTTTTCCGGGCGTTTGAGAAAACAGTATTTGCTCTTCTTCAAGATCGGCTCATAACCTTCCTTGGCCATCCTCGCCGATTCTTCTCGGCGAACTTCGTCTACAGCTTTGTGCAGGTTCGCAACGATGTGAAACTTGTCGAGAACACGGATAGCCTTGGGAAGGCGCCTACCAATTACCGTTAGATATGCCTTCCACATGTCGCTGCATACATACCGGATGCTCTTCCTCGCTGCCTGACCGATGTCGCGCAAACATTGCACCAGGGCCTTGCCCTCGCGACCAGGCCGAATGGCAAGGAGACGTCAAGCTGATAGACAAGCGTCATGTAGTTGTGTCCCTTGCGGATGTGGATCTCATCAACGCCGACGGCAGTGACTTCACTCAGGACGCGATTTTCCAAGCCCCATTCCACAGTGGATCGAACTGCACGATAGACTGTGTTCCAGCTCGTCCGAAAGTAGAGAGCCACTTCACTCCATGTAACGCGCCGTGCCCAAGTGCTCAGGAAATGTCGGAAATCGTCTGTCATCCGTTGCTTGCCCGTCGCCCAAGGGACACGCTCGACTTTGACTCCGCAGCGTGGACAGTTGACGCGGCGCATCAAGTATTCCGCCTCTTCAGCAGAATCTGTGGGTGCCCAGACGGCGCGATTCACCTAAAATACTGACCAGCAACAAGTTATATCCAATCTTAATGGGCATCAAAGTTGTGGCAACAAGCCAGCTGCCCATCCAAACCTCGGATTTGCGAGGACAACGCTTGCGCCGGGGCTGCCCCTGGTAGGGCTCAGCCCATGAAACAAGTAGTTTCAGCAGTTCTGGGGTCCAGGGGCAGCGGGACCCGGCGTCCAGCGTTCCCGGAGCAAATCCGGAATTTCACCCACAGATTCTGCTGAAGACCCAGTATTCCAAGTGGACAGTGCGATCCCAGAGTGGCACATGCTCGAAGGTACGGAGAGTGCGATGATCGTAGGTTCCTCCCTTCCGAGAGCATCCGGAGCATACAGGCCTGTTGCGCTTGTGAGGCCGAACGCCAATGACAAGTGTGTTGTTGTTATCAACGAGGGAGGCTCTGTCGAAGACAAAACCCTTGAAGTGAAGCACAGAATCAACGAAGGTTAGGAGTCGCATCGGAACGGAGGGCGCGTTGTTTGGTTAGCACTGACAACAAAGCCGCTGTTCCGGTGCGCGTCATGAAAAAGAGAGAACGCATAGAGCAACGCCGGTCAAAACCTGATGACGGATTGCGGCGGAGGGGATGAGGGTCAAGTGATCCCGGAGGCAATCGCTACGAGCGAACCGCATTCGAATCCCTTGGCGGAGATCGAGTAGGATTGGCGAGGACAGCACTTGATGCTCGTCCCTGGAGCTGGCAGGATCTCAGGTTGTTTTGACGATGCTTCGAGCTAGAAAACACCCACAGATTCTGCTATAGACCCTTTTTTCTCTACGTCTTCTGGCCGAAAAACGTGATGAGTCGACTGGCTCACCTCACTGTGCCTGCAGCCACTCAAACACCGCCGGAGCGTCGAATTCGTCCCCGCGCACCGTCAAACGCTCCGGCTGCCCTTCCGCCGCGTAAGCGGCCAGGGCCGGCGCGAGGTTCACCGGCTCCTCACCGACCATCAAGACCGGGGCCGGCGCGGCCAGAGCCACCAGCGAGGGCACATCGCCATACTTCACCGCTCCCGGGACAAACCACGGATCCTCCATCGAGGCGACCGTCCCCAGACGACGGCCACTCAGATTGACCAAAGTGGCCCCGATCACCGTGGCGCCGCCACATTGCGATCGCGCCGCCAGGGCCAGGAGTTCCTGGCGAACCTGTCCGCCTTCATCCAGCACCGTCTCCTTCCCCTCGGAGTGAATCCAGAGCAGCACCTCGCCATTCCAGCTCTCCCCCGGATGGAGAAACAGCGCCGGAACCTGCTCGCCATGACGGCTCGCCGTCAACAAGCCCGTCATTCCGATGCCGCGCTCGGCGAACCGCTTGGCGCTGAGGGTGTATTCGATGGGCCCCGCCTCGTCCAAGGTCCTCCCTACAATCGTCGCCCAGCCGCCGCCCACCACTTGGTGAAACTTCTCCGCCACCGCATCGTCGTCGGCCATGCGCGCGGCCATCGACGCCATCTGGAGTTTGCTGTTCTTCGCCCACCAATCGAGGAGGGCCCGCTCGTGAACCGCGCCCCGGCTTCGAGGCGCCGGATGTTCTTCGTTCCACACGCTCATTTCCTCCCGCGTCAAGGGAAGGAAATCCCGCTCCTCAATGGGCTCCTCGTGGCCTAACTGAAAATGGCGATTGACGAAACCGTACATGGCGCGCCGGGACACCGCGTTGTAATTGTGCCCGAACTGCAAAAAGGGGAAAACCTGAAATCGCTCGGCCGGAGCGCCTAACATTCCACCCCAGCGTTTCATAAAATGCCTCTTCAGCAGAATCTGTGGGTGAAATTCCGGATTTGCGAGGACAACGCTTGCGCCGGGGCTGCCCCTGGTAGGGCTCAGCCCATGAAACAAGTAGTTTCAGCAGTTCTGGGGTCCAGGGGCAGCGGGACCCGGCGTCCAGCGTTCCCGGAGCAAATCCGGAATTTCACCCACAGATTCTGCTGAAGACCCCATAAAATGGCCAGTCAGGCCATCATGTAGTAGGCGATTTCTTCTTCGACGGCCTGATTGTCTCCGAGTGTCAATGTGAGTCGACCTTGAGAGCGAGTCAGACGTCCGGCACGCTGGATGATTTTGCGGCGAATCGTGCCGAGTCCTTCAAAGATCCACTCCGCAGCCCTTTGGGGGGACGATTTGCGTGACCGCTCCGCAGATCGCATCTGCATTTCGCGTGTGAGATTGTGGGTGAGGATACTGGCCAAAAGGAAAGCTTCGTTGGCGGCACGTCGCTTGGCTGGAATATAGTCCATCTGGGCCTGGCTCTTGGCTTCGCCAAAAATCTTCTCCTGAGAGCCACGCCCTTCATGAAATTTCACCACATGAGCGGCCGTGTTTGTCTTGTTGGTGATGATCGCCTCGTATTCATAGTTCTCCTCGACTGGTTCGAAAAGATCCAGTTGGAGCGGTCCTTTGCGCTGAGTGCGCCTCATGGTTCGAATGCACAAAATGCGCGCTTTGCGCGCCCAACTTTTTGGCTTCCAGCGGATTTCGAAGTGATGAGTTTTTCCCTCTCCGCCTCGGGTTCGGGACCAGCGACGGCGCTTCTCAATGATGCCCTTGAGTTCCACAAGCCGCTCGAAAGGCATCGAGAACGTATATTCCAGGCCCAAGGTCTTTGCCTCTGAAACCATCTGATCGCTGAAAAACGCGCTGTCGGCGCGCAACTCGATCTGCACATCAGGCAGCACCTTGCGAATCTTCTCCACGCAGGAACGGAGGAACTCCACTGCTCCATTGGAGTCATGGACGTTGCCACTTCGATGAAGGAAGTCGAAGATTTGTCCGGTTTGAGCGATCGTCGCGAGCAGTGGATAATAACTGCGCTCGCCTTTTTTCTTCTTGTTAAATCCCACAGCCGTCCCTTCCGCATGGCGACTCGTGCTCTGCACGCTTCCGTCCAAATCAAGCGTGATGCGTTTGATTCCCTCCTCCTGAAGTCGCGACAGGCAAACGAAATGATTCATCTCCCTCATCCTCTCAAGGCTTTGACAATCGACCTCTCCCAACATCCGGCTCATCGTTGGGACACTGGGCAATTGGTGCATCCCCAAAACCTGTCGTACAAGGGGATCATCTCGGTAGTAGTCCAAATCGCGAAGCATCCGGTAGCCCAGTATAAGGTGCACGATAAGACACATGAAAACCTTGTGGAACTTGTAGAAGCGGGACATGCGCCGATCCAGTGGACCAAAGCACTGCTGAAGCTTCCCCTCCAGATCCAATTCCTGAAAGAGCTTCTGAAAGATAACGAGACCGCCGAAAGAGGTCAGTTCTTGATCTTCAAATTTGATCGCCGGAATCGTTCTGGACTTTGCATGAATCGTACGTCGTGCTACTCTCACTGTAGGTGGCTTTTGGGTTGAAGTGTTTGGTGTTTTGGTAGATTCCAAATCAACCTTATCCCAAAGGCCCCTGCCACTATTTTCTTGGGATTCTTGCCCCGATTTATGAAACTATGGGGTCCATAGAGCGACTCCAACGCCGGCTGCCCCTTGCTCTTGATCTCCACCGTCCAATCGTCGGCGCCCGTCAATCCCAGGGGGCGCGGCGCCGCCAGGGCCGCGAGATCAATGTTTCCCGCGCCCACTCGCAGATAACTCGCATTTTCACAGACGCATCCGCCTTGCATGGCCGTGGAGACCATCACCGCCGGGAAGAGCAGGTCGGGCCGGTCATCCACGGCACCGAGAGTGAAGGTCTGCGTGCCGCCGCCGCTGGCCCCCGTGACGCCAATCCGGTCGCCGTCCACCTCGGGCAAGGACTCGAGAAAATCCAGGGCACGAATGGAGTTGTAGGTTTGGATCCCCATCATGTTCTGCAAGCGCAATTCCGCCGCCGCGCTGAAGAGCCCGTCGGCTTCCATCGAGCTGGTCCGGTGATCCATCTGAATGCTGTCGGCGTAGCCGACCATGTCATAATGAAAGACCACGCAGCCCATCCGGGCCAGTTGCACGCAGCGCGCCTGCAAAGGGTGTCGGCCGGAGGGAAGGACCTCGGCGCCACTCTCCAGTTCCTGTTTCAAGGTCTGCTCGCCGTGATCGTGGAAACGCCCGTTGCTCCAGTGGCCGTGCGGGCTGAGGATTCCCGGCACGCGTCCATCGCCATTCGCCCCCTTGGGACGGTAGAGACTGCCTGTCACGAAATGTCCCGGAAAGGACTCGAAGTACACTTTCTCTACCGTGTAATCGTCTCGCTCCACCAGGCGGTGAATGACCGGCCGTATGGTTCGCCTGGTCGGCATCGGCCAGAGCCCGGTGGCCACCAAGACCTGTCGCCGCAGCGCCGCCGCTCGCTCCCGCCAGGCCGTCTTGGAATCCACCGCGTGAAAGGGATGAAAACTGTCCAAATCGCGCAAGCCCGCCAACCGAACATCCTCGGGCCGTTCCCCCTCCGGAAGGGCATGCGGAAACTCCTGAGCCCGCGCAAAAACCACCGACATGTCGAGCAAGCCCAGTGCGCTCGCCATCAACTTCAACCCAGAGAAAATTCGATTCGCCATGATCGCCTTTCTAACGAATCCGGATGACAACTGTCAAAGCGGACCTTTCCGGCATCCGACGGCAGCGTGAGCACATTGCCGTTGCCTTCGGCCTCGGCCCCAGCTAGGACCACCCCATGGAAAGGCGCTCCCTCCCCCGAGCCGATCTCGCGGTCAGCGCCCTGGGCCTGGGAACGATGACCTTCGGAGAGCAGACCTCACCCGAGGAGGCCTTCGCCCAATTGGATCTGGCCCGTGAAGCGGGCGTCAACCTCATCGACACCGCCGAGATGTATCCCGCGCCCCCGCGAGAGCAGACTCAGGGAACCTCTGAACAGATCGTCGGCCGGTGGCTGCAGGATCGAGCCTGCCGTGACGAGATGATCCTCGCCACCAAGGTCACGGCGCGTCATCGCGGCTTCAGACACATCCGCGGAGGCGACCTATCACTCACTTCCACCAATCTCGCCCGCGCCCTCGAAGGCAGTCTCCAGCGCTTGCGAACGGATCGTATCGATCTCTATCAGATTCACTGGCCTGACCGAGAAACCACCAATTTCGGCCGACGCGTCTACCGCGCGAGGGCGTCCGATCCCCAGGAAGCTTCTCTTCACGAAACCCTCGAGGCCCTCGTCAAACTTCAGGCACAGGGAAAGATTCGGCATGTCGGCCTCTCCAACGAGACGCCCTGGGGCGTCACGACAGCTCTACGCCTGTCCAGTGAGCAAAGCTCAGAACTCCTGACATGGGCGAATCGAAGGTTGGCGGTTCTCGCGACACGGAATTGGTGTCTCGAGATTATCGTAAGCCTTTAATAGAGAAAACTTTGCCGATTTCATATCGGGTGTTTGAGTGGCGGTTTTTCACGCGGAATCGAGCTAAAAACCGCCATTCTTTAATTCCCTGTGAACCTAGAATTCCTCAAATGTCCCAGGGGTATGTCAGGAGTTCTGAAGCTGGCCACCCGTGGTCAGCATCCAGAACCCTTACAATCTGCTCAGTCGCGTCTTCGACGAGGGACTCTCCGAGATCGCCCACCTCGAACGGTTGCCCCTCCTTGCCTACTCGCCCCTCGCATTCGGCAAGCTCACGGGAAAGTATCTGCATGGCAAGCGACCTGAGGGCGCCAGGCAAACGCAATTTCCCCGTTTCGATCGTTTCGACAAGCCCTCCGCCGATCAGGCCATCCAGGCCTACCAAAAGCTCGCGCGCGACCTGGAAATGACGCTTGGCCAACTCAGCTTGGCTTTCGTCGTGGGCCGACCTTTCGTCGCCGGTGTCCTCCTCGGAGCCAGCACGCGCGATCAATTGGCTGAGAACCTGGCGAGCGCCACGCTCCCTCTCCCGGACGAAGCGCTCGCCCGCATCGAAAAGATCCACGCACGCTATCCGAATCCCTGTCCGTGAACCCACGCCCCGGCGCCATTGCCTCAAAGCCCGAAGTTTCAGCGAGGCCGGCCTATCAATGTTCGCGTCCCGGATGGCCAGGGTGGAACGGGCGTTGATGCGCCGTATCGGTTTCCGTCTCGTCCATCGCCCGCAGAGCGGCCGATCAACCTGGCAGAGCAACCGATTCGCCTTGGACGGCGGCCGTTTCGGCTCCGCTACCGGAGATTCAGCGACCCTTCAGCCGGGCCGGCAAACAGCCGACCCAATGTCTTGACGACACACACGCCCTTCCCTCACCCTGGCAGTGACCGTCAATCGTGCGCGGATGCCATGAAACGCCACCCATCCTTCAAACACCGGGCTGCCGCTTGCTCTCTCCCTCTGGCCGCCATCCTGCTCTCCGCCATCCACTCCAGCCCGGCCTAGGAACAATGCCTTTAGGGAAAGCTAACAATCTCCAGCAGGAACTCGCCCTCACGAGAGTCGTTTTCTGTTAGCCTAGGCCAACTCGTCACCGGTTGGCGGACTTTGCGCGGGCAACTCCTTTGTCGTCTTTTCGGTATTGCCTCCCGAACGATCAATTCTCTGACTCGCGCTACCATCTCCTGTTTTGTCTCTTCGGTCAGCAGTCCCTCGGACACTTCGAACACTGCCCATAGTGAATTCATTTTGTCGAGCGTCTTCAGGAAACTGATGCTCAACGGCTGGATGTTGCCGCTTTTCGCGGCTTCGCATCGCTCCTGCGCGATGATCGAGCAGGCCATGAGCAATGCCGCCACCTCCTGGGCCGCTGTTTCTGGCGTATGGCTATGAAGAACGTCATTCCCGCGCATGTGGAGCTTGAGTTCCTTGTAGAATATCTCGTGTTCCCAGCGCAGGGCATAGAGCTCCAGCAATTCCTGCGCCGGATACTCCTGCTCATCAATAAGCGTCGTCCATAGCCTCTCCTCGCTCCACTGTCGTGCCCCCGGCTTCCTGATCCGGCCTCGAATCTCACGGATACGCTCGTGAGTGGGAAGTTCTCAGACCGGTTTTTCTTTGCCTGGCGTGTCTGTCTGACTGCGTAATAGAGCGATCTTCGCCTTGGATAGTTCAATGCTCAGATCGATCAGTTCGGTGGTCAGTTTCTTGAATTTCTTGTACTCCTCTGTTTCTTTTCGTAGTCCCTTCACGTGGTCTGGCCAGACGTGTTCAGTCCGGCTCCTCATCTTATGCGTGTAGCTCAGTTGGTAATACACGCCGCGCTGGCGTTGTCGATCTCGGTATTGCTTGCTGATGCTCCCAGGCCGCATTGGCCCGATTGCAGCTATCTTTGCCGCAAGTTTCTGGACTCTTTTTTCAGTGATCTGATCTTTTTCATGGTCATTAGCTTATATATGCGAATGTCTAGGAAAATCAAATCATTTGTTATGGATCTCTGGATTTCTTGGTGGAATATCGTCTGTCTTCTGCGACCCGCTTTCTCGAGAGCCCGCACCTTTCTCTGGTTTCTGCTCGTCTTGGCCGCTTTCTCCGTGCGCAATGACCTCCTCGGGGTTTCCAGTTTCGTCCGCGCTCTCGGTTTGTCAGAACACTTCTATGAGCACTTACTCCATTTCTTCCACAGCAATGCCGTGAAGACGGACCGGCTTGCAGAACTTTGGTTCGCCATCGTGATCAAGCACTTCCCTGTCTACAAGATCGGTTGTCGCCCCGTCCTGGTTCTCGACGGCATCAAGGAAGTCCAAGGAGGGCCGCAAGATGCCTGCGGTGAAGTATCTGCATCAACAGTCCGAGTCCAATTCCAAGCCTCACTTCATCATGAGCCATTCCTTTCAGGCCTTCGGCGTGCTCTGTCAGGTTGGCGGATACTTCTTCTGCGTTCCGGTCTGTGCACGCATTCACGAAGGTATCGTCACTTCAAACCGCGACAGGAGAACCTTGATCGACAAGGCCAACGAGATGCTCGCATCCGTCTGTAGAGGTCAGGAGTTCGTCTTGCTGGCCGACGCCTACTACGCCAACGGAAAGGTGATCCGGAGCACCAAGGGGCGTTCCGGTGTGCTGGTCACGAGGGTTCGACGCACGACAACCGGCTTTCGGCCTGCGGCAGTGCCACGCAAACGCAAACGCGGACGACCGAAAAAGTATGGCGCTGCGGTGAAGCTCCAGAATGTCTTTGGAACGGGCGGCTTCAGTTCCGTTCCCAGTCCCGTATATGGGGAGAGAAACATCTCTGTCCGGTTCAAGTCGGTGGATCTGTTGTGGAAGCCCGCCGGGGCGATGGTCCGCTTCATTCTCGTCGATCATCCCACGAGAGGGCGGATCATCCTCTTGTCTACCGACCTCACCATGGAAGCTCAGGAGATCATCTTGCTCTACAGTTTGCGTTTCAAGATCGAAGTCGCTTTCAAGCAAGCGGTGCATTCGGTCGGCTCATTCGGATACCATTTCTGGATGGCCGCTATGCGACCGCTCAAGCGTCGCAATGGTAACCAATACCTCCACCGGACTACCGAGAAATATCGCAGACAGGTGCAGAGAAAGATGCACGCATATCATGTGTTTGTGCAGACCGGCATGATCGCTCAGGGCATGTTACAGTACCTTGCCATGACATGTGACGGTCTGGTCTGGAAACACTTTGGAACCTGGATCCGAACCATCCGCCCAGACGTGCTGCCTTCGGAAATGATTGTCTCAGCCGCCTTGAAAAACACGCTGCCTGGATTTTTGCACCACGGCGGAAAAGGTTCAGCGTTCCGAAAATTCATCCTTGATAAAATAGACTTCACTCGCTCCGAAGGTTCACGCTTCGCCGCATGATGATCCAGTTACAGAACTTCTCACTCGCGAGCTCATGGTTCGAATGCACAAAATGCGCGCTTTGCGCGCCCAACTTTTTGGCTTCCAGCGGATTTCGAAGTGATGAGTTTTTCCCTCTCCGCCTCGGGTTCGGGACCAGCGACGGCGCTTCTCAATGATGCCCTTGAGTTCCACAAGCCGCTCGAAAGGCACCGAGAACGTATATTCCAGGCCCAGGATCTTTGCCTCTGAAACCATCTGATCGCTGAAAAACGCGCTGTCGGCGCGCAACTCGATCTGCACATCAGGCAGCACCTTGCGAATCTTTTCCACGCAGTAGCGAAGAAATTCCACCGCGCCATTGGAGTCATGGACGTTGCCGCTTCGATGAAGGTAATCGAGAATCTGTCCAGTTTGGGAGATCGTCGCGAGCAGCGGATAATAACTGCGCTCGCCTTTTTTCTTCTTGTTAAATCCCACAGCCGTCCCTTCCGCATGGCGACTCGTGCTCTGCACGCTTCCGTCCAAATCAAGCGTGATGCGTTTGATTCCCTCCTCCTGAAGTCGCGACAGGCAAACGAAATGATTCATCTCCCTCATCCTCTCAAGGCTTTGACAATCGACCTCTCCCAACATCCGGCTCATCGTTGGAACACTGGGCAATTGGTGCATCCCCAAAACTTGTCGTACAAGGGGATCATCTCGGTAGTAGTCCAAATCGCGAAGCATCCGGTAGCCCAGTATAAGATGCACGATAAGACACATGAAAACCTTGTGGAACTTGTAGAAGCGGGACATGCGCCGATCCAGTGGACCAAAGCACTGCTGAAGCTTCCCCTCCAGATCCAATTCCTGAAAGAGCTTCTGAAAGATAACGAGACCGCCGAAAGAGGTCAGTTCTTGATCTTCAAATTTGATCGCCGGAATCGTTCTGGACTTTGCATTAATCGTACGTCGTGCTACTCTCACTGTAGGTGGCTTTTGGGTTGAAGTGTTTGGTGTTTTGGTAGATTCCAAATTAACCTTATCCCAAAGGCCCCTGCCACTATTTTCTTGGGATTCTTGCCCCTTGGTTTCGCAACGGCTGGAGCTGGGAGTGCAATCACGAGCGGGACGCTTTCAAGCCAGTGATGCGCTCGGACGCCGAGGGATTGATGGCTCTGGAGCACCCCTCTCTCGGTGACTACAGCCTGCTATGGGAACCCCACGGGGAATTTTCGAGAAGTGCTTTTCACGGAAAACGTGACCAACGATCGGCGGGTCTTTGGCGCCAAGGTGAATCGTGAACCCTACGTGAAAGATGCCTTCCACCGGCACGTGATCGATGGTGAAGCCGATGTGGTCAATCCGCTTCAGGAGGGCACCAAGGCCGCCTTGCATCACGTGTGCCATCTGGAGCTGGGGGAAAGCGTGACCTTGAGGCTTCGTTTGGTCAAACGTGAGGAACAGCCCGCGCCGAATGAGGCTTTCGAGGAGGCGAACGCTTGCTTCGAACTTCGCCAGGCTGAGTGCGACCGGTTCTACAACGGCGTGGTGGAGGGGAATCTGACACCCGAAGAAAGGGAGATTGTGATGCAGGCCTATGCCGGACTGCTTTGCAGCAAGCAGTTCTATCACTATGTCGTCGAGGATTGGCTCAAAGGGGAACCCGCCATCCAGACCTCGGCCTCTGATCGGGACGCTTCGCGCAACGCGCAGTGGAAGCACCTCTACAGTCGGGACATTATTTCCATGCCGGACAAATGGGAGTATCCCTGGTTTGCTGCCTGGGATTTGGCCTTTCACTTGGTGCCCATGGCCAAGGTGGACCCCGGCTTTGCCAAGCATCAGCTGATCCTCTTCCTGAGGGAGTGGTACATGCATCCTAACGGACAGATTCCAGCCTACGAGTTCAAGTTCGACGACGTCAATCCGCCGGTGCATGCCTGGGCGGCGCGGCGCGTGTATGAAGTTGGCAAGGACAAGGGGGAGCCCGACCGTGATTTCCTGACCAGCGTCTTCCAAAAACTGCTCCTCAATTTCACCTGGTGGGTGAACCGGAAGGATGACGAGGGAAACAGCATCTTTTCTGGCGGCTTTCTAGGTTTGGACAACATCAGTGTGTTTGACCGCTCCAGCGACATTCCCCTGGGAGGGCGCCTGCAACAGGCCGACGGTACCGCGTGGATGGGTTTTTTCTGTTCGAACATGTTGCAGATGGCCTTGGCGCTGGCCACGGACGGCGAGAAATTGGCGGTGGCCTACGAGGACATGGCCTCCAAGTTTTTCGAGCACTTTGTGCAAATCGTCGATGCCATGAACACCCACGGCGGCACCGGGCTGTGGGACGAATTCGATGGCTTCTACTATGACCAGGTCTTGCTCGATCACGAGGTCAAGCCCATCAAGTTGCGTTCCCTCGTCGGCCTATTGCCGCTGATCGCTGTATCCATTGTCGACGAGGAACAGTTGGAGCATCTGCCAGGATTCCGGAGACGATTTGAATGGTTTCTCAAGAACCGGCGAGATTTGGCTCGCTACATCGTATCGAGCCGGACGGGCAAGAAGCAGTGGCTGATTTCTACCGTTCCCTTTCAACGTCTCCAGCGTGTCCTCAGCCGGCTGATCGACCCCCATGAGTTTCTCTCGCCGTATGGAATTCGGTCGCTCTCCAAGTTTCACGAATCCGAACCCTACTCCTTTTCGATCAAGGGACAGGATCAGGTGGTTCACTACGTGCCGGGTGAATCCAAGAGCCTCACTTTTGGGGGCAATTCCAACTGGCGCGGCCCCATCTGGTTCCCGGCCAATCATCTCCTCATCGAGGCGCTGCGAACCTATCATCGATTCTACGGTCGCCGACTCGTCGTGCAGGATCCGGAGACGGGCGCGGGCGAGGTGACGCTCGACGCGGTGGCCGCGCTGATCGTCCGCCGGCTGACCAATCTATTCCGGATGAGGCCCGATGGGCGCCCGGTCAATGGCGGCGCGGCGCATTACCGCGAGGATCCTCACTGGAAAGATCTCGTGCTCTTCCACGAATACTTTCATGCGGAAACCGGCCGGGGACTGGGCGCCAGCCACCAAACGGGGTGGACCTCCCTGACAGCACTCTATTTCGATGAAGTGGCCCGCGAGCGTCCCCCCTCGACTTGACCGGATGCTCGTGCGCGGCGGACTGGACTTTCAGCTGCGGGCCTTGCTCAGGGCGGGCGAGATCCTGACGGTGACCGAGGGCTTCTCGTGAAAGTGCCGCTGGAGTGCCTGCTGAATGTCTTGCGCGGTGGTCGCCTCGACCCGTTTGGCCAGGCCGCGATGATGGTCGTATCCGAAGCCGTAGAGTTCGTCCAGTCCTTCGATCATGGCCCGGGAACCAATCGATTGGCGTTCCATTTCAATCTTGCCTAACAGGGTCTTCTTGGCGCGCTTGAGTTCGGCGGCGTCCAGTCCGTCCGCGGCCAGACGGACGATCTCACCCTGGAGGGCGCCTTGGACGTCGTCCAGTTTCCCGGGATCCGTGCCGAGATAGAAATAGAACACCCCCGGGGCCAGACCGATCATTTGGCTGGCGCTGACGTAGTAGGCCAGGCCCATTTCCTCACGGATTTTCATGAAAAGGCGCGATGACATGTCGCTGCAAGCCTCCTCGACGAGTTCCAGTGCCAGGCGGTCTGGCGAATCGATGGCCACTCCCGGGTAGCCCACCACCAGAACGGCCTGTTGTTTGTCAGTGCCCAGGTCGAGGGTCTGCGAGGCTTTCAGCGAAGGCGGCGTGGGGATGTCTTGGACGGGTCGCTCGCCCCCGGGGAGCGGTTCCAGAAATTGCCGGACAAGATCCAGAGTGGCGTCGGTGGAGATCGCTCCATAGATCGCCACCACCCCGTTGGCACCACGAACCGTCTCTTCGTGAAGGGTGCGTGCATGATCGCGGCCCAGGCTGGCCACGGAAGCCTCCGTGCCGGAGCGGACGTGGGCGTAGGGGTGATCGCCAAAGAGGGTCTTGCGCAAGTGGCGGGCCGCCAGGCTGACCAGGTGATCGGATTCCGAGCGGATATCGGCGATCTGGACCGTCTTTTCATGCTCGATTTCGCTCTCCGGGAAGGTGGGGTGCAACAGCACGTCGGAGAGGAGTTCGAGGGCCAGAGGAAGGTCTTCTTGGAGCCCGCTGGTTGATAGCGTGAACGTGTTATTCCCGGCGTTGGCGCCGATGCTGCCACCGGTGTTCTCCATGGCCTCGACGAGTTCGGAGGCGGTGCGGTGAATGGTGCCCTTGAGCATTCCTCGGGCTGTCAGGCGGGTCAGACCGCTGGTCTTCTCGTTCTCCAAGAGAGGGCCAGCGAGGAAGGAGATGCGAACGGCGACCAGCGGCACTCGTGCGTCTTCCTGGAGAAGGACGGTCAGTCCGTTGGCTAACTGAAAACGCCGAGTGGGAGATTCCCGGCTCTGGGACCGGAAGCCGGGAATTCGCGGGAGACTTCCCTTGGGATTGAGTGAGACGGAGGTCAGATTGGACGCCGTGAGATAGCGTCGGGCGATCGATCGAAGCGTGTCGGATTCCACCTCATGGACGCTGGCGAGGTAGTCGCGGGTGAAGTTGAGGTTGCGAGCGAGCATCCAGTTGGTGGCCAGGTCGTTGGCCTGGCCGCGCATCGTGGTCAATTCATCGAGCATGTCTACGAGGAAGATCTTCTTGGCCTTCTCCACTTCTTCGGGCGAAACGCCGTGTTCCTGGATCTCCTGGATGAGTTCGCCGACCGCCGACTCCACGGCCTGCCGCTTGCCGGGATCCGCCGTGGCACTGACGCCGAAGATGCCTCCGTGAGCCGGCGTGTAGGCATAGGCGCCGATAGAGTGGGCCAGACGTTTCTTTTCCCGAACCGACTGGTAGATGCGCGAACTCTTGCCCTGACCGAGAATGCCGGCCAGAACGTCCAGTGCCGGCATGTCCGGGTGCGCGATGGACGGAATGTGCCACGCAAGATGCATCTTTGTCAGTTGGGTCTCGAACTCCTCGTGAACGTCGCGCTTCCCTAACTGGGGTGGTTCGTTCGGGATATTGGGAGGCGCGTAGGGCTGGGCCGGAATATCGCGGAAATGATCGGCGATCTGTGCGCGAACGCGCTCCGGATCCACCGCGCCGACGATGACGATCAGGAGGTTGTTGGGGATGTAGTGTTTCCGATAGTAGGCCATCACGTCTTCTCGTTTGAGCCGGTTGAAGATGTCTAGGTGACCGATGACCGGATGCTGGTAGGGATGCTCGTGATAGGCCGTGGCGAAGAGCAGATGGGAACTCATGCGATCGGGGTCGTCGAAGCCCATGGCGAATTCCCGCCGGATCACTTCGCGTTCTTTCTCGTATTCTTCCTCGGGGATGGTGGCCTGAGTGACGACGTCCAGCAGGATGTCGAGGCAGGTCTCGCTTCCCGGTCCCGGGGCATCGATCCAGTAGACCGTCCGGTCGAACGAGGTGTAGGCATTGATGTAGCCGCCGGCGTCCTGGACCTCCGTGGCGATCTCCGGTCCCTGGCGTTTGCGCGTGCCTTTGAAGAGCATGTGTTCGAGGATGTGCGACAGCCCGGCGCCGAGCCATTCATCCTCGTGAATGCTGCCGGCTCCGCACCAAACCTGCAGGCTGACGACGTCGGCGTGATGATCTTCCTTGATGATGATATCGAGGCCGTTGGGCAGGCGGGTGTGAAAAGCGGTGGTATCGGGGTAGTGAAAGGTGGATGGCATGGGTGTGATTGGGAGGGGGAAGGGGGACAGGTGGCGATGGCCGTCGGATGTTGGCGGCGAGCGGGCGGGGCTCTGGATAGCGGCAGGTCTTCCTTTCCCCGCCGCTGAGCTGAGCCCTGATTCGATCCACTCAATAAGCCCAGCGGCCGTCGGGGCTGAGCTCGGGCACGCCCTGATTGATGGAGATGTCCGAGTAATCGGTCTTGCCAATGGCGCCCCACAGACGAGTCCCGGTGGCGCGGCGCCAGTGGGCGCTCATGCTCTCGCCCGTGTGACAGCCCCAGCTCTTGGACTGGGCGTCCTTGGCGAAGGCACTCCGATTGAGGCGTTTGAGATCGTCCTGGTGAAGGAAAGCCTTGGAGGCCCCGAGAATCTCCGAGCTGTAGTCGAACATGAAACAGTAGCGGTTGGAGTGCAGATAGAAGTCGACCGAGCCGATCTTGAGCTGCCGTCGGTTTTGGCCGCGGTTGATGTAGTCGATGAATTCATCGGTCGAGGAGAACCAAACCAGGTTCACCTTGGGGTATTTCCGGATGACCGATTCGATCCATTGGATGAGCGGCTTGCCCGATTCGAGCTGGCGGCTTTCGTAGGCGGGGCGATAGACCAGCCAGGTGATCTTGGCGTCTTTCCCATGGATTTTCTGCAATTGCGGAATGCGATGCCACGCGGATGGGCGGATGAAATTGAAATGGAACCGGTCGTGGCGATCGGCCTCGAACCGCAGAGCTTCCCACTTCAGGAGGGCGGGTCCGCCGCTGACAATGATGTGTTCGCGGTTTTCGCCCGTGGCGGCCGAACCGCCGGGAGGAGTGGTGGCACAAGCCGCGAGGAAAAGGGTCATTGCCAGCAGGAACGTTTCTTTCATGCAGGTGAAACTTAGGGCGAAGGCGTTTTCTGGCAATCAAGGGTTTTTCGGAGTGGCGGTGGCTCTCGTCCTCGCCGTCCGTGGTGCGGCCCGGAAGTCTGTATTCATCCCACCGGAGGCTCTGTGTCGACCGGGGACGCCGTCCCCAGCCACAGCACGTCGCGGCGCGTGACTTGTCGAGCGAAGAGGACGAGGCGCCACCGTGGAGTCGCTGATCGGGTCGAGGCGGCAGGATTGCGCCTGCCGCCCCTCCCACACCACCGGACATGCGGGACCGCATCCGGCGATTGGATCCATTTGGTCTTAACTCTTGAGGTCTGATGGCATCAGGAACCCGTAGCGTCTCAGAGTTCGGTTGTTGAGGGCTTCGTGCATGACAGGGTTGCCCGCCATGCGCCACGCTCCACGACTGCTCCTCCCGACGATGGCTCGACTCGGCGGTAGGCCGAGTCGGCGCAGGGCGGATTCCCGTCCCTTGCTTTTATGCCAACGTTGCCAGAAGCATTTGCGAATGTGGCGACGGATCCACGGTTCTTTCCGGTAGATGTCCCGTCGCCATTCGCAGCGCCGGTAGTAGCCCCACCAGCCGTTCACGTAACTTCGCCATTGGTCGCGCAGTTGCTCGCTGGTCAGTGGTTGCCGGGCGTTCCAGAGTTCTCTCACGCGGTCTTCAAACCGGGTGAGGCTTGCAGGAGCAATCCCGATGAGCAGCGCGCTGGTGATGATGAACCCTAGGAACTTCCGTTCCCAAGGCCTCCCCACCCCGCTTTTGCTCTCGCTGACCTCCAGCCGGAGGTGGCGCTTGATCCAGCCAGTCAGGGCTTGCCGCGACTGCATCGCGTGGGTTCTTTGGGTTCGCGCAGGAATTCGGGATCCTTTGTCCGTACGTCCTGCTGACGTCGGGGCGTATTCTGCCCTGGGGTGCAATGCTCCGTAGAGCGCTGCTGTTGGTTCCTTCCGACCTTCACAGGAGAGAGTTTTCCGGTTTCACAGGAGAAATGACCGGAAGTTGTGGATGAGGGCGGTCGGAACACCATTCGAAGTTCGATCATGGGTTAGGCAGCGGTTTGCTGCTCGATGCCGTCCACGAAGATGATTCCTTGCACGACTTTGTCAAGTTGACGATATCCGTTCAGTCGACGCCAGCCTTTCTCGGCTTCCAGGCCGAGCTTGTAGACCATTGAAAGGGTTGCTTTCCTCGATCCGCACCCTTTGGTTTGTCGAGTCCGATGGCGGACCGTGGCAAACGTCGACTCAATCGGGTTTGTCGTCCGGATGTGTCTCCAGTGCTCGGCTGGAAAATCGTAGAACGTTAGTAGAGTTTCCTTGTCTTTCTTCAGGCAGGCGCACGCTTTCGGATACTTGGCTTCGTAGAGCGTGAAGAACTCGTCATAGGCCTCCAAGGCGGCCTTCTTTGTTTCCGCCATGTAGATTTCATGGATGCGTTCCTTGGCAAGGGGCTGCGCTTTCTTCGGCAGCTTGTCGAGGATGTTGGCTGTCTTGTGCACCCAACATCGTTGCTGTTTGCTTGTCGGATATTCCTCTTCCAAGGCGCTCCAGAACCCGAGAGCTCCATCGGCGATACTCAGTTTCGGAGGGATTTTCAATCCTCGTTTCTTGAGCTCGCGAGTGAGAAGTTCTGTAACTGGATCATCATGCGGCGAAGCGTGAACCTTCGGAGCGAGTGAAGTCTATTTTATCAAGGATGAATTTTCGGAACGCTGAACCTTTTCCGCCGTGGTGCAAAAATCCAGGCAGCGTGTTTTTCAAGGCGGCTGAGACAATCATTTCCGAAGGCAGCACGTCTGGGCGGATGGTTCGGATCCAGGTTCCAAAGTGTTTCCAGACCAGACCGTCACATGTCATGGCAAGGTACTGTAACATGCCCTGAGCGATCATGCCGGTCTGCACAAACACATGATATGCGTGCATCTTTCTCTGCACCTGTCTGCGATATTTCTCGGTAGTCCGGTGGAGGTATTGGTTACCATTGCGACGCTTGAGCGGTCGCATAGCGGCCATCCAGAAATGGTATCCGAATGAGCCGACCGAATGCACCGCTTGCTTGAAAGCGACTTCGATCTTGAAACGCAAACTGTAGAGCAAGATGATCTCCTGAGCTTCCATGGTGAGGTCGGTAGACAAGAGGATGATCCGCCCTCTCGTGGGATGATCGACGAGAATGAAGCGGACCATCGCCCCGGCGGGCTTCCACAACAGATCCACCGACTTGAACCGGACAGAGATGTTTCTCTCCCCATATACGGGACTGGGAACGGAACTGAAGCCGCCCGTTCCAAAGACATTCTGGAGCTTCACCGCAGCGCCATACTTTTTCGGTCGTCCGCGTTTGCGTTTGCGTGGCACTGCCGCAGGCCGAAAGCCGGTTGTCGTGCGTCGAACCCTCGTGACCAGCACACCGGAACGCCCCTTGGTGCTCCGGATCACCTTTCCGTTGGCGTAGTAGGCGTCGGCCAGCAAGACGAACTCCTGACCTCTACAGACGGATGCGAGCATCTCGTTGGCCTTGTCGATCAAGGTTCTCCTGTCGCGGTTTGAAGTGACGATACCTTCGTGAATGCGTGCACAGACCGGAACGCAGAAGAAGTATCCGCCAACCTGACAGAGCACGCCGAAGGCCTGAAAGGAATGGCTCATGATGAAGTGAGGCTTGGAATTGGACTCGGACTGTTGATGCAGATACTTCACCGCAGGCATCTTGCGGCCCTCCTTGGACTTCTTGATGCCGTCGAGAACCAGGACGGGGCGACAACCGATCTTGTAGACAGGGAAGTGCTTGATCACGATGGCGAACCAAAGTTCTGCAAGCCGGTCCGTCTTCACGGCATTGCTGTGGAAGAAATGGAGTAAGTGCTCATAGAAGTGTTCTGACAAACCGAGAGCGCGGACGAAACTGGAAACCCCGAGGAGGTCATTGCGCACGGAGAAAGCGGCCAAGACGAGCAGAAACCAGAGAAAGGTGCGGGCTCTCGAGAAAGCGGGTCGCAGAAAACAGACGATATTCCACCAAGAAATCCAGAGATCCATAACAAATGATTTGATTTTCCTAGACATTCGCATATATAAGCTAATGACCATGAAAAAGCTCGTGAGTGGGAAGTTCTCAGACCGGTTTCTCTTTGCCTGGCGTGTCTGTCTGACTGCGTAATAGAGCGATCTTCGCCTTGGATAGTTCAATGCTCAGATCGATCAGTTCGGTGGTCAGTTTCTTGAATTTCTTGTACTCCTTTGTTTCTTTTCGTAGTCCCTTCACGTGGTCTGGCCAGACGTGTTCAGTCCGGCTCCTCATCTTATGCGTGTAGCTCAGTTGGTAATACACGCCGCGCTGGCGTTGTCGATCTCGGTATTGCTTGCTGATGCTCCCAGGCCGCATTGGCCCGATTGCAGCTAACTTTGCCGCAAGTTTCTGGACTCTTTTTTTCAGTGATCTGATCTTTTTCATGGTCATTAGCTTATATATGCGAATGTCTGGGAAAATCAAATCATTTGTTATGGATCTCTGGATTTCTTGGTGGAATATCGTCTGTTTTCTGCGACCCGCTTTTCTCGAGAGCCCGCACCTTTCTCTGGTTTCTGCTCGTCTTGGCCGCTTTCTCCGTGCGCAATGACCTCCTCGGGGTTTCCAGTTTCGTCCGCGCTCTCGGTTTGTCAGAACACTTCTATGAGCACTTACTCCATTTCTTCCACAGCAATGCCGTGAAGACGGACCGGCTTGCAGAACTTTGGTTCGCCATCGTGATCAAGCACTTCCCTGTCTACAAGATCGGTTGTCGCCCCGTCCTGGTTCTCGACGGCATCAAGAAGTCCAAGGAGGGCCGCAAGATGCCTGCGGTGAAGTATCTGCATCAACAGTCCGAGTCCAATTCCAAGCCTCACTTCATCATGAGCCATTCCTTTCAGGCCTTCGGCGTGCTCTGTCAGGTTGGCGGATACTTCTTCTGCGTTCCGGTCTGTGCACGCATTCACGAAGGTATCGTCACTTCAAACCGCGACAGGAGAACCTTGATCGACAAGGCCAACGAGATGCTCGCATCCGTCTGTAGAGGTCAGGAGTTCGTCTTGCTGGCCGACGCCTACTACGCCAACGGAAAGGTGATCCGGAGCACCAAGGGGCGTTCCGGTGTGCTGGTCACGAGGGTTCGACGCACGACAACCGGCTTTCGGCCTGCGGCAGTGCCACGCAAACGCAAACGCGGACGACCGAAAAAGTATGGCGCTGCGGTGAAGCTCCAGAATGTCTTTGGAACGGGCGGCTTCAGTTCCGTTCCCAGTCCCGTATATGGGGAGAGAAACATCTCTGTCCGGTTCAAGTCGGTGGATCTGTTGTGGAAGCCCGCCGGGGCGATGGTCCCGCTTCATTCTCGTCGATCATCCCACGAGAGGGCGGATCATCCTCTTGTCTACCGACCTCACCATGGAAGCTCAGGAGATCATCTTGCTCTACAGTTTGCGTTTCAAGATCGAAGTCGCTTTCAAGCAAGCGGTGCATTCGGTCGGCTCATTCGGATACCATTTCTGGATGGCCGCTATGCGACCGCTCAAGCGTCGCAATGGTAACCAATACCTCCACCGGACTACCGAGAAATATCGCAGACAGGTGCAGAGAAAGATGCACGCATATCATGTGTTTGTGCAGACCGGCATGATCGCTCAGGGCATGTTACAGTACCTTGCCATGACATGTGACGGTCTGGTCTGGAAACACTTTGGAACCTGGATCCGAACCATCCGCCCAGACGTGCTGCCTTCGGAAATGATTGTCTCAGCCGCCTTGAAAAACACGCTGCCTGGATTTTTGCACCACGGCGGAAAAGGTTCAGCGTTCCGAAAATTCATCCTTGATAAAATAGACTTCACTCGCTCCGAAGGTTCACGCTTCGCCGCATGATGATCCAGTTACAGAACTTCTCACTCGCGAGGAAAAAGATCAGATCACTGAAAAAAGAGTCCAGAAACTTGCGGCAAAGTTAGCTGCAATCGGGCCAATGCGGCCTGGGAGCATCAGCAAGCAATACCGAGATCGACAACGCCAGCGCGGCGTGTATTACCAACTGAGCTACACGCATAAGATGAGGGAGCCGGACTGAACACGTCTGGCCAGACCACGTGAAGGGACTACGAAAAGAAACAGAGGAGTACAAGAAATTCAAGAAACTGACCACCGAACTGATCGATCTGAGCATTGAACTATCCAAGGCGAAGATCGCTCTATTACGCAGTCAGACAGACACGCCAGGCAAAGAGAAACCGGTCCTGAGAACTTCCCACTCACGAGCTTGAGGTCTCTGAGCACATTTTTCCAGGACAGTTTGCTCTCTCGTTCTCCATCGCTGATGGTTACCAATTCCTTGGTTCCATCGGGTAAGGAGCCGACGATTACGAGAACACATGGGCAGTCGTCATTGAGCCTGACATGGAAGTAGATCCCGTCGGCCCAGAGATAGACGTATTCCTTGTCGCTGAGGTCACGCTTGCTCCATTGCTCGCGTTCTTTCTCCCATTGCTCTTCCTCGTCGAACGATGTTGGCTGCAGAAAGACCCGATGCGTTCTCACCGAGGATCGGCTTCTAAGGCTCGACTCATCTCGGAGGTTGAGATTCCTCGCAGGTAGAGTGCCGGGATGAGGTTGTCCAGTGAAGCGACTCGGCGTAGGTACGGCGGAAGGATGGCGCTGGTGAACCGCTGGCCTGATCGGCGATCATTGATCCTGGGCTGCCGAACAGAAACGTTTCCTATTCCAGTCTGAAGTTGTCGCTTCAGGAAGATGGCCGTTGCGAACGACCTTGGCGATGACCCTGGTCATCACGCTGATGTTGATGGGCTTGAATGTAGTCGGAGACTTCGTTGTCGATGGCGGCCTGAAGAAGCACTTGGGCTCCTTGTCGCAGGGTGGCCTCAAGGGCGTTCTGGCAGACGGTGCTTGCTCCTTCCTGGCCGAGGATAGATGCGGATTCGGTGGGGTGGTTGGTGGTTTTCATTGGAGTTCAGTTGTTTTGGTAAATGGTTGAACTCTTCATGATGCCCCGACCGCCCTCATCCACAACTTCCGGTCATTTCTCGTTTCACAGTTTCCACGGGCTTCTTCCAGCCCCCGGCTCTGCTCTCTGCTACTATGGCTTCTGCTGACTTCTCTCCTGCTCTCACAGGAGAGATCTCCCCGGGTAAGGTCCTTAACTTTCTCCGCATCCCATCCGGCTCTACTTGCTGTGTCTTGATGAGCTTTGGGCTTCGCGTTTACTAGCACGCTCGCCGCCCACAGCCTGCCTCGCTGCCGGTTCGTGTTCCTATGGCCGCGGATTTGCCTGCCGCTTCCTTCAGCTCCACCCTCGCGGGCGTCGCCTTGCGGTTCAGCTACGGTTGCTCTCATCAGCTCCGATGTCATCGTTTCATGTCATTAGTTAAGGCCCATGCCGGGCACACTAGCCGGGGATGCCATCCCCGGGCGGTGCGACCGAGATGGCCACATCGGCAGAACTCGTGAAGAATCTTGGAATACCCTAGAGTGCGAGGATAGACGCTACCGCTCCGCGAGGGCGTCCAACTCCTCTAACTTGAGGCGGACGCTGACGATGTAAGGGGATGCGTTGGGCGTCCAGTGACCGTAGGTGGTGGTGATGAAGGTCCCGTCCGGCAAGACTTCCACGCCCGGATAGGCGCAATCCTTCGCTTTGTGGTTGTCCATCAATCGCACACGGTACTGGCCCTCCCAACCGTGAACAATGTCCCCATAGCGGCCGACCCAGGCGACCCAGTCACCGGCGGTCTCGCTCTCGAGCGTGGTGTCGCGAAAGGAGATGAACAGCCGGCCGTCGGGGGCGTATTGGGCGGTGTGCCGGTCGCCGGTGAGCGCCGCCGGCAATTCGCGCGGCGCGGACCAGCTCCGGGCCTCGTCATCCGTGAAGATTACATGAGAGTTCTTTTTTCGCCGGTTTTCTCGCAACAAAACGGCGACCTGTTTGCCGTCGGGCGAACGAATGGCACCGGGTTCACACAGGTGGACGTCGGTGCCCGACCAGATGGCCTCGGGAAACGACCACGTAAGACCGCCGTCGGTCGATCTTGTTTGATAGAGTGTGAACCGGACAGGGTCCGCGCGCTGGCCATCCGCGGAGAAGAAGCGCCCGTCGTCGTGAAAGAGTGCCGCGTAGTGGCCGGGACCGGTCTTGAGCGGGAAAAGACAGCCCATCGCGACGATGCCGCCCCAGTCGCCCACTTTCTTGAGAGGCGTCCAGGTGCGGCCGTCGTCTTCCGAGACGGCCAATCGCGCCGGGTAGAGGCCGGACCAGACGATGAGGCGTTTCTTGCCCGTCGCGTCCACCACGCGGTGAATGGTGGGGACTTCAAGTGACGTGGCCCAGTTTTCCGGAGTGGGGAGACGCTCGCTCCAGGTGAGGCCGGCGTCATCGCTGCGCTTCATCACGAGGGCTCCTCGCCCATGACCTTTGGGATAGACGGTGAGTAGCGTTCGCTGATCTTCGAGCAGCACGGTGGTGGGATGGCCCAGATACTGTCCGGGCTCGCGATCGACCACGACCTGGCGATGGGTCTCGCCCGCGAGGTCGAGTGTGGGGATGTGGTAAGCCCGGGTGACGGGCAGCGGCGGGGTTTCGGTTTCTGGACTTTGGCCTGGATCTGCAGTCGCCACCATGGGGAGCACCATGCTGGCGATGATTCTCGAAAGGCTCGTCGCCCGGAAATGGGCCGGCCAACTCAATGCTTGCTTCATCCTCCAGCCATAACCAGAGTGGCCGGATCAGCTCAACGTTTATTCCCCCAATGGTCTCTTTGAAGTATGTGATTTGGAAAGCGGCGTTGGCCGGAACGGCAGGCCTTTCGCTCGTCTTCGGCAATGACGTTCCCGCGCCTTATGAGGAAGCGATCGCCGACATGGTGGCCGTGGAGAACGAGGGTCGCGGCAATGAAGCGGCGGCGGCGGCCTGGAAGCAGGTCGTGCAAGGGGATGCCGGCATGGTGGTGCCCTTGCTCGAGGCGATGGAAGGCGCCAGCGGACTCGCCTCCAATTGGCTGGTCTCGGCGGCCCAGGCCATCGTCGATCGGGAACTGGCGGAGGGGCGTTCCTTGCCTCTCGACGAGTTGGGGGCGTATCTCATGGACACGCGGCAGGACCCGGAAGGCCGTCGTTTGGCTTTTGAAGTCATTCGGCAAGTGGATCCCGGCACGGCCGCCAAGCTGGTCCCCGGGATGTTGAATGACCCCAGCACGGCCATGCGCCGGGACGCGGTCGCCGGTCTCTTGAGCGAGGCAAACACGCTCGTGGCGGAGGGTAAGGAACAGGCCGCGACCATCATTTACCGGCAAGCCCTGGGGGGCGCGAGAGACGTGGATCAGGTCGAGGCGGCGGCCAAGGCCTTGCGGGATTTGGGCCAGACCGTTGATCTTCCCCGGCACTTTGGTTTTCTCATGGATTGGTCGGTGATCGGTCCTTTCGACAACACGGATCGGGAGGGGTTCGACAAGGTGTTTCCTCCCGAGGAAGAGATCGACCTGGGGGCTGAGTATGAGGGCAAGGGAGGCGAGAAGGTCCGCTGGCAAGCTTTTTCCACGGCCGACGAGTATGGCATGGTCGACGTCAACAAAGCTTATGGGCCGCTCAAGGAGGTGACGGCCTACACCTACACCGAATATGAATCGGCCATCGATCAGCCGGCGGAACTTCGCTTAGGCTGCAAGAATGGATGGAAAATCTGGCTCAACGGCGAACTGGTCTTCGGCCGCGACGAGTATCATCGCGGGATGAGCATCGACCAATACAAGTTGCCGGTGAGTCTGAAGAAGGGAACGAACACCCTTCTCGTCAAACTCTGCCAGAACGAGCAGACCGAAGACTGGACAGTGCAATGGCAGTTCCAATTGCGAGTCTGTGACGCCTCCGGCACAGCGCTTTTGGCTCTGAACCGGCCACCCACACCTTCGTTGGAAAAGAAGCGTGGAGGAGACGTTAGCAGTTAGTTGAGCGGATTTCAGCCGGTGCCCGGCGCCGGCCACGTTTTGATTGCTTTTTGATTGCCCGTGCGTGGTTCGTCAATTCCGAGAAACTTCAAGTCATGAAAAACCTTTCTTTCACCCTCCTCTCCATCCTCCTTTTCGCTGGCCCGGCCTCGGCGGACTGGCGTCAGTTTCGCGGTCCCAGCGGCAGCGGCTTTGTGGAGGGTGTCCTCCCGGTGAAGCCGCAGATCGATTGGTCTATCGAACTGCCGGGTCAAGGGCTTTCCAGTCCGGTCGTGGTGGGTGATCGCGTCTACCTGACGGCGTCCAGTGGGCCGACCGAAGAGCGTCTGCATGTGCTCTGTTTTCGTGCCAGTGACGGGGCCAAGCTCTGGGAGCGGCAGTTTTGGTCCACCGGCCGCACGATGTGTCACGACAAGACCGCGGTGGCGGCGCCGACCCCTGTGAGCGACGGTGAACGCCTGGTGGCGCTGTTCTCGACCAACGATCTCTTCTGCCTCGATCTTGAGGGGAACCTGTTATGGCTTCGAGGCCTGACCAGTGACTACCCGAATGCCAGCAACAGTCTGGGCTTGGCGTCCTCGCCGATCATTGTCGATGGTGTGCTGGTGGTGCATGTGGAGAATGATAGTGATTCCTTTGCCGCGGGCATCGAGATGGAGCACGGCACCAATTTGTGGAGAAAGAACCGCGTCAAGCGTGCCAACTGGACATCGCCGGTGAAAGTGGCGGGCGACGGCGGCCCGGATTTGGTTGCTTTGCAAGGGAGTGAGGGGGTGGATGTGCTGCATCCCCGGACGGGAGAGCTGGCCTGGCGCTACACCGAGGGGGCCGCTACCATTCCGTCCTGCGCGGCGGATGCCCGGGGCAGGCTCTACATTCCCTCGAACGGTCTGACGGCGGTGAAGGGAGGAGCTAACGAAGAGGCGGAGTTTCTCTGGCGCGCTGGCTCGCTCCGACCGGGCACCGCCAGCCCGCTGGTGCATGAGGGGAATCTGTATGTGATCACCAATGCCAACGTGCTCACCTGCGCCGGATTGGAGGACGGGGAGCGTCGCTGGCGGCTGCGTTTGGAGGGGCCGATCGGAAGCTGTCCGCTCGCCACTGATTCCCATCTCTACGCGTTCAACGAGAAGGGACTCGTTCAGGTCGTCGAACTGAAGGAGAATGGCGGTGAGGTGGTGGCGGATATCGATCTGGGCGAGATGGTTCAATGCACCCCCGCCGCGACCGACGGAGCGATCTTCGTTCGGAGCGATCAACGCCTGTGGAGACTGGGGGGATCTTAGGTTTGAAGAGCCGCTCCGCGTCCGGGAATGCCCGCCAGGGGTCCTGGTGGAGATCTCCGGGGAATGAGCTCTGGAGGTTGCTGGTGGTCGGTTTGCTGGCGTGTTGGACCGGGTGCGCCAGCGTGGAACGGCCGCAGGGAGTCAGTCTCGCCAGGGATCCCTGGGGTCACCGACCGGGCCCGCAAGGATTCCGCACGGTGATCATCGATGCCGGTCACGGAGGACCGGATTCTGGCGCGGTCTCGCGAGCCACCGGCGATCAGGAGAAGCGGCTGGCTCTCGACACGGCCCATCGGCTGGCGAGGCAATTGGAGAATGATTTTCGCGTGGTCTGGGTGCGCTCGGACGATCGTTTTGTGGACCTGGATGAACGGGTGGCCCTGGCCAATCGCCATGAAGCGGCGATTCTTGTGAGCTTGCACTACAACGCGAGCCCGAATCCGGGGGTTCGCGGTCCGGAGACCTACTACTGGCGCGTGGACAGTCACGGCCTGGCCACCCGCATTCAACAGGGTTTGGAGAGCGTCATCCCCGCGCGTTTGGGGAATTTGGGATTGCGGCGCCGCCGTTTGCGTCTGACTCGGAATCCGGAGATTCCCTGTGTGCTGGTGGAGTTTGGCTACTTGAGCAACGCGGCGGAAGCGCGGCAGTGTGCCGAGCCTGCCTACCGGGAACGTTTGGCGAGGGAGGTGGCCGAGGCCATCCGCGAGCAGGCCCGGTTGGGAGACCTTGGTACCGGGCCCAAACCGCCACCGCTCTATCAGCCCTTGAGCCGGCCGACGGATCCGCCGGGTTCCTGAGCGGCGGGGACGGCGTGCGGGCTTCCGCAGCCTGACGAGGGTGGACCAAACCCGGCGTGGTCAGCGATTCCGTAAGATAGGCGGCTGAGGCGGCTCAAGCCCTGTATTTTTGGGTAATTCGGATCGGCGGCGCCCATTTTTGACCCCATGGCAAATTCGCATTCGTTATTTCATCTTTTTTAAGCTTGTTTCTGTAATAGTCTTATATTACAGTGCGCCGGACGAACCGACCTTCATGCCAAGCAGAAACTCCCTGCCCCCCACCGAACGCCAGATTCGCAGCCGCCTCCGCCAGCTCCTCGACCAGGCCGAAGGCTTCCTTCACGGCTCGCCCATCGAACTCTCTCGTAAATGCGGCAAGCCCACTTGCCGTTGCGCTTCCGACGACTCCTTGCGCCATCGCTCCTTGGCCATCGGTCAGACTCGCAAGGGCAAGACCACCATGCTGCACGTCCCCAGACCGTTGGAAGCTCAGGCGAGACGCTGGATCGATGATTTCCAGAAGGCGAATGCTCTGCTGGAAGCCCTCGACGAGCAGGGGCGCCTCCGACTCAAGGAGGCAAAAACCAAGGCCAGAGCGGCGAGTAGCTCCGCCAAGAAGAAGGGCAAGACCGGTAAGAAATCAGCCGGCAAAGCCAAGTCCGGGCGCAATTCTCCACCAAAAAAGAAGCGACCATTCTCACGCGACTACTAACTTACTCGTGAGTGGGAAGTTCTCAGACCGGTTTCTCTTTGCCTGGCGTGTCTGTCTGACTGCGTAATGGAGCGATCTTCGCCTTGGATAGTTCAATGCTCAGATCGATCAGTTCGGTGGTCAGTTTCTTGAATTTCTTGAATTTCTTGTACTCCTCTGTTTCTTTTCGTAGTCCCTTCACGTGGTCTGGCCAGACGTGTTCAGTCCGGCTCCTCATCTCATGCGTGTAGCTCAGTTGGTAATACACGCCGCGCTGGCGTTGTCGATCTCGGTATTGCTTGCTGATGCTCCCAGGCCGCATTGGCCCGATTGCAGCTAACTTTGCCGCAAATTTCTGGACTCTTTTTTCAATGATCTGATCTTTTTCATGGTCATTACCTTATATATGCGAATGTCTAGGAAAATCAAATCATTTGTTATGGATCTCTGGATTTCTTGGTGGAATATCGTCTGTCTTCTGCGACCCGCTTTCTCGAGAGCCCGCACCTTTCTCTGGTTTCTGCTCGTCTTGGCCGCTTTCTCCGTGCGCAATGACCTCCTCGGGGTTTCCAGTTTCGTCCGCGCTCTCGGTTTGTCAGAACACTTCTATGAGCACTTACTCCATTTCTTCCACAGCAATGCCGTGAAGACGGACCGGCTTGCAGAACTTTGGTTCGCCATCGTGATCAAGCACTTCCCTGTCTACAAGATCGGTTGTCGCCCCGTCCTGGTTCTCGACGGCATCAAGAAGTCCAAGGAGGGCCGCAAGATGCCTGCGGTGAAGTATCTGCATCAACAGTCCGAGTCCAATTCCAAGCCTCACTTCATCATGAGCCATTCCTTTCAGGCCTTCGGCGTGCTCTGTCAGGTTGGCGGATACTTCTTCTGCGTTCCGGTCTGTGCACGCATTCACGAAGGTATCGTCACTTCAAACCGCGACAGGAGAACCTTGATCGACAAGGCCAACGAGATGCTCGCATCCGTCTGTAGAGGTCAGGAGTTCGTCTTGCTGGCCGACGCCTACTACGCCAACGGAAAGGTGATCCGGAGCACCAAGGGGCGTTCCGGTGTGCTGGTCACGAGGGTTCGACGCACGACAACCGGCTTTCGGCCTGCGGCAGTGCCACGCAAACGCAAACGCGGACGACCGAAAAAGTATGGCGCTGCGGTGAAGCTCCAGAATGTCTTTGGAACGGGCGGCTTCAGTTCCGTTCCCAGTCCCGTATATGGGGAGAGAAACATCTCTGTCCGGTTCAAGTCGGTGGATCTGTTGTGGAAGCCCGCCGGGGCGATGGTCCGCTTCATTCTCGTCGATCATCCCACGAGAGGGCGGATCATCCTCTTGTCTACCGACCTCACCATGGAAGCTCAGGAGATCATCTTGCTCTACAGTTTGCGTTTCAAGATCGAAGTCGCTTTCAAGCAAGCGGTGCATTCGGTCGGCTCATTCGGATACCATTTCTGGATGGCCGCTATGCGACCGCTCAAGCGTCGCAATGGTAACCAATACCTCCACCGGACTACCGAGAAATATCGCAGACAGGTGCAGAGAAAGATGCACGCATATCATGTGTTTGTGCAGACCGGCATGATCGCTCAGGGCATGTTACAGTACCTTGCCATGACATGTGACGGTCTGGTCTGGAAACACTTTGGAACCTGGATCCGAACCATCCGCCCAGACGTGCTGCCTTCGGAAATGATTGTCTCAGCCGCCTTGAAAAACACGCTGCCTGGATTTTTGCACCACGGCGGAAAAGGTTCAGCGTTCCGAAAATTCATCCTTGATAAAATAGACTTCACTCGCTCCGAAGGTTCACGCTTCGCCGCATGATGATCCAGTTACAGAACTTCTCACTCGCGAGTAACTTACTCGGACAAGATTTTCAGCCTCCGCCAACAGTGGAGGCTGCGGGTGCGTGACTCTCGTCCCAAACCACAGATTCCCACTCGAGTTTTCCCGGCAGCATTCTTCGCCATGTTCTGCTGCCGGTTACCAAGCTTCAACGAACTCGAGCAACACCGGAACAAGAGCAGCTGGACCCGTTGGCTCGGTAATCACCGTTTGCCCAGCGCCGACGAACTGGCGTATGTCTCCGAGCGCATCGAGCCTGACAGTGTGCGAGGGTGTCTCGGACACATTTACTTCTGCCTCAAACGCAACAAAATCCTTGCCCCACAGCGCGGTTGGATGCTTGCCGCCGTCGATGGTCACGAAACTCACTGTAGCTACAAACGTTGTTGTCCAAAGTGTCTCCAATGAGGTGTGGTAGATTTCTGGACCACCCGTTAAGCAACTCCCATACTCTGACCATGAAAACCAGAAAGAGATACACTGACGAATTCAAGGCGCAAGCAGTCCAACTCCTGGAAATCGGAAAGCCCGTATCCGACGTGGCTGCGGATCTCGGCATCAGCACCGATCTCCTATATCGCTGGAGACGTGAAGGGCCGAAGCCGACGCGAGCTCTCACAACTCAAGGTCGAGAACGACATTTTAAAAAAAGCCGCTCTCATCCTAGGGACAATGCCTTTAGGGAAAGATCCAAAATATTTTAGATAAATGTTGCATTTTACCATAATAGTTATAATTGGGGTGGATGCCTCACTCCCATCCCAATCAAGTTAGCGGTTTCCTTGGTCAGTTCGAACATCTTTTCGGATTCGTTCGCGATCGCTTCGAACGCTTGCAGAACCCAGGCCGCGGCCCCAACCCCAAGCTGCCGGCCTGGGATCTTCTCGCCTCCCTGGTCTATCACGTGATCAGTGACGCTGGCCATTTCTCGGCCCATGTGTTCCAGTTGTTCGAGGTGGTGATCAAGGATAGTTCGCTCTCGGAACGGCGCCAGAGGATGGGGCTTGAGCCATTCGCTTGGCTCATGAAGCAGGTGTTAAAGCCCCTCGCCGATGGGCGCGTACACAAGGGATGTTTCTACAAGGGGCTGCGCCTGTGCGGGATCGATGGCTCGAAATGGAGCGTCACGAACACGCCGCAGGTTCTGGCTGCCATGAGCAAGGCGGCCTCCAGGAGAATGACCGCCGCCTTTGCGAAAATAGAGATGTGCGCGCTCGTGGAACTTGGCATCCACAACCCGTTGGCGGCGACGGTCGGTCTGAAAGGAGAAGGCGAATGGACCCTGGCCAAAGAACTTCTCGGGAGTCTGCCGAAGAGGAGTCTGCTGATTGAGAAATGACCGGAAGTTGTGGATGAGGGCAGTCGGAACACCATTCGAAGTTCGATCATGGGTTAGGCAGCGGTTTGCTGCTCGATGCCGTCCACGAAGATGATTCCTTGCACGACTTTGTCAAGTTGACGATATCCGTTCAGTCGACGCCAGCCTTTCTCGGCTTCCAGGCCGAGCTTGTAGACCATTGAAAGGGTTGCTTTCCTCGATCCGCACCCTTTGGTTTGTCGAGTCCGATGGCGGACCGTGGCAAACGTCGATTCAATCGGGTTTGTCGTCCGGATGTGTCTCCAGTGCTCGGCTGGAAAGTCGTAGAACGTTAGTAGAGTTTCCTTGTCTTTCTTCAGGCAGGCGCACGCTTTCGGATACTTGGCTTCGTAGAGCGTGAAGAACTCGTCATAGGCCTCCAAGGCGGCCTTCTTTGTTTCCGCCATGTAGATTTCATGGATGCGTTCCTTGGCAAGGGGCTGCGCTTTCTTCGGCAGCTTGTCGAGGATGTTGGCTGTCTTGTGCACCCAACATCGTTGCTGTTTGCTTGTCGGATATTCCTCTTCCAAGGCGCTCCAGAACCCGAGAGCTCCATCGGCGATACTCAGTTTCGGAGGGATTTTCAATCCTCGTTTCTTGAGGTCTCTGAGCACATTTTTCCAGGACAGTTTGCTCTCTCGTTCTCCATCGCTGATGGTTACCAATTCCTTGGTTCCATCGGGTAAGGAGCCGACGATTACGAGAACACATGGGCGGTCGTCATTGAGCCTGACATGGAAGTAGATCCCGTCGGCCCAGAGATAGACGTATTCCTTGTCGCTGAGGTCACGCTTGCTCCATTGCTCGCGTTCTTTCTCCCATTGCTCTTCCTCGTCGAACGATGTTGGCTGCAGAAAGACCCGATGCGTTCTCACCGAGGATCGGCTCTAAGGCTCGACTCATCTCGGAGGTTGAGATTCCTCGCAGGTAGAGTGCCGGGATGAGGTTGTCCAGTGAAGCGACTCGGCGTAGGTACGGCGGAAGGATGGCGCTGGTGAACCGCTGGCCTGATCGGCGATCATTGATCCTGGGCTGCCGAACAGAAACGTTTCCTATTCCAGTCTGAAGTTGTCGCTTCAGGAAGATGGCCGTTGCGAACGACTTGGCGATGACCCTGGTCATCACGCTGATGTTGATGGGCTTGAATGTAGTCGGAGACTTCGTTGTCGATGGCGGCCTGAAGAAGCACTTGGGCTCCTTGTCGCAGGGTGGCCTCAAGGGCGTTCTGGCAGACGGTGCTTGCTCCTTCCTGGCCGAGGATAGATGCGGATTCGGTGGGGTGGTTGGTGGTTTTCATTGGAGTTCAGTTGTTTTGGTAAATGGTTGAACTCTTCATGATGCCCCGACCGCCCTCATCCACAACTTCCGGTCATTTCTCCTGCTGATTGTCGACCGGCTTTACGGTTGGGGGAAGTATCTCGACGAACTCGTGAAATCATGCCGGGCGGCACATAGTGAATTGTTGGTGAAGGCACGCGGCAGCAACAAGAGCCATAAGACTGAAAGGCTCTCCGATGGAAGCGCGCTGGTCAGCATCAGGGTGCCCAGAAAGAAGGCTGATGGGCCGCGGGAGAATCAAGGGGAGATCCGTATCCGTGAGATTCGAGGCCGGATCAGGAAGCCGGGGGCACGACAGTGGAGCGAGGAGAGGCTATGGACGACGCTTATTGATGAGCAGGAGTATCCGGCGCAGGAATTGCTGGAGCTCTATGCCCTGCGCTGGGAACACGAGATATTCTACAAGGAACTCAAGCTCCACATGCGCGGGAATGACGTTCTTCATAGCCATACGCCAGAAACAGCGGCCCAGGAGGTGGCGGCATTGCTCATGGCCTGCTCGATCATCGCGCAGGAGCGATGCGACGCCGCGAAAAGCGGCAACATCCAGCCGTTGAGCATCAGTTTCCTGAAAACGCTCGACAAAATGAATTCACTATGGGCAGTGTTCGAAGTGTCCGAGGGACTGCTGACCGAAGAGACAAAACAGGAGATGGTAGCGCGAGTCAGAGAATTGATCGTTCGGGAGGCAATACCGAAAAGACGACGAAGGAGTTGCCCGCGCAAAGTCCGCCAACCGGTGACGAGTTGGCCTAGGCTAACAGAAAACGACTCTCGTGAGGGCGAGTTCCTGCTGGAGATTGTTAGCTTTCCCTAAAGGCATTGATCCTAGGGACCTCTCCCCAGCCGAAACCCGCGAAATGATTGGGTCGATACATCAGGTAACCGGGCATAGTGTCCGCCAAATCTGCGCCACCTTGAATTTGCCGCGAAGCAGCTACTATCATGCTGCAAAGCCGACACCGACTCAGCAAAGTGACCAGGAAATTGGTGATGTCATCGAGAAGATCTTCCGGGAACACCGCGGGCGCTATGGCCATCGCAGAATTTATCAGGAGCTTCGCGACATGGAGATCCAATGCTCATTAGATCGCGTGCGTAGACTCATGGCAGAGAGAGAGTTACGTGCAATTCAGCCCAGAAAATTCGTGCCCAAAACCAGCGATGGCCGGGCCGACAAGCCCTCGCAGAATCTGTTGGAAAACCAACCGGAACCTGAGAAGCCCAACCAAGTTTGGGCTGGCGATATCACGCACATACGCACTGCAGATGGCTGGCTCTACCTCGCTGTCGTAATCGACCTCTATTCGAGGCGAGTGGTCGGGTGGGTGCTCGCAGATCACATGCGAGCCGAGCTCGTGGTCCATGCACTGGAGATGGCCCTGGCTTCGACTCCTAAGAAGCCTGGCAGAATCTTTCACAGCGACCGAGGAAGTCAGTATGGAAGCCGCGCTTTTCGCAAAGTGTTATCTCAAGCCGGGATGCTGCAAAGCATGTCAGCTAGAGGTAATCCCTATCACAACGCCTGGACCGAATCAATGATCGGCACTTTGAAGGCGGAGATGATCCGAGGTGGCTGTTTCATCAACGAAGAAGACGCCCGGACCGAACTATTTGACTACATCGAATCGTACTACAATACCAAACGGAAACATTCCTCACTCGACTACCAAACACCTGCTCAATTCGAAGCAAATACTAACATCTAACTAAGATAAATTTGGTCCATAAATCCCTTGCATCTCACAACGCCGGATCGCCGTCGGAGACGAGGTCAAAACACAGTTCTACCACCGCTTGGTCGCGTTTCAGATTATCTGTGAGGATTTTCAATTGCTTCTCGACGTGGAAATGCTTGAGCCTGGTGAAGACGGAGATCCTGGAGACGACGAAGTCGCTGCGGCTATACGGCTGATAACTCGCGTCCTTAAGGACAATGCCTTTAGGGAAAGATCCAAAATATTTTAGATAAATGTTGCATTTTACCATAATAGTTATAATTGGGGTGGATGCCTCACTCCCATCCCAATCAAGTTAGCGGTTTCCTTGGTCAGTTCGAACATCTTTTCGGATTCGTTCGCGATCGCTTCGAACGCTTGCAGAACCCAGGCCGCGGCCCCAACCCCAAGCTGCCGGCCTGGGATCTTCTCGCCTCCCTGGTCTATCACGTGATCAGTGATGCTGGCCATTTCTCGGCCCATGTGTTCCAGTTGTTCGAGGTGGTGATCAAGGATAGTTCGCTCTCGGAACGGCGCCAGAGGATGGGGCTTGAGCCATTCGCTTGGCTCATGAAGCAGGTGTTAAAGCCCCTCGCCGATGGACGCGTACACAAGGGATGTTTCTACAAGGGGCTGCGCCTGTGCGGGATCGATGGCTCGAAATGGAGCGTCACGAACACGCCGCAGGTTCTGGCTGCCATGAGCAAGGCGGCCTCCAGGAGAATGACCGCCGCCTTTGCGAAAATAGAGATGTGCGCGCTCGTGGAACTTGGCATCCACAACCCGTAGGCGGCGACGGTCGGCCTGAAAGGAGAAGGCGAATGGACCCTGGCCAAAGAACTTCTCGGGAGTCTGCCGAAGAGGAGTCTGCTGATTGTCGACCGGCTTTACGGTTGGGGGAAGTATCTCGACGAACTCGTGAAATCATGCCGGGCGGCACATAGTGAATTGTTGGTGAAGGCACGCGGCAGCAACAAGAGCCATAAGACTGAAAGGCTCTCCGATGGAAGCGCGCTGGTCAGCATCAGGGTGCCCAGAAAGAAGGCTGATGGGCCGCGGGAGAATCAAGGGGAGATCCGTATCCGTGAGATTCGAGGCCGGATCAGGAAGCCGGGGGCACGACAGTGGAGCGAGGTGAGGCTATGGACGACGCTTATTGATGAGCAGGAGTATCCGGCGCAGGAATTGCTGGAGCTCTATGCCCTGCGCTGGGAACACGAGATATTCTACAAGGAACTCAAGCTCCACATGCGCGGGAATGACGTTCTTCATAGCCACACGCCAGAAACAGCGGCCCAGGAGGTGGCGGCATTGCTCATGGCCTGCTCGATCATCGCGCAGGAGCGATGCGAAGCCGCGAAAAGCGGCAACATCCAGCCGTTGAGCATCAGTTTCCTGAAGACGCTCGACAAAATGAATTCACTATGGGCAGTGTTCGAAGTGTCCGAGGGACTGCTGACCGAAGAGACAAAACAGGAGATGGTAGCGCGAGTCAGAGAATTGATCGTTCGGGAGGCAATACCGAAAAGACGACAAAGGAGTTGCCCGCGCAAAGTCCGCCAACCGGTGACGAGTTGGCCTAGGCTAACAGAAAACGACTCTCGTGAGGGCGAGTTCCTGCTGGAGATTGTTAGCTTTCCCTAAAGGCATTGTCCTTAAGGACCACCCACGCTGCTTTGACGTGCTCACTGCCGATGCGCTCTACCTGCGTCCCTCCGTGATCAATCTTCTTGAAGACCACGGCAAATACCTTGTTGCCGTACTCAAGGATAATCAGCCTGAGCTATTGTCCGAAGCCCGCACGCTCCTACCCCTTGAGGAGCAAGAGCCAGAATCATTTGAGACTCCGGCTGCACCGGGCAAGCCCGCGCGGCACGTTCATTTACAAGAGGCTGAGGGCTTCTGCACTGAATCCATTCACACTCCTCTTCGCATTGTTCATTCCCATGAGACTGGCATCCGTCGCGAGCGCGTCGCTGGGGATTGGGTCGAGACTCCCATCGATAGCCACTGGTGGTGGGCGACGACCATGCCCCGCTCAATGGCCGATGCCAAGACCATCTTCCATTTCGGGCACGACCGTTGGAAGGTCGAAAACGAAGGCTTTAACGAACTCTGCTCCCGCTGGCATTCCGGTCATTGCTATCATCATCATCCCAATTCCATTCTCGTTCTGTGGCTGATCATGTTCATGGCCCACGCCGTGTTCCACTGCTTCCACAAGCGCAACTTGAAGCCAGAGATACGCCGTGGACACACGGCCATCTATTTTGCCCGTCAAATCGCCGCCTCCATGCGAGAGGATCGATGGTGGCCGCCACCGGCTCCGGGCTGAGGAACGCCCGCCCTGCGCTCTCGGTAACCTTGGGTTCACGTCCGCCATCGGAGCGGTCTGGCTTCCTGTTGCCTATTGCCGACAGGGGGATCCATTTCGCGGCTCGAGCCCTCCGAAATTCGCCCGAGAACCGCCACACGAAACTGTTCGCCCTCCTAGCGCCAGCTTCAACACGCTCAACACCCACCAATTCAGGCCATTACGACTCTTTCCGACGCCGTCTTACGGAATCGCTGCGGCGTGGTCGATGGGCTGGATTCCGTGGGGGACTTCGTTTAGAGTGAAGGCGATCGACCACGTTTCCATCATTGCCATGAATACACTCCCTCCCTTTTACTCTCCGGTCTTCTCCTTGATCGTCGTTTTTTCTCTTGGACTGTGGATGAGCCGTCCCTCCGGGGCTCAAGAGGAACCTGAAGCGGCGGCGGAAGATTCTGAACTCACCGAAGTGCTGGTGGCGACCGAATCCGAGACGGAAGAAGATCAGGCTCCTCGAGACGAGGAGCAGTCCGATTCCGACGCCGGGAGCTTGAACGAGGGCGAGGGGCTGCCGGTTTCACCATTGCCGGATCTCTTGCCGCCCGCCGCCGCGATCGTCCCGGGAATCGATGACCGAGAGACGCCGGTGCCGGCAGGGATGGAGGGTGAGGATGGCACGACCGCTGATGCGGAGGGGGCGACGACCGAGCTGGTACTCAAGGACGGGCGCGTCTTGAGAGACTATCAGGTTCACAGTTGGAACAAGACTGCCTTGACGATCTTTCACAGCACGGGTGCCGCGAACGTGCCGGCACATTTGTTGCCGGCACCTGTGGTGAAGGCTTACCACATGGATCCGAAGCTCTCTCTGGAAGAGGAGGAGGCCGACCGGGTCCAGCGCACGGAGCAAGCCGTGGCCAATCTCCGGGCGATGGATGAGCGGCGCGTCCTGCGCAAGCTCCCCTCGGCCACCTTGGAGGGTTCGGTGAGCATGGTGAAGGAAGAGGGAGTGGTTCTCTCGGTGGAGGAGCCGGAAGGGCTCGAGGGCAAGGATTATCAGCGGATTGGCGGGATGATTTACGACAAGGCGGGCGAGCCGGTTCCGGAATTTCGTGGCCAGATTTTTGGTGAGGTATGGGTGACGGGACATCCCTTGCAGGAGGAGGTGGTCGATGGCGACTTGCTCCGCTTTCAAGGTCGGGTTCAGGGGCGGCATCAGGTTGAGGGCAAGACTTATCCCAGTGTGCGTTTCGAAAAAGCGGCGCCCTGAGCGTGCAGCTTAGCCGGGCTGGATGCTGCCTTTCCTCGTCATCTTCTCAGCCCTCGCCGGCCCCTTCAGGGGGAGAGATGGCTCTGAAAGTCTGACTGATTCGTCGGCTCTCTGTTTGATAGACCGTTGTCGATGCCGGCTTGGGGCGGAACGAGGGAGGGTCATGAACTGCAGCGATTCCGTAAGATAGGCGGCTGAGGCGGCTCAAGCCCTGTATTTTTGGGTAATTCGGATCGGCAGCGCTCATTTTTGACCCCATGGCAAATTCGCATTCGTTATTTCATCTTTTTTAAGCTTGTTTCTGTAATAGTCTTATATTACAGTTCGCCGAACGAGCCGACCTTCATGCCAAGCAGAAACTCCCTGCCCCCCACCGAGAGAAATGACCGGAAGTTGTGGATGAGGGCGGTCGGAACACCATTCGAAGTTCGATCATGGGTTAGGCAGCGGTTTGCTGCTCGATGCCGTCCACGAAGATGATTCCTTGCACGACTTTGTCAAGTTGACGATATCCGTTCAGTCGACGCCAGCCTTTCTCGGCTTCCAGGCCGAGCTTGTAGACCATTGAAAGGGTTGCTTTCCTCGATCCGCACCCTTTGGTTTGTCGAGTCCAATGGCGGACCGTGGCAAACGTCGACTCAATCGGGTTTGTCGTCCGGATGTGTCTCCAGTGCTCGGCTGGAAAATCGTAGAACGTTAGTAGAGTTTCCTTGTCTTTCTTTAGGCAGGCGCACGCTTTCGGATACTTGGCTTCGTAGAGCGTGAAGAACTCGTCATAGGCCTCCAAGGCGGCCTTCTTTGTTTCCGCCATGTAGATTTCATGGATGCGTTCCTTGGCAAGGGGCTGCGCTTTCTTCGGCAGCTTGTCGAGGATGTTGGCTGTCTTGTGCACCCAACATCGTTGCTGTTTGCTTGTCGGATATTCCTCTTCCAAGGCGCTCCAGAACCCGAGAGCTCCATCGGCGATACTCAGTTTCGGAGGGATTTTCAATCCTCGTTTCTTGAGGTCTCTGAGCACATTTTTCCAGGACAGTTTGCTCTCTCGTTCTCCATCGCTGATGGTTACCAATTCCTTGGTTCCATCGGGTAAGGAGCCGACGATTACGAGAACACATGGGCGGTCGTCATTGAGCCTGACATTGAAGTAGATCCCGTCGGCCCAGAGATAGACGTATTCCTTGTCGCTGAGGTCACGCTTGCTCCATTGCTCGCGTTCTTTCTCCCATTGCTCTTCCTCGTCGAACGATGTTGGCTGCAGAAAGACCCGATGCGTTCTCACCGAGGATCGGCTCTAAGGCTCGACTCATCTCGGAGGTTGAGATTCCTCGCAGGTAGAGTGCCGGGATGAGGTTGTCCAGTGAAGCGACTCGGCGTAGGTACGGCGGAAGGATGGCGCTGGTGAACCGCTGGCCTGATCGGCGATCATTGATCCTGGGCTGCCGAACAGAAACGTTTCCTATTCCAGTCTGAAGTTGTCGCTTCAGGAAGATGGCCGTTGCGAACGACTTGGCGATGACCCTGGTCATCACGCTGATGTTGATGGGCTTGAATGTAGTCGGAGACTTCGTTGTCGATGGCGGCCTGAAGAAGCACTTGGGCTCCTTGTCGCAGGGTGGCCTCAAGGGCGTTCTGGCAGACGGTGCTTGCTCCTTCCTGGCCGAGGATAGATGCGGATTCGGTGGGGTGGTTGGTGGTTTTCATTGGAGTTCAGTTGTTTTGGTAAATGGTTGAACTCTTCATGATGCCCCGACCGCCCTCATCCACAACTTCCGGTCATTTCTCCGAAGATCGCTCTATTACGCAGTCAGACAGACACGCCAGGCAAAGAGAAACCGGTCTGAGAACTTCCCACTCACGAGTTCCAGGTCTAAGTCTGTAAATCCGTGCATCCCGCAAATTACGGCCAGGTGAGCGGGAATCCATTTCTAATTACCATAACGCGTCTGACCCACTACCGGATGGCCGCCCAGAACGCGCCAATCGACGGAACAGGAAAGCAAGCCAAAGCGGCCTGAAGTCGCGCTGGAGCCGAGGTAGATGCGCTATTCGGCCCACCGCGTCGCGATAGACGAAGCTCGTTCGAGAGGGCACTGCGGAATTCCGCCGGAATGTGAGATCAACCATCATCGAAACTAAAATTCTCATATTTTGTGAGGCGGTCCTGGGCCATTTTGAGACGGCCTCTCCTCGGCCGCCGTGATTTCGCTCACTACCAGCAGTTCCGATAGAGGGACAGGTATTCTGTATCGCTCAGCGCCACCGGGTTGAACTGCGCCGTCCATTGTTTGGCGGCTTCGCCGGCCATTGGGGCGAGTGCCTCCCGGTCCACGCCGAGCGCTTGCAGGGAATGCGAGAGCCCGAAACGATCGAGTTGTTCCTCGACCCAGCGATCGATGGCTCCCTCGGGAAAGAGCATGCGGTATGCTTCCGCGGTGGCGGCGTCCTCGCGGTTGCGGCGAATGACGGCGGGGAGCGCGGCACCGACGGCCTGGCCATGGATGATGTCGAAACGGGCCGTGAGTGGATTGGCCATGCCGTGAGCTGCGCCAAGCATGCTGTTCTCGATCGCCGTGCCGCCCAGTGCCGCTCCGATCTGCATTCGTGCACGGCCTAACAAGTCATCGGGATTGGCGGTGATGTGCTCGATGCCACTCTTCATCAAGCGGAATCCGGCCAGGGCGTAGGCGCGTGACCGTGCGTTCGCCGCCTTGCTGACGAAGCTCTCGACGGCGTGGCTGACGGCGTCGATGGCCGTCACTGCGGTGATCATTCTCGGCTGGCTGAGAGTGAGTTCCGGATCGAGGATGGCGACCTGTGCCGCCGCCTTCTTGTCGCCACAGGCCATCTTGGTATGGGTGTGCTCATCGGCGATGAGGGCGAAGGACTGGCATTCGCTTCCTGTGCCCGCCGTGGTGGGGATGGCGATCAGCGGTAGCATGGGCTGGGTCGCTTTCTCCTTTCCCCAGTAATCTTTCATTTCACCGCCGTTGGTAAGAATGAAGTTGCACCCCTTGGCGGCGTCCATGCTGCTCCCGCCGCCGAGTCCGACGAGCAGATCGATCCCCGCGGCCTTGGCCACCCGGACGCTGCGGCGGACGTCTGCGGTGGTCGGGTTTTCGTGAACTTCGTCGAAAATGGTGACCTTGAGTCCGGCCTCCTCCAGCGAACGGTGGGCGCGACTCGGGTAGCCGGCGCCGACGAGTCCGGGGTCTGTCACCAGCATGGCATGTGTCCCGAGGGCGGCGGCCTCTTCGCCGAGAGATTCCAGTTGCCCGGGGCCGAAGCGGACCCTCGTGCCGGGCGCGTGTTCAAAGTTCCGGACAAAGCCGGGGACTTCGAAACCGTCGAAGACCGCGTCGGCGAGTGTGCGGCTAGACATGTGCGAGGGCGGCGATGTGGATGGAACGCCGCTTGTAGAGGAATTCGAACAGGTTGCCTTCGTGAGGCTGATCCCACTTCACGCGGTTGGTCGGCCACGCGCCGAGATTGAGCCGATCAATGTCCGGGCATTCGAGGAGTTCCTCGATCCAGGAGCTGTCATTGGTGATGGCCGTCACCACGAGCGAAGGGCCGATCGACGAGAGCATGTCCGCCTGAGCCAGCTCGGTGACGGAGGCGAAGGGGAAGAGATACTCCTTGTTGGCGAGTTCGTGTTCCCAGGAATCGCAGCGAACGATGGTGGGATGCAGGTAATGCATGTTCTGGAAGATCTCGTGCCGGTCGCGACCGCGGTGAGGGGCGCTGACGTCCTCGGCGCCGGATCCTTTTGACCCTGACTCGACCGCGGCGTTGATGAATTCGGCAAACTTGGGGTTGGCGAAGCCCGACAGCTTGGCGGCGGGATCTTCAAAGGGAAGCGGCTTGATTTCGCTCAAGCGCTCAGCCAGGGCGTCCGCGATGGCGGCGCCGTGTCGGGGTACCAGGATCGCCGAGGCGTTGATGCAGCTCCGGCCGCTGTTCGCGGAAACGGACTCCACCATGATGTCGAGGTATTTTTCCCAGTCATCGATGCAGTCCTCACCGATGAGAATCTTGCTCCTTCCCGCGCCGTGAACTTCCACTCGGGGATCCTTGGCATACTGACTGATCGTGGTGTCGTCTCCGAACATCATCACGCGGCCGCTGCGGCGGATGATGGCACCCGAGCCGTCGTGATCCGTGGGATAGAAGGAGAAGGCCTCGGCGAGGCAGCCCGCCTTGAGAAAGGCCTGGATGACGCGCCACGGCGTCCAGGGCTCTTCGCGACCCGGCTTGAGAAAGACGGGGATCTTCATCACGATGGCCGGCATCCAGAGGGCATTGACGGCCGGAGAATTGGAGGGAAGCACGACCCCAAGGGCCTCGGTGTTGGCGCTATAGCTCACCGGCACGCCGTCCTGATCCCCGTAGCCGCGGTCCAGCACCGCGAGATCCAGCCCGCGCGTGAGGCCTCGAACGATGGTTGGCATTTCCGTGAAAACCTCATGCAACTTTTTCATGTTCATGCGGATCAGTGCATGAGGGAGACCGCTTGTGGCCGAGAGACTGCTGACGTAGTCATCGGGTGACTGGGGATAGGCTTCTTCGCCAACGGGAAGCGTGCCGTTGAGGAAGTGGTCACCGGCGTCCCGGCAGATCCGCATCAGATCGTGAGCTGGGATTTGTTTCAGGATTTCTCGAGCGTGGGAGATCGCGTTGAGATCGCGTTTCACGAGTCCCGAGTTCGCCATGGAGACGAAGGCGGCGGGTTCTTCGGTACCGATGGCGTGGATGGGCTGTCGATCGAGGCTGCGGTAGATTTGACCGCGTCGCAGTACGGGAATGGAGGGAATGTTGGCCATTGCAGTCGGGAGAGAATCGGATCGTTGGGGTGGGAGGAAGAGAGCGGAGGACGTTTACGAGTCGGTCGGGCGGAGGGTCCGGATCGGGTCGATCGGCCGCACCGTCTCCGCTTGGATTTGTTGACGCTGGGCTAGTAAACGCCCTCGATGACCTTATTCTCGAGGACGCCAAAGGGGCGCACGTCGCCGACGCCGTCCCAGGGGTAGCGTTCGCTGGGCTTACGGCGAATGGCTTCGTCTCGCTCGAGGAACCGTGGCATGAAGAATTCCCGGGTCAGGGTGGTGAGTTCCACCCGGCCGTAATCATCATAATCCACCGTGTGCTGGGTGTCGTCGGGGTTGACCACGCGAAGAACGGCGCGGGGCTGCGGAGCGTAATAGGTCACGCTGAAATCGTTGGTCAGCGGCACGCTACAGGCCAACCCCATGAGGGTATTGCCGTAAGTGGGGACGAAGAGCGCCTTGTTCTCGAGGACCTCTTCGACGAGGAAGCGCACCGTCTGCGGGGTCATCGTGGTGCCGCCGCAGAAGCAGCCGCAGATGCCCACGCCGGGGATCGAGACGCGTTCGGCGAGCGACTCGAGGAGTCGGGGCGTGGTGAAGAGGCATTTGATGTCGCGGTGCTTCAAGATTTCGACTGCCTGGTCAATCACATGGCGTTGGTACCGCTCGGCCTGATCGTATTCCTTGCGTGCGATCAGCTTTTTCACCCAGCGCGGATCGAGGTCGACGAAGTAGCAGCTCCCGCCCCGGTGGTTGGCCAGGTGTTCGATGGCCAGGCGGAGGCGCCGCGGTCCGGTCGGGCCGACCATCAGCCAGTTCCCGCCTCTTGGGAAAGCTTCATCGCTCAGCTGGTCCGAGAACATCTCGTAGTCGTGTTTGTAGTCGTCCCAGCCCACGCGTTGTTTGGGAAGGCCGGTCGTGCCGCCGGTTTCAAAGGCGTTGAAGGGCCGGCCGGCGAAGGCTTTGGGGACCCATTCTTCATTGGTGATGTCCCTGAGCCACTCGTCCTGGAAGTGGGGGAACTTGGTGATATCCGCGAAGGAGCGGACTTCCTCGCGAGGATTCCAGTTTTCCGAGGCCCATTTTAACCAGAAGGGACAGCCGGTCTCGGGGCTGAAATGGTGCTTGATGATGGCAAGCGTGTGTTGATCTAAAGTTTCCTGAGCGTTCATCTTCACAGTGAGAGATTCATTCGAGCCGGGCGCCTGTGGCGGTTGGCTGGCGGCATTTGCTTGCCGCAGTTACGAGCGAAACGCAAGCGCGGAGAATGGGTGAATGCAGGGGATGGGGGCCCAGCCCATGAACCCTGGATGCGAGGAGTCGGTGCGATTCCACCGATTGCTGGCAAAGCACAAAAAAGCCCTGGCAACTTTCGCTGCCAGGGCTCGTACTGAAAAGGGGAATCAATCCCGAGGTTCCCAAAGAGGAACGGGATCAGAAATTTTGCTTGCGACCGTAGCGGAACTTCGATTGCCAGCCGATTTCGGGAGAGTACTCGGCGTAGCCGTTGTAGGGATCGTACTCGATGTCCTGATAAGGTGCCCGGAAGCTGTTCTTGTGGGTTTTCACGGGAAAGGTCAACACCTCGAAAATGCCGTATGCCACCCGAACCACGCTCCGCTCGACGCCCTCGACGATGCCCGAGCCGCCGGCGGCGTTGTTGCCAGCCCGGTCGTTGACGCGGATCACGCGGGCAGGGAGTTCGGTCGCCCCGTAAAGGATGTTCGAAATGCCGCGACCCAGTTTGCGAATGGCGTTCTGATGAGAGGCGGGAGGCGCCTGAATGTCAGCGTAGCACGCACCCGTGAGACCAACTGCGAGAAGCGTAAGGAGGAGCTTTTTCATAGAGTCGTGGGGAAGATTAGCGGACGTCGACGGGGAATTGCAATCATTAAGTTGCAAGAACTGAGGAATTTTACGGGAAAAACCATGAAATTTCTTGGCGAAGTTTTCCCAGGACCCTCTACTGTCGATTTCGAATGAATGAAGAAGTTCAGAAGCTAGTTGATGCGGGCAAACTCCAGGGCCGCTACGGGGGCAGGCTCTCGGAGCTCGAGGTCGGCGTCTACGGCCTGCACAAGAGTTGGGGCGCTGGGAGAGTGGTTTCGTGGGACCTGTTGGGGGGGCGCGTTTTTCTGGATTTTGAGGGCAAACCGAATCACGGGATGAAGTTGGAGTTCGCCGCGAAGTCGCTGACCCCGATCCCGCCGGATCACATTCTGGCCAAGCGGCTGGATCATTTAGAGGAATTGCAGAAGCTCGCCAGCGACGACCCAGAGCTCCTCATGGTGCAAGTTTTGGAGAGCTACGAGGGTTCGATGCTCCTCGATTTGGTTGAGACGGTTCTGAAAGGGAGTGTGGTTGCGGACGATAAGTACCGGGCATGGTGGGACAGCACGAAGAAAAAGTTGCGACAAAACTGTCGCTTCGTTGTGCCTTCGAAGCGGAACATCCCATTGGAGTTGCGTCCGGACGACGCCAATGTGGAGGAGAGTTTGCTCACTGACTTTGATCGAGCCCGCGAGTTGAAGGCGAAGGTCGCGGCGGTTGACGCCATCATCAAGGACGTCGAGCAGATCGATACACCGACGGAGACCCTGCGTCCGGTGGCGGAGGCCATCAATGAAGCGGCCGCCAAGAGCCAGCGGCTTCAAACTGCGTCGGCGATCGAACTAATCGCCGCCCGCGAGCGTCTTCAGGAGGCCGTCCCGGAATTGAAAGAAGGACTCAATGAGCCGGCGATCAGCGCCATCATTGTGGAGAACGAAGACAAGCTTTCGGACATCATCGGGCAATTGCCGGCCGCTGGACAACGTCGACTTTACGAGGCCTTTGAAGGTGCTTTTGGCGACCGCTGGACCGAGGTCTTGCTCAGCCTCTTGAATGTCGTCAATCTCCGCGGGGTGGGCGACATCGCTCGCTTGGCCGTGGAAAAGGGTCAGGGCGATGCCCTGGTGGCTTTCCTCAATCTGGGCATCCAACAACGTTCCTTGAGCACGGAGGTTCTCGCTTGGATTTGCAAGGATCGCCGTCGCCTCGCCGCCCCGGTCTTTGGTCCGGAACTGGCTTCGGCGGTGATCAACGCCCTCGAGCGTGATCACTACGACGACGAAGCCCGGAAATCAAGCAAGCTGCAGGATGTCTTGATGTCCGACTCCCTGCTCGTTGCCGACCTGCTCGCTGACGCCGGTCGCAACCAGGTGCGGATGTTCGCTCGACGCTTGAAGAGCACACCGGCCATCGAGGATTTGAACCGGAACTCCCTTCTTGCGCGGGTCATCAAATCGCACCCCGAGACCCAGCAAATGGTCACGGGCGAGGCTGAACGAGAGGAGCCGGAAGACGAGGGCCTCATCGTCTCCTGGGCGAGTTTGGAAAAGCGCAAGGAACAGCTCGAAGACATCGTCCAGACCCGCATCCCGGAAAACACCAAGGAGATCGCGGTCGCCCGTTCCTATGGCGACCTTCGGGAGAACTTTGAGTTCAAGGCGGCCAAGGACATGCAGGCGGTGCTCATGCGGCACAAAGAGGACCTGGAGACGGAAATCTCCCTGGCCCGGGGCACCGACTTCAAGGATGCCGACGTCTCCGTCGTGAACGTGGGGACGGTGGTGGTGTTGAAGAACGAGGCTGGCGAAGAAGAGTCCTACACCATCCTGGGGGCGTGGGACACGGATCTCGAACGCGGGATCATTTCCTACCTTTCCATCACGGGCAAGGCTCTGCTAGGCCACGCTGTGGGCGATGAAGTGGAGCTGCCTTCGGAGGAGTCCGGTGGCAGTCGGAAGGTGGTCATCGAGGCCATCTCCCGCTACTTTGAAAAGTAGCCAGCAGGAGAAGGAATTTGACAGGGCGCCTGCCTGGAGCCAATGCGACGACACCTGCCAGTGATGGCGTTGATGGGGGAGTAGCGCGGGCGCATTCCTGCCCGCGATGGCGGTGAGGCAAGCGCTCGGCCGCAGGCTCAGTCCCGGAAGACCACCGTCTTGTTGCCATGAACGATCACGCGGTCGTTGGCGTGGAAGCGCACGGCTCGGGACAAGGCTAGACACTCGCTGTCCCGTCCCAATCGCATGAGATCTTCGGGAGTGTGATAGTGTTCCACCCGAGCCACTTCCTGATCAATGATCGGTCCAGCGTCAAGGTCGGAAGTCACGTAGTGCGCGGTGGCGCCAATGATCTTGACGCCTCTTTGATAGGCCTGACGGTAGGGATTCGCTCCCACGAAGGCGGGGAGAAAGGAGTGGTGAATGTTAATGGCGCGCCCACGGTAAGCCTCACAGAATTCGGGCGGCAGGATTTGCATGAAACGGGCGAGGACAACGAGATCGGCTTCGGCTTCCGCGATGGCTTCGCGGTAGTTTCCGAAGGAAGCCTCCTTGTGCTTCTTGTCGATGGGGAGATGCTGGAAAGGCAGGCCATATCTTTCGGCGATGGGCTCCAGGTCGGGCCGGTTTCCCAGTACCAGCACGATGTCGAGGGGAAGGTCGCCCGCGTAGGAGCGAGCCAGGAGATCTTGCAAACAATGGGCGTCCTTGGTCACGAGAACCGCCGTCCGCGTGCGATCTTCGGGCATCCGAAACTGCCATCGCGCATCGATGGAGCGTCCCAGGGATTCGAAGGTGTTCACCACCGACTGCCGCTTGGCCTCCGAGTCCTCGACTTCCAGATGAATACGAATGAAGAACCACTTCTCGATTGGGTCGGTGAACTGCGATATTTCGAGGATATTGCCTCCTGACACCGCGATGAAATTGGCCAGGGTGGCCACGAGACCCGGACGATCGGGACACGAGAGTTTGAGGATCATGGACCCGTCCCCTACGGTTCGTCGGGGTGTACGCAAGTGGAAATGCGCGGGGGAAGGCCGCCGTCAAGCGGGTGGTTTTCGAACCCTGCAGGACGAGGTCATCCGGGCCGCCAGGGGCTGCGTCTCTCGACCGAACAGGCGGGAACAAGGAACTTCGGGGGCTCGTGAAATCTTATTAGACCTTTCAGAAACCCACTCTAGGGTCACGCCCACTTTGCCCCCCCGATTATGGACCCCGCCAACATTCGAAACATCGCCATCATCGCCCACGTGGATCACGGGAAGACTACACTCGTGGACCAATTGCTGAGGGTGGCCGGCACCTTTCGGGACAATCAGGTGGTGGCGGAGCGGGTGATGGACAGCATGGACCTCGAACGGGAGAAGGGCATCACGATCAAGGCGAAGAACACTTCCGTCCACTGGAAGGGGAATATCGTCAACATCGTGGACACGCCCGGACACGCGGACTTTGGAGCCGAAGTCGAGCGGGTCATGAAGATGGTCGACGGCGTCCTCCTGTTGGTGGATGCCTACGAGGGTCCGCAAGCGCAGACCCGTTTCGTCCTGAAGAAGGCACTTCAGGAAGGGCTGAACCCGGTGGTGGTCATCAACAAGATCGATCGCGAGAGTGCGGACGTGGCCGCCTGTCAGGAAAAGGTGTTGGAACTCTTTCTCGAACTGGAAGCCAGCGACGAGCAGTTCAACGCTCCCTTTCTTTACGCCTCCGCGCGGGACGGCTATGCCATGCGGTCGCTGGAAGATCCTCGCGAAAGTTTTGAGCCGCTCCTCGAAACCGTTCTCGAGAAGGTGCCCGCGCCGCGTGTCCGCCTCGAAGGCGAGTTTCAAATGCTGGTCTCCAACATCGACTGGGATGGCTACGTGGGACGCGTCGCCATCGGCCGGATCCAACAGGGTCAGATCAAGAAGGGCGACCCGGTCTATGTGGTCAAAAAGGACGGCACTCGAGAGCGTACCAAGGTGACCAAAGTGTTTGAGTATTCCGGCCTCGGAATGAGTCAGTCGGCGGAAGGTGTGGCGGGTAACATCGTGGGAGTAGCTGGCTTCGAGGATGTGGACATTGGCGTGACCCTGTGTGGCGGCGAGGATACGCCCGCTCTGCCCTTCGTGGACATCGATCCCGCGACCATCCAGATGGAGTTCGCCATCAACGACGGCCCGTTCTCGGGTCGGGAAGGCAAGTATGTGACCTCGCGCCAGATTCGCGATCGATTGATTCGGGAAACCCGCACGAATATCTCGGTTTCCGTGGAGGACACCGATCGCGCGGGCATCTTCCGTGTGAGCGCCCGGGGCTCGATGCAGATCGCCGTGTTGGTCGAGGAAATGCGTCGCGAGGGCTTTGAAGTGTTGGTGTCGCGCCCCACGGTGATCACCCGGCGAGAGAACGAGCAGCTGATGGAGCCTTTTGAAACGGTTTACATCGACGTGCCGGAAGACTGTGTCGGTGGGGTGATGAAGGCTTTGAATGCCCGGCGGGCGCGCATGGAAAACATGGCGCCGATCGCCTCGGGAGCGACCATTGAGGCTAGCATTTCCACCCGGGGCTTGATCGGGTTGGAGCTGGAACTGGTGAACTTGACGAGTGGCCGGGGTATCATGTCGCATCTCTTCAAAGCCTATGGTCCGTATTGCGGCGAGATCGCCACCCGGACCACCGGAACGCTGGTGTCGATGGAGCAGGGACTCGCCACGGCTTATTCACTGGCCGCGTTGGAGGACCGAGGGAAGCTGTTCGTGAGCCCGTCTGACGAGGTTTACGGTGGCCAGATCGTGGGGGAGAATCCGCGAGCAGATGATCTCCCGGTGAATCCCACCAAGGAGAAGCATCTCACCAATCACCGTTCTTCCGGCGACGGGAAGGGCATTCAGCTCTCGCCTCCGATCCAATTCTCTCTCGAGAAAGCCATCGAGTATTTGGCGGAGGACGAGTATGTGGAAGCCACGCCCAAGTCCTTGCGCTTGAGGAAGAAGATTCTCTGCCCGCACGAGCGGCGACGGTTGGCGCGCGCCCAAAAATCGGCTTGAAGAAGCCCGCGCGTCACGCGGCGGAGAGACGCACGAATGAGGACCCGACCGCAGCGTCTCCGCAAGAGCCAAGCTTCGCCGTCAGTACGGTGAGAATTCGTGCTCGGCCCACGGCAAAATCCGGCTTGTCGGCCCGGCGGATGGATGCGCTATTGGCGCCATGAATCTGACGCGCACGGCATACGGGACATGGAGCGGGGGACGCTTCATGCACTTCGGACTTCCCCTGGATGAAGACGCTTACCTGGCTGCGATTCGCCATGCCTATGACGGGGGCATCCGGACCTTCATGACGGCCGACGCCTACGGCATGGGCGAGGCGGATCGGATGCTGGGTAAGGCCTTGGAGGGGCTGGCTCGGGATTCTTACTGTTTGGTGGGCGCCGTGGGCCACGATTTTTACCAGGGGAAACGTGAGGGGAGCCGCGGCTTTCCTCGATTCACCGACCCACGGCTGCGTGCCGCCGAGGGCTACGAGGAGTATGTCATGACCGCCACCCAACGATCGTTGAAGCGCTGCCAACAGGATCATTTTGATCTCCTCTTTCTTCATAACCCCGATTCGACCGGCTATCGCAGCGAGGCGGTTTGGGACGCCTTGGTGGCGGCACGAGAAGCCGGGCTGACCGAAAAACTGGGCGTGGCGCCAGGTCCGGCCAACGGCTTCACCCTCGATGTGATCGACTGTTTCGAGAGGTTCGGAGAACGGATCGACTGGGCCATGATCATTCTCAACCCTCTCGAGCCTTGGCCTGGCAAACTGGTCCTTCCTGCGGCGGAGAAGTACGGCGTGGACCTCATCACCCGGGTGGTTGACTACGGCGGCTTGTTTCACGATGACGTGAAGCCGGGGCACGCCTTTCCAGAGAGAGATCATCGCACTTTCCGCCCGGCCGGTTGGGTGGAAGCCGGGGTGGAGAAGATCGAGCGGATGCGGCCGGTCGCCGAGGCTCATGGGCTTTCGATGATTCAGTTAGCCTGTATTTGGAACCTCTCTCATCTGCCCGTGCGCAGTGTCATCCCCACGATGATTCAAGAACCGGGAACCTCTAGCAAATCGATCTCGGAGAAGATCTCCGAGCTGGCCCGGTTGCCCGATGGAGTGAGCTTGTCCGCGGAGGAGATGCGGGAGATCTCCGAGATCGGGGACAACAAGGGCTGCATGGCGCTGAAAGGTGGAAGCCATGAGCACGAGGGCGAACCGCTTCCCGATCGCTGGGAATTGACGCCGGAGTTGCGAGAGATCGGAAAACGCTGGGGCATCGACGCCGAGTCGGACCTGGCATTTGCTCACGCGAGCTGAGTTGACCCCATAGTTTCATAAATCGGGGCAAGAATCCCAAGAAAATAGGGGTCTATAGCAGAATCTGTGGGTGTTTTCTAGCTCGAAGCATCGTCAAAACAACCTGAGATCCTGCCAGCTCCAGGGACGAGCATCAAGTGCTGTCCTCGCCAATCCTACTCGATCTCCGCCAAGGGATTCGAATGCGGTTCGCTCGTAGCGATTGCCTCCGGGATCACTTGACCCTCATCCCCTCCGCCGCAATCCGTCATCAGGTTTTGACCGGCGTTGCTCTATGCGTTCTCTCTTTTTCAGCCTCTTCAGCAGAATCTGTGGGTGCCCAGGCGGCGCGATTCACCTAGAATCCTGACCAGCAACAAATTATATCCAATCTTAATGGGCATCAAAGTTGTGGCAACAAGCCAGCTGCCCATCCAAACCTCGGATTTGCGAGGACAACGCTTGCGCCGGGGCTGCCCCTGGTAGGGCTCAGCCCATGAAACAAGTAGTTTCAGCAGTTCTGGGGTCCAGGGGCAGCGGGACCCGGCGTCCAGCGTTCCCGGAGCAAATCCGGAATTTCACCCACAGATTCTGCTGAAGACCCCTTTTTCAATGACGCGCACCGGAACAGCGAGAAATGACCGGAAGTTGTGGATGAGGGCGGTCGGAACACCATTCGAAGTTCGATCATGGGTTAGGCAGCGGTTTGCTGCTCGATGCCGTCCACGAAGATGATTCCTTGCACGACTTTGTCAAGTTGACGATATCCGTTCAGTCGACGCCAGCCTTTCTCGGCTTCCAGGCCGAGCTTGTAGACCATTGAAAGGGTTGCTTTCCTCGATCCGCACCCTTTGGTTTGTCGAGTCCGATGGCGGACCGTGGCAAACGTCGACTCAATCGGGTTTGTCGTCCGGATGTGTCTCCAGTGCTCGGCTGGAAAATCGTAGAACGTTAGTAGAGTTTCCTTGTCTTTCTTCAGGCAGGCGCACGCTTTCGGATACTTGGCTTCGTAGAGCGTGAAGAACTCGTCATAGGCCTCCAAGGCGGCCTTCTTTGTTTCCGCCATGTAGATTTCATGGATGCGTTCCTTGGCAAGGGGCTGCGCTTTCTTCGGCAGCTTGTCGAGGATGTTGGCTGTCTTGTGCACCCAACATCGTTGCTGTTTGCTTGTCGGATATTCCTCTTCCAAGGCGCTCCAGAACCCGAGAGCTCCATCGGCGATACTCAGTTTCGGAGGGATTTTCAATCCTCGTTTCTTGAGCTCGCGAGTGAGAAGTTCTGTAACTGGATCATCATGCGGCGAAGCGTGAACCTTCGGAGCGAGTGAAGTCTATTTTATCAAGGATGAATTTTCGGAACGCTGAACCTTTTCCGCCGTGGTGCAAAAATCCAGGCAGCGTGTTTTTCAAGGCGGCTGAGACAATCATTTCCGAAGGCAGCACGTCTGGGCGGATGGTTCA
>CBDBEZ010000011.1:0-28819 GCA_965204485.1 Verrucomicrobiales bacterium
TCCAACTGAACCATGGGAGATTTTTCACGACGCCAAACTCTCATGAAGGCGAGGAGAGGTCAATCGCGCGTCTCCCCTTCCGGGCGGAGCCGGCTCTCCCGGCCCTCCCTTGCGGCTTGCCATGATCCCGCAAACGGCCCCACCATGACGACCATGACTTCTCTCGGCCCCGCCCTGGTCGCCCTCGGATGGTTCGCCTCCGCCGCCTTCTGGTCCCTGAACCTGCACGCGGCCCTCGAGCCTCCCAACATCATCTGGATCAATTGTGAGGATCTCGACGACACGTTAGGCTATTATGGTTACGTCGAAGCCTCCACGCCTCACCTCGATGCCCTTACCGAGGAGAGCATCCTCTTCCGCAATGCCTTCGCCAACGCGCCCATTTGCGCTCCCGCCCGAAACTGTCTCATCACCGGCATGTACCCCACCTCGCTCGGTGGCCAGCATCTGCGCTGTGAGATCGCGCTGCCTCCCGAGGTCAAGCCCTTTCCCCTTCACTTGAAGGAGGTGGGCTATTTCGTGACCAACCACAGCAAGACTGACTACAACTTCCCTCCGGACGGCATCTACGACTACTGGAGGAAGGATCTCGCTCCCTGGAGAAAGCGTCCGCAGCCCGATCAACCTTTTTTCAGCTTCTTCGTGCTCGGAACGACTCACGAAGGCCCCGGGAATTTCCGCGACCGCTACGAGCGCGCCGTGCATGATCTTCCCCCCGACCAGCGCCACGATCCCGCCAGGGCGCAAGTCCCTCCCTATTTTCCCGACACGCCCATGATGCGCGAACTGCTTGCGCGCTACGACGATCTGGTCTCCTCCATGGACCTGCAGGTCGGCGAGATCATTGACCGGCTGAAAGACGACGGTCTCTGGGAAAACACGATCGTTTGGTTCTTCAGCGACCACGGCCACGGCCTGCCAAGGCACAAGCGCTGGCTGCTCGATTCCGGCCTGCGAGTCCCTCTGCTCATTCGCATCCCGCCCGCCTACCACCATCTGGCGGGAGACTTTCAAAGCGGCGATCGCTCTCGCCAATTGGTGAGTTTCGTCGACTTCGCGCCCACTGTCTTAAGCCTTGCCGAGATCACTCCGCCGGAGGTGATGCAAGGCCGCTCGTTTCCCGGTGCTCAACCGGATCCGCCGAGAGAGTTCATCTATGGCGCAAGAGATCGCGCGGATGACATGTTTGAGGTGTCCCGTGCCGTACACGACGGTCGCTTTCTCTACGTGCGCCACTTTCTCCATCGCCAGCCCTACCTGCAAGGAAGCCGCATTTTCGGAGATCAAAAGGAATCTCTGGCCGAGCTGCGAAGGGCACGAGACGCCGGCCAGCTCAACGCACATTCCTCCCAGATCTTTGTTGAAAACAAACCGCGCGAAGAACTCTATGATCTGGAGAATGACCCTCACGAAATCCATAATCTAGCCAGCGATTCCGCGCATGCCGGGCGGCGAGCGGCGATGAAGGCCGAACTCCTTCGCTGGATCACCGCCCATCGCGACACGGGTTTCCTCGCCGAATCCGAATACACGCGAAGGGCACGCCAGGCCGGATGTTCCATCTACGAAATGGCTCAGCGCCCCGATCTCTACGATCTGGACAAGGTCTTGCGGGCCGCCCTGGAGGAATCTCCCAGCCTTCCCCATGCCGATTCCGGAGTGCTCTACTGGCGCCTCGTTCATCGCGATCCCGCTCTGACGGATCGCGCCACCCTTGGCCAGCTCGTCAGACACGCCAATCCCAGCGTTCGCGTGGCTGCCGCCAAAGTGGCGTGTTTGCAAGGACACACCGATCTCGGCCTTCCCCTTCTCACAGAACTCGTGGCCTCGGAAGATCTCCGGCTGGCGCTCGAAGCCGCACGCGCCGTCTACGAAATCGGCGCGGCCGCGAGGCCCGCGGCCGACCGCCTCGAGGAAATCCGCAAAGGCCTCGAATCCACCGATCCCGACGCTCGTCGACGGTATCGCGATTTCAACTACGCCTCCTTCACGGGCTGGGCCCTGGAAGCCGCGCTCGTTCACTGCGGCGCCGCCGACTGGAACGACTTCAACTAGCACTCGATCTTTTTCTCAAACTCAATCGCTGCCTTTCTCTCCATGACCATGATGACACGCCGCCGTTTCTCCCGCACCCTCACGCAGGCGCTCCCCGCCTCTCTCCTGGCATCCCAAGTCGCCTCCGGCCAGGAACCCGGTTCCCGTCCCGCCTCCTCCGACGGAGTCACCGTGCTCAATCCCCGCACACGGGTTCCGGTGGGATTGATCATCGACGACTCCACCTGTTTGGTGAACCTCAACCGCTTCGCCATGCCGCAGTTCAACGCGGCCTGGAAGGGCGAGCGAGCGGTCTATCATCGCGATTGGAAACGCTGGCCGGTGGAGATTCCTGACGATTTTGTGAGAAAATTCGGCGAGTAGTGCGGCGAGCAAGGAGTGAAGGGAAAGTACAGCATCGTTCCCTACCCGGACTGTGTGGGCCGGCTGGATCTCGAGGTTCCCGGCTGGTCCCGCCGCGAGATCACGAATAGCATCAAACTCGTCCGCGACTTGATGATGCCCAATTGGGATATTCATCCCGAGATGATGACCCACACGCGGGTCATCGATCTGAAGACCGGCCATCCCTACCCTGACAACTCCCCAAAATACATGGAGAACTGGGCACTGGAATGGCGAGGAGAAGGGTTTCAAGGTCTTCCAGAAGGTGGTTCGCCAGCTCCATGCCCGCTTCGATCATCTTTTGTGGATGAAACTGAGCGAACTGGCTCGCTATTGGGCCGCCAAGGAACTGACTCGCCTGACCTTACAGGATGATCATGAGGTGACGCTCGACACGCTCTACGCCTGCCCGGACTTCACCTTCGAGGGCCCACGCCCGGCCGGGCTTCGGCCCTGGCAAGAACATCACGGAACTCCGGCCCAAGCGCTCACCCGCGTCGACGCGCCACTTCACCTCACCTCCGGCACCTGGTGCGAGCGTGGAGACAAATACGTGGCCTGGCCAAGGGATCGTCGAAACTGATCTGGCAGTGATTCCGGCGGGCTCCAGCCCAGCGACTCCCTTCCTCACCCCATTCCATTCCATGAACGCGATCACTTACACGCCCGTCAAACGTCTGGCCTGGGCTCTTCTTGGCCCGAGTCTCCTCACACTCCAGGCCTCGGCATTGGACAATGTGCGCTCCATCCGCATCACCAACACTCGGGCCGACTGGTTCTATCTCGAAGAACTCCGAATCCTCAACGCCGCGGGTTTCGACGTCGCCTCACTGGCCTTCGGCACCACAGCCACGTCTTCGGAGACGCCTGGGTTTCTATCATCGATCGAGGGGCCCATCGATGACGTCCGCGGCGACTGCTGCGCTTCGGGATGGCATTCGTCCAGCAGCGCCGGCCAGCAGGCCTACACTCTCACCCTGCCAGAACCCCTGATCCTGGTGGGAGAGATCACGGTCTGGGATCGCGCCGATGCCTGCTGCTCCCAGCGGCTCGATGGCATGCTCTTCGAGTTTTTCGATGGGCCCGACGGCTCGGGCGATCTCCTCGCCGCCAAGCAGGTCGACCGTCTGGCCGCCGACAGCCTGGGCGACATCAACCTGGAGGCCGGGGCCTCGTTTTCTCTGCCCAATCCCGACGCCGACTCCGATGGCGACGGATTGCTCGATCGCTACGAGGAGGCCAACGGCCTGGACCCGGACGATCCCAACGGAGAACACGGCGGCGCCGGCGATCCCGATCAGGACGGCTCCTCCAACCTCGAGGAATTCGAGCGAGGCACGGATCCGCAGAACCCGGATACCGATGCCGACGGCCTCATGGACGGGGCGGAGTCGGCCACCGGCCAGTGGGTGAGCGATCAGGACACCGGCACCGATCCCTTGAATCCGGATTCCGATGGCGACACCCTCCTCGACGGCGTCGAGAACCGGACCGGCCTCTACGTCGACCCGCAAGCCACGGGCACCGACCCTCTCCTCATCGACTCTGACGGGGACGGCATACGGGATCATCGCGAACTCTTTCATTTTACCGATCCCAATGACGCCGATAGCCGACCGGTCCTGGCCATTGCGATCGAGGGCGTCCAGTCCGTTCGCTTCACCAATGCCAAGACGGACTGGTTTTACATCGAGGAACTGTCACTGTACAACACGGACGACCGCGACGTGCTGTCGACAGCCTTCGGCACCACGGCGGTAGCCTCGGAGGATCCCGCTTTTGGCGGGCACTCCGCAGGGCCAATCGACGACTTGATTGGGGTTTGCTGCGCCAATGGTTTCCACTCCTCGACCGATCAGGGGGGTCAGATGCTCACTTACACCTTTCCCATGGCTCAGGCCCTCACCGGAGACCTCAGTTTCTGGAACCGCGCGGACGCCTGCTGTGCCGAGCGGATGGATGCCATCCTGGTCGAGTATTTCAGCGGTCCGGAGGCCACCGGCGAGCTTCTGGCCGAGCACTTGATCGAGGGTCTCGGGACCGAGCGCACCGACGAATTGAACCTTCCCGAGGGCGCTTCGGTGCCGGTGCCCGTCATCGCCCCCACCGCGCCGATCCAACTCACCGTTCTGCCAGTCGAGGACCCTGACACCCTCCTCCTTCGCTGGAATTCTCATCCCGTCGAGTTCTTCCCTCTCGAGCATTCCAACTCCCTGACCCCGGGCTCCTGGACCCTCCTGGCCGAGGCCCTGCCCGCCGCCGCTCCCCCCGAGGAGAGGACGGAATGGATCGTCTCAAGACGATCGCCAAATGCTCAAGAATTCTATCGCATTCGCCGGGTGCCGCCCCCGCCCATTCTGCGCGCCGGTTTTGAAGACGGCGAGGAGCCCTGGCTGACCGAGACCAGCGACGTCCCCTTTCCCACCGTGGGTGAGACCCGGTTCGAGCGGGGCACACCGGACTCGGGACCCGGCACCGCACACAGCGGATCGAAGGTCATGGCGACCCGCCTCTCGGGCATCTACGATGACCTGCTCAATCTCACCCTCACCTCGCTGGAGATCGATCTCACCGCCCAGCGGAGGGCGACCTTGAGTTTCTGGTACACCCTGGAGGCGGGTCTTGCGGAGGGCGCACGGCTGGAATTCATCGAGGCGGAGGATCCCACCGTGGTGCTGGCCCAGACCGACCCGCTGGCGCCCGCCGAAAGGTGGACCCGAGCCACCTACGATCTCGCCGAGATCACCGGGGAAGGCTCCGCGGTGACGGGAAAGCGTTTCCGGCTGCGATTCCGCTTCCTCGCCGACGACAACTCCGCCGACAATGGCGCCGGCTTTTACCTCGATGATGTGCTGATTGAGCGCTAACCAAACCGAGGAATCCTCGAGACCCCGGCGGAGGTCTTCACTTCGCGACCAGAATCGCCTCCGTCATTCGCGCGGCATGGACATTGGGACGCACGTCGTGAACGCGAAAGATTCGCACCCCGCACTCCATGCCATGGGCGGTCAGTGCCACCGTGGGCCACTTCCGAGCCTCCATTTCCGCGCTGCCGAGCAGCTTCCCGATGAAGGATTTTCGCGAAACACCGAGCAAGAGCCGCTGACCGCCTAACAACTGAAACGCCTCCAAGCACCGCAAGATCTCCAGATTGTGCTCGAGCGCCTTGCCAAATCCGATGCCGGGATCAAAGACCAGCTGTTCTCGCGATAGCCCCGCCGCCACAGCCACCTCAGCTTGCCGGCCGAGAAAGTCTCGCACTTCGGCGATGACGTCCTCGTACCGCGGTGCCATTTGCATGGTGCGAGGCTTTCCCTGCATGTGCATCAAGACCACGCCGGCCCCGTACTCCGCCGCCACTCTTCCCATCGCCGGATCACCGGTCAGCCCCGAGATGTCGTTTACAATGTGTGCCCCGGCTTGCAGCGCGGCCGTCGCCACGCCGCTCTTGGTGGTATCGACGGACAGGGCCACCTCGGGAAACTCGGCGACCAGGGCCTCCACCACCGGTAAGACTCGCTTTCGCTCCTCCTCTTCACCGACCGGCGTCGCCCCCGGACGCGTCGATTCGCCGCCGATATCGAGAATGTCCGCCCCCTCCCGCACCATCGATCGAGCGTGATCGAGTGCCGCTGCCACGTCGAGAAAACGGCCCCCGTCGGAAAATGAGTCCGGCGTCACGTTCAGAATGCCCATGATCAGGCCGCGCCGGGAAAGGTCCCATTCTCTCTCTCTGGCCCGCCATTTCATGCCGCCACCTACGGCGACATCACCGCCGGATCAAGACAGGGAGCTGTTACCGGGGGAAAATAGTGGTGGAACGGCCCTTCAGATGCTTATGGTGGCACCTCAATTCCATGGCGACCACACTGGCAGATCCATTTCAAATCCGCGACGCGGAGCAGGTATCGGACCGCGGCGCCTTGCTCATTCCCAGCCAACTGGCTTTCGATGAATTGCTAGCCTTGGAGAGCCACTTCGCCGGGAGATCCATCACCTACTTGACGGCGAAGGACGCGGTGCTCGATCCGCCCTTGCGCAACTACCTGGAGAAGGATGCCGTTTCGAACCTCCAGTTCGACCCGGGGCAGTCCCAGCCCATCGAGCTGCGCAAGCAGTTGCACGAGCGTCTGACGGAGAACCAGCTGGTGATCTTCGTCCCCGGGAAAAGCCAGTGCTGTCCCAACCCCTTTCTCACCATCCCGAGCAACTGGCTCCAATTCCTCCTGGACACCCGGGAGCGCATTCATGGAGTGGTGGTCGACCACGCCTATTCCTGGCGATCGGCCCTGGAGGAAGACCTTCCGGATCCCGGGCCGGTCTTTGTCTTCACCGAGCCACTGGAACGGGAATCGGCCACCTTGGCCAATTTTCAGGAGAAAATGATGGAGGCCGCCGCGGACGCCTTCCGAGAGCATCCCCCGCTTCAGAACCACCTCGGTTACGCCGTCCTCTCGGGCCTCAAACGCAGCGCCGACACCGCCGGAGTGATCGATGGCCTGGACGGCTCCGAGACCACCTACGACCGGATTCTCGCCGCCGGCATCGCCCTGAGCAAAGTGATCAAGGCTCGCACGGACCAGCCCCGGGTCGGGATCATCCTCCCGCCCGGCCGGGGCGGGCTCGTGGCCAACGTCGCCACGCTTCTGGCGAACAAGGTTCCCGTGAACCTCAATTTCACCGCCAGCAAGGACGCGATCGATTCGGCGATTCGCCAGGCCGATCTCGATCTCTTTCTCACCGCCGACGCCTTCCGCCAAAAAATGAGCCGCTTCGCATGGCCGCAGGATGAGCAAACCCTGCTGATCGAGCGAGCCCTGCCCAAGATCAAATGGAAGATCGCTCTCTGGCTGCTGCTCTCGCGCACGCTCAGCGCCGGGCGCCTGGCAAGCCTCCTCGGCCTCCCCAAGAAGGGAGGCGACAAGGAAGCCGTCCTGCTTTTCACGAGTGGCAGCTCGGGAGAGCCCAAGGGCGTCGTTCTGACCCACGCCAACCTGATGGCCAACGTCCACCAGTTCGGCTCTCGCCTCAACCTCGGCCGGACCGACCGCCTGCTCGGCTGCCTGCCCTTGTTTCACAGCTTTGGCTGCACCGTCACCCTGTGGTATCCCATGATCGAGGGGATCGGCGTGGTCACCTACCCGAGCCCCATGGACGCCCGCAAACTGGGGGAGCTCATCGCCGAACATCACGTCACGCTTGTCCTCGGAACGCCCACCTTTCTCCGTGGTTACCTTCGCAAGACCACCGCCGAGCAGTTCGCGAGCGTCAAGCTCGTGGTGGCCGGTGCCGAGAAGCTGCCCGGCGCCCTCGCGGAAACCTTCCGCAATCGGCTGGGCCAGGAAATCTATGAGGGCTACGGCTTGACCGAGACCGCACCGGTCACCAATTGCAACGTTCCCGAGCCGCCCGCAGTCCCCGAGCCCGGCATTCCGGTGATCCCCTGCCTGCGCCGAGGCTCCGTGGGTCCGCTGCTCCCCGGCGTAGCCGTCCGCATCACCGATCCCGAGACCGATCTTCCCCTGTCCGTGCACGAGACCGGAATGATCTGGCTGAACGGCGCCAATATCTTTGCCGGCTATCTCAACGCCCCGGAGAAGAGCGCGGCGGTCCTCAAAGGCAAGTGGTTCAAGACGGGCGACATCGGGCGCCTGGACGAGGACGGTTTCCTCTACATCGAGGGCCGTCTCTCACGTTTTTCTAAAATCGGGGGTGAGATGGTGCCTCACGAAACGGTGGAAGGTTACCTCAACAATGCCCTCCGATTCGGCTCCAGCGATGAACGCAAGATCGCCATCGTCGGCGTCCCCGACGAAGCCAAGGGCGAGGCCCTGGTGCTTCTCTGCGTCGATCCCCAGCTCGACTTCGATGCCCTGCGCAAGCACCTGATCAGCGAAGGCGTCCCCGCACTCTGGGTGCCCAAGCGCTGGATCCACGTCGATCCCATTCCCTGTTTGGCCTCGGGCAAGCTCGACATCCGAGGCTGCCAGGATCTGGCGGCCTCGAGCCAATGAGGCCGTTCCTCCGCGCCGCACGGGGCTCACGCCAGACGTTCATGGACGAAGATCTCTCCACCATCGCCGAGCCGCCTCCCCGCCAGACGGAGTCTCCCTCCGATCCCGCTTTTCGCTACACCCCTCCCCTGGAACGGTTTGCCGGCGCCGCTGTGGACGTGGTCTTTCTACGCATCATCCTCATTCCCCTCCGCGTCCCCGCCGCCGACCTCGCCTTCCAACGAGGAACGATCTGGCCAGCCGCCGTCTTCACCGTTTTCTACTTCGCGCTGCTGCTCGTGCTCCTCCGTTGTGGTGGACTCACGCCGGGTGGCATTCCTCTCAAATATCGCGTGCGCAGTCTGAAGCTCGGACCGTTGTCTTGGTTTCAGGCGATCCGCAGACTCAGCCCCTACCTGGTGATCCAGGCAGTCGATCTCTGGCGCCTGCAGGTGGTCCTGGCGAGTTTCGCCGCGTCGGGCGAACCCTATGCCCTGGATCAGATCCAGACCATCATCCGCGAGCACGGCGGCTTCTGGAACGTGGCGGTCATGGCCCTCAATGCCTTCATCCTGATCGATCTCCTGGCGGTCATGCCGAGCCCGCGCAACCAGTCCCTCTGCGACCGCCTCGCCCGCAGCGTCACCCTCAGCAGTCGCTCGAACTAGCCCCTCCCCCACGCCATGGACACCGGCCAATCCTACCTCGCCAATCTCTTCCTCGAACTCGACGGCACCATGCCCTTCGAACGTTTCATGAAGGAGGCGCTCTACCATCCGCGCTTCGGCTACTATCGCCGAAACGTGGCCGCCATCGGGCGGCGGGGCGATTTCTCCACCAGCCCAACCATCAGCGACACCCTGGCGCGGGCGGTCGCGCGATGGGCTGGCATCGAGCGAAAAGAGACTCTGCAATCCGGGCTCGGACGGCGCTGGCACGTCATCGAGATAGGTGCCGGCGACGGCTCCCTGGCCCGCGATTTCTTCACCCACGTCAATCCGCTCTACCGTCCTTTCCTCAGCTATCACATTGTCGAAATCTCCGAGACCCTCCGCCAGCACCAGCGCGAGAAGCTTCCGCGCTGGCGCGTCCGCTGGCACGACGACATGCGATCCGCCCTCGACGCCTGCGAGGGACGGGCCTTGATTTTCTCCAATGAACTTGTCGACGCCTTTCCTCCCAAGGTCGTGCGCTGGAACGACCCACGGCGGGTTTGGGAAGAGCTCCACCTGCGCGACCAGGGAATCAATGGCTTCTCCGAGGAGTTTCTTCCCATCGATCCCGAATCTTGCCGCCCGGAAGACAGTTCCGTCTTCGGTCCCTGGGAATCCAATGGGCTTCCCCTGGCAGACGAACAACGGAGCGAGATCCATTTCGGTTATCGCGACTGGCAGCGGGAGTGGCTGCCCCACTTGCGTGCCGGCGCCATGCTGACCATCGACTACGGAGGACCCTTTCCGGAACTCTATCGCAAGCACCCCAAGGGAACCCTGCGCGGCTATTTCCAGCAGGTCCGCCTCAAGGGCATGGAGATCTACGACCGCTTCGGCCATCAGGATCTCACCGCCGATATCAATTTCACCGACCTTCAACAGTGGGGCGAAGCCGCCGGCCTCGAGACGGTGGATCTCTCCAACCAACGCAGTTTCCTGCTAGAAATGCACCCTTCCCTGGAGCATTCGCATCTCCAGCAGCAGGATCCGGTTCTGGAATTCTTGATGTCGCCCTACGGCGCCGGCAAGGCCTTCCACGTTCTCCGTCAACGAAAAGCCAGCGCCTGAGAACCTGGCTTGGCTTGGCTCAAGGAGCCGCCTCAAGAGGCACCTGCGGTGCCTCCACCGCGGGAAGCTTTGCGCGCCGCTCTGGTTTCACCGCGTGCTTGTAGATCGCCGTCGCCACGCCCCGGTGCATGCTGGGCCGACGATCGCTGATCAGCTGAACGAGTTCCAAGCCAGGCTCGCCTTTTTTCTCCAATTTCACCTTCAATTCAAACACGTCCTTGAACTCAATCTCGACCACCTTGTACTTCCAGTGGATCTCGTAAAAGGCGTCGATCGCGTCCGTGATCTCTCGAGCGGGCACCGCCGCCGTTTCGTTCAGCGCATCCACGGACCGCTCCATCTCCGCGTGAAGGTCGCGCGACGCGAGGCCCATCGCCGCCGCCAGGTCTTCGCCGAGGATTGCTCGCGCCTCCCGTACCGTTTCGCGCAAGGACGCCATCTCGGCACGCAGAGTTTCCGCCTCTGCATTTCTAGCAATCGTCCCATACACGCTCACCGGATGCTCCTCGGCATCCTGCTGATCCAAGAGGATTCGACCTCCCCGCGCCAATGTCACGGGATGCGGCAACCAACCCGCTTCGAGAGGCATCCAGCCCTCCGCCTCTGGCGCGTCCTCTTCCGCATCCGGATCCGTCTCGCCGGGCCGCTCCGCTGAAATCAGAACCGCCCCGCCAATCACTCGTTGGATCTCGAAGGAGGCCCACTCATCCGGCACCGTCCATTCCTCCCGCTCTCCTTGCTGAAGGAGGATTTCAAACACGCCCTTCTCCTGAGCCGCCCCGATCCCCAGCGACCAGGCAGCGATGACAAAAATGAGAAACGGAAGGATACGGATCGGCAAGGTTTTCATGACAGGGATTCGCTAAATTCGCAGCCTAAAGTGAGCGTCGATGCCTGACAATGAGAATCGCCGGGGACGGCGCCTCCGGCCACCGCGACCTCCCGTTCGCCTCGCGCCGCGCCAGGGAATCTCACTCAAGCCGCGCCAGAGACTGCGGCGAACATATGCGCTCGATGCATTCCCGCCAGCTCTCGTCGCCTGACAATATCTCTATCTCTACCCGCAAATAGTAAATCGGAACGTCCACCTGAGCAATGTCAGGCAAACGCACGGCGTCTTTCTCCGTGGTCACCATCATCACCAGGTCACGGTCGACGCAGTGATTGACGAAGGCTTGGACCTCCTGTTCGGAATAGCGATGGTGATCCGTGTAGCGACGCCGAACCTCAACATGCGCTCCCAGCCGAGCCACCGAGTTCTCAAAGGTCTCGGGCGTGGCGATTCCGCTCAAGGTCCCTACATAGGTCCCCTCGAGGGCCTCGAGGGGCAAACGTTCGTCGCTGTGGACGTTCTGCAAATACCGTGGCGCGTGGGTGCACTCGATGATCTCGGCTGTCCGGTTGTATTTCCGAATCTCATCGATCAGCGCCGCGTTGGAAGCGCCCGGACGACACTTGGTGAGGAAAATATAATCCGCTCGCTTCAAGCTCCCGGCGGGTTCCCGCAGCGTTCCGCGCGGCAGGAGAAACCCGGTTCCGAAGGGCGCGGTGGCATCCACCAAAATGATGTCCAGGCGATGTTTCAATCGAAGATACTGCAGCCCGTCGTCCAGCAAGATCGTATCGGTGCGGTGCTCGCGGATCGCCCAACCGCCGGACTTCACTCGATCCTTGTCGACCAACACGACCACACCGTTGAGATTCTTCGCCAACATGTAGGGCTCGTCTCCCGACAGACTCGAATCGAGCAGCACCTCACGGCCATTGGACACCGTGCGGGGCGGTGCCTGGAGCGACTTGCCCGTCAGGCGGCTCTTGATCCGCTGCTTCAGCGGCGGACGCTTGCTCTTGTATCCCCGGCTGAGGATGGCCACCTGCCGCCCGGCATCCCGTAGCGCTCGGGCAAAAAGCTCCACCACCGGAGTCTTTCCGGTGCCGCCCACCGTGATGTTCCCGATGCTGATGACCAGACAGCCGAGATTGCGGTCCCTCAGCACGCGATGGCGATAGAGATAGAGGCGGAGTTTCACCGCACCCCGCCAGATCCACGAGAGCCCTCGCAAAGCCACCCGCAAGCTTCCGGCGCCGAAGCCCTTTTTGCGATCATAGATGACATCGGTCGCGAACTCTTCCAGGCTTTCCAGAGTCTCCTTCATCGGGTCGGTCAGCCACTCTCCACGGTCCGGACGCCCTCGTTGTCCGCCCTGCACACCAAAAGACGTGATTTGCCGACCACCTCATAGACCTCCCGCATGGCGGCGCCGATGGCTTGCAGGGCGTCTCCCTCGGCCAGCGCCAAACAGGCGATCGTCGATCCCGAGCCGCTGAGAAAACCGCCCAGAGCGCCGGCCGCCTCGCCGGCGATGATCACTTCCCGCAAGCCCGGATTGGAGCCCTCGCGGTAAGGCTGATGCAAGGCATCCCGGAAACCGCCTCGCAGGCTCTCGTAGTTCCGCGAGGCCATGGCCGCAGCGATCACGCAGGCATTCCCCAAGCTGACCAGCGCCTCACAGTGCGGCAAATTGTTAGGAAGCGCGCCTCGCGAGAGGTCGGTCAAGACTTCCCGCTCTGGAATGAGCAGCAAGACCTTGAGGCGCTCGTCAACCGGAAAATGCAGACAGGTCCCCGCGGCGTTGGTACAACTGAAGCCCCCATAAACGCCCGCCGACGCATTGTCCGGGTGGCCCTCAAGCTCGCTGCCCAATCGGAAAAGACCGTCTCGGGTCAGAGGATCGCCACAGAGCACGTTCAAGCCCTGGAGAATGCCCTGACGGAGCGTGACACTGCTGCCCAATCCCCGCGAGATGGGCACTTCGCCAGAGATCCTCCAGCGGAAGGGAAAAGCAGGCGCCTTCACCTCACGAAAGAATCGCTCCGCGGTGGCGGCCACCATGGCGTGCGGTGGCTCCTCCCCTCGCGCTTCGCCCTCCTCGCCGGCTCGCTCGACCCGGACTTCGTTGTAGATTCGAAGCGCCATTCCCATGCAATCAAAACCCGGTCCCAAATTGGAGGTCGACCCGGGAACACGCACCACGGCGAAGTTGGTATTCCTCGTCCCCATCAATGGAATTTCGAAAAAGATTGAGCCATCGCGAATGCCCCTGCAATACTCGGCTCAGCCGAATTTACAATATGGAACGTCCCGATCAGCGTACCCGCGATCAACTTCGACCGATCTCTTTTCTCCCGAACGTGGCCCCGCACGCCACCGGTTCCGTACTCGTCAGCTTTGGCCATACAAAGGTGATCTGCGCAGCCACCATCGAGGACGGCGTGCCCAGCTGGATGAGAATTCAGAAGGTGCCGGGAGGGTGGCTCACCGCCGAATACAACATGCTGCCTTACTCGACCCTGAGCCGCAAGCCGCGCGACTCGACCCGCGGACGCATCGATGGGCGGAGTTCGGAAATTCAGCGCCTCATCGGGCGATCGCTGCGCGCGGTGATCGATCTCAAAGCCCTGGGACCCCGTACCGTGCGGATCGACTGCGACGTGCTCCAGGCGGATGGCGGTACGCGCACGGCCTCCATCAGCGGCGCCTGCGTGGCCGTGGCCATCGCCATCAACGCCCTGCTCGCGGAGGCCAAGCTCAAGTCCTCGCCCATGAGAAAGAAGGTGGCGGCCGTCAGCGCGGGGGTCTACGCGGGCCAACCCTGCCTCGATCTCAACTACATCGAGGACCGCGACGCCACCGTCGATTGCAACGTCGTCATGACCGAGGACTTGGAGTTCGTCGAGGTCCAGGGAACCGGCGAGGAGGCCACCTACTCTCTCGAGGAACTCCAGGCGATGCTCGAGCTGAGCCGCAGCGGCATTCAGTCCATCACAGTGCTCCAGGAGGAGGCCATCCGCGAGGCCGAGACCAGGGCCAACGAAGCTCACTTGGAAGGTCTGGCGGAACACTTCAAGAAGATCTCTCGATTGGAACCCAGTCGGAGGCCGTGACACCGGGGCATCGCCAATCGCACCGATTTCGCCATCCTCGACGAGTGCGACGACTACATCGTCGTCGACAAGCCGGCGCCACTCCTCGTGCATCCGAGCAAACCCAGCCCGGTTCGCACCCTCTGGGATGAACTCCGGCACCTCTTGGCCTTCGATATTCACACCGGGGCGACGCTTTCCATCATCAATCGCCTGGACCGCGAGACCAGCGGCGTCGTGCTGGTTACCAAGACAAGCGCCGCCGCGCGCGCCTTCTCCAAGGCCATGCAGGGACGCCTCGCTGAAAAACGTTATCTCGCCCTGGTTCACGGGTGGCCGAAGGATGACCGCTTCACGGCCGACGCCCCGCTGATCCGCCAGGGCGAAATCCAGCCCTCGGCCATCTGGCTCAAGCGAATGATCCATCCCTCCGGCCAGCCGTCACTCACCCACGGCCAGGTCCTCGAGAGGCGCCTCATCGAGGGGGAACGCTTCAGCCGAGTTGAGCTGCGACCCATCACCGGCCGCATGCACCAACTTCGCGTGCATCTCGCGTCCCTCGGTCATCCCATCGTGGGCGACAAGATTTACCGCGACGAGTCCTGCTACCTTCGCTTCATCGAGGAGGGATGGACCCCGGCCCTGGCGAAGCGGCGCCGGCTCCCCCGCCAAGCCCTTCACGCCAGCGATCTCCGCTTCACCCTGGAAGACGGCCCACACGGCTGGAGCGCCCCATTCCCTCCCGACCTGGATTGGAAGAACCTGGAGAACGCGCCCTCATCCTGAAACGCCCGCCTCCAGGGCCCTTTTGGATGCCCCGATCCGGATCGCAAAAGTCCTTGCTGATCGGCCCTCCAACCCCAGAATGCGGGCGATCATGAGCATCAAGCCCATCCGCAAACTCCTCGTCGCCAATCGCAGCGAAATCGCCACGCGGGTCTTCCGCGCCGCGACCGAACTGCAGCTCCGCACGGTCGCGATCTACGCAAAGGAGGACCGGTTTTCCATGCACCGATTCAAAGCGGACGAATCCTATCAGCTCAACGTGGAGAAAGGCCCCGTCGGTGCCTACCTGGACGTCGAAGGCATCGTCACCTTGGCCGTCGAGAAGGGCGTCGACGCCATTCATCCCGGTTACGGCTTTTTATCGGAAAACGCCCAGTTCGCCCGCGCCTGTGACGAGGCCGGCATCATCTTCGTGGGGCCTCGCCCCGAGATCCTCGAACTCATGGGTGACAAGGTGGCGGCGCGAGCGGCCGCGCACAAGGCGGGTCTCCCCACACTCCCAGGCACGGAGAACCCGGTGAGCGATCGTGAGGCCGCTGTCAAAATCGCCCAGGAAATCGGATTTCCCCTCATTATCAAGGCCGCCTTCGGTGGCGGCGGGCGCGGGATGCGAGTCGTCAAGGATCCCGCCACCCTCAACGACTTGCTCGATGAAGCGCAAAGCGAAGCCCAGCGCGCCTTTGGAAACACCGCGGTCTTCCTCGAACGCTACATCGCCCGCGCCAAGCACATCGAAGTGCAGGTAATGGGCGACCAGCACGGACACGCCCTTCACCTTCACGAACGCGATTGCTCGGTCCAGCGCCGCCACCAAAAAGTGGTGGAGATCGCGCCCTCCGTCGGTCTCGACGACACGCTGCGGCACGCACTCTGCGACGCCGCGGTGGAACTCGTCAAGAGTGTCGGCTACGACAACGCCGGAACCGTCGAGTTCCTCGTCGATCTCAACACGGCCAAGTGGTACTTCATCGAAATGAATCCGCGGATTCAGGTGGAGCACACCGTGACCGAGGAGATCACCAACATCGATGTCGTGCGCTCGCAGATTCTCATCGCCCAGGGACACACGCTGGCCGATCTGGAACTGACACTGCCCAAACAGGAAGACATCCCGCGCATCGGTTTCGCCGTGCAATGCCGCATCACGACGGAGGATCCGGAAGAGAACTTCCGGCCCGATATCGGACAGATCATCACCTACCGCTCGGCATCGGGTTTCGGCGTTCGGCTGGACGGCGGTTTGGGCACCACTGGCAGCGTGGTCACCCCTTTCTATGATTCACTGCTCGTGAAGGTCACCACCCACGGTCCCACCTTCTCCATCGCGCTCCAGCGCATGGACCGCGCCCTCCGTGAATTCCGCATTCGCGGCGTCAAGACCAACATCCCCTTCGTCGAGAACGTCATCGTCAACGAGTGCTTCCGCTCCGGAAAAGCCACCACCAAGCTCATCGATGACACGCCCAGTCTGTTTGAGTTCAAACCCCGGCGGGACCGCGCCACCAAGCTGCTCAACTACCTGGGCGACGTCATCGTCAACGGCAATCCCCATGCCAAGGGTTACCGCCCCGAGGCACCCCTCACACTCGCCCGAGAGGTCCCTTACCGTCACGACGAAAAGGCACCCGAGGGTACCCGCAACCGTCTCTTGAAACTCGGTCCTCAGGGTTTCTGTCAGTGGATTCTCGAACAGAAGCCCTTGCTCCTCACCGATACCACCTTTCGCGACGCCCACCAATCGCTCTTCGCCACCCGTCTCCGGACCATCGACATGATGAACGTCGCCGCGGCGGTGGCTCACCGCACGCCCAATCTCTTCTCCATGGAGATGTGGGGAGGCGCGACTTTCGACTCCGCCCTGCGCTTCCTGCACGAGGATCCCTGGGAGCGCCTTCGCCAGCTGCGGCAAGCGATCCCCAACATTTGTTTCCAGATGCTCTTTCGCGGTTCGAATGCGGTGGGCTATTCGAACTACCCCGACGACGTGGTGGCGGGTTTCGTCAAGGAAGCCTCCGAGGCGGGCATGGACATTTTCCGTATCTTCGACTCGCTCAATTACCTCCCCAATCTCAAAGCGGCGATGGAAGCCGTGCGAGAGACGCCGTCACTCTGTGAGGGCACGATTTGCTACACCGGCGACATCCTCGATCCCGCGCGCGACAAGTACTCGCTGCGCTACTACGTGGATTTGGCCAAGGAACTCGAGCGCATGGGCGCCCATCTGCTCTGCGTCAAGGACATGGCCGGGCTGTGCCGCCCCTACGCCGCCCACAAACTCATCAAGGAGTTGAAGGAAGAGGTCGGAATCCCCATCCATTTTCACACGCACGACACCTCGGGCATCAACGCCGCCTCGATCCTGCAAGCCTCCGACGCCGGTGTGGACATCGCGGACGCCGCCATCGCCTCATTCTCCGGGAGCACGAGCCAGCCGAATCTCAATTCCATCGTGGCCGCGCTGCAACACACCGAGCGCCACACCGGGCTGGACCTCGACACCCTCAACGAATACTCGGATTACTGGGAGCACGTCCGGACCTTCTACAAGCCCTTCGACACCTCGCCACCCCACGGTTCGGCCGAGGTCTACCTCCACGAGATGCCGGGCGGGCAGTTCACCAATCTCAAGGAGCAGGCCAACAGCATGGGCATCGGCCATTGCTGGCCGGAAATCGCCCGCACCTACGCAGAGGTCAATCAGCTGTTTGGGGACATTGTCAAGGTCACCCCTTCGAGCAAGGTCGTCGGCGATCTGACGATGTTTCTGATCACCCGGGGCATCAAACCCTCCGACATCCCCAACCTCCCTCCCGGAACGCCCTTTCCCGAATCGGTCATCGACATGCTGGCCGGAGGCCTGGGCCAGCCAATGGGCGGCTGGCCCGCCGATGTCCAGAAGGTCATTCTCGGCGACCGCCCCGCCACGACCCAACGCCCCGGCACGCTGGCGGCACCGGTCGATCTCGACGAGGTGACGGAAAAAGTGAGGGAGATTCTCGAACGCAAGCCCGGCACTCAGGAGGTCTACAGTTACCTCATGTATCCCCAGGTTTTCGAGGACTATGTGAGTTTCTGCCGGGAGTACACGGATCTCTCCGTCCTCCCCTCGCCGGCTTTTTTCTACGGTCTCACAGAGGGGGAGGAAATCGTCGTCCACATCCAGGAGGGAAAGACGCTCTTCATCAAGTTCCTCCATGTCACAGAACCTCATCAAGACGGAACGCGCACCCTCGTGTTCGAACTGAACGGCGTGGCCCGGCACGTGATGGTGACGGACAAGAGCATCGCCAGCTCCGCCCCCGCCAGGGCCCGGGCCGACAAGGGCAACCCGGACCACGTGGGCGCACCGATGCCAGGTCTGGTGGCCTCCATCGCGGTCTCCGTGGGTTCCAAGGTCAAGGAGGGAGACCCACTGCTCACCCTGGAAGCCATGAAGATGTTCACCACGATCACGACGCCGAAGACCGGTACCGTGACCGAACTCGAGGTCGCCTCTGGAGATACGGTGGAGAGCGGCGACCTCCTCGCGGTCGTCTCCTGACATTGTTTCTGCCTACCCTCGCCCACCACCCGCGTCATGTCCGCCACCTGGCCAGAGGATCTTCACCGGATCGCCGGGGCGTGCCGAGAGGTTCCCTCTCCGGGACTGCTGGTTCGGCCGAACGCGGTCGCGGCCAACATCGACCGGATGATTGCCCTGGCCGGCGATCCCGGTCGGCTGCGTCCTCACCTCAAGACTACCAAGTCACCCGAGGTGGTCCGCCTCCTCCTGAACGCCGGCGTTCGGCAATTCAAATGCGCCACCCTCGCCGAGATGGCCATGGCTTTCCAGGCGGGCGCCATGGACGTGTTGTTGGCCTACCAGCCCGTCGGCCCGCAATTGGGTCTGCTGGCCGCCCTGGCAAAACAATACCCGGAAGCCACGCTGAGCGTGCTCGTCGACTGTGTGGAGGCCGCCGACGCGGTGAACCGCTTGGGCCAAGCCGAGAACATCACCACCAAGGTCTTCATCGACATCGATTGCGGCATGCACCGCACCGGCTTGCCGTCGGGCGATCTGGCGCTAGCGCTTCTTCGAGCAATCGAATCAATGGATCACCTCAGCTTCCAGGGCTGGCACGTTTACGACGGCCATCTGCGGCAGACCGATCTCGAGGAGCGGCGCCATGCCGTGGCCCAGTGCTTCGCTCCCGTCTGGGAAATGATCGCTACCGGCGATTCCGAGGCACCCGTGATCGCCGGGGGAATGCCCAGTTTTCCCGTCCACGCCGCCGATCCCAGGGTCGTGTGCAGCCCGGGTACACTGATCTACTGGGACGCCGGTTACGCCACGATTTGCCCCGACATGCAATTCGACTTCGCCGCGCTTCTCCTCACTCGGGTGATCAGCCGGAGCGACGGTCACCTGACCCTCGACCTCGGTCACAAGGCCGTGGCGGCGGAGAATCCGATCGATCGCCGGGTGGTGCTGCCGGCCATTCCCGACGCGGAATTCGTCGAGCAAAGCGAGGAACATCTGGTCCTGCGCACCGCCTCCGCCGATCGCTGGCCCGTGGGTGCCCCGTTGATCGGGATTCCCTGGCACGTTTGTCCCAGCGTGGCGCTACACGACCACGCCACGCTCATCGATTCGGTGGGCCGAATCGATGGCCGCTGGGAAATCCCGGCTCGCCGTCGAGACGTTCCAGTCTGAAAATCCAGTCCGGAGGCTTCGGGAACAAGGTGGTTCGGCCGCTCCGCGGGCGAAGGCTGACTCGCCGAATCGATTCACACGCATCCATCGCGTGCGGGAGCGCACGATCCACCCGCTTCTCGATGGAAAAATGCGGTGCGGCTTCGCAGGAATCACGGGCGAGCCTCAGCCTCCAGGCAATAGAGCTTCTCCACCCGTGCATCGCCCTCCGTGAAGTGCGCTACCCTGGCAAAGATCTGACCATCGACGATGACCGGCGTGGCGTAGATCTGATCACCTAACTGATTCTCCGCGATGATCTCGGCGCCCGCCGGACTGAAGCGGACCACGTAAAAGGCACCGGTCTCACTGGGGGCAAAGAGCAGATCGCCCACGGGAACCGGCGAGGCCGTGAAGGGGCTTCCCAGACGATGACGCCATTGCCTTTCACCCGTGTCGGACTTCCAGCAGACCAGCACACCGGCATCCATGATGCCGTAGAGATAGCCGTCGCGAACGAACATCGAGGGAACGTAAACCCGTGTGTTGTTCTCCCAGACCACCTCGCCCGAGCCGTCCGCCCGCACCGCGGCCACATGGTTTCGGGGATAGCCACCACTGCTGTAGACGTGCACGCCGTCGGTCACCGTCGACGTCACGCACTCCTCCGTGGCGCCCTCGATCTCCCAGAGCTTCTCGCCCGTCGCGGGATCGAAACTTGAGACAAGGCTGCAGCCAGTGAGGATCATCTGTTCCCGCCCCGCCGCCGTGAGGATGATCGGCGAGGGATAGTTTGGAAACTTGGGGCGATCCACCCGCCACACCACAATGCCGGTGGCGCGATCCAGGCCCGCCACCGCTCCGCCAAACTTGTTGTCCGCCGACACGATCACCAGGGGCCCGTGAATTGCGGGAGAGGAGCCGTAGCCCTGGTGCAGAACGTAGTCCGTGATCTTCGTCTGCCACAACCGCTCACCGGCCATGCTCAGAGCCATCGTGTAAACAGCCCCGTCATTGAGGAAATTGATGAACAAGCGCTCGCCGTCGTAGGCCAGACTAGATGAGGCGTTGGAAGCCTTCTTGTTCATCTTCTCCGGGAACCCTCCCTCGTGAATCTTGGCCCGCCACACCCGCTTGCCCGTCGCCCGTTCATAAATAGAGCACCCACTGAGTCTGCGCCTCGTTATCCGCGGTCGCCAGATAGACCTTGCCATCGGCGACGATCGGCGAGCCGTGCCCTCGCCCCGGCACCTCCGCCACCCAGCGGACATTCTCGGTCTCGCTGAACCGCGTGGGCGGCGACTGCTTGGGATCCGCCTGCCCATCGCGTTCCGGCCCCCGCCACCAGGGCCAGTCGGCGGCCAGTCCGGTGGAGAGGAGTGAAATCCAGATGAGGAAAAAGCCTTTCGCGTTCATGGCAGACTACTGAGACGGAGTTCCTCCCGCTGTCACTCCTCAAGCGCGCTCCACGGTGCCTCGGCTTTCCGCGGGGATGAGAGAAGATTGCCCGGTTCCGGGAATAAATTCCTCGCCCTGACGGCGTCGAGCCTGGTAATTTCGCCGCCTCTACACCGCCATGAAAGAGTACGCCTACATCCATGAGGAAGGGAATCTACCCCCCGTTCTTCGGGATCTGCCGATCCTCAAGAACTTCGAGGAACGCCATCTCAACACCATCCTCTATTCCAGCTATTTCCTCGAAGCCGATCCGGGAGATCGCTTCATCGAGGAGAGGATGGTGGACTCCCGAATGTACGTGCTCCTCACGGGCACCGTCCGGGTGGAAAAAAACAGCAAACCGCTCGCCCGGATGAGCGAGCCCGGTGAGCTGTTCGGCGAAATCGCCGCTTTCAACGAGGAGAACCGCTCCGCCTCGGTCATCGCGGAAACGCATTCGCTCCTCCTCGTCATCGACCAGAAATTCCTCCAGGAAATCAAGCCGATCGAGGACAACGGAAGTTTCTACGCGGCGGTCTACGGCTTTCTCGCCAAGATCATGGCCAATCGCCTGAAAGCCACTTCGAGCGAACTGGCTCGGGTCGAAAAAGAGCTGGAGAAGACGCGGGCCGCCCTGGCCCAGGTGACCGCCGGCATGGCCTGAATCCCATCCACTCTTGCGGGGGCTCTGGACATGGCGATACTGAGGGAGCCATGCACCCGCGTCCTCCCGTCTCCCAGCCTCACACCCTGCTGACCCTGGCGCTTGTCTTCGTCGGCCTGGGGCTCCATCCATGCCCGCTTCACGCACAGCCGCAGCAACCGCAGCAGCAGGAGGAAGCGGAGAAACCGCAAGAGGAGGTGGAGGAAGCCGCGGTGCCCGAGAACGCCGAAACGGCCACTCCGGAGACCGAGGGCGATGCCGTCACCGATGTCTGGCAAGACGTCCAAGCCGCCATCGACAACCTCCTCCGGCCAAGTCGGCAACCCGAAGATCGCGAAGAGGCGGTGACTTGGTTTCGTGAAGGCATCCAGACCTTCGACAATGCCTACGACCGTTTCCTCGAGGTGGCACCGAACGATCCCCGCCGCTGGGAAGCTCGGCTGTTCGCCGCCAAAGTCGCCGCTTCCCGGACACTCGTCGGACTTGAGGAGGCCGGCACCCTGCCGGGGATTCTCCAAGAAATCCTGCGCGCCGAGGACGCTCCGGCCCGTGTGAAGAGCGAAGCCAGTGCCGCCAGCCTCATCGAATCCGCCAATCAGGCCAAGGAATCCGCCCAGGACCGCACGGAATGGGTCAATCGCCTGGCCGCCCACAAGGAGGCCTACCCCGAAGAGCCTCTCAATGCGGAACTCGAGGCCACGCGGGAACTGCTGAATCCGCTCGAGATGGAGTTCGTCGACGTGAAGGATCAGCGCTTCGATCTCACGGATCTCCGCGGCAACGTCGTGCTTCTCGATTTCTGGGCAACCTGGTGCGGACCCTGTATCCAGGCACTCCCCGAGCTGAAGGAAGTCTACAAGAAATTCCATTCGAAGGACTTCGAGATCGTCGGCATCTCTCTCGATCACGACAAGGAAGCCCTGCTCCAATTCATCGAGCAAAACGACATGCCATGGGTGCAGTTCTACGATGGGAAAGGGTGGGAAAACCTCTTGGCCAACCGCTTCGGCATCACGGAAATTCCCTCCATGTGGCTCCTCGACCAGGAAGGTCGCGTCGTCGACATGCACGCGACCGGCAACCTCGAAGTGAAGGTCAAACAACTCCTGGAATCGGAAACCTTACCGGCGGCCCCTGCGGAAACTCAGGAAGATGAATAATCCAGCCCCAACCTTTCCCTTTTCCCCCACCCCCATTTTCATGAGCCACGTCCCCACCGCATCCGTTCCCGACGCCACGGGCCATTTTGGGCCCTACGGCGGCATGTTCGTGCCGGAAACCCTCATGGCGGCGCTACAGGAACTCACCGAGGAGTACACCAAAGCCAAGAGTGACCCCGCCTTCCAAGGGAAACTCGACGATCTCCTCAGCCACTATGTCGGACGCCCCACTCCCCTCTACTTCGCCGAGCGATGGACGGAGAAGCTGGGTGGCGCCCGCATCTATCTGAAACGCGAAGACCTCCTGCACACCGGCGCGCACAAGATCAACAACGCCATGGGCCAAATCCTCCTCGCCAAGAGGATGGGCAAGCAGCGGATCATCGCCGAGACCGGCGCCGGTCAACACGGGGTCGCCACCGCCACCGTGGCCGCCCGCTTCGGATTCGAATGCGTCATCTACATGGGAGCCGTGGACATGGAACGCCAGGCTCTCAATGTCGCCCGCATGCGCTTCCTCGGTGCCAAGGTCGTCCCCGTCACCGCCGGCCAGGCCACACTCAAGGAGGCCATCAACGAGGCCATGCGCGACTGGGTCACTCACGTGCGGGACACCCATTACATTCTCGGCTCCGCCCTCGGATCCCACCCCTATCCCATGATGGCGCGCGATTTCCACCGGGTGATCGGTGTGGAAGCCCGGCGCCAGATTCTCGAAAAAGAGGGCCGTCTGCCGGATCTCCTCATCGCCTGCGTCGGGGGCGGCAGCAACGCCATGGGACTCTTTCATCCCTTCATCGAGGACGAAAGCGTGCGCATGATTGGCGTGGAGGCCGGCGGAGAACGCATCGAGACGGGCAAGCACGCCGCCCGCTTTCAAGGCGGGAAGCTGGGCGTCCTGCAGGGGACGAAAACCTTTCTGTTAGCCAATGAGGACGGGCAAATCCAGCTCACCCACTCGGTCTCAGCCGGGTTGGACTACGCCGCCATCGGCCCGGAACACGCCTACTATCGCGACCAGGGCCGGATCGGCTACGACTACGCTACCGATCAGGAAGCCCTGGACGCCTTCCAAGAGCTGTCTCGGGTGGAAGGAATCATCCCCGCCCTGGAGTCTGCCCACGCCATGGCCCACGTTTCCAAGACCGCGCCCACGCTCAAGCCTGACGAAATCGTCATCGTCAACTGCTCGGGCCGGGGCGACAAGGACGTGGAACAGGCCGCCCGGCACATTTTTGGGGAAGACGCGGTGTGATTTGGCCAGGGTGTCCGCCGTGCCGATGTCTCAGCAGCGATTCCGTAAGACAGGCGGCTAAGGCGGCTCAAGCCCTGTATTTTTGGGTCTTCAGCAGAATCTGTGGGTGAAATTCCGGATTTGCGAGGTTTGGATGGGCAGCTGGCTTGTTGCCACAACTTTGATGCCCATTAAGATTGGATATAACTTGTTGCTGGTCAGGATTCTAGGTGAATCGCGCCGCCTGGGCACCCACAGATTCTGCTGAAGAGGCGTATTTTTGGGTAATTCGGATCGACGGCGCCCATTTTTGATCCCACGGCAAATTCGCATTCGTTATTTCATCTTTTTTAAGCTTGTTTCTGTAATAGTCTTATATTACAGTGCGCCGAACGAGCCGACCTTCATGCCAAGCAGAAACTCCCTGCCCCCCACCGAACGCCAGATTCGCAGCCGCCTCCGCCAGCTCCTCGACCAGGCCGAAGGCTTCCTTCACGGCTCGCCCATCGAACTCTCTCGTAAATGCGGCAAGCCCACTTGCCGTTGCGCTTCCGACGACTCCTTGCGCCATCGCTCCTTGGCCATCGGTCAGACTCGCAAGGGCAAGACCACCATGCTGCACGTCCCCAGACCGTTGGAAGCTCAGGCGAGACGCTGGATCGATGATTTCCAGAAGGCGAATGCTCTGCTGGAAGCCCTCGACGAGCAGGGGCGCCTCCGACTCGAGGAGGCAAAAACCAAGGCCAGAGCGGCGAGTAGCTCCGCCAAGAAGAAGGGCAAGACCGGTAAGAAATCAGCCGGCAAAGCCAAGTCCGGGCGCAATTCTCCACCAAAAAAGAAGCGACCATTCTCACGCGACTACTAACTTACGCGGACAAGATTTTCAGCCTCCGCCAACAGTGGAGGCTGCGGGTGCGTGACTCTCGTCCCAAACCACAGATCAAGGGGCTGCGCTTTCTTCGGCAGCTTGTCGAGGATGTTGGCTGTCTTGTGCACCCAACATCGTTGCTGTTTGCTTGTCGGATATTCCTCTTCCAAGGCGCTCCAGAACCCGAGAGCTCCATCGGCGATACTCAGTTTCGGAGGGATTTTCAATCCTCGTTTCTTGAGGTCTCTGAGCACATTTTTCCAGGACAGTTTGCTCTCTCGTTCTCCATCGCTGATGGTTACCAATTCCTTGGTTCCATCGGGTAAGGAGCCGACGATTACGAGAACACATGGGCGGTCGTCATTGAGCCTGACATGGAAGTAGATCCCGTCGGCCCAGAGATAGACGTATTCCTTGTCGCTGAGGTCACGCTCGCTCCATTGCTCGCGTTCTTTCTCCCATTGCTCTTCCTCGTCGAACGATGTTGGCTGCAGAAAGACCCGATGCGTTCTCACCGAGGATCGGCTCTAAGGCTCGACTCATCTCGGAGGTTGAGATTCCTCGCAGGTAGAGTGCCGGGATGAGGTTGTCCAGTGAAGCGACTCGGCGTAGGTACGGCGGAAGGATGGCGCTGGTGAACCGCTGGCCTGATCGGCGATCATTGATCCTGGGCTGCCGAACAGAAACGTTTCCTATTCCAGTCTGAAGTTGTCGCTGAGGAAGATGGCCGTTGCGAACGACTTGGCGATGACCCTGGTCATCACGCTGATGTTGATGGGCTTGAATGTAGTCGGAGACTTCGTTGTCGATGGCGGCCTGAAGAAGCACTTGGGCTCCTTGTCGCAGGGTGGCCTCAAGGGCGTTCTGGCAGACGGTGCTTGCTCCTTCCTGGCCGAGGATAGATGCGGATTCGGTGGGGTGGTTGGTGGTTTTCATTGGAGTTCAGTTGTTTTGGTAAATGGTTGAACTCTTCATGATGCCCCGACCGCCCTCATCCACAACTTCCGGTCATTTCTCCAGCTGGACCCGTTGGCTCGGTAATCACCGTTTGCCCAGCGCCGACGAACTGGCGTATGTCTCCGAGCGCATCGAGCCTGACAGTGTGCGAGGGTGTCTCGGACACATTTACTTCTGCCTCAAACGCAACAAAATCCTTGCCCCACAGCGCGGTTGGATGCTTGCCGCCGTCGATGGTCACGAAACTCACTGTAGCTACAAACGTTGTTGTCCAAAGTGTCTCCAACGCCGGATCGCCGTCGGAGACGAGGTCAAAACACAGTTCTACCACCGCTTGGTCGCGTTTCAGATTATCTGTGAGGATTTTCAATTGCTTCTCGACGTGGAAATGCTTGAGCCTGGTGAAGACGGAGATCCTGGAGACGACGAAGTCGCTGCGGCTATACGGCTGATAACTCGCGTCCTTAAGGACAATGCCTTTAGGGAAAGCTAACAATCTCCAGCAGGAACTCGCCCTCACGAGAGTCGTTTTCTGTTAGCCTAGGCCAACTCGTCACCGGTTGGCGGACTTTGCGCGGGCAACTCCTTTGTCGTCTTTTCGGTATTGCCTCCCGAACGATCAATTCTCTGACTCGCGCTACCATCTCCTGTTTTGTCTCTTCGGTCAGCAGTCCCTCGGACACTTCGAACACTGCCCATAGTGAATTCATTTTGTCGAGCGTCTTCAGGAAACTGATGCTCAACGGCTGGATGTTGCCGCTTTTCGCGGCTTCGCATCGCTCCTGCGCGATGATCGAGCAGGCCATGAGCAATGCCGCCACCTCCTGGGCCGCTGTTTCTGGCGTATGGCTATGAAGAACGTCATTCCCGCGCATGTGGAGCTTGAGTTCCTTGTAGAATATCTCGTGTTCCCAGCGCAGGGCATAGAGCTCCAGCAATTCCTGCGCCGGATACTCCTGCTCATCAATAAGCGTCGTCCATAGCCTCACCTCGCTCCACTGTCGTGCCCCCGGCTTCCTGATCCGGCCTCGAATCTCACGGATACGGATCTCCCCTTGATTCTCCCGCGGCCCATCAGCCCTTCTTTCTGGGCACCCTGATGCTGACCAGCGCGCTTCCATCGGAGAGCCTTTCAGTCTTATGGCTCTTGTTGCTGCCGCGTGCCTTCACCAACAATTCACTATGTGCCGCCCGACATGATTTCACGAGTTCGTCGAGATACTTCCCCCAACCGTAAAGCCGGTCGACAATCAGCAGACTCCTCTTCGGCAGACTCCCGAGAAGTTCTTTGGCCAGGGTCCATTCGCCTTCTCCTTTCAGGCCGACCGTCGCCGCCAACGGGTTGTGGATGCCAAGTTCCCACGAGCGCGCACATCTCTATTTTCGCAAAGGCGGCGGTCATTCTCCTGGAGGCCGCCTTGCTCATGGCAGCCAGAACCTGCGGCGTGTTCGTGACGCTCCATTTCGAGCCATCGATCCCGCACAGGCGCAGCCCCTTGTAGAAACATCCCTTGTGTACGCGTCCATCGGCGAGGGGCTTTAACACCTGCTTCATGAGCCAAGCGAATGGCTCAAGCCCCATCCTCTGGCGCCGTTCCGAGAGCGAACTATCCTTGATCACCACCTCGAACAACTGGAACACATGGGCCGAGAAATGGCCAGCATCACTGATCACGTGATAGACCAGGGAGGCGAGAAGATCCCAGGCCGGCAGCTTGGGGTTGGGGCCGCGGCCTGGGTTCTGCAAGCGTTCGAAGCGATCGCGAACGAATCCGAAAAGATGTTCGAACTGACCAAGGAAACCGCTAACTTGATTGGGATGGGGGTGAGGCATCCACCCCAATTATAACTATTATGGTAAAATCCAACATTTATCTAAAATATTTTGGATCTTTCCCTAAAGGCATTGTCCTTAAGGACCACCCACGCTGCTTTGACGTGCTCACTGCCGATGCGCTCTACCTGCGTCCCTCCGTGATCGATCTTCTTGAAGACCACGGCAAATACCTTGTTGCCGTACTCAAGGATAATCAGCCTGAGCTATTGTCCGAAGCCCGCACGCTCCTGCCCCTTGAGGAGCAAGAGCCAGAATCATTTGAGACTCCGGCTGCACCGGGCAAGCCCGCGCGGCACGTTCATTTACAAGAGGCTGAGGGCTTCTGCACTGAATCCATTCACACTCCTCTTCGCGTTGTTCATTCCCATGAGACTGGCATCCGTCGCGAGCGCGTCGCTGGGGATTGGGTCGAGACTCCCATCGATAGCCACTGGTGGTGGGCGACGACCATGCCCCACTCAATGGCCGATGCCAAGACCATCTTCCATTTCGGGCACGACCGTTGGAAGGTCGAAAACGAAGGCCTTAACGAACTCTGCTCCCGCTGGCATTCCGGTCATTGCTATCATCATCATCCCAATTCCATTCTCGTTCTGTGGCTGATCATGTTCATGGCCCACGCCGTGTTCCACTGCTTCCACAAGCGCAACTTGAAGCCAGAGATACGCCGTGGACACACGGCCATCTATTTTGCCCGTCAAATCGCCGCCTCCATGCGAGAGGATCGATGGTGGCCGCCACCGGCTCCGGGCTGAGGAACGCCCGCCCTGCGCTCTCGGTAACCTTGGGTTCACGTCCGCCATCGGAGCGGTCTGGCTCCCTGTTGCCTATTGCCGACAGGGGGATCCATTTCGCGGCTCGAGCCCTCCGAAATTCGCCCGAGAACCGCCACACGAAACTGTTCGCCCTCTTAGCGCCAGCTTCAACACGCTCAACACCCACCAATTCAGGCCATTACGACTCTTTCCGACGCCGTCTTACGGAATCGCTGCGCTGGTAATGCTCTGCTTCAACATCGCCAACATCTTCTCCTAACCTACCCGCTGACTCGTCACGCAGTCGTGCGG
>CBDBEZ010000012.1:0-10627 GCA_965204485.1 Verrucomicrobiales bacterium
ATAGGCGTAGAGGAGATAGCGCTCCAAGAGAAAAGCTTCCAGGCTGCCCGGCGACGCTGACTGGGCCGAGGATGAGTTGAGGGGCGGTATGGTGTAAGTGGCAGGAGTAGTCTCGGCACCACGTCGCCGCACCTGGTAAGCGATGGGCCGGCTCTCGCTGTCGCCATCAGCCCTCATCTCTGACCAATAATACTCGTGAGTGGGAAGTTCTCAGACCGGTTTCTCTTTGCCTGGCGTGTCTGCTCGCGAGTGAGAAGTTCTGTAACTGGATCATCATGCGGCGAAGCGTGAACCTTCGGAGCGAGTGAAGTCTATTTTATCAAGGATGAATTTTCGGAACGCTGAACCTTTTCCGCCGTGGTGCAAAAATCCAGGCAGCGTGTTTTTCAAGGCGGCTGAGACAATCATTTCCGAAGGCAGCACGTCTGGGCGGATGGTTCGGATCCAGGTTCCAAAGTGTTTCCAGACCAGACCGTCACATGTCATGGCAAGGTACTGTAACATGCCCTGAGCGATCATGCCGGTCTGCACAAACACATGATATGCGTGCATCTTTCTCTGCACCTGTCTGCGATATTTCTCGGTAGTCCGGTGGAGGTATTGGTTACCATTGCGACGCTTGAGCGGTCGCATAGCGGCCATCCAGAAATGGTATCCGAATGAGCCGACCGAATGCACCGCTTGCTTGAAAGCGACTTCGATCTTGAAACGCAAACTGTAGAGCAAGATGATCTCCTGAGCTTCCATGGTGAGGTCGGTAGACAAGAGGATGATCCGCCCTCTCGTGGGATGATCGACGAGAATGAAGCGGACCATCGCCCCGGCGGGCTTCCACAACAGATCCACCGACTTGAACCGGACAGAGATGTTTCTCTCCCCATATACGGGACTGGGAACGGAACTGAAGCCGCCCGTTCCAAAGACATTCTGGAGCTTCACCGCAGCGCCATACTTTTTCGGTCGTCCGCGTTTGCGTTTGCGTGGCACTGCCGCAGGCCGAAAGCCGGTTGTCGTGCGTCGAACCCTCGTGACCAGCACACCGGAACGCCCCTTGGTGCTCCGGATCACCTTTCCGTTGGCGTAGTAGGCGTCGGCCAGCAAGACGAACTCCTGACCTCTACAGACGGATGCGAGCATCTCGTTGGCCTTGTCGATCAAGGTTCTCCTGTCGCGGTTTGAAGTGACGATACCTTCGTGAATGCGTGCACAGACCGGAACGCAGAAGAAGTATCCGCCAACCTGACAGAGCACGCCGAAGGCCTGAAAGGAATGGCTCATGATGAAGTGAGGCTTGGAATTGGACTCGGACTGTTGATGCAGATACTTCACCGCAGGCATCTTGCGGCCCTCCTTGGACTTCTTGATGCCGTCGAGAACCAGGACGGGGCGACAACCGATCTTGTAGACAGGGAAGTGCTTGATCACGATGGCGAACCAAAGTTCTGCAAGCCGGTCCGTCTTCACGGCATTGCTGTGGAAGAAATGGAGTAAGTGCTCATAGAAGTGTTCTGACAAACCGAGAGCGCGGACGAAACTGGAAACCCCGAGGAGGTCATTGCGCACGGAGAAAGCGGCCAAGACGAGCAGAAACCAGAGAAAGGTGCGGGCTCTCGAGAAAGCGGGTCGCAGAAAACAGACGATATTCCACCAAGAAATCCAGAGATCCATAACAAATGATTTGATTTTCCTAGACATTCGCATATATAAGGTAATGACCATGAAAAAGATCAGATCACTGAAAAAAGAGTCCAGAAACTTGCGGCAAAGTTAGCTGCAATCGGGCCAATGCGGCCTGGGAGCATCAGCAAGCAATACCGAGATCGACAACGCCAGCGCGGCGTGTATTACCAACTGAGCTACACGCATGAGATGAGGAGCCGGACTGAACACGTCTGGCCAGACCACGTGAAGGGACTACGAAAAGAAACAGAGGAGTACAAGAAATTCAAGAAACTGACCACCGAACTGATCGATCTGAGCATTGAACTATCCAAGGCGAAGATCGCTCTATTACGCAGTCAGACAGACACGCCAGGCAAAGAGAAACCGGTCTGAGAACTTCCCACTCACGAGTCTATATAAGCTAATGACCATGAAAAAGATCAGATCACTGAAAAAAGAGTCCAGAAACTTGCGGCAAAGTTAGCTGCAATCGGGCCAATGCGGCCTGGGAGCATCAGCAAGCAATACCGAGATCGACAACGCCAGCGCGGCGTGTATTACCAACTGAGCTACACGCATGAGATGAGGAGCCGGACTGAACACGTCTGGCCAGATCACGTGAAGGGACTACGAAAAGAAACAGAGGAGTACAAGAAATTCAAGAAACTGACCACCGAACTGATCGATCTGAGCATTGAACTATCCAAGGCGAAGATCGCTCTATTACGCAGTCAGACAGACACGCCAGGCAAAGAGAAACCGGTCTGAGAACTTCCCACTCACGAGATCCTGTTGTGGTGGACGGAAATGGGCTCTGCGCGGTTCCCCCACGCCCGTCGGCTGCTAATCACCGCCGATGGCGGTGGGAGCAACAGCCACCGCTCGCGGCTTTGGAAGCTTTCGCTCCAGGGAGTTGGCGAACGAGACCGGGCTGAAGTTGGTCGTCTGCCACTTCCCGCCGGGGACTTGGAACAAGATCGAGCACCGTCTCTTCAGCTACATCACCCAGAACTGGCAAGGCGAGCCACTGGCAACCCTGCAGACGATCGTCGAGTTGATTGGAAGCACAACGACGAAGGGAGGCTTGGTCCGCCAGGCTCTACCAAAAGCTGACGGGGATCAAAGTGACGGACGAGGAACTGGCCGCCGTAAAACTGGGGCACGAAACACACGGCTCATGGAATTACACAATCAAACCCCGAAGTAAATGTTCACGCTCTCGGTTTGTCAGAACACTTCTATGAGCACTTACTCCATTTCTTCCACAGCAATGCCGTGAAGACGGACCGGCTTGCAGAACTTTGGTTCGCCATCGTGATCAAGCACTTCCCTGTCTACAAGATCGGTTGTCGCCCCGTCCTGGTTCTCGACGGCATCAAGGAAGTCCAAGGAGGGCCGCAAGATGCCTGCGGTGAAGTATCTGCATCAACAGTCCGAGTCCAATTCCAAGCCTCACTTCATCATGAGCCATTCCTTTCAGGCCTTCGGCGTGCTCTGTCAGGTTGGCGGATACTTCTTCTGCGTTCCGGTCTGTGCACGCATTCACGAAGGTATCGTCACTTCAAACCGCGACAGGAGAACCTTGATCGACAAGGCCAACGAGATGCTCGCATCCGTCTGTAGAGGTCAGGAGTTCGTCTTGCTGGCCGACGCCTACTACGCCAACGGAAAGGTGATCCGGAGCACCAAGGGGCGTTCCGGTGTGCTGGTCACGAGGGTTCGACGCACGACAACCGGCTTTCGGCCTGCGGCAGTGCCACGCAAACGCAAACGCGGACGACCGAAAAAGTATGGCGCTGCGGTGAAGCTCCAGAATGTCTTTGGAACGGGCGGCTTCAGTTCCGTTCCCAGTCCCGTATATGGGGAGAGAAACATCTCTGTCCGGTTCAAGTCGGTGGATCTGTTGTGGAAGCCCGCCGGGGCGATGGTCCGCTTCATTCTCGTCGATCATCCCACGAGAGGGCGGATCATCCTCTTGTCTACCGACCTCACCATGGAAGCTCAGGAGATCATCTTGCTCTACAGTTTGCGTTTCAAGATCGAAGTCGCTTTCAAGCAAGCGGTGCATTCGGTCGGCTCATTCGGATACCATTTCTGGATGGCCGCTATGCGACCGCTCAAGCGTCGCAATGGTAACCAATACCTCCACCGGACTACCGAGAAATATCGCAGACAGGTGCAGAGAAAGATGCACGCATATCATGTGTTTGTGCAGACCGGCATGATCGCTCAGGGCATGTTACAGTACCTTGCCATGACATGTGACGGTCTGGTCTGGAAACACTTTGGAACCTGGATCCGAACCATCCGCCCAGACGTGCTGCCTTCGGAAATGATTGTCTCAGCCGCCTTGAAAAACACGCTGCCTGGATTTTTGCACCACGGCGGAAAAGGTTCAGCGTTCCGAAAATTCATCCTTGATAAAATAGACTTCACTCGCTCCGAAGGTTCACGCTTCGCCGCATGATGATCCAGTTACAGAACTTCTCACTCACGAGCAATAATAGGGGAGCTTGAAAAAATTGCGGGCGATCCAGTGAGCCAGCCAGCGATTGGTGTCGAGGGAGTAAAACCAGACGCCCGGCGTTCCCTGTTCGTCGTGGACGTAAGTTCTGACATTGCATTCGAGGAAGTGAGAGAGGTAGGGAACCGATGGCAAACCGTTGGGCCGGATGCGCATCATGAAGAAGGGCACGATGCCGAGATAGGCCTGGCCGTCATGACAGTCGACCCAGAGGCCGGGAGGCAGGGTTTCCTGGATCCGGGCGGGGCTCAGAACCCAGTGAAGAAAGAGCAGATGATCCCATGATTGACGCATCAAGGAATTCTTCGCCGGCCGCTCCGTCGCCGCGGCCCGTTGTGTTGGAGTGGGGCCGGGTGGATCAGGCGGATGGGACATGGCGTCGGTCGAGGTCTTGAGCCATTCTCTTGAGATCGGGATGATCGGCGGACCGGTGAGCGCGGAATTCACTCACGATTTTGCCATCGTGCGCGAGAAAGGCGCCTGGCATTTGCCGAACGCTCGATTCGACCCGGTGAGGCCGGTGTCCGCGGAAGAGCGCTCGCAGACCGGCCCACCAGACGGAGGGACCCATGATGGCACCAGTCGTTCCCAGCTTCGAACCGAAGGCTTGATAGAGTTTACCCTCGGGATCTGAGAGAAACTCGGCATCCTCCAGGTTGTCGGTGGCGAGGGAGGTTGGCGGGCCGTCACCGCGGCTTCGATGCACCAGAACGGTGTGCCATCCTTGTTTGCGGAGCCAGGTGCCGTGTTCGACCAACTGGTCGAGCCATTCGTGGACGAAGATTCACCCGACGTGGCGAAGGAAGATCAGGAGCACCGGCTGGGAGCGGGAACGCTCGGCAAGCGATTGATCGTTGGCGAGCCGGAGGGAGAGGCGATGGCGTCTTCGAGATTCATCGTGAGTCGGGGGAAGGCTTCAGGGCGGGCAAGGTCGCGGCCGCCATGGCCTGTCCGTGCCGTTTTTCGTGTTCGCTGGGCGTGTGCATGGCGGTGCGTTCGGCGAGTTCAGGGAATTCGCTTTGAAAAACGCTCTTCGCCTCCTCCAGGATGCACTGGCCACCGGATCCCGAAGTCACACGTCCGAGAATGTAAAGATGCTCGAAGTCGTAAAAGTCGTGGTAGTGAGCGATAGCGTAACCAAAACAGATGCCGATGGTTTGGTAAATCCGCAGAGCACGCTCGTCGCCCCGCGTCATGAGATCCTGGACGACGACGAGCTGTTCGGGGAAGGGCATGTTTTTTGGGACCTCGATGCCGGCTTTCGGGATCAAGCGCGCGACGCCCTGCTGAGAAAAGTACTGAACCCCGCAGCCGATGTCTCCCGACCATTCATCCGCCGGGGCTTGGTCGCCATAGTCGATGGGAGCGAAGGCCAGCTCGTTGAACCAGGAGGTGATGTTTCCGTGAGGGTCGACGTAGCCCGCAGCCAGACTCGTGCCCATGGAGATTCCCAAAACGGCGTTGGTTTCGAGTGACATCGAGGCGGCGAGGGCGGTGACTTCGCCGTCATTGACGACCTGCCAGGGAAGGTCGGCCCATCCTTCCGCCTCCATGACTCGATGAAACAGGCGCCGGATGTGCCGGTCGAAGTCGGCTTCATGGATTCCTCGATAGAGCGAGCCGGCGCGAACTTCACTGTCGAGATAAATGCCGGCTGCGCTGCCGCCAATGGCATCGACGCGCGGCAGGTGCGCCGACGCGCGTCGAAGGGAATCCCGCACACCGTCAAAATGGTAGTTGGGATCGCTCTGAAAATAGGGATCCCAGGGGATCTCCTCCGAGAAAACGACCTTGCCGTCAATGAGAGCCGCCGCCTTGCGATCGCTTCCGCCGAGATCGAAGCCGATGCGACAGCCGTCGAGGTGCCTTCCGAGCGGTGATGCGGCAGACGCTCGGCCGTCGGTGCCGTCCCGGCTGGCAAGGATCTCGAGTGGTTGAGAGAAAAGTTTTTGGCCGACGAATTCCCAGTCGAAAGCGCGGGCGCCGTCAGGCTGGTAGCGTTCCCGAAGCGCCGCGATCAAGGTGTCGTTGGCACCTTCCAGAATGACGGTTGGGGCGCCGCGTGCCCAGAGTAGAAACTTCACTTGGCGTTCGACGCATTGGAGGGTTTCGGCAAACGCGGCGTCCGAGGCGTCGATGGCAAGGGTGCCGGCGTGCTCGGTGCTGCCAGGTCTCGCCAGATGAAGCTGGATCGTCACGGGTTCGGCGGACGGTGAGCCCGCCATCCTTGCCTGGTAGGCACGATTCCACAGGATCGCCGGGACGAACTCCGGATCGAGCGGCGGTGAGCAGCGAGGTTGGACGGCGGTGGAGGTCATGATGATTTCGAGGAACCTTTCTCGATCGACGGGAAACCTTCGATACCTTGAAGCATCTCCCGCATCTTGGCGAAAGCATCTTTGGCTTGTTCCTCACTGGCCGGCTGATTGAGCCAGTCCTGGTAGGAGACGTTGATGACGTGATCCCGGTTCAGTTCCTTGATGAAACTGCTCGGATAGCAGGGCAGGGGATCGCCATAGCGGACGCGCGTGTGACAAAAAGTGAGGCAGAGAGTTTCTTTGGCGCGTGTGATTCCCACGTAGAGCAAGCGGCGTTCCTCGTCGCGGCTACCCTCCTCCAGCGAGCGCTTGTGCGGCAGGATGCCCTCTTCGAGACCGACGAGATAAACGTGGGAAAACTCGAGACCTTTGGCGGCGTGCAAGGTGATGAGGGTGACGCCTTTCTTCTTCTCGAGATCGTCTTTCGAATCGCGCTCGGCCAGGAGAGCCACGTCATCGAGAAAGGCCTGCAATCCACCAGCGGCGTTGCGATCGCGGTGTTCATGAAGTCCTCTCAAGAACTCGCCGAGGGCTTCGGCGCGAGCCTGTTTTTCTTCCTCTTTCCGGCAGGACTTCGCGACGTGGGCCGCGAAATCAATGTCTTCCATGAGGCGCTCGCTGATCTTGGCGTAGTCGGCGTTGGCCGGGATCACCTGGTCGCTGTAGTAGTCGAGAAACTTGAGAAACTCCTCGATTGCTTTGCGGCCGCGCTGGCTGAGCTGGGCCTTGAACTCGCGCGTGCGGAGAGTCGCGTAAACGCTCTTTTCCCACTCCATGCTCTGTTCCAATGCCAGGGCGATGACGGGTTTGCCAATGCCGCGGGCCGGCGTGTTGATGATCCGCAACAGGCTGATGTCGTCGTGCGGATTGCTCAGGGCGGAGAGATAGGCTAACAAATCCTTGATCTCGCGGCGATCGAAAAAGCTTTGGCCGCCGATCAGGCGATAAGGGATCTTGTGTTCTCGCAAGGTCTGCTCGAGCACGCGAGACTGGGTGTTCATGCGGAAGAGAATGGCGTGATCTTCCCAGGGAATCTTCTTGATATGATGGCCGTCCCAGATTTCGTTGGCCACCATCTCGGCCTCCTCCTTTTCGCCCGGAATGCCCATGAGGCGGATCGGCTGGTCTCCGGGGTTCTGCGTCCACAGGCGCTTTTCCCGTCGGACGAGGTTGTGGCGGATGAGGTGGTTGGCGGTCTCCAAGATGGGTTGGGTGCTGCGATAGTTCTCCTCGAGTTTCACGACGGTGGGATTCCGGAAATAGTGCTCGAACTCGAGGATGTTGCTCACTTCGGCCCCGCGCCAGCCGTAGATGCTCTGGTCGTCATCGCCCACCACGCATACATTGTGGCGCTCGTTGGCCAGTTGCTGGAGCAGCCGCATCTGCAGGCCGTTGGTATCCTGAAACTCGTCCACCATGAGATAGTCAAAGCGTTGACGCCATTGCTGGCGAACGTCCGCGTGGTTTTCCAGCAAACGAACGGCGAGCACCAGGAGGTCGTCGAAGTCCACCGCGTTGAGCGCTTTCAGCTCCTGCTGGTAGCGCCGGTAGACTTCGGCAATGAGCGATTGATCGCCGTGGGCGTCGAGAGGGAGGCTTTGGTTCTTCGCCTTGCTGATCAGGGCCAGGGCCGCGCCGGGTTCCAGTTTCTCGTCCTTGGCTGCGGTCCGGGCGATGATGCGCCGGACCAGGCCGTTCTGGTCCGAGCCGCTGTAGATGGTGAAGTTCTTCCTGTAACCCAGTTTCTCGATCGACCTGCGGAGGAGACGCACGCAGAGCGAGTGAAAGGTGGAGACGGTGAGAAGCTTGGCGTCGCTTCGCGGGATCATTTTGGCGACCCGCTCCCGCATTTCATTGGCTGCCTTGTTGGTAAAGGTGACGGCGAGAAGACCGCTGGGATCGGCGCCGCGATGGACCAGGTAGGCGATCCGCGTGGTGATCACGCGGGTCTTTCCCGTCCCGGCGCCGGCGAGAATGAGGACGGGTCCGTCCGTTTGACGCACCGCTCGGGATTGCGCCTCGTTCAGCTGATCCCAGGGAGCTTTTCGAAGAAACACGGGCCAGTGGAGTTCATGGTAGAGGGGGACCATCACCATCCCCATGTGGAGGGGATTGCAAGATGGAATCGGGAGTGGACGGAGGGAGGGCTCGCCATTTTGGCATTGCCACGGCTGCGGATTCCGCGAAGGGTGCGCCACGATGATTTTGCTTGCCGCTGAGGTCAACGCCTGGACGCTCCTGGTGCTGTTCGTCCTGATCTCGCTGTTCGTCCTGATCTCGCTGTTTTTCTCCTTTCTCTGCTCGATTGGCGAAGCGGTGCTGCTTTCGGTGACACGGCCTTACATCGAGCAGCTCAGCCGGACGGGAAATCCCGCCGGATGGCGTTTGCAGCGACTCAAGCAAGACATCGACCGCCCGTTGGCGGCGATCCTGACCCTGAACACTATCGCGCACACCGTCGGGGCCACCATGGCCGGAACTCAGGTAGCGATCGTGTTTCCGGGAGGCTGGAAAATGGGGCTTTTTTCGGCGATTTTCACCCTGCTCATTCTCATCGGGTCGGAAATCATCCCCAAGACCATTGGCGCTCTTTACTGGAAATCGCTGGCCCCGTTGACGGCCCGTTCTGTGGAGTGGCTGATCCTGGCACTCAAACCTTTCGTTTGGCTGTCCAAAACGATCACCGGGAGACTGGGTCCGTCCGGGCATGGCACAAGCTTCAGCCGGGAGGAATTCAAGGTCATGGCGGAGATCGCCTCCGAGGAGGGGCACATGGATGCGCAGGAGGCGGCGATCGTGCGCAATTTACTCCGGTTTCGCGCGATCACCGTTGAATCCATCATGACGCCGCGACCAGTCGTCTTCATGGTGCCGACCAGCGAGACGGTCGGCGGCTTCGTCGAGAATCACGGGAAGGAGCCATTCTCCCGCATTCCCCTCTACGGGGAAAACCGGGATGATGTGAAGGGATTCGTGTTGCGTGTCCAGATTCTTCACGCCCACGCTCTGGGCGAGACGGAGCGTCGACTGGAGGAGTTCGTGCAGCCGCTTCGATCGGTGACGAAGAACTGCACCGTGCTGGCGTTACTCGCCCGGATGACGGGAAAACGTGCCCATCTGTCCCTCGTGGTGGATGAGTTCGGTACCCTGCAGGGCATCGTCACTCTGGAAGATCTCATCGAGACCTTGGTCGGTTTTGAGATCGTCGACGAAACCGATGAGGCGGTCGACATGCAGGCGGTGGCGCGGCGACTCTGGGAGGAACGCACCAAGCGTGTCGCTGTCGAGGCGGAGCCGATCGAGGACCCTGTGTTGGGGGAGCCGCTGGCTAAACACCGGAGCCCATCGACACGGACATGAAGTCTGATCCTCCCGGGACTTCTCTGGGCGGTCCGCCGGTCGCCTCCTGAGAACCAGAGGTTTCGACTCGAAGGCGAGCCGCGCCCGGTTCAGTGGTAGGGCCGGTCCGTTTGGGGGACGAGGCCTCGTTCGAGCTCGATGGGATCGGCCTCGGGACGCTCGGTGGGCGGATTCTCTCGCGAGCGAGCCGTGATCGCATCGATGAGAGGCGAAAAAAAGAAAAGGCCGATAAAGGGCTCCAAAGAAAGTGCGCAAAATGGAATCTTTGAATTGCGTTTTTCACAATATTTATAAATATCATAATAAATACCGATGGCTTAAGTATCTCCAACGTGGATCGTGTGACTCTGCGAGGGTTCACCGCGATCGAATTGCTGGCGACTTGCGGGGCCGTGGGCATCCTGGCGTCGATCGCCGTGGTGGCGATGTCGCCGCTCTTGAAGGATGTCCGGCACGTCAAATTGGAGAGGGAACCCCAGCGTTTCATAAAATGGCCAGTCAGGCCATCATGTAGTAGGCGATTTCTTCTTCGACGGCCTGATTGCCTCCGAGTGTCAATGTGAGTCGACCTTGAGGGCGAGTCAGACGTCCGGCGCGCTGGATGATTTTGCGGCGAATCGTGCCGAGTCCTTCAAAGATCCACTCCGCAGCCCTTTTGGGGGACGATTTGCGTGACCGCTCCGCAGATCGCATCTGCATTTCGCGTGTGAGATTGTGGGTGAGGATACTGGCCAAAAGGAAAGCTTCGTTGGCGGCACGTCGC
>CBDBEZ010000013.1:0-112775 GCA_965204485.1 Verrucomicrobiales bacterium
AGACTTCATGGCTTTTAATGGTCTGCACACCGGCTGCGCCTGGATGCCGTCATGGTCACAGGACGGCTCGTGTAAAAAATGGAACTCGATGAGCTTGCCTGTGAAACCGACGCTCGGTCGCATTCTTCTTCCAAGCTCTCCGGATCGCGTCGATCGTCCAGCCATCATGGCCGCCCCCGTAGATCGTGAGTTGCTGATTGCCATTCTTCCCGTGGCCACGGTCCTTGCGCTGCCTCTCCTTGCTATCGTTCGAGGCGGTGGTCTGATCGTCGCGGTTCGCCTCCGCGACCGTTTCCGGAAACGTCCGGTGCGCCACGGATTCCTTCTACTGGTCTCGATCGGGATTCTCTATGTCCTGTTCAACCTGGCAGATTGACAGGAATTGGCCTCGACTGACCCGCCTCCGGCCAGCGATGTCTATCGTATTTGCCTGCTGTGGGGCCCATGTGTGAGATTCTCAAGAACGCCTGGCCGCTGGCGGAGCGGAGCGATTGAGACCACGGATTTCCCGGGTTCACAAGGATTCCCAAACAAGTGATCGTTCGATTCATCTCCGTGTGATCCGTGCCGCCCGTGCTTCCTGATGTTTGTCAGGAAGAACCGAACAAGTCGAGGATGGGGGCGGGATATACGCCCAGAACCAGAATGACCGCGGTCAACAGAGCCATGGTGGTCTTGGAAAGCATGGACACCGAGACTTTGCGGTCGTCCTCGGCTTCGTCCCAGTACATCGCGCGCACCACCTTGAGGTAGAAATAGAATCCGGCGCCCACCCCGATGACGGCGAGGGCGATGATCACGTAGTAGCGACTCTGCAAGGCCAAGAGGAAGACATAAAACTTGCCGAAGAACCCAGCGGTGAACGGGACGCCCGCCAGAGAAACCATGGCGATGAGCAGGGCAAACGCCAGAAAGGGCGAGCGCTGAGCCAGGCCCTTGTAGGTATCGATGTCCTCCCCGCCCAACTGATCCCGGACCAGCGACATGGCATGGAAGGCCAGTAGCGTCATTGCCAGGTAACCACCGAGGTAGAGCGCCATTACCCCTTGCACGGCGACATCGTCGCTCGCCGTGCGCGCGCAGCCCAGAGCGAGAAGGAGAAAGCCAGCGTGAGAGACGCTCGAGTAGGCGAGCATGCGTTTGAAATTCGTCTGTTGCATGGCGGCCAGATTCCCGAGCAAGATGGTGGCGCCGGAGATGGCCAGGATCAGGGTCACGAGCTGGGGTGCCGTGTTTGCGGTGATGAATGACTCCAGAATTCGATAACCCACCACAAATCCGGCGGCCTTGGACCCCACGGATAGAAAGGCCGTGACCGGAGTCGGAGCGCCTTGATACACATCGGGCACCCAGATCTGAAATGGGACCGCCACCACCTTGAACCCGAGTCCCACCAGGATCAGGGCCAGCGCGAAGAGCAGCGCCTTGGGATACTGATTCATGGCGGATTCCGGATCGCCTAACTGAGCGGTGATCTTGACCAGCTCGGTTTCTCCGCTAAGACCAAAGAGCCAGGTCAACCCGTAGACGAAAAAGCCGGTCGAGAGCGCACCCAGGATGAGGTATTTCACGCCGGCCTCCAGCGAGCCGACGTTTCTGCGCAGGAAAGCCACCAGCACATAAAACGAGATGGTGACCAGCTCCAGAGCCACAAAGATGCTGACCAGGTCCTTGGCGGAGGCCATCCACATGAGACCGGCACAGGTGAAGAGTGGCAGGTAGAAAAACTCACCCTGCCCCGCCTGGGGATTCTCCTGCTCGTCGCCCATGTAATGTTGCAAGACGCCGCGATAATCCAAGCTCATCAAGAGGACGATGATCGTCGTGACCAGGGCAAAGCCCTTGTAGAAGAGGGCGGTCACATCAACCGCGTAAAAACTCCAAATGGGAGCCGAGTCCCCTTCCCCGGGTCCCCGAACGAAGAACAGGCTAACGAAGACGGCTAGCAAGCCGAGGATGCCCAGCTTGGCCACGAAAGAGCGATCCGCCTTGGCCACGAAGGCCTCCATCAGCATCAAAACGATACCTAGGACGACAACGGCGGCTTCGAGATAATAGGCTGGCATGACGATTGCTTAAAACGTGAGGAGATCGCTGAAGAGGCGGGGATAGAAGCCGACGACGAGAAGTGAGAGCGCGAGCAAGGCGCAGGGCACTCGCTGACTCCAGGCGACGTCGTCCCCTGCCCCGAGATCATGAGCGGCGCTGTGCGAGGCGTCGCCCAGAAAGACCGAGCGATAGGCTCGGAGCATGTAGACGGCGGAAATCACCACGCCCCAGAGCGCGAGCAGGGTGGCCCACTGGAGATGATTAAAAGCTTCTCCGACGTATCCCTGAAAACCGCCGAAGAAGACGAGGACTTCTCCGCTGAAATTGGCGAAACCCGGAAGGCCGATCGAGGCGAAGGCGGCGATGCCGAAGAGAAACGAGCAGATCGGGATCTGTTTGCCGAAGCCACCGAGTCGATCCAGCTCCAGTGTGCCGGCACGCTCGCGCAATTGACCGCTGAGACCAAAGAGCAAGGCGATGGAGATCCCGTGGCCGAACATCAGGAGTACGGCGCCGGTCCAGCCAATCGGCTCGCCAGAAGCGGTGTTCCAGCTGGCCAGTCCCAGAAAGACGTAACCCATGTGCATCACGCTCGAATTACCTAGCAAAGAATCGAGGTGCTTCTGAGCAATGGTCACCAGACCGACGAAGAGGATATTTCCCAGCAGGAGGACCAGCAAAAGGTCGCGCCAGACCTCCAGGCCCTCCGGGACCATCGGCGTGAAGCGCAGCAGGCCGTAGAGACCAAATTTCTTCAGGACGCCCGCATGCAGCATGCTCGTCGGCGCTGGGGCGGCCGCATAGGCAGGGGCCGCCCAGGCGTGGAAGGGAAAGAGCGAAACCAGGATTCCGAAGCCGATGAGCAAGGTGAGAAAGATCCAGCCCTGGGCCGATTCACTGATGCCAGCGCCCCCTGTCGCCCGGTCCGCCAGCGTCTGGAAATCGAAGGTCAGACCACCGTCGGACAGCTGGGTTTGAAGGGCGATCAGGCCTGCGAGCAGGATGATGCTGCCCACGGCGAGGTAGAGGGTGATTTTCCACGCGGTGCCGACTCGGTTCTCACCGCTTCCCCAGATCCCGATCATGAGAAAGGTCGGGATCAGTGCCAGTTCATGAAAGGCGTAAAAGAAGAAGACGTCGATCGAGCAGAAGGCACCGAGGGCACCGGCCGAAATGAGCAGGAGCGAGATGAAATAAAGCCGTTCCCGGTTGTCGACTTTGGGCGCCATCCACATGGCGCAGAAACTGACAATGACACTGAGCAGGAGCATGACCAGGCTCAAGCCGTCGATTCCCACGGCGTAACTGATCTCGGGAACGCTCACCATCGGCCGGGAGGCGGCCAACTGAAAACCCTCCTGACCCGGATTGAAAAGGCCCCAGGCGACCAGACCAAGAAGAAGATTGAACGCCGCGGCAGCCTGAGCCGTCAGACGGGCTGGAGCGCCCAGAGCAATGGCTATGGCGCCGACCAGCGGGAGGAAGATGATGATGTCGAGGATACTCACAACGAGATCAAATCAGTTGGGAACACATGCATTCCGTTCAGGCAAAGACCAGGAGGTAGATGATGAGGATGACGCCGACGCCGAAGAGGAAAGCGTAGGCCTGCAGATTGCCCACTTGAATGCGGCGAAAAAGCCCTCCGAGCCCGTTGGCCGTGCTCGCGACACCGCGGCTGGCGACGCCGTCGACCACGTGGGTATCGATCAAGCGCATGAGAAAGGCCACGCCGTCCTGAAAGACCCAGACGAGGCCGATGTAAAGTTCGTCGAGATAGAACTTGTCCCGGACAAAGCCGAGAGTGCCCATGTCCTCGGTTCGTCCCCGGTAGAGGAAGAAGCCCAGCGCGGCGCCGACGATCATGGTGCCGACCGAGGTCAAGAGGACGGCCATGGGCACGTGCTCGTGCACGTAGTGTTCGCCGAGGACAAACTTGCCGAGGAGCGGGAAGCCGGCGACGATCGAAAGGCCGGCGAGTACGATCAGCGGAAGGCTCATGACCGGTGGCACTTCGCTGGCCTTCTCGGCGTCGTCTGATCGGGGTGTACCGGTGAAGACCACGGTGAAGAGCCGCATCATGTAGAACGGTGTGAGGAAAGCCACGATGCCGGCGATGACGAAGAGCGAGCTGTTTTTCTCATAGGCGGCGGCGAGGATTTGCTCCTTGCTATAGAAACCGCTGGTCACGTAAGGCAGTGCCGCCAGGGCGGCGGTCCCGATGGCGAAAGTGATGAACGTCAGAGGCATTTTCTTGGCCAGGCCGCCCATTTTCCAGATGTCCTGCTGGTGGTGGCAGGCGTAGATGACCGCCCCGGCGCCGAGGAAAAGCAGGGCCTTGAAGGCCGCGTGGGTGTAAAGGTGAAACATTGCCGCGTTTGAGGCCAGCAGCCCGGCGGCCATCACCATGTAACCCAGCTGGGAGAGGGTGGAATAAGCGAGGATCTTCTTGATGTCGTCCTGCCGCGTGGCCACCACGGCGGCGAAGAGCGAGGTGATGCCGCCGACCCAGGCAATGACCTGAGCGGCCTCGGTCAGGCTGACTAAAAAGGACACGCGCGCCAGCATGTAGACTCCGGCCGCCACCATGGTGGCGGCGTGGATGAGTGCCGAGACGGGCGTCGGACCCTCCATGGCATCCGGTAGCCAGACGTGCAGCGGCATTTGGGCCGACTTGCCGACCGCACCGCAGAAAAGGCAGAGGACGGCGATGCCAAACATTTTCTCGTGAGCGGAAGCCGCCGCACCCGCCGTGCCTTCCATTTTGGCGAAGAAGATAGAACCGGTCATCCCCCAGAGCATGAGGATGCCGATCATGAAACCGAAGTCGCCGATCCGGTTGGTCAGAAAAGCCTTCTTGGCCGCCTCCACGGGAGCGTCCTTTGTGTACCAGTGTCCAATCAAGAGGTAGGAACTGACCCCGACCAATTCCCAAAAGATGAACATCATGGCGAAGTTGTCCGCCAGAACGATGCCCGTCATGGAGAACATGAAGAGCGAAAGACAGGAGAAGTAGCGACCCTTGCTCTCGTCCTTGGCCATGTAGCCGAGCGAGAAAATGTGCACCAGAGCGCCCACCCCGGTCACGATGAGCATCATCCCGCGGCTGAGGGCGTCGAACGTGAGTCCAATGCTGAGCTGAAAGTCACCCGCGGTGGCCCACACAAAGGACGGGTGACTCTCCTCGGCCTTGAGGTGAAGCAGGCCGCTGATGACCAGGGTGGCCACCGCGGATCCCACGGAAATCATGGCGCTGACATTCCCGTGTTTTCGCGTGAAGAGGGCGGTGACGACCGCGGCCGCGAGCGGGAGGATGAGGAGAAGCCAAGGCATAGACGGAGAAAAGAGAGAAAGAGTGGTTCGATGGCAGGCGGACCGGATCAGGGGGGGGCTCCCTCAAGGCATAGACGGAGAAAAGAGAGAAAGAGTGGTTCGATGCTTTCGTTTCGCGCAATAGGGCGGGCAGGCGAGCGATCGCGCCCCTTGGGTCAGTACTTCATGCTGGTGAGGTCGTCGACGCTGGTCGTACGGCGGGTTCGAAAGAGGGCCACGATGATCGCCAGGCCCACGGCCACTTCCGCGGCGGCGACGGTGATGATAAAGAAGACGAGGGCCTGACCGTTGTAATTGGGCAAACCATCCACGAGATTGAACCGGGAGAAGGCGACCAGGGAGAGGTTAGCCGCACTGAGCATCATCTCCAGACTCATGAAGATGACGATCAAGCTTCGCCGGAGCATAACTCCGGTAAAACCGAGAGCAAAAAGCAGTCCACTGACAAAAAGATAGTGATTGAGCGTGACCATGCCGAACTATGTCAGTTTGCGTTTGCTGAGCAGGACCACGCCGACCGTCGAGACCAGCAGGAGCACCGCCACCACCTGCAAGGGAAAATTGTAACGGGTGAAAATGGTCCGTCCCACGAGGTGGACGTCCGGCAACTTGTCCTTCCGCAGACGCTCCTGCGCCGCCTCCGGAAGGCCGTCCGGGTTTGCCTCCACCATGCGCTCGTGCTGTTGCAAGGGAAAGCCCAGCTGACCTTCCTTGAACCCCGAGAGGACCACGGAAAGTTGCAGGACGAAGACCACCGAGAGGATGAGACCGCCGCCAAAGGCCATGTAATTCATCGGCCGATGCTCCTCCGCCTTGAGATCGAGCAACATGATGATGAACAAGAAGAGAACCATCACCGCACCGGCGTAGACCAGGATCTGGATGATCCCGATAAAAAAAGCGTCCAATTGGATGAAAAGCGCGGCCAGCCCAAGAAAAGAGGCCACCAGGCAAAGCGCGCCCGTGACGGGATTGCGGCTCACCACGACCCCCAGTCCGAAGAGGATCATGATCGCCGAGAAGATGTAAAAAAGTGGTTCCATGCCGGCCGGATGACTAATCAGCTACTTCAACTCGTTCCATTTATTGACCAGACCCTCGCGCACGCCGCCGATCTCGTAGAGCCTGTCCTTGTCGTGGATCATCTCCTCGCGGGTGTAGCCCGTGATGGCGTAATCCTTTCGCAAGTAAATCGCCTGCTCGGGACAGACTTCCTCACACATCCCGCAGTAAATGCAACGGATCATGTCGATATCGAACTCCTTGGGCCGCTTCTCCACCTTGCTCCATCGATCTTCTTTGGGAATCTCTTTCGGGATGATGGTGATGGCCCGCGGCGGGCAAATGAATTCGCACAATTGGCAGGCTACGCAACGCTCTCTGCCAAGTTCGTCCGTCACCAGGGCGGGGGCTCCGCGATAGTACTCGGGAAGCTGGCTGTCCCACTTTTCCTCCGGGTACTGCATCGTGACTTTCTTTTTGCCGGTGACAATCTTGATGGCATGGCGAAGCGTGATCACGAGGCCCTTGCAGATTGCGGGCAGGTACATCTTTTCGAAGATGTTCAGCTTGGGTCTTTGGACGACGATGGCCATAGGCAGTGCGGTTCCGGGAGGATCAGAAGATTGAGAAATGGAGAGAAACGTGATGTGGTGTCTTGAGTGGTAATGCAGGTCAGCCTTGAGGGAACATGATCAAAATGCCCGCGGTGAGGAAAATATTGAAGAGGGCGATTTCAAAAAAGAAGACCCATCCAAGGCGCATCAGCTGGTCGTAGCGGAAACGCGGAAGGGTCCAGCGGACCCAGATGAAGAAGAGAATGAAGCCAATGACTTTGGCGAAAAAAGTGCCGACATTCACCAGGCCCCAGAAAAGCGATTCGCTGCCGTCGCCACCCCAGCCAAAGGGCAGCGCCCAGCCGCCGAGGAAAAGCGTGACCGCGAAGCCGGACCCGATGATCATCGCCGCATACTCTCCCAGGAAAAAGAGAGCGAACTTCATCGAGCTGTATTCGGTATGATAACCAGCCACCAGCTCGGTCTCACACTCCGGCAAATCAAAGGGCAGGCGATTGGTCTCCGCGAAGAGCGAGGTCACGAAGATCACAAAAGAGATGAATACCGGGATCAGCAAGAGGATGTCGCGCAGGCTGATCACCGGCATGAAGCCATCGAGCGTGATCGGGAGAAGGGCCCAACCATTGCGGTGCTGTTCCTGCACGATGTTGCCGAGATTGAGATCGCCATAGATCATCAGAATCGGGATCACCGAGAGTCCGAGGGAAATCTCGTAGGAGATCATCTGGGAACTGGATCGCACGCCGCCGAGGAAGGGGTACTTCGAATTGGAAGCCCATCCAGCCAGCACGATGCCATAGACGCCGAGCGAGGCGATGGCGAAGACGAAGAGAATCCCCACGTCGAGGTCGGCGATGACCAACTGATAAGGCTCGTCGACGAAGGGCAGCTTGAGATAGCCGCCAAAGGGCAAGACGGCGCAGGTCAGAAGGGCCGGCACCATGGTGAGGGCCGGGGCCAGCCAGTAGAAGGTCTTGCGGACGTGAGCCGGCGTGAAGTCCTCTTTGAGAATGAACTTCAAGCCATCCGCCATGGGCTGCCCCAGGCCGGCCAGGCTGATCTTGGTGAATGGGATGCCGACCCGATTCGGTCCCACTCGATCTTGCAGCACGGCGCTGAAGCGGCGTTCGGCGTAGACCGAGTAGGCTACCATGGGCAGGATGATGAGAAAAACGAGCCCGACGATTTTGATCGTGGCCTCGAGAAGAAGGTCAGTCATCATTCCACAGCGTCCCGGTTAGCCGACAATGACGCCTTTGGCGACCCGCTCCCGTTCCTTTTCCAAGAGGGGGACCGTCTCTCCGCCCTCCAGAACCTCTACGCCTTGATCGCCTATTTTCGTTAGGCTCAGCTCCGAGAAAGCCGGAATGTCAGCGGCCATGAGTTTGAAAACCTCTTCGATGAAGTAGAGGCCGTTGGCGCCGCTGACGGCCTGGATGAGATCGCGAAGAACTTCCCAGGTATCCATCACCTGCCCAGGCGGTTGCGCTGCCTGGTTGAGACGCTGCAAGCGCCCGCTGACGTTGATCATCGATCCTCGCTTTTCGGCGAAACCCGCGGAAGGATAGACGACCCGTGCGTGATCGGCCGTGGGGTTGGCCAACAGATGGGTGTGGAGCAAGAAATCCAGTTTCTCGAGGGACTCGGCGTCGAAACCAGCCTTGAGAAGGTTTTCATCGAAGGCCAACACGGCGCGGATTTCGCCGCGAGCGATCCCCTGGCGAATGGCTTCCAACCGACTGCCGGGCTTATCGAGCCCGAGGGTGAGCTGCGCTCCCCGGCTATTGGGATTCCCGTCCTTGCTCACCAGGAGGTCGTCCCCTTCCTGGCTGCGGGGCACCACGTCGATTTGATCCACCTCCAGCGCTAGCGCTCGGGACAGTCGCCGCACCATGAAGAGCTCCTCGTTGGTCATCCGGGCCGAGGCAATGAGGGCGATCTGGGACGGCTCCACCGCCTTGAGCGAAGCGGCAGCGAGCTGATGGGCCTCGGACCAGGAAGCGATGCGGTGTTGACCCTGATCGTTCTGGATCATGGGATCGTGCAGGCGCGCCTCGCTCGAGAGGTAGTGGAAGTTGAGCCGGCCGTAATCGCACATCCAGGTCGAATTGACCTCGCCGTTTTCCCGCGGTGTTTGGCGGTGGACGGTGTTCTCGCGGCTGCCGATCGTCGTGTTGCAGCCGCGGCCGCAAGAGGTGCAGATGCTCTTGGTCTCCTTGAGAAACCAGACGCGCATCTGAAAGCGAAAGTCGTTCGAGGTGAGCGCGCCGACCGGACAAATGTCCGCCGTGTTGAGGCTGTAATTGTTGGCCAGTTCCTTCCCGGGATGGGTCGTGAGCACCGTGTGGCTGCCGCGATCGGTGAACCCGAGGACGTCATCATCGGCGATTTCCTGACAAAAACGAATGCACCGGGAGCACATGATGCATCGCTCATCGTCCAGCCGGATCCTGGGTCCGATATCAACGTTTTTCGGCTTCTTGACCTTGCTCTCAAGGAAACGCGAGACGCCGTTGCCATGCTCGACACTGAATTCCTGAAGGCGGCACTCTCCCGCCTGATCGCAAATTGGGCAGTCCAGCGGGTGATTGATCAACAAGAACTCCATCACGCCCCGGCGGCATTCGTCCACCAATGGCCCCTCCGTCCGAATGCCCATCCCCTCGGCGATGGTGTTGGCGCAGGCGATGGCCGGACGTGGAATCCACTGGATCTTGGTGTGACCCTGCTCGTCCCGCTCCGCTTCCTGGCCCGGGGCAAGCCGCGGGGGCATCCCCATCTCCACCAGACACATCCGGCAGTTTCCGGGAGAACTCAATTTGGGGTGGTAGCAGTAGTGAGGAACTTCGACCCCCGCCTGGTGACAGGCTTCAATCATGCGCGTGCCCTTGGGGAACTGCCTCCAGGTCCCATTGATTTGGACATTCACCATCTCCACGTCTTTCGAATCGCTCACAGTGGCTCTCTTTGGGTCAGAAATTGGCGGCGGACAGGGCCGATTATCCGCTCAGAAGGAGCCGAGATGCGCCCGTGTGGCCCACTATTGCCAGACGCGAATTTTCCAGCAAGGCGAATTTGTGAAAAATTTCACAAGCTCCGCTTACGGGGCGTTGGCGGGGTCGAGGGCGTCGAATGAATATAATAACTGTTAATAGTCAAGTTTTCTTGATTATCTGTCTCGAACGTTGGCAGAATCGCACGACGACCCGACTTGCGACTCCGGCCATTCGGGCTTTCACTGTGGAATCTGAGCCGGCTGGTTCTCGATCGGATGAAGTGGTCCCTCTTGGTTCTTTTCCTGCTGAGCCTGTTCGCGGGTCTCGGAGTGGGAATCCTTCACTGGGTCGGCTACTTCGACGATGTGAACGTGGCTCGCCGGGCCTTGCAACAGCGCGGCCTGCCGGCTGAGCCGGCCTCGATGTTCTTGGCCGTCGAGCGGGACGACGCCGCCTCGATCGCTCTCCTGGCGGAGGCTGGCTTCTCGCCCGATCTCGTCGATGACGAAAAGAACACGCCCCTCCACGTGGCGGTGGATCAGGAAAAATGGACTGCAGCTGGCGCGCTTCTCGCGCTGGATGCCCCGCTCAACCGGAAGAACGGCGCAAGACTGACTCCCCTGCAAATCGCTCTTCAAGGCAATCACTACGACTTTGTTGGCCGGCTACTCCGGCGCGGATCCGATCCCAACGTTCGCTTTGAGGTCGATCAGCCCGCCTTGATCGAGGCGATCCGCACCGAACGAGAGGAGACGGTGCGCCTCCTCCTGGAACACGGAGCCGATCCCAATCTGCCAAACGCGACCGGCACCACGCCCCTCTACCTGGCCTTGCGCTCGAGTCAGACGCGAGTGGCGCGCCTGCTTCTCGCGGCGGGATCCGACCCCAACGGGACGACTCCTTCGGACACGGATCTGCTCGCTTTCCTCATCGATCATCTCCGTGCCTGCGGCTACGACGAAGCCGCCGCGGTGCCGCTCATCGGGCTGCTGATCGATGCCGGCGCAGAAGCCCAACGACCGGGCCCGGACGGCAAACGCCCTTTGGAGAAAGCGCTGGAGAAAAAGCTCGAGGCCATCAGCGAGCACCTCTTGAGCCGGATAGACAAAGTCAAAGGGAACCTGTGGGTGGCCTTGAATCGAAGCGATTTCGAACTCGCGCGGAGGCTGGTAGAGAAAGGTGCCGATGTCAATGAGTCGCGGGAGGATGGCGAAACCGCCCTCAATCGAGTCATCAAGGAAAGCCGACCCGACCTCGTTCAACATTTTCTCAATCATGGCGCCGACGCCTCTCTCCCTGGCCTGGAGGGGCAGGCGGTTGAGGCCGTCTCAAAATGGCCCAGGACCGCCTCACAAAATATGAGAATTTTAGTTTCGATGATGGTTGATCTCACATTCCGGCGGAATTCCGCGGTGCCCTCTCGACCGAGCTTCGTCTATCGCGACGCGGTAGGGCGCGAATAGCGCATCTACCTCGGCTACCTCGGCTACCTCGGCTCCAGCGCGACTTCAGGCCGCTTCGGCTTGCTTTCCTGTTCCGTCGATTGGCGCGTTCTAGGCGGCCATCCAGTGCCGATACATCACTTTCAAGTTCCAACTCGTACAGAGCATCATCCACTGCGTCCTCACTTTCTCCAATCCCTTGAATGTCCAGCGCCAGAACTCTCCGTTCTTTTTGACCTGGCCGAATACCGGCTCCACGATTCCTGCCCGTTGCTTGAGAAGCTCCTTGTTTTCTTCCTTGTTCATCTTCTCTTTGTGCCTCTCCACCGACGCATTCCAGGGGCTGATGTCGATGGTCCGCCCGTGGCGATCCTTCGTGCATGTTCCAAAGGCGGGGCAATTCTTGCAGGTCGACGGAGCGCCGCGATAGACACTCACCGGAACACCTTCTTTGACTCGTTCACGCCTGAAGGGGAGCGATTGGCCTTGGGGCAATGCCTTTAGGGAAAGATCCAAAATATTTTAGATAAATGTTGCATTTTACCATAATAGTTATAATTGGGGTGGATGCCTCACTCCCATCCCAATCAAGTTAGCGGTTTCCTTGGTCAGTTCGAACATCTTTTCGGATTCGTTCGCGATCGCTTCGAACGCTTGCAGAACCCAGGCCGCGGCCCCAACCCCAAGCTGCCGGCCTGGGATCTTCTCGCCTCCCTGGTCTATCACGTGATCAGTGATGCTGGCCATTTCTCGGCCCATGTGTTCCAGTTGTTCGAGGTGGTGATCAAGGATAGTTCGCTCTCGGAACGGCGCCAGAGGATGGGGCTTGAGCCATTCGCTTGGCTCATGAAGCAGGTGTTAAAGCCCCTCGCCGATGGACGCGTACACAAGGGATGTTTCTACAAGGGGCTGCGCCTGTGCGGGATCGATGGCTCGAAATGGAGCGTCACGAACACGCCGCAGGTTCTGGCTGCCATGAGCAAGGCGGCCTCCAGGAGAATGACCGCCGCCTTTGCGAAAATAGAGATGTGCGCGCTCGTGGAACTTGGCATCCACAACCCGTAGGCGGCGACGGTCGGCCTGAAAGGAGAAGGCGAATGGACCCTGGCCAAAGAACTTCTCGGGAGTCTGCCGAAGAGGAGTCTGCTGATTGTCGACCGGCTTTACGGTTGCGGGAAGTATCTCGACGAACTCGTGAAATCATGTCGGGCGGCACATAGTGAATTGTTGGTGAAGGCACGCGGCAGCAACAAGAGCCATAAGACTGAAAGGCTCTCCGATGGAAGCGCGCTGGTCAGCATCAGGGTGCCCAGAAAGAAGGCTGATGGGCCGCGGGAGAATCAAGGGGAGATCCGTATCCGTGAGATTCGAGGCCGGATCAGGAAACCGGGGGCACGACAGTGGAGCGAGGTGAGGCTATGGACGACGCTTATTGATGAGCAGGAGTATCCGGCGCAGGAATTGCTGGAGCTCTATGCCCTGCGCTGGGAACACGAGATATTCTACAAGGAACTCAAGCTCCACATGCGCGGGAATGACGTTCTTCATAGCCATACGCCAGAAACAGCGGCCCAGGAGGTGGCGGCATTGCTCATGGCCTGCTCGATCATCGCGCAGGAGCGATGCGAAGCCGCGAAAAGCGGCAACATCCAGCCGTTGAGCATCAGTTTCCTGAAGACGCTCGACAAAATGAATTCACTATGGGCAGTGTTCGAAGTGTCCGAGGGACTGCTGACCGAAGAGACAAAACAGGAGATGGTAGCGCGAGTCAGAGAATTGATCGTTCGGGAGGCAATACCGAAAAGACGACAAAGGAGTTGCCCGCGCAAAGTCCGCCAACCGGTGACGAGTTGGCCTAGGCTAACAGAAAACGACTCTCGTGAGGGCGAGTTCCTGCTGGAGATTGTTAGCTTTCCCTAAAGGCATTGGGCCTTGGGGACATGTCACCACGTCGGCCTCAGCGTCATAGACGAAGTTCGATGCGTGATACTCTTCGTCCTTCTTGTTGACTGATTGCGGAGGCAGAGGCATCACCACCTCATGGCCGGCCTCTTCTGCCAGGCCGATTTGTTCAGCGCTCGGGTAGCCGGCGTCACCGAGAGAAACCGGTTGGCTGGCCGGCTTGCCATCATTCTCTTGCTCTTGCTGATAAGTGGCCAGGTTCTCAGCAGCCTGATCCAACATCGGCGTTAGTTGCCGCAAATCGGTGGCCTCATTGACAGCATCGGCGGCCACCACAATTTGATTCTCCGAATCAACGACGGCCTGGGCGTTATATCCAAAGGGCTTTCCCCCTGTGTTGGCTTTCACACGTCGCGCTTCAGGTTCAAGCGGGTGAATATGCTTTACGGTCGGGTTGGTGTCGAGCGTCTCGATCGCCTCTTGCATGGCTTTCTTAAGCACCTCTTTCTTCTCAAGTTCCTTTGGCAACTCTGCGGAGGGTTGCTCATCACCGGCCTGGGAGCACTCGATCTCCTCCTCCAAAACCTTGATTTGTTCGTCAAGCCGCTCAATTCGCTTGGCCAGGTCCTCCTTGTCGTACTTCTTCCCAGCATGAGCGGCCGCCTGAATCTTTGTTCCGTCGACTGCTTGTAAGGTCAGCCCTACGAGCCCCATCTCGCAGCTTGTCGTCACGCTTTGCTTGAACAGGTTGCGAATAGCTTTCTGATGTTGACTCCAAAACCGCCAGAGCGTGTTGTGGTCGGGCACCTGATTGCCGCATAGCCAGATAAAGCCCAAGTCGTTTCGGCATGCCTCCTCCAACTTACGCGAGCTGCGGATCTTCTTGAAATAGCCGTAGAGCCAGAGTCGCAGAAGCAGGGCCGGGGCGAAGGGTGGACGGCCAGCGGTCCCGAAGTCCCGCACTTCAATGCCGAGATCCATCAAATCGAGGGATTCGACAAAGCAACGAATGAATCGCGTCGGGTGAGTCGGGCCGACCCAGTCCTCGATGCTGGGAGGTAAGATGTGAAGTTGATCGAAATCAGCGTCAATGTGAGTCACACCGAAACCAATACCCACGCTCGCGGCGGCGCCAACGACTTTTTCGAAAAACTCCACGGAGTAGAGCAATCATATTGCACTCGTCCGGCCGTCACACGAAAACCCGGGTTTTGAGACAGCCTCGGCCGTGCCGCTCTCGATTGCCCTGGGCGATCAACGGATGACCCTGACCATCATCAATCACGAACGGGCACCGCCGCCCGACGAGCATCTCCGTCACCCGGTTTCAAACCCGTTTCTCAAATTGGTCGATAGTCCCCTGCTCAACTTTTACCTGAAGAATGCTCACGACATCACGCCGCTCATGTGCGCGGTCTGTCTGGATCAGGAAGGCGTGGTCCTCCAGCTCATCGCTCATGGCGCGAGACGACATGCGACCACGGCTCCGAGAAAGGTTTATCTCGTTCAGCTGGCCGCCAAACGCGAGAACGTCCGGATGCAACAGATTCTCCTGGGCGTGCCCTACGAAGATGACGAACAGGAGCGCCTATTCGTCATCAATCTCAAACGGCAAGAAGTCACCTACCTGAATCGCGGCAAGGCCCTGATGACGGCCAAGATCTCTTCGGGACGGAAATCGCATCCCACCGAGTCCGGGCACTACGTCATCACGGAGAAGGTCAAACTTCACCATTCGAATCTCTATGACGATGCCGAGATGCCCTACTTCCAACGGTTCAGCTGCACGGCGATGGGTCTTCATCAGGGTTCGCTGCCCGGATATCCCGCCTCGCACGGATGTGTGCGCTTGCCGGAAAAAGCGGCCAAGTTTTTCTTTGCTGAATCGCGGGTCGGCGACCGGGTGATCGTCAAGGAGAAGTGACGCCCGTGTTGGTCGCCCGAGCATGGCGTGGCTCGACCCCCAGGAGGTGTCTGACGAAAAAGTCTTTTCGTTTCCGCGAAGCGTAGGGAGACTCCCCCACTCCGTGATTGGCTCCCGGAAACACGAGCATTTCGAAGTCCTTGTCCGCCTTGATCAGGGCATCGACAACCTGCATGGTGGAGGCGGGATCGACGTTGGTATCCAGCTCGCCAACCGTGAGAAGCAGGTGCCCCTGGAGACGGTGCGCGTTGGTGACGTTTGACTGCTCGGCGTAGTGCGGCCCCACCGGCCAGTCCATCCAGAGTTCGTTCCACCAGATCTTGTCCATCCGATTGTCGTGGCAACCACAATCGGCCGCGGCGGCCTTGTAAAAGTCTCCGTGGGCTAGCAGAGCGCGAAGGGCGCTCTGTCCGCCGGCGGATCCGCCGTAGATGCCCACTCGCGAGAGGTCCATCTGGGGATGCTCGGCAGCCGCAGCCTTCATCCAGGCGATCCGGTCGGGGAAGCCGCTGTCGCCCAGGTTCTTGTGGCAAAAATGATGGAAATCGCGGCTGCGATGAGAGGTTCCCTTGGCGTCGAGCTTGACCACGATGAAGCCCAGCTCGGCCATCTCTTGCAGGCGATGGAAGGCGCGAAAAGCTTTGGGGACGAAGGCACTGTGAGGGCCCGCATAGATCTGTTCGATCACCGGGTAGCTTCGACCTGGGTCAAAGTCACTGGGCCGGACGATGATTCCCCACAAGTCATAGCCCCCGTCGCGATCCTTGCTGACAAAAACCTCGGGTGCTCTCCAGCCTGCTTCGGCGAGCCGGGAGATATCCGCTTCTCCTAACGAAGCGACCAAGCAGCCATCGCGAGCGGAACGCAATTCGTGGACCTGCTTCCGATCGACCCGCGACCAGGTGGCGACGAAATGCTCTCGATCGGGCGCCCACTGGGCCGAGTGATGGCCGTTGGCTTCGGTCAGGGGGATCACCTTGCCACCGTCGATCGACACCCGAAAGAAGTGAATGAAGTAGGGGTCCTGGCCAGAGTAGTATCCGGAGGCCCGGAAAATCACCTCTCGCCGTTCCTCATCGACGTGTTCCACGCCGCGGACGACCCACTGCCCCTGGGTAAGTTGACGCTTCAACAGGCCGCTGCGTGCGTCGAAGAGATAAAGGTGATTCCATCCGTCCCGCTCCGAGGTCCATAGAATCTCACCCGTGTCTTTCAGGTCGCGACGAAAGCCCTTGTGGAAGGCGTCCACGAAGGTCTCGCTGGTCTCGTCGATGAGGGTCCGGGTCCGACCCGTGTCCGAATCGAGTTCGAGCACGCGATGCACGCCAAAACCGCGCTCGATGTACTCGAACCGCACGGCCCGGCCGTCGGCGTCCCATTCGAGCTGACGGGTGACGAAGGGATTCGGCATGAGCGAGAGATCGGGCCCCGTGTGCTTGCTGCTCCAGTTTGCCGTGAAAATGTGAGGCGACCGCGTGTCGATGTGATCGCCCGGTTTGGCGTAACTGCGAGTGAAGTGTTTCGGTTGCAATTGATCGTCGGGCGCGGTGTCGACGTAATGGACGAGGCGCTCCTCGCCTCGCCGCGTTTTCCACACCGCCAGTTTGCGCGAATCGGGAGCCCAAAACACCGGAGCTCCGTAGGCCTCCGCTTCGGAGCCGTTGCTGCTCAGCTGGATCTCTTCCCCGCTGTCAACCTTTCGGATGAACACGTTGAAACCGCGAAAGTAAGCGACGTGGGCGCCATCCGGCGAAACGGCTTCGTAAGAGGAGGCTTCGCGATCGGGTCGCTGCCGACGATCCCTCCCTCGTCGCGCGCGATTCCCCCGCCGTTCGCGACGGGACTCTTCGGTCTCGTCGACGGACTCCAGGCGCTCGACGACGAGCCCGGGCAAGGTCGCTTTCCAACGGGCCCCGAATCCCTCGAAGCGCATGGCCTCCCCGGGGTTCCACTTGAGATCCCGGAACGGCAAGCGCTCGGGATCGACCGGCTCGCCCTGGTTTTCCGAAAGGGCGCGGGCGAGTTTTTCGTGATCGAAGAGGGCCGCCTCGTCACCGGTCGCCGTTTGCACCTGGCGAAACCGATGCCCGTCTGGAAAATCGTGCCGGAACCAGAATCGGGCTCCCTCCTCGAGCCAATGGACTCCGATCCGGTCGTGGAAGACCTTGCCGGCGTGACGCTCGCGCAGTGAGGCGGCGCGCTCGTAAGCCGCCGAATCGCCCCCGGCAGCCGGAAGCGGAGCCGGGTTGGGATCAGGGCTGCTGGTCGCCCGTTCGGCCGTCACAGGACCAGAGCCGATGCTCAACAGGCAAAGCAACGGGGCGAGAGGGAATGAAAAACGAAGTCTGAGCACGGGAAGAGTCGGTTTGAGGGGAACCAGCCTAAGGAAGAAATCGACGCCACCGCAACCCGCTTCGCGCGAGGGCAAAAACGACCCCAAACAACCTGCGTTTTCAGTTGACTTTAGCGCATCTTAAATAAATATAAAAATTATAATTTAAATAAATTTAAGGAAAATCTAGAGGGCTCATGCTCGGCCGGCCTCTCTTTCGTCGATTGCATCCATCACATGATCATGAAGGAATCCCCTACATCCATCACGCTTTCGGGAACGTTTGACCTTCGGCCGCTCGGAGGTGTCTTGGACACCTGGGCGAGACACCTTGGCTGGAATCATCACCACGTCATCCACGATCCCGAGGGAAGTCCCGAAGCCCTGGTGGAGCAGGCTCTGGGCACCGGTGAAGTGCAGCCAGAGTCGGCCGCCTTTTTTGTCATCCGCGTCTCCGACTGGTGTGAACCTGGCAATCTTCCCGAAAAGGCCTCGGCGGGAGACCCGAAGGCCAAGAGTTCCAGTCCATCGCAGGCTCTCGCCCAGCGATTCGTCGATCAATTGCGCACCCGATGCAGCGGACGTGCACTGCCCGTCAGAGTGCTACTGGCACCTGTCCCGGAAGACGCGCCGCTCGATCGGGCAGTTGGCGCCTGCCAGACCGAGAACTACCTGCTCGCCGCTTTGGAGGGAGACGAATCCATTCGTGTCGCCCGCATGCCCAAAGGGATCGATGGCCCCCAAGGCGGCGAGGCTCCCCTTCCCCTCTTTCATCAATTGGCCATGGTGGTCAGCCGGGCGCTTTTTGAGATCGCGGAGCGACGCCCTGGATTGATCGTGATCGACGACCCGGAGACGCTTTGGAGTCCGAGCAGCGATTCGTCTTCTTCACGGAACCCTAGCGCCGCTACGTAACTGATTAGCGATCCTAAGGAACTGCGCAAAAATAAGGTGAACATTTACTTCGAGGGTTTGATTGTGTAATTCCATGAGCCGTGTGTTTCGTGCCTTTCCAGTTTTACGGCGGCCAGTTCCTCGTCCGTCACTTTGATCCCCGTCTCGTAGCTTTTGGTATCGAGCCTGGCCCTGACCTTCAGGCCTCCCTTCATCGTTGTGCTTCCAATCAACTCGACGATCGTCTGCAGGGTTGCCAGTGGCTCGCCTTGCCAGTTCTGGGTGATGTAGCTGAAGAGACGGTGCTCGATCTTGTTCCACTTGCTTGTCCCCGGCGGGAAGTGGCAGACGACCAACTTCAGCCCGGTCTCGTTCGCCAACTCCTGGAGCGAAAGCTTCCAAAGCCGCGAGCGGTGGCTGTTGCTCCCACCGCCATCGGCGGTGATTAGCAGCCGACGGGCGTGGGGGAACCGCGCAGAGCCCATTTCCGTCCACCACAACAGGATGCTGCGGGTCGCGAATTGGGCCGTATCATGGTCGATTCCGACGCTAACCCAGCCCTGGTTGTTGAGCATATCGTAAACGCCGTAGGGGATTGCCTTGCCCAGGTCCTTGTCCTTGAAGTCATGCACGCGGACTTGCTCAGGGTTGTCTTTCGGCCTCCACTGCCTCCCGGCGTTCTTGAAATCGCCCACCAACTCCTTCTTCTTGGTGTCCACTGAGATTGCTGGCTGGCCGCAATGTTGGAAGCGACGCACCTGATCGTTGATGTATTCGAACTGCCTGTTGCGGTCCGGGTGCTGTGCCCCTTCGCGGGTCTTGCGATTTGCCAGCAGACTATAGCCGGCCTTGCGCAGCAACGCGGCAACAGTACGCGCACCGACCGGGTGGTTCTGAGATGTGAGTTCCCTGGCAAGCCTCTGAGTGCTCTTCAATGTCCAGCGCAATGGGGATTGAGAGTCGCCTCTACTGAGAGGATCAACTAGCCGCTCAAGAGCCCCAAGCAGTTCCGGATCGGTCTCGGTCACCGGCTTGCGCCCGCCCCCAAGCCGACGGATGCGTCCGTCGGCTTCGGGGGCCGTGTAGTCGCCGCGCCGTAACTGCTTGATGCCCTCAGTGATCGTCGTCCGCGACATCGATGTCGCAAGAGAAACTGCGGATACGCCGCCCCAACCCAATTCCATGGCCGCCGCCGCCGCCCAACACCTCCGGGCCCGCTCGTCCATGAGGTGGCTCAGGGAATCGAACTTCCGGCGAATGCTTTCGACAACGGAACTGTCAGGCATGGCACCGACAGTAGCATAGAAATAAGGTTGAGAAACCTTAAATTGTTCATTTTATTTTTGCGCCATTCCTAACCCAGCCCTGGTTGTTGAGCATATCGTAAACGCCGTAGGGGATTGCCTTGCCCAGGTCCTTGTCCTTGAAGTCATGCACGCGGACTTGCTCAGGGTTGTCTTTCGGCCTCCACTGCCTCCCGGCGTTCTTGAAATCGCCCACCAACTCCTTCTTCTTGGTGTCCACTGAGATTGCTGGTTGGCCGCAATGTTGGAAGCGACGCACCTGATCGTTGATGTATTCGAACTGCCTGTTGCGGTCCGGGTGCTGTGCCACCTCGTCCTAGGATCTCCCTAGGCACCATTCGGGGTATTCGAACTGCCTGTTGCGGTCCGGGTGCTGTGCCCCTTCGCGGGTCTTGCGATTTGCCAGCAGACTATAGCCGGCCTTGCGCAGCAACGCGGCAACAGTACGCGCACCGACCGGGTGGTTCTGAGATGTGAGTTCCCTGGCAAGCCTCTGAGTGCTCTTCAATGTCCAGCGCAATGGGGATTGAGGGTCGCCTCTACTGAGAGGATCAACTAGCCGCTCAAGAGCCCCAAGCAGTTCCGGATCGGTCTCGGTCACCGGCTTGCGCCCGCCCCCGAAGCCGACGGATGCGTCCGTCGGCTTCGGGTGCCGTGTAGTCGCCGCGCCGTAACTGCTTGATGCCCTCAGTGATCGTCGTCCGCGACATCGATGTCGCAAGAGAAACTGCGGATACGCCGCCCCAACCCAATTCCATGGCCGCCGCCGCCGCCCAACACCTCCGGGCCCGCTCGTCCATGAGGTGGCTCAGGGAATCGAACTTCCGGCGAATGCTTTCGACAACGGAACTGACAGGCATGGCACTGACAGTAGCATAGAAATAAGGTTGAGAAACCTTAAATTGTTCATTTTATTTTTGCGCCATTCCTAACCAGCAAACGCCACAGGCATTTCATGCAAGGGTATGCTCGCCTGCGATGATTTTGGCAAGCGACTTGAATACGGAACTCGCTCCTCGCAGCGAGAGAGTCGAGAGCACACTCTCGAATGCCGCGTAGGCATTGGCTCCCCGCTCCGTCTTGGAACATTGCGACACCTTGCGGGCGACGATCGCCGGCCTGAGCATCCGCTCGGCGATGTTGTTGGTCGGCTCTACCTCCGGATCCTCCAGGAACATCGTTAAATTCCCTTGGTCAAAGTGCCGGCCAAGCTCATTGAGCATGCGTTGGTTGTCGGAATCTTTGAGCGTCCGGTCCCGCAGGTAATGATCGAGTTCATAGATCTTTTTCAAGCTCTCTTCCTCAGCGATTCCGTAAGATAGGCGGCTGAGGCGGCTCAAGCCCTGTATTTTTGGGTAATTCGGATCGGCAGCGCCCATTTTTGACCCCATGGCAAATTCGCATTCGTTATTTCATCTTTTTTAAGCTTGTTTCTGTAATAGTCTTATATTACAGTGCGCCGAACGAGCCGACCTTCATGCCAAGCAGAAACTCCCTGCCCCCCACCGAACGCCAGATTCGCAGCCGCCTCCGCCAGCTCCTCGACCAGACCGAAGGCTTCCTTCACGGCTCGCCCATCGAACTCTCTCGTAAATGCGGCAAGCCCACTTGCCGTTGCGCTTCCGACGACTCCTTGCGCCATCGCTCCTTGGCCATCGGTCAGACTCGCAAGGGCAAGACCACCATGCTGCACGTCCCCAGACCGTTGGAAGCTCAGGCGAGACGCTGGATCGATGATTTCCAGAAGGCGAATGCTCTGCTGGAAGCCCTCGACGAGCAGGGGCGCCTCCGACTCGAGGAGGCAAAAACCAAGGCCAGAGCGGCGAGTAGCTCCGCCAAGAAGAAGGGCAAGACCGGTAAGAAATCAGCCGGCAAAGCCAAGTCCGGGCGCAATTCTCCACCAAAAAAGAAGCGACCATTCTCACGCGACTACTAACTTACTCGTGAGTGAGAAGTTCTGTAACTAGATCATCATGCGGCGAAGCGTGAACCTTCGGAGCGAGTGAAGTCTATTTTATCAAGGATGAATTTTCGGAACGCTGAACCTTTTCCGCCGTGGTGCAAAAATCCTCGTGAGTGAGAAGTTCTGTAACTAGATCATCATGCGGCGAAGCGTGAACCTTCGGAGCGAGTGAAGTCTATTTTATCAAGGATGAATTTTCGGAACGCTGAACCTTTTCCGCCGTGGTGCAAAAATCCAGGCAGCGTGTTTTTCAAGGCGGCTGAGACAATCATTTCCGAAGGCAGCACGTCTGGGCGGATGGTTCGGATCCAGGTTCCAAAGTGTTTCCAGACCAGACCGTCACATGTCATGGCAAGGTACTGTAACATGCCCTGAGCGATCATGCCGGTCTGCACAAACACATGATATGCGTGCATCTTTCTCTGCACCTGTCTGCGATATTTCTCGGTAGTCCGGTGGAGGTATTGGTTACCATTGCGACGCTTGAGCGGTCGCATAGCGGCCATCCAGAAATGGTATCCGAATGAGCCAACCGAATGCACCGCTTGCTTGAAAGCGACTTCGATCTTGAAACGCAAACTGTAGAGCAAGATGATCTCCTGAGCTTCCATGGTGAGGTCGGTAGACAAGAGGATGATCCGCCCTCTCGTGGGATGATCGACGAGAATGAAGCGGACCATCGCCCCGGCGGGCTTCCACAACAGATCCACCGACTTGAACCGGACAGAGATGTTTCTCTCCCCATATACGGGACTGGGAACGGAACTGAAGCCGCCCGTTCCAAAGACATTCTGGAGCTTCACCGCAGCGCCATACTTTTTCGGTCGTCCGCGTTTGCGTGGCACTGCCGCAGGCCGAAAGCCGGTTGTCGTGCGTCGAACCCTCGTGACCAGCACACCGGAACGCCCCTTGGTGCTCCGGATCACCTTTCCGTTGGCGTAGTAGGCGTCGGCCAGCAAGACGAACTCCTGACCTCTACAGACGGATGCGAGCATCTCGTTGGCCTTGTCGATCAAGGTTCTCCTGTCGCGGTTTGAAGTGACGATACCTTCGTGAATGCGTGCACAGACCGGAACGCAGAAGAAGTATCCGCCAACCTGACAGAGCACGCCGAAGGCCTGAAAGGAATGGCTCATGATGAAGTGAGGCTTGGAATTGGACTCGGACTGTTGATGCAGATACTTCACCGCAGGCATCTTGCGGCCCTCCTTGGACTTCTTGATGCCGTCGAGAACCAGGACGGGGCGACAACCGATCTTGTAGACAGGGAAGTGCTTGATCACGATGGCGAACCAAAGTTCTGCAAGCCGGTCCGTCTTCACGGCATTGCTGTGGAAGAAATGGAGTAAGTGCTCATAGAAGTGTTCTGACAAACCGAGAGCGCGGACGAAACTGGAAACCCCGAGGAGGTCATTGCGCACGGAGAAAGCGGCCAAGACGAGCAGAAACCAGAGAAAGGTGCGGGCTCTCGAGAAAGCGGGTCGCAGAAAACAGACGATATTCCACCAAGAAATCCAGAGATCCATAACAAATGATTTGATTTTCCTAGACATTCGCATATATAAGCTAATGACCATGAAAAAGATCAGATCACTGAAAAAAGAATCCAGAAACTTGCGGCAAAGTTAGCTGCAATCGGGCCAATGCGGCCTGGGAGCATCAGCAAGCAATACCGAGATCGACAACGCCAGCGCGGCGTGTATTACCAACTGAGCTACACGCATAAGATGAGGAGCCGGACTGAACACGTCTGGCCAGACCACGTGAAGGGACTACGAAAAGAAACAGAGGAGTACAAGAAATTCAAGAAACTGACCACCGAACTGATCGATCTGAGCATTGAACTATCCAAGGCGAAGATCGCTCTATTACGCAGTCAGACAGACACGCCAGGCAAAGAGAAACCGGTCTGAGAACTTCCCACTCACGAGCTGAAAGGAATGGCTCATGATGAAGTGAGGCTTGGAATTGGACTCGGACTGTTGATGCAGATACTTCACCGCAGGCATCTTGCGGCCCTCCTTGGACTTCCTTGATGCCGTCGAGAACCAGGACGGGGCGACAACCGATCTTGTAGGCAGGGAAGTGCTTGATCACGATGGCGAACCAAAGTTCTGCAAGCCGGTCCGTCTTCACGGCATTGCTGTGGAAGAAATGGAGTAAGTGCTCATAGGAGTGTTCTGACAAACCGAGAGCGCGGACGAAACTGGAAACCCCGAGGAGGTCATTGCGCACGGAGAAAGCGGCCAAGACGAGCAGAAACCAGAGAAAGGTGCGGGCTCTCGAGAAAGCGGGTCGCAGAAGACAGACGATATTCCACCAAGAAATCCAGAGATTCATAACAAATGATTTGATTTTCCTAGACATTCGCATATATAAGGTCTCGTGAGTGGGAAGTTCTCAGACCGGTTTCTCTTTGCCTGGCGTGTCTGTCTGACTGCGTAATAGAGCGATCTTCGCCTTGGATAGTTCAATGCTCAGATCGATCAGTTCGGTGGTCAGTTTCTTGAATTTCTTGTACTCCTCTGTTTCTTTTCGTAGTCCCTTCACGTGGTCTGGCCAGACGTGTTCAGTCCGGCTCCTCATCTTATGCGTGTAGCTCAGTTGGTAATACACGCCGCGCTGGCGTTGTCGATCTCGGTATTGCTTGCTGATGCTCCCAGGCCGCATTGGCCCGATTGCAGCTAACTTTGCCGCAAGTTTCTGGACTCTTTTTTCAGTGATCTGATCTTTTTCATGGTCATTAGCTTATATATGCGAATGTCTAGGAAAATCAAATCATTTGTTATGGATCTCTGGATTTCTTGGTGGAATATCGTCTGTTTTCTGCGACCCGCTTTCTCGAGAGCCCGCACCTTTCTCTGGTTTCTGCTCGTCTTGGCCGCTTTCTCCGTGCGCAATGATCTCCTCGGGGTTTCCAGTTTCGTCCGCGCTCTCGGTTTGTCAGAACACTTCTATGAGCACTTACTCCATTTCTTCCACAGCAATGCCGTGAAGACGGACCGGCTTGCAGAACTTTGGTTCGCCATCGTGATCAAGCACTTCCCTGTCTACAAGATCGGTTGTCGCCCCGTCCTGGTTCTCGACGGCATCAAGAAGTCCAAGGAAGGCCGCAAGATGCCTGCGGTGAAGTATCTGCATCAACAGTCCGAGTCCAATTCCAAGCCTCACTTCATCATCTCGCGAGTGAGAAGTTCTGTAACTGGATCATCATGCGGCGAAGCGTGAACCTTCGGAGCGAGTGAAGTCTATTTTATCAAGGATGAATTTTCGGAACGCTGAACCTTTTCCGCCGTGGTGCAAAAATCCAGGCAGCGTGTTTTTCAAGGCGGCTGAGACAATCATTTCCGAAGGCAGCACGTCTGGGCGGATGGTTCGGATCCAGGTTCCAAAGTGTTTCCAGACCAGACCGTCACATGTCATGGCAAGGTACTGTAACATGCCCTGAGCGATCATGCCGGTCTGCACAAACACATGATATGCGTGCATCTTTCTCTGCACCTGTCTGCGATATTTCTCGGTAGTCCGGTGGAGGTATTGGTTACCATTGCGACGCTTGAGCGGTCGCATAGCGGCCATCCAGAAATGGTATCCGAATGAGCCGACCGAATGCACCGCTTGCTTGAAAGCGACTTCGATCTTGAAACGCAAACTGTAGAGCAAGATGATCTCCTGAGCTTCCATGGTGAGGTCGGTAGACAAGAGGATGATCCGCCCTCTCGTGGGATGATCGACGAGAATGAAGCGGACCATCGCCCCGGCGGGCTTCCACAACAGATCCACCGACTTGAACCGGACAGAGATGTTTCTCTCCCCATATACGGGACTGGGAACGGAACTGAAGCCGCCCGTTCCAAAGACATTCTGGAGCTTCACCGCAGCGCCATACTTTTTCGGTCGTCCGCGTTTGCGTTTGCGTGGCACTGCCGCAGGCCGAAAGCCGGTTGTCGTGCGTCGAACCCTCGTGACCAGCACACCGGAACGCCCCTTGGTGCTCCGGATCACCTTTCCGTTGGCGTAGTAGGCGTCGGCCAGCAAGACGAACTCCTGACCTCTACAGACGGATGCGAGCATCTCGTTGGCCTTGTCGATCAAGGTTCTCCTGTCGCGGTTTGAAGTGACGATACCTTCGTGAATGCGTGCACAGACCGGAACGCAGAAGAAGTATCCGCCAACCTGACAGAGCACGCCGAAGGCCTGAAAGGAATGGCTCATGATGCTCGCGAGTGAGAAGTTCTGTAACTGGATCATCATGCGGCGAAGCGTGAACCTTCGGAGCGAGTGAAGTCTATTTTATCAAGGATGAATTTTCGGAACGCTGAACCTTTTCCGCCGTGGTGCAAAAATCCAGGCAGCGTGTTTTTCAAGGCGGCTGAGACAATCATTTCCGAAGGCAGCACGTCTGGGCGGATGGTTCGGATCCAGGTTCCAAAGTGTTTCCAGACCAGACCGTCACATGTCATGGCAAGGTACTGTAACATGCCCTGAGCGATCATGCCGGTCTGCACAAACACATGATATGCGTGCATCTTTCTCTGCACCTGTCTGCGATATTTCTCGGTAGTCCGGTGGAGGTATTGGTTACCATTGCGACGCTTGAGCGGTCGCATAGCGGCCATCCAGAAATGGTATCCGAATGAGCCGACCGAATGCACCGCTTGCTTGAAAGCGACTTCGATCTTGAAACGCAAACTGTAGAGCAAGATGATCTCCTGAGCTTCCATGGTGAGGTCGGTAGACAAGAGGATGATCCGCCCTCTCGTGGGATGATCGACGAGAATGAAGCGGACCATCGCCCCGGCGGGCTTCCACAACAGATCCACCGACTTGAACCGGACAGAGATGTTTCTCTCCCCATATACGGGACTGGGAACGGAACTGAAGCCGCCCGTTCCAAAGACATTCTGGAGCTTCACCGCAGCGCCATACTTTTTCGGTCGTCCGCGTTTGCGTTTGCGTGGCACTGCCGCAGGCCGAAAGCCGGTTGTCGTGCGTCGAACCCTCGTGACCAGCACACCGGAACGCCCCTTGGTGCTCCGGATCACCTTTCCGTTGGCGTAGTAGGCGTCGGCCAGCAAGACGAACTCCTGACCTCTACAGACGGATGCGAGCATCTCGTTGGCCTTGTCGATCAAGGTTCTCCTGTCGCGGTTTGAAGTGACGATACCTTCGTGAATGCGTGCACAGACCGGAACGCAGAAGAAGTATCCGCCAACCTGACAGAGCACGCCGAAGGCCTGAAAGGAATGGCTCATGATGAAGTGAGGCTTGGAATTGGACTCGGACTGTTGATGCAGATACTTCACCGCAGGCATCTTGCGGCCCTCCTTGGACTTCTTGATGCCGTCGAGAACCAGGACGGGGCGACAACCGATCTTGTAGACAGGGAAGTGCTTGATCACGATGGCGAACCAAAGTTCTGCAAGCCGGTCCGTCTTCACGGCATTGCTGTGGAAGAAATGGAGTAAGTGCTCATAGAAGTGTTCTGACAAACCGAGAGCGCGGACGAAACTGGAAACCCCGAGGAGGTCATTGCGCACGGAGAAAGCGGCCAAGACGAGCAGAAACCAGAGAAAGGTGCGGGCTCTCGAGAAAGCGGGTCGCAGAAGACAGACGATATTCCACCAAGAAATCCAGAGATCCATAACAAATGATTTGATTTTCCTAGACATTCGCATATATAAGCTAATGACCATGAAAAAGATCAGATCACTGAAAAAAGAGTCCAGAAACTTGCGGCAAAGTTAGCTGCAATCGGGCCAATGCGGCCTGGGAGCATCAGCAAGCAATACCGAGATCGACAACGCCAGCGCGGCGTGTATTACCAACTGAGCTACACGCATAAGATGAGGAGCCGGACTGAACACGTCTGGCCAGACCACGTGAAGGGACTACGAAAAGAAACAGAGGAGTACAAGAAATTCAAGAAACTGACCACCGAACTGATCGATCTGAGCATTGAACTATCCAAGGCGAAGATCGCTCTATTACGCAGTCAGACAGACACGCCAGGCAAAGAGAAACCGGTCTGAGAACTTCCCACTCACGAGAGACACGCCAGGCAAAGAGAAACCGGTCTGAGAACTTCCCACTCACGAGAAAAATCCAGGCAGCGTGTTTTTCAAGGCGGCTGAGACAATCATTTCCGAAGGCAGCACGTCTGGGCGGATGGTTCGGATCCAGGTTCCAAAGTGTTTCCAGACCAGACCGTCACATGTCATGGCAAGGTACCCCCATAGTTTCATAAATCGGGGCAAGAATCCCAAGAAAATAGTGGCAGAGGCCTTTGGGATAAGGTTAATTTGGAATCTACCAAAACACCAAACACTTCAACCCAAAAGCCACCTACAGTGAGAGTAGCACGACGTACGATTCATGCAAAGTCCAGAACGATTCCGGCGATCAAATTTGAAGATCAAGAACTGACCTCTTTCGGCGGTCTCGTTATCTTTCAGAAGCTCTTTCAGGAATTGGATCTGGAGGGGAAGCTTCAGCAGTGCTTTGATCCACTGGATCGGCGCATGTCCCGCTTCTACAAGTTCCACAAGGTTTTCATGTGTCTTATCGTGCTCGTGAGTGGGAAGTTCTCAGACCGGTTTCTCTTTGCCTGGCGTGTCTGTCTGACTGCGTAATAGAGCGATCTTCGCCTTGGATAGTTCAATGCTCAGATCGATCAGTTCGGTGGTCAGTTTCTTGAATTTCTTGTACTCCTCTGTTTCTTTTCGTAGTCCCTTCACGTGGTCTGGCCAGACGTGTTCAGTCCGGCTCCTCATCTCATGCGTGTAGCTCAGTTGGTAATACACGCCGCGCTGGCGTTGTCGATCTCGGTATTGCTTGCTGATGCTCCCAGGCCGCATTGGCCCGATTGCAGCTAACTTTGTCGCAAGTTTCTGGACTCTTTTTTCAGTGATCTGATTTTTTTCACTCGTGAGTGAGAAGTTCTGTAACTGGATCATCATGCGGCGAAGCGTGAACCTTCGGAGCGAGTGAAGTCTATTTTATCAAGGATGAATTTTCGGAACGCTGAACCTTTTCCGCCGTGGTGCAAAAATCCAGGCAGCGTGTTTTTCAAGGCGGCTGAGACAATCATTTCCGAAGGCAGCACGTCTGGGCGGATGGTTCGGATCCAGGTTCCAAAGTGTTTCCAGACCAGACCGTCACATGTCATGGCAAGGTACTGTAACATGCCCTGAGCGATCATGCCGGTCTGCACAAACACATGATATGCGTGCATCTTTCTCTGCACCTGTCTGCGATATTTCTCGGTAGTCCGGTGGAGGTATTGGTTACCATTGCGACGCTTGAGCGGTCGCATAGCGGCCATCCAGAAATGGTATCCGAATGAGCCGACCGAATGCACCGCTTGCTCGAAAGCGACTTCGATCTTGAAACGCAAACTGTACCCCTCGTGAGTGAGAAGTTCTGTAACTGGATCATCATGCGGCGAAGCGTGAACCTTCAGAGCGAGTGAAGTCTATTTTATCAAGGATGAATTTTCGGAACGCTGAACTTTTTCCGCCGTGGTGCAAAAATCCAGGCAGCGTGTTTTTCAAGGCGGCTGAGACAATCATTTCCGAAGGCAGCACGTCTGGGCGGATGGTTCGGATCCAGGTTCCAAAGTGTTTCCAGACCAGACCGTCACATGTCATGGCAAGGTACTGTAACATGCCCTGAGCGATCATGCCGGTCTGCACAAACACATGATATGCGTGCATCTTTCTCTGCACCTGTCTGCGATATTTCTCGGTAGTCCGGTGGAGGTATTGGTTACCATTGCGACGCTTGAGCGGTCGCATAGCGGCCATCCAGAAATGGTATCCGAATGAGCCGACCGAATGCACCGCTTGCTTGAAAGCGACTTCGATCTTGAAACGCAAACTGTAGAGCAAGATGATCTCCTGAGCTTCCATGGTGAGGTCGGTAGACAAGAGGATGATCCGCCCTCTCGTGGGATGATCGACGAGAATGAAGCGGACCATCGCCCCGGCGGGCTTCCACAACAGATCCACCGACTTGAACCGGACAGAGATGTTTCTCTCCCCATATACGGGACTGGGAACGGAACTGAAGCCGCCCGTTCCAAAGACATTCTGGAGCTTCACCGCAGCGCCATACTTTTTCGGTCGTCCGCGTTTGCGTTTGCGTGGCACTGCCGCAGGCCGAAAGCCGGTTGTCGTGCGTCGAACCCTCGTGACCAGCACACCGGAACGCCCCTTGGTGCTCCGGATCACCTTTCCGTTGGCGTAGTAGGCGTCGGCCAGCAAGACGAACTCCTGACCTCTACAGACGGATGCGAGCATCTCGTTGGCCTTGTCGATCAAGGTTCTCCTGTCGCGGTTTGAAGTGACGATACCTTCGTGAATGCGTGCACAGACCGGAACGCAGAAGAAGTATTCGCCAACCTGACAGAGCACGCCGAAGGCCTGAAAGGAATGGCTCATGATGAAGTGAGGCTTGGAATTGGACTCGGACTGTTGATGCAGATACTTCACCGCAGGCATCTTGCGGCCCTCCTTGGACTTCTTGATGCCGTCGAGAACCAGGACGGGGCGACAACCGATCTTGTAGACAGGGAAGTGCTTGATCACGATGGCGAACCAAAGTTCTGCAAGCCGGTCCGTCTTCACGGCATTGCTGTGGAAGAAATGGAGTAAGTGCTCATAGAAGTGTTCTGACAAACCGAGAGCGCGGACGAAACTGGAAACCCCGAGGAGGTCATTGCGCACGGAGAAAGCGGCCAAGACGAGCAGAAACCAGAGAAAGGTGCGGGCTCTCGAGAAAGCGGGTCGCAGAAGACAGACGATATTCCACCAAGAAATCCAGAGATCCATAACAAATGATTTGATTTTCCTAGACATTCGCATATATAAGGTAATGACCATGAAAAAGATCAGATCACTGAAAAAAGAGTCCAGAAACTTGCGGCAAAGTTAGCTGCAATCGGGCCAATGCGGCCTGGGAGCATCAGCAAGCAATACCGAGATCGACAACGCCAGCGCGGCGTGTATTACCAACTGAGCTACACGCATGAGATGAGGAGCCGGACTGAACACGTCTGGCCAGACCACGTGAAGGGACTACGAAAAGAGCCTCTTCAGCAGAATCTGTGGGTGCCCAGGCGGCGCGATTCACCTAGAATCCTGACCAGCAACAAGTTATATCCAATCTTAATGGGCATCAAAGTTGTGGCAACAAGCCAGCTGCCCATCCAAACCTCGGATTTGCGAGGACAACGCTTGCGCCGGGACTGCCCCTGGTAGGGCTCAGCCCATGAAACAAGTAGTTTCAGCAGTTCTGGGGTCCAGGGGCAGCGGGACCCGGCGTCCAGCGTTCCCGGAGCAAATCCGGAATTTCATCCACAAATTCTGCTGAAGACCCCGAAAAGAAACAGAGGAGTACAAGAAATTCAAGAAACTGACCACCGAACTGATCGATCTGAGCATTGAACTATCCAAGGCGAAGATCGCTCTATTACGCAGTCAGACAGACACGCCAGGCAAAGAGAAACCGGTCTGAGAACTTCCCACTCACGAGAAAGGTTCAGCGTTCCGAAAATTCATCCTTGATAAAATAGACTTCACTCGCTCCGAAGGTTCACGCTTCGCCGCATGATGATCTAGTTACAGAACTTCTCACTCACGAGGGAAGCGGTAGGAAAAGCGCCTGAGAACGAATTCCGAGATAAGAGATGTGCCGCCGCGAGAGACATGGAGAGGGCAAAAAATGAATCGAAACACACGATGTTTCGAAGGATGCTCAAGTCGGCGCTGGATGTGGGATTTCGAGCGGCCTACGTGCTGGGCGACGCTTGGTTCGGTTGCAAAGAGAACATTCGAGCCTCCCTGGATCTCGGCCTCGTCGCCATTTTCCAGATGAAGCGGGGCAACATGAATTACTGGTTGACGAATCCGCAAACCAACCGGAAAGCAAAGTGCTATACCGCGCCTCAACTCTTCAACGAATACAAGCGTCAGCTCGAGGCATCGAGCTCCAAGGCGCGCTACCGGACTTATCACGTCAAGGTCTGGATCAACTTGGAGACAGAGGCCAAGCGAGCCCCAAAATGGCAGGAGGTGACACTCATCTTCAGCGCCCCGGTGAATCCCGGTTCTGGAGCCTGTCCAGAGAAAGCGTGGGTGGTGTTCCTGACCACGGACATCGAGGTCTCCGTGGAGAAGACGCTTTCAATATATGCCTTGAGATGGTCTGTGGAAGTCTACTTTAAAGGCAATGCCTTTAGGGAAAGATCCAAAATATTTTAGATAAATGTTGCATTTTACCATAATAGTTATAATTGGGGTGGATGCCTCACTCCCATCCCAATCAAGTTAGCGGTTTCCTTGGTCAGTTCGAACATCTTTTCGGATTCGTTCGCGATCGCTTCGAACGCTTGCAGAACCCAGGCCGCGGCCCCAACCCCAAGCTGCCGGCTTGGGATCTTCTCGCCTCCCTGGTCTATCACGTGATCAGTGATGCTGGCCATTTCTCGGCCCATGTGTTCCAGTTGTTCGAGGTGGTGATCAAGGATAGTTCGCTCTCGGAACGGCGCCAGAGGATGGGGCTTGAGCCATTCGCTTGGCTCATGAAGCAAGTGTTAAAGCCCCTCGCCGATGGACGCGTACACAAGGGATGTTTCTACAAGGGGCTGCGCCTGTGCGGGATCGATGGCTCGAAATGGAGCGTCACGAACACGCCGCAGGTTCTGGCTGCCATGAGCAAGGCGGCCTCCAGGAGAATGACCGCCGCCTTTGCGAAAATAGAGATGTGCGCGCTCGTGGGACTTGGCATCCACAACCCGTAGGCGGCGACGGTCGGCCTGAAAGGAGAAGGCGAATGGACCCTGGCCAAAGAACTTCTCGGGAGTCTGCCGAAGAGGAGTCTGCTGATTGTCGACCGGCTTTACGGTTGGGGGAAGTATCTCGACGAACTCGTGAAATCATGCCGGGCGGCACATAGTGAATTGTTGGTGAAGGCACGCGGCAGCAACAAGAGCCATAAGACTGAAAGGCTCTCCGATGGAAGCGCGCTGGTCAGCATCAGGGTGCCCAGAAAGAAGGCTGATGGGCCGCGGGAGAATCAAGGGGAGATCCGTATCCGTGAGATTCGAGGCCGGATCAGGAAGCCGGGGGCACGACAGTGGAGCGAGGAGAGGCTATGGACGACGCTTATTGATGAGCAGGAGTATCCGGCGCAGGAATTGCTGGAGCTCTATGCCCTGCGCTGGGAACACGAGATATTCTACAAGGAACTCAAGCTCCACATGCGCGGGAATGACGTTCTTCATAGCCATACGCCAGAAACAGCGGCCCAGGAGGTGGCGGCATTGCTCATGGCCTGCTCGATCATCGCGCAGGAGCGATGCGAAGCCGCGAAAAGCGGCAACATCCAGCCGTTGAGCATCAGTTTCCTGAAGACGCTCGACAAAATGAATTCACTATGGGCAGTGTTCGAAGTGTCCGAGGGACTGCTGACCGAAGAGACAAAACAGGAGATGGTAGCGCGAGTCAGAGAATTGATCGTTCGGGAGGCAATACCGAAAAGACGACAAAGGAGTTGCCCGCGCAAAGTCCGCCAACCGGTGACGAGTTGGCCTAGGCTAACAGAAAACGACTCTCGTGAGGGCGAGTTCCTGCTGGAGATTGTTAGCTTTCCCTAAAGGCATTGACTTTAAAGGGGTCTTCAGCAGAATCTGTGGGTGAAATTCCGGATTTGCTCCGGGAACGCTGGACGCCGGGTCCCGCTGCCCCTGGACCCCAGAACTGCTGAAACTACTTGTTCCATGGGCTGAGCCCTACCAGGGGCAGCCCCGGCGCAAGCGTTGTCCTCGCAAATCCGAGGTTTGGATGGGCAGCTGGCTTGTTGCCACAACTTTGATGCCCATTAAGATTGGATATAACTTGTTGCTGGTCAGGATTCTAGGTGAATCGCGCCACTCTGTTCGGCGAGCAGGCCAAAGTTCTGTTTCGCCTCTTTAAAGTAGACTTCCACAGACCATCTCAAGGCATATATTGAAAGCGTCTTCTCCACGGAGGCCTCGATGTCCGTGGTCAGGAACGAGAAATGACCGGAAGTTGTGGATGAGGGCGGTCGGGGCATCATGAAGAGTTCAACCATTTACCAAAACAACTGAACTCCAATGAAAACCACCAACCACCCCACCGAATCCGCATCTATCCTCGGCCAGGAAGGAGCAAGCACCGTCTGCCAGAACGCCCTTGAGGCCACCCTGCGACAAGGAGCCCAAGTGCTTCTTCAGGCCGCCATCGACAACGAAGTCTCCGACTACATTCAAGCCCATCAACATCAGCGTGATGACCAGGGTCATCGCCAAGTCGTTCGCAACGGCCATCTTCCTCAGCGACAACTTCAGACTGGAATAGGAAACGTTTCTGTTCGGCAGCCCAGGATCAATGATCGCCGATCAGGCCAGCGGTTCACCAGCGCCATCCTTCCGCCGTACCTACGCCGAGTCGCTTCACTGGACAACCTCATCCCGGCACTCTACCTGCGAGGAATCTCAACCTCCGAGATGAGTCGAGCCTTAGAGCCGATCCTCGGTGAGAACGCATCGGGTCTTTCTGCAGCCAACATCGTTCGACGAGGAAGAGCAATGGGAGAAAGAACGCGAGCAATGGAGCAAGCGTGACCTCAGCGACAAGGAATACGTCTATCTCTGGGCCGACGGGATCTACTTCAATGTCAGGCTCAATGACGACCGCCCATGTGTTCTCGTAATCGTCGGCTCCTTACCCGATGGAACCAAGGAATTGGTAACCATCAGCGATGGAGAACGAGAGAGCAAGCTGTCCTGGAAAAATGTGCTCAGAGACCTCAAGAAACGAGGATTGAAAATCCCTCCGAAACTGAGTATCGCCGATGGAGCTCTCGGGTTCTGGAGCGCCTTGGAAGAGGAATATCCGACAAGCAAACAGCAACGATGTTGGGTGCACAAGACAGCCAACATCCTCGACAAGCTGCCGAAGAAAGCGCAGCCCCTTGCCAAGGAACGCATCCATGAAATCTACATGGCGGAAACAAAGAAGGCCGCCTTGGAGGCCTATGACGAGTTCTTCACGCTCTACGAAGCCAAGTATCCGAAAGCGTGCGCCTGCCTGAAGAAAGACAAGGAAACTCTACTAACGTTCTACGACTTTCCAGCCGAGCACTGGAGACACATCCGGACGACAAACCCGATTGAGTCGACGTTTGCCACGGTCCGCCATCGGACTCGACAAACCAAAGGGTGCGGATCGAGGAAAGCAACCCTTTCAATGGTCTACAAGCTCGGCCTGGAAGCCGAGAAAGGCTGGCGTCGACTGAACGGATATCGTCAACTTGACAAAGTCGTGCAAGGAATCATCTTCGTGGACGGCATCGAGCAGCAAACCGCTGCCTAACCCATGATCGAACTTCGAATGGTGTTCCGACCGCCCTCATCCACAACTTCCGGTCATTTCTCGTCAGGAACACCACCCACGCTTTCTCTGGAGAGGCTCCAGAACTGGGATTCACCGGGGCGCTGAAGATGAGTGTCACCTCCTGCCATTTTGGGGCTCGCTTGGCCTCTGTCTCCAAGTTGATCCAGACTTTGACGTGATAAGTCCGGTAGCGCGCCTTGGGGCTCGATGCCTCGAGCTGACGCTTGTATTTGTTGAAGAGTTGAGGCGCGGTATAGCACTTTGCTTTCCGGTTGGTTTGCGGATTCGCCAACCAGTAATTCATGTTGCCCCGCTTCATCTGGAAAATGGCGACGAGGCCAAGATCCAGGGAGGCTCGAATGTTCTCTTTGCAACCGAACCAAGCGTCTCCCAGCACGTAGGCCGCTCGAAATCCCACATCCAGCGCCGACTTGAGCATCCTTCGAAACATCGTGTGTTTCGATTCATTTTTTGCCCTCTCCATGTCTCTCACGGCGGCACATCTCTTATCTCGGAATTCGTTCTCAGGCGCTTTTCCTACTGCTTCCTTTTCGCCCATGAAAATCTGCCGATCAACCGGAAGGAATCCCATTTCACCGGCGATGCCGAGCTCCACCACTTGGTGACCTGTGACATAGCGGTTCTCCGTGTGGTCCCAGTGCAAAGAGGAGCCCTCGACCTTCTTGCCCCGTCGCACCTTGATTGTGTCGTCGATGACGAACGCTCGCTGATCGTCTGGACCCACGGAGTTGGCGTTGAAAATGCTCTTGCAAAGCTCGATGGCCATCGTCCGCCAATTGACGTCCTCACGGCGCATGACACGATAAAGAATGTTCGCCCTGTATTTGCAGTCATCTACGCGGCCCTTCAAGAACTGGCCAAGCTCCGAACAGAAAGCATGAATACTGGAATTCTCGAGTTTGAGGATGGGCCATACCAGCAGGGCGGCGAGGATGGCCCCTGGGCATTCGCCATCGATGCGGCGTGCCTTACCGAAGACGGCCCGAAAAAGGTTGACCATCCCATGAGCGCGAATACCATTTCCGAGTTCGGTATCAGCAAAGACTCTGGGGTCGCTCAGGGCCTGAGAGATCGGTTGATAGCTTCGAGAAGCGTTTTGTCGGCTGGATTTGCCGCCTGTCTTTTTGCGTTTATTTTTCACACAAGACCTTAAGAGCAGGCGGCATATAACGCAACATAAACTAACATTTTGGGCAAGAAAACTGAGCTGATTTATCGGTCAGATGTGAGAATGAAGTACTCGTAGAAGAAAGCGGCGTGTCCCAGCTCCCAAACCGGAGGATTGATGCCGGGCTCGTAAGGCACGGCCAGCTGTGTATCCGTGAGCTCGGCCAGAAGGGCCAGGGTGCGTTCGTTCGTCTCATCGAGAATGGCTAACAACTGGGGCTTCGTGTTCATCCTTGAGTGAGCTGGTCGATCAATTGCTTCCAGGCCTCGCGTTCCAGGGCCGGGGCGAAGCGCGAAGCCAATCGTTTCGTTTCCTCCCGCAAATGTGTGCGAAAGGCGGCGTCCCGTTCGAGGGCGGACATGAGGTCGGTCAGGGCCTTGGTGTCACCGACAGGGAAGAGCGCCGGGTAGTTGTCGCCCAGCAGACCCGTGACACCGTCAATCCGGGAGGCGATCGGGGGCGTGCCGTCGACGACCGTTTCGCCAATGACGCGGGCGCCGCCTTCGGCCCGGGAGGACAACACGGTGGCTTGGCTCCGGCGCATGAGGCCGCGAAGTTTGTCCGGGGGTAGTTCTCCGTGGAAGTGATAGCGAGGATTGCGGCCCTGTTCTTCGTCGACTCTCTGGCGGTATTTGGCTTCGAGGATGGCGCCTGCATGCTCGATCCGGATGCGCGAATCCGGCGGCAAGGCCCTCGCCGCCACGGCGGCGCGCATGGGATCTTTCACCTCCCGAAGGTGTCCCGCCACGACGATGCGAAAGGGATCGGTCGACCTTTCCTCGTTGGGGTTCTCGGACTCGGCCGACTGCACAATGACGCGGGTCTTGGGTTTGGCCCGGGCTGGCAAGCGGTCGACGGCCTTGTCCTGGAGCACCACCAGCGCATCGGCCCGGGCGATCGATTCGAGAGTGGTCTCGCTGGGTTCCGGGTAGATATCCGTTCCGGAAAGGCCCAGGATGATCGGCCGGTTGGGAAAGCGTTTCCGAAAGGTCTGGATCGCCTCGTGGCAGTGCTCGGCGTGAAGCGCCACCAGGAGATTGGCATCGCTGCTGAAACTCAAGGAGGCGAAGGCGGCGGGCTGGTGCCCCAGGTGCTCGAAAATGCGCGCCCACTGGAGCGCCGTCGACCGGTTTCCCGTATGGACGGATCCCTTCTGGGGGCTGGCGATCAAGATTCTCATGGGGCCGCTCACCTTAGAAGGAGCGATCTGGCCTGTCACGGGTCGAGTCCAGCGGGGATTGCGGCACTTTCCTTTCTTGCTGGGGCAGGGAGCCATGGAATGGGAAGCGGCAGCGCCAGTCAAAGGGGAGACGGGGTGGATATTATTCCTGGTCCGAGCGCAAGAATTGCACGAAACTTGGGGGGAATGGCGTGAGGCGGCATTTAAACCGATCGCGGACCCGGCCGTCGGCTGGGCCGGGAAGCCGCTTTCTGCAGCATTCATCACGGATTCAAGCTTGCAAACCCATGGCAGACGAACCACTTCACGAGCGTTACGAGACGGCACTTTCCTCGCTGAAGAGGCGGGCCAGCCAAGTCGACTTGGCTGGCTTCGAGCAGGCGGTGTGGTCGGAGATCGCTCTGCGCGAGGAGCGTGGTTGGCGAAGGCTCTTGGTGTGGTGGCGCGAGGTCCGTTTCCCCTTTCCCGTCGGGGCCACGTGCGAGATCGCGGCGATGGCGGCGGGTGCCTTTCTCGGGATCTCGCAGGCGGATGTTTACGATAGGGAAAGCGCCCTCGCACTGGAACAACGCTACGTGGAATCCATCCACCCGGTGTTGAGAAGTGCTCACCATCACCATCAAGACCTTGGCTCGGAGACCTCGCGCGAGACGAAGTGATACGCAGTTTGACGGGTATCCTCATCGTCGCGCTCTTGCTTGGAGGGATCGCCTACACGGCGATTTATTTCTGGCGCAAGCAGAGGATCGATGCCCACCGTGAGCACCTGACGGCGTTCCAGTGGTTCTGTCAGGAATTTGAAGTGGATGAGGCGCAGCGGGAGAAGATGGAGGCTCTCCATACGGCCTATTTCCCGGAGTGTGAAGATCACTGCGTCCACTACGCAGACACCCGTCAAACATTGGCGGAGATCACCAGGGATCCGGATTTGAACAACAGTCCCGAGCATGAGCATGCGGCAAGACGTTTGGCTGATTTGGAGAAAGAGGCCGACAAGCGATTCATCGATTTCGTTTACGAAATCGCCACCGAAATGGAGCCCGGACATTCCGAGCGGTATCTCCGCCGCATGAAGGGCTGGCTCAATCCTCGCGAACCGGTGAACGGTGACTGATGGCTCGGAATGGACGATGGGAATCAGGATGACCTGCGCCGCATGGCGCGTCTCCGGGAGGGAGATGACCTCGCCTTGAACGAACTCATGCGGAGGTGGAAGGAGCCCTTGGTGACCTTCGCCTTCCGCTACACGGGAAACGTGACCGATGCGCGCGAGATCGCTCACGAGACGTTTGTGAGAGTTTACTCCGCACGGCGTCGCTATCGGCCAAAGGCCGCTTTTTCGACCTGGCTGTTTGCCATCGCCGCCAACCTTTGCCGGACGAGGGCTCGCTGGCAGTCGCGGCATCCCGAAGTGTTGGAGGCTGACTGTAGGGATGGCTTGCCGGAGGGAACGGATGAGAGCGGGGCCGGCCCGCCGGATGAGGCGGATCGGCGGGCCTTGGGAGAGGATCTCGCTCAAGCCATCCGGGGATTGCCCCACGATTTCCGAGTGGCCTTCGTGCTGTTCGAGCTTCAGGGAGAATCTTGTCGGAAGATTGGAGAGGTGCTTGGATGCACGGAGAAGGCGGTCGAGCGGCGCTTGGCCAGGGCGCGGGAGAGGTTGCGTGGGGTGCTGCGGGCCAAGTGGCGAGAGCTTTGACAAGAAACTTGGGAGAAATGGGGGGAAGGCAGCATGGGCGGCATTCAACCGGGGAAGCAGATGTCCCCATCATGGAATGTCGTCCCGTGTCCCTCTCTATCATGGTTCTCGTTGATTTGACGACGCCGAGACGGCGGCATGCCTCATTCCCGCATCGACGCCGGTGGCCTTCGGCGTCGCCATTCACGGCGGACAATTCGACGCTATGTCGGGCCCAATGATCCGAACCTTTCAGACCTTTGTCTTGGCGGCGCTTCTCCCCGGTTCATCCGGTGTGGCGGCGGAGAGCCTCACGCGCGACGACGCCATTCGCCGAGCCTTGACTCACAATCGTCAATTGGCGGTGGCGAGCTTGGAGATTGACCGAGCCCAGGCGCGCTTTCGCTGGGCGGGACGCCTTGATAACCCGGAGCTGGAAGTTTCCAGATCAACCGATCAGCTCGGTCTCAACGATGACGAAGGCGGAGTTGAGATGGCCTTTCAGCAGCGGTTCCCCGTGACTTCCCGCTTGCGCGATGAGAAAAGAGTGAGACGGCATGACGTCGCCCTGGCGGAACTCGAAGTCAAGATGCGCCAGCGCCAGCTCGCTTACGAGGTGGACAAGGCCTGGATTGAGCTTGGGGCTTCGCAGCGCGCTGTGGAGGCCCGATCCAGCCTGCTGGAACTGAGTCGCGAAATGGCGGCTTTCCTCGAGGATCGTGTCAGGGTGGGGGAAGCTTCTTCCCTGGATGCGACCCAGGCCGCTCTGAGCGGGAAGATGATCGAGCAAGAAATCGAAGCGGGGCGTGCATCGATTGAGAGCGCTCGTTTGAAATTGGGATACTTGATAGGCATGGATCCGGAAACACCTCTATCCACGATTGGCGAGCTGTCTCTGCCGCCGTTGGCCCCGCCGGAAACCGTGGATCTTCAGGCCGCTCTTCGTCATCGGCCGGACCACGACGCCTTGTTGCTGGCCGGTGGAGAACTCGGTGAAGCCCGTCTCGCTCTGGCCTTGGCTGAGCGATGGGATGACATTGAGTTTGAGGTCTTCGTTGGGAGCGAACGTGCGGTGGACGAACCGGACGGACTCGAACGCAACACCATCGTGGGGTTTGGACTGTCCATCCCACTACCGCTTTTCGATCGTAACGAGCAGGCCATCGAAGAAGCTCGCATTGATCTGGAGACGGTGAGACGGGCGCGAGCGGCCAAGTTCTTCGAGATTCACAGTCAACTCAAACGCGCCCTGCGAGAACGTCGGATGGCCTACGATCTTCTCCAGGCCATCACCACGGATGCCCTGCCTCTTGCCCGGAAGAATTTGGAAGATTTTCGGACCGCTCAGCAAAGCGGTCAAGCCAGCCCCCTTCAGGCTCAGGAAGCCCAAGCTCAGCATTTGCGGCTCAAGGCCTCGGCGCTGGAACAGCGTCGCCGATACGAATTGCTGGACGCCGAGGTGCGCTTTCTTTCGGGAACCTATCCGATTCCTCATTTTCACTCCACTGCCGAGAAATGAGTCGGATCCTGCAGCTCTTTTTCGTGTCGCTTGCCCTCTGCTACGCCGCTGTCACGGTGCCTGCTGTCGGCCCCTCACGAGCCGCCAACACCATTGTGCTGGACGAAGTCGGCGTGAAGAATCTTGGGATCGAGGTGGCGACTGTCGAGCCTCGGGTGTTTGAGATGACCGCGTTCGCCATTGGCCGGATCGAGGAGATTCCCGCGAGCCGGTCGGTGCTCTCCTCACGGATTTCGGGACGGGCCGTCAAGGTGAACGCTTTCGTGGGGGACTCTGTCGAGGAGGGGATGATCCTGGTGGAAGTGGAGAGTCGGCAGCCCGGCGACCCGCCGCCCGTCATTCCTCTCAGGGCCGCCCAGAGCGGGTTGGTGATCGAGTCCCATGTCCAGCTTGGCCAGCCCGTGGAGCCCGCTACCGAGCTGCTCCACATTTCGGATCGCTCCGTCATGTGGGCGATCGCCAGGATTCCCGCAAAGGACGCCGCGGCGACCGAGGAGGGCACTCCGGCGCGGATTCGTGTTCCGGCGCACGGGCCTGAGCCAATCTTGGCTGAGCTGGCTCGATTCGGCATCGCGGCCGATCGCGAAGCGGGCACCGTGGACGGGATTTTCGAAATCTCGAACCCCGACGGATCTCTCGTTCCGGGGATGCGAGCCGAGTTCTCCATCGTCATCGGACGGCGTGAGAAAGTAATGGCGGTGCCACGCGAAGCCTTGCAGGGCGATCCGGCGAGGCGAGTGGTTTTCGTCAAGGATTTCGATTTGGAAAACGCGTTTGTGAGAGCGCCGGTGGTGGTCGGCGAACAGAATGACGAGTACGTGGAGATTGTCAGTGGATTGTTCCCAGGGGATGAGGTGGTGACTCGTGGATCCTATTCGCTCGGTTTTGTGGGTGAGGGCACGCTCTCATTGAAGGAGGCTCTCGATGCCGCCCATGGCCACGAACACAACGAGGATGGCTCGGAATTGACTCCCGAGCAAAAGGCAGCAGGAAAAGCGGAAGGAGTCGGGCCTGAGCAAGGAATCGAAGGAGGCGGGGGGCGAAGTCCTTTTTTGATCATCTACTCTGTTTTCGCGACCCTCGTCGCGATCGTCTTTGGGCAGCTTTACTGGAATCGCCGTGAGCCCGTGACCTAGGACGAGCAAGCTGGCGCACTGCCGAAGCGAAGATGCTAAACGCACTGATCAGATTCAGCTTGGCGCAACGGGCGATGGTGGTCGCCCTGGCGGTGGTGTTGCTGCTGCTCGGCATCAAGAAGGCTGTGGACTTGCCGGTCGACGTGCTGCCGGACTTGACGAAGCCGACGGTGACGATACTAACAGAGGCGCCTGGTTATGCGCCGGAGGAAGTGGAGACGCGGGTCACCATCCCACTGGAGAATGCCCTCATGGGTGTCACGGGCGTCACTCGCCTGCGATCCACCAACGATATCGCACTTTCTCTCATTTTCGTTGAGTTCGACTGGGGTACAGACATCTATCAGGCTCGCCAATTCGTTCAGGAACGCTTGACCGGATCGGAGGCCTTTTTGCCCGAAGGGGTGAGTCCTTACATGATCCCAGCCGCTTCGTTGATGGGCGACATCATGATGGTGGGTGTCCGTGACCTGACCGGCGAAACGAGTGGCCGCGACTTGCGCGAGCTGGCTGATTGGGTGATCGGCCGCCGTTTTCAATCCGTGCCGGGGATTGCCGAGGTCCTCTCCATGGGAGGCGGCGTCAAGCAGATTCAGGTGCAGCCGGATCCCCGGCGCATGTTGGCATTGGGAGTTTCGCTGGAGCAGATTCGCGACGCCGCCGCCAAGGCCGTGCGCAACACCACTGGAGGTTTTCTCACGGAACAGGATCAAGAGATCATGGTTCGCCATCTTGCCATGACCACCGAGTTGGAAGCCATCGGGGACACGGTGGTCGTCCATGAGCATGATCGCGCTCTGCGGATCAACGACGTAGCCGACGTCGTCTGGAACATCGAACCGATGCGGGGCGATGCCGGTTTGGGAACGAAGAGCGGCAAGTTTGCCACGCAGGAGAGCGGCGAGGCCGAATTGCGCGGGAGCGAAGGTGTCATCATCAACCTTCGCAAGTCGCCCGGTTTTGACACCATCTTGCTGACCGAACAAGTCGAACAGATCATGGCCGAACTGAGACCGACGCTCCCGGAGGGAGTGGAACTCGTCACTCTCTATCGGCAGCGAGATTTCATCGATCTTGCCATCGGGAACCTGGAAGAGGCGCTGCGTGACGGGGCGCTCATGGTGGCCCTCGTTCTCTTCCTCTTCCTCTTCAACTTTCGGGTGACGTTCATTACCCTAACCGCCATCCCACTCTCGCTGGCCATCACGATCATTGTTTTCGATTTCTTCGATTTGAGTGTCAACTCCATGACCCTGGGGGGGCTTGCCGTGGCCATCGGCATGGTGGTCGATGACGCCATTGTCGATGTGGAGAACGTTTTTCGGCGCTTGCGTGAGAACGCTGTCCGGCCGGATCCACTGCCGAAACTGGAAGTGATCGCGCGGGCCTCCGCCGAAGTGCGTGCTTCGATTTACTATGCCACCCTATTGATCGTTCTCGTGTTCATGCCGCTCTTGGCTCTGAGCGGCGTCGAGGGGCGCCTCTTCACTCCCATTGCCATTGCGACCATTGTCAGTATGGCGGCTTCGTTTGTCGTCTCTCTCACGGTGATTCCGGTTTTGAGTTCCTACCTCTTGGGTCCCAGGCCCGGCCGGGAGCACCGGGATAGCATTTTGGTGAGAGCCCTGAAACGCTTCTTTGGTGCCACCTGGCTCAAGCTCTCGCTGGCCCAGCCTTTGGTCGTCTTCGCGCTAACGGGATTTCTTCTCCTGTGGAGCGTCGATGCCTTCACCCATATGGGAGGACATTTTCTCCCGCCGTTTCGCGAGCCAACCGCCGTGGTGGCGATGACGGCCGCGCCGGGCACTTCCTTGAAGACCACCACGGAGATTTCGCGGACAGCCCAGGATCGGCTCCTCCGCTTGCCTGGTGTGGAGACAGTGGGTTATCGCGTCGGGCGTGCGGAGCGGGGTGACCATGTGGTGCCGGTCTCCACGGTGGAGTTCGACGTCGAGTTTAGCGAAGAGGGAGAAGAGGATCGTGCGAGGGTGTTGGCCGATATTCGGAAAACCATGGCGGGTATTCCGGGGATTTTCAGCGCCTTGAGTGGGCCCCTGGCCGATCGGGTGGGGCACATGCTGAGCGGGGTTTCGGCGAAAGTGGCCATCAAGATCTACGGGCCAGACCTCTCTGAATTGCGGCGGCTCGGTGAGGAAGTGGCCGAGATCGCGCGAGCGATTCCGGGGCTGGAGGAGGCGCGTACCGAGCAACAGGCTGCCATCCCTCAACTTCGCATCGAGATGGATCGCCAGCGCGCCCTTGCCTATGGGGTCACGCCCGGAGATCTGAACGAAGATTTGGCGGCTCTCATGGGAGGGGAGAAGGTCGCCGAGGTCTACCAAGGCGAGCGCGTCTACGATCTCGTGGTGCGCTTGCCCGACGCATGGCGAGAAAATCCGGAGCGATTGGGAGATCTCTATATCAGTTCCACCAGCGGTCAGTCCATTCCCTTGAGTCAAGTGGCGGATATTCGTCAAGCGGCCGGACCGAATTCGATACAGCGCGAGAACACTCTGCGCCGCTTCGTCGTGTCGATCAATCCCACCACCGACGACCTCAATGCCGTCGTCGAACGCCTTCAGCGAGAGATCTCTGCCGTTGTCTCCCTGCCCGAAGGCTATTCCATCGCCTTTGAAGGTGAGTATCAGGCGCAGCAGGAGGCCAAGCGGGTCATCCTGATCACTTCCGCCATGGTTTTTGTCGTGGTGGTGTTTCTACTCTACAGCTATTTTCAGAGCTTCGGTTTCGTGTTGCTCGTCCTGACGAACATCCCGATCTCACTGATTGGTGCCGTTCTCTACACGCGCTACACGCTGGATAATATCAGTATCGCCACGATCGTTGGCTTCATCGCCATCACGGGTATCGCCGCTCGCAACAACATCATGATGATTTCACATTACCTGCATCTCTTGCGGCACGAAGGGGAGAGCTTCACCCTCGAAATGGTCGTGCGTGGCACGCTCGAGCGGTTCGTCCCCGTGATCATGACCGCTCTGGTAGCCGGCATCGCTCTGGTGCCGCTCATCCTCGCCGCGGAAGAGCCGGGCAAGGAGATCCTCAATCCGGTGGCGATCGTCATCGTGGGCGGCTTGGTCAGCTCCACGCTTCTCGGGCTGGGCATCACTCCCGCGCTTTTCTACTATTTCTGCCGGAGATCGGCCAAGCGGGCGATCTCCCTCGGAGCCAACGCGGCCGCCTGATGACCCAACCCAAGCCATCACCATGGTCAACTCAAACCTGAATACAAAAACGAATATGAATATGAAACGACACCTGAACTTGAAGAATTCCTCCCTCATCGTCCTCGCCGGCTTGGTTCTCTATGGTCTTTCGGCCTGTGATCGCCCCCACGAGCACGATCATGTGGATGGAGATCAGGATCGATCGGGGAAGGTTCACGATCCTGGAGAGGCGAATGACGACCAGGAGAAAGGAGACGATCATGAGGATGACAAGATTATTGCTGGACCGAATGGTGGACGCGTTCTTACGAGTGTCGAACCGCACGCTGAATTCTTTGTCACAGAGGATCGCAGGGTGCGCATTACCTTCGTCAACGACGACTTGGAAGCGGTTCCCGCTGGAGATCAAACGGTGACGGTGATTGCGGGAGACCGTTCGGCGCCGACTCAATTGGCTTTCGTCAAGAACGGCCAGGTGCTCGAATCCGAAGGTTTTCTGCCCGATGGCAATGACTTCCCCGTGGTCGTGCAGATTCAGACTTCGGCCGAAGCCGAGATCGTCCGCGAGAAATTCAATCTGGATCTGAGCGACTGTCCGACCTGCGAGAATCTGGAGTATGCGTGCATCTGCGATCATTGATTGAATGCTTACCGGTGACTCTTTCTGATTTGGTTGGGGGGGGTGAACGCTCGGGACGCCTCGGGAGCTGATTCCGATGTCACGGTTTTGTTGCCATCCACGGCCCTCAATCTCCGGCTGACATCCGGAGAATCCGCTTGATAACCCGGGTGCTCGGGCCTAGACGTGCGCGCCTGCAAGAAGGACCGATGAAGAGAGCTTTTGGGGTCTCATCTTTTTGGTTTCAGCCTCATCACATCAGCCAGCATGACCGTGAATCAAATGATCTCGTCGAATTGTCAGAGAAGCCCATCTAACACCACAATAGGCATGCGGAAAGGAAAAGCATTGGCATGAACATCGCCCCCCTTTTTTGGCTGGCTCCGTTTGCCTCTCTTGTCGCCTTGGGATTCGCTTTCATTTTCTATCGCGGAATGATGGCCGCCTCGGCGGGGACTTCGATGATGCAGGATATTGGGAATCATGTGCGCTCGGGCGCCATGGTGTATCTCAAGCAGCAGTACAAGGTCATGCTGGTGGTTTTTGGCGCGTTTGCCCTGATCTCGGCGGTCGTGGCCTTTGGTTTTCGGATGCAAAGCCCCTGGACACCGGCGACATTTCTCTGCGGCGGGCTTTTCTCCGCCTTGGCGGGGTTTATTGGGATGCGGACCGCCACCAACGCGGCGACCCGGGTAGCTGCGGCGGCGATGGAATGCCTGGGCGCGGCGTTGCGCCTTTCGTTTCGCAGCGGAGCCGTCATGGGCTTGACGGTGGTGGGCCTTGGCTTGCCTGAACGTGAGCGTGTGGTTTCTTGTCGTCAAGGCCTTCACGCCGGCAGGGGATAACGGCGAGGATCTGCTCATCGTCACGACTTCCGTGCTGACGTTTGCCATGGGCGCGTCGCTGCAGGCTTTGTTTGCGCGCGTTGGAGGAGGTATTTTCACCAAGGCGGCCGACGTGGGAGCGGATTTGGTGGGAAAGGTCGAAGAGGACATTCCCGAGGATGACCCGCGAAATCCGGCGGTGATCGCGGACAATGTGGGCGACGTGGCGGGAATGGGCGCCGATTTGTTTGAGTCCTATTGCGGCTCCATTCTGGCGGCCTGTGCTCTCGGCGCCGCTGCCTATGCAGGAGATCCCGCCATGCAGATGGCGGCGGTTGTCGCCCCCATGGTAGTCGCGGCGTTCGGAATCCTTTGCTCAATTTTTGGCGTGTTTCTGGTGAAAACCCACGAGGGGGCGTCCCAGGAAGACTTGATTCAATCGATCGAGCGCGGAGAAATGACCGGAAGTTGTGGATGAGGGCGATCGGGGCATCATGAAGAGTTCAACCGTTTACCAAAACAACTGAACTCCAATGAAAACCACCAACCACCCCACCGAATCCGCATCTATCCTCGGCCAGGAAGGAGCAAGCACCGTCTGCCAGAACGCCCTTGAGGCCACCCTGCGACAAGGAGCCCAAATGCTTCTTCAGGCCGCCATCGACAACGAAGTCTCCGACTACATTCAAGCCCATCAACATCAGCGTGATGACCAGGGTCATCGCCAAGTCGTCCGCAACGGCCATCTTCCTGAAGCGACAACTTCAGACTGGAATAGGGAACGTTCCTGTTCGGCAGCCCAGGATCAATGATCGCCGATCAGGCCAGCGGTTCACCAGCGCCATCCTTCCGCCGTACCTACGCCGAGTCGCTTCACTGGACAACCTCATCCCAGCACTCTACCTGCGAGGAATCTCAACCTCCGAGATGAGTCGGGCCTTAGAGCCGATCCTCGGTGAGAACGCATCGGGACTTTCTGCAGCCAACATCGTTCGACGAGGAAGAGCAATGGGAGAAAGAACGCGAGCAATGGAGCAAGCGTGACCTCAGCGACAAGGAATACGTCTATCTCTGGGCCGACGGGATCTACTTCAATGTCAGGCTCAATGACGACCGCCCGTGTGTTCTCGTCATTGTCGGCTCCTTACCCGATGGAACCAAGGAATTGGTAACCATCAGCGATGGAGAACGAGAGAGCAAACCCCAGCGTTTCATAAAATGGCCAGTCAGGCCATCATGTAGTAGGCGATTTCTTCTTCGACGGCCTGATTGTCTCCGAGTGTCAATGTGAGTCGACCTCGAGGGCGAGTCAGACGTCCGGCACGCTGGATGATTTTGCGGCGAATCGTGCCGAGTCCTTCAAAGATCCACTCCGCAGCCCTTTGGGGGGACGATTTGCGTGACCGCTCCGCAGATCGCATCTGCATTTCGCGTGTGAGATTGTGGGTGCTCGTGAGTGAGAAGTTCTGTAACTGGATCATCATGCGGCGAAGCGTGAACCCCATAGTTTCATAAATCGGGGCAAGAATCCCAAGAAAATAGTGGCAGGGGCCTTTGGGATAAGGTTAATTTGGAATCTACCAAAACACCAAAAACTTCAACCCAAAAGCCACCTACAGTGAGAGTAGCACGACGTACGATTAATGCAAAGTCCAGAACGATTCCGGCAGCGATTCCGTAAGACGGCGTCGGAAAGAGTCGTAATGGCCTGAATTGGTGGGTGTTGAGCGTGTTGAAGCTGGCGCTAGGAGGGCGAACAGTTTCGTGTGGCGGTTCTCGGGCGAATTTCGGAGGGCTCGAGCCGCGAAATGGATCCCCCTGTCGGCAATAGGCAACAGGAAGCCAGACCGCTCCGATGGCGGACGCGAACCCAAGGTTACCGAGAGCGCGGGGCGGGCGTTCCTCAGCCCGGAGCCGGTGGCGGCCACCATCGATCCTCTCGCATGGAGGCGGCGATTTGACGGGCAAAATAGATGGCCGTGTGTCCACGGCGTATCTCTGGCTTCAAGTTGCGCTTGTGGAAGCAGTGGAACACGGCGTGGGCCATGAACATGATCAGCCACAGAACGAGAATGGAATTGGGATGATGATGACAGCAATGACCGGAATGCCAGCGGGAGCAGAGTTCGTTAAAGCCTTCGTTTTCGACCTTCCAACGGTCGTGCCCGAAATGGAAGATGGTCTTGGCATCGGCCATTGAGCGGGGCATGGTCGTCGCCCACCACCAGTGGCTATCGATGGGAGTCTCGACCCAATCCCTAGGAATGGCGCAAAAATAAAATGAACAATTTAAGGTTTCTCAACCTTATTTCTATGTTACTGTCAGTGCCATGCCTGACAGTTCCGTTGTCGAAAGCATTCGCCGGAAGTTCGATTCCCTGAGCCACCTCATGGACGAGCGGGCTCGGAGGTGTTGGGCGGCGGCGGCGGCCATGGAATTGGGTTGGGGCGGCGTATCCGCAGTTTCTCTTGCGACATCGATGTCGCGGACGACGATCACTGAGGGCATCAAGCAGTTACGGCGCGGCGACTACACGGCACCCCAAGCCGACGGACGCATCCGTCGGCTTGGGGGCGGGCGCAAGCCGGTGACCGAGACCGATCCGGAACTGCTTGGGGCTCTTGAGCGGCTAGTTGATCTTCTCAGTAGAGGCGACCCTCAATCCCCATTGCGCTGGACATTGAAGAGCACTCAGAGGCTTGCCAGGGAACTCACATCTCAGAACCACCCGGTAGGTGCGCGTACTGTTGCCGCGTTGCTGCGCAAGGCCGGCTATAGTTTGCTGGCAAATCGCAAGACCTGCGAAGGGGCACAGCACCCGGACCGCAACAGGCAGTTCGAATACATCAACGATCAGGTGCGTCGCTTCCAACATTGCGGCCAGCCAGCAATCTCAGTGGACACCAAGAAGAAGGAGTTGGTGGGCGATTTCAAGAACGCCGGGAGGCAGTGGAGGCCGAAAGACAACCCTGAGCAAGTCCGCGTGCATGACTTCAAGGACAAGGACCTGGGCAAGGCAATCCCCTACGGCGTTTACGATATGCTCAACAACCAGGGCTGGGTTAGCGTCGGAATCGACCATGATACGGCCCAATTCGCGACCCGCAGCATCCTGTTGTGGTGGACGGAAATGGGCTCTGCGCGGTTCCCCCACGCCCGTCGGCTGCTAATCACCGCCGATGGCGGTGGGAGCAACAGCCACCGCTCGCGGCTTTGGAAGCTTTCGCTCCAGGAGTTGGCGAACGAGACCGGGCTGAAGTTGGTCGTCTGCCACTTCCCGCCGGGGACAAGCAAGTGGAACAAGATCGAGCACCGTCTCTTCAGCTACGTCACCCAGAACTGGCAAGGCGAGCCACTGGCAACCCTGCAGACGATCGTCGAGTTGATTGGAAGCACAACGACGAAGGGAGGCCTGAAGGTCAGGGCCAGGCTCGATACCAAAAGCTACGAGACGGGGATCAAAGTGACGGACGAGGAACTGGCCGCCGTAAAACTGGAAAGGCACGAAACACACGGCTCATGGAATTACACAATCAAACCCTCGAAGTAAATGTTCACCTTATTTTTGCGCAGTTCCCTAGCGACGCGCTCGCGACGGATGCCAGTCTCATGGGAATGAACAACGCGAAGAGGAGTGTGAATGGATTCAGTGCAGAAGCCCTCAGCCTCTTGTAAATGAACGTGCCGCGCGGGCTTGCCCGGTGCAGCCGGAGTCTCAAATGATTCTGGCTCTTGCTCCTCAAGGGGCAGGAGCGTGCGGGCTTCGGACAATAGCTCAGGCTGATTATCCTTGAGTACGGCAACAAGGTATTTGCCGTGGTCTTCAAGAAGATTGATCACGGAGGGACGCAGGTAGAGCGCATCGGCAGTGAGCACGTCAAAGCAGCGTGGGTGGTCCTTAAGGACGCGAGTTATCAGCCGTATAGCCGCAGCGACTTCGTCGTCTCCAGGATCTCCGTCTTCACCAGGCTCAAGCATTTCCACGTCGAGAAGCAATGGAAAATCCTCACAGATAATCTGAAACGCGACCAAGCGGTGGTAGAACTGTGTTTTGACCTCGTCTCCGACGGCGATCCGGCGTTGGAGACACTTTGGACAACAACGTTTGTAGCTACAGTGAGTTTCGTGACCATCGACGGCGGCAAGCATCCAACCGCGCTGTGGGGCAAGGATTTTGTTGCGTTTGAGGCAGAAGTAAATGTGTCCGAGACACCCTCGCACACTGTCAGGCTCGATGCGCTCGGAGACATACGCCAGTTCGTCGGCGCTGGGCAAACGGTGATTACCGAGCCAACGGGTCCAGCTGCTCTTGTTCCGGTGTTGCTCGAGTTCGTTGAAGCTTGGTAACCGGCAGCAGAACATGGCGAAGAATGCTGCCGGGAAAACTCGAGTGGGAATCTGTGGTTTGGGACGAGAGTCACGCACCCGCAGCCTCCACTGTTGGCGGAGGCTGAAAATCTTGCCCGCGTAAGTTACTCGTGAGTGGGAAGTTCTCAGACCGGTTTCTCTTTGCCTGGCGTGTCTGTCTGACTGCGTAATAGAGCGATCTTCGCCTTGGATAGTTCAATGCTCAGATCGATCAGTTCGGTGGTCAGTTTCTTGAATTTCTTGTACTCCTCTGTTTCTTTTCGTAGTCCCTTCACGTGGTCTGGCCAGACGTGTTCAGTCCGGCTCCTCATCTTATGCGTGTAGCTCAGTTGGTAATACACGCCGCGCTGGCGTTGTCGATCTCGGTATTGCTTGCTGATGCTCCCAGGCCGCATTGGCCCGATTGCAGCTAACTTTGCCGCAAGTTTCTGGACTCTTTTTTCAGTGATCTGATCTTTTTCATGGTCATTAGCTTATATATGCGAATGTCTAGGAAAATCAAATCATTTGTTATGGATCTCTGGATTTCTTGGTGGAATATCGTCTGTTTTCTGCGACCCGCTTTCTCGAGAGCCCGCACCTTTCTCTGGTTTCTGCTCGTCTTGGCCGCTTTCTCCGTGCGCAATGACCTCCTCGGGGTTTCCAGTTTCGTCCGCGCTCTCGGTTTGTCAGAACACTTCTATGAGCACTTACTCCATTTCTTCCACAGCAATGCCGTGAAGACGGACCGGCTTGCAGAACTTTGGTTCGCCATCGTGATCAAGCACTTCCCTGTCTACAAGATCGGTTGTCGCCCCGTCCTGGTTCTCGACGGCATCAAGAAGTCCAAGGAGGGCCGCAAGATGCCTGCGGTGAAGTATCTGCATCAACAGTCCGAGTCCAATTCCAAGCCTCACTTCATCATGAGCCATTCCTTTCAGGCCTTCGGCGTGCTCTGTCAGGTTGGCGGATACTTCTTCTGCGTTCCGGTCTGTGCACGCATTCACGAAGGTATCGTCACTTCAAACCGCGACAGGAGAACCTTGATCGACAAGGCCAACGAGATGCTCGCATCCGTCTGTAGAGGTCAGGAGTTCGTCTTGCTGGCCGACGCCTACTACGCCAACGGAAAGGTGATCCGGAGCACCAAGGGGCGTTCCGGTGTGCTGGTCACGAGGGTTCGACGCACGACAACCGGCTTTCGGCCTGCGGCAGTGCCACGCAAACGCAAACGCGGACGACCGAAAAAGTATGGCGCTGCGGTGAAGCTCCAGAATGTCTTTGGAACGGGCGGCTTCAGTTCCGTTCCCAGTCCCGTATATGGGGAGAGAAACATCTCTGTCCGGTTCAAGTCGGTGGATCTGTTGTGGAAGCCCGCCGGGGCGATGGTCCGCTTCATTCTCGTCGATCATCCCACGAGAGGGCGGATCATCCTCTTGTCTACCGACCTCACCATGGAAGCTCAGGAGATCATCTTGCTCTACAGTTTGCGTTTCAAGATCGAAGTCGCTTTCAAGCAAGCGGTGCATTCGGTCGGCTCATTCGGATACCATTTCTGGATGGCCGCTATGCGACCGCTCAAGCGTCGCAATGGTAACCAATACCTCCACCGGACTACCGAGAAATATCGCAGACAGGTGCAGAGAAAGATGCACGCATATCATGTGTTTGTGCAGACCGGCATGATCGCTCAGGGCATGTTACAGTACCTTGCCATGACATGTGACGGTCTGGTTTGGAAACACTTTGGAACCTGGATCCGAACCATCCGCCCAGACGTGCTGCCTTCGGAAATGATTGTCTCAGCCGCCTTGAAAAACACGCTGCCTGGATTTTTCTCGTGAGTGGGAAGTTCTCAGACCGGTTTCTCTTTGCCTGGCGTGTCTGTCTGACTGCGTAATGGAGCGATCTTCGCCTTGGATAGTTCAATGCTCAGATCGATCAGTTCGGTGGTCAGTTTCTTGAATTTCTTGAATTTCTTGTACTCCTCTGTTTCTTTTCGTAGTCCCTTCACGTGGTCTGGCCAGACGTGTTCAGTCCGGCTCCTCATCTCATGCGTGTAGCTCAGTTGGTAATACACGCCGCGCTGGCGTTGTCGATCTCGGTATTGCTTGCTGATGCTCCCAGGCCGCATTGGCCCGATTGCAGCTAACTTTGCCGCAAATTTCTGGACTCTTTTTTCAATGATCTGATCTTTTTCATGGTCATTACCTTATATATGCGAATGTCTAGGAAAATCAAATCATTTGTTATGGATCTCTGGATTTCTTGGTGGAATATCGTCTGTCTTCTGCGACCCGCTTTCTCGAGAGCCCGCACCTTTCTCTGGTTTCTGCTCGTCTTGGCCGCTTTCTCCGTGCGCAATGACCTCCTCGGGGTTTCCAGTTTCGTCCGCGCTCTCGGTTTGTCAGAACACTTCTATGAGCACTTACTCCATTTCTTCCACAGCAATGCCGTGAAGACGGACCGGCTTGCAGAACTTTGGTTCGCCATCGTGATCAAGCACTTCCCTGTCTACAAGATCGGTTGTCGCCCCGTCCTGGTTCTCGACGGCATCAAGAAGTCCAAGGAGGGCCGCAAGATGCCTGCGGTGAAGTATCTGCATCAACAGTCCGAGTCCAATTCCAAGCCTCACTTCATCATGAGCCATTCCTTTCAGGCCTTCGGCGTGCTCTGTCAGGTTGGCGGATACTTCTTCTGCGTTCCGGTCTGTGCACGCATTCACGAAGGTATCGTCACTTCAAACCGCGACAGGAGAACCTTGATCGACAAGGCCAACGAGATGCTCGCATCCGTCTGTAGAGGTCAGGAGTTCGTCTTGCTGGCCGACGCCTACTACGCCAACGGAAAGGTGATCCGGAGCACCAAGGGGCGTTCCGGTGTGCTGGTCACGAGGGTTCGACGCACGACAACCGGCTTTCGGCCTGCGGCAGTGCCACGCAAACGCAAACGCGGACGACCGAAAAAGTATGGCGCTGCGGTGAAGCTCCAGAATGTCTTTGGAACGGGCGGCTTCAGTTCCGTTCCCAGTCCCGTATATGGGGAGAGAAACATCTCTGTCCGGTTCAAGTCGGTGGATCTGTTGTGGAAGCCCGCCGGGGCGATGGTCCGCTTCATTCTCGTCGATCATCCCACGAGAGGGCGGATCATCCTCTTGTCTACCGACCTCACCATGGAAGCTCAGGAGATCATCTTGCTCTACAGTTTGCGTTTCAAGATCGAAGTCGCTTTCAAGCAAGCGGTGCATTCGGTCGGCTCATTCGGATACCATTTCTGGATGGCCGCTATGCGACCGCTCAAGCGTCGCAATGGTAACCAATACCTCCACCGGACTACCGAGAAATATCGCAGACAGGTGCAGAGAAAGATGCACGCATATCATGTGTTTGTGCAGACCGGCATGATCGCTCAGGGCATGTTACAGTACCTTGCCATGACATGTGACGGTCTGGTCTGGAAACACTTTGGAACCTGGATCCGAACCATCCGCCCAGACGTGCTGCCTTCGGAAATGATTGTCTCAGCCGCCTTGAAAAACACGCTGCCTGGATTTTTGCACCACGGCGGAAAAGGTTCAGCGTTCCGAAAATTCATCCTTGATAAAATAGACTTCACTCGCTCCGAAGGTTCACGCTTCGCCGCATGATGATCCAGTTACAGAACTTCTCACTCGCGAGGATTTTTGCACCACGGCGGAAAAGGTTCAGCGTTCCGAAAATTCATCCTTGATAAAATAGACTTCACTCGCTCCGAAGGTTCACGCTTCGCCGCATGATGATCCAGTTACAGAACTTCTCACTCGCGAGGTGTCTGTCTGACTGCGTAATAGAGCGATCTTCGCCTTGGATAGTTCAATGCTCAGATCGATCAGTTCGGTGGTCAGTTTCTTGAATTTCTTGTACTCCTCTGTTTCTTTTCGTAGTCCCTTCACGTGGTCTGGCCAGACGTGTTCAGTCCGGCTCCTCATCTTATGCGTGTAGCTCAGTTGGTAATACACGCCGCGCTGGCGTTGTCGATCTCGGTATTGCTTGCTGATGCTCCCAGGCCGCATTGGCCCGATTGCAGCTAACTTTGCCGCAAGTTTCTGGACTCTTTTTTCAGTGATCTGATCTTTTTCATGGTCATTAGCTTATATATGCGAATGTCTAGGAAAATCAAATCATTTGTTATGGATCTCTGGATTTCTTGGTGGAATATCGTCTGTTTTCTGCGACCCGCTTTCTCGAGAGCCCGCACCTTTCTCTGGTTTCTGCTCGTCTTGGCCGCTTTCTCCGTGCGCAATGACCTCCTCGGGGTTTCCAGTTTCGTCCGTGCTCTCGGTTTGTCAGAACACTCCTATGAGCACTTACTCCATTTCTTCCACAGCAATGCCGTGAAGACGGACCGGCTTGCAGAACTTTGGTTCGCCATCGTGATCAAGCACTTCCCTGTCTACAAGATCGGTTGTCGCCCCGTCCTGGTTCTCGACGGCATCAAGAAGTCCAAGGAGGGCCGCAAGATGCCTGCGGTGAAGTATCTGCATCAACAGTCCGAGTCCAATTCCAAGCCTCACTTCATCATGAGCCATTCCTTTCAGGCCTTCGGCGTGCTCTGTCAGGTTGGCGGATATTTCTTCTGCGTTCCGGTCTGTGCACGCATTCACGAAGGTATCGTCACTTCAAACCGCGACAGGAGAACCTTGATCGACAAGGCCAACGAGATGCTCGCATCCGTCTGTAGAGGTCAGGAGTTCGTCTTGCTGGCCGACGCCTACTACGCCAACGGAAAGGTGATCCGGAGCACCAAGGGGCGTTCCGGTGTGCTGGTCACGAGGGTTCGACGCACGACAACCGGCTTTCGGCCTGCGGCAGTGCCACGCAAACGCAAACGCGGACGACCGAAAAAGTATGGCGCTGCGGTGAAGCTCCAGAATGTCTTTGGAACGGGCGGCTTCAGTTCCGTTCCCAGTCCCGTATATGGGGAGAGAAACATCTCTGTCCGGTTCAAGTCGGTGGATCTGTTGTGGAAGCCCGCCGGGGCGATGGTCCGCTTCATTCTCGTCGATCATCCCACGAGAGGGCGGATCATCCTCTTGTCTACCGGCCTCACCATGGAAGCTCAGGAGATCATCTTGCTCTACAGTTTGCGTTTCAAGATCGAAGTCGCTTTCAAGCAAGCGGTGCATTCGGTCGGCTCATTCGGATACCATTTCTGGATGGCCGCTATGCGACCGCTCAAGCGTCGCAATGGTAACCAATACCTCCACCGGACTACCGAGAAATATCGCAGACAGGTGCAGAGAAAGATGCACGCATATCATGTGTTTGTGCAGACCGGCATGATCGCTCAGGGCATGTTACAGTACCTTGCCATGACATGTGACGGTCTGGTCTGGAAACACTTTGGAACCTGGATCCGAACCATCCGCCCAGACGTGCTGCCTTCGGAAATGATTGTCTCAGCCGCCTTGAAAAACACGCTGCCTGGATTTTTGCACCACGGCGGAAAAGGTTCAGCGTTCCGAAAATTCATCCTTGATAAAATAGACTTCACTCGCTCCGAAGGTTCACGCTTCGCCGCATGATGATCCAGTTACAGAACTTCTCACTCGCGAGGTGGGTGAGGATACTGGCCAAAAGGAAAGCTTCGTTGGCGGCACGTCGCTTGGCCGGAATATAGTCCATCTGGGCCTGGCTCTTGGCTTCGCCAAAAATCTTCTCCTAAAGAGCCACGCCCTTCATGAAATTTCACCACATGAGCGGCCGTGTTTGTCTTGTTGGTGATGATCGCCTTGTATTCATAGTTCTCCTCGACTGGTTCGAAAAGATCCAGTTGGAGCGGTCCTTTGCGCTGAGTGCGCCTCATGGTTCGAATGCACAAAATGCGCGCTTTGCGCGCCCAACTTTTTGGCTTCCAGCGGATTTCGAAGTGATGAGTTTTTCCCTCTCCGCCTCGGGTTCGGGACCAGCGACGGCGCTTCTCAATGATGCCCTTGAGTTCCACAAGCCGCTCGAAAGGCATCGAGAACGTATATTCCAGGCCCAAGGTCTTTGCCTCTGAAACCATCTGATCGCTGAAAAACGCGCTGTCGGCGCGCAACTCGATCTGCACATCAGGCAGCACCTTGCGAATCTTCTCCACGCAGGAACGGAGGAACTCCACTGCTCCATTGGAGTCATGGACGTTGCCACTTCGATGAAGGAAGTCGAAGATTTGTCCGGTTTGAGCGATCGTCGCGAGCAGTGGATAATAACTGCGCTCGCCTTTTTTCTTCTTGTTAAATCCCACAGCCGTCCCTTCCGCATGGCGACTCGTGCTCTGCACGCTTCCGTCCAAATCAAGCGTGATGCGTTTGATTCCCTCCTCCTGAAGTCGCGACAGGCAAACGAAATGATTCATCTCCCTCATCCTCTCAAGGCTTTGACAATCGACCTCTCCCAACATCCGGCTCATCGTTGGGACACTGGGCAATTGGTGCATCCCCAAAACCTGTCGTACAAGGGGATCATCTCGGTAGTAGTCCAAATCGCGAAGCATCCGGTAGCCCAGTATAAGATGCACGATAAGACACATCTCGTGAGTGGGAAGTTCTCAGACCGGTTTCTCTTTGCCTGGCGTGTCTGTCTGACTGCGTAATAGAGCGATCGTCGCCTTGGATAGTTCAATGCTCAGATCGATCAGTTCGGTGGTCAGTTTCTTGAATTTCTTGTACTCCTCTGTTTCTTTTCGTAGTCCCTTCACGTGGTCTGGCCAGACGTGTTCAGTCCGGCTCCTCATCTCATGCGTGTAGCTCAGTTGGTAATACACGCCGCGCTGGCGTTGTCGATCTCGGTATTGCTTGCTGATGCTCCCAGGCCGCATTGGCCCGATTGCAGCTAATTTTGCCGCAAGTTTCTGGACTCTTTTTTCAGTGATCTGATCTTTTTCATGGTCATTAGCTTATATATGCGAATGTCTAGGAAAATCAAATCATTTGTTATGGATCTCTGGATTTCTTGGTGGAATATCGTCTGTCTTCTGCGACCCGCTTTCTCGAGAGCCCGCACCTTTCTCTGGTTTCTGCTCGTCTTGGCCGCTTTCTCCGTGCGCAATGACCTCCTCGGGGTTTCCAGTTTCGTCCGCGCTCTCGGTTTGTCAGAACACTCCTATGAGCACTTACTCCATTTCTTCCACAGCAATGCCGTGAAGACGGACCGGCTTGCAGAACTTTGGTTCGCCATCGTGATCAAGCACTTCCCTGTCTACAAGATCGGTTGTCGCCCCGTCCTGGTTCTCGACGGCATCAAGAAGTCCAAGGAGGGCCGCAAGATGCCTGCGGTGAAGTATCTGCATCAACAGTCCGAGTCCAATTCCAAGCCTCACTTCATCATGAGCCATTCCTTTCAGGCCTTCGGCGTGCTCTGTCAGGTTGGCGGATACTTCTTCTGCGTTCCGGTCTGTGCACGCATTCACGAAGGTATCGTCACTTCAAACCGCGACAGGAGAACCTTGATCGACAAGGCCAACGAGATGCTCGCATCCGTCTGTAGAGGTCAGGAGTTCGTCTTGCTGGCCGACGCCTACTACGCCAACGGAAAGGTGATCCGGAGCACCAAGGGGCGTTCCGGTGTGCTGGTCACGAGGGTTCGACGCACGACAACCGGCTTTCGGCCTGCGGCAGTGCCACGCAAACGCAAACGCGGACGACCGAAAAAGTATGGCGCTGCGGTGAAGCTCCAGAATGTCTTTGGAACGGGCGGCTTCAGTTCCGTTCCCAGTCCCGTATATGGGGAGAGAAACATCTCTGTCCGGTTCAAGTCGGTGGATCTGTTGTGGAAGCCCGCCGGGGCGATGGTCCGCTTCATTCTCGTCGATCATCCCACGAGAGGGCGGATCATCCTCTTGTCTACCGACCTCACCATGGAAGCTCAGGAGATCATCTTGCTCTACAGTTTGCGTTTCAAGATCGAAGTCGCTTTCAAGCAAGCGGTGCATTCGGTCGGCTCATTCGGATACCATTTCTGGATGGCCGCTATGCGACCGCTCAAGCGTCGCAATGGTAACCAATACCTCCACCGGACTACCGAGAAATATCGCAGACAGGTGCAGAGAAAGATGCACGCATATCATGTGTTTGTGCAGACCGGCATGATCGCTCAGGGCATGTTACAGTACCTTGCCATGACATGTGACGGTCTGGTCTGGAAACACTTTGGAACCTGGATCCGAACCATCCGCCCAGACGTGCTGCCTTCGGAAATGATTGTCTCAGCCGCCTTGAAAAACACGCTGCCTGGATTTTTGCACCACGGCGGAAAAGGTTCAGCGTTCCGAAAATTCATCCTTGATAAAATAGACTTCACTCGCTCCGAAGGTTCACGCTTCGCCGCATGATGATCTAGTTACAGAACTTCTCACTCACGAGGACACATGAAAACCTTGTGGAACTTGTAGAAGCGGGACATGCGCCGATCCAGTGGACCAAAGCACTGCTGAAGCTTCCCCTCCAGATCCAATTCCTGAAAGAGCTTCTGAAAGATAACGAGACCGCCGAAAGAGGTCAGTTCTTGATCTTCAAATTTGATCGCCGGAATCGTTCTGGATTTTGCATTAATCGTACGTCGTGCTACTCTCACTGTAGGTGGCTTTTGGGTTGAAGTGTTTGGTGTTTTGGTAGATTCCAAATCAACCTTATCCTAAAGGCCCCTGCCACTATTTTCTTGGGATTCTTGCCCCGATTTATGAAACTATGGGGTCCATTCGACAGTGAAGAAGTGTAGGGCAGTGGCCAAAGCCGTGATTGCTGGGTTTTCGGTTGACGAAAGTATTGCGGTTTGAGGTGTTTGGGGGTCGAGAGATTTCTCAAGTGAGGCATCTCTCTTCATCAAAAAACCGTAACTGATTAGCGCATCTAACAAGCTCTTGACAGCTTCGATAGTTAAGACATCTTAACCATTGATGTCGTCCGATTCTCTTGAATCGCTTCTCACGAGAGAACTGATCCGGCTCGTCCGCGATCTACGGGAGCGGTTTGCTCAGTTGGAGGCGAAGAATCTCAAGCTTCGCGAGGAAGATCGAAGACTGCGCAAAGAATTGGATGAGTTGAAGCGCAAGCAGAACAGATCGGCGGCTCCGTTCTCGAAGGGAAAACCCGAGGCCAACCCGAAAAGACCGGGACGCAAGCCGGGCCAAGGGTCCTTCCGGCGGCGGGAGGAACCGGAGATTGGGCCGGATGACAATGTTCGAAGCATGGAAGCCCGATTGCCCAAGGGGCGGTCGTCAAATTGTCCTCGATGCGGAGGCAGGCTTGGAACTCGTCTGGAGACGGCAAGCACGGTCGATGTGCCGGAAAAGATTGCCCGAGACATATCGATCTGGAAAGTGGAAGTCGAAGAATGCAGTTGTGGCTACTGCGCGCGAGGAACTCACCGGGACTTGCCGCTCGACCAACACGGGGCCACCGCTCACCGTGTGGGTCCCAGGGTTCGGTCGTTTGGACTGGCTCTGCACTATCACTTCGGGGTGACTCTACCCCAGCGTTTCATAAAATGGCCAGTCAGGCCATCATGTAGTAGGCGATTTCTTCTTCGACGGCCTGATTGCCTCCGAGTGTCAATGTGAGTCGACCTTGAGGGCGAGTCAGACGTCCGGCACGCTGGATGATTTTGCGGCGAATCGTGCCGAGTACTTCAAAGATCCACTCCGCAGCCCTTTGGGGGGACGATTTGCGTGACCGCTCCGCAGATCGCATCTGCATTTCGCGTGTGAGATTGTGGGTGAGGATACTGGCCAAAAGGAAAGCTTCGTTGGCGGCACGTCGCTTGGCCGGAATATAGTCCATCTGGGCCTGGCTCTTGGCTTCGCCAAAAATCTTCTCCTGAGAGCCACGCCCTTCATGCAATTTCACCACATGAGCGGCCGTGTTTGTCTTGTTGGTGATGATCGCCTCGTATTCATAGTTCTCCTCGACTGGTTCGAAAAGATCCAGTTGGAGCGGTCCTTTGCGCTGAGTGCGCCTCATGGTTCGAATGCACAAAATGCGCGCTTTGCGCGCCCAACTTTTTGGCTTCCAGCGGATTTCGAAGTGATGAGTTTTTCCCTCTCCGCCTCGTCCACAAGCCGCTCGAAAGGCACCGAGAACGTATATTCCAGGCCAAGGGTCTTTGCCTCTGAAACCATCTGATCGCTGAAAAACGCGCTGTCGGCGCGCAACTCGATCTGCACATCAGGCAGCACCTTGCGAATCTTTTCCACGCAGTAGCGAAGAAATTCCACCGCGCCATTGGAGTCATGGACGTTGCCGCTTCGATGAAGGTAATCGAGAATCTGTCCGGTTTGGGAGATCGTCGCGAGCAACGGATAATAACTGCGCTCGCCTTTTTTCTTCTTGTTAAATCCCACAGCCGTCCCTTCCGCATGGCGACTCGTGCTCTGCACGCTTCCGTCCAAATCAAGCGTGATGCGTTTGATTCCTTCCTCCTGAAATCGCGACAGGCAAACGAAATGATTCATCTCCCTCATCCTCTCAAGGCTTTGACAATCGACCTCTCCCAACATCCGGCTCATCGTTGGGACACTGGGCAATTGGTGCATCCCCAAAACCTGTCGTACAAGGGGATCATCTCGGTAGTAGTCCAAATCGCGAAGCATCCGGTAGCCCAGTATAAGATGCACGATAAGACACATGAAAACCTTGTGGAACTTGTAGAAGCGGGACATGCGCCGATCCAGTGGATCAAAGCACTGCTGAAGCTTCCCCTCCAGATCCAATTCCTGAAAGAGCTTCTGAAAGAGCTTCTGAAAGATAACGAGACCGCCGAAAGAGGTCAGTTCTTGATCTTCAAATTTGATCGCCGGAATCGTTCTGGACTTTGCATTAATCGTGCGTCGTGCTACTCTCACTGTAGGTGGCTTTTGGGTTGAAGTGTTTGGTGTTTTGGTAGATTCCAAATTAACCTTATCCCAAAAGCCCCTGCCACTATTTTCTTGGGATTCTTGCCCCGATTTATGAAACTATGGGGTCTACGCAAAGTTCCTCCGATTGTTCGCGAGATTTGCGGCATTGATCGGTGTATTTTCAGATTCGATCACGCCACCGAGCCGAAGAAGTGGCCGAAGTCATCACGGCGGCCTGTGAGTGTGTGCTTGGAACCGATCGGTTCCGGAGCTACGACGCGGAGCGATTTTCGCAGATGGACATGCAAAAGTGCATGAGCCATATTGTGAAGAATCTCTCTGAAGTTCTGGGGAAGAAGCGAGGGCGGGCACGAAGTTTCTGCGAGGGACTGAAGAATTCGCTCCGACAGTGTCTGAGGCTTTGGCAGCAGTACCACAACGGCGAGTCGACTTTAAACCAATACGAGGAAGAGAGCTTCATTACCTGCGGGACCGGACGCTCAAAGATCCCGACAACCAACGCATGCTCAATGAGCTTGGCCGGCACTTTGACCAAGGGAATTTAACGATGTTCCTGGAGGATCCAGAGGTAGAGCCGACCAACAACATCGCCGAGCGGATGCTCAGGCCGGCGACCGTCGCCCGCAAGGTGTCGCAATGTTCCAAGACGGAGCGGGGAGCCAATGCCTACGCGGCATTCGAGAGTGCGCTCTCGACTCTCTCGCTGCGAGGAGCGAGTTCCGTATTCAAGTCGCTTGCCAAAATCATCACAAGCGAACGTACCCTTGCATGAGATGCCTGTGGCGTTTGCTGGTTAGGAGCGCTAATCAGTTACAAAAAACCTAAAATACCTTCCTCGTGAGTGGGAAGTTCTCAGACCGGTTTCTCTTTGCCTGGCGTGTCTGTCTGACTGCGTAATAGAGCGATCTTCGCCTTGGATAGTTCAATGCTCAGATCGATCAGTTCGGTGGTCAGTTTCTTGAATTTCTTGTACTCCTCTGTTTCTTTTCGTAGTCCCTTCACGTGATCTGGCCAGACGTGTTCAGTCCGGCTCCTCATCTCATGCGTGTAGCTCAGTTGGTAATACACGCCGCGCTGGCGTTGTCGATCTCGGTATTGCTTGCTGATGCTCCCAGGCCGCATTGGCTCGATTGCAGCTAACTTTGCCGCAAGTTTCTGGACTCTTTTTTCAGTGATCTGATCTTTTTCATGGTCATTACCTTATATATGTGAATGTCTAGGAAAATCAAATCATTTGTTATGGATCTCTGGATTTCTTGGTGGAATATCGTCTGTCTTCTGCGACCCGCTTTCTCGAGAGCCCGCACCTTTCTCTGGTTTCTGCTCGTCTTGGCCGCTTTCTCCGTGCGCAATGACCTCCTCGGGGTTTCCAGTTTCGTCCGCGCTCTCGGTTTGTCAGAACACTTCTATGAGCACTTACTCCATTTCTTCCACAGCAATGCCGTGAAGACGGACCGGCTTGCAGAACTTTGGTTCGCCATCGTGATCAAGCACTTCCCTGTCTACAAGATCGGTTGTCGCCCCGTCCTGGTTCTCGACGGCATCAAGAAGTCCAAGGAGGGCCGCAAGATGCCTGCGGTGAAGTATCTGCATCAACAGTCCGAGTCCAATTCCAAGCCTCACTTCATCATGAGCCATTCCTTTCAGGCCTTCGGCGTGCTCTGTCAGGTTGGCGGATACTTCTTCTGCGTTCCGGTCTGTGCACGCATTCACGAAGGTATCGTCACTTCAAACCGCGACAGGAGAACCTTGATCGACAAGGCCAACGAGATGCTCGCATCCGTCTGTAGAGGTCAGGAGTTCGTCTTGCTGGCCGACGCCTACTACGCCAACGGAAAGGTGATCCGGAGCACCAAGGGGCGTTCCGGTGTGCTGGTCACGAGGGTTCGACGCACGACAACCGGCTTTCGGCCTGCGGCAGTGCCACGCAAACGCAAACGCGGACGACCGAAAAAGTATGGCGCTGCGGTGAAGCTCCAGAATGTCTTTGGAACGGGCGGCTTCAGTTCCGTTCCCAGTCCCGTATATGGGGAGAGAAACATCTCTGTCCGGTTCAAGTCGGTGGATCTGTTGTGGAAGCCCGCCGGGGCGATGGTCCGCTTCATTCTCGTCGATCATCCCACGAGAGGGCGGATCATCCTCTTGTCTACCGACCTCACCATGGAAGCTCAGGAGATCATCTTGCTCTACAGTTTGCGTTTCAAGATCGAAGTCGCTTTCAAGCAAGCGGTGCATTCGGTCGGCTCATTCGGATACCATTTCTGGATGGCCGCTATGCGACCGCTCAAGCGTCGCAATGGTAACCAATACCTCCACCGGACTACCGAGAAATATCGCAGACAGGTGCAGAGAAAGATGCACGCATATCATGTGTTTGTGCAGACCGGCATGATCGCTCAGGGCATGTTACAGTACCTTGCCATGACATGTGACGGTCTGGTCTGGAAACACTTTGGAACCTGGATCCGAACCATCCGCCCAGACGTGCTGCCTTCGGAAATGATTGTCTCAGCCGCCTTGAAAAACACGCTGCCTGGATTTTTGCACCACGGCGGAAAAGGTTCAGCGTTCCGAAAATTCATCCTTGATAAAATAGACTTCACTCGCTCCGAAGGTTCACGCTTCGCCGCATGATGATCCAGTTACAGAACTTCTCACTCACGAGTACCTTCTTATGGATATAAAAAAAGGATTCTTGTTGGGATGTGTGGCGGTCGCGTCACTCGTCACCTCTCAGGTTGTTTACTCCGGCTTCGGAAACCGTTTCGCCGATGACGGCGACGGCGTGGATCACGATGGCGGTTCGAGTAAGCTTCCGAGACATTCCGAAGTGGCTGCCGCGCTCGGTCAGGTGGTGGCCGAGGGTGAAAACGCCGGCTTTGCCCTCAGCATGTGGGCGACCACCGTCAATCGGGACGGTCAAGTTCACGCGGTGGCCTTCTCGGGCGGCGACCGCGGTGACCAGTGGCCGGGGAGCCGGGTGATTTCTGCCCAGACAGCCAATACCGCCAATGCCTTCAGCCTGCCGGGGCTCGCGCTCTCGACCTCCAATCTCTATTCCGCTGTGCAACCGGGTGGCAGTCTGTTTGGTCTTCAGGCGAGCAACCCCGTGGACACCGGCGTCGCTTATCGGGGGCCGGCCGTCAACTTCGGTCAAGTCGACGATCCCATGGTCGGATCCCGGGTTGGTGGCGTGAATGTGTTTGGCGGTGGACTGCCTCTCTACAATGCGGACGGCGAGTTGGTTGGAGCCATCGGCGTGAGCGGCGATACCTCCTGCACGGATCACATCATTGCCTGGAAAGTGCGTCATGCCCTGAACTTGGACAACGTGCCCGGCGGCATCTCCGCGACTGGCGATGACAATGCCGTCTACGACATCACTCACAACGAGCACGATCACCCCGTGAGCGATTCGGGATGGGGACACCCGGATTGCGGTGGAGATCAGAGATTGATCGCCAAGGCGCTTCCCGACACCCATCCGGTCGGGCCTGAGCTCTGATCCGATTACAGAATGGCGGAGCCTGACCAAAGAGGCGTTTTCTAGCGCGCTCGTTTGGCTCGTCGGATGCCCTTGAAAACGCGGCGCCGCCTTTCGCCTGGGCTGGCGCCGCGGTTGTTTTCAAATCGGGGCGTGCAAAATGGGCGAAAGGAAAGTTCAGCTTGTAAATTATTGAAATTATGGAATTATTGAAAATATGAAGATCGCCAATGGGCTCGCCGTTTGGGGGATGATTGCGCTGGTTTATCACCTCGCACCCTGGCGGCTGGATCATGCCGGCGGCGAGAGGTTCGCGGAGATGATGGACGTTTCCGTGGCCAACTGGAGCGAAGAGGTCATCGGGGCTTCCAAACCCGTGCTCGTGTTTTTCCACTCCTCGCATTCAAGTGCTTGTCAGCAGCTCTATCCCGTGATCTCAGGGGTGCACGAGAGCTACCGAGGGAAACTCAAGGTGGCCCGGGTCGATCTCGACTCCAATGCTTCCCTCGCCATGCAGCATCGAATCGAGGGCGTGCCGACGCTGATGCTGTTCCGGGACGGACTCCTCGCTGAAACCCTAGACGGAGAGGTCTCAGGATCGTTCAATGCGCTCAAGGAGAAGCTCGTCGCCTATTGCGTGCGGGGAGCCGCTTTGAGCAGAGCAGAGCGGAACGTAACGGGCAAACGGGACCGATCGCCAATCGTGGCCGGCGCTGCCGTCGCCCTGTGGGTTTCGCGATTCCGCACTGTTCAACCACCGAACAAGGGTTGCAAGAGCGAGCGGCGCCTTTTGCCGGTCATGACGCCGGTCCCGGCTCCTCGTCTGCCCACGGAACGCTGTTTCAACTTCACCCCCGAGTCGGACCGGCGGGTTTCGATGGCCGCCGGGGTTTGAGTCGGTTTCGACGAGGCTTCCGGGGCGGAGCTCTCCTCGGAAGACCGGCCGTCGCGGGGTTGGGTGGAGCGCTCACTCGTTTTCGGGAGCAGCCTCAAGATTAGCCTGAGCTTTGGCTTGCTTGACGGCCTCCTGTCGCGCTGCCTGGCGGTGAGCCTTTCGCGAATCGAAGACCCTGGAAAGCAGCCCGCCCGTGGGTTCGGGCTCTGAGGCATTGAACCATCGCTTCCCGTGGGAGGACGACAATTGGCCCGGCCGCTGGGCCTGAGCGGAGGGCAGGACGGTGGAGAACAGGCAGAGAACGACTAGGCCAGCGAGCATCATCGTGATCAGCCCGCTCCCCGGCACGTGGAGAGGGAAGCGGGAGAAAGGACGGAGAACGGTCATGCCCATTCTTTAGTCCCAAGCCGAAGATCTGCCAAGATTCAATTGGGGGAGATGGGCGGCCGATCCGCGACCCGATTTCCATCACGGAAAGGGCGATTTTGGTCCATGTGCGGCTTCTTCGGCGGGGCGGTCCCATGGCTTGGAAATCGATCGTCGGCCACTCGAAAAGTCCGGGGCACGACGGCTGCCGGGGCCGACCTGCCCACAGGCGTCGCCGGGCAATCTCCGGGAAACTTCCGGTTGCGTGGGGACGGAGGCCGCGCTATTAGACGAGCCCGTTTCGCCAGGATAGCTCAGTGGTAGAGCAGAGGACTCATAAGCCTTTGGTCGGGAGTTCAAATCTCCCTCCTGGCACCATGGCGGCCAGGGAGTTGCGAGGCTATTCGCCGAGGTGCTAGATCGAATTTGTGCCACAGGTTGTGCCCTCACTCAGCCCTGGAGATCATCCGACCCCAGGCTTTTTGGACCCGGCACGGGCCGCTGATCATCACCGACACGGGACCGATCTCTGCTCGAGCACTGCGCCCGCGGCGGCCGCGAGTTTTTCCTGACTTTCGACGGAAACATTGGTAGTTTTTCGCGCAATAGCCGATTCCTCCCCAATCACAGACGCCCGTAACCATTGTCCCAGCTGCGGCGCGTCCCTGGAGTCGGATGCGGTGTGTCTCGCGTGCGCTTTCATGGGGGCGGCGCTGGAGGTCGACGACGCACCCTCCGACGACGCGCCCAACACCCCGGGGAGTGGTTTTGGTGACTTCGCGCCCAAGCATGCCGCCGACTTTGGGAATTACTCGCTAAGACACAAGCTCGGCGAGGGCGGCATGGGCGTCATCTGGGAGGCGGAAGACATCTCCTTGCATCGGGTCGTCGCCTTGAAAATGATTCGCGGCTTCGCGTTCTCCACGGACGGCGAAAGGAGGCGATTCCACACGGAAGCGAGAGCCGTTGCCCAACTCGACCATCCCAACATCGTGCCCATCTACGAGGTTGGCGAGTACGAGGGCCAGCCGTTCTTCTCCATGGAATTGCTGCAGGGCGGGACGCTTTCGGCACGCCTCCGGCAAGGCCCGATGGAAGCGCGCGAGGCGGTGGTGATGATGGAAAAGCTTGCGCGTGCCATTCATCACGCACACGAACGTGGCGTGTTGCACCGCGACCTGAAGCCGGACAACGTGCTCGTCGACGCGGATGGCGAACCTTACCTGAGCGACTTCGGCCTGGCCAAACTGCTCGATTCCTCGACGGGAATGACTCGAACCCACGCGCTGATCGGCACGCCGCAGTACATGTCCCCCGAGCAAGCGAGTGGCCGTTCGGCCGACATCACCGCCGCGAGCGATGTGTGGGGGGGCAGGCGCGCTGCTCTATCATATGTTGACGGCGCGCTTGCCGTTCCCTGGGGGCTCATCCAGAGAGGTTTTTGATCGCGTTGTCCATGCCGCCCCCGTCTCCATGCATTCCGCTTCCCTACCGATGGATAGGGAACTGGAAGCCTTGTGTTTGCGCTGCCTGGAGAAAGACCCTGCACAGCGATTGGGTAACGCAGAGGAACTCGCCGACGAACTGGCACGATAGTTAGAGGGAGAGGCCATCCAATCGCTGCCCGCCACCAGAATCGGGCGGGCACGGCGCTGGGCGCGGCACCATCCATGGAGGATGGTCTTGGCCGCAGTCCCGCTCGTGCTAGCGGCCGCCACAGCGACAAGCCTGTTCCTGGGGCCTTCCGCTGGGAGTCAGAGTGCAGGTGTGGCGACGCCATCTACCGCCGTGCCAGGGATCGAGATCGACATTGTGGAATCGAGTGGGGATCTGGAAGTCCGTGTCTCGGGTTTCGCAAATCCTGGATTGCTGGAACCCCTGGGAAAAGAACTTCCATGGGGTAGCCACGTCTCCTGCGGAAACGGGCAGGGTCGTATCAGTGTGCTTTCCAGGGATTCCCCTCCACCTCTCCGGTATCAATTGCCCGCCCGCACGGAATTGACGGATGGGTTCATCTATGACCACTGGTTTGTTGAAGCTCCGAACCACCGCGCCGCTAGCCAGTCCGTGGTTTCGGAGAAAAGCGGAGTGGGCATCAACATCTCGCACTCCGATTCCTACCTCCTGCTGCCCCCCGGCTACACGAGTGGGGCGGATTTATCGGCATCCTCGATTTACCGCAGCGCCTCCCTCGAGGATCTTTACCTCAATAAGGGATCGTATACCTACTCCTGGGGTGAGACTCCCGGGCAGTCTCTGACACTCAACCCCATAGTTTCATAAATCGGGGCAAGAATCCCAAGAAAATAGTGGCAGGGTCCTTTGGGATAAGGTTAATTTGGAATCTACCAAAACACCAAACACTTCAACCCAAAAGCCACCTACAGTGAGAGTAGCACGACGTACGATTAATGCAAAGTCCAAAACGATTCCGGCGATCAAATTTGAAGATCAAAGAACTGACCTCTTTCGGCGGTCTCGTTATCTTTCAGAAGCTCTTTCATGAATTGGATCTGGAGGGGAAGCTTCAGCAGTGCTTTGATCCACTGGATCGGCGCATATCCCGCTTCTACAAGTTCCACAAGGTTTTCATGTGTCTTATCGTGCATCTTATACCTCACATCTGACCGATAAATCAGCTTAGTTTTCTTGCCCAAAGTGTTAGTTTATGTTGCGTTATATGCCGCCTGCCCTTAAGCTCGTGAGTGAGAAGTTCTGTAACTGGATCATCATGCGGCGAAGCGTGAACCTTCGGAGCGAGTGAAGTCTATTTTATCAAGGATGAATTTTCGGAACGCTGAACCTTTTCCGCCGTGGTGCAAAAATCCAGGCAGCGTGTTTTTCAAGGCGGCTGAGACAATCATTTCCGAAGGCAGCACGTCTGGGCGGATGGTTCGGATCCAGGTTCCAAAGTGTTTCCAGACCAGACCGTCACATGTCATGGCAAGGTACTGTAACATGCCCTGAGCGATCATGCCGGTCTGCACAAACACATGATATGCGTGCATCTTTCTCTGCACCTGTCTGCGATATTTCTCGGTAGTCCGGTGGAGGTATTGGTTACCATTGCGACGCTTGAGCGGTCGCATAGCGGCCATCCAGAAATGGTATCCGAATGAGCCGACCGAATGCACCGCTTGCTTGAAAGCGACTTCGATCTTGAAACGCAAACTGTAGAGCAAGATGATCTCCTGAGCTTCCATGGTGAGGTCGGTAGACAAGAGGATGATCCGCCCTCTCGTGGGATGATCGACGAGAATGAAGCGGACCATCGCCCCGGCGGGCTTCCACAACAGATCCACCGACTTGAACCGGACAGAGATGTTTCTCTCCCCATATACGGGACTGGGAACGGAACTGAAGCCGCCCGTTCCAAAGACATTCTGGAGCTTCACCGCAGCGCCATACTTTTTCGGTCGTCCGCGTTTGCGTTTGCGTGGCACTGCCGCAGGCCGAAAGCCGGTTGTCGTGCGTCGAACCCTCGTGACCAGCACACCGGAACGCCCCTTGGTGCTCCGGATCACCTTTCCGTTGGCGTAGTAGGCGTCGGCCAGCAAGACGAACTCCTGACCTCTACAGACGGATGCGAGCATCTCGTTGGCCTTGTCGATCAAGGTTCTCCTGTCGCGGTTTGAAGTGACGATACCTTCGTGAATGCGTGCACAGACCGGAACGCAGAAGAAGTATCCGCCAACCTGACAGAGCACGCCGAAGGCCTGAAAGGAATGGCTCATGATGAAGTGAGGCTTGGAATTGGACTCGGACTGTTGATGCAGATACTTCACCGCAGGCATCTTGCGGCCCTCCTTGGACTTCTTGATGCCGTCGAGAACCAGGACGGGGCGACAACCGATCTTGTAGACAGGGAAGTGCTTGATCACGATGGCGAACCAAAGTTCTGCAAGCCGGTCCGTCTTCACGGCATTGCTGTGGAAGAAATGGAGTAAGTGCTCATAGAAGTGTTCTGACAAACCGAGAGCGCGGACGAAACTGGAAACCCCGAGGAGGTCATTGCGCACGGAGAAAGCGGCCAAGACGAGCAGAAACCAGAGAAAGGTGCGGGCTCTCGAGAAAGCGGGTCGCAGAAAACAGACGATATTCCACCAAGAAATCCAGAGATCCATAACAAATGATTTGATTTTCCTAGACATTCGCATATATAAGCTAATGACCATGAAAAAGATCAGATCACTGAAAAAAGAGTCCAGAAACTTGCGGCAAAGTTAGCTGCAATCGGGCCAATGCGGCCTGGGAGCATCAGCAAGCAATACCGAGATCGACAACGCCAGCGCGGCGTGTATTACCAACTGAGCTACACGCATGAGATGAGGAGCCGGACTGAACACGTCTGGCCAGACCACGTGAAGGGACTACGAAAAGAAACAGAGGAGTACAAGAAATTCAAGAAACTGACCACCGAACTGATCGATCTGAGCATTGAACTATCCAAGGCGAAGATCGCTCTATTACGCAGTCAGACAGACACGCCAGGCAAAGAGAAACCGGTCTGAGAACTTCCCACTCACGAGCGGTGGAGGTATTGGTTACCATTGCGACGCTTGAGCGGTCGCATAGCGGCCATCCAGAAATGGTATCCGAATGAGCCGACCGAATGCACCGCTTGCTTGAAAGCGACTTCGATCTTGAAACGCAAACTGTAGAGCAAGATGATCTCCTGAGCTTCCATGGTGAGGTCGGTAGACAAGAGGATGATCCGCCCTCTCGTGGGATGATCGACGAGAATGAAGCGGACCATCGCCCCGGCGGGCTTCCACAACAGATCCACCGACTTGAACCGGACAGAGATGTTTCTCTCCCCATATACGGGACTGGGAACGGAACTGAAGCCGCCCGTTCCAAAGACATTCTGGAGCTTCACCGCAGCGCCATACTTTTTCGGTCGTCCGCGTTTGCGTTTGCGTGGCACTGCCGCAGGCCGAAAGCCGGTTGTCGTGCGTCGAACCCTCGTGACCAGCACACCGGAACGCCCCTTGGTGCTCCGGATCACCTTTCCGTTGGCGTAGTAGGCGTCGGCCAGCAAGACGAACTCCTGACCTCTACAGACGGATGCGAGCATCTCGTTGGCCTTGTCGATCAAGGTTCTCCTGTCGCGGTTTGAAGTGACGATACCTTCGTGAATGCGTGCACAGACCGGAACGCAGAAGAAGTATCCGCCAACCTGACAGAGCACGCCGAAGGCCTGAAAGGAATGGCTCATGATGAAGTGAGGCTTGGAATTGGACTCGGACTGTTGATGCAGATACTTCACCGCAGGCATCTTGCGGCCCTCCTTGGACTTCTTGATGCCGTCGAGAACCAGGACGGGGCGACAACCGATCTTGTAGACAGGGAAGTGCTTGATCACGATGGCGAACCAAAGTTCTGCAAGCCGGTCCGTCTTCACGGCATTGCTGTGGAAGAAATGGAGTAAGTGCTCATAGAAGTGTTCTGACAAACCGAGAGCGCGGACGAAACTGGAAACCCCGAGGAGGTCATTGCGCACGGAGAAAGCGGCCAAGACGAGCAGAAACCAGAGAAAGGTGCGGGCTCTCGAGAAAGCGGGTCGCAGAAGACAGACGATATTCCACCAAGAAATCCAGAGATCCATAACAAATGATTTGATTTTCCTAGACATTCGCATATATAGGCTCTCGTGAGTGGGAAGTTCTCAGACCGGTTTCTCTTTGCCTGGCGTGTCTGTCTGACTGCGTAATGGAGCGATCTTCGCCTTGGATAGTTCAATGCTCAGATCGATCAGTTCGGTGGTCAGTTTCTTGAATTTCTTGAATTTCTTGTACTCCTCTGTTTCTTTTCGTAGTCCCTTCACGTGGTCTGGGCCAGACGTGTTCAGTCCGGCTCCTCATCTCATGCGTGTAGCTCAGTTGGTAATACACGCCGCGCTGGCGTTGTCGATCTCGGTATTGCTTGCTGATGCTCCCAGGCCGCATTGGCCCGATTGCAGCTAACTTTGCCGCAAATTTCTGGACTCTTTTTCAATGATCTGATCTTTTTCATGGTCATTACCTTATATATGCGAATGTCTAGGAAATCAAATCATTTGTTATGGATCTCTGGATTTCTTGGTGGAATATCGTCTGTCTTCTGCGACCCGCTTTCTCGAGAGCCCGCACCTTTCTCTGGTTTCTGCTCGTCTTGGCCGCTTTCTCCGTGCGCAATGACCTCCTCGGGGTTTCCAGTTTCGTCCGCGCTCTCGGTTTGTCAGAACACTTCTATGAGCACTTACTCCATTTCTTCCACAGCAATGCCGTGAAGACGGACCGGCTTGCAGAACTTTGGTTCGCCATCGTGATCAAGCACTTCCCTGTCTACAAGATCGGTTGTCGCCCCGTCCTGGTTCTCGACGGCATCAAGAAGTCCAAGGAGGGCCGCAAGATGCCTGCGGTGAAGTATCTGCATCAACAGTCCGAGTCCAATTCCAAGCCTCACTTCATCATGAGCCATTCCTTTCAGGCCTTCGGCGTGCTCTGTCAGGTTGGCGGATACTTCTTCTGCGTTCCGGTCTGTGCACGCATTCACGAAGGTATCGTCACTTCAAACCGCGACAGGAGAACCTTGATCGACAAGGCCAACGAGATGCTCGCATCCGTCTGTAGAGGTCAGGAGTTCGTCTTGCTGGCCGACGCCTACTACGCCAACGGAAAGGTGATCCGGAGCACCAAGGGGCGTTCCGGTGTGCTGGTCACGAGGGTTCGACGCACGACACCGGCTTTCGGCCTGCGGCAGTGCCACGCAAACGCAAACGCGGACGACCGAAAAGTATGGCGCTGCGGTGAAGCTCCAGAATGTCTTTGGAACGGGCGGCTTCAGTTCCGTTCCCAGTCCCGTATATGGGGAGAGAAACATCTCTGTCCGGTTCAAGTCGGTGGATCTGTTGTGGAAGCCCCGCCGGGGCGATGGTCCGCTTCATTCTCGTCGATCATCCCACGAGAGGGCGGATCATCCTCTTGTCTACCGACCTCACCATGGAAGCTCAGGAGATCATCTTGCTCTACAGTTTGCGTTTCAAGATCGAAGTCGCTTTCAAGCAAGCGGTGCATTCGGTCGGCTCATTCGGATACCATTTCTGGATGGCCGCTATGCGACCGCTCAAGCGTCGCAATGGTAACCAATACCTCCACCGGACTACCGAGAAATATCGCAGACAGGTGCAGAGAAAGATGCACGCATATCATGTGTTTGTGCAGACCGGCATGATCGCTCAGGGCATGTTACAGTACCTTGCCATGACATGTGACGGTCTGGTCTGGAAACACTTTGGAACCTGGATCCGAACCATCCGCCCAGACGTGCTGCCTTCGGAAATGATTGTCTCAGCCGCCTTGAAAAACACGCTGCCTGGATTTTTGCACCACGGCGGAAAAGGTTCAGCGTTCCGAAAATTCATCCTTGATAAAATAGACTTCACTCGCTCCGAAGGTTCACGCTTCGCCGCATGATGATCCAGTTACAGAACTTCTCACTCGCGAGATAGGCTAATGACCATGAAAAAGATCAGATCACTGAAAAAAGAGTCCAGAAACTTGCGGCAAAGTTAGCTGCAATCGGGCCAATGCGGCCTGGGAGCATCAGCAAGCAATACTGAGATCGACAACGCCAGCGCGGCGTGTATTACCAACTGAGCTACACGCATAAGATGAGGAGCCGGACTGAACACGTCTGGCCAGACCACGTGAAGGGACTACGAAAAGAAACAGAGGAGTACAAGAAATTCAAGAAACTGACCACCGAACTGATCGATCTGAGCATTGAACTATCCAAGGCGAAGATCGCTCTATTACGCAGTCAGACAGACACGCCAGGCAAAGAGAAACCGGTCTGAGAACTTCCCACTCACGAGTATGAAACTATGGGGTAGACGTATTCCTTGTCGCTGAGGTCACGCTTGCTCCATTGCTCGCGTTCTTTCTCCCATTGCTCTTCCTCGTCGAACGATGTTGGCTGCAGAAAGACCCGATGCGTTCTCACCGAGGATCGGCTCTAAGGCTCGACTCATCTCGGAGGTTGAGATTCCTCGCAGGTAGAGTGCCGGGATGAGGTTGTCCAGTGAAGCGACTCGGCGTAGGTACGGCGGAAGGATGGCGCTGGTGAACCGCTGGCCTGATCGGCGATCATTGATCCTGGGCTGCCGAACAGAAACGTTTCCTATTCCAGTCTGAAGTTGTCGCTTCAGGAAGATGGCCGTTGCGAACGACTTGGCGATGACCCTGGTCATCACGCTGATGTTGATGGGCTTGAATGTAGTCGGAGACTTCGTTGTCGATGGCGGCCTGAAGAAGCACTTGGGCTCCTTGTCGCAGGGTGGCCTCAAGGGCGTTCTGGCAGACGGTGCTTGCTCCTTCCTGGCCGAGGATAGATGCGGATTCGGTGGGGTGGTTGGTGGTTTTCATTGGAGTTCAGTTGTTTTGGTAAATGGTTGAACTCTTCATGATGCCCCGACCGCCCTCATCCACAACTTCCGGTCATTTCTCTTCTTCCACAGCAATGCCGTGAAGACGGACCGGCTTGCAGAACTTTGGTTCGCCATCGTGATCAAGCACTTCCCTGTCTACAAGATCGGTTGTCGCCCCGTCCTGGTTCTCGACGGCATCAAGAAGTCCAAGGAGGGCCGCAAGATGCCTGCGGTGAAGTATCTGCATCAACAGTCCGAGTCCAATTCCAAGCCTCACTTCATCATGAGCCATTCCTTTCAAGCCTTCGGCGTGCTCTGTCAGGTTGGCGGATACTTCTTCTGCGTTCCGGTCTGTGCACGCATTCACGAAGGTATCGTCACTTCAAACCGCGACAGGAGAACCTTGATTGACAAGGCCAACGAGATGCTCGCATCCGTCTGTAGAGGTCAGGAGTTCGTCTTGCTGGCCGACGCCTACTACGCCAACGGAAAGGTGATCCGGAGCACCAAGGGGCGTTCCGGTGTGCTGGTCACGAGGGTTCGACGCACGACAACCGGCTTTCGGCCTGCGGCAGTGCCACGCAAACGCAAACGCGGACGACCGAAAAAGTATGGCGCTGCGGTGAAGCTCCAGAATGTCTTTGGAACGGGCGGCTTCAGTTCCGTTCCCAGTCCCGTATATGGGGAGAGAAACATCTCTGTCCGGTTCAAGTCGGTGGATCTGTTGTGGAAGCCCGCCGGGGCGATGGTCCGCTTCATTCTCGTCGATCATCCCACGAGAGGGCGGATCATCCTCTTGTCTACCGACCTCACCATGGAAGCTCAGGAGATCATCTTGCTCTACAGTTTGCGTTTCAAGATCGAAGTCGCTTTCAAGCAAGCGGTGCATTCGGTCGGCTCATTCGGATACCATTTCTGGATGGCCGCTATGCGACCGCTCAAGCGTCGCAATGGTAACCAATACCTCCACCGGACTACCGAGAAATATCGCAGACAGGTGCAGAGAAAGATGCACGCATATCATGTGTTTGTGCAGACCGGCATGATCGCTCAGGGCATGTTACAGTACCTTGCCATGACATGTGACGGTCTGGTCTGGAAACACTTTGGAACCTGGATCCGAACCATCCGCCCAGACGTGCTGCCTTCGGAAATGATTGTCTCAGCCGCCTTGAAAAACACGCTGCCTGGATTTTTGCACCACGGCGGAAAAGGTTCAGCGTTCCGAAAATTCATCCTTGATAAAATAGACTTCACTCGCTCCGAAGGTTCACGCTTCGCCGCATGATGATCTAGTTACAGAACTTCTCACTCACGAGCTACTCTCACTGTAGGTGGCTTTTGGGTTGAAGTGTTTGGTGTTTTGGTAGATTTCAAATCAACCTTATCCCAAAGGCCCCTGCCACTATTTTCTTGGGATTTTTGCCCCGATTTATGAAACTATAGGGTTAACTTTCTCCGCATCCCATCCGGCTCTACTTGCTGTGTCTTGATGAGCTTTGGGCTTCGCGTTTACTAGCACGCTCGCCGCCCACAGCCTGCCTCGCTGCCGGTTCGTGTTCCTATGGCCGCGGATTTGCCTGCCGCTTCCTTCAGCTCCACCCTCGCGGGCGTCGCCTTGCGGTTCAGCTACGATTGCTCTCATCAGCTCCGATGTCATCGTTTCATGTCATTAGTTAAGGCCCATGCCGGGCACACTAGCGCGGAGTTCCTCTCCGCGGTCTACATCGCCACCAGGATGGTCAGACCTCGCCGCATTCTCGGCCACATGGCCACATGGCCATCTCGGTCGCACCACAGACGGCGAGGACGCCGTCCCTCCCGGGCCTCACTGGAAATTTCTTCCACGCCGGGAGGGTCGCGCCGCACGCAGCGGAGTTGAGACTCCGCTCTACTTTCGGCACGTTTCCTGCGTCGCGACCCTGCCGGCGACTGGACTTCCATCACTGACCACGCGGCTCGGCAACATCCCCCTCCTGCTTCTTCAAGGATTCGAACCGTTTTTTCAAGGCCTCCAACTCCGCCTCGGAATCGTCAAACACCTCCCTCAGATCCTCTTCCCCTCTCAACGACGGGAGACCCGGTTGCCAATCCTGCCAAAAATACGACGAACGCGCACCGACCTCGACTTCGTACTCTCTCCACTCGCCGGCACGCCAAACGCGTAGACTGACTTTATCGCCGACTCGAACCCCATTCAACCTCTCCATGAATCGTTCTCGATCACTCACCGAAAGGCCGTTCCATTGAGTCACCAGGTCGCCTCGCCTCAACCCCGCCCGCTCCGCAGGTCCCCGCGGGGCGAGATCCATCACACGCACACCCTCCACCGCAGAGGCCTTTTCCAGCGCATCCAGATCCTGCCACCCCTCACCCAGCCATGGCTCGCGGGCCTCTCCCGGCAGGCCCTCCTTCCCCGCCTCCCACAGGGGTTCGAGCGCCGGCGCGTCGAGGGATCGAATCATCGCCAGGACTTCTCCCACGAGAATCTCGCCGGTCATTTCACCGAGACAGGTCCGCGTGATGTAATCGTAGCGACGAAAACTGTTCCAGTCATACTTGCTAAGGAACTGCGCAAAAATAAGGTGAACATTTACTTCGAGGGTTTGATTGTGTAATTCCATGAGCCGTGTGTTTCGTGCCTTTCCAGTTTTACGGCGGCCAGTTCCTCGTCCGTCACTTTGATCCCCGTCTCGTAGCTTTTGGTATCGAGCCTGGCCCTGACCTTCAGGCCTCCCTTCGTCGTTGTGCTTCCAATCAACTCGACGATCGTCTGCAGGGTTGCCAGTGGCTCGCCTTGCCAGTTCTGGGTGATGTAGCTGAAGAGACGGTGCTCGATCTTGTTCCACTTGCTTGTCCCCGGCGGGAAGTGGCAGACGACCAACTTCAGCCCGGTCTCGTTCGCCAACTCCTGGAGCGAAAGCTTCCAAAGCCGCGAGCGGTGGCTGTTGCTCCCACCGCCATCGGCGGTGATTAGCAGCCGACGGGCGTGGGGGAAGAGAAATGACCGGAAGTTGTGGATGAGGGCAGCTAACGGAACACCATTCGGAGTTCGATCATGGGTTAGGCAGCGGTTTGCTTCTCGATGCCGTCCACGAAGATGATTCCTTGCATGACTTTGTCAAGTTGCTGATACCCGTTCAGTCGACGCCAGCCTTTCCCGGCTTCCAGCCCGAGCTTGTAGACCATTGAAAGGGTTGCTTTCCTCGATCCACATCCTTTGGTTTGTCGAGTTCGATGGCGTACCGTGGCAAACGTCGACTCTATCGGATTTGTCGTCCGGATGTGTCTCCAGTGTTCTGCTGGAAAGTCGTAGAAGGTCAGCAACGTGTCCCTGTCTTTCTTCAGGCAGGCGCACGCTTTCGGATACTTGGCTTCGTAGAGCTTGAGGAACTCGTCATAGGCTTCCAAGGCGACCTTCTTTGTTTCCGCCATGTAGATCTCATGGATGCGTTCCTTGGCAAGGGGCTGTGCTTTCTTTGGCAACTTGTCGAGAATGTTGGCCCCAGCGTTTCATAAAATGGCCAGTCAGGCCATCATGTAGTAGGCGATTTCTTCTTCGACGGCCTGATTGTCTCCGAGTGTCAATGTGAGTCGACCTTGAGGGCGAGTCAGACGTCCGGCACGCTGGATGATTTTGCGGCGAATCGTGCCGAGTCCTTCAAAGATCCACTCCGCAGCCCTTTTGGGGGACGATTTGCGTGACCGCTCCGCAGATCGCATCTGCATTTCGCGTGTGAGATTGTGGGTGAGGATACTGGCCAAAAGGAAAGCTTCGTTGGCGGCACGTCGCTTGGCCGGAATATAGTCCATCTGGGCCTGGCTCTTGGCTTCGCCAAAAATCTTCTCCTGAGAGCCACGCCCTTCATGAAATTTCACCACATGAGCGGCCGTGTTTGTCTTGTTGGTGATGATCGCCTTGTATTCATAGTTCTCCTCGACTGGTTCGAAAAGATCCAGTTGGAGCGGTCCTTTGCGCTGAGTGCGCCTCATGGTTCGAATGCACAAAATGCGCGCTTTGCGCGCCCAACTTTTTGGCTTCCAGCGGATTTCGAAGTGATGAGTTTTTCCCTCTCCGCCTCGGGTTCGGGACCAGCGACGGCGCTTCTCGATGATGCCCTTGAGTTCCACAAGCCGCTCGAAAGGCACCGAGAACGTATATTCCAGGCCCAGGGTCTTTGCCTCTGAAACCATCTGATCGCTGAAAAACGCGCTGTCGGCGCGCAACTCGATCTGCACATCAGGCAGCACCTTGCGAATCTTCTCCACGCAGTAGCGAAGAAATTCCACCGCGCCATTGGAGTCATGGACGTTGCCGCTTCGATGAAGGAAGTCGAAGATTTGTCCGGTTTGGGAGATCGTCGCGAGCAGCGGATAATAACTGCGCTCGCCTTTTTTCTTCTTGTTAAATCCCACAGCCGTCCCTTCCGCATGGCGACTCGTGTTCTGCACGCTTCCGTCCAAATCAAGCGTGATGCGTTTGATTCCTTCCTCCTGAAGTCGCGACAGGCAAACGAAATGATTCATCTCCCTCATCCTCTCAAGGCTTTGACAATCGACCTCTCCCAACATCCGGCTCATCGTTGGGACACTGGGCAATTGGTGCATCCCCAAAACCTGTCGTACAAGGGGATCATCTCGGTAGTAGTCCAAATCGCGAAGCATCCGGTAGCCCAGTATAAGATGCACGATAAGACACATGAAAACCTTGTGGAACTTGTAGAAGCGGGACATGCGTCGATCCAGTGGATCAAAGCACTGCTGAAGCTTCCCCTCCAGATCCAATTCCTGAAAGAGCTTCTGAAAGATAACGAGACCGCCGAAAGAGGTCAGTTCTTGATCTTCAAATTTGATCGCCGGAATCGTTCTGGACTTTGCATTAATCGTGCGTCGTGCTACTCTCACTGTAGGTGGCTTTTGGGTTGAAGTGTTTGGTGTTTTGGTAGATTCCAAATTAACCTTATCCCAAAGGCCCCTGCCACTATTTTCTTGGGATTCTTGCCCCGATTTATGAAACTATGGGGTTGGCTGTCTTGTGCACCCAACAACGTTGCTGTTTGCTTGTTGGGTATTCCTCTTCCAAGGCACTCCAGAACCCGAGAGCTCCATCGGCGATACTCAGTTTCGGGGGGATCTTCAATCCTCGTTTCCTGAGGTCTCTGAGCACATTTTTCCAGGACAGTTTGCTCTCTCGTTCTCCATCGCTGATGGTTACCAATTCCTTGGTTCCATCGGGTAAGGAGCCAACAATGACGAGAACACACGGACGGTCGTCATTGAGCCTGACATTGAAGTAGATCCCGTCGGCCCAGAGATAGACGTATTCCTTGTCGCTGAGGTCACGCTTGCTCCATTGCTCGCGTTCTTTCTCCCATTGCTCTTCCTCGTCGAACGATGTTGGCTGCAGAAAGACCCGATGCGTTCTCACCGAGGATCGGCTCTAAGGCTCGACTCATCTCGGAGGTTGAGATTCCTCGCAGGTAGAGTGCCGGGATGAGGTTGTCCAGTGAAGCGACTCGGCGTAGGTACGGCGGAAGGATGGCGCTGGTGAACCGCTGGCCTGATCGGCGATCATTGATCCTGGGCTGCCGAACAGAAACGTTTCCTATTCCAGTCTGAAGTTGTCGCTGAGGAAGATGGCCGTTGCCAACGACTTGGCGATGACCCTGGTCATCACGCTGATGTTGATGGGCTTGAATGTAGTCGGAGACTTCGTTGTCGATGGCGGCCTGAAGAAGCACTTGGGCTCCTTGTCGCAGGGTGGCCTCAAGGGCGTTCTGGCAGACGGTGCAGCGATTCCGTAAGATAGGCGGCTGAGGCGGCTCAAGCCCTGTATTTTTGGGTAATTCGGATCGGCAGCGCCCATTTTTGACCCCATGGCAAATTCGCATTCGTTATTTCATCTTTTTTAAGCTTGTTTCTGTAATAGTCTTATATTACAGTGCGCCGAACGAGCCGACCTTCATGCCAAGCAGAAACTCCCTGCCCCCCACCGAACGCCAGATTCGCAGCCGCCTCCGCCAGCTCCTCGACCAGGCCGAAGGCTTCCTTCACGGCTCGCCCATCGAACTCTCTCGTAAATGCGGCAAGCCCACTTGCCGTTGCGCTTCCGACGACTCCTTGCGCCATCGCTCCTTGGCCATCGGTCAGACTCGCAAGGGCAAGACCACCATGCTGCACGTCCCCAGACCGTTGGAAGCTCAGGCGAGACGCTGGATCGATGATTTCCAGAAGGCGAATGCTCTGCTGGAAGCCCTCGACGAGCAGGGGCGCCTCCGACTCGAGGAGGCAAAAACCAAGGCCAGAGCGGCGAGTAGCTCCGCCAAGAAGAAGGGCAAGACCGGTAAGAAATCAGCCGGCAAAGCCAAGTCCGGGCGCAATTCTCCACCAAAAAAGAAGCGACCATTCTCACGCGACTACTAACTTACTCGGACAAGATTTTCAGCCTCCGCCAACAGTGGAGGCTGCGGGTGCGTGACTCTCGTCCCAAACCACAGATTCCCACTCGAGTTTTCCCGGCAGCATTCTTCGCCATGTTCTGCTGCCGGTTACCAAGCTTCAACGAACTCGAGCAACACCGGAACAAGAGCAGCTGGACCCGTTGGCTCGGTAATCACCGTTTGCCCAGCGCCGACGAACTGGCGTATGTCTCCGAGCGCATCGAGCCTGACAGTGTGCGAGGGTGTCTCGGACACATTTACTTCTGCCTCAAACGCAACAAAATCCTTGCCCCACAGCGCGGTTGGATGCTTGCCGCCGTCGATGGTCACGAAACTCACTGTAGCTACAAACGTTGTTGTCCAAAGTGTCTCCAACGCCGGATCGCCGTCGGAGACGAGGTCAAAACACAGTTCTACCACCGCTTGGTCGCGTTTCAGATTATCTGTGAGGATTTTCCATTGCTTCTCGACGTGGAAATGCTTGAGCCTGGTGAAGACGGAGATCCTGGAGACGACGAAGTCGCTGCGGCTATACGGCTGATAACTCGCGTCCTTAAGGACCACCCACGCTGCTTTGACGTGCTCACTGCCGATGCGCTCTACCTGCGTCCCTCCGTGATCAATCTTCTTGAAGACCACGGCAAATACCTTGTTGCCGTACTCAAGGATAATCAGCCTGAGCTATTGTCCGAAGCCCGCACGCTCCTGCCCCTTGAGGAGCAAGAGCCAGAATCATTTGAGACTCCGGCTGCACCGGGCAAGCCCGCGCGGCACGTTCATTTACAAGAGGCTGAGGGCTTCTGCACTGAATCCATTCACACTCCTCTTCGCGTTGTTCATTCCCATGAGACTGGCATCCGTCGCGAGCGCGTCGCTGGGGATTGGGTCGAGACTCCCATCGATAGCCACTGGTGGTGGGCGACGACCATGCCCCGCTCAATGGCCGATGCCAAGACCATCTTCCATTTCGGGCACGACCGTTGGAAGGTCGAAAACGAAGGCTTTAACGAACTCTGCTCCCGCTGGCATTCCGGTCATTGCTATCATCATCATCCCAATTCCATTCTCGTTCTGTGGCTGATCATGTTCATGGCCCACGCCGTGTTCCACTGCTTTCACAAGCGCAACTTGAAGCCAGAGATACGCCGTGGACACACGGCCATCTATTTTGCCCGTCAAATCGCCGCCTCCATGCGAGAGGATCGATGGTGGCCGCCACCGGCTCCGGGCTGAGGAACGCCCGCCCTGCGCTCTCGGTAACCTTGGGTTCGCGTCCGCCATCGGAGCGGTCTGGCTCCCTGTTGCCTATTGCCGACAGGGGGATCCATTTCGCGGCTCGAGCCCTCCGAAATTCGCCCGAGAACCGCCACACGAAACTGTTCGCCCTCCTAGCGCCAGCTTCAACACGCTCAACACCCACCAATTCAGGCCATTACGACTCTTTCCGACGCCGTCTTACGGAATCGCTGCAGACGGTGCTTGCTCCTTCCTGGCGAAGGATAGATGCTGATTCGGTAGGGTGGTTGGTGGTTTTCATTGGAGTTCAGTTGTTTGGTAATGGTTGAACTCTTCATGATGCACCGACCGCCCCCATCCACAACTTCCGGTCATTTCTCGTGGGGGAACCGCGCAGAGCCCATTTCCGTCCACCACAACAGGATGCTGCGGGTCGCGAATTGGGCCGTATCATGGTCGATTCCGACGCTAACCCAGCCCTGGTTGTTGAGCATATCGTAAACGCCGTAGGGGATTGCCTTGCCCAGGTCCTTGTCCTTGAAGTCATGCACGCGGACTTGCTCAGGGTTGTCTTTCGGCCTCCACTGCCTCCCGGCGTTCTTGAAATCGCCCACCAACTCCTTCTTCTTGGTGTCCACTGAGATTGCTGGCTGGCCGCAATGTTGGAAGCGACGCACCTGATCGTTGATGTATTCGAACTGCCTGTTGCGGTCCGGGTGCTGTGCCCCTTCGCGGGTCTTGCGATTTGCCAGCAGACTATAGCCGGCCTTGCGCAGCAACGCGGCAACAGTACGCGCACCGACCGGGTGGTTCTGAGATGTGAGTTCCCTGGCAAGCCTCTGAGTGCTCTTCAATGTCCAGCGCAATGGGGATTGAGGGTCGCCTCTACTGAGAGGATCAACTAGCCGCTCAAGAGCCCCAAGCAGTTCCGGATCGGTCTCGGTCACCGGCTTGCGCCCGCCCCCGAAGCCGACGGATGCGTCCGTCGGCTTCGGGTGCCGTGTAGTCGCCGCGCCGTAACTGCTTGATGCCCTCAGTGATCGTCGTCCGCGACATCGATGTCGCAAGAGAAACTGCGGATACGCCGCCCCAACCCAATTCCATGGCCTCCGCCGCCGCCCAACACCTCCGGGCCCGCTCGTCCATGAGGTGGCTCAGGGAATCGAACTTCCGGCGAATGCTTTCGACAACGGAACTGTCAGGCATGGCACTGACAGTAACATAGAAATAAGGTTGAGAAACCTTAAATTGTTCATTTTATTTTTGCGCCATTCCTTAGAATGTAACCGAAAACATCATTCGTCAGGCCGAAGAGCAACGAGTGTTCAGCCCCCAACTTGCGCTTGAGATAATAGCCTAGATTGGGCAAAGCTTCGCCCGGTATGGTGAGAATCCGGGTAGTTCCCAACTCGACGAGGTTCACCTGAGTGACCACACTCCCGTCATTCTCCAGTGGGTGTTTCAATGGCGAAACCTCAATGACTTTGCGCAGTTCTTCGGAATCCACCGGAAATCGCACGTGCCGGGTGTGACACCGCAAACGCGGCGCTTTCTGTACCGGCGCTGCTTCGACGATCTGGAGGGCCTCGCTCCCTAACAATACCCTAATCCGTCGACACTCGTCCCAGGTCTGACGATGGTCGCCGTCGGGGCCTCTGACGTCGGCCGTGACCATGCCGCCGAGCGCTCCGTTCATGAACATCGCCATCCCGCCCGCCGAATGCTCTATCTTTTCCCACAACGGCCCGATCAGGTCGGGACTGAGAATCCCCTGGTTTCGGACCCAACACCTCGGGATGAATGGCGTAATTGACCAAAGTGCCGATGACGCCCTCCCCGGCGGCGTCCAGCGCCTGAATCACGCTGCAGCGTGGATCGTAAAGCTCGTCGGCGTAGTAATTAAAAGCAATCTGGCCTCTGGCTTCCCTCGTGGCGATCTTCAATCGCGCGGGTCGGCGCCCGTCCCAGGCCTCGCGAATGGCTTCGGCCGTCAAGAGACAAACGCGATCCAAATACTTGAGATCGCCGCCAGGTTTTCCCGATTCATCGGGAAAACCGTAGCAATCCGGAGCGCTGTGGGTGTGGCTGGCTCCGATCAAAACGTGATCGCCGGGGATTTCCGGCACCAGAGCGCGCACCCGATTCCCCAGCACGGCCGGAAATCCCAAGAAATCGACCGCCACCAGCGCGAGCCGTTCGGGGCCGTTCTCGAATACCACCACCCTGGCATAGAGATCGCCCCTTTTTTCCGTCGCGGGCTTTCCCGGACCCAGGCCTCCCGAGATCGGCAAGAGTGGCTCCGGTGTCAGCGTCCGTTTTCCCACCCCCACGTTTAACTGCCTCTGGGATAGTCCGGGAAACGCCATCCATGTCAGAAGAAAAACAAACCGTAACTGATTAGCGCTCCTAACCAGCAAACGCCACAGGTATCTCATGCAAGGGTACGCTCGCCTGCGATGATTTTGGCAAGCGATTTGAATACGGAACTCGCTCCTCGCAGCGAGAGAGTCGAGAGCACACTCTTGAATGCCGCGTAGGCATTGGCTCCCCGCTCCGTCTTGGAACATTGCGACACCTTGCGGGCGACGATCGCCGGCCTGAGCATCCGCTCGGCGATGTTGTTGGTCGGCTCTACCTCCGGATCCTCCAGGAACATCGTTAAATTCCCTTGGTCAAAGTGCCGGCCAAGCTCATTGAGCATGCGTTGGTTGTCGGGATCTTTGAGCGTCCGGTCCCGCAGGTAATGATCGAGTTCATAGATCGGCCTCTTCAGCAGAATCTGTGGGTGCTCAGGCGGCGCGATTCACCTAGAATCCTGACCAGCAACAAGTTATATCCAATCTTAATGGGCATCAAAATTGTGGCAACAAGCCAGCTGCCCATCCAAACCTCGGATTTGCGAGGACAACGCTTGCGCCGGGGCTGCCCCTGGTAGGGCTCAGCCCATGAAACAAGTAGTTTCAGCAGTTCTGGGGTCCAGGGGCAGCGGGACCCGGCGTCCAGCGTTCCCGGAGCAAATCCGGAATTTCACCCACAGATTCTGCTGAAGACCCATAGATCTTTTTCAAGCTCTCTTCTCGTGACTCGTGAGTGGGAAGTTCTCAGACCGGTTTCTCTTTGCCTGGCGTATCTGCTCGTGAGTGAGAAGTTCTGTAACTGGATCATCATGCGGCGAAGCGTGAACCTTCGGAGCGAGTGAAGTCTATTTTATCAAGGATGAATTTTCGGAACGCTGAACCTTTTCCGCCGTGGTGCAAAAATCCAGGCAGTGTGTTTTTCAAGGCGGCTGAGACAATCATTTCCGAAGGCAGCACGTCTGGGCGGATGGTTCGGATCCAGGTTCCAAAGTGCTTCCAGACCAGACCGTCACATGTCATGGCAAGGTACTGTAACATGCCCTGAGCGATCATGCCGGTCTGCACAAACACATGATATGCGTGCATCTTTCTCTGCACCTGTCTGCGATATTTCTCGGTAGTCCGGTGGAGGTATTGGTTACCATTGCGACGCTTGAGCGGTCGCATAGCGGCCATCCAGAAATGGTATCCGAATGAGCCGACCGAATGCACCGCTTGCTTGAAAGCGACTTCGATCTTGAAACGCAAACTGTAGAGCAAGATGATCTCCTGAGCTTCCATGGTGAGGTCGGTAGACAAGAGGATGATCCGCCCTCTCGTGGGATGATCGACGAGAATGAAGCGGACCATCGCCCCGGCGGGCTTCCACAACAGATCCACCGACTTGAACCGGACAGAGATGTTTCTCTCCCCATATACGGGACTGGGAACGGAACTGAAGCCGCCCGTTCCAAAGACATTCTGGAGCTTCACCGCAGCGCCATGCTTTTTCGGTCGTCCGCGTTTGCGTTTGCGTAACTGATTAATGCTCCTAACCAGCAAACGCCACAGGCATCTCATGCAAGGGTACGCTCGCCTGCGATGATTTTGGCAAGCGACTTGAATACGGAACTCGCTCCTCGCAGCGAGAATCGGGTCGAGGCGGCAGGATTGCGCCTGCCGCCCCTCCCACACCACCGGACATGCGGGACCGCATCCGGCGATTGGATCCATTTGGTCTTAACTCTTGAGGTCTGATGGCATCAGGAACCCGTAGCGTCTCAGAGTTCGGTTGTTGAGGGCTTCGTGCATGACAGGGTTGCCCGCCATGCGCCACGCTCCACGACTGCTCCTCCCGACGATGGCTCGACTCGGCGGTAGGCCGACTCGGCGCAGAGCGGATTCCCGTCCCTTGCTTTTATGCCAACGTTGCCAGAAGCATTTGCGAATGTGGCGACGGATCCACGGTTCTTTCCGGTAGATGTCTCGTCGCCATTCGCAGCGCCGGTAGTAGCCCCACCAGCCGTTCACGTAACTTCGCCATTGATCGCGCAGTTGCTCGCTGGTCAGTGGTTGCCGGGCGTTCCAGAGTTCTCTCACGCGGTCTTCAAACCGGGTGAGGCTTGCAGGAGCAATCCCGATGAGCAGCGCGCTGGTGATGATGAACCCCGGGAACTTCCGTTCCCAAGGCCTCCCCACCCCGCTTTTGCTCTCGCTGACCTCCAGCCGGGGGTGGCGCTTGATCCAGCCAGTGAGGCTGGCAAGCACACGCTCCGCTGCGGCTTGGCTCTTTACGTAAATGTTGCAGTCATCGGCGTAGCGGGCGAATCGCAGTCCGCGTTTCTCCAGCTCCTTGTCCAGCGCGTCGAGGTAGATATTGGCCAGTAGCGGCGAAAGCGGGCCGCCTTGCGGCGTTCCTTCTTCGCTGCTGACCTTTAACCCGTCGGGCATCACCACCCCGGCTCGCAGGTATTTGCCGATGAGTTTCATCACGGCTTTGTCCCCTATCACGGTCCCAATTTTACTCATCAGGATGTCGTGGTTCACCTTGTCGAAGAACTTGGTAATGTCCATGTCGACGACGTGGGTAAACCCCTCCCGGGCAAAGCTCTGGGCGGCTTCCACCGCATCGTGGGCGCTGCGTCCGGGACGAAATCCGTACCTGCTTTCGCTGAAACGGGGTTCGAACACCGGCCGGAGCACCCCGAGCAGAAGTTGCTGCACGAAGCGATCTTGCACGTTTGGGATGCTCAGCGGGCGGGTTCCGCCGCTGGGCTTGGGGATGTCTCGACGCTTTGCAGCGCCGGGCTTGTAGCTGCCCTCTAGCAGCCTCTTCTTGATCACTTCGCCATGGATGGCGAGGTGTGCTCTGAGTTCGTCGGCCCTCATGCCGTCGGGGCCGGGTGCCCCGTCATTACGCTCAACGGCGTAAAGGGCGGCTCCCCAGTTTCCCGAGAAATGACCGGAAGTTGTGGATGAGGGCGGTCGGGGCATCATGAAGAGTTCAACCATTTACCAAAACAACTGAACTCCAATGAAAACCACCAACCACCCCACCGAATCCGCATCTATCCTCGGCCAGGAAGGAGCAAGCACCGTCTGCCAGAACGCCCTTGAGGCCACCCTGCGACAAGGAGCCCAAGTGCTTCTTCAGGCCGCCATCGACAACGAAGTCTCCGACTACATTCAAGCCCATCAACATCAGCGTGATGACCAGGGTCATCGCCAAGTCGTTCGCAACGGCCATCTTCCTGAAGCGACAACTTCAGACTGGAATAGGAAACGTTTCTGTTCGGCAGCCCAGGATCAATGATCGCCGATCAGGCCAGCGGTTCACCAGCGCCATCCTTCCGCCGTACCTACGCCGAGTCGCTTCACTGGACAACCTCATCCCGGCACTCTACCTGCGAGGAATCTCAACCTCCGAGATGAGTCGAGCCTTAGAGCCGATCCTCGGTGAGAACGCATCGGGTCTTTCTGCAGCCAACATCGTTCGACGAGGAAGAGCAATGGGAGAAAGAACGCGAGCAATGGAGCAAGCGTGACCTCAGCGACAAGGAATACGTCTATCTCTGGGCCGACGGGATCTACTTCCATGTCAGGCTCAATGACGACCGCCCATGTGTTCTCGTAATCGTCGGCTCCTTACCCGATGGAACCAAGGAATTGGTAACCATCAGCGATGGAGAACGAGAGAGCAAACTGTCCTGGAAAAATGTGCTCAGAGACCTCAAGAAACGAGGATTGAAAATCCCTCCGAAACTGAGTATCGCCGATGGAGCTCTCGGGTTCTGGAGCGCCTTGGAAGAGGAATATCCGACAAGCAAACAGCAACGATGTTGGGTGCACAAGACAGCCAACATCCTCGACAAGCTGCCGAAGAAAGCGCAGCCCCTTGCCAAGGAACGCATCCATGAAATCTACATGGCGGAAACAAAGAAGGCCGCCTTGGAGGCCTATGACGAGTTCTTCACGCTCTACGAAGCCAAGTATCCGAAAGCGTGCGCCTGCCTGAAGAAAGACAAGGAAACTCTACTAACGTTCTACGATTTTCCAGCCGAGCACTGGAGACACATCCGGACGACAAACCCGATTGAGTCGACGTTTGCCACGGTCCGCCATCGGACTCGACAAACCAAAGGGTGCGGATCGAGGAAAGCAACCCTTTCAATGGTCTACAAGCTCGGCCTGGAAGCCGAGAAAGGCTGGCGTCGACTGAACGGATATCGTCAACTTGACAAAGTCGTGCAAGGAATCATCTTCGTGGACGGCATCGAGCAGCAAACCGCTGCCTAACCCATGATCGAACTTCGAATGGTGTTCCGACCGCCCTCATCCACAACTTCCGGTCATTTCTCCCGAACTGATCGATCTGAGCATTGAACTATCCAAGGCGAAGATCGCTCTATTACGCAGTCAGACAGACACCTCGTGAGTGGGAAGTTCTCAGACCGGTTTCTCTTTGCCTGGCGTGTCTGTCTGACTGCGTAATAGAGCGATCTTCGCCTTGGATAGTTCAATGCTCAGATCGATCAGTTCGGTGGTCAGTTTCTTGAATTTCTTGTACTCCTCTGTTTCTTTTCGTAGTCCCTTCACGTGGTCTGGCCAGACGTGTTCAGTCCGGCTCCTCATCTTATGCGTGTAGCTCAGTTGGTAATACACGCCGCGCTGGCGTTGTCGATCTCGGTATTGCTTGCTGATGCTCCCAGGCCGCATTGGCCCGATTGCAGCTAACTTTGCCGCAAGTTTCTGGACTCTTTTTTCAGTGATCTGATCTTTTTCATGGTCATTAGCTTATATATGCGAATGTCTAGGAAAATCAAATCATTTGTTATGGATCTCTGGATTTCTTGGTGGAATATCGTCTGTTTTCTGCGACCCGCTTTCTCGAGAGCCCGCACCTTTCTCTGGTTTCTGCTCGTCTTGGCCGCTTTCTCCGTGCGCAATGACCTCCTCGGGGTTTCCAGTTTCGTCCGCGCTCTCGGTTTGTCAGAACACTTCTATGAGCACTTACTCCATTTCTTCCACAGCAATGCCGTGAAGACGGACCGGCTTGCAGAACTTTGGTTCGCCATCGTGATCAAGCACTTCCCTGTCTACAAGATCGGTTGTCGCCCCGTCCTGGTTCTCGACGGCATCAAGAAGTCCAAGGAGGGCCGCAAGATGCCTGCGGTGAAGTATCTGCATCAACAGTCCGAGTCCAATTCCAAGCCTCACTTCATCATGAGCCATTCCTTTCAGGCCTTCGGCGTGCTCTGTCAGGTTGGCGGATACTTCTTCTGCGTTCCGGTCTGTGCACGCATTCACGAAGGTATCGTCACTTCAAACCGCGACAGGAGAACCTTGATCGACAAGGCCAACGAGATGCTCGCATCCGTCTGTAGAGGTCAGGAGTTCGTCTTGCTGGCCGACGCCTACTACGCCAACGGAAAGGTGATCCGGAGCACCAAGGGGCGTTCCGGTGTGCTGGTCACGAGGGTTCGACGCACGACAACCGGCTTTCGGCCTGCGGCAGTGCCACGCAAACGCAAACGCGGACGACCGAAAAAGTATGGCGCTGCGGTGAAGCTCCAGAATGTCTTTGGAACGGGCGGCTTCAGTTCCGTTCCCAGTCCCGTATATGGGGAGAGAAACATCTCTGTCCGGTTCAAGTCGGTGGATCTGTTGTGGAAGCCCGCCGGGGCGATGGTCCGCTTCATTCTCGTCGATCATCCCACGAGAGGGCGGATCATCCTCTTGTCTACCGACCTCACCATGGAAGCTCAGGAGATCATCTTGCTCTACAGTTTGCGTTTCAAGATCGAAGTCGCTTTCAAGCAAGCGGTGCATTCGGTCGGCTCATTCGGATACCATTTCTGGATGGCCGCTATGCGACCGCTCAAGCGTCGCAATGGTAACCAATACCTCCACCGGACTACCGAGAAATATCGCAGACAGGTGCAGAGAAAGATGCACGCATATCATGTGTTTGTGCAGACCGGCATGATCGCTCAGGGCATGTTACAGTACCTTGCCATGACATGTGACGGTCTGGTTTGGAAACACTTTGGAACCTGGATCCGAACCATCCGCCCAGACGTGCTGCCTTCGGAAATGATTGTCTCAGCCGCCTTGAAAAACACGCTGCCTGGATTTTTGCACCACGGCGGAAAAGGTTCAGCGTTCCGAAAATTCATCCTTGATAAAATAGACTTCACTCGCTCCGAAGGTTCACGCTTCGCCGCATGATGATCCAGTTACAGAACTTCTCACTCGCGAGAGACACGCCAGGCAAAGAGAAACCGGTCTGAGAACTTCCCACTCACGAGATCCCTTGCATCTCACATATTATTTGCGACAACTATGCCACACATAAACACACGAAAGTTCGCGCGTGGATTTCAAGGCGACCACGCATCCACATCCACTTCACACCTACGAGCGCATCGTGGCTCAACATGGTAGAGCGGTTCTTCCGTGACCTGACTGAAAAGTGTGTGCGGAGAGGCGTGTTCACCAGTGTCGCTGACCTCGAACAGGCGTTGGTAGGCTATATCGAAGCTCACAACGAAAACCCATCTCCCTTCATCTGGACTGCGGCTGCCTCTGATATTCTCGAAAAGGTCAAGCGCGGTAGAGCCAAACTGAATAAACTACAGTCTGCTTGACGGACTACACTAGTGTATCTCAGCTTCCCTGTTCAATCCGTCTCACGCTCAACCTTAAACCGCTGACGAAACGCTTCGAACAACACCACTCCCGTGGCCACGGAGACATTGAGACAGTCGACCTTGCGGCTCGGAGCCATGGGGATGCTCACCAGAACATCACAGTGTTCGCGGGTGAGGCGGCGGAGCCCCGTTCCCTCGGCACCCATGACGATTCCCAAGGGCCCGGCCAAGTCGGCTTGGTGGAGGCTCTTCGGCGCATCATCCGCCGTCCCCACCAGCCAAAGGCCCAGCTCCCGAAGCTTTTTCAGACATCGGGCCAGATTGGTCACCTGAACGAAGGGAGTGTTCTCCGTGGCGCCACATGCCACTCGCCGCGCGGCATCAGTGAGACTCGCGGACTTGTCCTTGGGACAGACGACCGCCAGTGCCCCCACCGCATCCGCCGAGCGCATGCAAGCTCCCAGGTTGTGTGGATCCTGGACACAATCCAAGATCAAAACGAGCGGCGACCGACCGGGAACCAATTCCTGATACAACCGCTCTTCATGCCAAAGCAAAGGCGGTTCCGATAAATCCACGTGCCGGATGTCCCTCTCCTTGCGGTCATCTCTCCCTCGGTGTCGTTCCCCCCGATCACGATCCCGGTCCCGTTCTTGCCTGCGCGGGCGACTCCGGTCTCCCTGCCGGCTCCCCTCGCCTCGCCTTGGCTTCTTTTTCGCTGGTCTCAAGGCCCGATCTCCAAGCGTCCCACGCCCATACTCAAACGCGTGCTGCCAGTGTCCTTTGACGTCCGTCCGTCGTCCGGCTCCGCCAGCGGCCCAGGCGGGAAGTGGCAGAAAAAAAGAGTCGTTCATCATCGTCCCCTGTCAGTCCAGGCGAATCCGCTTGGAAGCGCCTCGACTCACCTGGCCTCACCTGGCCATGCTCCGCCGCAACAAACGAAATGAAAACGCACCAGCCACGACCCGGCATCGCAGCGTCTACGGCACCAGGCTGGAAACGGTCTCCCGCTTGATCGTACCGTCGCTGTACATCACGACCCGGCCATCCGATCCCGGGCGCTCGATAACGCTCGCGCCCTGGCGAACGACGGGGTGACCAACGCACTCGAAGCGATCCTGGAAGGCATCGTAATAAATGGCATCGGCGGTGACCGTGGTCGGCACCTGGGTGTGATGAGGCAACCGAATCGACGTGAGCCGTGCCCCCAACTGGGCACCGGCCCGAAGAACCTGGTTTTGCGACTGATCCCGCGTCACCGTCAGCGCCTCGGACTCGAGACGCCAATCCTTGTCGATGTCGACGTAGCCGACATCCCGGCGTTCCGGAGAGCGTGTCTCCAGGTCCATTGGGTCGGTGTCCGGATGATGTCGCACGGCCGTGCAGCCAATCGCGATGAAGGCCAGGAGGGAGAGAGCAAGAAGGTGGTGCATGGACAAGAGACGATAGATGCTTTGAGGTGGGACTTCTCAGTGATAGCGGATCGAGCGAGGGGCTTTGTCTAATCGGCTCCCATCACGCACGGCTTCGAGGCTCGCGACGGACCACCCCAGCGGTTGATGGCTCGGTGACAAACGGCCCACCGTCCAAGGGAGCCACCCCGGTGAAAGCGACCTCCGGCATTTCGCTGGGTTTCCCCGCGAGCGGAAATTCCTTCCGGAGAGGATAGAAAGGATAGCCGTCCCACATCAAGATCCGACGGAGATCCAGATGACCCGCAAAGCGGATGCCCATCATATCGAAGACCTCTCGCTCATGCCAATTCGCCGTGGCCCAGAGATCCGATACGGTCGAAACTTCAAGTGCATCCTCGGAAACCCGAGCCCGCACCCTAAGGTGCACGCCGCCCGCGAGCGAATAGAGCTCATAGACCATCTCGAAGCGCGGCTCTTCGCCCTCGTGATCCAGGCTTGAGATATCGATGAGATAGTCGAAACCGAGTTCCTCGCGGCAATGGGCCAGCACGGCCCGCAATTCGCCCAGCTCCACCACCGCCGTGTGCTCACCCCTGAACTCGAGGGTCGAGACGACCGCCTTGGAAAACAGCTTCTGGATCGACTGGATCGCTTCTTGAGCAGTCATCGAAATCACTAGGCTCGGGTGAGTTCGGATAGGAGTGCCTTCTTTTGTTCAAAGAAGGAAGGCTCCCCTTCGATCTTCTGCTGAAGGCGCATCAATCCGTCGATCAAGGCTTCTGGCCGCGGTGGGCAGCCGGAAATGTAGATGTCGACGGGAATCAACTGGTCGATCCCCTGCAGCACGGCGTAACTGCGATACATGCCTCCAGTCGAAGCACAAGCCCCCATCGCGATCACCCATTTGGGTTCGGGCATCTGGTCGTAAATCCGTTTCACGGCCAAGGCCATTTTATAAGTCACCGTACCGGCCACAATCATGACGTCCGCCTGGCGCGGCGAAAACCGCATCACTTCGGCACCAAATCGCGAAATATCAAAACGCGAAGAAGCCGTCGCCATCAGCTCAATCGCGCAACAGGCAAGGCCCATCGGCATTGGCCAAAGGGAATTCTTGCGCATCCAGTTGATCGCCGCATCCACACGGGTGAAAATCACGTTGCCTTCGATCTTGGAATCGTAGGCGGCGACGGAGGAACTCGGAGAAAGGGCGGCCATGGCTCAAATTGAGGTCATCACGCGGGTAAAGCGCTCTCGCCAAAATTAAGGTTGGCACCCCTTGCCGCAAGCCCTTTGTGAAACATTTCACAAGCCACTCACCAGGCATCCGATCCACTGCGCCATCGAGCCCGCTCCTCATCTCTGCTCGCCTCTACCTTCGACTTCTCCACTTGCTTCCCGGTAAGCCACGGTCACGCGGAAGCCACCGCCTTCCCGGCCGTCACGCTCCACGGCACACTCCCTTGGACTCAACACCGGGCGGGATCCCGTTCCATCTCCGGTACACGAGTGGGCCGCCAGCGACTCACTGGCGGCCCTAACCCCAAACCCTATAGAAACCGTTCCAGTTCGCATCCCCAGGCTCTCCTTCCCCAGCCAACCCGAGAAAGCGATCCAAAAACCACTCCTCACGGGAATCGTGAAATCCCAGCGAAGAGAGAGCAGGAGGAATGCGGACGGAACATGTCTTTCAGGCTACGCCGGTTAAATTATCAACCGTTCAGCTTTCGTCAAGCAAATTAGGTTGTTTTTTTAACCTAATTTGCCGGCCCATTCTCGGGAGACCGAGCGCTCGTGCTGCGGATCCGCAAATAGCGGAAGGCACTCCCGTGCATTGGCTGACTCAGGACGATCGTCGCCTCGTGTTTTCCATTGGCGCTCCGAACGTCCGCCAGGATGAAATGATCCGGGTTGTAATCCCAACTCTCCGGCCGCAAATCCGGCGAAGCTTCAAACCGAAAACTCGCCGTGGGCGCTGAGGCCTTCCGGCGAAAGGTGATGGCCAGGTGCCATTCGCCCGTCGAGAGCGCCTTCACAATGCCCACCCGCGTCTCCAGGCCAGGATCCGGTCGACTGTGAGCCGCCGGCGTCAAGATCGCGAGATCTTGATTCACCGCCGGGGCCGGCGGACGCTTCACGGTGGCCAGGGAGGGATTGGCGGTCTGCCCCCGGTCCTTGCTCACCTTGACGGAATCCCGGGTGGCGGCCTCCTCCAGATCGGTTTTTTCGAGGGGAAGCTCTTTGGCCGGGTTGAAGCTGGCGATGCCGAAGCTCGCCGCCCCAAAAGAAAACTCACCCAACTCAAAGCCTCCGCCAACGGGCGGAGAGGTTTCCGCGGCGAGATCGCCCTCCATCCCCCCCAAGTCGAAATCGTCCACGCCGATGTGGCCCACATTCTCGAACGAGGCCATCACTTCGCCAATGTCGATTCCTTCAGGTTCATCACCCGTTTCCTCCGGAGGCGAGGTCGAATAGTCTGGGTTCGCGCTCGCGCCAACCAACCACGGCTTGGCCGTGCTCGAATCGTCGTTTTCGCCAGAGCCGGACTCGACCACTCCAGCCAACTGCTCCCTTTCGCCTTCCAAGTCCCCCAAGCCCCTCCCGGCGAGTGCCGAATCGAAACTCCCGGCGCGGCGCATCGCACTCAACGACAACCAAGCCGCGCCAGCGGCTCCCGGCGAGGAGGTTCTCGTGCCCTCCACCATCATCTGGCTGCTCAGTTTCCACCATCCGGGCACGCTTTCCACGCCCACCGCGGTCGGAAAAGCCATCCCCAAGCGATCATTCTCACCCAACTTGCCGCCGATCTCGATCGCTGAATGCGGAAGAAGGGGCTCCACCCCGGCATGCGCTTGACCATCCGCACGTCCTTCCGTCGCCCCGAACGCAGCCGATCCTGCCATGCCCGACTGACGATGCTGATCCGGGCCAACCAGCAAGATGGCCAGCAGCAATCCCACCACAGCTAGCACCACCTGAACCCGCTGTGTCCACGACATGGGGTGGCGCGATTTCCAGGGTAGAAGAATGGATCGCACCCGCACAAGCAAGGGCTTCTCGGCCAAGGCCACCCGCGGGCGCACGCTGGGATCGATCAGCCGATGGCCCCAACCCCGGGTAGCCACAGTCGCCAGATGCTCCGCGTAGGCCACCGGGCGATGGCCCGCTGCCAAGACTGCGTCATCGCTCGCTTCCTCCCGATCTTCATCCATCTCACGCGCCGCCCACCAGACCAGGGGGTGAAACCAAAACAACGCACACACGGCATCCCGAAGCAAGGAGGCCACGTAATCGCGGCGGCGGACATGAGCGAGTTCGTGCATCAAGACCGCTCGAATCCGCTGCACGCTCCACCGGGCCGCCGACGAGGGAAGAACCACAGAATTTCGCACCAAACCCCAGGTCATCGGCATGATCCGTCCCGGGAAGCGAAGGAGGCGGACGGACCGCGCGATCCCCAAATCCCTCCGGCACTCCAGCAGAAGATTTTCCCAGGGGTCGCGGGTCAAGGGCATCGAACGGCGTTCAATCCGCAGAAGCGCCCAGAACCCAACGCCCACCTTGGCGAGAAACAATCCGGTCCCCACCATCCAGACAGGCAGGACCCAGGGATGAATGGCCTGCGGCCAACCGGCGCCTCTCCAATCCGGCAAGATCCCCCACTGCGGGACCAGCGGGTCGAGCACTAGCAGGAGAGCCAAGGCCACAAATCCCACCATCCACGTGAAGTGACGCCGACTCGCCGAGGAGCTGAGCAAGGCCAACATCCCCACCAAGACGAGAAGAATCGTCCCTTTCAGCACGCACGTGAGAAGCGCTCCCAGCATGGGGTCGTTGGAGGTCACGGTGGGGGACATGACGGGAAATGAGTCCTTTCTTCAGTGAGAGCTAGGGAAGGCAGGGTTCCGGGAGAATTCGGCGGGAGGACATCACAGAATCAGGATCCCTTCTGGTTCTTGGCAGCCTCAATCATCTCGGCGAGTTCCGTCAGGGTCTCCCCATCATACCGCACCTTGGGATCCGCCAGGTAGGCACCCAATCCCTTCTGCAAGGAACCGTCGAAAAACGTGTGGAGCACGTTGTGCAGGGCCGATTTTCCCACCGACTGCCGCAGCTGGGTCGCCTCGTAAACAAATTCCCGACCGCGTTTGGTATGCTTGATATGTCCCTTTTCTTCCATCACCCGCAAAAGAAAGCGGACGGCGGCCCTCGTGGGCGGCTCTTCCATTTCGCCCATGATCTCCGTCACAGTCGATTTCTTGAGCCGGAAAATGATCTCGAGGAGCTCGCGCTCCCGGCGACTCAGCGGTGGCAATTGGGCGGACAGACGCATGGATTCGCTAAATTTGAAACGCTAATCAGCGGTTAATTTCCCATTCTTTCGCCCTGCCTGTCAAGCTTATCCGCCCAAAAACAGCGATTCCGTAAGACGGCGTCGGAAAGAGTCGTAATGGCCTGAATTGGTGGGTGTTGAGCGTGTTGAAGCTGGCGCTAAGAGGGCGAACAGTTTCGTGTGGCGGTTCTCGGGCGAATTTCGGAGGGCTCGAGCCGCGAAATGGATCCCCCTGTCGGCAATAGGCAACAGGGAGCCAGACCGCTCCGATGGCGGACGCGAACCCAAGGTTACCGAGAGCGCGGGGCGGGCGTTCCTCAGCCCGGAGCCGGTGGCGGCCACCATCGATCCTCTCGCATGGAGGCGGCGATTTGACGGGCAAAATAGATGGCCGTGTGTCCACGGCGTATCTCTGGCTTCAAGTTGCGCTTGTGGAAGCAGTGGAACACGGCGTGGGCCATGAACATGATCAGCCACAGAACGAGAATGGAATTGGGATGATGGTGATAGCAATGACCGGAATGCCAGCGGGAGCAGAGTTCGTTAAAGCCTTCGTTTTCGACCTTCCAACGGTCGTGCCCGAAATGGAAGATGGTCTTGGCATCGGCCATTGAGCGGGGCATGGTCGTCGCCCACCACCAGTGGCTATCGATGGGAGTCTCGACCCGATCCCCAGCGACGCGCTCGCGACGGATGCCAGTCTCATGGGAATGAACAACGCGAAGAGGAGTGTGAATGGATTCAGTGCAGAAGCCCTCAGCCTCTTGTAAACGAACGTGCCGCGCGGGCTTGCCCGGTGCAGCTGGAGTCTCAAATGATTCTGGCTCTTGCTCCTCAAGGGGCAGGAGCGTGCGGGCTTCGGACAATAGCTCAGGCTGATTATCCTTGAGTACGGCAACAAGGTATTTGCCGTGGTCTTCAAGAAGATTGATCACGGAGGGACGCAGGTAGAGCGCATCGGCAGTGAGCACGTCAAAGCAGCGTGGGTGGTCCTTAAGGACGCGAGTTATCAGCCGTATAGCCGCAGCGACTTCGTCGTCTCCAGGATCTCCGTCTTCACCAGGCTCAAGCATTTCCACGTCGAGAAGCAATTGAAAATCCTCACAGATAATCTGAAACGCGACCAAGCGGTGGTAGAACTGTGTTTTGACCTCGTCTCCGACGGCGATCCGGCGTTGGAGACACTTTGGACAACAACGTTTGTAGCTACAGTGAGTTTCGTGACCATCGACGGCGGCAAGCATCCAACCGCGCTGTGGGGCAAGGATTTTGTTGCGTTTGAGGCAGAAGTAAATGTGTCCGAGACACCCTCGCACACTGTCAGGCTCGATGCGCTCGGAGACATACGCCAGTTCGTCGGCGCTGGGCAAACGGTGATTACCGAGCCAACGGGTCCAGCTGCTCTTGTTCCGGTGTTGCTCGAGTTCGTTGAAGCTTGGTAACCGGCAGCAGAACATGGCGAAGAATGCTGCCGGGAAAACTCGAGTGGGAATCTGTGGTTTGGGACGAGAGTCACGCACCCGCAGCCTCCACTGTTGGCGGAGGCTGAAAATCTTGTCCGCGTAAGTTAGTAGTCGCGTGAGAATGGTCGCTTCTTTTTTGGTGGAGAATTGCGCCCGGACTTGGCTTTGCCGGCTGATTTCTTACCGGTCTTGCCCTTCTTCTTGGCGGAGCTACTCGCCGCTCTGGCCTTGGTTTTTGCCTCCTCGAGTCGGAGGCGCCCCTGCTCGTCGAGGGCTTCCAGCAGAGCATTCGCCTTCTGGAAATCATCGATCCAGCGTCTCGCCTGAGCTTCCAACGGTCTGGGGACGTGCAGCATGGTGGTCTTGCCCTTGCGAGTCTGACCGATGGCCAAGGAGCGATGGCGCAAGGAGTCGTCGGAAGCGCAACGGCAAGTGGGCTTGCCGCATTTACGAGAGAGTTCGATGGGCGAGCCGTGAAGGAAGCCTTCGGCCTGGTCGAGGAGCTGGCGGAGGCGGCTGCGAATCTGGCGTTCGGTGGGGGGCAGGGAGTTTCTGCTTGGCATGAAGGTCGGCTCGTTCGGCGCACTGTAATATAAGACTATTACAGAAACAAGCTTAAAAAAGATGAAATAACGAATGCGAATTTGCCATGGGGTCAAAAATGGGCGCCGCCGATCCGAATTACCCAAAAATACAGGGCTTGAGCCGCCTCAGCCGCCTATCTTACGGAATCGCTGGCCCAAAAAAGTAAAATCCGGGCGAACAGGACACCGCGCACCGAGCATAACCCGGGGTCGGAATCCGCCCGTGCGGACTATTCCACCGCCTAATTCCCCAGGTCCTTGAGGCAGTACTTCCAGATCAAGACGAACCCAATCAAGGACACCGCCAGACAGGTCAGGCCCTTCGAGACGTCTGCAACAAGATGAGATAGCCAATGCCAAAAAAGTCGCCCCGTAGATGAACATCAGACCACTGACGAAAGTGCAGCCAAAGGCATTTGGAAACGGGTTCCCGGCCGTCCCCGTCCAGACGATAGGCTCCCCAGAATCCGCCTGGCCGCACCCGCCGATAGAAGGCCTCCAATCGCTCTTTCGGCTCGGGGGCGGTCAGATAGGTGACCGTCAGCCACGCCGCGAAAGCGGTGGGAACAATCGCCAGGAGCTGCAGATGAAACGGCCACTCGATTCCCCAAATCCGTGGCAAAGTTTCAAACAGTTCATAGGACCCATCTCCGGCCTGGAAGTAGGCGATCACCTGAAACACCAAGGTCATCACAAAAGACGTGGCCAGCGCCGTGATCTCGGACCACGCGTTGATCCGCCACCAGAACCAGCGCAAGATCAAGACCAATCCGATTCCAGCGCCCATGGCCCACACGAATTCCCAGGCCCCACTCACCGAGTTCATCCGCGTCGAAAGGATTGCCGCCACCATCATCAAGCCCACCGTCAGCAGCCTGCCCACCATCACATAATGCTTCTCTCCGCGGCTGCGGACGAAGAAGCGCCGGTAGATATCGTTGACCAGATAGGAAGAACCCCAGTTCAAATGCAAATCGATGGTGGACATGAAGGCGGCGAGAAAACTCACGATGAGCAAGCCGATCAACCCCGGACCCAGCACCTTCTCCATGACCAGGGGATATCCGGCCTTGTCGCCTAACTGATTCTCTGCCACATCCTGAAACTCCGCCAGATCCAGATACATCACCAGGGAGACCATGGCGACCACGATCCACGGCCATACGCGCAGTGCGTAGTTGGCGAAATTATACCAGAGCGTTCCCATCAAGGCGTACCGCTCGTCTTTGGCCGCCATCATTCGCTGAATGATGTAGCCGCTTCCATCGGTCCCATGATGGTTCCACGGTATGAAGACGATGAGAACCAGCACGTAGAAGAAGGGAGAGAGAATGAAGTCCTCAAACGAGGCATCCTTGGGCGGCGCCGGAAAGAGCGCGGTGGTCTGTTCGGTCGCCGGCGGAATCCCGCGGAGCTGTTCCCGGACTTGCAGGACTTCCGCATTCTCCGACAGATCCTGGCCGCTCGCTTCCGCCGTTCGCTCCAACTCCGCCAGCCTCTCGACCAAGGGTGCGCGTTCCTCGGCGGCGGCGTCAAGTTTGTCCAAGAGCGCCGACATGCCCCCCACATGCTGGACCGCCAGGACCGCGAGGATGACCGCTCCCGCCATGGCGATCGCGAACTGCACCACATCGGTGATCACCACTCCCCAAAACCCTGACAAAAGCGAATAGATCAACGCCACCACCACGAATCCCCACAGAGCCGAATGCTTCTCCAGTCCCATCGTCACCGCCAGTACCGAACTCATGCTCTCCAGCACCCAGCCCATCACGATCAGATTGTAAATGACACCGAAATGAAGGGCCTTGTAGACCCTAAGAAAGGCCGCCGGTCTGCCGGAGTAGCGCAACTCGGGGATCTCGTTATCCGTCAGGACGCCGGAGCGCCGCCACAGGCGCGAGAAGAGGAAGATTCCCAGCAGCCCACTCAGGAGCCAGTTCCACCAGAACCAGTTCTTCCAGATGCCGTCCTGCCGCAAATACTCCGTGATGGCGAGCGGCGTGTCCGCGGCAAACGTGGTGGCCACCATGGAAGTCCCGATCACCCACCAGGGCAGCGTTCGGCCGGCGAGGTAATACTCCTCCGGGCTGCGACTCGCCCGCTTCGCGTAGTAGACGCCCACACCGAGCGAAAAAGCGAGATAGAGAGCGATCAGGCTCCAATCCAAGTAGGTCAGGCTCACGCGGGCAGCTTAGGCTTCCGTTTTCGCGCTTGGCAATGGTGAGTCTCTGCTTTCTGGCTGACCCTAACGGATTTCCGGCGCCAACACCGGCGCCGGCCGAGTCATCTCCATGAAACCCCGATCACCATGCGCCGCGCGGTAGCGTGACTGGAACCGATCCTCCGTCGCCTCCCCCTCGTGCTGATAGAGGCCGCCAAAGATTCCCAGATCGGAATCGCCCGAGAACGACCAGCGGCTCTTTCCGGTCGCCCGCACCGGATGCTCCACCGAAAACGCCCCGCTCAGAAATGCCCAGCGCGCCCAGTAATGAAAGGCATACCGGCCACTCGCCTCGGCCGAAGGCTCCACCACGCATTTCAGTTTTCCCTCATGCCCCGTCTTTTCACTCACCCAGCGTCCCTGCCAAGCTCCCGTGAAATCGCCCGGTTGCGGCTCGGCCAGGGCCCGGTTCCAGCGCTCCTGAAAGCCGCTACAACCGACGAGGAACCAGGCCAGCATGATGAGAAGGCAGGAGGCGATGACGTGACGCATGCCGCCCGATCTATCGCGCCCGACCCTCCTTGACAATCCTCTCTTCGAGCAATCGCTCGGCGAGCCCACTTGGCGGTTGGCAGTTGAACAAAGGGGGGTTAGGAACAATGCCTTTAGGGAAAGATCCAAAATATTTTAGATAAATTTTGCATTTTACCATAATAGTTATAATTGGGGTGGATGCCTCACTCCCATCCCAATCAAGTTAGCGGTTTCCTTGGTCAGTTCGAACATCTTTTCGGATTCGTTCGCGATCGCTTCGAACGCTTGCAGAACCCAGGCCGCGGCCCCAACCCCAAGCTGCCGGCCTGGGATCTTCTCGCCTCCCTGGTCTATCACGTGATCAGTGATGCTGGCCATTTCTCGGCCCATGTGTTCCAGTTGTTCGAGGTGGTGATCAAGGATAGTTCGCTCTCGGAACGGCGCCAGAGGATGGGGCTTGAGCCATTCGCTTGGCTCATGAAGCAGGTGTTAAAGCCCCTCGCCGATGGGCGCGTACACAAGGGATGTTTCTACAAGGGGCTGCGCCTGTGCGGGATCGATGGCTCGAAATGGAGCGTCACGAACACGCCGCAGGTTCTGGCTGCCATGAGCAAGGCGGCCTCCAGGAGAATGACCGCCGCCTTTGCGAAAATAGAGATGTGCGCGCTCGTGGAACTTGGCATCCACAACCCGTAGGCGGCGACGGTCGGCCTGAAAGGAGAAGGCGAATGGACCCTGGCCAAAGAACTTCTCGGGAGTCTGCCGAAGAGGAGTCTGCTGATTGTCGACCGGCTTTACGGTTGGGGGAAGTATCTCGACGAACTCGTGAAATCATGCCGGGCGGCACATAGTGAATTGTTGGTGAAGGCACGCGGCAGCAACAAGAGCCATAAGACTGAAAGGCTCTCCGATGGAAGCGCGCTGGTCAGCATCAGGGTGCCCAGAAAGAAGGCTGATGGGCCGCGGGAGAATCAAGGGGAGATCCGTATCCGTGAGATTCGAGGCCGGATCAGGAAGCCGGGGGCACGACAGTGGAGCGAGGAGAGGCTATGGACGACGCTTATTGATGAGCAGGAGTATCCGGCGCAGGAATTGCTGGAGCTCTATGCCCTGCGCTGGGAACACGAGATATTCTACAAGGAACTCAAGCTCCACATGCGCGGGAGTGACGTTCTTCATAGCCATACGCCAGAAACAGCGGCCCAGGAGGTGGCGGCATTGCTCATGGCCTGCTCGATCATCGCGCAGGAGCGATGCGAAGCCGCGAAAAGCGGCAACATCCAGCCGTTGAGCATCAGTTTCCTGAAGACGCTCGACAAAATGAATTCACTATGGGCAGTGTTCGAAGTGTCCGAGGGACTGCTGACCGAAGAGACAAAACAGGAGATGGTAGCGCGAGTCAGAGAATTGATCGTTCGGGAGGCAATACCGAAAAGACGACAAAGGAGTTGCCCGCGCAAAGTCCGCCAACCGGTGACGAGTTGGCCTAGGCTAACAGAAAACGACTCTCGTGAGGGCGAGTTCCTGCTGGAGATTGTTAGCTTTCCCTAAAGGCATTGCGATTAATGTAAAGTCCAGAACGATCTCGTGAGTGGGAAGTTCTCAGACCGGTTTCTCTTTGCCTGGCGTGTCTGTCTGACTGCGTAATAGAGCGATCTTCGCCTTGGATAGTTCAATGCTCAGATCGATCAGTTCGGTGGTCAGTTTTTTGAATTTCTTGTACTCCTCTGTTTCTTTTCGTAGTCCCTTCACGTGGTCTGGCCAGACGTGTTCAGTCCGGCTCCTCATCTCATGCGTGTAGCTCAGTTGGTAATACACGCCGCGCTGGCGTTGTCGATCTCGGTATTGCTTGCTGATGCTCCCAGGCCGCATTGGCCCGATTGCAGCTAACTTTGCCGCAAGTTTCTGGACTCTTTTTTCAGTGATCTGATCTTTTTCATGGTCATTAGCTTATATATGCGAATGTCTAGGAAAATCAAATCATTTGTTATGGATCTCTGGATTTCTTGGTGGAATATCGTCTGTCTTCTGCGACCCGCTTTCTCGAGAGCCCGCACCTTTCTCGAGAGCCCGCACCTTTCTCTGGTTTCTGCTCGTCTTGGCCGCTTTCTCCGTGCGCAATGACCTCCTCGGGGTTTCCAGTTTCGTCCGCGCTCTCGGTTTGTCAGAACACTTCTATGAGCACTTACTCCATTTCTTCCACAGCAATGCCGTGAAGACGGACCGGCTTGCAGAACTTTGGTTCGCCATCGTGATCAAGCACTTCCCTGTCTACAAAGATCGGTTGTCGCCCCGTCCTGGTTCTCGACGGCATCAAGAAGTCCAAGGAGGGCCGCAAGATGCCTGCGGTGAAGTATCTGCATCAACAGTCCGAGTCCAATTCCAAGCCTCACTTCATCATGAGCCATTCCTTTCAGGCCTTCGGCGTGCTCTGTCAGGTTGGCGGATACTTCTTCTGCGTTCCGGTCTGTGCACGCATTCACGAAGGTATCGTCACTTCAAACCGCGACAGGAGAACCTTGATCGACAAGGCCAAACGAGATGCTCGCATCCGTCTGTAGAGGTCAGGAGTTCGTCTTGCTGGCCGACGCCTACTACGCCAACGGAAAGGTGATCCGGAGCACCAAGGGGCGTTCCGGTGTGCTGGTCACGAGGGTTCGACGCACGACAACCGGCTTTCGGCCTGCGGCAGTGCCACGCAAACGCAAACGCGGACGACCGAAAAAGTATGGCGCTGCGGTGAAGCTCCAGAATGTCTTTGGAACGGGCGCGCTTCAGTTCCGTTCCCAGTCCCGTATATGGGGAGAGAAACATCTCTGTCCGGTTCAAGTCGGTGGATCTGTTGTGGAAGCCCGCCGGGGCGATGGTCCGCTTCATTCTCGTCGATCATCCCACGAGAGGGCGGATCATCCTCTTGTCTACCGACCTCACCATGGAAGCTCAGGAGATCATCTTGCTCTACAGTTTGCGTTTCAAGATCGAAGTCGCTTTTCAAGCAAGCGGTGCATTCGGTCGGCTCATTCGGATACCATTTCTGGATGGCCGCTATGCGACCGCTCAAGCGTCGCAATGGTAACCAATACCTCCACCGGACTACCGAGAAATATCGCAGACAGGTGCAGAGAAAGATGCACGCATATCATGTGTTTGTGCAGACCGGCATGATCGCTCAGGGCATGTTACAGTACCTTGCCATGACATGTGACGGTCTGGTCTGGAAACACTTTGGAACCTGGATCCGAACCATCCGCCCAGACGTGCTGCCTTCGGAAATGATTGTCTCAGCCGCCTTGAAAAACACGCTGCCTGGATTTTTGCACCACGGCGGAAAAGGTTCAGCGTTCCGAAAATTCATCCTTGATAAAATAGAACTCTCACTCGCTCCGAAGGTTCCACGCTTCGCCGCATGATGATCTAGTTACAGAACTTCTCACTCACGAGTAAAGGCATTGAGTTTAGATATTGCCCTGGATTAGCAGGGTCCGCGACAGGGGCAGGACTCAAGTTTAAATTATCGTCATCGTTCCCCTGATAGTTGACCCCAGCGTTTCATAAAATGGCCAGTCAGGCCATCATGTAGTAGGCGATTTCTTCTTCGACGGCCTGATTGTCTCCGAGTGTCAATGTGAGTCGACCTTGAGGGCGAGTCAGACGTCCGGCACGCTGGATGATTTTGCGGCGAATCGTGCCGAGTCCTTCAAAGATCCACTCCGCAGCCCTTTTGGGGGACGATTTGCGTGACCGCTCCGCAGATCGCATCTGCATTTCGCGTGTGAGATTGTGGGTGAGGATACTGGCCAAAAGGAAAGCTTCGTTGGCGGCACGTCGCTTGGCCGGAATATAGTCCATCTGGGCCTGGCTCTTGGCTTCGCCAAAAATCTTCTCCTGAGAGCCACGCCCTTCATGAAATTTCACCACATGAGCGGCCGTGTTTGTCTTGTTGGTGATGATCGCCTTGTATTCATAGTTCTCCTCGACTGGTTCGAAAAGATCCAGTTGGAGCGATCCTTTGCGCTGAGTGCGCCTCATGGTTCGAATGCACAAAATGCGCGCTTTGCGCGCCCAACTTTTTGGCTTCCAGCGGATTTCGAAGTGATGAGTTTTTCCCTCTCCGCCTCGGGTTCGGGACCAGCGACGGCGCTTCTCAATGATGCCCTTGAGTTCCACAAGCCGCTCGAAAGGCATCGAGAACGTATATTCCAGGCCCAAGGTCTTTGCCTCTGAAACCATCTGATCGCTGAAAAACGCGCTGTCGGCGCGCAACTCGATCTGCACATCAGGCAGCACCTTGCGAATCTTCTCCACGCAGGAACGGAGGAACTCCACTGCTCCATTGGAGTCATGGACGTTGCCACTTCGATGAAGGAAGTCGAAGATTTGTCCGGTTTGAGCGATCGTCGCGAGCAGTGGATAATAACTGCGCTCGCCTTTTTTCTTCTTGTTAAATCCCACAGCCGTCCCTTCCGCATGGCGACTCGTGCTCTGCACGCTTCCGTCCAAATCAAGCGTGATGCGTTTGATTCCCTCCTCCTGAAGTCGCGACAGGCAAACGAAATGATTCATCTCCCTCATCCTCTCAAGGCTTTGACAATCGACCTCTCCCAACATCCGGCTCATCGTTGGGACACTGGGCAATTGGTGCATCCCCAAAACCTGTCGTACAAGGGGATCATCTCGGTAGTAGTCCAAATCGCGAAGCATCCGGTAGCCCAGTATAAGATGCACGATAAGACACATGAAAACCTTGTGGAACTTGTAGAAGCGGGACATGCGTCGATCCAGTGGATCAAAGCACTGCTGAAGCTTCCCCTCCAGATCCAATTCCTGAAAGAGCTTCTGAAAGATAACGAGACCGCCGAAAGAGGTCAGTTCTTGATCTTCAAATTTGATCGCCGGAATCGTTCTGGACTTTGCATTAATCGTGCGTCGTGCTACTCTCACTGTAGGTGGCTTTTGGGTTGAAGTGTTTGGTGTTTTGGTAGATTCCAAATTAACCTTATCCCAAAGGCCCCTGCCACTATTTTCTTGGGATTCTTGCCCCGATTTATGAAACTATGGGGTTGAATAGTGCTCCTGTGATATTGCACGAATTGTCGGAGCCTGACGAATCCAATTGTATGCCATCATCGTCGTTACCCCAAACATACGAATCCTTTATTGTTGCATGCATTACACTTGAACTCTCCGCATGAATTCCATCCGAACCATTATTAATAAAATAGCAATTGTTTTCCACAAAAAAAGAAGGGATCCACCCTGAAGGTCTCGCCGCCTTCAGCCCGTGCTTCCCATTGTTCTGCAAAGTCCCGCCCAAAGTGCACTCAACTGATAGCGAGCCGGAACCGGGGATATCGATTTCTACACCATGGGAAGAATTATTAAAACAATCCATATCATACAAATTCACGGTATGGTTGGGCACACCAAACAATTGCACATTGTCATGAACAATCTGCACCCCCTGAAGAGGTGAACCAGAGGCATCTATAAAGGAGAAGGTCGCCTTAGTCTCGCCCGCATTCTGTTGCACGATTTCGATACATTCACTCTGCGATGGATTCTCCTCAGTTAGACTACTAATATTTGGCTCGTTGTTTCCGCTTCCGAACTCTTCGAATTCCACGTTTGAATAATCGGCATTTCGTGCAGTGCACGAGACCAGAGATAAATCAATCTTCCCAGCCCCAGTTTCTTCAATATTAAAATTATTCTGGCACCCGGTTGAGTGCGAGAAGTAAACGCTACCCAATATATTACCATTCGCCTCTTCAGAGATTTCCAGCCCTTCATCCACAAAATTATTGAAGTTACATGAAGTAATCGAGCTGATAATATCGCCTCCATTATAAGAATAAAGTTGAAGTCCGTCTTCAACACCTCCAGCGAACGTTGTTCCACTGACTGACTGCTAGGAAATTGCTTTTCGTCCGTGGTATCAGAGGCGTCGAAGTGATCGGGATTGGAGGGGGTTCAACTCCTGGGAATTCCCCTTTCGGTCAGGGCCATGGACATCACATGATTTCACTCGGATAAGAAATCGAAGCAAAGCTGGTTACAGGGGTCATTCAGCCCTCCCCCGGCGCCGACATGCCCATATGCGTGCATCATTAAAATCGGCGCACGGTCGTGATCACTTGCGTGAATCATCCAGAACATCACCATGCCTTTCTCGCCATGTTTCTGAATTGGAAAAGGGTAAGCATGCTTGTAGCCCAGCTCCGTTTGGAATCGTTCTGCCATCGCAATCCCACGTTTTTGACTTCGCATTTTGAGAAAATCGAAGACATCATCGCGCCCCCACCATTTCGAGCAGCGTTCCTCCACATCGTTTTTCCAGCTCTTAATCGCTCGGGCGATCCAGCCTTGGGCTAGGAAGTAGAAGACTTCAATCTTGCGCCCGCCTTCAACGCCCTTGTGCTGAGCCACGGTCTTAACCGTCGCCCAATCGCATTCCGTCGATCTTTGGTCCAGCAGGCAAAACGTGGCCTCTTTCTTTCTCAACGGGTTCTTGTCCAGGAAAGCGGGCAGCTCCTCGTTGCAGTTCCCTTGCGTAACGGTGACCTTGCGGTTCTTGTCGTGATCGTGCCTCTCCACTCGCGAGTGAGAAGTTCTGTAACTGGATCATCATGCGGCGAAGCGTGAACCTTCGGAGCGAGTGAAGTCTATTTTATCAAGGATGAATTTTCGGAACGCTGAACCTTTTCCGCCGTGGTGCAAAAATCCAGGCAGCGTGTTTTTCAAGGCGGCTGAGACAATCATTTCCGAAGGCAGCACGTCTGGGCGGATGGTTCGGATCCAGGTTCCAAAGTGTTTCCAGACCAGACCGTCACATGTCATGGCAAGGTACTGTAACATGCCCTGAGCGATCATGCCGGTCTGCACAAACACATGATATGCGTGCATCTTTCTCTGCACCTGTCTGCGATATTTCTCGGTAGTCCGGTGGAGGTATTGGTTACCATTGCGACGCTTGAGCGGTCGCATAGCGGCCATCCAGAAATGGTATCCGAATGAGCCGACCGAATGCACCGCTTGCTTGAAAGCGACTTCGATCTTGAAACGCAAACTGTAGAGCAAGATGATCTCCTGAGCTTCCATGGTGAGGTCGGTAGACAAGAGGATGATCCGCCCTCTCGTGGGATGATCGACGAGAATGAAGCGGACCATCGCCCCGGCGGGCTTCCACAACAGATCCACCGACTTGAACCGGACAGAGATGTTTCTCTCCCCATATACGGGACTGGGAACGGAACTGAAGCCGCCCGTTCCAAAGACATTCTGGAGCTTCACCGCAGCGCCATACTTTTTCGGTCGTCCGCGTTTGCGTTTGCGTGGCACTGCCGCAGGCCGAAAGCCGGTTGTCGTGCGTCGAACCCTCGTGACCAGCACACCGGAACGCCCCTTGGTGCTCCGGATCACCTTTCCGTTGGCGTAGTAGGCGTCGGCCAGCAAGACGAACTCCTGACCTCTACAGACGGATGCGAGCATCTCGTTGGCCTTGTCGATCAAGGTTCTCCTGTCGCGGTTTGAAGTGACGATACCTTCGTGAATGCGTGCACAGACCGGAACGCAGAAGAAGTATCCGCCAACCTGACAGAGCACGCCGAAGGCCTGAAAGGAATGGCTCATGATGAAGTGAGGCTTGGAATTGGACTCGGACTGTTGATGCAGATACTTCACCGCAGGCATCTTGCGGCCCTCCTTGGACTTCTTGATGCCGTCGAGAACCAGGACGGGGCGACAACCGATCTTGTAGACAGGGAAGTGCTTGATCACGATGGCGAACCAAAGTTCTGCAAGCCGGTCCGTCTTCACGGCATTGCTGTGGAAGAAATGGAGTAAGTGCTCATAGAAGTGTTCTGACAAACCGAGAGCGCGGACGAAACTGGAAACCCCGAGGAGGTCATTGCGCACGGAGAAAGCGGCCAAGACGAGCAGAAACCAGAGAAAGGTGCGGGCTCTCGAGAAAGCGGGGTCGCAGAAGACAGACGATATTCCACCAAGAAATCCAGAGATCCATAACAAATGATTTGATTTTCCTAGACATTCGCATATATAAGGTAATGACCATGAAAAAGATCAGATCATTGAAAAAAGAGTCCAGAAATTTGCGGCAAAGTTAGCTGCAATCGGGCCAATGCGGCCTGGGAGCATCAGCAAGCAATACCGAGATCGACAACGCCAGCGCGGCGTGTATTACCAACTGAGCTACACGCATGAGATGAGGAGCCGGACTGAACACGTCTGGCCAGACCACGTGAAGGGGACTACGAAAAGAAACAGAGGAGTACAAGAAATTCAAGAAATTCAAGAAACTGACCACCGAACTGATCGATCTGAGCATTGAACTATCCAAGGCGAAGATCGCTCCATTACGCAGTCAGACAGACACGCCAGGCAAAGAGAAACCGGTCTGAGAACTTCCCACTCACGAGCTCTCCACATAAGCATCCGCAATCTTATTCAGGTGGGTGATCTGCTTTGGATCTTGGTCAAAAGGGTGAAAGTTCCGAAGCCACGGCGGCTCGTTCTCCATCACTAGCTTTGCTGCCCAGCTTTCTTCCTTAGACCCGGCGTGCTGCGGGCCAGCGAACGCATCAATGTACGTTCCATGTTTGGTAACGAACGTGAATGTCTTCAGGTAACGCGCGATGAAGAGCGCCTTGTTCCGAGTCCACAGGGGAATCTCCAGAGGTTTGAATTTCTTCTTCGCCTCACCAAACGTAACGGTTTCAACGTCAAATAAGTATCCAACCTCGTTCATCTCTGCCTCTCCATTGCTTCCTCAGTTCGTGACGGGAAACTCGTCCCAGACGCGACCGTCGAGTGTTCGACCTGCAACGCCTTTGCGAACCCCCGCCAAGCGCAATCCGTTGAGAACGATTACTTTCTTTTGCTTCTCTGTTAGTAGCTCTTCGGGCACCCAATGCCCCCATTGCTTGAAATGGAACGCGACCCCAGAATCAACGCAGACGTCCCGCAACTGACAAACCCATTGTGGATCCATTGGTCTTGAGTTCGGCCCGCTCTCTCCGCCAGCAATCACCCAGTCTACCGGCATGGAACCGTGTCCGGCCGATTGAAACTTTGCTAAATCGATGGAATCGAGAAGCGGCTCGCAGCTGAGAAAGCGCACCTTGGCCGGAATCATTGCCAGAATGGGCACGCGAATGTCCGCCCAATGTTGGTTTTCGGCTGTCGTCCCTATCCAAACGTTCTCCGGCCACTCGTTGCTCCAGGGGGTCATTCCTTCGATGTTCTGAGGTCTCTTTGTCAGCAACAACCAATCGAGCATAGGGGTCGAAACGATCAGGTTCCAGAGTCGGCTCCTGGGTTCGTTCAACTCACGCCGTCGCTCAAAAACATCGGCCATTGATGCGCAGAACACTCGCCGCCTGACACCATCGGTGCTTGCCTCCTTGTTCCATCGGATTGGTTCAGCCCAATGCTTGTCGGTGAAGAATCGGCGGGCGGCGTTCCGACCCCAAACCTGGCTTCCAACGCGTTTCGCCCAAGCTTCTGCGTAGCAGTGCTGGCAGGCCGGGGACATTTTCGAGCAACCCCACCACGGGTTGAAGGTGTGGTGAGTCCACTCGATTTTGGAATCCTTGGCCATCGCCCACGATAGCGTTCAGAAATTCGTTGGACAATCAAACAGTTCGCCCCCCTCCCAGAGGTGGCCGCTAATCCCCCGCCCTCTTACTGCTAGGAAATTGCTTTTCGTCCGTGGTATCAGAGGCGTCGAAGTGATCGGGATTGGAGGGGGTTCAATTGGTGTTCCGTTAGCTGCCCTCATCCACAACTTCCGGTCATTTCTCTCCTATGGAGGGACACAGTTTCCATGCTGTTCAAATCAGTAGCGGTGCTTGTTCCATTTTTCCCGTTTCCAGGTTCCCTAATTTAGCTTCAAAATTTGTAATAAGCGCTTCTAGCATGGGGTTTCGATTCTTTTCCGTCGCCCCCACATGGTAGAAGTGTTCTCTGGTCAAGATGTGGTAATCAGACCACAAAGTCTCGATATACTCATTCGACCTAAAATCGTTACTATGCCACGTCGAAAGGATAAATTTTCCTTCAGTTTTTGAAAGTCCTTGGGCTAGTTCCTTTTCGTGCGCCTCGTCCCAACCATTGAAATAATCTACATGCCTGCCAATGTATGGAGGATCGCAGTAGATAAAATCATCAGCGTTGGCCGATGCAATCGTCTCTTCATAGCTACGACAGATGAATTGCAAATCGCTGACTTCACAAACATCAGCAACCGCTTTAATCTGATTATATATTTTGGTTATGTATGCTTGCGCGAACCTGTTGGGTTTCCGGCAAAACGGAACATTGAAGCCTCCTTTACGGTTAAAACGAATCATTCCATTAAAGCAGGCACGGTTAAGGAATAGAAAATCTATAGGGTCTCCAGTTTCGTTAAAACGGGATCTAACCGCGTAAAAATGCTCTCCTTCGGACTTCAAAAGAATGGCACCTTCCTTTTCTAAGAATTCTTTCGTTCGCGTCGGTGTGATCTCTCCATCTGCAATCGCTTGGTAAAACCTAATTAGGTGAGGGTTTGAGTCGCACAATATCGCATGACGCGGCCTTACGTTAAACGCTACCACACCTGATCCCATAAACGGCTCGATCCATTGTCCCGGCAATTCACTTGGAACAATGGCCTTAATCCAAGGAACCAGTTTTGTTTTGATTCCTTGGCATTTGATTGGAGGGACGAGCGTTCGAAGGGTGTTCATGACTTGTTGTTCTTTTTGACGATGAGAGACGCA
>CBDBEZ010000014.1:0-46090 GCA_965204485.1 Verrucomicrobiales bacterium
CCCATCGTCCCCCTCAATGATCAAGACGGTGGGATGGCAAAGCGTTGTGCCGGAAAAGGATCCGCTTCTTCCCGTTGAGGATCCCCTCGTGGCGCCGTCCAAGGATTCTTCCCCCCGGCGCTGAAAACCGCGACGCCGATCACGCCGACGTTGCGAGCATCCCCGTGACGGCGCACGGCATAGGCGTTCGAAACTTGACCAAATTGGAAGGCGGCTACCTGGCTGGTGCTGGTACGGAAGCCCTTGACTTCGAGGATCCGCTTGGGCCCCACCACATACCCTCGCTTCTTGTAGGACGCCGGGTGGCCATCGATCACATCCAAGCCATCGACGGACAGCACGAACTCGAGTGGCTGCCGGGTGTTGTTCTTGAGCATGATCGCGTAGCGGTCACCCTCGCGCCCTTCCAGGATGACCTTGTCATCGGCAAGGTACCCGCCGAGATAGCCCGAGTTGGGGGACTTCAATCCCCAGTCGGCGACACCCTTGGCGGTGGTCACCATGTCACCGGAGAACGGTACCGCGCCCCCGATCTGAGCGGCCATGGCCTCCGCGCCGGGGCCATCATTGTAGTGAAGGACACCGACCGCGAAGGGTTTGGCGAGGAAACCGCGCTTGAAATCTTGATAGACGACCTGGGAATCCAGCGTCTCGCCGAAAGAGGTGGCCAGGCCGCGCCGATCCTTGGGTTCAACGGCCTGCTCCGAGTCATCGCCGTGGTGAACGACGGGCTTGGGGTCCTCGTGGTGACCGCGACTCTTGGCCGCGGCCCGGCCAGATTCCAGAGCGGCGGTAGGCGGTGGGACCGGCACCGTGGTGCAGCTGGCCAGCACGGTGAGATAAGCGAGCGCCCCGGCCAGAAAAGTGAGTGATTGAGATGCGTTCATCGATTGCTAGAAAAATAGCATTCTGTCGTCTAGTCAATCGATTTTTCGGTAAAAACATGCTCTTTTTGGACCTGCTTGCTAAAAACAGTACACTTGACAGCCTTCCAAATGCGGACAATTTAGCACCATGGTAACGGAACACCTGTCTCGCCGAGAGCGCCAGATCATGGACGCGGTCTACCGTCTGGGGGCGGCTTCGGCAGCCTCCATTCAGGAGGCCATGCCCGATCCGCCCAGCTACTCGGCCGTCCGGGCGCAACTTTCCATCCTCGAGGAGAAGGGTTATCTCAAACACGTCAAGCGGGCACGGAAATACATCTACTCCCCCACGGTGGCCCCGAGCCGAGCCAAGCGTTCCGCCCTGAAGAATCTGCTCGCCACTTTCTTCGACAACTCGGCCGAGAAGCTCGTGGCCGCCCTTCTGGATCCCAAGGATCAGAAGCTCTCCGATGAAGAGATCGAACGGATTCACCGTTTGATTGAGGAAGACCGTGAACACCACGAAATCGCCCCTTCATGAACCTGGATGCCTGTCAGGAATTTCTCTTGAGTCTGGCCCTCCGCAGCACCGTTCTGGCGGGGCTGGTCTGGATGGCCCTCCTTCTTTGTCGGCGCCGCTCGGCAGCCTTCCGCTGCACGCTAATCAGCGCGGGCATGGTCGCTTTGGCCCTCCTTCCATTGAGTTGGTGCCTGCCCAGGGTCGAGGTCCCCTACCTCCCCGCCTGGGTGGACGGGTCGCCCCCGCAAGCCCAGGCCTTCGTCGAACCGACTGCCTCTCCCGCCTGTTCTCAAGCCCTGCCGCTCCTGTGGTTTTTGGGCATTGGCGGTTTGGCCTTTCTGCACAGCGCGGGCGTGTGGAGGCTACAGAGCTGGCGGGAAGGGAGCCAAGCATTGGAGAGCGGCTGCTGGCTCGCCTTCATCCGAGAGGTATCCGAGACGCTGGGATATAGAGGGAACGTGCGTCTCTACCGATGTCCTCTGCTCCATTCGCCGGCCGCGGCCGGACTCGCCTGGCCCTGCGTGTTCCTTCCGGCCGACGCGCTTTCCTGGGATCGCGAGCGGCTTCGACTGGTCTTGCTCCACGAAATCGGCCACCTCAAGCGACGTGATCTTTGGACCCAATGGCTGAGCCAGGCGGTCTGCGCGCTCTACTGGTTTCATCCCCTGGTTTGGGCGCTCCACCGTCAGCTACACCAGACGCGCGAATTCGCTTGCGATCACACCGTGCTCAGCACGGGAACCGAACCGGGCCGCTACGCCCGCGAACTCCTCTCACTCGCCAAGAATCTGAGAGAGGTCCCGCCGTCGAGCCGCCTCATCGCGGCCAATGGACTCTTTCTCGGCATGGCTCCTTCGGACAGTCGCCAATCGATGCTGGAGGCGAGGGTCCGCGCCATCCTCTCCTTTCAACATTCCCGTTCTGTCTCGCTGGCCCTTGCCGGCATGCTGACCATCCTGAGCCTGAGCTTGTCGTGGGCAACGGCTACCTGGTCGCCATCATCCTCCCCATCCTCACCGACGTCTGACAGCTCCGAGACCGCCAAACTCCCCATGGGCCCAGGCGGGAGTCCGGAAAGCCAGATGATCCCGCCGGTGGAGGTCCATCTCCGGCTTGCGGCGGACCCCTTTCCGGGAAACCCATGAGCCCTTCCGGACCGAGACCTCAGGACTTGCCGGAAGATTCGCCCGGCACCCGCAACCGCTCCGTCCGCAGCCGCTCGGCTTCCAGAATCGACTGAAACGACGCGTGGTCCTCGGTGGGCGTCCCACTGGTGATGACGTATCGATACTCACGCCAGTGTTCGACTTCGCGGCGCGCATTCTCAAGACGCATTTCCAAGGCGCTTGCGTCCTCAGTGCCCCTTCCGCTCAGGCGACGATGCAGTTCCTTGAGGCTGGGCGGCATAATGAAGACGTCGACCAGGGCTTGACGAATCTGTGGATCACGCAACTTACGGATGTCTCTCGCTCCCTGCACATCGAGATCCATCAGCACGTCGGTTCCGTTCTGGAGATGCCCAATTACCGTGCTTCTGAGGGTACCGTAGTAGGCATTGTGAACCTGGGCATGCTCCAAGAACTGTTTTCGCTTCACGCGGTCGAGAAACTCTTCCTCGTAAAGAAAATGATAGTCGAGACCGTTGACCTCACCGTGGCGAGGGCTGCGGGTCGTGCAGGAGATTGAGTAGACGAAGCCCGGCTTCTTCGCCTGTGCTCGACACAACGTGGTTTTGCCGGAACCGGATGGTCCCGATACCACGCACAAGAGCCCCGTTCGAAGAAAAGCCATCCGTATTACTCGATGTTCTGAACCTGTTCCCGGATCTTCTCAACCTCCGTTTTCCCCTCGACCACCAGTTGGGTCAGCGAGGCGTCATTGGATTTGGAACCGATGGTGTTGATCTCGCGGTTCAGCTCCTGAGCCAGGAAATCCAGGGGCCGACCCACGGGATCCGAACTTTCCAGATACAGCTTGAACTGCTTGTCGTGACTCGCCAGTCGGTCGAGTTCCTCCGAGATGTCCGCGCGCTCGGCGAAGAGACCGATCTCACGCAAGAGCCGTTCATCGTCCAGGGGAAGCGGTAGGCCCGCCTCGCTCAGCCGGACGTGCAGGTGTTCCCGGTAACGCTCCACGACCTGCGGGGCTCTTTCCCGCATCCGTTCGACCAATCCCACCAGGCGATGACGCGCCTTGTCCAGCACCTCGCGCAAGTGATTTCCCTCCTCTTGCCGTGAATCGATCAAGCCGCTGAGAGCCTGTGAAATCGCCTCTTCAATGACGGGCCAAACCAACGAGGCATCGATCTCGAGCTCCCTCAGCTCGAAAACGCCCGGGGCTCGCAACAGATCCAGGGGAGCCAATGCCACGTCTCCCACCTGATCCCGCAATTCCTTATAACGGCGCACATACTCCCACACCAGGCTCTGACAGACTTTCACCTGAGCCGCGTCCAGCACCGCTTCATCGTCGGCTTCTACGTTCACCTTCACGCTGATCCGGCCGCGGGAGAGCCGTGCTTGCACCAGCTGTTTCACCGGACGTTCGAGGGCGCCGAGATTCTTGGGCAGGGCAAGCACCACATCCAATTGCTTGCGATTGACCGACTGCACCTCAGCGGTGCTTCGCCAGGGCAATCGCTCGGCTTCACCCACGCCAAATCCCGTCATGCTCCTCATGGCGCCATTCCATGGAGGCGGGACGAGGAACTCAAGCTTAGAATGGAAAGCAAAGCGGGCTTGTTCACCCCCCGAGATGAATTTTCAAGGTTGAGTTTTGATTTAGCTTTTCTTCTTAATGCTGCGAACAAGTCCAACAAGTCGGTTAACCGGTCAGGCACCAGCGAGCTATCATTTTATCACAGTGTCGACATGTCTGAGAAAAATGCGAAGGAATGCGTCTCAAACATGAGATTGCAAGAATCTGTTCACGTTTATTCACACTCGTTCACCAGTTCTTGGCAGGGTTGGTAACGATTCCATTCCCGCCGGTCTAGGGCCGTCCGGGCGGCGGCGATCTCGGCGGCTTTCTTGCTGTTGCCGGTCCCGCTCCCCAGCTCGAGGCCTTCCCACAAGACGCGCGAAGAAAAAGTCTTGCGGTGATCGGGACCGTCCTCGGAGATGATTTCGTATTCGGGGCTGGTCGGCGCGATCGATTGTAGAATCTCCTGGAGCTGGCCCTTTGGGTTGACCTCGTCGGGAGCTTCGTGGAGCTGTTCCAATTCGAGGCGGTAGTGGCGCAGGATGAAGGCCTTGGCCGCCTCCAAACCGCCGTCAAGGTAGATGGCGCCCGTGAGCGATTCGAAGGCGTCGGCGAGCGTCGAGGCGCGTTCGCGGCCTCCCGAAGCTTCTTCTCCTTTTCCGATCAATAGATACTGGCCGAGGTCGATGCGACGGGCGCAGGCCGAGAGGGCGTTCTTGGAGACCAGACGCGATCGGAGTTTGGTCAGGTGACCTTCGGTGAACTGGGGGAACTGCTGGAAGAGCTGTTCCGTGAGGATGACCTGAAGGACCGCGTCGCCAAGGAATTCGAGACGCTGGTTGTCGAAGTGGGGCCGTTGCGTTTCGTAGGCCAGGCTAGGATGGGTCAGCGCCTCAGCCAAGAGGAGGGAATTTCGAAATTTGTAGCCGATTTTGTTCTCAATGGAATCCATGGACTCCTCTTCTGAATCATGCGTTTCGTGAATCCCCTGGAAGAGGGATGGGTGGTTGACGGGGCTCGAACCCGCAACAACCAGAACCACAATCTGGGGCTCTACCATTGAGCTACAACCACCACCTTGCGCGCCCGGAAGGAGCCACATAGGTCGGGGGAAATCCAGTAAAAGTTGCGATTGATTTCCGAAAAACTTGCACTCTCGGCCATGGGTCGTTTTATAGTTGGCGAACCTTGCTCGCTCAGATCCGGTTTGAGATTCGGACAGCGGCGGGTTTGCCTTTGTATACGGTGCGTCGATTTTCTTTCTTCTTCCCTCTTCTCGCGCTGGGTGGCCTCTGCCTGCTCTTCGGGCTCCATTTGGGCGTCGCCGACACTGCGGGTTCGTTGGAGAATCGCGGATCGGGGGTCGTCTTGAAAGGCGATGCCCCGTCTGGAGACTCGCCTGCGCGGCGGGAATCTCCCCTGGTATCCGGGGCGACCAATTCCTTGGCTCTCGGAGGATTGCGTGATGAATTCCTGGCGGTGGCCGGTATTTTGACACTTTCGGTCATCCTGGCGATGCGCCGCCGGGCACACCTTTTCTGGGGACAGCGGCGCCGTTAGTCCGCGCCCTCGTCGAGCTCGCGGAAATCCCACCCCTTTTCGTGCGCCCGGGCGGCGAGCCAAAGGAAGTCGGCTAGGCGATTCAAATAGATCGCCGGATTCTCAAGGGCCCCTCCCGGATCGGGAATGGCCCGGATTTGCTGCTCGGCCCTTCGGCAGACCGTCCGGGCCTGATCGAGATGAGCGGCACCAAGGGGTCCCATCGCTCCCGGAACCGCCCAGGATCGGAATCGTTCGTTGAGGGAGGCTTCCACACGGCGTGCCGTGAGCGTCAATGACTCGACCGCTGCCGGGTTCACGCGTTCGAAACCGCTTTCCTCGTAGCGCTCGCCGTCCTCCGGCAGGGTGGCGATCTGACCCATCAGGCGAATCAGTTCGTTCTGACACAGGGCCAGCCGTTCCGCCAGCCGCGTCGTGCCATCGTGATGGGTGTGCCATCGTGCCAGGCCGATGGCGGCATTCAGCTCGTCCACGGCTCCGTTGGCCAAGACCCTCGGATGGGTCTTGGAGACCCGGCGTCCAAAGAGGAGGTCGGTCTCGCCTCGGTCGCCACGCTGGGTGATCACGGACATCGGTGGAAGGAAAACGCGGTCTGAAGCGGGGAATGAAGGGATATGCGTGGCAGACGATTCATGGACCGAAAACCTTGAGTCAATATGCCTGGCGGCACCATTCACTGATTTGGTGGCGGTGAGACTCCAAGTCTGGGCCCAACAGGGCGACGCGCATTTTTGGTGCCCGGAAAATCTGCCGCGCGGTGGTCTCGACGCGCTCTGGGCGGACACGGCTGAGCTTACTCAGGTAGCCGTGGGGATCCAATTCATGGTCCCCGTGCAGCGCGGCGTCGCCTAGCCAGAACATTTGAGTCGTCGTTTCCTCCAGACCCATGTCGTGATGCCCGGCGACGTAATGATAGGCCTCCCGCAGTTCACGGGCGCCGGGAGGATTCTCTTTGAGACGCCTCAGCTGACGACCGATCCGCCGGATCACTTGGCAGAGGAAGCGGGGTTCGAAGCTGGCGTGGATCGTGAAGAGACCCACGTCTTGAAAGAGTTCTCGGGAGGACCCGAGGCTGTAGCAATAGCCGCGCTTTTCCCGCAGCTCCTGGGCCAGACGCGAACCCATGGTCTCCCCGAGAATGACGCTGAGCAAGCGGCTGGGATACGATTGGGGATGATCCCGTGCGAGCGTGGGGAAGGCGATGCGGAGGTGGACCTGTTCGATGGGCCGGTCTTCGAGAGTCAACCACTCGGGATCCCGCTGGCGGGATGGCGTGCGGGTGAGGGAGCGGGTTCGCCGTTTGCGTCCCGGCGCCAGACCGCCAAAGCTCTGCTCGATCGCTTCGGCCATTTCTTCGTGAGACTGCGGACTCGCCACGGCCACCACACTATTGCGAGCCCCGTAAGAGCGGCTGAGATGTTGGAAAAAATCGCTTCGCCTGATGCGGCCGACCGTTCGCAAGGTGCCGAGAATGGGCCGCCCGAGCGCGTGGCGTGGCCAGACCGCGGCGGAGAGCAGATCGTCGACGTGCGAGCAAGGCTCGTCACGATAGAGGAGAATCTCGTCCTCGACGATTTGCCGTTCCCGCTGCACTTCGTCTTCCGGGAAGGTGGAATTCTGATACATGTCAGCCAACAGCGGCACCATGCGGGAAAGTTGGTTGGCGGGCGACCGGACGTGATAACAAGTGTGTTCCTCGGAGGTGTAGGCGTTGAGTGACCCTCCCACGGATTCGGCTTCACGGGCGATTTTCTTGGCAGAGCGGCGCGCGGTTCCCTTGAACAGCATGTGCTCGGTGAAGTGAGCGAGCCCCTGCCGGGCGGCCGGATCGTGCCGGGATCCGGCGTTGGCGAAAACCCCGAGAGAGAGACTCCGCCAATACGGGGAATGCGCCGTGACAAGGCGCAAACCGTTGTCGAGGATCGTCTGGCGGTAGCTGAGCATGGGGCGAGGCACTCGACGGCGGTTTCTTTCGCCGTTTGTTAGGAAGATGGAGAGTTCAACGCTCGGTTTTCCCAAGCTTCAAGAGGTGAGCCGCCAGTTGCAAGTCTTGGGGGAAGGTGATCTTCAAGTTGGGGTGGACATTCTTGCTGAGAATCACTGGCTCGCCCAGCAACTCGAGGGCGGAAACCTCGTCGGTCACGAGCTGATCCTGCTCTTCGACATGGCGATAGGCCCGCGCCAGGAGAGGGTAGGCGAAGATCTGGGGCGTTTCCATGGCCCAGAGATTCGTCCGGTCGACACTGCCGGTGACGCGGTGTTGCCCATCGACCCGTTTCACGGTGTCGGTGATTCGGCGGGCACAGGCGGCGGCTCCGTGGCGCTGCGCCTCCGCCCAGCACCGTTCCAGATCCTCGGGATCGATGAGAGGCCGGGCCCCATCGTGCACGGCGACCAGGCCGCTCTGGTCACTCACCGCAGCCAGGCCTTGCTTGACCGAATGATGACGCAGGAGACCTCCGGGAACCACGTGAGTCAGTTTGCTGAGCCCGTAGGTTTCGGTCCATGGCTCCACGGTCGTCGCGTGGGCCTCACTGGTGACCAGGATGATTTCGTCGATGCACGGAGCCTGCTGGAAGGTCTGTAGGGAGTGGAGAAGAACGGGGCGGGATCCGAGAGTGGCCATGAGCTTGTCGAAACCCATGCGCCAGCTCTGCCCCGCAGCCACGATGATTGCAGAGGTTGCCATGCCGAAAGAAAATCAGGTCAAATCCCGAAGCACGCGAACTGGCTCGGGCGGAACCGGAATCGAAGTTTTCGCCGACGTGGAGGGCGCGTCACTCTACGAGCCGAGTTTCGCCATGACCATTTGGGAGAGGGTCTTGTTGTCGACCGCACCCCCCGTTCGCTCTTGAACGGCTTTCATCACCGATCCCATGTCCTTTCTCGAAGTCGCGCCTTGGGTCTGAATCACTTCATCGATGATCGACTGCACCTCTTGCTCGGGAAGCGCCGCGGGCAAATACCCGAGGAGAATTTCCGCCTCACGCCTCTCTTGCTCCGCCAATTCCGGACGCCCTCCTTTGGTGAAACTCTCGATGGCATCCTCGCGCTTCTTGATTTCCTTGCGGATCACCGCCTGGGTCTGGGCCTCGTCCAATTCCGTGTTGGCGCCACCCTGTTCGATGGCGGCGTACTTCAAGGCCGATTTCAGGTTGCGCAGAACGGTGGTGGTCAAGGGATCCTTGGCCTTCATCGCCGTCTTGAGATCTTGCAGGATGCGATCCGCAATCGTGCTCATCGGGTATCCATATCGACCAGGCTGTCCGGCACAACTCTTTCCTGCGGGGCGATGGCTGTCCGGCGATGGCTGAGAGGTGGGCAGACGGAGGCCCCGAGGTTCTCGGGACGCTTTGCACAGGTCCTGAAAAAATCTAAAAAACCGCTTGCCGAGGTCGAAAAGGTTGGTATTTCTCCCGCCGTAGTCGTTGTGAGTGGCTACACCGAGACAGCCCGATTGGTATTTCTCATCTGTAGGTTTATGGGGGTTTTCCTGCAGAATCATCAATCGGGCTGTCTTACTTTTTCTTCCAAGGCCCGTTCCCGGTGTGGCGGGCGGAAGAATCGCTGGCAAGATGGGTCACCTTGACCAAGAGCCAACAACGTGCGCTGGCCAACCAGTTCCCCCACCGGTGGAACCGGGAGTATTGCTATTGGAAACTCCGGACGGATCCCCTCTACCCGGCGGTGTGCCGCGAGCTTCTGGCGGTTGACGACCAGCGGACGCCGCTCCTCGATATCGGCTGCGGGATGGGCTTGTTTGCCTGCTACCTGAAGGCGGCTGGTTTTCGAGCGCCCGTGAGGGGAATCGACTACGACGCGCGGAAAATTGAAGCGGCGCGGAGACGCTCTCGCGGCACCGACCCGGAGACGTCGGATCTGACCTTTGTCCAGGGCGATGCGCGCGAGGCCCTGCCGGAGTTTCTCGGCCACGTGAGTATCCTCGATGTGTTGCAGTTCCTCACGCCCCAAGAGCAGCGGCTTCTCCTGGAGAAGGCGATCCAGTCTTTGGGAACTCGTGGCGTCCTGGTGATTCGGAGCGGCCTGGCGGAGCCCGGTTGGCGGTTCCCTCTCACCCGGCTAGCGGACGCCTTCGCCCACGCTTGTTTTTTGATGAAAGGGCGGCCGGTCAGTTATCCCGCACGAAGTGAGCTGGAGGGCTGGCTGCGAGAGGCCGGGCTCGACGGTGGCTTTCGACCGCTCTGGGGAAAGACTCCGTTCAACAACTACCTCGGTGTGTTTCGCCGCACCGGGACGGCTTCAGCCGGCTAGGCTTAGAAGGGAATGTCGTCTTCCTCCTCGTCGGCCAGGGGACCGGGACCCGTGCCGGAACCAGAGGAGGAGGACGCGGAAGAGGAAGACCCCGAAGACGAAGAGGACGCCGCCGGTGTGGATGAAGGACGGGCAGGGCCGTCGGAATCCTCCATGGGGCCTCCGCTACTGCTCTTGCCGCCGAGGAACTGAAAATTCTCCGCCACGACCGTCATCTTGGAGCGGCGTTTGCCGGTCTCCTTGTCGTCCCACGCGTCGTATTTGAGACGCCCTTCGATGTAGATGGGGTTGCCTTTCTCGAGGTATTTGGAAACCGTCTCCGCCTGCGGACCCCAGAAAGTGACGTCCACAAAGGTGGTCTCCTCGCGCAGATCGTTCTCGACCCGGTAGCGCCGATTGACGGCCAAGCCAATTTCGCACACCGCCGTTTGCTTGGGCGTGTAGCGCAACTCGGGATCTCGCGTGAGATTCCCAATGAGGATGACTTTGTTGACGGAGGCCATGGGTCAGGAATGCTGGCTAGGCCGCATTGACCTGGTAATGCTGAACGTGCACGTCATCGGTCAGCTTGAGGGCTCCGCGAATCCTTTCGATCGCGCTCGGCTCGGCTTCGAAATAATAGTTCACGTAGAAGCCGCCCGAAATTTTGTTCGATGGGTAGGCGAACTCCTTTCGACCGAGACGGTCGATCTGTTCGAGCTTGCCGCCCTCGGTCTCGATGGTTTTTCCGACGCGATTGATAATCTTATCAGTCGCCTCCTCTTTGCCGATCGTGTTGAGGATGATGATGCCTTCGTATTTCCGTTTCATAGGGTGCGGTCGGCCACCCTAGGCAAGGTTTGAGAAGCTGTAAAGGGGCAAATCAAGGGTCCAGGCGGTGGACAACCCGTGCTGTTTGGCTCGCCCGGTGAGCCGGTTCACCGAGGATGGGGCCCGAGGGCTTGGAGGGGCAAATCGATCAATAATCCATTTCCCGGCGGCCCCATCCGTGGTAGACGGTGCGCATGAAAATCGGAATCTATCTGATCGCCTCTCTCTTCCTGGCCTTCGCGGTGAACGCTGAGGACGGGACGCTCGTTCTCGAGGGCGGGAAGGGCCCGGGCGCCGGAAAGCAGGTCGTCCTGGTCGCCGGAGATGAAGAATACCGGTCCGAGGAGGCTCTGCCGATGCTCGGCAAGATCCTGAGTCAACACCACGGATTCGACTGCACCGTGGTGTTCGCCATGGACCCCAGCGGGAGCTACATTGATGCGAATCATCAAGAGGGCCTGGCCGGATTGGAGGCCCTGGATGACGCCGATTTGATGATCATCGCCACGCGTTTCCGCCGTCCCTCACCCGAGGAGGCCGCCCATGTCACGGCCTTCTTGAACGCGGGCAAACCGGTCATCGGTTTGAGGACCGCGACCCACGCCTTTCGCGGGGACGGCGCGTTTGGGGACACGTTGCCCTTTGGCGAATTTGGCCGCAAGATTCTGGGTGAGCAGTGGGTCAATCACCACGGAGCGCACAAGCGCGAGGGCGCGCGCGGCGTGATTGAGGAGGCCAACGCGGGACATCCCATCCTCAAGGGCGTGAAGGATGTCTTCGGCCCCTCCGACGTCTATGGCGTCATCCATCTGACCGAGGCGGACACCATTCTCATGCGGGGCGGCGTGACGGAGACCCTGGATCCCGAGTCGAAACTGGTCGAGGGCAAGAAAAACGATCCCATGCAAGCCCTGGCGTGGCTCCATCCCTATACGGCTCCCAACGGCGAGACCGCGGGGCAGTCCTTTTGCACCACCATGGGCGCCTCGGTGGATCTGGTGAACGAAGGACTTCGCCGGATGATCGTCAACGCCACCTTCTTCCTCACCGGACTCGAGGTTCCGGCGGGGGCCGACGTGAGCTATGTCGATCCCTTCTATCCGAGCTTTTACGGGTTCATCAACGATGACACCTACTGGAAGGAGGCCGATCTCCAGCCCAGCGATTTCGGCCTCGGCAAGTCGCCGTCACTTCCCGACCCCAAGGGAAGCCCCCAGTGGCCTTTCCGGCCGGTCAAGCAGCCGTGAGGTGAGGCCGCGCTCGCGGCCCGGGGAGGGAGCCGCAAAGGGTTTCGTTGTGAGCGGTGGGATGTCACGGGATCGTCACCTCATCGTATCAGCGTGCCGGCAAGCTGGCCATAGTTTCTGCGACAGTAAAAAAGCAGAAATCCTATGAGAGAGCGAAATGAAAGGTTGTGCGGTTCACAGCGTTTGCAGCCCCTTCGGGAGATTGGTCTTCTGGAGAAATCACAGAACTGGGACATGGAAGAGATTCAGGCGGCCCTTCGGGAGGCTTTCCTGAAGGGAATTTCCGTGGAATCCCTCTACGGGACGGGAGGCGGAAGGGACCGTCAGCCTCGCGGGACGAAGACCTCCGAACACCTGGCTTCGTTGAACTGAGCCAGCGGAGAGGGACGGAGAGCGGTGGGTTAGCCGCGCACCGCACTTCAGTGCGGCCCTGAATTCCGGGATGACACGAGGCGGGGGACAGACGTATGGGTTTTACCATGCCGGAAAACGAGCTTTCCTTCTTGCCCGAAGACGAGGGGCCGAGGAGCAATTTCTTGCCCTACCCGAGGTCGACCCCGAGTCCGCGCATCGTCCCCACCGACCTCAGTTCCTTCAAAGCGCGCGGGGCCAGCAAGGCCCAACGGGTCTTTCGCCAGCAGCTCACGGAAATGCAGGAGAGGTATCAGCAGGTGATCGACCAGTTCAACTGGAACAAGCTGGTCTATGAGAGCGCCTTCACTTTCCAGCCGGTCATCGGCGAGACCTATCATCTCTACCAGATGAGGGAAGGCGAGGGATTCAGCCTCTCGCTGATTGGTCCCGGCGAGTGGTCCCACCGGTTCGTGGGCTCCTTTCGGTTGGATGCGGACGGGCGATGGGAACTCGTGGAATTGGCCGAGGGATTTGACCTGCAAACCTACCTTGAGGAGCTTGACGCCCGATGAGAACAGCCGAACATTCCTTTCCAGTGCGGAGGCAGATCCGCCGCGTCGTCTGGAGCCTTTCGCTGCTGGTCTTGGCCGTCTCGGGCTGGCCGCTGGCCGCACAGGACCTGGTGGCCCATCGCGGGGCCTCGCATGACGCCCCGGAGAACACCTTGGCGGCCTTTCGGCTGGCCTGGGAACAGGGCGCCGCCGCCATCGAGGGCGACTTCCATCTCAGCCGGGACGGGCACATCGTGTGCCTGCACGACAAGGATTTGCAACGGACGGCCGACGATCCGCGGCGAGTGGCGGAGCTGACGCTGGCCGAGTTGCGGGAGCTGGAAGTGGGTTCATGGAAGGCCGCCCGGTTCGTGGGCGAGGCGATCCCCAAAGTCCTCGAGCTGGTTCCGGCAGGCAAACGGTTGTTTCTGGAGATCAAGTGTGGGCCGGAGATCCTGCCACCACTCGAAAGGGCGCTCGCCACGACCTCGCTCTCGCCGGATCAGATCGTGATCATCAGCTTCGACGACGAGGTGATTCGCCAGTGCCGGGAACGATTGCCGGAACATCGTGCTCACTGGCTGACGAGTTTCCGGGAGGATGATTCCGGCCGGTGGAACCCAAACTCGGAGCAGGTTTTCAACATCTTGAGCCAAACGAAGGCCTCCGGTCTCGATACCAAGGCCGATCCGGATCGGGTCACGACGGCCTTGGTGGCCCGCTTGCGGGAGGCGGGACTGGAGTTTCACTGCTGGACTGTCGATACCCCGGCGCTGGCGCGTCACTTCCGCGAGCTTGGCGTGGATTCGATCACGACCAATCGGCCGGCCTGGCTGCGCCGGCAGCTGGAGGGAGAACGTTCGCCCAATCCGTCGCGGTGAACGGGCCGGGCTTTTTCCCGGCGAATTTCGCTAGCCTTGACGGCCTTTTGAAGGCAGCGCGAGCAGGCGGTCGCGCTCCCGGCTCGCCCTCTGGAACCAGGGATCTTCGGGCTGGTTACCGGTGAGCCGAAGGGTTGCCTCGAAGGCGCGCAAGGCCCGAGCCCGGTATCCGAGAAATGCCTGGACGAGACCTCTGCGGAAGAAGCTTCCCGGCTGTTGAGCCAAGGGATCGGAGGCGTCCGCGATCGCCGCTTGATAGAAACGCCAGTGATCCCGCCAACCCTCCGGAAGATCATCGGCGACTTGAGCGGTCAAGGTCTCCACCGCGTCGAGGTCCAGTTCGAGAAGCCGGCCGGCGAGGGTCGCCGTTCCCGGGTAGATGCTGAGGTCGATCACGAGATCACTGCTGTCGGCATCGATTTGCCGGGTCTCCGCCGCAAGCACGTGAGTTCCTGCCTGGAGGGGCGGCACCGCGAGGGCACGCTCGACGTATTCCCTTTCGTCGGACACGCTCCGGGTCGCGGGGATGGTTCCGTCTGGCAGCCAGTTCTCCCGGTGGAGGAGTCGGCCGTCGAGGTAGACGGCGGCGGCGTCATCATAACGCAATTCCATGAGCCAGGTGGTGGCCTCCTGCGCTTCGGTGAGGATGAAGGAATGCCGCAAGCGGACCGCCAGAGGGTGGTTGTTGAGAAAAGTCTGGATGTCATCCTCGCCATAGCCGATGGGGGCGGCTCCTTCCGTCCAGGAGGCGGCGTCGAAATCCGGGGATGCCCATTCAGGAGGGAATTCGGCAGAGTCGCCGTGGTGATATTGCCAGATGGATTGCCGCGGAATGAGAGCCTCGGACGGATCTCGCGGCCAGCGGGCCAGGCGCGCCTGGTCCAGGGTTTCCTCGAAGGAGGACGCGTTCGGCTCCTCCGCGTGCAGCAGGGCCAGGATCAAGACACTCAGTTCCAGATAGGCCTCTGCCAGGGAAGGCTCGGTTTGGTTAGGCCGCGAACGGCCGTGGTGAAGGTAGACCTGGGCGAGTCGGTAGCGGCTCTCGGGATCCTGAGGGTCGAGTCGGTAGGCGGCTTTGGCGGACTGTAAGGCGCCGAAGGAGTGATGACGCGCATCTTCCTCCCGCCCTTCGCGGGCGGCGGCGGTGGCCAATTGCAGACAAACTTCGGAGGCCGTGCAATAGGTCTCGCCATGGGACGATTCCGAGTCCCGTGGCTCGACAGGCGGAGCGCTCTCAGGGGCCGCCATCCGTGTGATGGCCTGCTTGATATAGAAGGCGGCCAGGGCGTGAGCGGCAGGATTCGTCTCTTCAGCGAGGACGGCCTTGGCCAATTTCGCGAGGGCCCGGGAATGGTTCGGGGATAGAGCAAGTGCCCGTTTCAAGCTGCTGCTGTCCTCACGTTCGAGCAAGTGACGCAGGTAGCGGTCCTGGGTCCATGGCGAGGCGGGAGCGATTGGACGCCGATCGGGCGCCGCGAGGAACCATTGGTGCCACGCATGCCCATCACCCTTCTCGAGCGCCGGTGGGGTGGGGCTCGCCAGAGCTTGAAGGCGACGCTGGCGTTCGGGCTGCTCCAGAGCGCGTACCCGGCCAGAAGCCTCATCGATTTCGTAGCCGGAGAGGGCCTTCCCAATGAGAGCCAGCACGTCCGGTGGCAAGCCCGAAGCCGTCGGTTTCAATTCGACTCGGATCGCCTCCGACGATCCCAGGACGACCAGGGCTTGACCGCCGTCGGCCGAGAGGCTGAGGAATCCGTTCTGGACGTTGGCCGCCGAGAAATGAAGGTCGGGCGGCGTGGGAATGGGGATCGGCGGAGTGAGCGGGGTGGAATCGCGAAGGTTCCAGGCCCGGAGTTCAGCCGCCTCCTGATCGCCGACCAGGGGCAGCGAAAGGGTGATACCCATGGAGGCTTCGTCGTCGAGATCGACCAGGACGATGGGTCCGCCGTGGTGAAGGACTTCGGAGAGAGGTCGGCGGGAAGCGAGATCCCAGAGCTGCGCCGTGCCTGTGACACTGCCGATGAGAGCCACCGGGCGTTGGGGCGCGATCGCGAGTGCGGTGGCCACCAGCCCCATGCCGACCGTCTTGGGTTGAGGGGTTTGCTCGCCAAGATCCCACACGTAGGTCTGGCGCTCGACGGAGGTGACGGCATGGCGTCCGCCGTTGGAAAGTGCTAGATCTCGGATCGGGTGAGCGTGCTCGAGCTTGTGCAGGGCCTTGGTCGGATCGTTGCGAGAGAAGAGCTGACAGATGCGGCTGCCCTGGCGGCCGAAGGGATACAGTCCGAGGATGAGGCCACTCGCCGCGTCGACATCCTCGATCCGGAAATGGAAGGGGTTGTGGGTCTTCAGCAGAATCTGTGGGTGAAATTCCGGATTTGCTCCGGGAACGCTGGACGCCGGGTCCCGCTGCCCCTGGACCCCAGAACTGCTGAAACTACTTGTTTCATGGGCTGAGCCCTACCAGGGGCAGCCCCGGCGCAAGCGTTGTCCTCGCAAATCCGAGGTTTGGATGGGCAGCTGGCTTGTTGCCACAACTTTGATGCCCATTAAGATTGGATATAACTTGTTGCTGGTCAGGATTCTAGGTGAATCGCGCCGCCTGGGCACCCACAGATTCTGCTGAAGAGGCGAAAAGATTTGCGGCGAGCCGGCGGCGCCGGCGCTCGAGGGCACCACGCGGGAAGCGAACCGCGACGATCACGCGACCTCGAGTTCGATCGAGCGTTGCCCGAGGCTCAGGGCCTCGGGCTCAAGGAAGCGTCGTGCGCACTCGCAGGAACCGCTCCGTCCAGACCGCATCCTTGGTCAGCTGCAGGACGCGGAAACGTTGGATCTCCGTGGCGGCGTCCGGTCCCGGGCGGGTCTCCAGGTGCTCCAGCGCCGGATCGGGCACGGCATTCCAGTCGGCCAGGGTGCGCCCGGTTTCCACGACAAGGGCATCCGCCACGCCCACCCGGCGAGACATTTCAAAGATCGGGAGGTCCTCGGCCGAGCGTTCCACCGCCACGTGGGGCTTGGAGGCCGCCTCTAGCGGATCGATCCCCATCAGGAACTCCAGATAATTGACAAAATCATCGCCATCCGCGTCTTCGCCAGCTGCCGACCGCAATTCCCCTTCCGGGAAGACCGTCGCGCTCCACTGGGCGTAGGTGAGATCGCCACCCACACCACCTCCACCTTCCAGAGGTGCCGGGGAGTCTTCCGGCGTGCTGGCTCGCCAGCTCCCTCCCTTGCTGGAATCGGGCCGCGCCCCGGGGTCATCGAGCACCAAATAGTTACCCTCGCCATCGGTCCCGCGCGGCCACTGGTCGTTGTCGTTGAAGGCGAAATCCGCCACCGTGGTTTCGCCGGAAACCAGCAAGAGCCGCTCCCCGTCGTTCGAAAGACTTCCCTGATACTCGCCGATCACCGCAAGCGCGGTGCCATAGCGCGCCTCAAAAGCCGCCGCGTTCTTCACCAAGAACACCGTCTGACCCGGCTCGATTTCCTCGTGGGAGGCCTGTCCGAAATCGAATCGGATCCCCTCCGTCAGTTCGAGCCCTCGCAAACTCACCGTCTGTTCGCCAAAGTTCTGCAGGCCCATGAACTCAAAATCCTTGCGCGAGAATCCCTTGGCCTTCTCCGATTCGCTCGCACCGGGAGGATGATAGTTGATCAACGCGATGGTCAGGTTTTCAGAGGCCGCCGGAACCGCTCCAACGACGAAGGTCGCCTCCAGGAGGGGTGACCACTCCTTGGGTCCGAAAACACTCGCCTGATGAAGGCGGGCCCTCACCGTCGCACTGCCATCGAGCGCCACCGGCCCGTCATACTCCATGGCCAATTCGGAGAGATCTCCGCCCGGTAAGCGCGGATCCGAATCATCGAGGGTGTAGACGATGTTACCCTTGGCAAAAACCGACTTCTTGATCTCAACGGCGTAGCCCTCCTCAAAGAACCCTCCGTGATCCGTGAAGGTCGGCAGATCGAGATCTCCCAGCCAGCCGCGGCTCTCGAACTGGTCGACCGCAATGTCCACGCGCCGGGGGAAATACTCGTTCATGATCCAGTCGCGGTGCGTGTCCCAGTCCTCCTTCGTGTAGGGTTGACTGACCCCGTAGGCAGCGTCACCCCATCGCGCCGATTCCAGAATGATCGCCCGATCGATCTCATCCGTCCGCCGCTTGTAAGCTCCTTGCAAACCCTCCACCGACATCACGCCACCATTGAAGAACTGCTTGGCGACGTGGTCGGCAAAGCGAATGCGATAGTCGTCGTTTGCCATCAAGTCATGGTGCAAGGCCGTCGGCCCGCCGGCGACATCACGGAGAAATGACCGGAAGTTGTGGATGAGGGCGGTCGGAACACCATTCGAAGTTCGATCATGGGTTAGGCAGCGGTTTGCTGCTCGATGCCGTCCACGAAGATGATTCCTTGCACGACTTTGTCAAGTTGACGATATCCGTTCAGTCGACGCCAGCCTTTCTCGGCTTCCAGGCCGAGCTTGTAGACCATTGAAAGGGTTGCTTTCCTCGATCCGCACCCTTTGGTTTGTCGAGTCCGATGGCGGACCGTGGCAAACGTCGACTCAATCGGGTTTGTCGTCCGGATGTGTCTCCAGTGCTCGGCTGGAAAGTCGTAGAACGTTAGTAGAGTTTCCTTGTCTTTCTTCAGGCAGGCGCACGCTTTCGGATACTTGGCTTCGTAGAGCGTGAAGAACTCGTCATAGGCCTCCAAGGCGGCCTTCTTTGTTTCCGCCATGTAGATTTCATGGATGCGTTCCTTGGCAAGGGGCTGCGCTTTCTTCGGCAGCTTGTCGAGGATGTTGGCTGTCTTGTGCACCCAACATCGTTGCTGTTTGCTTGTCGGATATTCCTCTTCCAAGGCGCTCCAGAACCCGAGAGCTCCATCGGCGATACTCAGTTTCGGAGGGATTTTCAATCCTCGTTTCTTGAGGTCTCTGAGCACATTTTTCCAGGACAGTTTGCTCTCTCGTTCTCCATCGCTGATGGTTACCAATTCCTTGGTTCCATCGGGTAAGGAGCCGACGATTACGAGAACACATGGGCGGTCGTCATTGAGCCTGACATGGAAGTAGATCCCGTCGGCCCAGAGGTAGACGTATTCCTTGTCGCTGAGGTCACGCTTGCTCCATTGCTCGCGTTCTTTCTCCCATTGCTCTTTGAGTCGAACGACATTGGCTGCAGAAAGACCCGATGCGTTCTCACCGAGGATCGGCTCTAAGGCTCGACTCATCTCGGAGGTTGAGATTCCTCGCAGGTAGAGTGCCGGGATGAGGTTGTCCAGTGAAGCGACTCGGCGTAGGTACGGCGGAAGGATGGCGCTGGTGAACCGCTGGCCTGATCGGCGATCATTGATCCTGGGCTGCCGAACAGAAACGTTTCCTATTCCAGTCTGAAGTTGTCGCTGAGGAAGATGGCCGTTGCGAACGACTTGGCGATGACCCTGGTCATCACGCTGATGTTGATGGGCTTGAATGTAGTCGGAGACTTCGTTGTCGATGGCGGCCTGAAGAAGCACTTGGGCTCCTTGTCGCAGGGTGGCCTCAAGGGCGTTCTGGCAGACGGTGCTTGCTCCTTCCTGGCCGAGGATAGATGCGGATTCGGTGGGGTGGTTGGTGGTTTTCATTGGAGTTCAGTTGTTTTGGTAAATGGTTGAACTCTTCATGATGCCCCGACCGCCCTCATCCACAACTTCCGGTCATTTCTCACATCACGTCCCGTGATGTCGTCGTTGAGACTCTGAAAAACCTTCTCCGCATCCCAGGAATGATAACGCCATTTCCCGTCGGAAATGTTCGGGTTGTAACTCACATAGTAATTCTTGGGTCCCCAGTCCCCGTTGCCCAGACCCAGATTGACCAGCATATAGGCAATGAAATCGTCCACCTCGAGGATCTCCTCCACCGCGGCGTAGCCCGCGACGCTGTCCGCATCGCGCGCCAAGGAGTGCAGGTCGCGATAAGGTTCGAGACTGCCGCTCACCACCACCGTGCCGTGACGAATGTCGATCCAATCTTCGCGTTCGCCACCCCGATAGGAAACATTGAAGTCTTCGTCAGGCCGCTCGTGCAGGTTGTATATCCCCCAATACACGCCGTTCACAAAGGTGTGGACGTAGCGACCGTGCGGACTGATGCCTCCCATGGCTCGATGAAGGTCGGCCGCGATCTGATCGCGCAGATACTGGGCACGTCGCCGTTGTTCCGTCGGTTCCGAGCCGCCCTGATAGGCCCAGGTGTTGTTGTGCCGGGCGTCCACCGTGAGCGTGTTGAACTCGTCGGTGGCCGTGGGGTCGCCATAGAGCGGGTAGCGCAGGCGGCCGGGCCCTCCAAAGTCGCGATCGAATCGCAAACGCATCGAGAGTTTCTTGATCTTCCAGCGTTGCGGGCTGGTCTGACCGACAATCCGCACCGCGCAATCGATTTGAAATCCCTCCGTCCCGTCGGGATGGATCAGCTCTGCGGAGCAGGGTTTGTCAATCCCATCCTCGGCAATCTTGCCCGGATAAATTCCCTTTGCCGTGGAGAAGAAATCGTCCGGCTCCAGCGATTCCGTAAGATAGGCGGCTGAGGCGGCTCAAGCCCTGTATTTTTGGGTAATTCGGATCGGCGGCGCCCATTTTTGACCCCATGGCAAATTCGCATTCGTTATTTCATCTTTTTTAAGCTTGTTTCTGTAATAGTCTTATATTACAGTGCGCTGAACGAGCCGACCTTCATGCCAAGCAGAAACTCCCTGCCCCCCACCGAACGCCAGATTCGCAGCCGCCTCCGCCAGCTCCTCGACCAGGCCGAAGGCTTCCTTCACGGCTCGCCCATCGAACTCTCTCGTAAATGCGGCAAGCCCACTTGCCGTTGCGCTTCCGACGACTCCTTGCGCCATCGCTCCTTGGCCATCGGTCAGACTCGCAAGGGCAAGACCACCATGCTGCACGTCCCCAGACCGTTGGAAGCTCAGGCGAGACGCTGGATCGATGATTTCCAGAAGGCGAATGCTCTGCTGGAAGCCCTCGACGAGCAGGGGCGCCTCCGACTCGAGGAGGCAAAAACCAAGGCCAGAGCGGCGAGTAGCTCCGCCAAGAAGAAGGGCAAGACCGGTAAGAAATCAGCCGGCAAAGCCAAGTCCGGGCGCAATTCTCCACCAAAAAAGAAGCGACCATTCTCACGCGACTACTAACTTACGCGGACAAGATTTTCAGCCTCCGCCAACAGTGGAGGCTGCGGGTGCGTGACTCTCGTCCCAAACCACAGATTCCCACTCGAGTTTTCCCGGCAGCATTCTTCGCCATGTTCTGCTGCCGGTTACCAAGCTTCAACGAACTCGAGCAACACCGGAACAAGAGCAGCTGGACCCGTTGGCTCGGTAATCACCGTTTGCCCAGCGCCGACGAACTGGCGTATGTCTCCGAGCGCATCGAGCCTGACAGTGTGCGAGGGTGTCTCGGACACATTTACTTCTGCCTCAAACGCAACAAAATCCTTGCCCCACAGCGCGGTTGGATGCTTGCCGCCGTCGATGGTCACGAAACTCACTGTAGCTACAAACGTTGTTGTCCAAAGTGTCTCCAACGCCGGATCGCCGTCGGAGACGAGGTCAAAACACAGTTCTACCACCGCTTGGTCGCGTTTCAGATTATCTGTGAGGATTTTCAATTGCTTCTCGACGTGGAAATGCTTGAGCCTGGTGAAGACGGAGATCCTGGAGACGACGAAGTCGCTGCGGCTATACGGCTGATAACTCGCGTCCTTAAGGACCACCCACGCTGCTTTGACGTGCTCACTGCCGATGCGCTCTACCTGCGTCCCTCCGTGATCAATCTTCTTGAAGACCACGGCAAATACCTTGTTGCCGTACTCAAGGATAATCAGCCTGAGCTATTGTCCGAAGCCCGCACGCTCCTGCCCCTTGAGGAGCAAGAGCCAGAATCATTTGAGACTCCAGCTGCACCGGGCAAGCCCGCGCGGCACGTTCGTTTACAAGAGGCTGAGGGCTTCTGCACTGAATCCATTCACACTCCTCTTCGCGTTGTTCATTCCCATGAGACTGGCATCCGTCGCGAGCGCGTCGCTGGGGATCGGGTCGAGACTCCCATCGATAGCCACTGGTGGTGGGCGACGACCATGCCCCGCTCAATGGCCGATGCCAAGACCATCTTCCATTTCGGGCACGACCGTTGGAAGGTCGAAAACGAAGGCTTTAACGAACTCTGCTCCCGCTGGCATTCCGGTCATTGCTATCACCATCATCCCAATTCCATTCTCGTTCTGTGGCTGATCATGTTCATGGCCCACGCCGTGTTCCACTGCTTCCACAAGCGCAACTTGAAGCCAGAGATACGCCGTGGACACACGGCCATCTATTTTGCCCGTCAAATCGCCGCCTCCATGCGAGAGGATCGATGGTGGCCGCCACCGGCTCCGGGCTGAGGAACGCCCGCCCCGCGCTCTCGGTAACCTTGGGTTCGCGTCCGCCATCGGAGCGGTCTGGCTCCCTGTTGCCTATTGCCGACAGGGGGATCCATTTCGCGGCTCGAGCCCTCCGAAATTCGCCCGAGAACCGCCACACGAAACTGTTCGCCCTCTTAGCGCCAGCTTCAACACGCTCAACACCCACCAATTCAGGCCATTACGACTCTTTCCGACGCCGTCTTACGGAATCGCTGGGGTCGGCGATCGGGAGTTGACCGGGAGGGGCCCGATGGCCTTGCATGGAAGCCATCATGAATCTCTTCGATCTTACAGGAAAGGTGGCGCTCATCACGGGCGGCGGGCGCGGCTTGGGACGCGCGATGGCGCGCGGTTTTGCCGAGGCGGGAGCGGATGTCTTCATCTGCGCACGGACGGAAAGTGAACTGGTTTCCGCGAAGGAGGAGATCCAGCGGGACACCGGACGCAAGGTGGCCTTCGCCACGGCGGACATGGCGGATCGGGAGGCGGTCAAAGCTCTGGCCGACCACGCTCTGGCGGAAATGGGCCGAATTGACGTCCTGGTGAACAACGCCGGGATCAACCGACCGCAGCCGATCGACGAGATTGCGGACGCGGACTGGGACACCCAGGTGGAAGTGAATCTCAGCAGTGTGATGGCCCTGACGCGTGCCCTGGTGCCTCAAATGAAGGAGCGTCGGTGGGGGCGAGTCATCCACATTTCATCGGTTCTCGGGGTGGGTTCCAAAGAGGCGCGGAACGCTTATTCCGCCACCAAGGCGGCCCTGATCGGGCTGTCCAAGGCCAGCGCCCTGGATTTGGGGACCCATGGCATCACGGTGAACTGCATCGCTCCCGGTCCTTTTCTGACTGATCTGCCAATGAGTATCCTTAGCGAGAAACAGAAGAAGAAGTTCGCCGCGGTCACGGCCGTGGAACGCTGGGGCGATCCCAAGGAGATCGTTGGACCCGCGCTCTTTCTGGGAAGTGATGCTGGCAGCTATGTCACGGGGGAGACCTTACTGGTCGATGGTGGCGCTTATGCTAGGGCGCTTTAGGGTGCTGTGAGAGTGTTTTCCAAGTAATTGGCGGTCGTGCCCGGGGGAAAGTCACGGCGGCCGGGACGACCGCCCTCCCGGGTGGGGTGCCAATTATTCAATCGAGGGAGGGAAGCGCTCCTGCGCTTCCGTGATTTTCTTCACAGAGTGTCGGTTTCACCGGAAAGAGTCCAGGAAAATGTCATGAAAAAAGTCGGTGAAAGTTAGTCCTTCTAATGTGATCAAACGGAATTCTTCTTCCGACTTTTTACATTTCGCCGTTTGGACGACTGTTAAGTGACTGATCTTCAACAGAGGCACTTCGTCAATTTTTTACAAAAGACGCCTTCTGTGTAATCCTGAGTGTGGTGTGGTTGGCGTATTGCTTCAGCAATTTTACGCCAAGTCCCCTTGGATGGCTGGCGCTTGAGTTTCTCGAAAAGAGATCATCAGTTTTGACCTCGTGAGTGGGAAGTTCTCAGACCGGTTTCTCTTTGCCTGGCGTGTCTGTCTGACTGCGTAATAGAGCGATCTTCGCCTTGGATAGTTCAATGCTCAGATCGATCAGTTCGGTGGTCAGTTTCTTGAATTTCTTGTACTCCTCTGTTTCCTCGTGAGTGAGAAGTTCTGTAACTGGATCATCATGCGGCGAAGCGTGAACCTTCGGAGCGAGTGAAGTCTATTTCATCAAGGATGAATTTTCGGAACGCTGAACCTTTTCCGCCGTGGTGCAAAAATCCAGGCAGCGTGTTTTTCAAGGCGGCTGAGACAATCATTTCCGAAGGCAGCACGTCTGGGCAGATGGTTCGGATCCAGGTTCCAAAGTGTTTCCAGACCAGACCGTCACATGTCATGGCAAGGTACTGTAACATGCCCTGAGCGATCATGCCGGTTTGCACAAACACATGATATGCGTGCATCTTTCTCTGCACCTGTCTGCGATATTTCTCGGTAGTCCGGTGGAGGTATTGGTTACCATTGCGACGCTTGAGCGGTCGCATAGCGGCCATCCAGAAATGGTATCCGAATGAGCCGACCGAATGCACCGCTTGCTTGAAAGCGACTTCGATCTTGAAACGCAAACTGTAGAGCAAGATGATCTCCTGAGCTTCCATGGTGAGGTCGGTAGACAAGAGGATGATCCGCCCTCTCGTGGGATGATCGACGAGAATGAAGCGGACCATCGCCCCGGCGGGCTTCCACAACAGATCCACCGACTTGAACCGGACAGAGATGTTTCTCTCCCCATATACGGGACTGGGAACGGAACTGAAGCCGCCCGTTCCAAAGACATTCTGGAGCTTCACCGCAGCGCCATACTTTTTCGGTCGTCCGCGTTTGCGTTTGCGTGGCACTGCCGCAGGCCGAAAGCCGGTTGTCGTGCGTCGAACCCTCGTGACCAGCACACCGGAACGCCCCTTGGTGCTCTGGATCACCTTTCCGTTGGCGTAGTAGGCGTCGGCCAGCAAGACGAACTCCTGACCTCTACAGACGGATGCGAGCATCTCGTTGGCCTTGTCGATCAAGGTTCTCCTGTCGCGGTTTGAAGTGACGATACCTTCGTGAATGCGTGCACAGACCGGAACGCAGAAGAAGTATCCGCCAACCTGACAGAGCACGCCGAAGGCCTGAAAGGAATGGCTCATGATGAAGTGAGGCTTGGAATTGGACTCGGACTGTTGATGCAGATACTTCACCGCAGGCATCTTGCGGCCCTCCTTGGACTTCCTTGATGCCGTCGAGAACCAGGACGGGGCGACAACCGATCTTGTAGACAGGGAAGTGCTTGATCACGATGGCGAACCAAAGTTCTGCAAGCCGGTCCGTCTTCACGGCATTGCTGTGGAAGAAATGGAGTAAGTGCTCATAGGAGTGTTCTGACAAACCGAGAGCGCGGACGAAACTGGAAACCCCGAGGAGGTCATTGCGCACGGAGAAAGCGGCCAAGACGAGCAGAAACCAGAGAAAGGTGCGGGCTCTCGAGAAAGCGGGTCGCAGAAGACAGACGATATTCCACCAAGAAATCCAGAGATCCATAACAAATGATTTGATTTTCCTAGACATTCGCATATATAAGCTAATGACCATGAAAAAGATCAGATCACTGAAAAAAGAGTCCAGAAACTTGCGGCAAAGTTAGCTGCAATCGGGCCAATGCGGCCTGGAAGCATCAGCAAGCAATACCGAGATCGACAACGCCAGCGCGGCGTGTATTACCAACTGAGCTACACGCATAAGATGAGGAGCCGGACTGAACACGTCTGGCCAGACCACGTGAAGGGACTACGAAAAGAAACAGAGGAGTACAAGAAATTCAAGAAACTGACCACCGAACTGATCGATCTGAGCATTGAACTATCCAAGGCGAAGATCGCTCTATTACGCAGTCAGACAGACACGCCAGGCAAAGAGAAACCGGTCTGAGAACTTCCCACTCACGAGTTTTGACGTGCGACGCGCAAAAACCACGGAGCTGTTCCGCTCTCGGAGGGGAAAGCGTGAGACGTCAAGAGGCCCTGACTGACGATGTCTCGATGTTTTCCTTCCCATTCGGTTAGGGTTTGACTGGCTTCTATGGAATAACCCCAGCGTTTCATAACCCCATAGTTTCATAAATCGGGGCAAGAATCCAAAGAAAATAGTGGCAGGGGCCTTTGGGATAAGGTTGATTTGGAATCTACCAAAACACCAAACACTTCAACCCAAAAGCCACCTACAGTGAGAGTAGCACGACGTACAATTAATGCAAAGTCCAGAACGATTCCGGCGATCAAATTTGAAGATCAAGAACTGACCTCTTTCGGCGGTCTCGTTATCTTTCAGAAGCTCTTTCAGGAATTGGATCTGGAGGGGAAGCTTCAGCAGTGCTTTGATCCACTGGATCGGCGCATGTCCCGCTTCTACAAGTTCCACAAGGTTTTCATGTGTCTTATCGTGCATCTTATACTGGGCTACCGGATGCTTCGCGATTTGGACTACTACCGAGATGATCCCCTTGTACGACAGGTTTTGGGGATGCACCAATTGCCCAGTGTCCCAACGATGAGCCGGATGTTGGGAAAGGTCGATTGTCAAAGCCTTGAGAGGATGAGGGAGATGAATCATTTCGTTTGCCTGTCGCGACTTCAGGAGGAGGGAATCAAACGCATCACGCTTGATTTGGACGGAAGCGTGCAGAGCACGAGTCGCCATGCGGAAGGGACGGCTGTGGGATTTAACAAGAAGAAAAAAAGCGAGCGCAGTTATTATCCGCTGCTCGCGACGATCTCCCAAACCGGACAGATTCTCGATTACCTTCGTCGAAGCGGCAACGTCCATGACTCCAATGGCGCGGTGGAGTTCCTCCGTTCCTGCGTGGAGAAGATTCGCAAGGTGCTGCCTGATGTGCAGATCGAGTTGCGCGCCGACAGCGCGTTTTTCAGCGATCAGATGGTTTCAGAGGCAAAGACCCTGGGCCTGGAATATACGTTCTCGGTGCCTTTCGAGCGGCTCGTGGAACTCAAGGGCATCATTGAGAAGCGCCGTCGCTGGTCCCGAACCCGAGGCGGAGAGGGAAAAACTCATCACTTCGAAATCCGCTGGAAGCCAAAAAGTTGGGCGCGCAAAGCGCGCATTTTGTGCATTCGAACCATGAGGCGCACTCAGCGCAAAGGACCGCTCCAACTGGAGCTTTTCGAACCAGTCGAGGAGAACTATGAATACGAGGCGATCATCACCAACAAGACAAACACGGCCGCTCATGTGGTGAAATTTCATGAAGGGCGTGGCTCTCAGGAGAAGATTTTTGGCGAAGCCAAGAGCCAGGCCCAGATGGACTATATTCCGGCCAAGCGACGTGCCGCCAACGAAGCTTTCCTTTTGGCCAGTATCCTCACCCACAATCTCACACGCGAAATGCAGATGCGATCTGCGGAGCGGTCACGCAAATCGTCCCCCAAAAGGGCTGCGGAGTGGATCTTTGAAGGACTCGGCACGATTCGCCGCAAAATCATCCAGCGTGCCGGACGTCTGACTCGCCCTCAAGGTCGACTCACATTGACACTCGGAGGCAATCAGGCCGTCGAAGAAGAAATCGCCTACTACATGATGGCCTGACTGGCCATTTTATGAAACGCTGGGGATAACTCACATCTGACCGATAAATCAGCTCAGTTTTCTTGCCAAAAGTGTTAGTTTATGTTGCGTTATATGCCGCCTGCCCTTAAGGTCTTGTGTGAAAAAAAACACAAAAAGACATGCGGCAAATCCGGCCGAAAAAACGCTTCTCGGAGCTATCAACCGATCTCTCAGGCCCTGAGCGACCCCAGAGTCTTTGCTGATACCGAACTCGGAAATAGTATTCGCGCTCATGGGATGGTCAACCTTTTTCGGGCCGTCTTCGGTAAGGCACGCCGCATCGATGGCGAATGCCCAGGGGCCATCCTCGCCGCCCTGCTGGTATGGCCCATCTTCAAACTCGAGAATTCCAGTACTCATGCTTTCTGTTCGGAGCTTGGCCAGTTCTTGAAGGGCCGCGTAGATGACTGCACCCCATAGTTTCATAAATCGGGGCAAGAATCCCAAGAAAATAGTGGCAGGGGCCTTTGGGATAAGGTTGATTTGGAATCTACCAAAACACCAAACACTTCAACCCAAAAGCCACCTACAGTGAGAGTAGCACGACGTACGATTAATGCAAAGTCCAGAACGATTCCGGCGATCAAATTTGAAGATCAAGAACTGACCTCTTTTGGCGGTCTCGTTATCTTTCAGAAGCTCTTTCAGGAATTGGATCTGGAGGGGAAGCTTCAGCAGTGCTTTGATCCACTGGATCGGCGCATGTCCCGCTTCTACAAGTTCCACAAGGTTTTCATGTGTCTTATCGTGCATCTTATACTGGGCTACCGGATGCTTCGCGATTTGGACTACTACCGAGATGATCCCCTTGTACGACAGGTTTTGGGGATGCACCAATTGCCCAGTGTCCCAACGATGAGCCGGATGTTGGGAAAGGTCGATTGTCAAAGCCTTGAGAGGATGAGGGAGATGAATCATTTCGTTTGCCTGTCGCGACTTCAGGAGGAGGGAATCAAACGCATCACGCTTGATTTGGACGGAAGCGTGCAGAGCACGAGTCGCCATGCGGAAGGGACGGCTGTGGGATTTAACAAGAAGAAAAAAAGCGAGCGCAGTTATTATCCGCTGCTCGCGACGATCTCCCAAACCGGACAGATTCTCGATTACCTTCGTCGAAGCGGCAACGTCCATGACTCCAATGGCGCGGTGGAGTTCCTCCGTTCCTGCGTGGAGAAGATTCGCAAGGTGCTGCCTGATGTGCAGATCGAGTTGCGCGCCGACAGCGCGTTTTTTCAGCGATCAGATGGTTTCAGAGGCAAAGACCCTGGGCCTGGAATATACGTTCTCGGTGCCTTTCGAGCGGCTCGTGGAACTCAAGGGCATCATTGAGAAGCGCCGTCGCTGGTCCCGAACCCGAGGCGGAGAGGGAAAAACTCATCACTTCGAAATCCGCTGGAAGCCAAAAAGTTGGGCGCGCAAAGCGCGCATTTTGTGCATTCGAACCATGAGGCGCACTCAGCGCAAAGGACCGCTCCAACTGGATCTTTTCGAACCAGTCGAGGAGAACGATGAATACGAGGCGATCATCACCAACAAGACAAACACGGCCGCTCATGTGGTGAAATTTCATGAAGGGCGTGGCTCTCAGGAGAAGATTTTTGGCGAAGCCAAGAGCCAGGCCCAGATGGACTATATTCCGGCCAAGCGACGTGCCGCCAACGAAGCTTTCCTTTTGGCCAGTATCCTCACCCACAATCTCACACGCGAAATGCAGATGCGATCTGCGGAGCGGTCACGCAAATCGTCCCCCAAAAGGGCTGCGGAGTGGATCTTTGAAGGACTCGGCACGATTCGCCGCAAAATCATCCAGCGTGCCGGACGTCTGACTCGCCCTCAAGGTCGACTCACATTGACACTCGGAGACAATGCGTGCACAGACCGGAACGCAGAAGAAGTATCCGCCAACCTGACAGAGCACGCCGAAGGCCTGAAAGGAATGGCTCATGATGAAGTGAGGCTTGGAATTGGACTCGGACTGTTGATGCAGATACTTCACCGCAGGCATCTTGCGGCCCTCCTTGGACTTCCTTGATGCCGTCGAGAACCAGGACGGGGCGACAACCGATCTTGTAGACAGGGAAGTGCTTGATCACGATGGCGAACCAAAGTTCTGCAAGCCGGTCCGTCTTCACGGCATTGCTGTGGAAGAAATGGAGTAAGTGCTCATAGAAGTGTTCTGACAAACCGAGAGCGCGGACGAAACTGGAAACCCCGAGGAGGTCATTGCGCACGGAGAAAGCGGCCAAGACGAGCAGAAACCAGAGAAAGGTGCGGGCTCTCGAGAAAGCGGGTCGCAGAAGACAGACGATATTCCACCAAGAAATCCAGAGATCCATAACAAATGATTTGATTTTCCTAGACATTCGCATATATAAGCTAATGACCATGAAAAAGATCAGATCACTGAAAAAAGAGTCCAGAAACTTGCGGCAAAGTTAGCTGCAATCGGGCCAATGCGGCCTGGGAGCATCAGCAAGCAATACCGAGATCGACAACGCCAGCGCGGCGTGTATTACCAACTGAGCTACACGCATGAGATGAGGAGCCGGACTGAACACATCTGGCCAGATCACGTGAAGGGACTACGAAAAGAAACAGAGGAGTACAAGAAATTCAAGAAACTGACCACCGAACTGATCGATCTGAGCATTGAACTATCCAAGGCGAAGATCGCTCTATTACGCAGTCAGACAGACACGCCAGGCAAAGAGAAACCGGTCTGAGAACTTCCCACTCACGAGGTCTCCAGTGTTCTGCTGGAAAGTCGTAGAAGGTCAGTAACGTGTCCTTGTCTTTCTTCAGGCAGGCGCACGCTTTCGGATACTTGGCTTCGTAGAGCGTGAAGAACTCGTCATAGGCCTCCAAGGCGGCCTTCTTTGTTTCCGCCATGTAGATCTCATGGATGCGTTCCTTGGCAAGGGGTTGCACTTTCTTGGGCAGCTTGTCGAGGATGTTGGCTGTCTTGTGCACCCAACATCGTTGCTGTTTGCTTGTCGGGTACTCCTCTTCCAAGGCACTCCAGAACCCGAGAGCTCCATCGGCGATACTCAATTTCGGGGGATCTTCAATCCTCGTTTCTCGAGATCTCTGAGCACATTTTTCCAGGACAGTTTGCTCTCTCGTTCTCCATCGCTGATAGTTACCCCCAGCGTTTCATAAAATGGCCAGTCAGGCCATCATGTAGTAGGCGATTTCTTCTTCGACGGCCTGATTGTCTCCGAGTGTCAATGTGAGTCGACCTCGAGGGCGAGTCAGACGTCCGGCACGCTGGATGATTTTGCGGCGAATCGTGCCGAGTCCTTCAAAGATCCACTCCGCAGCCCTTTGGGGGGACGATTTGCGTGACCGCTCCGCAGATCGCATCTGCATTTCGCGTGTGAGATTGTGGGTGAGGATACTGGCCAAAAGGAAAGCTTCGTTGGCGGCACGTCGCTTGGCCGGAATATAGTCCATCTGGGCCTGGCTCTTGGCTTCGCCAAAAATCTTCTCCTGAGAGCCACGCCCTTCATGAAATTTCACCACATGAGCGGCCGTGTTTGTCTTGTTGGTGATGATCGCCTCGTATTCATAGTTCTCCTCGACTGGTTCGAAAAGATCCAGTTGGAGCGGTCCTTTGCGCTGAGTGCGCCTCATGGTTCGAATGCACAAAATGCGCGCTTTGCGCGCCCAACTTTTTGGCTTCCAGCGGATTTCGAAGTGATGAGTTTTTCCTTCTCCGCCTCGGGTTCGGGACCAGCGACGGCGCTTCTCAATGATGCCCTTGAGTTCCACAAGCCGCTCGAAAGGTACCGAAAACGTATATTCCAGGCCCAGGGTCTTTGCCTCTGAAACCATCTGATCGCTGAAAAACGCGCTGTCGGCGCGCAACTCGATCTGCACATCAGGCAGCACCTTGCGAATCTTTTCCACGCAGTAGCGAAGAAATTCCACCGCGCCATTGGAGTCATGGACGTTGCCGCTTCGATGAAGGTAATCGAGAATCTGTCCGGTTTGGGAGATCGTCGCGAGCAGCGGATAATAACTGCGCTCGCCTTTTTTCTTCTTGTTAAATCCCACAGCCGTCCCTTCCGCATGGCGACTCGTGCTCTGCACGCTTCCGTCCAAATCAAGCGTGATGCGTTTGATTCCTTCCTCCTGAAGTCGCGACAGGCAAACGAAATGATTCATCTCCCTCATCCTCTCAAGGCTTTGACAATCGACCTCTCCCAACATCCGGCTCATCGTTGGGACACTGGGCAATTGGTGCATCCCCAAAACCTGTCGTACAAGGGGATCATCTCGGTAGTAGTCCATATCGCGAAGCATCCGGTAGCCCAGTATAAGATGCACGATAAGACACATGAAAACCTTGTGGAACTTGTAGAAGCGGGACATGCGCCGATCCAGTGGATCAAAGCACTGCTGAAGCTTCCCCTCCAGATCCAATTCCTGAAAAAGCTTCTGAAAGATAACGAGACCGCCGAAAGAGGTCAGTTCTTGATCTTCAAATTTGATCGCCGGAATCGTTCTGGACTTTGCATTAATCGTACGTCGTGCTACTCTCACTGTAGGTGGCTTTTGGGTTGAAGTGTTTGGTGTTTTGGTAGATTCCAAATCAACCTTATCCCAAAGGCCCCTGCCACTATTTTCTTGGGATTCTTGCCCCGATTTATGAAACTATGGGGTTACCAATTCCTTGGTTCCATCGGATAAGGAGCCGACAATGACGAGAACACACGGGCGATCGTCATTGAGCCTGACATTGAAGTAGATCCCGTCGGCCCAGAGATAGACGTATTCCTTGTCGCTGAGGTCACGCTTGCTCCATTGCTCGCGTTCTTTCTCCCATTGCTCTTCCTCGTCGAACGACATTGGTCGCAGAAAGTCCCGATGCGTTCTCACCGAGGATCGGCTCTAAGGCTCGACTCATCTCGGAGGTTGAGATTCCTCGCAGGTAGAGTGCTGGGATGAGGTTGTCCAGTGAAGCGACTCGGCGTAGGTACGGCGGAAGGATGGCGCTGGTGAACCGCTGGCCTGATCGGCGATCATTGATTCTGGGCTGCCGAACAGGAACGTTCCCTATTCCAGTCTGAAGTTGTCGCTTCAGGAAGATGGCCGTTGCGAACGACTTGGCGATGACCCTGGTCATCACGCTGATGTTGATGGGCTTGAATGTAGTCGGAGATTTCGTTGTCGATGGCGGCCTGAAGAAGCATTTGGGCTCCTTGTCGCAGGGTGGCCTCAAGGGCGTTCTGGCAGACGGTGCTTGCTCCTTCCCGGCCAAGGATAGATGCGGATTCGGTGGGGTGGTTGGTGGTTTTCATTGGAGTTCATTTGTTTTGGTAAATGGTTGAACTCTTCATGATGCCCCGACCGCCCTCATCCACAACTTCCGATCATTTCTCCGGCCGCCTGAATCTTTGTTCCGTCGACTGCTTGTAAGGTCAGCCCTACGAGCCCCATCTCGCAGCTTGTCGTCACGCTTTGCTTGAACAGGTTGCGAATAGCTTTCTGATGTTGACTCCAAAACCGCCAGAGCGTGTTGTGGTCGGGCACCTGATTGCCGCATAGCCAGATAAAGCCCAAGTCGTTTCGGCATGCCTCCTCCAACTTACGCGAGCTGCGGATCTTCTTGAAATAGCCGTAGAGCCAGAGTCGCAGAAGCAGGGCCGGGGCGAAGGGTGGACGGCCAGCGGTCCCGAAGTCCCGCACTTCAATGCCGAGATCCATCAAATCGAGGGATTCGACAAAGCAACGAATGAATCGCGCCGGGTGAGTCGGGCCGACCCAGTCCTCGATGCTGGGAGATAAGATGTGAAGTTGATCGAAATCAGCGTCAATGTGAGTCACACCGAAACCAATACCCACGCTCGCGGCGGCGCCAACGACTTTTTCGAAAAACTCCACGGAGTAGAGCAATCATATTGCACTCGTCCGGCCGTCACACGAAAACCCGGGTTTTGAGACAGCCTCTCCCCGGCCGCCGTGATTCTTCTCAGCCTATCCACAAATCCAGAACTCCTGACATGGGTGAATCGAAGGTTGGCGGTTCTCGCGACACGGAATTGGTGTCTCGATATTATCGTAAGCCTTTAATAGAGAAGATTTTGCCGATTTTATATCGGGTGTTTGAGTGGCGGTTTTTCACGCGGAATCGAGCCAAAAACCACCATTCTTTAATTCCCTGTGAACCTAGAATTCCTCAAATGTCCCAGGGGTATGTCAGGAGTTCTGAAATCACGGAAGCGCAGGAGCGCTTCCCTCCCTTGACTGAAACGCCCCTCGAATCAAGCGGCCTGCTGGACCGGCCGCATGAGAAAACCGCAGCGACTCGCGGCATAGAAACGGCGGCGAGTTTCCTCGCCGCCACCAAAAACCAACGTGGAAAGGGGACGGGACGTTCCCTCTGCCCCGGAGCGATGCCCCCTCTTCGTCCCTATCGGGAATAGAGCTCGACGATGAGCTGCTCGTTCACCAGCGGATCGATCTCCTCACGGGTAGGCTCGCGCATGACCTTACCCACCATCTTTTCGCGATCCATCTCCAACCAATCGGGAATCACCGAGGCCTGCGTGAGGTCTTGGGCACGCAGGCCGAGCTGCTGTGATTTCGGAGATTGCTTGACGGTGATGACATCGCCGGGGCGACAACTGTAGGAGGGGATGTCCACGCGATGACCGTTCACGGAGACGTGACCGTGCCCCACGAATTGGCGGGCCGCGCTACGGGTGTTGCCCAGGCCCAGGCGGAAAATGACGTTGTCCAGGCGAAGCTCCAGCAGTTGCAGGAGTGTCTCGCCAGTCACCCCGCGGCGACGGCTGGCCTCGGCGAAGTAACGCCGGAATTGCTTCTCTAAGAGGTCGTACTGAAAGCGGAGCTTCTGTTTCTCCGCGAGGGCCACCGCATACTCCGACTTTTTCCGGCGCCCCGCACGCAAACCGTGCTGGCCGGGGGGGTAGTTCCGCTTTTCCAGCGAGCGAGAGGTGCCGAAGATGGGGACTCCGAAACGACGACTGATTTTCTGCTTGGGTCCGATGTAACGTGCCATGAGATCTGAATAAAATGCGATGAAAGAGAGGAGGGAGATGATCGCCTCGGAGTCCTCACACCCGACGGGCTTTGGGCGGGCGGCAACCGTTGTGAGGAATGGGTGTCACATCCTTGATCACGGTCACGTCAATGCCGAGATTTTGCACCGCGCGCACCGCGGATTCACGCCCGGAACCGGGACCCTTCACGCGCACCTCGACTTCTTTCAAGCCGTGAGACATGGCCTGGCGGCAGGCGTCCTGGGAAACGAGCTGCGAGGCGTAGGCCGTGCTCTTCCGTGAGCCGCGGAAACCCATCTTTCCTGAACTCGACCACCCCAACACATTGCCCTGGCGATCGGTCACGGAGACGATGGTGTTGTTGAAAGTGGCGGAGACGTGCACGATACCCGAGTTGACGTTCTTGCTGCCCTTGGCCTTGACGACCTTGGGCTGATCTTCTCCTTGGGGGTCAATCTCGGCGAAAATGTCTTTCTTCTTCTCCGGAGTTTTCGGAGTCTCGGCTCCCGCAGCGGCACCCTCTTTCCCCGGGGCAGCGCCCTCGCCACCGGAAGTTTCGCTCGATTTCGCGGCCGACGCATCGGCTTCCGAAGCCTCTACAGAATCGCCAGAGGCCGGTGCCGTCTCACTCTTCTTGGCGGCAGGGGCGGCTTCTTCTTTCGCCGACTCTGAGGCAGGAGCAGCCTCAGACCCTGACGCGGAAGCGGCGGTTTCGTCTGCAGGTGCGGGAGAGGCTTCCGCCTTGTCGTCCGCGTCGGCTTGAGGTGTTTCGTTTTCGTCTGCCATAAGATGAGATGAGAAAGGAAAAGAGGATTCGAATCAGCGAGGAGAGGAGATCAGTGAGTGCGTCCGTGCGCGAACAGCCTTACACTTTACCCTTCTTAGCATTCGGATTTCGCTGCACGCCCACCGTCCGGCGAGAACCACCACGTCGCGTCCGTCCGTTGGTCTTGGTCCGCTGTCCCCGGCACGGCAGTCCCTTGCGGTGCCGGATGCCACGGTAACAGTTGATCTGCTGCAAACGCTTGAGATTGGCCTGAAATGTCCGGCGCAAATCCCCTTCAATCATGATGCCCTGAGCCCCAATCACGTGAGTGATCTTGGTCAGCTGTTCATCCGTCAATTCACCCGTCCGCGTGTCCGGGTCGATCCTCGCCTGGTCCAAAATCTTCCGCCCCGTCACCGGGCCAATGCCGTAGATATAGGGAAGCGCCGCCTCAATGCGCTTCTCGTTCGGGATGTCGACTCCTAGTAATCTAGCCATAAAGTGTTGATGAATCTATTCTTACGGATGCGGCACGGGACTCGTGAAAAACCGACGTTCCACCAAGCCACGATCCCCGGGCGCACGTGGACGGAATCGGTATCATAGTTTTCTTGTCTGGCAAGACGGGAATTCGCGGATTTCCGCGGATTTCGCCAGCCGTTCCCCACGTCGTCTCCAGCCGCGCCAGCCCTTAGATCCGTCAACGTTTCAATGATTTCAAGAGCCCTCATATGAAGCCTCAAGCCGGGCCTTCGCCGGCGGCTCCTTCCATCGCCTTCAGTCGCCGGCCTGCGATCCGCTCCATCACGATACAGGCCGTCTGATCCCCGGTCACATTGATCGCCGTCCGGCACATGTCCAGGATGCGGTCCACTCCCAGGATCAGGGCCACCCCGCTGGCCGGAACGCCGTTCGCTTCGAGAATGCCGGCCAGCACCACGATCCCGACGCCCGGCGTTCCCGGCGTTCCCACGGACGCGAGGACCGCCGTGATCAGGATCACCGACACCGCCGCGAAGGTGACCGGCACCTGGAAGACCTGCATGAGAAAGATCGCTCCCACCGCCTGGTAGAGCGCCGTTCCATCCATGTTGATCGTGGCCCCCAAGGGGATCGTGAAACGCGAGATGGCCCGATGGATCCCCAACTTGTTCTCCGCAGTGTCCAGGCTGCGCGGCATCACGGCGGCCGAGGAAGACGTGGAAAAGGCCAGCAGCTGGAGTTCCCAGATCTTGCCGAAGAACTTCAGCGGAGAACGCTCCCCGATCGTCGAGACGATCACGGAATAGAAGACGAGCAGACCGGCCAGACCGGCCAGCACCGTCATGACGTATTTCACGAGGCTGCCGAGCACTTCGACGCCCACCTGAGCCGTGATGTCGGTCATCAAGCCGAACACCCCAATGGGCGCCAGCTTCATCGCCCATCGGACCACCGTCATGCAGACCTCCAGTCCGAAATTCCCCCAGCTCACCAGTTGATTGGCCTTCCGCCGGACCGCGAGCGCCTCCACCTCACGAAGCACCAAAATGATCACACCAAACAGACCGGCAAAGAGCACAATGTCCAGCATGGCCCCGCCTGAGAGCGATCCGAAGAGGTTGCCCGGAATCATCTGTCGCACATTGTCGCGGAATCCGAGCGCCTCGGCCTCGATGACCACTTCCGGCGCGTCCGCCATCCCCTTCTCCCGAAATCCATCCGGCATTCCTTCTCCCGGCTTGATCAGCACCGCCAAACTGCTTCCCAGGGTCACGGCCACCAGCGTGGTACAGAGAAAATAGACCAGGATGCCGAAGCCAACCTTCTTCACTGTGGCGACATCATCGTTGCCGGCGATCCCCACAAAGACCGCAATGAATACCAGGGGCACGACGATGGATCGAATGAGTCCCAGAAAGAGGTCGCCGAAGATGGCCAAGACACTCGCCAAGGGTTTGCCCTGCGCGCCCTTCACCTCGTCCAGGGTCGTCCTCACCGCGCCGATCACCTCGGTGTGTTCGGTCGGGATGGCTCCCAGCCAGGCAGACAAACCCCGCCGGGTGAGCTGCCGAGCCGGATCGGTGGCCGCCGTGGCCCGTTGACCTTCGATCACCTGGGAGTAGACCTCGGCCGCGCGGTCCAGCTCCGGGTGACTGAGCTTGTTGTCTTCGTCCCATCGCTTCAGCTCCGTCCGGTCGAGCACGCCATCTCCATTGGCGTCCACCCGGGCAGCGCGCTCCGCCTCCAGCCAAGCGGTCCACTCCGGCTCCGCGATCCTACCGTCTTCACCGGCGATCCGATCCAGCAATCCCTCGTCAAAACCGTCCACCTTGAGCAGCGCCCGGCGCAGGATTCGTGGATCATCCGCTTCGAGCGGCCCGTCCTGCTGGTGCAGGATCAATCCAAGGACGATTCCCAGGACCATGCAGATCAGGATCTTCACGGCCAGCGGCAGGGCCCTCCATTTCTCAAAGAGACTCTTCATCATGCGGCCCACACCCTATCGTAATCCCGCAATCCTTGCAAGCGCACTTGCGGGGAATCCCGAAAAGAAGCCTCAGGAAGGATTGCACTTTGTTTGAATTTTTTCGAGCCTGCCTTGTCGAATAGCAGCAGAGCGATGAATATCCACGACCCCATGCAGGAACAGCCCAACGAATACGTTTTCCCCGAGAGCACGACGGAGACGGAGAGCGCCCAGCCATCCGCCGACGAGAAGCCGAACGGCGACCGTTGGCGGAGACTCATCGGCGAGGCCTTTTCTGAAGGCCGACAAGCCGGGGCCGATGCCGTACAAGGCTCGGCCGGCGAGAAACTGCGCGACCTCGTCGAAAAGGGCGTCTACGACGCCTCTTTCGGAGTGGCCTACGGACTCGCTTTCGGGCTCGCCATGGCCAAGAACTCGGCCGTCAGACCGGCCCGGTCCGGCGCGCGCGAAGGGGTTCGTGCCGGACGCGGCGCGGCCCGAGGAGACACCACGGCAACGGAACCCATCGTCCCCGGCCACCCAACCGGCCAGGGATCGGCCTGACACGAGGCCCTCTCCTTACCCCGCAAAACATTTTCCAGGTTGGGTGCTGGAATGAACCCGTCCCCGAGTCGGCAGCGGCTTGGGGGCGGGTATTTTTTTCACCAGCTCCCGTCGCCACGTAGCCGAGGAGTCGCCCGGTCAACGGGAAGGCAAAGGAAGGCCCCACAGAGCCAGGGCCACTCCATCATCACTCCCGTCCGCGGAAGCCCTTGTCATCTTTCAGTGAACTTTGAAACCGGACATGTGGTGCAAGGGCGCGATCTCGAGGATCTCCTCTTCCTCGATGTTATCGCTGAAGCGTCCTTCCCGAATGGCCTCGAGAAAGGCCTCGATCTCCGCTTCATCGCCCGCCACCTTGATTTGCACGGCACCGTCCGAGAGATTCTGCACCACCCCTTTCACGTCATAATGCATTGCCTCATGCGCGATGGCATAGCGGAAGCCCACCGCCTGGACCTCCCCTCGATAAGTCACCTGTTTGGATTCCATGTCATTGTCGGTTGGGTTTAGGGTACCCCTGGGCAGATATGAAATTCCCGTTCGCAAGACAAGCTTTGATTCAAGGACTTAACGCCACTCGTGTTTGGGATAGCGCCCCTTGAGCCGGGCCCTCACGACGGGGTAGCTGCTCTCCCAAAAATTTTTCAAATCCTTGGTGACCTGAGCAGGCCTCTGGTTCGGGGCGAGTACCCGAACCTTGAGCGTCACGCGGCCGTCACAGATCGTGGGCGTGTCCTCCACGTCGTAGAGCCTCTGCAAAATCACGCCGATCGCCGGTTCGTCATCCCCCACGTAGTCCACCTTGCACCGGGTGCCGTTGCTCAAGGCAATCTGCCGCGGCGCGTAGCTTTCCACGGCCGCTCGCAAGGGCGCCGATAACCACTGCTGCAGCACGGGTATGACCGGCCGATCTTTGATCTGCTTGTAAGTCACCGCTCCCTGACAGACCTCCGTCAGCACGAGCAGCCGATCCTCTTCGGTATACTCGGGGATTTCCAGTTTAGGCATCGCTTCCCGCACTACCCGAACCCGTCCCAGCCAAGTCTCCACTTCGTGATTCCAGAGTTTCAATTTCAAATTCCCCGCGGCCACCTGTTCCGCGAGCAACTGGGCGGCTTCTCCCTCCGGAGGCTCACCGGCCTGCCGCGTCTCGAGCATCAAATCCCGAAAGGAACGGCGGCTCTCCGCCATCACCCGTCGCAGGCTCGCCTCGTAGCGAGCCTCCACGCGTTCACTCACTTGACCCGGCAAATGACCGGTCAGGGTCTCCTCGGTGATCGCGCTGTTCAAGCCCAACACGACCTGGACTTCACGTCCCTCGATCTCCGTCATCTCCGCCGCCACGACCAGACGATGACCGCCGGCAATCACACTTTCCGGCCCCAACTGGCCACGGCGCTGACCCGTCACCTCGAACACCTTGCTCCCCGCTCCTCGCCGCGCCGCGATCTGATCGGGAAACGAGGGAAGCAAGATGAGAGGTCAGCGCTTCCGTCGAAAAGGCTGGCCAGTGAGCGGGCACTTCCCGGTAGCCGCCTCGCCGGAGAAGCATCTGAAAGAGACGGTCAACCTCGCGCGCCCCCACACCGTGAATGCCGAGTTCCCGGCAACGCTCCGTCCGGAACCCGGCGTTCGCCGCCACTTGATAAGCCCGGATCAGGGGCCACCAATCCGATTCGTCGCCCGGCTCCATGAAGCGCTGGCGGACGGCCGCCCCGGCCTTTCCCTTGGGGAACAAGGGTCGGCTTTGCGCCAGAGCGACCAACAGGCAGGCCGGAATCCACCATTCTCCCCCCTCCAAACGCTCCGCCTCCACCAGCATCCGCGCATAACGCGGGCTCACGGGAAAATCCGCCATCCGCCGTCCGATGCCGGTAAGCTCCCCCGATTCCCGTTCCAGCGCCCCCAGCGCCGTCAACAGGACGAGGGCTCGCTCCAGTGCCTGGGGTTCAGGCGCCTCAAACCACCGGAACCGCTCCAGGTCGATCCGTGCCATCCGCTTCAAATGGAGCACGGTCTCCGCCAGATCGAGCCGATGGATTTCAGGCGTCTCCTGGGCAGGCCGCCCACGCTGTTCGCTCTCACTCCAAACCCGCACGCAAATGCCCGGCGCCGTCCGTCCCGCGCGACCCGCCCGCTGGTCGGTCGAGGCCCGGGACACCGAACTGATCGTGAGCGTGTTGAACCCGCGCACAGAATCGAAACGCGGGATGCGCGCCAGCCCGCCATCGATCACCACCCGCACCCCATCGATCGTCAGCGAGGTCTCGGCCACATTCGTGGCCACGATGACCTTGGGAGCCGCGCTCGGCGCCACCGCCGCGTCCTGCTGCACCGGCGACAGATCCCCGTAAAGCGGCAGGATCTCCACCCCGCGCGTCCATTTCTCGCGCCTCAAACACTCCCCGGTCTTGCGGATCTCAAAACTTCCCGGCAAGAAGAGGAGAAAATGGCCCTGAATCCCCTCTTCCTGAGCCACCTGACGGGCCGCCCGCGTGATTTTCTCCCACAACGGCCGGTCCCGGCTCTGGGGCAGGTAACGAATCTCGACGGGATGGGTGCGTCCAGCCGACTCCAGCACCTCGCAGGGCTCGAGGAAGCGCTTCACCCGATCCGAGTCCAGCGTGGCCGACATCACGATCAATCGAAGATCCGGACGATCGGTTTCCTGCAGCTCGCGGCAACGGGCCAGTCCGACGTCGGCATCGAGATGCCGCTCATGGAATTCGTCGAAAATCACCGCAGCCACCTTTTTGAGGGTCGGGTCGCTGAGCATCCTCCGGAGCAGCACGCCCTCCGTCACGTAACAGACCCGGGTCGACGGCCTCACCACGCGCTCGAGGCGGACCTGGTAACCAATCTCCTCACCCAGCCGACCGTTGCGCTCGTGGGCCACCCGTGCGGCCAACATTCGGGCCGCGATTCGCCTTGGCTGAAGCACCACGATCTCGCCCTCGATCCCGCCATCCAACAGCATCTGCGGCACCTGAGTGGACTTTCCCGAACCGGGCGGCGCCTGGATCACCACAGAGACTCCTGGACGGTCGGCGATCCGCGTCACCGCCGGGCGCAATTCTTCGATCGGGAGATCACTCGTCATGGGGCGAGCCTACCTATCCATCCGATTCCCGACGGCGCGAGTTTCCTTTGCACCCTCTCCCTTCAGCACTTAGCTTTCACCCATGATCCAGCCGACCCTCGCGTTCTTGGGACCCCAAGAGACCCTCATCATCTTGATCATCCTGATGCTCCTGTTCGGCGCCAAGAAACTGCCTGAACTCGCGCGGGGGATGGGCAAGAGCATGGGAGAATTCAAAAAGGCCCGGGAAAACTTCGAGGCGGACGTCGCCAAAGCCGAGGATGACGCCAAGCAAGACATCGAAAAGAAGGGCTAAAAGAACCCATTGCATGGGTGGATGGAAGAACTAAAATCTGGCCAAATGCACGCGACCCTCTCATTCCTCAACCTCGGTCCCCAGGAGGGGATCCTGATTTTCGTCCTCATCCTTCTCCTCTTTGGAGCCAAGAAGCTTCCCGAGTTGGCTCGAGGCCTCGGCAAAAGCATGGGAGAGTTCAAAAAAGCGCGCCAGGAGTTCGAAGATGAAATCACCCGGGCACAGGAAGAGATCGATCTCAACAAGCCCAGCTGATCGGAGGCGTTTCCCAAGGCTGGGACCGGGCCGCCGCCACTGCCTAACTCCGGCTCTCGCCCTGACCCTCATCGGTCTGTGTGTCCTGGTCGGCGTCGAGGCCGGCGAGAACGCGGCAGGCCTTCCACCCTCCGCGCCCGCCCTCGCGCCCCCGGCCGAGGTCACGTTCATGGCTTACAACGTCAAGAACTACCTCCGCATGCCGCGAAGGGTCGATGGGGAACCGCGTGACCGCGCGCCCAAGCCGGAACCCGAAATTCAAAGCGTTCTCAAACTCATTCTCAAAGCCTCGCCAGACGTTCTCGGCTTGGTGGAAATCGGGGACACTCAAGATCTCGCCGATCTGCAATCCCGACTGGACGAAGCCGGACTCGACCTCCCCCATGCCACCCTCGCAGAGGCCTTCGATGACGATCGCCGCGTCGCCTTGCTCAGCCGATTTCCCATCGCGGCCACGGCGCACCAAACCGCTCTGAGCTTTCCCCTGGGCTCGCGCCGATTTCCCTTCCGCCGGGGCATCCTCGACGCCACCATTCAAGTCCACGCCGACTACCAAATGCGGGCTCTCGGCGTGCACCTCAAATCCAAACGGGACGTTGCCCAGGCGGATCAAGCCCTGATCCGGCGGCACGAAGCTCACCTGACGCGCCAACACGTCACCGCAATCCTGCGCGAGGCGCCCGAGACCAACGTTCTCCTTTTTGGCGACTTCAACGACACGCCGGACTCACCGTCGATCAAGGCAATCCAGGGCCGGCGAGGCAGCCTCGGATACCTCCAGGATCTCTCGCTGGCCGACGACTTGGGCTATCGGTGGACCTATTTCTGGAGTTACGCCGATCAGTACTCCCGCTTCGACTATCTCTTCGTCAATCGTGCATTGCGCTCCGAGATCCTCGCCAAGGAATGCTTCATCGTCTCCGATCCCGCCTGGTATCAGGCCAGTGATCACCGGCCCATCGTGGCGACGTTTCGCCCCCACGACGGCTGAGGGGCGAGGGGCGGATTCTCCTGGCAATGCTAGTCAGATGGATCTACCATTCCCCTATGCCCCCCAAGCGTTCCCCCCAAGCGTTCCCCCCAAGCGTTCCCCCCAAGCGTTCCCCCCTTTGCCTCCCCCCCTCGCCGTCACCTTCGTCCTCCTCGGCGGCCTTCAACCGATCGCCGCCGACATCATCATCGACGGCTACACCAATGCCACGAACGATCGTTTCACCAACGACGGGACGTTCATCATGTCGGGATTTGACCTGAGCGGTGTGGGCCAGGCCAGCACCGGGCGATGGGCCACGGCCATCAGCCGCAACGTCATCATCTCGGCGAACCATCTCTCCCCCAGCGGGGCCATCTCTTTCTTCCCCGGAAATGACGCCTCGGCCACCCCCGTGACGCGAACGATTTAGTCCGGCACCCAGGTCGGGAGCACGGATCTTTTCCTTGCCGTGCTGGACTCGAATCTTCCCGGCAACATCACGCACTACGATTTCGCCACAACGGCCCTCAGCGGAACCGATAACACCATCGTCAACGCGGGGATCTTCCAGGACGAGAACGCCTTCCTGTTTGGCTTGTCACCCGCCAGCCCGACCGACGCGAGCGATCAAGCCGTGGGGCGCAACATGGTCGCCGGCTACGTCGAGAACCCCGATTTCTCCGGGGTCGCCGTACTCAGCGGCAACACGGACAACGACGTGTTGATTTTTTACAACGATCCGGACACTTCGGGAGATCATGTCCTCTACGAGACGCAATTCGCCTCTGGAGATTCCGGAGGGCCGACGTTCATCGACAACAGCGGCAAGCTCCTCCTGCTCGGCACCAACGGTTCACCTTCATGGCCGACGGAAGCAATCCCGAAGGCTCCGCGATCAACTACACCGGCAATCAAACCACCGCGATCAACCAATACATCAGTGCCAACACCGTTCCGGAACCCAGTGGACTGATTCTGGCGGCCCTCGCCCTTTCACCACTCTGGCGTCGCCGGCGCCGGAGACGTCTACCGGCGGGCACTGACTAACAGATCAGCCGTCCCTGCGCCGTCGCCCGTCAACCACCCAAGTTGCCGGCTCGCTCCTCTTCCTTCAAACGCAACTGCCCACAGGCCGCATCGATGTCGTGACCTTTTTCCCGGCGCAGCGTGGCGGGAATCTTCGCCCTCTTCAGAACGGCGAGAAAGGCATCCTGCCGGGCCTCCGACGGGCGTTCCCAGGACAGGCCCTCCACCGTGTTGTAAGGAATGAGATTCACCTTCGCCTCCAGACGCCGGCAGTGCTCCGCCAAACGTTCGGCCTGCGAGAGGTCGTCGTTGACTCCGGCAATGAGGATGTACTCAAAGGTGATGCGCTGCTTCTTGCGTTGCCGGTAATCGGCCAGGCTCTCGAACAGGCGACTCAGGGGATACTGGCGATTCACCGGCATGATGCGTTCCCTCACCTCGTCGGTGGCCCCGTGCAGGGAGACCGCCAGGCGAATCTGTAAGGGCTGCTCGGCCAGTTTCCGGATTTGCGGCGCCAAACCGCTCGTGGACACGGTCATGTGACGAGCCCCAATGCCCACGCCCCAGGGCGCGTTGATGATCCGAACAGCCTTGAGAAGATTGCGCAGGTTTGCCAGTGGCTCTCCCATTCCCATGAACACGAGATTGTTCACCCGCACCGCGGCCTCGGCCTCGGTCTGTAAGACCTGTTCCACGATCTCTCCGCTCGTCAGGTTGCGCGTGAAACCGGCCAGACCGCTGGCACAGAATTTGCAATCGTAGGCACAGCCGACCTGGCTGGAGACGCACAAGGTATGCCGGTCCGACCGGGAGCCGTAGAGCGCCGGGGAGGCCGGAATGAGCACGCACTCGATGAAACGCCCGTCCGCCAGGCGGTAGAGAAACTTTTGGGTGGTGTCCGCCGATCCCTGCCGCCTAACCAGGCTCAGCTCCCGCGGCACATAACGTTGTTCCAGCTCCGCTCGCAAGCGCTCGCTGAGATTCGTCATCTCCCCAAATTCCATCACGCGTTTTTGATAGATCCACTGCAACAACTGATCGGCGCGAAAGGCGGGTTGGCCCAGGCTTTTCAATGCCTCCACCCATTCTTCCCGATCCATCGACGTCACCGACGTCCGCTGCTCGTCCGCAGTGCTCATGCGGCGGACGCCTCGCACCAAACGGCCTCGTCGTCACCTGCTTTCCTCGCCCTGTCCGCTCTCACGGAGCCCCCGCATTCCTCCCGGACAACCCGGCGAAGGAGAAGGATTGCCTTCCCGCGAATCATCCCCATGATCGGGAAGCATGAAACTCGGATTCGTCAGCGCCATCCTTCCCGATCTCGATCTCCCCGAAGTGCTCACCTTCGCCTCGGAAACGGGCTACCAATGCGTCGAAGTGATGTGTTGGCCCCTGGGCAAGGCGGAGAGACGCTATGCCAGAGTGACCCATATCGACGTGACGGACCTCAGTGAATCCCACGCCTCGGAAATCACCGGCCTCGTCAAGGAATCGGGCGTGTCCATCAGCGCCCTGGGCTACTACCCGAACCCCCTTTCCGCCGACCGCGAGGAAGCGCAGATGGCCATCGATCACCTCCGCCGCGTCATCGTGGCCGCTCCCAAGCTGGGACTGGAAGTCGTGACCTCCTTCATCGGACGAGATCCCGCCAAGTCGATCGACGGCAACTGGCCGTGATTCGTTGAGGTGTGGAAGCCCCTCATCGAGCATGCCGAACCCCACGGCGTCCGCATCGGCATCGAGAACTGCCCCATGTATTTCACGGACGACGAGTGGCCGAGCGGCAAGAACCTCGCCTACGCGCCGGCCATCTGGCGCCGCATGTTCGACGAGATTTCCAGCGAACATTTCGGACTCAATTTCGATCCTTCGCATCTGATCTGGATGCAAATGGACATCGACAAGGCCATCCGCGAATTCGGGAGCAAATTCGTTCACGCCCATGCCAAGGACGCCCGGATCGATCGAAATTTGCTAGCCCAAGTTCGTCAGCTGTGGAGACCGAAATCCTTTAAATCCCTGGTTTTCTAGGATTTCATCGAATCTGACCTCCGCTTTTCGGGACTACATTTTCGATCAGTTTTGGAAGTGTCGGCAATTCCAGCCCCAGGTGAGCCAGCAGTTCTGCCACTTGCCGGTCGGGCCGTGCGACCACGCGAAGGCGCATCTCTGTCCCGCCCCGGACTGGGAGCACGACATCCATACTCCTCACAGTGGCCACCTCCTTGAGCAACTGCCGGGAGCAATCTCCCAGTCCCTTGCCTCGCATCCACATCTCCAGGGTTCGCC
>CBDBEZ010000015.1:0-16655 GCA_965204485.1 Verrucomicrobiales bacterium
GCCACCTACCTGACTGGCAGGGCGCCGTGCGAGCATGGAATTGTCGGCAACGGTTGGTATGACTGCGACTTGGCGGAAGTACAATTCTGGAAGCAGTCGAACCACCTCGTGCGTGGCGCGAAGCTCTGGGAAGTCGTCAGGGAAACACGTCCAAACTTTACCTGCGCCAAACTTTTTTGGTGGTACAACATGTACAGCACCGTTGACTACAGCATCACTCCCCGGCCCCTCTACCCGGCCGATGGGCGCAAGGTCTTCGATATTTATACGCAGCCCATGGGGATGCGCGATTCGATCAAGGCGGATTTGGGCGATTTTCCCTTCCGAACGTTTTGGGGGCCTGGTGCTGGATTGCCCTCTTCGGAATGGATTGCCGAGGCTTGCCGCTGGGTCGAGGAGCTGCATCAGCCGGATCTCTCACTCGTTTATCTGCCGCACCTCGATTACAATTTCCAGCGTTACGGCCCGGATCCCGGCCGGGTGGCGAAGGATCTGCGCGAGGTCGACGCACTGATCGGCAATCTGGTGGCGACCTTGCAAGAGCGCGACGTGGAGGTCACTCTGCTCTCGGAGTACGGCATCACTCCGGTCGATCGTCCGCTGGCGATCAACCGGGTGTTGCGAGAGGAGGGGTGGATCGCCATCAAGGAGGAGTTGGGCCTGGAGCTGTTGGATGCTGGCGCCAGCAGGGCTTTTGCGGTGGCGGATCATCAGGTCGCCCATGTGTATGTGCGCGAGGATGGTTTGCGAGAGGCGGTGGCCCAGCGTTGCGCCGAAATCGATGGGGTGGAGAAAGTGTTGTGGGGCGAGGAGCGCGCTGCTTGGGGGCTGGATCATCCGCGGGCGGGCGATATCGTGCTGATTGCTGACGAGCGGAGTTGGTTCACCTACTACTACTGGCAGGACGATGCGCGAGCCCCGGACTTTGCCCGCTGTGTCGACATTCATCGCAAACCCGGCTACGACCCGGTGGAACTCTTCCTCGATCCGACCTTGCGTTTTCCCAGGGTGGCGGTGGCCAAGTGCCTGCTCAAGAAGAAGCTGGGTTTTCGCATGTTGATGGATCTCATTCCGCTGGAGGCCGAGCTGGTCAAGGGCTCGCACGGAAGACTGCCTGAAGAGGAAGCGGATTGGCCGGTCCTGTTAGGCGGGGCCGCGCGTGGAGTTGGCGGCCCGGTGCGTGCCACGGAGGTGTTCGGACTGCTTCGAGAATCCTTGGGTTAGCGGCCTGGCGAGAGGAGAACTCTCGGAGCTTGGCTTGCATTTCGGGTCGTTGAACGGCAGAAGAGGAGACATGTCTAAGAATGTCAAGACGGTGATCATCACGGGGGTGACGCGCGGATTGGGGCGCGCCATGGCGGAGGAATTTGTGGAGCGGGGATGGACGGTGGGGGGATGCGGCCGTGACGCGGCGGCCCTCGAGGAGTTGGGGGCGCGGTACGGTGAACCGCATCTCTGGTGCCGAGCGGATCTGGCCTCCGAGGAGTCTGTCAGGCGTTTCGCCGCCGAGGCCTTGGAGACGCTGGGAGCGCCTGATCTTCTCTTGAACAACGGGGCGATCATCAACACCAGCGCACCCCTTTGGGAGGTGGACGCCGCGGAGTTTTCGGACTTGATCGATATCAACATCAAAGGGGTGGCGTCGATGATCCGCCATTTCCTCCCGGCCATGCTGAGAAACGGTCGTGGCGTGGTGATCAATCTCAGCTCGGGGTGGGGGCGTTCGACTTCGCCCGAAGTCGCGCCCTACTGTGCCAGCAAATGGGCGATCGAGGGCTTGAGTGCGGCCCTGGCCCAGGAACTTCCACCGAGCCTGGCGGCCGCGGCCTTGAACCCCGGGATCATCGACACCGCCATGTTGCGGAAATGTTTTGGATCGGGGGCGAGCGCCTATGCGGGTGCCGAGACGTGGGCGAAGAAGGCGGTGCCGTTTCTGGCTGCGCTGGACGCGTCCTGCAATGGCCAAGCGCTCACGGCGCCGGCTTGAGCTGGTAAGATGCCTGTGGTCTCGGCTTCACTGACGCGTCGGGTCGCCATTTCGTGGGTCTCGGTGTGGAGTTTTTTCTGAGAACACTTGGGTGACCGAGTCGTTACACTCGGGGGTGGCCCTTCGTTTGGTCGACCGGGGATTACGTTGCAGGTTCGTCAGAGAACGGCGAGGGTGAGCGGTTTTCCACGACCAAGCAAACGGCTGCCTCTGCCCCGTGCCACAGCATTTGCGTCAACCTCTCCGCCGCCACCCACATCCACTGAATCATGAAACGTCACACTCCCCGAAGAAACCTCAGAGAGCCTTCCGGCCGTTCACTCCTCCGCGCGTCTACCCTCAACCTCCTCTTGGCGGTCTTGCTCGCTTCGGGTCTGTCAACGGCGATTGCCAACGAGATCGGTTTCATTGAGCGCTTCGCATTGGCGGAAGATCGTTCCGAGGTATTGCGGGAGCTGATTCCCGGCACGGAAGATTATTATTTTTTCCATGCATTGCATTATCAAAATGAAGGTGACGGAGCACGTTATCGCGAGGTGATGACTCAATGGGAAAAGCGGATCGAGCGTTCTGCCCAGCGGGAAATGCTGGATAATCGTCAGGCTTTGCTGAGTTACGAAACGGATCCGGAGGCGACCTTGGTCTATCTGAAGCGGGCGTTGAACCTCACCTTTGACGATCAGCGGGAAAGGCGCCAGACGGATCCTGGCCTGGCCACGGCCCTCGATCAGGATTTGATTCGGGTGGAGGCCATCGTCAGGGAATCGCTCCGAGATGCGGGAAGCCTGGGAGAGGTCAGCGCGGCCGGGATCGACTGGCTGATGCGGCACTGGAACGAGTGGGAGCTGTCGGTGGCGCAAGAGCGCGAGGTTCTGCGGAGGCTGGAGCGGCCGGACTACCCTCATCTGGTGGGTGCCCTGGCGAAGGAGCTGGGCCGGCGCGAGAGCGGGGGTTTTGGCGAGTTTCCGATCTATCGGCAATTGCTCCTCGAGCAGTTGGATGCCCTGGAAGACGCTCGCCCGGATTTGTTAGAAAACGAGACCTTCGTGATAACGAAGTTGCGTAAGTTGCGGCCAGGGGCCGACGTGGACCTGAACCGCGACCGGGAGGCCAAGCTCAAGTATCTCGAGGATGCCTGGGCCTTTGTTTCGGGGCTGGGGCCGGCTAACTCCTTGAAAGCGAGTCTGCTCTACGAGCGATTGCGGCTTGGCCGGGAGCGCGGAGTTTATGATCGGCAGAGGTTCGTCAGCTATCTCAAGCTTCCGCGTCCCGGGCGCCATGTGAACCCGGTTTATCGCTCCGAGGCGACGGAACTGTGGCGGCATCCGGTGGACCTTGGATTCGACGCGTCCTCGGTCACGGGAATTGAGCCGATCCGGGACGATGCCGAATTGGAGCGCGCTTACCTCTTGCATTTTCTGACCGGGGCGAGCGATTACGGGGATTTCGCGCCCTACCTGACGGACGAGTATCTCAAGAGTCTTTGGGCGGAGGCCAACATCGTGGCGGGCGTGGGTGATTCGGAGAAGTGGTCTTCGCTGCTCTCGCCGGCTGCCTATCAGGCCTTGAGGGAGCGGGTCGATATGGAGTTTGACCCGACTTGCAAAGACCGCTTTGCGGAGGGTGAGATGGTGCGGCTGGATCTCCATGTGAAAAACGTGAGGAATCTCATTGTGAAAATCTACGAGATCAACACACCGAATTACTATCGCCAGAACGAGCGACCGCTGAACACCGATCTCAATCTCGATGGTCTGGTGGCCAACGAGGAGCTTTCCTTTGACTACGAAGAGAGCCCGTTTCTCCGAATCAAGCGACGCTTCGACTTCCCGCAGTTGGACGCGCGTCGCGGGGCCTGGGTGCTCGAGTTCATCGGCAACGGCGAAAGTAGCCGGGCAATGATCCTGCGAGGCGGCGTTCAGTATCTGACCCGGCCAAGCCAGGCGGGTCACGCCTTGCGGCTGTTGGACGACCAGGGGCGGTCTCTTCTTGAAGGTTTTGTCTGGATGCAGGGAAAACGCTATGACCCCGGTGATGGTGGAGAGATCTTCATACCTTTTTCCAACAAGCCAGGACGGCAGCCAATCGTGTTGCAGGATGGTCACGGCTTCGCTTCGCTCGAGCACCTGGACTTGAACGGGGAGCACTACGAGCTTCGGGCGGGGTTTTACGTGGATCGGGAGCAGCTCTTGGCGGGTGAGGAAGCCATTTTGGCGGTGCGTCCGCAGCTTCTGCTCAATGGGTTTCCGGCCGACGTGGAGCTACTCAAGGAAGTGCGGCTGACGATCACCTCCCGCGATCTCGACGGGGTGGCGGCCAGCTCGACGGTGAGCGATTTCAAGCTCTACCGGCACAAAGAATCGACGCATCGCTTTCGAGTTCCGGAGCGCCTGGCAACGCTCGAGTTCGCGCTGGCGGCGAAGGTGGAGAATCTCAGTCAGGGCGAGGAGAAGGCGCTTTCGGCTTCGGAGGCGCTCAAGATCAACGAAATGGCGACGACCGAGGCGGTGGCCGATCTTTTCCTGCGCAAAGTGGAGGGTGGATACCAGATCCAGTTGCTCGGGCGCTCGGGTGAGCCCTTGCCGAACATGGCAGTGAATTTGAACCTGCGCCGCGACGATTTTCGGACAGACATGCTGACGACCTTGAGGACCGATGAGACGGGAACGATCGCTTTGGGGGCAATGGAAGGCCTTTATCGGGTGACGGCGACCGCTCCCAACGGGCGTCGTTATCGCTGGGTGTTGCCGGAAGATCGCCGCGTCTACCCTGACACGATTCATGTGCACGTGGGCGACGTGATTCAGGTCCCGGTGGTGGGCGCGGCCAGCGAGATGCCCGTCTCGCTCCTGGAGACTGCTTATGGGGGTTACGTGAGGGATTTCGGCCGTTTGGTTTCGGTGGCGGAGGGCGTTTTGACCGTCAAAGGCTTGCCGCCCGGCGACTATCAACTTTTTTTGCGCAGGGCCAATCATGGCATCACTCTGCGGGTGGCGGAGGGCCAAGAAGCTCACGGCTTAGTGCTTTCCACCAACCGGAACGTTGAGAAGCTTCCCGGAGCGGCGATGCGCCTGGCGTCACCGCGCGTGGAGGGCGAGGAGTTGGTTATTCGCCTGACGGACCACGATCCCTTCGCGCGAATTCATCTCCTGGCCTCGAGGTTTCTGCCGCCCTTCGATGTCCTGAGCCAGTTGGGGGGCGTTGAACCCGGGAGACCCATGTTGGGAAGACCGGCCTGGGCGAAGAATCTTTATGTTTCTGGCAGAATGATTGGGGACGAGTACCGCTACATCATTGAGCGACGTTACGCCACGAAGTATCCGGGCAACATGCTGGAGCGGCCTGGATTGTTGCTCAACCTCTGGGAGCTGAGGGACACCGAGACGAGCAAGAGCGAGGCCAAGGACGGTCAGGCCTGGGGGATGGTGGCGGATGGCGCGGAACCAGCCGCTGCGGCGCGTCCGGCTTCCCGGGCCGCTGCAGTCGCTGACGAGGGCTTTGCCGGCCAACAAGATCCTCATTTCCTTGAGTTCCTGGCGCAGCCCGGCCTGGCCCTCTACAACCTGGCGCCTGGAGACGATGGTGAAGTCAGGGTGAAACTGAAAGACCTGGGAGACGCCAGCCACGTCCGCGTCTTGGTGGTGGATTCCTCCACGGCGGTGGAAAGGCACGTGGCGCTTCCGCCCAAGGAGATTGCCAAGGTGAATGTCAGACTGAAAGAGGGATTGAATCCGAAGCGGCATTTCACGCAGCGCGATCGGGTGACCGTGTTGTCGCCGGATGAGCCCTTTGTCATCGAGGACGCCGCGAGTGCGCAATTTGAGGTTTACGATTCCCTGGCCAGCGTCTTCCGCCTTTACCGGACCCTGAGTGGCGGGGATTCGACTCTGGAAGAATTCGCCTTTCTCCTCGATTGGCCGGACTTGGAGATTTCCAGGAAGCGAGCGCTCTATTCTCAGTACGCCTCGCACGAGTTGAATTTCTTTCTGCAGAGGAAAGACCCGGAATTCTTCACTGTGGTGGTGCTGCCCTACCTGGCCAACAAGGCTCATCGCACTTTCATGGATCACTATCTGTTGGATGAGGATGTGAGTGCTTACCTGGATCCCTGGCATTATGCCCGATTGAATGTGGTCGAGCGAGTGCTGCTGGCGGATCGCCTGCCGGAGCAGCGGAGGTCGATCACGCGTGATGTGCGGGAGGCGCTGGAGACCTTGCCGATCGAGATGCAGCTGGGGGTGGTGGATTTCGACGTGGCCTTGGGAGGCACCGTGCTCGAGGGGCTGGCCGAGGGTCAAGCGGATCGGGGCCTCAGCGGCCTGGGTCGGTCGATGCGAGGTCGCCGGGGAGGAAACCAGGCCCGTTTTGGGGTCATGACCGGGTGGGCCGAGGGCGAAGTGGCGGACAAGGAAGTCACTTCCGAGACGATGCTGGCCGATGGAATGCTGGCCGATGACCGTCTGGCGCGTCGGAAACAGACTGGGTTCTTCCGTCAGATGGAGTCCACCAAGGAATGGGCGGAGAACTATTATCATCATGTGAGGATCGAAGAGCAGAACGCGGATTTGGTTCCCGTGAACAAATTCTGGAGGGACTTTGCCGTGCGGGAGGATGGGAAGCCCTTCGTGTCTCCACATCTGGCGGAGGCGGCCGGCAATTCGACCGAGATGTTGCTGGCGCTGGCCGTGCTGGAATTGCCTTTCCAATCAGAAGGTGGCGAGGGGCAAGCGGTCCTGGAGGATGGTGCGGTGACCCTCAAGCCGTCGGCGCCTGCCGTTCTCTATCACAAGGAAGTGAGCGAGGCTGCGGCCGGCGGCCCAGGAGGTGAACTCCTCGTGAGCCAGCATTTCTTCCGAAATGGGGAGCGGTATGAAGAGATCAACGGCGAGCGACGGGACCGGTTCGTGACCGATGAGTTCCTGGTCGGCGAAGTTTACGGGGCTCACGTGGTCGTGACCAATCCCACTTCCTCCCGGCAGCGGTTGGAACTGCTTCAGCAGATCCCGGTGGGAGCGATTCCGGTCAAGGGCAGCAAGGTCACGGAGAACCGCACGATCCAATTGGAACCCTATCAAACCCATACGCAGGAGACTTTTTTCTATTTTCTCAAGCCGGGTGACTACTCGCAGTATCCGGTGCACGTGGCCAAGGGTGAGGATGTCGTGGGGTTTGCCGATCCCTTCACGTTTCGGGTGGTCGATGAGCTGTCGACGTCCGACACCTCTTCCTGGGCCTATCTTTCGCAATGGGGAAGCGAGGAGGAGGTGCTCACCTATTTGAGCGAGCACAATCTGCGACGAACGGACCTCAGCCGGATCGCCTGGCGTTGCCGGGAGAGCGAACCGTTCTTTCTTAAGGTCATCGATCTCCTCCAGGCGCGGCATCACTACAGCGGTTCACTCTATCGCTACGCGCTCTATCATCATCATCGGGAGGCCTTGCGGGACTATCTCCACCATGCCGACGCCTTTCTGGCGCGGGTGGGGGATGCCCTGGAGAGTTCTTTGATCACCATCGACCCGATCGAGCGCCGGAGCTATCAGCATCTGGAGTACAGTCCCTTGGTCAATGCGAGGCGCTATCGTCTGGGAGGAACCCGGGAGATCTTCAACGAGCGCTTTCACCAGCAGTACGAGCACTTGATGCGCATCCTGAGCCAGCGCCGTCATCTCGATGACGAGGATTGCCTGAGCGTGGTCATTTATCTCTTGCTGCAAGATCGCGTGGAAGAGGCCTTGGCACTGCACGAGCGGGTGGAGGCGGAGGCCCTGCCGACCCAGTTGCAGCATGACTATCTTCGGGCTTACCTGGCGTTTTACCGCGAAGACCTTTCCACGGCGCGTTCGGTGGCGCAGGCTTATCAGGATCACCCGGTTGATCGGTGGAGAGAACGCTTTTCCGAAATCCTTCGACATCTCAAGGAGATCGAGAGGCCCGGGGCCGCCATGGCGGATGCGGACGGTGAGGAAGCCGCCAAGGCTGCCCTGACGGAACCCAGCTTCACTTTCAAAGTGGAGAACCGAAAGATCGATCTTCTCTACCGGAATCTGGAGGAGATTCAGGTGAACTACTATCGCATGGATCTGGAGTTTCTCTTCAGCACCAATCCCTTCATGAACTCTGACAACGCACGATTCAGCATGATCAAGCCAAATCGAGTCGAGCGTCACGCGCTCAATCCAGCAGGGGAGAGTCTGGCACTGAGCCTGCCGGCGGAGTTCGAGGGCGAGAATGTGCTGGTGGAGGTGGTGGGAGCGGGGATCCGCAAATCGACGGCCTATTACTCGAATCGCCTGAATGTCCAGGTGGCGGCTCAGCGGGGCCAATTGCGGGTGACGGAACAGGGTTCGGATCGGCCTCTCGGGAAGGTCTACGTCAAGGTCTATGCCGATCTCGACGGCCAGCCCAAGTTTTACAAGGATGGTTACACCGATTTGCGGGGCCGCTTCGACTACGCGAGCCTCAATACGGACGAATTGGATCAGGCCCAGCGGTTCGGCATTCTCGTGATGAGCGAGGGACACGGTGCCCTCGTGCAGGAGACGGTGCCTCCGCGACAATAAGGAATGGCGCAAAAATAAAATGAACAATTTAAGGTTTCTCAACCTTATTTCTATGTTACTGTCAGTGCCATGCCTGACAGTTCCGTTGTCGAAAGCATTCGCCGGAAGTTCGATTCCCTGAGCCACCTCATGGACGAGCGGGCTCGGAGGTGTTGGGCGGCGGCGGCGGCCATGGAATTGGGTTGGGGCGGCGTATCCGCAGTTTCTCTTGCGACATCGATGTCGCGGACGACGATCACTGAGGGCATCAAGCAGTTACGGCGCGGCGACTACACGGCACCCGAAGCCGACGGACGCATCCGTCGGCTTGGGGGCGGGCGCAAGCCGGTGACCGAGACCGATCCGGAACTGCTTGGGGCTCTTGAGCGGCTAGTTGATCCTCTCAGTAGAGGCGACCCTCAATCCCCATTGCGCTGGACATTGAAGAGCACTCAGAGGCTTGCCAGGGAACTCACATCTCAGAACCACCCGGTAGGTGCGCGTACTGTTGCCGCGTTGCTGCGCAAGGCCGGCTATAGTTTGCTGGCAAATCGCAAGACCTGCGAAGGGGCACAGCACCCGGACCGCAACAGGCAGTTCGAATACATCAACGATCAGGTGCGTCGCTTCCAACATTGCGGCCAGCCAGCAATCTCAGTGGACACCAAGAAGAAGGAGTTGGTGGGCGATTTCAAGAACGCCGGGAGGCAGTGGAGGCCGAAAGACAACCCTGAGCAAGTCCGCGTGCATGACTTCAAGGACAAGGACCTGGGCAAGGCAATCCCCTACGGCGTTTACGATATGCTCAACAACCAGGGCTGGGTTAGCGTCGGAATCGACCATGATACGGCCCAATTCGCGACCCGCAGCATCCTGTTGTGGTGGACGGAAATGGGCTCTGCGCGGTTCCCCCACGCCCGTCGGCTGCTAATCACCGCCGATGGCGGTGGGAGCAACAGCCACCGCTCGCGGCTTTGGAAGCTTTCGCTCCAGGAGTTGGCGAACGAGACCGGGCTGAAGTTGGTCGTCTGCCACTTCCCGCCGGGGACAAGCAAGTGGAACAAGATCGAGCACCGTCTCTTCAGCTACGTCACCCAGAACTGGCAAGGCGAGCCACTGGCAACCCTGCAGACGATCGTCGAGTTGATTGGAAGCACAACGACGAAGGGAGGCCTGAAGGTCAGGGCCAGGCTCGATACCAAAAGCTACGAGACGGGGATCAAAGTGACGGACGAGGAACTGGCCGCCGTAAAACTGGAAAGGCACGAAACACACGGCTCATGGAATTACACAATCAAACCCTCGAAGTAAATGTTCACCTTATTTTTGCGCAGTTCCTAAGAGGTAAGAGGAGCGGCCGGGGATCGTCCTCAGACGAAGATGAATATTCGCGGCCCGGCCCCGTCCTAAGAGGATCATGTCCACGAGAACGTCTCTCTCTGTCTCCCTCCTGCTCGGTCTCATTGGATGCTCCGGAATGGCCTCGGCGGTCGAATCCGTGCTCTACGAGACTGATTTTTCCGAATTCGAAGCCGGTGATGACACCCTGGTGGGCAACGATGGCTGGCGAAGTTCTCAGCCGGATCTGGGTCTCCATGGGACCGTCGATGATGTCTTCGAGGATGGCAATCGCAGTGGGACGATCGGGTACAACATCCCTGAGTCGGGGACCGAGGTGGTGATCTTGTGGCGACCGGTCAACATCGATCCTCTGGCCAACGACAGCTTGATCCGTTTCTCGGCCGACATGGCCGTCATTGATTCTGATGTGGGCGGTTTCGACAGCTTTTATTTTTCCATCTTCAACCAGGAAAATGATCTGCTGGGCAGCGTGGTTTTTGACAACTCCGAGGATGCCTTTGGAATCTGGCGTTATGATAGTGATACATTTCACGATCTCTCCCTCGGCTTCGACCACGCCACGCGTTACCGGCTCTCGTTGACGATCGATTACACAGAGAACGTGTGGTCGGCGGGGCTGGATGACATTTCCCTCTTTCGAGAGGCGCCCTTCACCGTGAGCCCGGAGACGCGCAATCTGGGTGATGTGGCAGTTGAATGGGAAATCTCTGAACCCGACAATCCGGGCTCGAATTGGCTCTACTTCGACAACTGGTCGCTCGTCGAGGAGAGAAGGGAAACGGCGCGCCCCGGTGGGAGGGAACCGGGGCTTGTTCCCCGCATTGGTCGCACTCGCAACGGGGGGATTCGTTTGTCCTGGGCGGCGGCCTCGGGATCAGTCTTCGTGGTCGAATCGACGGAGGATCTGGTCAACTGGACCTCGGTGGATCCCCCGGAAGGAGTGGTGGCCGGCGCGGAGGAGCGCGCGGTTTTTGTCGATCGCTCGGCGCGTGGAGAGGCGCAACGCTTCTACCGCGTGCGCAAGTCCTGAACCCGATATCCTGACACGACGAAACGAGGGCCGGTTCTCTGAGGAGTCGGCGACGATCGCGGCGCTGGATTCCAAAGAGGCGGGGGTGCGCCATCTGGGGCATTTGCAGATCCTGAACGCGCGTGTGAGATTGTGGGTGAGGATACTGGCCAAAAGGAAAGCTTCGTTGGCGGCACGTCGCTTGGCCGGAATATAGTCCATCTGGGCCTGGCTCTTGGCTTCGCCAAAAATCTTCTCCTGAGAGCCACGCCCTTCATGAAATTTCACCACATGAGCGGCCGTGTTTGTCTTGTTGGTGATGATCGCCTCGTATTCATAGTTCTCCTCGACTGGTTCGAAAAGATCCAGTTGGAGCGGTCCTTTGCGCTGAGTGCGCCTCATGGTTCAAATGCACAAAATGCGCGCTTTGCGCGCCCAACTTTTTGGCTTCCAGCGGATTTCGAAGTGATGAATCTTTCCCTCTCCGCCTCGGGTTCGGGACCAGCGACGGCGCTTCTCAATGATGCCCTTGAGTTCCACAAGCCGCTCGAAAGGCACCGAGAACGTATATTCCAGGCCCAGGGTCTTTGCCTCTGAAACCATCTGATCGCTGAAAAACGCGCTGTCGGCGCGCAACTCGATCTGCACATCAGGCAGCACCTTGCGAATCTTCTCCACGCAGGAACGGAGGAACTCCACCGCGCCATTGGAGTCATGGACGTTGCCACTTCGATGAAGGAAGTCGAAGATTTGTCCGGTTTGAGCGATCGTCGCGAGCAGCGGATAATAACTGCGCTCGCCTTTTTTCTTCTTGTTAAATCCCACAGCCGTCCCTTCCGCATGGCGACTCGTGCTCTGCACGCTTCCGTCCAAATCAAGCGTGATGCGTTTGATTCCCTCCTCCTGAAGTCGCGACAGGCAAACGAAATGATTCATCTCCCTCATCCTCTCAAGGCTTTGACAATCGACCTCTCCCAACATCCGGCTCATCGTTGGGACACTGGGCAATTGGTGCATCCCCAAAACCTGTCGTACAAGGGGATCATCTCGGTAGTAGTCCAAATCGCGAAGCATCCGGTAGCCCAGTATAAGATGCACAATAAGACACATGAAAACCTTGTGGAACTTGTAGAAGCGGGACATGCGCCGATCCAGTGGACCAAAGCACTGCTGAAGCTTCCCCTCCAGATCCAATTCCTGAAAGAGCTTCTGAAAGATAACGAGACCGCCGAAAGAGGTCAGTTCTTGATCTTCAAGTTTGATTGCCGGAATCGTTCTGGACTTTGCATTAATCGTACGTCGTGCTACTCTCGAGAAATGACCGGAAGTTGTGGATGAGGGCGGTCGGAACACCATTCGAAGTTCGATCATGGGTTAGGCAGCGGTTTGCTGCTCGATGCCGTCCACGAAGATGATTCCTTGCACGACTTTGTCAAGTTGACGATATCCGTTCAGTCGACGCCAGCCTTTCCCGGCTTCCAGGCCGAGCTTGTAGACCATTGAAAGGGTTGCTTTCCTCGATCCGCACCCTTTGGTTTGTCGAGTCCGATGGCGGACCGTGGCAAACGTCGACTCAATCGGGTTTGTCGTCCGGATGTGTCTCCAGTGCTCGGCTGGAAAGTCGTAGAACGTTAGTAGAGTTTCCTTGTCTTTCTTCAGGCAGGCGCACGCTTTCGGATACTTGGCTTCGTAGAGCTTGAGAAACTCGTCATAGGCAGCGATTCCGTAAGATAGGCGGCTGAGGCGGCTCAAGCCCTGTATTTTTGGGTAATTCGGATCGGCAGCGCCCATTTTTGACCCCATGGCAAATTCGCATTCGTTATTTCATCTTTTTTAAGCTTGTTTCTGTAATAGTCTTATATTACAGTGCGCCGAACGAGCCGACCTTCATGCCAAGCAGAAACTCCCTGCCCCCCACCGAACGCCAGATTTGCAGCCGCCTCCGCCAGCTCCTCGACCAGGCCGAAGGCTTCCTTCACGGCTCGCCCATCGAACTCTCTCGTAAATGCGGCAAGCCCACTTGCCGTTGCGCTTCCGACGACTCCTTGCGCCATCGCTCCTTGGCCATCGGTCAGACTCGCAAGGGCAAGACCACCATGCTGCACGTCCCCAGACCGTTGGAAGCTCAGGCGAGACGCTGGATCGATGATTTCCAGAAGGCGAATGCTCTGCTGGAAGCCCTCGACGAGCAGGGGCGCCTCCGACTCGAGGAGGCAAAAACCAAGGCCAGAGCGGCGAGTAGCTCCGCCAAGAAGAAGGGCAAGACCGGTAAGAAATCAGCCGGCAAAGCCAAGTCCGGGCGCAATTCTCCACCAAAAAAGAAGCGACCATTCTCACGCGACTACTAACTTACGCGGACAAGATTTTCAGCCTCCGCCAACAGTGGAGGCTGCGGGTGCGTGACTCTCGTCCCAAACCACAGATTCCCACTCGAGTTTTCCCGGCAGCATTCTTCGCCATGTTCTGCTGCCGGTTACCAAGCTTCAACGAACTCGAGCAACACCGGAACAAGAGCAGCTGGACCCGTTGGCTCGGTAATCACCGTTTGCCCAGCGCCGACGAACTGGCGTATGTCTCCGAGCGCATCGAGCCTGACAGTGTGCGAGGGTGTCTCGGACACATTTACTTCTGCCTCAAACGCAACAAAATCCTTGCCCCACAGCGCGGTTGGATGCTTGCCGCCGTCGATGGTCACGAAACTCACTGTAGCTACAAACGTTGTTGTCCAAAGTGTCTCCAACGCCGGATCGCCGTCGGAGACGAGGTCAAAACACAGTTCTACCACCGCTTGGTCGCGTTTCAGATTATCTGTGAGGCTTTTCAATTGCTTCTCGACGTGGAAATGCTTGAGCCTGGTGAAGACGGAGATCCTGGAGACGACGAAGTCGCTGCGGCTATACGGCTGATAACTCGCGTCCTTAAGGACCACCCACGCTGCTTTGACGTGCTCACTGCCGATGCGCTCTACCTGCGTCCCTCCGTGATCAATCTTCTTGAAGACCACGGCAAATACCTTGTTGCCGTACTCAAGGATAATCAGCCTGAGCTATTGTCCGAAGCCCGCACGCTCCTGCCCCTTGAGGAGCAAGAACCAGAATCATTTGAGACTCCGGCTGCACCGGGCAAGCCCGCGCGGCACGTTCATTTACAAGAGGCTGAGGGCTTCTGCACTGAATCCATTCACACTCCTCTTCGCGTTGTTCATTCCCATGAGACTGGCATCCGTCGCGAGCGCGTCGCTGGGGATTGGGTCGAGACTCCCATCGATAGCCACTGGTGGCGGGCGACGACCATGCCCCGCTCAATGGCCGATGCCAAGACCATCTTCCATTTCGGGCACGACCGTTGGAAGGTCGAAAACGAAGGCTTTAACGAACTCTGCTCCCGCTGGCATTCCGGTCATTGCTATTATCATCATCCCAATTCCATTCTCGTTCTGTGGCTGATCATGTTCATGGCCCACGCCGTGTTCCACTGCTTCCACAAGCGCAACTTGAAGCCAGAGATACGCCGTGGACACACGGCCATCTATTTTGCCCGTCAAATCGCCGCCTCCATGCGAGAGGATCGATGGTGGCCGCCACCGGCTCCGGGCTGAGGAACGCCCGCCCTGCGCTCTCGGTAACCTTGGGTTCACGTCCGCCATCGGAGCGGTCTGGCTCCCTGTTACCTATTGCCGACAGGGGGATCCATTTCGCGGCTCGAGCCCTCCGAAATTCGCCCGAGAACCGCCACACGAAACTGTTCGCCCTCCTAGCGCCAGCTTCAACACGCTCAACACCCACCAATTCAGGCCATTACGACTCTTTCCGACGCCGTCTTACGGAATCGCTGCGTCATAGGCTTCCAAGGCGGCTTTCTTTGTTTCCGCCATGTAGATTTCATGGATGCGTTCCTTGGCAAGGGGCTGCGCTTTCTTCGGCAGCTTGTCGAGGATGTTGGCTGTCTTGTGCACCCAACATCGTTGCTGTTTGCTTGTCGGATATTCCTCTTCCAAGGCGCTCCAGAACCCGAGAGCTCCATCGGCGATACTCAGTTTCGGAGGGATCTTCAATCCTCGTTTCTCGAGATCTCTGAGCACATTTTTCCAGGACAGTTTGCTCTCTCGTTCTCCATCGCTGATGGTTACCAATTCCTTGGTTCCATCGGGTAAGGAGCCGACGATTACGAGAACACATGGGCGGTCGTCATTGAGCCTGACATTGAAGTAGATCCCGTCGGCCCAGAGATAGACGTATTCCTTGTCGCTGAGGTCACGCTTGCTCCATTGCTCGCGTTCTTTCTCCCATTGCTCTTCCTCGTCGAACGATGTTGGCTGCAGAAAGACCCGATGCGTTCTCACCGAGGATCGGCTCTAAGGCTCGACTCATCTCGGAGGTTGAGATTCCTCGCAGGTAGAGTGCCGGGATGAGGTTGTCCAGCGAAGCGACTCGGCGGAGGTAAGGCGGGAGGATGGCGCTCGTGAATCGGTGGCCTAATCGGTGATCATTGATCCTGGGCTGCCGAACAGAAACGTTTCCTATTCCAGTCTGAAGTTGTCGCTGAGGAAGATGGCCGTTGCGAACGACTTGGCGATGACCCTGGTCATCACGCTGATGTTGATGGGCTTGAATGTAGTCGGAGACTTCGTTGTCGATGGCGGCCTGAAGAAGCACTTGGGCTCCTTGTCGCAGGGTGGCCTCAAGGGCGTTCTGGCAGACGGTGCTTGCTCCTTCCTGGCGAAGGATAGATGCTGATTCGGTGGGGTGGTTGATGGTTTTCATTGGAGTTCAGTTGTTTTGGTAAATGGTTGAACTCTTCATGATGCCCCGACCGCCCTCATCCACAACTTCCGGTCATTTCTCGCTACTCTCACTGTAGGTGGCTTTTGGGTTGAAGTGTTTGGTGTTTTGGTAGATTCCAAATCAACCTTATCCCAAAGGCCCCTGCCACTATTTTCTTGGGATTCTTGCCCCGATTTATGAAACTATGGGGTGTAGTTTATTCAGTTTGGCTGGGTGAAATCGCGAATCCTGCACCTTAGGCGGCGCGCAGGTCCCAAGCTTCTTCCTGGTAGCGGTGCCACACCTGGTCCCACTGGCCGGATTGCTCGATGACGCGGAGATTGAGCACGTTGCCGCCGCTTTCCCGATTCCATCGCATGCCGCTTTGGCACATCCGGGCCTTGACGATGGTCTTGCAGGCAGCTTCCACCGGCCCGCTGCCTATCGGAAGACCAATCGCGTAGTAGATGGCGTGGTTCATGATCTCCTGATTGCGGGTGAAGAAGCCGATCTCTTGTTCGGCTTTTCGAAGCCTTTCCCCTCGTAGTCGGTTTTTGATCCGATGGAGCCTGGCAGACCGGATCAACCCTTTGATTGCTCCTTCTTCGTCGCGCAGTTTGCGCCGCCACCTGTCATACCACGTCTTGGCCGTTTTGCCGCCTTTGGCATCTCCAAGGAGCGCCTCGGACAGCGAAGAGAGGTGCTCGCTGGCGTGGTAGAAGTCCAGAAGCCAGTCGTAATTGTCATAAAGTTGACTTTCTCGGGCGTGGGTTCGCAGCGAGGAGGCACCGCCCATGATAAGCAGCTTGATCACGCCCTCCTCCGGCAAAATGCGCTCATGGAAGGCCGTGATGACCCGCCGGTTTTCATCTTTGAAGGAGGTGAAACGCTCCTCGGGCATTTTCGCCGTGTAGATTGATTCGGTGCGCAATGGGACCCGGATGGTCTCGCCGCCGTGATCGTCGATCTCCTTGCTTGAGTAGAAAGAGTAG
>CBDBEZ010000016.1:0-26162 GCA_965204485.1 Verrucomicrobiales bacterium
ACCCTTAAAAAAGATGATATCGGGGAGCGCACGCGGACGGTTTGGCCGCTATCCCTTTGACGAGGAACCTTTCTTCACGACGGGGACCGTCTAGCGGGGTCCGCGATTCTTTGTTCAATCACAGACACCATCCGGGATGTGGATGCCACTTCATCTCCGATCCAGTGCCCGTGGGAGATCTCAATGCCGACGGTGTGCCGGAACTGATGGTTTTCAGCACGGGTGAACATGAGACGGTCCTCCGCGAGAAATGACCGGAAGTTGTGGATGAGGGCAGCTACCGGAACACCATTCGAAGTTCGATGACGGGTTAGGCAGCGGCTTGCTGCTCGATGCCGTCCACGAAGATGATTCCTTGCACGACTTTGTCAAGTTGACGATACCCGTTGAGTCGACGCCAGCCTTTCTCGGCTTCCAGGCCGAGCTTGTAGACCATTGAAAGGGTTGCTTTCCTCGATCCGCACCCTTTGGTTTGTCGAGTCCGATGGCGGACCGTGGCAAACGTCGACTCAATCGGATTTGTCGTCCGGATGTGTCTCCAGTGTTCTGCTGGAAAGTCGTAGAAGGTCAGTAACGTGTCCTTGTCTTTCTTCAGGCAGGCGCACGCTTTCGGATACTTGGCTTCGTAGAGCGTGAAGAACTCGTCATAGGCCTCCAAGGCGGCCTTCTTTGTTTCCGTCATGTAGATCTCATGGATGCGTTCCTTGGCAAGGGGCTGCACTTTCTTGGGCAGCTTGTCGAGGATGTTGGCTGTCTTGTGCACCCAACATCGTTGCTGTTTGCTTGTCGGGTACTCCTCTTCCAAGGCACTCCAGAACCCGAGAGCTCCATCGGCGATACTCAGTTTCGGAGGGATTTTCAATCCTCGTTTCTTGAGGTCTCTGAGCACATTTTTCCAGGACAGCTTGCTCTCTCGTTCTCCATCGCTGATGGTTACCAATTCCTTGGTTCCATCGGGTAAGGAGCCGACGATTACGAGAACACATGGGCGGTCGTCATTGAGCCTGACATGGAAGTAGATCCCGTCGGCCCAGAGATAGACGTATTCCTTGTCGCTGAGGTCACGCTCGCTCCATTGCTCGCGTTCTTTCTCCCATTGCTCTTCCTCGTCGAACGATGTTGGCTGCAGAAAGACCCGATGCGTTCTCACCGAGGATCGGCTCTAAGGCTCGACTCATCTCGGAGGTTGAGATTCCTCGCAGGTAGAGTGCCGGGATGAGGTTGTCCAGTGAAGCGACTCGGCGTAGGTACGGCGGAAGGATGGCGCTGGTGAACCGCTGGCCTGATCGGCGATCATTGATCCTGGGCTGCCGAACAGAAACGTTTCCTATTCCAGTCTGAAGTTGTCGCTGAGGAAGATGGCCGTTGCGAACGACTTGGCGATGACCCTGGTCATCACGCTGATGTTGATGGGCTTGAATGTAGTCGGAGACTTCGTTGTCGATGGCGGCCTGAAGAAGCACTTGGGCTCCTTGTCGCAGGGTGGCCTCAAGGGCGTTCTGGCAGACGGTGCTTGCTCCTTCCTGGCCGAGGATAGATGCGGATTCGGTGGGGTGGTTGGTGGTTTTCATTGGAGTTCAGTTGTTTTGGTAAATGGTTGAACTCTTCATGATGCCCCGACCGCCCTCATCCACAACTTCCGGTCATTTCTCGTCGTCGACCTCAAGCTCGGTCTGTTCTCTCCGAATCGCGAATCGGCTCACTGGGTGTCCGATCTTCGGCCCGGGTTTCGCTTCGGCGAACCCGGCGCCACGGCGGTCGGCGACGTGAATGGCGACGGTGTGGGCGATGTCGCCGTGAACGCCTACAGCCTCGACAATGGAGAGGATGGGTATGTGGAGATATTGTCAGGGAGAGACGGCGAAACTGTCACGCGCCTCGTGGGAGAAGTGCGCCGCGATCGTTTTGGAGAATCGCTGGCGGCGATTGGCGATCTGAACGGAGATGGCGTGTCGGAGATCGCCGTGGGAGCGACGAGCCCCACGGATCACCAGCATCCCGGCTACGTTTATGTGATCTCACTGGGGCCGGGGAAGATCGAGGCCCTGCCGGAAATCACGGTTTCGCGCCGCGCGGAATCCACGCTGCTTTCGTGGCCCACCGATATGGGCACGGTGCAGCTTGAACAGTCGTGCGACCTGCGGCGATGGGAAGCGGTGGAACTCGAGCAACCCGGAATCTATCGCGTGCCGGACGCTGAACCTATTGGGGCCGTCACCCGCTATTTCCGTTTGAGAGTTCCGGGCTGATCAAGAGCGACTTCCGCTCGCACTACCCGAGCCGTCTTCGATCGAGGGCGGGCGTCACGCGCGATTGCAGGACTTGCGGATCTCTCGCGTGAGCCATCGCCTCGTCCATCTTGACCCTTCCTTCCAGGACGAGTTCGGCGAGGATTTCGTCCAGGGTATGCATGCCCTCATTGGAAGCGATCTGCATGAGCCCGGGGATTTGCTCGAACTTCCGGCTGCGGAGCACGGAGCGGATGGCGTGATTCATAATCATGATCTCGGTGGCCAGGACGCGCGCCTCGCCGTCCTGGGCGTGGGGAAGGAGGCGCTGGGAAACGACCGCTTTGAGGGCGTTGGCGAGCTGGGCGATGATCTGCGGCTGCTGGTCGCCCGGGAAGACGTCGATCAAACGGTCGAGGGTCTTGGCGGCATCAATGGTGTGCAAGGTGCTGATGACCAGATGCCCGGTTTCCGCCGCGGTGATGGCCGTGCGGATGGTCTCGAGATCGCGTAGCTCACTGACCAGAATGACATCGGGATCCTGACGGAGAGACTGACGCAGGGCGATGGAAAAACTGTGAGTGTCGGGGCCGAGTTCGCGCTGCTTGACGATGGAACGGCCATGAGTGAAGACGTACTCGATCGGATCTTCGATGGAGATGATGACGCCCGAACGGCGGCGGCTGATGTACTCGACCATGGCGGCCAGGGTGGTGCTCTTTCCCGAGCCGGTGACGCCGGTCACCAGGATGAGACCTTCCCGGAGATCGCAGAGATTGAGCAGGCTGGGCCGGTGGCCGAGTTCCATCATGGTGGGCACCTGATCCGCGATGAGGCGGAAGGCCGCCTGCAACGTGCCCCGGTTGAAATGGGCGTTGCCGCGGAAGCGGCCCACCTTGTCGATGGCCAGAGCGAAGTCCAGTTCGAGATCCTTTTCCAGCTGAGCGCGTTGGCGTTCGGTCAGGAGACCGAGAATGGTGTGGCGGCAGGATTCGGCGGTTAGCTCGGGCACCTCGAGTTCACGGAGAACGCCGTCCTTGCGAATGAGCGGTGGTTTGCCAACGGTGAGATGGAGGTCGGAGCCTTGGTTTTCTTTGACAGTGCGGAGCCAATCGATGACGTCGTCCATGAGCAATATTGAAGTGAGAGCGAATTCGAAGCGCTCGTCAATCCTGAACGGACCGATTCCGTGGTCATGGGACGGGAACCTGAGATCAAGACACGCCGCGCATGAGCCGCTCCATTTCCTGGGGATGTGCGGCGGTCTTGAGGACAGTCTCACGGGTAACCGCGCCCTCCCGCCAGGCCTCGAGCAGACTCGCGCGGAAAGACTGACATTGGTTTGATTGGCCGCTGGAGATGAACTCAGCCAGCCGGGTGTAAGCCATTTCCTGGATCCAATCCCGGGTGGCACCCTCGTTCTGGAAGAACTCGGTGACGACCTGGCGGCCTTCGCCGTCCGCCCGAGGCAACAGTTTCTGGGTCAGGACCCCGACCAGCTGGCCGGACAGCAAGGACAGCGCGGCGAGACGCTCTTCTGGCGGCATGAGATGGGCGAGGCGTTCCATGGTCTCGACCACCGTGGAAGTGTGCATGGTGGAGAGAACCAGGTGACCCGTTTCGGCCGCCTGGATGGCGCTCCGCGCCGATCCGAAATCGCGGATCTCGCCCATGAAAATCACATCCGGACTCTGACGAAGCGTCGAACGCAAGCCGGAGGCGTAGTCGGGCACGTCCTCGGGGATTTCGCGCTGGGTGAAGAAACTGGTGCGGGAAGTGAAGAGGTATTCAATGGGTTCCTCGAGGGTGACGATGTGGCCTTCCAGCCAATGGTTCATCCTCTCGAGCATGGCCGCCACGGTGGTCGATTTCCCGCAGCCGGTGGGTCCGGTGATGAGGATGAGACCGTGGGCCCGGCGAGACCATTGATCCAACAAAGTGGCGGGAAGGCGCAGCGACTCCAGCGTGGGAATCTCCGTATGGATCACGCGAAGGGAAGCGCCCCAGCGTCCGAGGTGGCGATGGAGGTTGACGCGAAAACGCCAGCGACCCGTCTCCCAGTGGGCGTCCAGATCTTCGGAGAATGGTGCTCCGCGGTTCGTCGTGCCCTCACAAGCTTGCCACAATTCTCTCAGACTCTCACGGGCGACGGGTGGGAGGTCGTTCATCATCCGCACCGTGCCGTCGATGCGAATCCGGGGGATTTCGGATTCGTTGAAGAAGACGTCGCTCGCCCCCGCCTCGGCGGCGCAATGGCAATGGGCGGCAAGCTTGCTGAGAAGGGAAGTTTCCATGGCGGGCAAATCGCGTTTGGTTCGGTTAGCGTCCGTCGTAGTTGAAGAGATCTCCAAAGGCGTAGAGCTTCTTGGCCTCCGCTTCGTCGCCGGCGACGGGCCTCTGATTGACGGCTTGGTTGAACGCCTGCAGCACTTTCTCCTGCACTTTCCGCGAAAGGCGCCGGCCGCGCCGCGCCTTGTTCAGCATCTTGTGCGTCAGGACGCCCGCCGACGCCGTCTGGACCACATCGGTATTGGAAAGATCGTGTTCCGCCATCAGTCGGTCGAGTGGTTGCGTCCCATACTCACCTCCGGCCTCGGCTCTTTCGAGCGCGCTCGGCGATTTCTGCTTTTCAATCATGGGGGATAGCCTAAGCCATTACGGATGAAACGCATTCTCCTTGCGACGACGTCCTATCAGGATACCCCCGGGGAACACCATGCGCTCCTCGAGAGCCAGGGTTTCGAATTGGTGCGGGAGCGAGGCCCACTTTCGGAAGAGAGAATGCTCGAGCTGGCCGGTGAACTGGATGGGGCACTCTGCGGCGACGACGCCTTCACTCGCCAAGTCATCGAAAAGATGCTTCCGCGGCTCAAGGTGATCAGCAAATACGGGATCGGCCTGGACAAGATCGATCTCGATGCCTGCAAGCAGCACCGAATCCCGGTCCTCTTCACGCCCGGGGTCAATCACACCACGGTGGCGGAGCACGCCTTCTGCCTCTTGCTGGCGGGCGTGCGCAACTTGCTCGCGTCGACCGACAGCACGCGCAAGGGCGGTTGGCAGCGGCTCACGGGACACGAAATCTGGACCAAAAAACTGGGCATCATCGGCCTTGGACGCATTGGTCAGGAGGTGGCCAAGCGAGGATTGGGCTTCGAGATGGAGATTCATGGCTTCGACATCTACTGGCCCGAGGCCTTTGCCGAGGCTCACTCGGTGACACGTCATGAGAGCGCGCAAGCAGTCTTGAAGAAGGCGGACGTTGTTTCCCTGCACACCAATTTGACCGAGGACACCCGGCACCTGATCAATGCCGACAGCCTGGCGACGATGAAAGAAGGCGCGTGGTTGATCAACACCTCGCGCGGGGAACTGGTCGACACCGACGCCGTGGTGGCGGCCTTGAATTCGAGGCAGTTGGGCGGCTACGCCACCGATGTGCTGGATGAAGAACCGCCGCGTTCGGATCACCCGCTCCTGTCGCATCCCAAGGCCATCGTGACCCCTCACATCGGGTCCCGCACCTACGAGAGCGTTCCCCGGCAGGCGATGCGGGCCACGACCAATCTCGTCAATTTCTTCTCGGGCGAAGGGGAGGTCCTCCAGGCCAACAAGTTCTGATCGGGCGGCCGCGTGATCCTGGCCTTCCACAAGCCTTACGGAGTTCTTTCTCAGTTCACTTCCGACGGGTCGGCTCATCAACCTCTGAAGGCTTTTGGCTTTCCTCCAGAGGTATATCCGGTGGGACGTCTGGACGCCGATTCCGAGGGGCTGCTGCTGAGAAGGCCATGGTGAGCCGTTTGTTGCCGCCCGAGCGACGTCATCCGCGTCTCTACTGGGCACAGGTTGAGGGGCTGCCCGAGCGGGAAGTTCTCGACCGACTCGAGCACGGCGTGGAGATTCGGGGTCAAACCACCCTGCCTTGCCGGGCGTGGACACTGGATCCATCTCCCATGGTGCCGCCCCGCGATCCTCCCAATCCGGGTGAGGAAAACGGTGCCGGATGCGTGGGTGGCCCTGGAGTTGATCGAGGAAAAAAACCGTCAGGTCCGGAGAATGCTGGCGTGCGTGGGGTATCCGGTGCTGCGCTTGATCCGGAGACGCATTGGCCGTCTGGAACTCGGGGATCTTCCGCCGGGGCAATGGAGGGAGTTGACGCGGGCCGATCGCGAACGCGTGCTGGCCGTGGACGGAGCCGGGCAGGATCGGAGCTCGAGGCGGGTGCGCTAAATGCATTGTTCCTCCCTTATTCCACGCTAGGATTCGGTCATGAATCCACGCTGGCTGTTTTCTTTCTGGATGGTTCTTTCAGCGATGGCGTCCGCCGTGGCGCAGGATCCCGCGACGCCCGGGGCGGAGGAGAAACCACCCGATCCGCTGGCGGAAGAGTTGAAGGCAGCCCGCGATCTCTTTCATCGGGGTGAGTATGATGAGGCCTTTGGCAAACTCGAGCGGGCGGAGATCAACATCGAGGAAGACCGCCGCATCACCGCCTTGAAGGCGCGGATTCGCCTGATGGAAGGGAAGTACGATGAAGCCGCTGATTTGGTGGAGAACGACTGGAGTTTCGAGGGTTCGCAGGAAGGTCAGATGCTGCTTTATGACATCAGGCGAGCGGAGGGCGATTTCGCCGAGGCGGCCAACCATGCGGCGGCGGTATTCAACTCTCGCCGGTTCGCCGAGTCCAGCGACTTGTTAGCCATCGGTCGCTCCGCCCTGATCCACGGAGGGGAGCCCAAGGACATTCTCGATCGCTTCTACCGCACCGTGCAAAAGCGGGAGCCGGACAATGCCACGGTCTATCAGTATATCGGGGACCTGGCCTTCGAGAAGTATGACTACGAGCTGGCCGCGGAGAATTACAATCGCGGTTTGCAGATCGAACCCAACAACACCGATCTGCGGGCCGCGCTGGCGGAGTGCTTCTTCGATTCGGATCGAGCCCATGCCCTGGAACTCTTGGAGAAGAATCTGGAGATCAATCCGCGTCACGTGGATTCGCTGTTGATGATGGCAAGCCATCATCTCCTGGCGGAGTTCGAGGACAAGACCGAGGCGGTGGCACTTCTCGAGCGGGCGGAGAAGGTGAATCCCAACGAACCTCGCCCCGATGCCATGCGCGCCGTGATGGCGTTGCTGCTGGCGGATGAAGAGGCGGCGGAGAAGCATCGTGAGGAAGCCAAGCGCGGTCGGGAGGCCGATCCCCGAATCGACTATCATATCGGTGAGTGGATGAGTTCGCTGATGCGTTTTCAGGAGGCCGTTCTCTTTCTGCGCGCGTCTTTGGAGACGGATCCCGAGTTTCTCCCGGCAAAGATTTCCCTGGGACAGAACCTTTTGCGCACGGGCGATGAGTCCGAGGCCTGGGTCCTCTTGGAGGGTGTGAGCGATCGCGATCAGTACAACGTGGCGGTTTACAACCTCCTGGCACTGCACGACGAGATCGAGGATTACCAGATCATGAACCGGGAGAATTTCATCGTGCGGATGGAATCCTCGGAAGCCCGACTTTTTGGCTCGCGGGTGTTGGATCTATTGGAGCAGGCGGAGCGCGATCTCCATGCCAAGTATGCCTTCACTCCAAGCAAGCCGATCCTCATCGAATTCTATCCCCGACAGGAAGATTTTGCCGTGCGCACCTTTGGATTCATGGGTGGCGACGGTTTTCTGGGGGCCTGTTTCGGTTTGGTGGTGACGATGAACAGTCCCAACAATGGAGCCACGGGAAAGACCAACTGGGAGTCGACCCTCTGGCATGAGTACTGTCACGCTGTCACCCTGGGAGCCACCAAGAACCGGATGCCGCGTTGGCTGACCGAAGGGCTCTCGGTCTATGAAGAGCGTCGACGGGATCCGCGTTGCGGGCACCAAATGGACGCCGATTTCAAACACATGATCCTCGAGGGGGATGAACTCATTCCGCTGACTCAATTGAATTACGGTTTTCTCAAACCCAAATCGGCGCAGCACATGGATTTTGCCTATTTCGAGTCGTCCCTTTTTGTGGAGTATTTCATGGAGACGCATGGCGAGGAGAAAATGCGCGGGGTGATCAAGGACTTGCGCGCGGGCCTGCCGTTTTCCGAGGCCTGTGTCCGTCAGGCCGAGCCGCTTCCCGACCTTGAGAAGGCCTTTTTTGCCTACGCGGTCAAAGCTGCGGAAGCTTACGGTGAAGCATTGAACTGGGATTTGCCGGAAGAGAACCTCAGCGCCTTTTCCCTGCAGGAGTTGGAAGAATGGGTGGAGGGTCACCCGGCCAGTTACTATGGTTTGCGCGCCTACGGAGCCGCTCTGTTGCGGGCGGATCGTCTGGCGGAAGCGGAAGAGGTGTTGTTGCGGTTGACTGAGAAATTCCCGGATCATGTGACCGACGGCTCGCCCTATCTCTTGTTGGCCGAGCTTTATCGTCGCCAAGAGAATCGTGAAAAGGAACGCGAGGCCCTCTGGCGTCTGGTCAGTCGATCCACCGAATGGTTGGAAGAGATGTTGCGCCTGCTCGATTACGAAATCGAGGCCCAGGGTTGGGAGAGAGTCGAGCTGCTCACGGAATACATCATGGCCGTCAATCCCTATGTCACCCAGGCCCAGAAAGCCCTCGCGGAGAGCTTGGCAGCTCAGGGAAAACGAGAGGAGGCGGTTCTTCGTTACGAGACCCTGCTGGAGCTGGGACCGCGCAATCCGGCCCAGGCCCATTTTGCGGTGGCGGATCTCCTACAGGATTCGCAGCCGATCCGATCCAAGCGACACGCCCTCGATGCCCTGGCGGAAGCGCCGCGTTATCGCGATGCCTTGCGTCTGTTGTTGGAGTTGCGCGAGGCAGAGGAAGACCCAGAGAAAGCCCCGTGATCCGGCGAGAAGAAACGGCGTCCTCGCCGTCTGCGGTACGACCGATATGGCCGAATCCGCAGGACCCCAGCCGCGACACAGCGCGACCCTCCCAGGGTGCGAATCATCGGTGGTCATGTGGCGGCCAAAGCGGTCGGGCATGACCGTCCGGGCGGCGATAGGGACCGCGGAAAGGAATTCCGCGCTACGGAAACGTGTCCGGCCCGGCACGTGCTGATCGGGTCGAGGCGGCAGGATTGCGCCTGCCGCCCCTCCCACACCACCGGACATGCGGGACCGCATCCGGCGATTGGATCCATTTGGTCTTAACTCTTGAGGTCTGATGGCATCAGGAACCCGTAGCGTCTCAGAGTTCGGTTGTTGAGGGCTTCGTGCATGACAGGGTTTCCCGCCATGCGCCACGCTCCACGACTGCTCCTCCCGACGATGGCTCGACTCGGCGGTAGGCCGAGTCGGCGCAGGGCGGATTCCCGTCCCTTGCTTTTATGCCAACGTTGCCAGAAGCATTTGCGAATGTGGCGACGGATCCACGGTTCTTTCCAGTAGATGTCCCGTCGCCATTCGCAGCGCCGGTAGTAGCCCCACCAGCCGTTCACGTAATAACTTCGCCATTGATCGATCGCGCAGTTGCTCGCTGGTCAGTGGTTGCCGGGCGTTCCAGAGTTCTCTCACGCGGTCTTCAAACTGGGTGAGGCTTGCAGGAGCAATCCCGATGAGCAGCGCGCTGGTGATGATGAACCCCAGGAACTTCCGTTCCCAAGGCCTCCCCACCCCGCTTTTGCTCTCGCTGACCTCCAGCCGGAGGTGGCGCTTGATCCAGCCAGTGAGGCTGGCAAGCACACGCTCCGCTGCGGCTTGGCTCTTTACGTAAATGTCGCAGTCATCGGCGTAGCGGGCGAATCGCAGTCCGCGTTTCTCCAGCTCCTTGTCCAGCGCGTCGAGGTAGATATTGGCCAGTAGCGGCGAAAGCGGGCCGCCTTGCGGCGTTCCTTCTTCGCTGCTGACCTTTAACCCGTCGGGCATCACCACCCCGGCTCGCAGGCATTTGCCGATGAGTTTCATCACGGCTTTGTCCCCTATCACGGTCCCAATTTTACTCATCAGGATGTCGTGGTTCACCTTGTCGAAGAACTTGGTAATGTCCATGTCGACGACGTGGGTAAACCCCTCCCGGGCAAAGCTCTGGGCGGCTTCCACCGCATCGTGGGCGCTGCGTCCGGGACGAAATCCGTAACTGCTTTCGCTGAAACGGGGTTCGAACACCGGCCGGAGCACCCCGAGCAGAAGTTGCTGCACGAAGCGATCTTGCACGTTTGGGATGCTCAGCGGGCGGGTTCCGCCGCTGAGCTTGGGGATGTCTCGACGCTTTGCAGCGCCGGGCTTGTAGCTGCCCTCTAGCAGCCTCTTCTTGATCACTTCGCCATGGATGGCGAGGTGTGCTCTGAGTTCGTCGGCCCTCATGCCGTCGGGGCCGGGTGCCCCGTCATTACGCTCAACGGCGTAAAGGGCGGCTCCCCAGTTTCCCGACCTGATGGCCTTCTCCATCAGCCCCTCCAGCTTTGCTGTCCGTTCGCGGTTCACGCGCACCTCCAGGAGTTCCTCTCTCCGCAGGGCTTGCCGCGACTGCATCGCGTGGGCTCTTTGGGTTCGCGCAGGAATTCGGGATCCTTTGTCCGTACGTCCTGCTGACGTCGGGGCGTATTCTGCCCTGGGGTGCAATGCTCCGTAGAGCGCTGCTGTTGGTTCCTTCCGCCCTTCACAGGAGAGAGTTTTCCGGTTTCACAGTTTCCACGGGCTTCTTCCAACCCCCGGCTCTGCTCTCTGCTACTATGGCTTCTGCTGACTTCTCTCCTGCTCTCACAGGAGAGATCTCCCCGGGTAAGGTCCTTAACTTTCTCCGCATCCCATCCGGCTCTACTTGCTGTGTCTTGATGAGCTTTGGGCTTCGCGTTTACTAGCACGCTCGCCGCCCACAGCCTGCCTCGCTGCCGGTTCGTGTTCCTATGGCCGCGGATTTGCCTGCCGCTTCCTTCAGCTCCACCCTCGCGGGCGTCGCCTTGCGGTTCAGCTACGGTTGCTCTCATCAGCTCCGATGTCATCGTTTCATGTCATTAGTTAAGGCCCATGCCGGGCACACTAGCGCGGAGTCTCAACTCCGCGGTCGCATCGCTTCCCAAACCGTCAAGCCCGAGCACCGCAGCGGCTCCGTGACCCAGGTGTCGCACCGCCCGGGGATGGCATCCCCGGCTACAGCGGGGCTGGAGGTCGGCTGCGGGTCGCACCGTCCTCATTCCGCGGTCAACCAGAGATACTGATAGGGCTCGAGCTCGAGCCGGTCCACTTCCCTTTCAATCAGCAAACTCGTGGTCAAGTCGCGCAGTCTCGAGTGGCTGGCGTCGTTCCAGTGCAGAGCCTCCAAACAATCCTCCATCGGCAAGTCCTGCCGGTCGGGCGTCATGTTGAAGAGGCAAAGGATGCGCTGACTCTCGTCCAGGGCCAGGCGCACCAAGGCGAACACCTCGTCTCCGGAATTGGGGATCTCCTGCGCAGCGTCAGGATGAAACGCCGGATAGTCCGCGCGCCGGCGCAATAGCGAGACCAGGGCATCAAAGATCACCGCGCTGTCTCCCTCCGGCTGATCCAGCAGGGCGTTGAGCTCGATCTCGTCCCACTTCTTGCGGTTGATGGCTCGGCGATGGCCGTACTCCTGCACGCCATGAGTGTCGTTCGAGACACCGAACAGGCTGGAAAAATAAACGGCCGGGATTCCCCTCAAGGAGAGGGCCACCGCCTGTGAACACAAGAAACGACGACGCCCCAGTTCGGGCCGTTTCGGATCGGACAGGGCCGAGGCATAGGTGATATTGAGTTCGTAGGGAGCCTCACTTCCATCGCGCATCCAGCGCATGCCGACCAATCCATGGCGCAAAGTGACTTCCTGGATGAGCCACTGAAGATCTTCCTCACTCACCAAGCCCTGGAGCGGACGCACCCCGACGCCGTCATGCGAGGCGGTGAAATTGAGAAAGCAGGCATCTTCTCCCAGTGACGGCAAGCTCCGGGCCCAGGCTTTCAGTTCCCGGCAATGGCCACGCAGGAGCGCGTAGAGCAGCAAGGCCGGCAGGCTGAATTGATAGACCATGTGTGCCTCGTCCCGGTCTCCCAGGTAACTGATATTCTCCGCGTGAGGCACGTTGGTCTCTGTCAGGAGGATCGTCTGAGGCGCCACCATGTCGACAATGTCGCGCAGGAGTTTGACCAGTTCATGCGTCTCCTCGAGATGAATGCAAGGCGTGCCGATCGACTTCCAAAGAAAGGCCACCGCATCGAGACGGACGACCCGCATCCCCTTGGAAAGATAGAGGAAAAGAATGTCGATGAATTCAAAGAGCACGTCTGGATTTTTCCAGTTGAGATCGACCTGATCTTCGCTGAACGTCGTCCACACATGCCGAGCGCCCGACTGCGTTGTGACCTGAGTGAGAAGCGGCCAGGAACGCGGGCGGACCACATCCGAGAGATCCGTCTCCGGCGGCACTTCGATGAAATAGTCCGCCCCCGGCTGGATCCCGCCGAGATAATCCTGAAACCATCCGCTCTTGGCCGAGCAATGGTTCAGGACGAGATCGAACATGATCTGAAAGCGCTGCGAAAGGGCCTCGATGTCAGACCAATCGCCATAGCGGGGATCCACCTTGCGGTAATCCATCACCGAGAAACCGTCATCGGAAGACCAGGGCCAGAAGGGAAGCAGATGAACCGTCCGGAAGGCTCCCTGGAGATGACGATCCAGAAAGCGCGTCAGGCTGACCAAGGGCCGCTCTCCCTGGTGCTGCACCATGTCCGCGTAGGTGATCAAGACCGCGTCTTTCTCCGTCCAGCGATCCGTGAGCGGCGCCACTTCCACACCGACTCCATAGCGCCCGATCATCATGTAGAAACGTTCGACCATCTCCGGAGCCCGGTCGCCGTAAAGCCTCACAAAGCGCTTGCGGACGCGCTCCATCAATTCCTGGGAAATCATCTTCATCGCGATCGCTCCGCCAAGGCACCTGTCAGGCTCTGCACCAGCGCGCGAAGACTGGTACGGAGGGTCGTGTACCCGTGATACCTCGCCGCCACCTCGTAGTTGTGCTCCACCATCCTGCGGCAAGCTTCTGGATCCTCGACCAGTTGCTTCACCCGCTGCGCGGTGTCCTTGGCCACGAAGCCGTCCATCGCGATGACGCGAAATCCCTTCGGCTCGATGTCCTCGATGTAGATCGCGTAGCGATTGATGAGGACGGGCTTCTTGAAATAGAATGCTTCCAGAAGCGCATTGCCAAATCCTTCGTAAATGCTGGGGAAAGTCACCAGGTCCGCGTGCGGGTAAATGTCCCAGAGGGTGTAGATCTTTCGCCCCTGCTCGTCCACCTGCCGCTTTTCGCCCACGCGATCGGCGATGCAGATCAAGGCGACGTTTTCCTCACGAGCCAGATCCTCCAGGGACTCCTTGTAGGCGAAACCCTCGTCTCCCGCGTCATGGGAGATCACCACCTTGTAGCGCGGATCCCTCAGCCTCCCCACGAGCTTGATGGTGTGCTCGATCCCCTTGCGCGGAACGATGCGGGTGGGTTGCAGGATCAGGATATCCTCTTCTGCCAAGCCGATCTGTTCCCGAAAGTCCTCGGAATAGGCATCGATGGCGGGCGCGGGCTCCTCAAAACGGAACACATTGGGCACGAGCATCGAGCCCACCCCTTTACGAAACGCCAGCCGGCTCTGCGCCTTCTGATTGATCACCGCGTGCTGAATGTGGTGAATCGACGGCGGAAACGCGAAATCGAGGTAGTCCCGCACCGCGCTGATGCTGAACCGCGTCCGTTCCCAGAAAAAATCGTGATGATGGGCAATGGCCGGCATCTGCGTCTCGGCGAGAAACTCCGTGATGGCGATCCCCAGCGGAACGTGCATGGGAATGGTCAAGGCGTTCTGCGGGATGAGGATATCGATGCCAAATCGATCGACAAAACGGTAGAGCGTCGACTTGAGATAGCGGGCCACTTCCTGGATCCGCTCGGAAACCGCGCGATCACGCACCGGGCGGTCCCAGATCCGGCTGGAAATCCATTCGTTCTCCGGGTCCCCAAAATAAGCCTCCGGCACGCAGTGACTCACTTCGGGCGGACGGTCGCTCCGGCCGCTGTACCAAAAGCATTCGAATCCGTCCTCGGCAAGGATCTCCGCCCATTTCGCGCTCTCTAGCGAAACGCCATCCGTCCCCGCAAACCGGGTCGAAACGAATCCAATCTTTTGAGCCATGACGATTCAAGGGTGACCTCTAGCGAGAGGCCGGGGAGTGACCAAGGAAAAACAACACGCCAACAATGTGATGCGAATCCCGTGCCAAATCGCGAAGAAAATCCCGTTTACACCCACCTCGGGCACCTTAGAGTCACGCCACGGATGCCGGCTCCACTCGATCAGCGTGCCCCTCGACGCCTCGCCATCGTCCACTACCACCTCCAGCCCGGCGGCGTCACCACCGTGATCGAAAACACGGTTGCCGCTCTGGAGGCGGCGGCCGACCTGCGAATCGTCGTGATCAGCGGCGCTCCCTACCCTGGCCGGCGTCTGAAGAACGTGCAGGTGGTACCCGGCTTGAGTTATCAAGCCTCCGCGTCTCAGGGGGGTGCCGAGGAATTGAAGGAGGCGCTGGGAAAAGCGGCCCACGCCGGTCTCGATGGCCATTCTCCCGATCTCTGGCATTGCCATAACCCTTCACTCGGCAAACACCTTCACTTCCCCGGAGCGCTCCGGGCGATGCTTCGCAGCGGTCATCGCCTCCTCCTCCACATCCACGACTTCGCAGAGGATGGCCGTCCCGCCAATCACGCCTTGTTGAAACAGGGCGACGATCCCTACCCGCTAACGCCCACGGCCCACTACGCCACCATCAACTCGCGGGATCGCCGCCTTCTCGTGGAGGCCTGTCTGCCTTCTTCCCGCGTGATGGAATTGCCCAATCCGGTCGTCTCCCACGGAGCCAAGTCCGCGGACGTCCGCCCGGGCAATCCACCCATCCTCCTCTATCCCACCCGCGGCATCCGGCGAAAAAACCTCGGCGAAGCCGTCTTGTTAGCCGCCCTGGCCAAAGGAAAAGCGTTCATCGCCACCACCCGGGCACCCGAGAATCCGCGGTGGCAGCCCATCCACCATCGCTGGGCTTCCTTCGCCCGAGAACGTCGTCTGCCGATGGCTTTCGCCGTCGTCGACCAGCAAAGTCCCGCCGACTTCGTCCCCGGCCTTGCCGAATCGACGGACGCCTCTTTTGGCGCATGGTTGCGCAGCGCCCGAGCCGTCATCACCACCAGCGTCGCCGAGGGCTTCGGGATGGCCTACCTGGAATCACTCCTGCAGGGCCTCCCGCTCATGGGAAGAGATTTGCCGGACATCACCGCCGATTTCAAGGAACAGGACCTCACCTTCCCCGGCCTCTATCGCGCCCTGCGCGTTCCGCTCGAATGGCTCGGCAAGGATCGCCTGCTGGAGACGCTATCAACGGGCCTCCAAGCCTGCTACGATGCCTATCAAAAACCCCTTCCGCCCGACGCCGCCGGACGAGCCCTCGCCTCGATGACGGATCTCCGCGGCCGAATTGATTTCGGACGGCTTTCCGAGCCTCTCCAGGAAGAAGTCATCGATCGGGTGATCAACGACGACGCGATCGAGGAGGTCATCTTCGAGACCGAGGCGGCCTTTGCCAACGCCGATCTCTGGATGGAGAGCTGGCTCGGAGGCGGCCTGGTGATTCCACGACTCGACGAACAGCGAGAGTTTCTCGGACAGCATTATTCGAGGACCGCCTACGCAAAGCGCCTTCTCGCGTGTTACCAAAACCTTTGGAACGAAACGGAATCGCTGGATGCCCCGGCATCCGCGCGCTCGAATGAACCGGATGTCGGCGAACGCCTGCTGCAATTCCTTCTCTCTCCCGAACGTTTTCACTTCCTAAAATCATAGCCCACCCATGTCCGACGAAGCTGTCTCAATCATCCGCACGCTCGCACACCCCGCCGACCCCATCCCCACCGGCGAGACGCCGCGATTGACCCCACTCCCCGAAGTCACGGTCATCATCTGGGATGTCTATGGCACCCTCTTCATCTCAGCCTCGGGCGACGTGGGCCTCACCGCGATGGGCGACCGCGGCGCCGCCATGGCCAAGTCCCTGCAGGCTGAAGGGATCGACTACCCGCACGCCGAAAAGCTTCCCGGGGAGATGGACGCCTTAATCCAGGCCTCCCATGGCAAGGCAAAGCGCCAGGGAATCGACCATCCCGAGGTGGAGATCCAGGAGATCTGGAATTCGTTGCTCGCCTCTGCGGGGCTGCCCCACGAGGAGTCCTTGATCGCGCGACTCGCCCTTCGTTACGAGAACGAGGTCAATCCCGTGTGGCCCATGCCGGGAGCGCGAGACACGCTCGATCGGCTCCAGAACGGTGGCTACCCGATGGGCATCATTTCCAACGCGCAGTTCTACACGCCGCCTCTCTTCCCCGCCCTGCTCGACGCCTCTCTATCGTCGCTTGGCTTCGACCCGGATCTCTGTATCTGGTCCTTCGAAGAACGTGAGGTGAAGCCCACGATCCGCCTCTTTGAATCCTTGCGAGAGCGTCTTGTCAGTCGCGGCAAGCAAGCCCATGAAATCCTTTACATCGGCAACGACCTTCGCAACGACATCGACACAGCATGTCGCGCGGGTTTTCGGACCGCTCTCTTCGCGGGTGATCGGCGTTCCCTCCGCTGGCGAATCGAGGATGGCCTGACCGTGGTGCCGGATCTCGTCCTCACCGAACTTCCCCAGCTCTTCGAATGCCTGTCAGGCCTCGATGCCGAGCGGTAGAGAGCCGAGAGAGCAAGCCGGCGCGACGCTGGACTTCGAGGAAACCAAGGCTTAACTTGACTCCTGATGGCTTCCCTTCCCCAAACCCAGGCGCTTCTCGAGCGCGTTGCGCGCCGGAAGCGATGGAGCCATTTCGGTCGAGCCTTTGCAAGGGCCACCGGGGCTTTTCTCGGGCTCTTCCTCATCGTCTTGCTGGTGGCTCGGCTCACTGCGGTCATCCCCGGCGGCCTGATCCCCTGGCTGCTTCCCCTGACGCTGCCTCTGAGCGCCCTGCTGGCATGGTATCTTCATCAAGGGGTGTCCCCCGACCAGGCCGCGAGAATGATCGATCGCTTCCGGGGAAACCACGATCTCTTCCTCACGTCTCTCCACCTGGACGACAGCGCGGGAGCCTACCAAGAAGGCGTGCGCCGAAGAGCCGAAATTGCCGCGGGCGAGGTGCCTCGGCCGAGGGAATGGCTTCCCTGGCACCGGGGCCAGCCGCTCTTCAAACTTGGCGCCCTCTTTCTCATCGCACTCGCGGCCACCCTGTGGCTTCCTCAGTGGGATCCTTTCGGCAAGGACGATGAGCGGCAGTGGCTGGGAAGACAAGCCGAGCGACTGGAACAGCTTCGCCAGGAAAACGCCGTCGCCCGCTCCGCTCTTGAAGACGCCCCCACGGCCGAGCGCAAAGAGGCGATTCAAAATGCCCTGACGGAGCTGCAAACAGCCTTAACCCTGCCAAAACACCTCGATCGAGAGGAAATCTCTCGTCAGTTGCAGGAAAGCCAGGCGGAACTCGGCCGGTTTTGGAAACAACTGGACGATGAAAAGCTTCGCGATTCTCTCGAGGAGGCGGAGAGACAGAGCCAGGCCCTCGGTCGCGACCCCGCGGCCCTCACGCCTGAGGCCAAGAACTTGCGGGACCAGTGGCGGAAGATGATTCGCGAGGGCGACACGGCGGCGCTTGAGAAGGCGATCGCGTCGCTCCTGGAAAAGGCAGAATCCTTGAACGACACGTCCTCCGGAGAGAGCGAGCGCGAGCGGGGGATCAAAGATCTGGAAGACTCGCTCCAGGCGCTGGCTCAGGCCATTTCAGGCGCCTCCTCGGCCGAGGAGGCTCTCAAGGACACCTTGCAACGCGCCATCGAGCAAATGCAACTGGCCCAGAATTCCGACCTGACCGGGGAAGCTCTCGAGGGCGCCCAAGAATCGATGGAACAATGGCAGCGACAACTTGAGGCTCTGGGAGAAAACCTTCAGCAATTGCAGCAGCTCGACGAAGCTCTCTCCGCGGCCCAGCTCGCTCAACGACTGAACAGCCTGGGAAAACTGCCCGCGCCGGGAGAGGAGAAGGGCAGCGGAAGATTTCCCCAGACCCTGAAAGATTACGCCGAACTCTATCAAGAATTGCTGGCTCAGGCGAGCCAGGGCGACTCGCTACCCGGTGGTGGCCAAGGGCAGGGCATGAAAGGACCCGGCACCGGCGAAGGCGGTGTCGCTCCCGAAGACGACTCGCTGGAGACGGATTTCACGAAGGAGACCTCGCCGTCTCATCTCGTCGCCGGCCGCACGCTCCTGGAATGGCAGACTCAAGGAGTGTCCGAGACGGGCCAGGCTCGGGAGGCTTACCGGGATTCGCTCGATCGCCTCAAACAAGGCCTGAATAAGGCCATTCGCCAGGAGCGCGTCCCCTCGGCCTATCACAAGCAAATCAAGACCTATTTCGACGCCATCGACGCCGCGGACAACTCATCGGCGGATGGCGACGGGGATCTTGACTGAGCCTCGCGACCCGCTCATCTTTTCCTCACCGGCATTCATTGATGAAGCGCCTCGAGATCCACAGCAAGCCAGGGTTCTACGGAAGCCTCGCCGGCCTGGTCGCCGTCGCGATCTGTGCCTGGTGGATGATTTGGAGTCAGACTCCCAAGCTCACCATTTACTGCGCTCACGACTCGGTTTACTCCGAAGAGATCCTCCGGGCGTTCACCGAGGAAACCGGCATCCCGGTCAACATCAAATTCGACACCGAAGCCACCAAATCGCTCGGGCTGGTCGAATTGCTCCTGCGAGAAAAGGAGCAACCACGCTGCGACGTCTTCTGGAACAATGAAGTGCTCGGGACCATGCGCCTGCAGCGCGAGGGAGTCCTCGATCCCTACATCAGTCCGCGCCACGCCGAGATCCCCGATCAATTTAAGGATCCGGATGGTTTTTGGACGGGCTTCGCCGCGCGCTTGCGCGTTTACATCGTGGACCCCGCCCGTCTCAGACCCGACTTGGAAGCCATTGAAGAACGCCTCCGGGATCCCGATCTCTCCCAGGTGACCATGGCCAAGCCTCTCTACGGCACCACACGAACGCATTACACCGCTTTGTGGGAAGTGCTAGGAGCCGAAAGACTCAAAGCCTGGCACCGCGAGTTCCGCGAACGAGGTCTCAACGAAGTGAGCGGCAATGCCATGACCCGCGCCATGGTCGGCGAGGGTGTTTGCGACCTCGGCTACACCGACACCGACGATTTCTACGTGGCCAAGCGACGACAACAGAACGTGGCGATGGTGCCCTGCCGCCTCCCCAACAACGAAGTGATCTGCATTCCCAACACTGTCTGCCTCATTCACGGGAGCGACCGCCCGCAACAGGCACGGCGCCTGATCGACTTTTTGCTCTCGGAACAAACCGAAATCGCCCTGGCCAAAGCCCTCTCCCACCAGATCCCCCTGGGTCCGGTGGATGAGGCCATTCTGCCCGAGGAAGTGCGCTCCCTTCGGCCCCTCATCAAGGAGGGCATCGATTTGAAATCCCTGCGCCAGGCCGATCGCGAATGCCTCGCCTGGCTCAAAAGCGTCTACAGCGGATGATCCGGTGAAGATTGGCAGAGGACCCGCTCGGAAAGAGACTGGCGGCCCCTCCACGGCTGGCGTAACCTGCTCCCGTCGGAGGATCGATCCATACCTCCCTCCTTCTTACCTTTCTACCCACCCGACCCGCTGTCCCATGAAGAGAGCCGCGCCGTTTGCCTTTGCCAGATGGCATGGACGGCTGACCGTCGCCGCCCTGGCGATCGCCGTCCTGACCATCACTCTCCCGGCGGAGAGCCCTCCCACCCTCGACGAGAAAATCGGCCACGTGCTCAATCGCGTCGCCTACGGTCCCAGCGCCGAAGACGTGGCCTACCTGCGAGAGGTCGGCCTCGCCGCCTACCTGGAGGAACAACTTCACCCCGAGCCGTTTGGAGGATCCTGACGCCGCTCTCATCGAGGCATCGCTCACCCGGCAATCCGTCCAGTGGGTTCCCACGGGACGGGAGACGCTCCTCCATGCCGGAAAACACTGGCACTACTTCAAGGGCACCGAGGAACCCCCCGCCGACTGGCATCATCCGGATTTTGATGCCTCTGCCTGACTGCGAGGACCTTCGGGTTTCGGTTATGGCGACGACGACGACCGCACCATCCTCGAGGACATGCAGCGCCGGGATGACCAGCGCGGTTATCTCTCGCTCTACGTCCGCACGACTTTCCAGGTGCGCGATCCTCGCGAAATCCAACACCTCTTCCTCAAAGTCGCCTACGACGACGGCTTCGTCGGCTATCTCAATGGCAGGGAAATCCTCCGAGAAAACCTCGAGGGCCGCCCTCTCCCCGGCACGATCAAGGAGCTTCCGTCTCAAGCGGCACGGTCGAGCGCGGCGAGCACGACACCTTCCCCGTCGACCACGCCATCCCGCTCCTCCGCCAGGGAGCCAACGTGATCGCCTTCCAAGTCCACAATCATCGCCCCGGCAGTTCCGATCTCACCCTGATTCCGGAACTGGCCCACGCCACCGCGCCGGCCGCCTCCCTCATCAATGGCCTCAAGCCGGTCCAGGAACGGATGCACTGGCGAGGCGTCCACTCGAAGAGACAGCTCCAGGCCGTGCTCGGAGAGTTCTCCCCAGCGTTTCATAAAATGGCCAGTCAGGCCATCATGTAGTAGGCGATTTCTTCTTCGACGGCCTGATTGCCTCCGAGTGTCAATGTGAGTCGACCTTGAGGGCGAGTCAGACGTCCGGCACGCTGGATGATTTTGCGGCGAATCGTGCCGAGTCCTTCAAAGATCCACTCCGCAGCCCTTTTGGCGGACGATTTGCGTGACCGCTCCGCAGATCGCATCTGCATTTCGCGTGTGAGATTGTGGGTGAGGATACTGGCCAAAAGGAAAGCTTCGTTGGCGGCACGTCGCTTGGCCGGAATATAGTCCATCTGGGCCTGGCTCTTGGCTTCGCCAAAAATCTTCTCCTGAGAGCCACGCCCTTCATGCAATTTCACCACATGAGCGGCCGTGTTTGTCTTGTTGGTGATGATCGCCTCGTATTCATAGTTCTCCTCGACTGGTTCGAAAAGATCCAGTTGGAGCGGTCCTTTGCGCTGAGTGCGCCTCATGGTTCGAATGCACAAAATGCGCGCTTTGCGCGCCCAACTTTTTGGCTTCCAGCGGATTTCGAAGTGATGAGTTTTCCCTCTCCGCCTCGTCCACAAGCCGCTCGAAAGGCACCGAGAACGTATATTCCAGGCCAAGGGTCTTTGCCTCTGAAACCATCTGATCGCTGAAAAACGCGCTGTCGGCGCGCAACTCGATCTGCACATCAGGCAGCACCTTGCGAATCTTTTCCACGCAGTAGCGAAGAAATTCCACCGCGCCATTGGAGTCATGGACGTTGCCGCTTCGATGAAGGTAATCGAGAATCTGTCCGGTTTGGGAGATCGTCGCGAGCAACGGATAATAACTGCGCTCGCCTTTTTTCTTCTTGTTAAATCCCACAGCCGTCCCTTCCGCATGGCGACTCGTGCTCTGCACGCTTCCGTCCAAATCAAGCGTGATGCGTTTGATTCCTTCCTCCTGAAGTCGCGACAGGCAAACGAAATGATTCATCTCCCTCATCCTCTCAAGGCTTTGACAATCGACCTCTCCCAACATCCGGCTCATCGTTGGGACACTGGGCAATGGGTGCATCCCCAAAACCTGTCGTACAAGGGGATCATCTCGGTAGTAGTCCAAATCGCGAAGCATCCGGTAGCCCAGTATAAGATGCACGATAAGACACATGAAAACCTTGTGGAACTTGTAGAAGCGGGACATGCGCCGATCCAGTGGATCAAAGCACTGCTGAAGCTTCCCCTCCAGATCCAATTCCTGAAAGAGCTTCTGAAAGAGCTTCTGAAAGATAACGAGACCGCCGAAAGAGGTCAGTTCTTGATCTTCAAATTTGATCGCCGGAATCGTTCTGGACTTTGCATGAATCGTGCGTCGTGCTACTCTCACTGTAGGTGGCTTTTGGGTTGAAGTGTTTGGTGTTTTGGTAGATTCCAAATTAACCTTATCCCAAAGGCCCCTGCCACTATTTTCTTGGGATTCTTGCCCCGATTTATGAAACTATGGGGTTCATCGTGGTGAAACTCCTCAACAAGTTCGTCTCCGATGAGATCTCCTTGGAGACCTATCGCACCCGATCGGCGCCCCTCGCCTTGTTAGACCTCATGGATGAAGCCATCGATGCCTGGTTTTCCACACCCCGGCCCGGCCACCTCCGGACGGTCCTGCGGACCATCCTGGACCCCATCGACCAGAGCAGCTTCTTCTGGTCTCCCCGGGCCATGGGCGCCAAGGTCAAGACGCCTCTCGAATTCATCAACAGCAGCTACCGCGCCCTGAGTGCTCGCATCGTCGAGGGCCCCTTGACCGAGCGCATGGAAGACATGGGAATGGATCTCTTTCGCAGGGACGACCCCGACGGCTACCCCGAACTCGGTTTCGAGTGGATGGACACCCACAACTTGCTGGAGCGCTTGCGTTTTTGTCAGGATCTGGCTCTGAACGGCGAGTTGGCGTCGGGCCGCTGGTCCATCGACCGCCTCATCGCTCAATACCGGCTTCGTTCCGCCGAGGATATCATCGAGCATTTCAACCAAACGCTCTTCCAGGGCCGGCTGCCCGAGCGACGCAAGCAGGTCTTCCTCGATTTCGCCAACACCGATGACCGGGGACAATCGGATCCCGTGGAAGCGCTGCGAGGCCCGGACCGCATGACGCGGCTCCGGCAGTTGGCGGGCATCATTCTCTCCACTCAGGAATTTCAGTTTCAATAGCAGACACCCCACCCTCCACCTCACGACACCGCATGTTTGATCGAATGGATCGACGACGCTTTCTCAGGATGAACCTGGCGGCCGGCACCGCCGGCTTTGCTCTGGGCCATCCCCTCATCCTCAACCAGCAAGTGCGAGCGGCCACGGAACCGCGTGACGGAAAGCGGCTCCTCTTCATCTTCCAGCGAGGCGGCAACGACGGGATCAATACGGTGATTCCGCGAGGCGACCGGGAGTACAACCGTGCCAACCGGCCCACGCTATTTCTTCCCGAGGGCGACGCCCTCGACCTGGGAAACGGCTTTGCTCAGGCTCACCCCGCTCTGAGTCCCATGATGGAGCTGTTCAGGGATGCCAAGCAGCTGGCCATGATCCACCGGGTGGGTTACGCCTCGCAGAGCCGTTCGCATTTCGATAGCCAAAACTTCTGGGAGCATGGCGTGCCGGGCGACACGGAACGGAAGGAGGGCATGTTTTTTCGTCACCTGATGGAGACGATGGATCTGAGGGATCCGGAGAACACCTTCGTGGCGGCCTCGGTTTCCAGTTCCCAGCTCCTGGCGCTGCGCGGACCCTCACCCTTTCCTAGCTTCAAGGCCGCCCGGCGATTTCGTCTGCAAGGTAGCGAGGCCCTGGCCCGGAAAACGCTGGGGCACGCCGCCTCGAACGGAAAGCCCCTCCCGAGGGGCATCCTCGGGCTCTACGAGGCGGACGAGCGCATGAACGCCAATCGGCATCATCCCTACACCAAACTGGTGCAAAACACCAGCCAGGCGCTCGGCGCCCAGCGATTCCGTAAGACGGCGTCGGAAAGAGTCGTAATGGCCTGAATTGGTGGGTGTTGAGCGTGTTGAAGCTGGCGCTAGGAGGGAGAACAGTTTCGTGTGGCGGTTCTCGGGCGAATTTCGGAGGGCTCGAGCCGCGAAATGGATCCCCCTGTCGGCAATAGGCAACAGGGAGCCAGACCGCTCCGATGGCGGACGCGAACCCAAGGTTACCGAGAGCGCGGAGCGGGCGTTCCTCAGCCCGGAGCCGGTGGCGGCCACCATCGATCCTCTCGCATGGAGGCGGCGATTTGACGGGCAAAATAGATGGCCGTGTGTCCACGGCGTATCTCTGGCTTCAAGTTGCGCTTGTGGAAGCAGTGGAACACGGCGTGGGCCATGAACATGATCAGCCACAGAACGAGAATGGAATTGGGATGATGGTGATAGCAATGACCGGAATGCTAGCGGGAGCAGAGTTCGTTAAAGCCTTCGTTTTCGACCTTCCAACGGTCGTGCCCGAAATGGAAGATGGTCTTGGCATCGGCCATTGAGCGGGGCATGGTCGTCGCCCACCACCAGTGGCTATCGATGGGAGTCTCGACCCAATCCCCAGCGACGCGCTCGCGACGGATGCCAGTCTCATGGGAATGAACAACGCGAAGAGGAGTGTGAACGGATTCAGTGCAGAAGCCCTCAGCCTCTTGTAAATGAACGTGCCGCGCGGGCTTGCCCGGTGCAGCCGGAGTCTCAAATGATTCTGGCTCTTGCTCCTCAAGGGGCAGGAGCGTGCGGGCTTCGGACAATAGCTCAGGCTGATTATCCTTGAGTACGGCAACAAGGTATTTGCCGTGGTCTTCAAGAAGATTGATCACGGAGGGACGCAGGTAGAGCGCATCGGCAGTGAGCACGTCAAAGCAGCGTGGGTGGTCCTTAAGGACGCGAGTTATCAGCCGTATAGCCGCAGCGACTTCGTCGTCTCCAGGATCTCCGTCTTCACCAGGCTCAAGCATTTCCACGTCGAGAAGCAATGGAAAAGCCTCACAGATAATCTGAAACGCGACCAAGCGGTGGTAGAACTGTGTTTTGACCTCGTCTCCGACGGCGATCCGGCGTTGGAGACACTTTGGACAACAACGTTTGTAGCTACAGTGAGTTTCGTGACCATCGACGGCGGCAAGCATCCAACCGCGCTGTGGGGCAAGGATTTTGTTGCGTTTGAGGCAGAAGTAAATGTGTCCGAGACACCCTCGCACACTGTCAGGCTCGATGCGCTCGGAGACATACGCCAGTTCGTCGGCGCTGGGCAAACGGTGATTACCGAGCCAACGGGTCCAGCTGCTCTTGTTCCGGTGTTGCTCGAGTTCGTTGAAGCTTGGTAACCGGCAGCAGAACATGGCGAAGAATGCTGCCGGGAAAACTCGAGTGGGAATCTGTGGTTTGGGACGAGAGTCACGCACCCGCAGCCTCCACTGTTGGCGGAGGCTGAAAATCTTGTCCGCGTAAGTTAGTAATCGCGTGAGAATGGTCGCTTCTTTTTTGGTGGAGAATTGCGCCCGGACTTGGCTTTGCCGGCTGATTTCTTACCGGTCTTGCCCTTCTTCTTGGCGGAGCTACTCGCCGCTCTGGCCTTGGTTTTTGCCTCCTCGAGTCGGAGGCGCCCCTGCTCGTCGAGAGCTTCCAGCAGAGCATTCGCTTTCTGGAAATCATCGATCCAGCGTCTCGCCTGAGCTTCCAACGGTCTGGGGACGTGCAGCATGGTGGTCTTGCCCTTGCGAGTCTGACCGATGGCCAAGGAGCGATGGCGCAAGGAGTCGTCGGAAGCGCAACGGCAAGTGGGCTTGCCGCATTTACGAGAGAGTTCGATGGGCGAGCCGTGAAGGAAGCCTTCGGCCTGGTCGAGGAGCTGGCGGAGGCGGCTGCGAATCTGGCGTTCGGTGGGGGGCAGGGAGTTTCTGCTTGGCATGAAGGTCGGCTCGTTCGGCGCACTGTAATATAAGACTATTACAGAAACAAGCTTAAAAAAGATGAAATAACGAATGCGAATTTGCCATGGGGTCAAAAATGAGCGCTGCCGATCCGAATTACCCAAAAATACAGGGCTTGAGCCGCCTCAGCCGCCTATCTTACGGAATCGCTGCTCGGCGCCACGCTCCGCAAGGTGCAGGAGGCCTCGCGCTTGGCCTACACGCCTGGGAATGGGGAGATCTATCCGGGTGGCGACTTCGGCGAAAAACTCCAGGAAGCCGCCATGCTGATCCAGTCACTCTGATCGAAATCTGCTAGCCATGGCTTGTGCGTTTCCCACCATGCCTCAAGCTCTGGA
>CBDBEZ010000017.1:0-6191 GCA_965204485.1 Verrucomicrobiales bacterium
CTGTCGTTTTCGCCTGCACTCCAGCTGGAAGCGCAGATCGACCCAACGTTGTTCGGGGAAAACCTGGGACCGGCCATTCCGGAGATGCCTGACACGGGCGAGGACTGGTTGGTGGTGGAGGGCGGGTCGCCCGAGTTGGGCCGGCCGAACGCCGTCGGCGCAGGTGCGATCAAAGAGGCGACGGAAACTCCGGGCGCACTTCTACCAGGAGAAAACGATCCGGAAGCCACTCCGGCGGAAGAGGAGACGGCCACGTCCGGGGACAAACCGGGCTGGCTTCGTCTCCCCTGGCGTTCCAAGCGGGATGAGCAGGCCGAACGTCTGGAAGCGGAACGGGCCAAGAACGGTCCGCGATTGGGCAAAATGAGAGTGGGCTCCCTGGCGGACGCGGGCGGCTCTTTGGATGCGGGACTCTTGCCGAGCGAACTGCGCCGCTGGAAACGCGATCCACGCCAAGCCATGGAGGAGGCTCGGGCAGAGCGGCGTCTGCTTCTGTTGTGGATGACCGATTCCCTGCGCAGCCCAAGTTCAAAGACGCAGGCCATCGAGGTGTTCCGGCACACTCAATTCTTGCGTATGGCGAGGGATTACATAATGCTCACCAAGATCGACTTTGCCGATCCGGCCATCGCTAATCATCGCTACACGCGTTATCTCAAGGAACGGCTCGACGTTTTGGGTTACCCGACCCTGATCCTTTTCTCGCCGGATTCCCAGGAGGTCTGGCGCTATCGTGGGTATCGAGGCGGCCGCTTTCCCGAGATCATTGATGCACTTCGCTATGAAGTGAAAACCCACGCGCTCAAGGAGCGTGACCGGCATGAAAAGCTGTTGGACAAGGGTTTCAGGGAATGGACGAACGATGAAAACCAGCAGCTTTTTGCCAAGGCGGTGGAGGTTTCGGTGGAAGATCGTATCGTCTTGTTCGTCGATGACACCGGGACGCGCTATCAGTATCCTGTAGTGCGCCTGTCAGGAGATGACCGCGACTGGCTGGCGGAACAGTTTCTTCGTTAGGGGCCGGGTTGAGGACAAGTGATGACGATTGATGACTTCGACCGTCCTCCCGATCGTCGCGGGACGGGTTCCTTCAAGTGGGATCTCCACCGGAACTCGGAGGCCCTCCCTTTTTGGGTGGCCGACATGGATTTTGCTTCCCCTTCGGCGGTGGTCGAGGCGGTGACGGCCCGGGCTGCGCACGGGGTTTATGGTTATGCCTATCCCAAGGTGAGCGAGGAGGAAGCCGTTCTCCACTATTTGAGAAAGCGTCATGGGCTTCGGCCGGAAGGGTCCTGGCTGGTGTGGCTGCCTGGGCTGGTGCCCTCCCTGAGCACGGTGGCGGCCATGGCGGAAGCGCGGGGCGCGCGATCGGCGCTCACCTGCACGCCGATTTATCCGCCTTTCTTGCAGTGTCCCGCGGATGGAAACTTGGAAGCCCTTTCCATCCCGCTGCGACTGGAGGAATCCGGCAAGCGAGGTCGATGGGCCTTTGATCGCGAGGCCATGGAGAACGCGGTGAGGCCGGACACCGGCTTGTTCCTGCTCTGCAATCCCCACAATCCGGTGGGGAGAGTCTATGCCCGTGATGAACTGGAATGGTTAGGTGATTTTTGTGAGCGTCACGATCTGTTGTTCTGTTCCGACGAAGTGCACTGCGACTTGATCTTGAACGAGGAGGCGACGTCCCATGTCTGCGCGCTTCATTTGGATGAGAGTTTGAGAGAGCGCACGGTGGTGCTCATGTCGGCGAGCAAGACCTACAATGTCGCGGGCATCGGCTGCGCCTTCGCCGTGATTCCCGATGGCCGACTGCGCGTGGCTTTTCGCCGGGCCATGGGTGGGCGGGTGCCTCCGGTCAATGTGTTTGGCTATGCGTCGACGGAGGCGGCCTTCCGGCAGGGCGAGCCTTGGCGCCTGGAATTGTTAGAGTATCTGCGGGAGAATCAGGAGTTATTGCGGCGTCACTTCGAGGATCAGCACCCGGAACTTCCGGTGGTGCCGGCGGAAGCCACCTACCTGGCCTGGATCGATCTCCGGCCGCTTGGCCTGGAACGCCCGGGCTCCTATTTTCAAGGGGAAGGGTTGATCCTTTCAGAGGGGAGCGATTTCGGATCGCCCGGTTTTGTCCGATGGAACCTCGGGTGTTCCCGCGAATTGTTACAAACCGGACTCGAACGCTTCTCCCGGGCCGTGGAGAATCTCCGAGCGTCGGCATGATTTTCATGGTAATCTGCCGGTCATGAAACACATGGCGACCGCTTTGATTGGGTGTTCTCTTTGCCTTGGATGGCCGCTGGTAGCGGCGGCACAGGATGAGGAGCAGAGAGAGCGTGAAACCGAACGCGTCGGAGAAAAGGAGGAGAGGCCTGAGCGCGGGGAGTCTGAAGAGGTCCGAAGAGACCGAGACCAGCCTCGAGAGCGAGAGCGTGAGGAAGTCGGGCGAGATCAGCCCCGGGAGCGTGAGCGTGTTGAAGTCCGGCGAGATCGTGAGCACAGGCCCGAGGGAGATCGTCCCGGCAACCGAGAATCTCGGGAGCTCGGGGAGGTTTTGGAGCGTCGCATGGCGGAGATGCGGGAGCAATTGAGTGCCCAGCGGAGGGAGATCGAGGAGCAGCGGCGGAAACTGGAAGCTGAATGGCGCGAGATCGAATCGCATCGCCGTGATCTGGCCCGGCGTGGAGAAGAACTGGAACGTGAGCTGGCCGAACGCCGGGAGGCCCACGAAAGAGACAGGCAGCACGCGATGGAAGAGCGTGAGCGCGGGGAAGCCGAGGAGCGGGAGCTCCAGGAACACCAGGAGCGGAAACGCCAAGCGGCCAAGGCCCCGGGGATGAGGCCGGACAGTTCCCTGGTGAACCGAATGGAGAATCACGGTCCCGACCGTCGTGGAGTGGACCGCGGACCGCAGCGTTTCGGTGGGGGGCCGCCTCGCGTGGGTGGCGCCCGGCCCGGTGGTGGTCCCGATGGCCCGGCTTGGGGCGGCGGCGCCTCGGGGGGATACGGAGGGGCTCCCATGGCAGGGGGTCCTGCGCCTTCACCGGAGCGAATCAAGGGAGTCATCGAACGCCTTGAATCGGCCGGCCGTAAGGATCAGGCCCATCGCTTGAGACAGCGATTGCAAAAGCGAGCCGGGGCGTCCAGAGCGACCGTCGGTCCCGATTCTCAAACTTCCGAGCGCTTGCAGCGTTTGGAGAAGCAAGTGGAGAAAATGGCCAAGGCAATGGAGCAATTGTCTGGAATGGTGAAAAAGCTGAAGGCCCCTCAGAAGAAGTAGGCGTCCCGTCCACGGTCTTTCCGGCGTCCGATCCCGTCGTGCCTCACGGAAGTGGGACCGCGCTTCCGCGCACTTGAGGATGGCCGCTATCGGGGCAGAGTCCCGCATGCATCGCTCTCCTCGCGCTTCACTGGACTGGCCTCGACGCCTGTCCCAATGCACTTCGCGTTTCAAGCGCAGCGCGGTGCGGGAGATTCTCAAGGCGGCCGTGCGGCCGGAGGTGATCTCTTTTGCCGGCGGTCTGCCGGCTCCGATGGAGCAGTTGTCTGGAATGGTGAAAAAGCTGAAGGCCCCTCAGAAGAAGTAGGCGTCCCGTCCACGGTCTTTCCGGCGTCCGATCCCGTCGTGCCTCACGGAAAGTGGGACCGCGCTTCCGCGCACTTGAGGATGGCCGCTATCGGGGCAGAGTCCCGCATGCATCGCTCTCCTCGCGCTTCACTGGACTGGTCTCGACGCCTGTCCCAATGCACTTCGCGTTTCAAGTGCAGCGCGGTGCGGGAGATTCTCAAGGCGGCCGTGCGGCCGGAGGTGATCTCTTTTGCCGGCGGTCTGCCGGCTCCGGACTGTTTCCCCTCAGAGCTCATCGCTCGGGCCGGAGCACGGCTTCTGGACGGGCGCCACGCCGGCTCCACCCTGCAGTACGGAGAATCGGAGGGCCTGGCCGACTTGCGGCAGCACCTGGTCACCGAAGCTGGTGTGCCCTCGGAGCGGGTTCTCATCACTTCGGGAGCTCAGCAAGGACTGGATTTGTTAGGTCGCGTGCTCCTGGATCCCGGCGACACCGTGGTGGTGGAGAATCCGACTTATCTGGATGCCCTGGGTGCTTGGCGACCGCACGGCGTGCGATTTCTGCCGGTCGCAATCGATGAGGAGGGAATGTGTGTGGACGACTTGGAGCGGCTCCTGAGTGCAGGCGAGCGGCCCAAGTTTCTCTACACCATGCCTAACTTTCACAACCCAGCCGGTGCCGTTCTCTCGCGCCGGCGTCGCGAGCGCTTGATTGCCCTGACGGAGCGCCACGATCTGTTGATTCTCGAAGACGATCCCTATGGCGATTTGCGTTACGACGGCGAAGCCTTGCCAAGCCTGCTTGAGCTTGCACAAGCCCAAGGACTGGGTGAATGCGTGGTGCGGCTGGGATCCTTTTCCAAAGTCGTGGCCCCCGGGCTTCGTGTGGGCTGGCTAACCGGAGCTTCACCGCTGGTAGATGCGCTGGTGAAGGTCAAGCAAGCGGCGGATTTCCATCCGAACATTCTCGGGCAGAAGATCGTTCTTGAAGTGATCCGGGATCCCGCCTACCCCGTTCATCTGGAGCATTTGCATCGGGTTTATGGCGCCCGCCGGGACGCCATGGTGGAGGCGGTGTCGGCGCACTTTCCGGAGGGTACGGCTTGGACGATGCCGGAAGGGGGCATGTTCCTCATGGCCCGTCTGCCGCGTGGCCGGGATGCGGGAGCCTGTTTCCAGGCCGCCCTGGAAGCTAAAAGGTCGCCTACGTGCCGATCGATCATTTCACGATCGATGAATCCGGGAGGGATGCGGTGAGGCTGAACTTCACCAACGCGACTCCCGAGCGGATTCGCGAGGGCATTGAAAGATTGGGAAAGCTTTTCGAGGAGTCGTCCGGTTAGCGTGGGCGGCTGATCCTTCGGAGCCGCCGACATTCAATTCACGCCCTCACCTCGGGAGGGCCATCCCCGGCTACAGCCGACCCGTGTGGCGCCGTAGCCGGGATGGTCTGTCATCCGAAAAAGAAAGGCGCGCGCCTTTCTTTTCTTTCCCTTGAGCGGGAGCCTCAGCCCTTGGCCGCAGCGTAGCGCTCGGCCACGGCATCCCAGTTCACCACATTCCAGAATGCCGCGATGTAGTCGGGACGGCGATTTTGATAGTTGAGGTAGTAGGCGTGTTCCCAGACGTCGAGCCCGAGGATGGGTGTGTTGCCTTCCATGAGAGGACTGTCCTGGTTGGGCGTGGAGCTGACTGCTAAGGAGCCATCCTTGTTCACACTCAACCAGGCCCACCCGCTTCCGAAGCGGGTGGCGCCCGCCTTGGCGAACTGCTCTTTGAAACTGTCGAACGAGCCACAGGCGGCGTTGATCGCCGAGGCCAGGTCACCGCTGGGCGTGCCTCCCTTGCCAGGGCCGAGCACGGTCCAGAAGAGCGAGTGGTTGGCGTGGCCTCCGCCGTTGTTGCGGACGGCCATGCGAATGTCCTCGGGCACGGCGGAGAGGTCGCTGATCAGGTCTTCGACGGACTTGGCGGCGAGATCGCCGTGACCCTCGAGGGCCTTGTTCAGATTCGTGATGTATGTGTTGTGATGCTTCCCGTGATGAATCTCCATCGTCCGTGCATCGATATGGGGTTCGAGCGAGTCGGTGGCGTAGGAAAGGCTGGGTAGGGTGTGTGCCATGAGTTTTATTCTAAGTATTGCAATCGTTGGAGTTGTCAGATCGAATTGACGTTCGCGGTACTTTAACGGCGTCGATCGCGGGATCAAGAGCGGGTCGGGGCGAACCGCAAAATCGGCCGTGGCTCGACGTGAATCCCTGTGAAAACTCGAGGATGCCCCGCCTTGTTCGGGGCGCCGTCCACGGCGAGGTTGCTCTTTCCTTGAAAAGTGGAAGTCAGTCCGCTCGAGAGAGCCTCGAAGTCGTCATCGCCGTCTCGCCCGGAAGTTCTGGCGGATGATTTTGCATCGCTCCCTTCATGCTGTGAAGCCAGAGAAGGGAAGCCGTCATCAGGACACCCCCGAAGAGGACGTACATCAATCGGAGATTGGAGCGGTCCATCGTGCCCACATGATGGTCGATGAGCGAAACGCTGACAGCCCCCGCCAAGGAAGAGAAGCGTGCAGTGAAACCGGGCCTTGGAGGCCCGACGCTGGCTCAGCACGGAATCCGCCGGCACGGAGGGCGGC
>CBDBEZ010000018.1:0-22227 GCA_965204485.1 Verrucomicrobiales bacterium
TGCTATAGACCCTAAAATGAGAAAACTTTTCCCCGTCTCCGTCCCCGTTCTCGCAACTTTGATCTCGCTGCTCTGCCTTTCGGCCTGCCGACAGGGACCAAACGATGGCGAGCCGGAAAATGAAGACGCCGCACTCGCAGAGGAAAACCCTGTCCTGACAACCTTCTACCCCACTCAATACTTCGCGCAGCGCATTGCCCAGGGCACTCTTGACATCGTCTGCCCCCTACCCGCCTCGGCCGATCCCATTTTCTGGATGCCCGACACCGAGACCATCGTGGCCTATCAAGACGCCGCGCTCATCCTCATCAACGGCGCGGGCCTCGAGAAGTGGATCGATAAGGTCACACTGCCGACGGCACGGGTCGTCGATACGGCAGCCTCGTTCTCCGAGGAATTCATCCACTACGAAAAAGCGGTCACCCATCGTCACGGACCGGAAGGAGAACACAGCCACACGGGACTGGATGGTCACACCTGGCTCGATCCACTAAATGCCATCGCCCAAGCCAAGGCCATCGAGAGCGAATTTGCCAAGCGCTGGCCCGAGTACACCGACACTTTCGCCACCGGCATGGCCGGCCTTGAGGGCGACCTCAAGGCACTCGACGAGCGGCTTCGCGCCTTCGCACAGGCCTGGGGCTCGCGCCATCTCCTCGCCTCCCATCCAGCCTACAACTACCTCGCCCGCCGCTACCAGCTCGAGATCCTCAATCTCGATCTCGATCCGGAGGAAGCCCCGGACGACGCCACCCTCGACGAAATCCGCCATCTCGCCTCGGACCATGGCGTGCAACACCTCTTGTGGGAATCCGAGCCCAACACGGAAGTGGCCTCACTCATCGCCAACCTGGGTCTGCAAAACGTCGTCTTCTCTCCCTGCGAGATCGCTCTGGAAAATGGCGATTACCTAGCAGTCATGCAGGAAAACTTGCAACGACTCGAGGATCTGACCGACACTCCCGCCAAGGGAGGCCCACCTTCAAGCACCGATCCATGAAGTCGACGGGGCGCTTCCTCTGCCCCTTCATGAATTTGCGCCTCCACACCAGGATCAAGGCTTCGATCCTCACGATTCCGCATCCTCTCCCCACTCAAATCCTTTCATCTTCCCTAAAAAGACGTTGCTCCACGAACGGCACTCTCCTTCATTCGCGCTCTCATGGCATCCCCCTCTCGCCGTCCCGCATTCTCCGCGACGATTGCTTTCGCCCGGCGCTGGATCGGCCCGATTCTCTTGGTCTATTGGCTCGCGCTCTTCGTCAGTACTCACATTCCCGTGCCGGCAGATCTGCTCAGGGCGCCGGGCTCTGACAAGATCGCGCATTTCCTGGCCTACGCAGGCCTGGCTCTCCTCTTCGGTCTCTGGGTCCGCCGGACACCTTGGGGCTCTCAACTCCATCCCTTGGCCGCTTTCCTGGCCCTCGCCGCCTGGGCCGCGCTGGATGAACTGCTCCAGATCCCCGTCAACCGCACCGCCGATCCCCTCGACTGGGTGGCCGACGCCGCTGGTATCCTCGTTGGCCTGGCCGTGGCCGGCCTGATCCGCTCCATGCTCTCCCGATGACCGGCGAGCCGCCCGGCCACCAGCGCCCGCTGGTGAACGGCGTCGTCTCCGGAGCGCCCCGCGCCGTCACCCAAGGAAGGCTGGCGTTCTCACCTCCCTTCGCTATCCTTGCGCCCATGTCCACAGCCACGGCCATTCTCGAGGAACTCAAGGCGCTGGGCGACGACCGCACCAAGCAAATGCTAATGCGAAATCATGGCGTCAAGGAGCCCTGCGACGGAGTCAAAATCGGCGACATGAAGCCGATCCAGAAACGTCTCAAGACGGACTACCAGCTTGCGCTCGACCTCTACGCATCGGGTCACTACGACGCCATGTACCTCGCCGGATTGATCGCCGACGACGCACGCATGACCAAACGCGATCTTCAGCGCTGGGTCAGCCGGGCCTACGGTGGTTCCCTGCCTGGCACCACCGTGGCCACGGTGGCGGCCGGCAGTCCTCACGGCTGGGAAATGGCAATCAAGTGGATCGACGCCAAGAAGCCGACCACGGCGGCGGCGGGCTGGGCCACTCTCAGCTGCTTGGTGGCTTTGAAAGAGGATGCCGAGCTCGATCTCGAGGCTTTGAAAAGACTCCTCAAGCGCGTGGAAGAGTCCATCCATGAGGCTTCGGACGCCGCCCGCTACTCCATAAATCAGTTCGTGATCAGCCTCGGCTGCTTTGTCAAGCCCCTCACCGCTGCCGCCATGAAGACGGGTGAACGCATCGGCACCGTCACGGCCAATCTGGGGAACAATGCTTGCCAAATTCCCTACGCGCCCGACTACATCCGCAAGGTCGAGAAACGCGGCACCATCGGGAAAAAGCGAAAAACCGTCAAGTGTTAGCCAATCGCCGTGCCCGGCGTCGGACTCCAAAAATCGTGGTTTTCTCCGAAATCCAACCCTTTTCCCACCATCGCTCCCTCCGCCAGGGGTGCCCAGGCCCGGAGCCATCGTGCTCAGCACAACCTTGACCTCCCAAAGGCACAAGGCGAGACCTCGGGTCGATAGCCAACCATGGATCACTTAACGCCAGTCGATCCAATTGAACTCACAAAAACCTACACGCAGTATGAAAGCGGATCGCCATCTTCTCGGCAAGCATTCAGACTGCATCAATCAGCCCTTGTCTCGTCCCCATTTAAAAGCATCTTCACTAACAAGGATTGGGAAGAATCAGGGTTTACCTCCCGGCGGATTCCCTTTAGAGTCAACACGTGAAGTTTCTCCAGGCGATCCCTTCCCGGTTTCTGGCGATCCTCCTCGCCGGCCACTGCTTTTCCCTTTCGCGCGGGCAAGCGAGCCCGTCGCGCTCTTCTCCTTCGACGAGGTGACGTCCCTGGAGACCCATGGATCCCTCCAGGTGGTCCCTCACGGTCCCACGTCGCCCGAATTCCCGGCTCTCCCCGCCCAAAACTGCGCCCTCGCGTTCCAGGAAAAGGGAGCCTACCTCGCCGTTCCCGACGCCGAGGCTCTGCGTTTCGCCAACGGCGACACCCTGACGCTCACCGCGTGGGTTTTCGCGGAATCCCCTGAAAAGGGCGCCCACGCCTACGTGATAGGGAAAGGGCGCACCGATCCGCAGCGGGAGAATCAGAATTGAGCCCTTCGGCTGACGGGAGCGGGCGGCGGTTCATCAACGATCAGCTTTCTCTTTCGCAGCCAGGATACCGGCGATCAACTCGGCACCTACCACCGCTGGACCTCCAAGGAAAGCCTCCCTTCCCGGGAATGGTACCATGTCGCCATCCGCTATACCTTCGGCAAACCCAAGAGCCTGCGAGGTTTCATCGACGGCCACCGTGTCAATGGAACATGGGATCTCGGCGGCCCCACCGACCGTGCGCCCGTCGTCGACGATGACGCCGTGTGGATCGGATCCTCGCGGGGCGGCGAAACCGGCAACAGTTTTCTCGGCTCGCTCGACGAGGTGGCCGTCTATCGCCATGCCCTCACGGATGAAGAAATCCGGCGTCAAGGCGAGTATCGCGAAACCGCCTCACCGCCCGCGCTGGACCAGGTCCCGGAAGGCAAGGTGCTGGCCGAGCTTTTCGCCGATGCGGGAAGCTTCAATCGTCCTCCCCGCCTGGGCAATCGAACGCCGGAAGTGCTCTTGCTCGACGCCCTCGCACTCCTCGACCTGCCACAGGTCTATGCCAAAGGCGGCGTTCGCGCCGATCGCGAACTGCCGCTCTTTGTGCGCCTGGCAGTCCCCGTCCAACTCCCCGCAGGGCGCTACGAGATGCTTTTGCGCGCCCCCGGCTGGGCGCACGTTTGACCGTCGGCGATGAAACCCTCGCACAAATCGACGCCTTTACCCTTGCGCGCGACGGCCACAACGAACTCGTCATGCGACCCGGCGACAGAGACGAGACCACGCCGCCTCTCCCCATCGGCAATCGCGAGGCTCGATTCCACTATCATTCGAACGGCATCAGCGAATTGTTTCTCTGCCAATCCTTTCTCGGGCGGCCCGGCCTTCGCTTCACGGTCAACCCTCTGCTGATCGCGTTTCGCCCCCACGGCGGCGATGATTCCTGGAAACTGTTAGGACCAACTCTCGTTCCCTTCACCGCTGAGGATCTCCAGAGGTATCGTCAGGACCAGCGGCGCGCCACGGATGCGGAGAGCAAGCATCGCCGTCAACTGGCGATCGCCCAAACCGCCGGCTACTGGAGCCGCCGGCACGGGGAGGCCCGGAGCTACATCCGATCCCTGCCCCGCCTGGATCCGCCTGAAGTCGATGGCGTCTCCCACCCCATCGATCGCTTTCTCCTGGCAAAAATCGACGAGACTAACCGTGATACCGCCGGGCCCGCCGGATCGCCTCAGGCCAAGCGTGCGATCGCCATCCTGCAGGAACGCTGTTCCGCTGCCACGGCAAAAAGAGCCTCCTCAGCAAAATCGATGGGCAGTCTGTGGCTCTGGCAGGTCGCCAAGAGCGTGAAATAGAGCGATTCTGTAGACTTCCTCGCTGCGAAACCCGTAGGCTTTTCTTGTTACAACATTCACCTTACGGTTGAGACCCTCGACGACACCTGAGTTAAACTCCTTTCGTGCCGCCCAGTAGTTGAAGATGAGATCTTCATGATTGCGCATCGTCTTGACGAATTTTTTCATCGGATCCAGTTTTGAACGCATGGCTCGCGTGCTCCATTTCTTCCAAAACCATCTCGCCCATCGGATCGATTGATAGTCCCACAGGGCGCGAAAGCCCTCTTTCAATTGGTAGGCCCGCACGCTCCTCAGATCGTATTGCATGAGTTCCTCGAGCTTCAGGTCTTGATTCGGGGTGAGGTTTTCCGGGCGTTTGAGAAAACAGTATTCGCTCTTCTTCAAGATCGGCTCATAACCTTCCTTGGCCATCCTCGCCGATTCTTCTCGCCGATTCTTCTCGGCGAACTTCGTCTACAGCTTTGTGCAGGTTCGCAACGATGTGAAACTTGTCGAGAACACGGATAGCCTTGGGAAGGCGCCTACCAATTACCGTTAGATATGCCTTCCACATGTCGCTGCATACATACCGGATGCTCTTCCTCGCTGCCTGACCGATGTCGCGCAAACATTGCACCAGGGCCTTGCCCTCGCGACCAGGCCGAATGGCAAGGAGACGTCGAGCGCCCTCGTCAAGCTGATAGACAAGCGTCATGTAGTTGTGTCCCTTGCGGATGTGGATCTCATCAACGCCGACGGCAGTGACTTCACCCAGGACGCGATTTTCCAAGCCCCATTCCACAGTGGATCGAACTGCACGATAGACTGTGTTCCAGCTCGTCCGAAAGTAGAGAGCCACTTCACTCCATGTAACGCGCCGTGCCCAAGTGCTCAGGAAATGTCGGAAATCGTCTGTCATCCGTTGCTTGCCCGTCGCCCAAGGGACACGCTCGACTTTGACTCCGCAGCGTGGACAGTTGACGCGGCGCATCAAGTATTCCAAGTGGACAGTGCGATCCCAGAGTGGCACATGCTCGAAGGTACGGAGAGTGCGATGATCGTAGGTTCCTCCCTTCCGAGAGCATCCGGAGCATACAGGCCTGTTGCGCTTGTGAGGCCGAACGCCAATGACAAGTGTGTTGTTGTTATCAACGAGGGAGGCTCTGTCGAAGACAAAACCCTTGAAGTGAAGCACAGAATCAACGAAGGTTAGGAGTCGCATCGGAACGGAGGGCGCGTTGTTTGGTTAGCACTGACAACAAAGCCGCTGTTCCGGTGCGCGTCATTGAAAAAGGCCTCTTCAGCAGAATCTGTGGGTGCCCAGGCGGCGCGATTCACCTAGAATCCTGACCAGCAACAAGTTATATCCAATCTTAACCTCAGCGTTTCATAAAATGGCCAGTCAGGCCATCATGTAGTAGGCGATTTCTTCTTCGACGGCCTGATTGTCTCCGAGTGTCAATGTGAGTCGGCCTCGAGGGCGAGTCAGACGTCCGGCTCGCTGGATGATTTTGCGGCGAATCGTGCCGAGTCCTTCAAACATCCACTCCGCAGCCCTTTGGGGGGACGATTTGCGTGACCGCTCCGCAGATCGCATCTGCATTTCGCGTGTGAGATTGTGGGTGAGGATACTGGCCAAAAGGAAAGCTTCGTTGGCGGCACGTCGCTTGGCAGGAATATAGTCCATCTGGGCCTGGCTCTTGGCTTCGCCAAAAATCTTCTCCTGAGAGCCACGCCCTTCATGAAATTTCACCACATGAGCGGCCGTGTTTGTCTTGTTGGTGATGATCGCCTTGTATTCATAGTTCTCCTCGACTGGTTCGAAAAGATCCAGTTGGAGCGGTCCTTTGCGCTGAGTGCGCCTCATGGTTCGAATGCACAAAATGCGCGCTTTGCGCGCCCAACTTTTTGGCTTCCAGCGGATTTCGAAGTGATGAGTTTTTCCCTCTCCGCCTCGGGTTCGGGACCAGCGACGGCGCTTCTCAATGATGCCCTTGAGTTCCACGAGCCGCTCGAAAGGCACCGAGAACGTATATTCCAGGCCAAGAGTCTTTGCCTCTGAAACCATCTGATCGCTGAAAAACGCGCTGTCGGCGCGCAACTCGATCTGCACATCAGGCAGCACCTTGCGAATCTTTTCCACGCAGTAGCGAAGAAATTCCACCGCGCCATTGGAGTCATGGACGTTGCCACTTCGATGAAGGTAATCGAGAATCTGTCTGGTTTGGGAGATCGTCGCGAGCAGCGGATAATAACTGCGCTCGCCTTTTTTCTTCTTGTTAAATCCCACAGCCGTCCCTTCCGCATGGCGACTCGTGCTCTGCACGCTTCCGTCCAAATCAAGCGTGATGCGTTTGATTCCCTCCTCCTGAAGTCGCGACAGGCAAACGAAATGATTCATCTCCCTCATCCTCTCAAGGCTTTGACAATCGACCTCTCCCAACATCCGGCTCATCGTTGGGACACTGGGCAATTGGTGCATCCCCAAAACCTGTCGTACAAGGGGATCATCTCGGTAGTAGTCCAAATCGCGAAGCATCCGGTAGCCCAGTATAAGATGCACGATAAGACACATGAAAACCTTGTGGAACTTGTAGAAGCGGGACATGCGCCGATCCAGTGGACCAAAGCACTGCTGAAACTTCCCCTCCAGATCCAATTCCTGAAAGAGCTTCTGAAAGATAACGAGACCGCCGAAAGAGGTCAGTTCTTGATTTTCAAATTTGATCGCCGGAATCGTTCTGGACTTTGCATTAATCGTACGTCGTGCTACTCTCACTGTATGTGGCTTTTGGGTTGAAGTGTTTGGTGTTTTGGTAGATTCCAAATCAATCTTATCCCAAAGGCCCCTGCCACTATTTTCTTGGGATTCTTGCCCCGATTTATGAAACTATGGGGTTAATGGGCATCAAAGTTGTGGCAACAAGCCAGCTGCCCATCCAAACCTCGGATTTGCGAGGACAACGCTTGCGCCGGGGCTGCCCCTGGTAGGGCTCAGCCCATGAAACAAGTAGTTTCAGCAGTTCTGGGGTCCAGGGGCAGCGGGACCCGGCGTCCAGCGTTCCCGGAGCAAATCCGGAATTTCACCCACAGATTCTGCTGAAGACCCTGAAAAAGAGAGAACGCATAGAGCAACGCCGGTCAAAACCTGATGACGGATTGCGGCGGAGGGGGTGAAGGGTCAAGTGATCCCGGAGGCAATCGCTACGAGCGAACCGCATTCGAATCCCTTGGCGGAGATCGAGTAGGATTGGCGAGGACAGCACTTGATGCTCGTCCCTGGAGCTGGCAGGATCTCAGGTTGTTTTGACGATGCTTCGAGCTAGAAAACACCCACAGATTCTGCTATAGACCCCAAAAAGAAGGCCAAGAGCGGCCTTCGGCTGCACCAGCGTGAGGCGGCCTTGCGTGGCGGAAAGTCGGGCCATTCCGTCCTGGTGCCGGGCCAGCCCGCACAGAGCGCGCTCATGCATCGGGTGTTGAGTGAGGACCCCGACGAACGCATGCCGCCCAAGGGAGCGCGACTCGATCCACAGGAGCAGGCCACCCTCAGGGCGTGGATCGCCGCGGGCGCGCCGTGGCCGGCCCAAAACACCTCGATTGCCCTGCCCTCGAAGGCCAGCGAGACCGATCGCCTGCGTCGCCTCTTCCTCGACACCGTCGGCGTGCCTCCATCACCCGAGGATAGCCGCGATTTCCTGTCCAGCACCGATCCCAATCGCTGGTCTTTCCTGGTCGACCGTCTGCTGGATGATCCGCGGCACGCCGATCACTGGGTGAGCTACTGGCAGGATGTCCTGGCGGAAAATCTTCGTCTGGTGAAGGGCAAACTGAACAACACGGGTCCCTTTCGTTGGTGGATTTACGAGGCATTGAAGGACAACAAACCCTTCGATCAGTTCGTCACCGAACTCGTCCGCTTCGCCGGTAGCGCGCATGGCGGAGGCGCGGCCGGATTCGGGCTCGCCACCCAAAACGACGTGCCCATGGCCGCCAAAGCACACGTCATCGGCACCGCCTTTCTTGGGAAGGAAATGAAATGCGCGCGCTGCCACGACGCCCCCTATCATCAAAGCAGTCAGCACGATCTGTTTTCCATCGCCGCCATGCTCGAGGGCGAGACCATCACCCTACCCGAGTCGTCAACCGTCCCGGCCTCCTTCTTCGAACGGGACGGCGGGCGCAAGCCGTTCATCCAGATCACGCTCCATCCGGGCGACACCATCCCAAGCCGGTGGCCCTTCACCGCGCATGTTCATCATGATGATCATGCCGAGGCGGAGGATCCGCGCGAAGTCCTGGCCCGGGAGATCACTCACCCCGCCAACGCCCGCTTCGCTCAGGTCATCGTCAACCGGCTCTGGAGTCGCTATTTCGGCGAAGGCTTCGTCGAGCCGGTGCACGACTGGGAACAGCAGGCGCCCAGCCACCCCGAACTGCTCGACTATCTGGCACGGGAATTCGTCCGCTCGAGCTACGACTTGCGGCACCTTCACCGTCTCATCCTCACCTCAGAAGCCTACCAGCGCGTCGCCAGTCTCTCACCGTCACCTTCCCCGGGCGAACGTTTCTTCACCGCACCGCTTCGACGGCGCGTGTCGGCGAAGCAACTCGTCGACTCACTTTTCGAGGTCACCGGCGTCCCTTTCTACAGTGAAGAATTGAGTTTCGATCCTGAAGGCGCGCATCCCCCGGACGTCATGCAGAGCCTGGGCAGGCCCGAGCGAGCCTGGCAAATCAACACGGTGTCGAGCGAGCGCGATCGGCCCAGCCTCACCTTGCCGCGAGCCTCCTCCATCATCGCGGTCATGGAGGTCTTCGGCTAGCGATCGAACCGGGCGGAGCCGGTGGAGGACCGCGGACTGGCGCCCAACGTTCTCCAACCCGGCATGTTGGGCAACGGGGTCTTCGGCACCTGGCTCGCCCGGCTCAGCGACTACAGCGAACTCACCCGCCTCGCCGTGAAGGCCGAATCCCCCACCACTCTCGTCGACGATCTCTATCGACGGTTCCTCACGCGGCCACCGACACCCGAGGAAGAACGCGCGATGGTCGACTTGATCACGCCAGGCTTTGAGGAGGGTCTGACCAGGCCCGCGGAGACCTATCGAACGAGGATCTACGTCCCCGAAACCTCCGAGGCCAATCGTATCGCGGCCGAAACGGAAGCCCGCGTGGCACAAGGCCCGCCACCCACCGAGGCGCTTCGGCCCAAATGGCGTGAACGGCTGGAGGACGTCATTTGGGCCCTCGTCAATTCCCCGGAAATGCAGTTCATCCCATGAGTCATCCCATCCATCGCCGCCAATTCCTTCGCACCGCGACCTCGGGCACCGTCGGCGCCCTCTCCGGGTCCCGGGCCCTCGCCACCCGGACCGAAGATTCCCCTCCCGCCTCTTCTCCGGGTCGCGCCGAAGCCTGCATCTTCCTCTGGTTAGGCGGGGGCGCCGCGCACACCGACACCTGGGATCCCAAGCGGCTTGGTGACCCCGGGAGCCGCGAAGCTGGTTCGGCCTACCCATCCATCGAAACCAGTGTTCCCGGCGTCCAGGTGTGCGAACACCTGGCCAAGGTGGCGCGCCGATTGGAACATCTCACCATTCTCCGCACGGTCTCTCACGACGTCATCGACGAGCACGCCGCAGCCACCAATTTTCTCTACACCCCATAGTTTCATAAATCGGGGCAAGAATCCCAAGAAAATAGTGGCAGGCAGCGATTCCGTAAGACGGCGTCGGAAAGAGTCGTAATGGCCTGAATTGGTGGGTGTTGAGCGTGTTGAAGCTGGCGCTAAGAGGGCGAACAGTTTCGTGTGGCGGTTCTCGGGCGAATTTCGGAGGGCTCGAGCCGCGAAATGGATCCCCCTGTCGGCAATAGGCAACAGGGAGCCAGACCGCTCCGATGGCGGACGTGAACCCAAGGTTACCGAGAGCGCAGGGCGGGCGTTCCTCAGCCCGGAGCCGGTGGCGGCCACCATCGATCCTCTCGCATGGAGGCGGCGATTTGACGGGCAAAATAGATGGCCGTGTGTCCACGGCGTATCTCTGGCTTCAAGTTGCGCTTGTGGAAGCAGTGGAACACGGCGTGGGCCATGAACATGATCAGCCACAGAACGAGAATGGAATTGGGATGATGATGATAGCAATGACCGGAATGCCAGCGGGAGCAGAGTTCGTTAAAGCCTTCGTTTTCGACCTTCCAACGGTCGTGCCCGAAATGGAAGATGGTCTTGGCATCGGCCATTGAGCGGGGCATGGTCGTCGCCCACCACCAGTGGCTATCGATGGGAGTCTCGACCCAATCCCCAGCGACGCGCTCGCGACGGATGCCAGTCTCATGGGAATGAACAACGCGAAGAGGAGTGTGAATGGATTCAGTGCAGAAGCCCTCAGCCTCTTGTAAATGAACGTGCCGCGCGGGCTTGCCCGGTGCAGCCGGAGTCTCAAATGATTCTGGCTCTTGCTCCTCAAGGGGCAGGAGCGTGCGGGCTTCGGACAATAGCTCAGGCTGATTATCCTTGAGTACGGCAACAAGGTATTTGCCGTGGTCTTCAAGAAGATTGATCACGGAGGGACGCAGGTAGAGCGCATCGGCAGTGAGCACGTCAAAGCAGCGTGGGTGGTCCTTAAGGACGCGAGTTATCAGCCGTATAGCCGCAGCGACTTCGTCGTCTCCAGGATCTCCGTCTTCACCAGGCTCAAGCATTTCCACGTCGAGAAGCAATGGAAAAGCCTCACAGATAATCTGAAACGCGACCAAGCGGTGGTAGAACTGTGTTTTGACCTCGTCTCCGACGGCGATCCGGCGTTGGAGACACTTTGGACAACAACGTTTGTAGCTACAGTGAGTTTCGTGACCATCGACGGCGGCAAGCATCCAACCGCGCTGTGGGGCAAGGATTTTGTTGCGTTTGAGGCAGAAGTAAATGTGTCCGAGACACCCTCGCACACTGTCAGGCTCGATGCGCTCGGAGACATACGCCAGTTCGTCGGCGCTGGGCAAACGGTGATTACCGAGCCAACGGGTCCAGCTGCTCTTGTTCCGGTGTTGCTCGAGTTCGTTGAAGCTTGGTAACCGGCAGCAGAACATGGCGAAGAATGCTGCCGGGAAAACTCGAGTGGGAATCTGTGGTTTGGGACGAGAGTCACGCACCCGCAGCCTCCACTGTTGGCGGAGGCTGAAAATCTTGTCCGCGTAAGTTAGTAGTCGCGTGAGAATGGTCGCTTCTTTTTTGGTGGAGAATTGCGCCCGGACTTGGCTTTGCCGGCTGATTTCTTACCGGTCTTGCCCTTCTTCTTGGCGGAGCTACTCGCCGCTCTGGCCTTGGTTTTTGCCTCCTCGAGTCGGAGGCGCCCCTGCTCGTCGAGGGCTTCCAGCAGAGCATTCGCCTTCTGGAAATCATCGATCCAGCGTCTCGCCTGAGCTTCCAACGGTCTGGGGACGTGCAGCATGGTGGTCTTGCCCTTGCGAGTCTGACCGATGGCCAAGGAGCGATGGCGCAAGGAGTCGTCGGAAGCGCAACGGCAAGTGGGCTTGCCGCATTTACGAGAGAGTTCGATGGGCGAGCCGTGAAGGAAGCCTTCGGCCTGGTCGAGGAGCTGGCGGAGGCGGCTGCGAATCTGGCGTTCGGTGGGGGGCAGGGAGTTTCTGCTTGGCATGAAGGTCGGCTCGTTCGGCGCACTGTAATATAAGACTATTACAGAAACAAGCTTAAAAAAGATGAAATAACGAATGCGAATTTGCCATGGGGTCAAAAATGGGCGCTGCCGATCCGAATTACCCAAAAATACAGGGCTTGAGCCGCCTCAGCCGCCTATCTTACGGAATCGCTGAGTGGCAGGGGCCTTTGGGATAAGGTTGATTTGAAATCTACCAAAACACCAAACACTTCAACCGAAAAGCCACCTACAGTGAGAGTAGCACGACGTACGATTCATGCAAAGTCCAGAACGATTCCGGCGATCAAATTTGAAGATCAAGAACTGACCTCTTTCGGCGGTCTCGTTATCTTTCAGAAGCTCTTTCAGGAATTGGATCTGGAGGGGAAGCTTCAGCAGTGCTTTGGTCCACTGGATCGGCGCATGTCCCGCTTCTACAAGTTCCACAAGGTTTTCATGTGTCTTATCGTGCATCTTATACTGGGCTACCGGATGCTTCGCGATTTGGACTACTACCGAGATGATCCCCTTGTACGACAGGTTTTGGGGATGCACCAATTGCCCAGTGTCCCAACGATGAGCCGGATGTTGGGAGAGGTCGCTTGTCAAAGCCTTGAGAGGATGAGGGAGATGAATCATTTCGTTTGCCTGTCGCGACTTCAGGAGGAAAGAATCAAACGCATCACGCTTGATTTGGACGGAAGCGTGCAGAGCACGAGTCGCCATGCGGAAGAGACGGCTGTGGGATTTAACAAGAAGAAAAAAGGCGAGCGCAGTTATTATCCGCTGCTCGCGACGATCGCTCAAACCGGACAAATCTTCGACTTCCTTCATCGAAGTGGCAACGTCCATGACTCCAATGGCGCGGTGGAGTTCCTCCGTTCCTGCGTGGAGAAGATTCGCAAGGTGCTGCCTGATGTGCAGATCGAGTTGCGCGCCGACAGCGCGTTTTTCAGCAATCAGATGGTTTCAGAGGCAAAGACCCTTGGCCTGGAATATACGTTCTCGGTACCTTTCGAGCGGCTTGTGGAACTCAAGGGCATCATTGAGAAGCGCCGTCGCTGGTCCCGAACCCGAGGCGGAGAGGGAAAAACTCATCACTTCGAAATCCGCTGGAAGCCAAAAAGTTGGGCGCGCAAAGCGCGCATTTTGTGCATTTGAACCATGAGGCGCACTCAGCGCAAAGGACCGCTCCAACTGGATCTTTTCGAACCAGTCGAGGAGAACTATGAATACGAGGCGATCATCACCAACAAGACAAACACGGCCGCTCATGTGGTGAAATTTCATGAAGGGCGTGGCTCTCAGGAGAAGATTTTTGGCGAAGCCAAGAGCCAGGCCCAGATGGACTATATTCCGGCCAAGCGACGTGCCGCCAACGAAGCTTTCCTTTTGGCCGGTATCCTCACCCACAATCTCACACGCGAAATGCAGATGCGATCTGCGGAGCGGTCACGCAAATCGTCCCCCCAAAGGGCTGCGGAGTGGATCTTTGAAGGACTCGGCACGATTCGCCGCAAAATCATCCAGCGTGCCGGACGTCTGACTCGCCCTCAAGGTCGACTCACATTGACACTCGGAGACAATCAGGCCGTCGAAGAAGAAATCGCCTACTACGTGATGGCCTGACTGGCCATTTTATGAAACGCTGGGGAGAATCCTTATCGTCTCGCTGTGGCTCGCGCCTTTTGTCAACTTTGAGGTCATTGTCAGCCTTTTTAGTTTAACGATGACGCGAGATGCGGTAAAGGTAAGTCGACGCCAAGCATGACGCCAGGATGAGAAGCCACCAAAGCCAGGGGAGGGGATTACCAGATGGCCGTGATCCAGAAGCACTCACTTGATTTCCGGCAAGGGAAGGCAGGACCGAGGATGTTCCCGGCGCGGGTTCTTTGATGGTTTTCTGAGCCTGAATGAGTTTGTGAGGCGATTTCAAGTCCGCCTTCACGCGCATGGTGTTCGTTCCTTAGGAATGGCGCAAAAATAAAATGAACAATTTAAGGTTTCTCAACCTTATTTCTATGCTACTGTCAGTGCCATGCCTGACAGTTCCGTTGTCGAAAGCATTCGCCGGAAGTTCGATTCCCTGAGCCACCTCATGGACGAGCGGGCCCGGAGGTGTTGGGCGGCGGCGGCGGCCATGGAATTGGGTTGGGGCGGCGATCCGCAGTTTCTCTTGCGACATCGATGTCGCGGACGACGATCACTGAGGGCATCAAGCAGTTACGGCGCGGCGACTACACGGCACCCGAAGCCGACGGACGCATCCGTCGGCTTGGGGGCGGGCGCAAGCCGGTGACCGAGACCGATCCGGAACTGCTTGGGGCTCTTGAGCGGCTAGTTGATCCTCTCAGTAGAGGCGACCCTCAATCCCCATTGCGCTGGACATTGAAGAGCACTCAGAGGCTTGCCAGGGAACTCACATCTCAGAACCACCCGGTCGGTGCGCGTACTGTTGCCGCGTTGCTGCGCAAGGCCGGCTATAGTCTGCTGGCAAATCGCAAGACCCGCGAAGGGGCACAGCACCCGGACCGCAACAGGCAGTTCGAATACATCAACGATCAGGTGCGTCGCTTCCAACATTGCGGCCAGCCAGCAATCTCAGTGGACACCAAGAAGAAGGAGTTGGTGGGCGATTTCAAGAACGCCGGGAGGCAGTGGAGGCCGAAAGACAACCCTGAGCAAGTCCGCGTGCATGACTTCAAGGACAAGGACCTGGGCAAGGCAATCCCCTACGGCGTTTACGATATGCTCAACAACCAGGGCTGGGCATTAGCGTCGGAATCGACCATGATACGGCCCAATTCGCGACCCGCAGCATCCTGTTGTGGTGGACGGAAATGGGCTCTGCGCGGTTCCCCCACGCCCGTCGGCTGCTAATCACCGCCGATGGCGGTGGGAGCAACAGCCACCGCTCGCGGCTTTGGAAGCTTTCGCTCCAGGAGTTGGCGAACGAGACCGGGCTGAAGTTGGTCGTCTGCCACTTCCCGCCGGGGACAAGTAAGTGGAACAAGATCGAGCACCGTCTCTTCAGCTACATCACCCAGAACTGGCAAGGCGAGCCACTGGCAACCCTGCAGACGATCGTCGAGTTGATTGGAAGCACAACGACGAAGGGAGGCCTGAAGGTCAGGGCCAGGCTCGATACCAAAAGCTACGAGACGGGGATCAAAGTGACGGACGAGGAACTGGCCGCCGTAAAACTGGAAAGGCACGAAACACACGGCTCATGGAATCACACAATCAAACCCTGGAAGTAAATGTTCACCTTATTTTTGCGCAGTTCCTTACCGTGCTGCATATCCAAATGATCCAGAACCTCGAAGATTTTTTCCGACACTAACCACAGCAAAGTCAGGAGCTACTCTACCCCTCCGAGTAGTCGCCTCTTAGATAATCAAACGCCAAGTCGAGTCGGCAAGGGAACGGGTTCCCGTGTGGAAGGTGATCCGAGAGCAAGTGCCCCCCTCGTGAGTGGGAAGTTCTCAGACCGGTTTCTCTTTGCCTGGCGTGTCTGTCTGACTGCGTAATAGAGCGATCTTCGCCTTGGATAGTTCAATGCTCAGATCGATCAGTTCGGTGGTCAGTTTCTTGAATTTCTTGTACTCCTCTGTTTCTTTTCGTAGTCCCTTCACGTGGTCTGGCCAGACGTGTTCAGTCCGGCTCCTCATCTCATGCGTGTAGCTCAGTTGGTAATACACGCCGCGCTGGCGTTGTCGATCTCGGTATTGCTTGCTGATGCTCCCAGGCCGCATTGGCCCGATTGCAGCTAACTTTGCCGCAAGTTTCTGGACTCTTTTTTCAGTGATCTGATCTTTTTCATGGTCATTAGCTTATATATGCGAATGTCTAGGAAAATCAAATCATTTGTTATGGATCTCTGGATTTCTTGGTGGAATATCGTCTGTCTTCTGCGACCCGCTTTCTCGAGAGCCCGCACCTTTCTCTGGTTTCTGCTCGTCTTGGCCGCTTTCTCCGTGCGCAATGACCTCCTCGGGGTTTCCAGTTTCGTCCGCGCTCTCGGTTTGTCAGAACACTTCTATGAGCACTTACTCCATTTCTTCCACAGCAATGCCGTGAAGACGGACCGGCTTGCAGAACTTTGGTTCGCCATCGTGATCAAGCACTTCCCTGTCTACAAGATCGGTTGTCGCCCCGTCCTGGTTCTCGACGGCATCAAGAAGTCCAAGGAGGGCCGCAAGATGCCTGCGGTGAAGTATCTGCATCAACAGTCCGAGTCCAATTCCAAGCCTCACTTCATCATGAGCCATTCCTTTCAGGCCTTCGGCGTGCTCTGTCAGGTTGGCGGATACTTCTTCTGCGTTCCGGTCTGTGCACGCATTCACGAAGGTATCGTCACTTCAAACCGCGACAGGAGAACCTTGATCGACAAGGCCAACGAGATGCTCGCATCCGTCTGTAGAGGTCAGGAGTTCGTCTTGCTGGCCGACGCCTACTACGCCAACGGAAAGGTGATCCGGAGCACCAAGGGGCGTTCCGGTGTGCTGGTCACGAGGGTTCGACGCACGACAACCGGCTTTCGGCCTGCGGCAGTGCCACGCAAACGCAAACGCGGACGACCGAAAAAGTATGGCGCTGCGGTGAAGCTCCAGAATGTCTTTGGAACGGGCGGCTTCAGTTCCGTTCCCAGTCCCGTATATGGGGAGAGAAACATCTCTGTCCGGTTCAAGTCGGTGGATCTGTTGTGGAAGCCCGCCGGGGCGATGGTCCGCTTCATTCTCGTCGATCATCCCACGAGAGGGCGGATCATCCTCTTGTCTACCGACCTCACCATGGAAGCTCAGGAGATCATCTTGCTCTACAGTTTGCGTTTCAAGATCGAAGTCGCTTTCAAGCAAGCGGTGCATTCGGTCGGCTCATTCGGATACCATTTCTGGATGGCCGCTATGCGACCGCTCAAGCGTCGCAATGGTAACCAATACCTCCACCGGACTACCGAGAAATATCGCAGACAGGTGCAGAGAAAGATGCACGCATATCATGTGTTTGTGCAGACCGGCATGATCGCTCAGGGCATGTTACAGTACCTTGCCATGACATGTGACGGTCTGGTCTGGAAACACTTTGGAACCTGGATCCGAACCATCCGCCCAGACGTGCTGCCTTCGGAAATGATTGTCTCAGCCGCCTTGAAAAACACGCTGCCTGGATTTTTGCACCACGGCGGAAAAGGTTCAGCGTTCCGAAAATTCATCCTTGATAAAATAGACTTCACTCGCTCCGAAGGTTCACGCTTCGCCGCATGATGATCCAGTTACAGAACTTCTCACTCACGAGCGAATTTGCCATGGGGTCAAAAATGGGCGCCGCCGATCCGAATTACCCAAAAATACAGGGCTTGAGCCGCCTCAGCCGCCTATCTTACGGAATCGCTGCTTTCGTGAAGGGCCAAGCTCTGCTCGCTCATCGCGCGGCGCTATCGGGTCCCCCGGAGGGGCGCGGCTGAACGCTGGATCGGCGCCACACCCTGCGTATGAATCGGCGCAGCAAAGCCGCGTCCGTTCCCTCCGCCGGCGGCCACGTTCCGACCACGGGTCGATGTCGCCGCGTTCGCCCCCGCGCCGGCCCTTCGATTCGAAACAGCCCGCCCTCCAGCGACCACCACCCGGCCCGCCAAGGCCGCCTGCGCCGCTTCCCACTGCTGAATCTGCTGGAGTTCCCAGGCCTGAAGCTGAAGCTCTTGCTGCTGCGCGGCGAATTCCTGAGCTTCCGCCTCTCTGCGCCACCCCTGTTGTGCCACTTCCTGGGCTTGCTGGTCCAACCAGCCTTGTTGTTCTGACAGGATTCGTTCCTGATCCGCTAACCAGGCCTGGTGTTCCGCTTCGGCGGCCAGCAAGGCCTCTTCACGTTCCAAGAGTCGCGCCCTCCAGGCCTGCAATTCCTCCTCGGTCAGATTTTCCGGATCGACGACTTCCAACTCCTCCCCCTCGTATTGGAGTTCGCTCTCTTCAAAGGGCAGGTCCCCTGAAATCTCTTCGGCCGGAAACGGCTCGACCAAAGGTTCCTCTTCAATAGGCAAGCCCGAGTCATCGAGGCGCGGCTCGGTCAACACTTCCTCTGAGGTGTGGTAGATTTCTGGACCACCCGTTAAGCAACTCCCATACTCTGACCATGAAAACCAGAAAGAGATACATTGACGAATTCAAGGCGCAAGCAGTCCAACTCCTGGAAATCGGAAAGCCCGTATCCGACGTGGCTGCGGATCTCGGCATCAGCACCGATCTCCTATATCGCTGGAGACGTGAAGGGCCGAAGCCGACGCAGTTCGGCCGCGTAGGTCAACGAGCCGAAGGCGAGGAGGCCGAAGGCGAGGAGGCCGAAGGCGAGGAGGCCGAAGGCGAGGAGGCCGAAGGCGAGGAGGCCGAAGGCGAGGAGGCCGAAGGCGAGGAGGCCGAAGGCGAGGAGGCCGAAGGCGAGGAGGCCGAAGGCGAGGAGGCCGAAGGCGAGGAGGCCGAAGGCGAGGAGGCCGAAGGCGAGGAGGCCGAAGGCGAGGAGGCCGAAGGCGAGGAGGCCGAACTGCGTCGGCTTCGACGCGAGCTCTCACAACTCAAGGTCGAGAACGACATTTTAAAAAAAGCCGCTCTCATCCTAGGGACCTCTCCCCGGCCGAAACCCGCGAAATGATTGGGTCGATACCAGGTATCCGGGCATAGTGTCCGCCAAATCTGCGCCACCTTGAATTTGCCGCGAAGCAGCTACTATCATGCTGCAAAGCCGACACCCTTGACCAGGAAATTGGTGATGTCATCGAGAAGATCTTCTGGGAACACCGCGGGCGCTATGGCCATCGCAGAATTTATCAGGAGTTCGCGACATGGAGATCCAATGCTCATTAGATCTTGTAAAATAGACTTCACTGGCTCCGAAGGTTCACGTGCTTCGCCCATGATGATTCAGCCCAAAACCAGCGACTGGCCTCACTCCGAGCAGGCCCTCGCAGAATTCCGGGAAATCAGCTGGCGATATCACGCACAACGCACTGCAGAACCCCATAGTTTCATAAATCGGGGCAAGAATCCCAAGAAAATAGTGGCAGGGGCCTTTGGGATAAGGTTGATTTGGAATCTACCAAAACACCAAACACTTCAACCCAAAAGCCACCTACAGTGAGAGTAGCACGACGTACGATTAATGCAAAGTCCAGAACGATTCCGGCGATCAAATTTGAAGATCAAGAACTGACCTCTTTCGGCGGTCTCGTTATCTTTCAGAAGCTCTTTCAGGAATTGGATCTGGAGGGGAAGCTTCAGCAGTGCTTTGATCCACTGGATCGGCGCATGTCCCGCTTCTACAAGTTCCACAAGGTTTTCATGTGTCTTATCGTGCATCTTATACTGGGCTACCGGATGCTTCGCGATTTGGACTACTACCGAGATGATCCCCTTGTACGACAGGTTTTGGGGATGCACCAATTGCCCAGTGTCCCAACGATGAGCCGGATGTTGGGAGAGGTCGATTGTCAAAGCCTTGAGAGGATGAGGGAGATGAATCATTTCGTTTGCCTGTCGCGACTTCAGGAGGAAGGAATCAAACGCATCACGCTTGATTTGGACGGAAGCGTGCAGAGCACGAGTCGCCATGCGGAAGGGACGGCTGTGGGATTTAACAAGAAGAAAAAAGGCGAGCGCAGTTATTATCCGCTGCTCGCGACGATCTCCCAAACCGGACAGATTCTCGATTACCTTCATCGAAGCGGCAACGTCCATGACTCCAATGGCGCGGTGGAGTTCCTCCGTTCCTGCGTGGAGAAGATTCGCAAGGTGCTGCCTGATGTGCAGATCGAGTTGCGCGCCGACAGCGCGTTTTTCAGCGATCAGATGGTTTCAGAGGCAAAGACCCTTGGCCTGGAATATACGTTTTCGGTGCCTTTCGAGCGGCTTGTGGAACTCAAGGGCATCATCGAGAAGCGCCGTCGCTGGTCCCGAACCCGAGGCGGAGAGGGAAAAACTCATCACTTCGAAATCCGCTGGAAGCCAAAAAGTTGGGCGCGCAAAGCGCGCATTTTGTGCATTCGAACCATGAGGCGCACTCAGCGCAAAGGACCGCTCCAACTGGATCTTTTCGAACCAGTCGAGGAGAACTATGAATACAAGGCGATCATCACCAACAAGACAAACACGGCCGCTCATGTGGTGAAATTTCATGAAGGGCGTGGCTCTCAGGAGAAGATTTTTGGCGAAGCCAAGAGCCAGGCCCAGATGGACTATATTCCGGCCAAGCGACGTGCCGCCAACGAAGCTTTCCTTTTGGCCAGTATCCTCACCCACAATCTCACACGCGAAATGCAGATGCGATCTGCGGAGCGGTCACGCAAATCGTCCCCCCAAAGGGCTGCGGAGTGGATCTTTGAAGGACTCGGCACGATTCGCCGCAAAATCATCCAGCGTGCCGGACGTCTGACTCGCCCTCGAGGTCGACTCACATTGACACTCGGAGACAATCAGGCCGTCGAAGAAGAAATCGCCTACTACATGATGGCCTGACTGGCCATTTTATGAAACGCTGGGGTCTACCTCGCTGTCGTAATCGACCTCTATTCGAGGCGAGTGGTCGGGTGGGCGCTCGCGGATCACATGCGAGCCGAGCTCGTGGTCCATGCACTGGAGATGGCCCTGGCTTCGACTCCTAAGAAGCCCGGCAGAATCTTTCACAGCGACCGAGAAAGTCAGTATGGAAGCCGCGCTTTTCGCAAAGTGTTATCTCAAACCGGGATACTGCAAAGCATGTCAGCTAGAGGTAATCCCTATCACAACGCCTGGGCCGAATCAATGATCGGCACTTTGAAGGCGGAGATGATCCGAGGTGGCTGTTTCATCAACGAAGAAGACGCCCGGACCGAACTATTTGACTACATCGAATCGTACTACAATACCAAACGGAAACATTCCTCACTCGACTACCAAACACCTGCTCAATTCGAAGCAAATACTAACATCTAACTAAGCTAAATTTGGTCCATAAATCCCTTGCAAATCGAAGGATCCAAAAGGTGCGGCCAAGCCCTCACGGAAAAGACACTCGACCAGGGGATCACCGATCTTCCGCGTCGTTGGAACGGTGGAATTCCCAACTGTAGGCGAGTGAGGCCGAGATCTCTCCGCCAAACTTCTTTGTCAATTCGCTGCTCAGGCTCAAGGCCTGGAGCGGTGGCGATGTCGGTCACCGCGTATCGGCTGCCTGTCCTCGACGGTCTGAACATCGTAATCAGGGATGAGAGAACGATGCTTGAGCGGAGACCTCGTCCAGGTTGGCCGCTCATAAGACGAACCGATTGCCGCAGGAGAAACATCCAAAAATCATCATGCCCGTGTGCCGCTGTCGACGACTCGCCGCAGCCGCATGTCGAGACTTGCTTCATGCCAGGCCTGCGAAAGATCTTGGTCAAAATACCCACCGTCCAGGGCGACAAGCTCGAGACGCAATGATGGTCGGATCCCACTCGAGAATGAGGAGGCTCCGATGGATTTGGCGAGCACCATCGCGCGTCCGGCCTGAGCCGCTCCGCGTAATCCCGCACGCGTATGAAAGTGTATTGGATCTCAGAGGCCTTGCCGCCTTCAGTCGAAATCGCCAGCCTCTCGGCCAAGCTCACCCCATAGGCATGATAGTCTTGCCGCGAATCGGCGAAGCGATTGGTCTCCAGAGGGACTTCGACGCGCTAGATAGGCTCGACTCCAGGAAACCAGTATTCCAGAGAGGGCTCGATGTACTGAACCCCAGCGTTTCATAAAATGGCCAGTCAGACCATCATGTAGTAGGCGATTTCTTCTTCGACGGCCTGATTGCCTCCGAGTGTCAATGTGAGTCGGCCTCGAGGGCGAGTCAGACGTCCGGCTCGCTGGATGATTTTGCGGCGAATCGTGCCGAGTCCTTCAAACATCCACTCCGCAGCCCTTTGGGGGGACGATTTGCGTGACCGCTCCGCAGATCGCATCTGCATTTCGCGTGTGAGATTGTGGGTGAGGATACTGGCCAAAAGGAAAGCTTCGTTGGCGGCACGTCGCTTGGCCGGAATATAGTCCATCTGGGCCTGGCTCTTGGCTTCGCCAAAAATCTTCTCCTG
>CBDBEZ010000019.1:0-13772 GCA_965204485.1 Verrucomicrobiales bacterium
AGTTCCACCACGAGATACGGAAACTCGGTATCGAAATCGGCAGGAGGGTCGTTAAAAGCGATGTGAGCGTTTTCTCCAATGCCGAGAAAGGCGACGTCCACGGGTGCCCGCCGGATCAGGGTGCTCATCCGCCCGGCTTCGGAGAGCGGATCTTCGGCTGATCCATGGATGGGATGAAAGGCCCCGAGAGGAGCGGGCAGAGCGTCGATGAATCGCTCCTTGAGGTAGCGCTGCGTGGAGGCGAGGTGACTAGGGGGAAGGCCCACATAGTCGTCGAGGGGGAAGGTCTTGACCAGGGCCCAGTCGATGTCCGGTTCGACGGTCAGGTGGCCGAGCATGCCGATCTGCGAACGGCCGGTCGCCAGGACGATGACGGCGTGTCCCTGCGAGGCGATCGCTTCGCGAAGGCGTTGGGCGCCAGCCGCCGCCGCGAGACGTCCAACCTCTTCTTCTGAATCCGCAATCGTGATCTCCATTTCCTAACCGAATCTCCCGGTGGACCGGCTCATGGGGTGCCTGCAATCATCTCTCATCTACGGATGGCTGAGTTCCAGAATTCCAAAGGTCTGGGTCAAGGCGTGCCGGGAAGTCACGTCGCTCGGCCAGCGCACCTCGATTTCCTGTGCCGGATCATCGGCGGGACTGGCGAAGAAGAGAACGGGACTGGACTGGGAGAGATAGCTGCCTCCGGCATAGACCTCGGCCGTCTGACGCTGGCCCGACTGGAAAACCAGACTGACCCGAGATCCGATGCCCCGAAAATTGGGAGAAGGAGCCTTGAGACGGATCGCGAAGGGCATGCCGGAGGCGCGGTCACCGATTTGGTTCTGAAAGAGTTGTGGCCGTCCGTCGTTGTTGGTGACGATGAAGTCGGCCCGAGCGTCACCGTTGATATCCGTGGTGGCCAGACCTTTGGCGTCTCCCGGCACGAGAAGACCGCTTTCGCTGGGCCAAACGGGACGGAATCCGCCCGTCCCGTCGCCGAGCAGTAGGGCGCTGAGTCCGCCGGCCATCTTTCCCGTCTCTCGTTGGGGAGTGAAGAAATTCTGCGCGAGATAAAGATCGGCGTGTCCATCGCCGTTGATCTCCGTGGCGACGACTCCGAACCCTGGCGCGATCTGAGCGAGGTCGGGGAGAGGACGGAATTCGAAGTGGCCCGTGCCGTCGTTGATGAGAAGGGCGTTGTCCAGGGTGGTGACCTCGAAGCGAGTGGCTGTGCCCAGCGCTTGGTCCGAGTAGATCTCCGGCAGCGAAGCAACCGCGAAGTCGTGGAAAGTGGGGAACTTGGTCCGCAGGAAGGGCATGGCGTTTTGCGAACAGCTCTTGCCGCGCACCGGGAGAAGCATCCCGTCCTTCACTTTGGCCTCGATGATGTGAGGGGTGGGGTCCTCATCGAAGGTCCCGTAGTAAATCTGTGTGGGGTGATCCGGTGAAGGGTGGTATTTGGTGTTGTGGCCAAAATTGGTCACGGCGTAGTCGATGTCACCGTCATGATCGAAATCGCGTCCGGCGATCCCGTTCCACCATCCTGACAAAGAGGCGATACCGGACCGGGCCGTCTCGTCTTCGAGGCGACCCTCGTGATTCAGGAAGGTGAGCACCGGTCCCCATTCGGTGGTGGCGAGCAGGTCGATCCAGCCATCGCCGTTGACATCCGACCAGAGCAAGCCCGTCACCCGTTCCGTTTGCGCAAGGCCGGGAGCCAGGTCGGTGGTGGCGTCCGTCAGCCTCGGCTGGTCCCGGGAAACGGTGTCGTTTCTGAGCAACACGCTCCCCGGGCTGAGCGGATACTGGCCGGGCGTCACACGCCCGCCAATGGCCAGATCGAGATCGCCGTCCCGGTCGAAATCCGCGGCGGCGGCCGGCCCTCCGCTGAATCGCAGCTCGGCCGGCAAGGCTGCGGTGTCTTTGACGAAACGGCCTGGCCCTCGTTGCACGTAGAGCCGGTCGCGGAGAAGCTGATCCGTTTCCCCGTGCTCGACGCCGCCGCTGACCACGAACCAGTCGAGGTCTCCATCGCCGTCGAAGTCGAGGAGCAGGGGTGCCATGTCCTCACAGAGTTGCTCATACTTCGCGGTGGTGAATCCGCCCCATTTGTAGCCGTCTTCCATCATGAAATGGGCGCTGGGCAACTCTCCGCGAGCGGCGCCCACGACGAAGTCGTCGTTGCCGTCGCCATCGAGGTCTTCGACGGCAAGGCCAGGGCCCAGTTGAGAGAGTTTGTTAGGGAGAAGCGGCTGCGCCTGGAAATCGTCATAAGGCCTTTCCTCGTGCTTTTTCAGCGAGTGGTCGGTCAGCTCGGTGAAGAGGGGGACGATGGGCGGGGATTCTCTGATCACCCCTTGAAGTGGCTCGGAGATCAAGATGTGAGTATTGGCTTCCAGGCCCGTGAGCACCTGTTGCGTGCCCGAGGGCCAATCGACGGTCAACTCTTCGATGAGGGGCAGCTCTCCGAGACCGAAGTGAAGGATGGGTTCATTGGAAGACAGGAAACCGGTGGCGGGATTGAGTGTTCCCGTTTGCCGGAGCGAACCGGAACGCACGGTCACGGTGGCACCGATTCCGTGAGTATTGGCGCCACGTCCCCTCAAGGAGAGGAGGAGGCGGTGGCTCCCCTGGCCCCGGTTGCGGTAGACGCTGACATTTTCGTCGAGGTTCGCGACCACGAGGTCAAGGTTTCCGTCCTTGTTCAGGTCTGCCCAGGCCGCCGCATAGCTCATGCCGTCGTGGTCCAGGCCCCAAGCACGGGAAACGTCGTCAAAACGGAAGCCCGTCAGATTTCGGAAAGCCATGTTGGGCTCAGTACGTCTTGGTTTGTCTCTTAGAAAAGACCATTCTTCCCGGCCCACGTAGGCGCTTTGATCCAAGCCGAAGTCGGCGTTGGTCATCTCCACCGTCATTCCGTTGGTGATGAACACGTCTTTGCGCGTATCGTTGTCGAAATCGGCGAGTTTGGCGGCCCAAGACCAGTCGGAACTCGAGAGCCCGCTGAGGTGCGCGGCTTCGAGAAATCGGCCGGCGCCGCTATTGAGGAAATAGGCGTTCCGCATGAGCTGACGGGGTTCGGCGTGATCCATGAAGTGCTGGTGTTGGCTCATGTCGCCCATGTTGACCTTCTCTTTGTAGTGGATTGTCGAAGACATGTCTAACACCAGCATATCCAGGTAGCCGTCGTTGTTCATGTCGGCGGCGTCGCTACCCATTGAATACCAGGGAGTGTGGGGAACGACTTCGCCAATGACGTCCTTGAAAGTGCCGTTTCCGAGATTCTGGTAGAGCCTGTCAGGGTCCTTGAAATCGTTGGCGACGTAGAGGTCGGGATCGCCGTCCTGGTCGTAGTCGAACCAGGTTGCCGACAAACCGTAGTGGTCTCCGCTGATGCCGGCGCTCTGCGTGACGTCCTCGAACGTCCCCTTGCCGTCGTTGCGGAAGAGGCGGTCAGGCCGGCCCACGGTGCGAATGGTGAAGCGGTTTCCGCCCTGATCTTCCAGCCGGTAATATTTCTGGAATTCCGGAAGGATTTGGGGCTTGCCGTCGACTTGGCGGATGGGTTTCTCGCTGGGCAGGCCTCCCGCACGATAGAGGCGATTGGTGAGAAGATAGAAATCGAGATCACCATCGGCGTCGAAATCCTGGAAATGAGCCATCAGGCTGGCGTCGCTGACGTCCACACCCGCTTCCCGGGCCGTGTCGGCAAAGCGGCCGTTTCCGTCGTTTAGAAAGAGCCGATTGGGGGCTTCGTAGACGCAGACGTAGAGATCGAGATGGCCGTCACCGTTGACGTCGGCGAAGGCCGCGCCCGAGCTCCAGACGTCTTCCAGTTCGACCTGGGCGGTTTCGGCGATATTCTCGAATTGGAACAGCGCGATTTGACGGTAGAGGGCGTTCTTTCCGGGCCCCCGGGTGAGATAGAGATCGGTGAGTCCGTCGCCGTCCACATCGCCCGCGGCGATCCCGCTCGAGGCAAACCCGCTGATGTAGAGACGGCTGAGAGGATGCTCGTTATCGATGGGATTGACGAAGTCGACTCCGGTGACGGACGGCTCCATGGCTTGGAAGAGAGTGTCCTCGGTGGGCGCGTTCGGCTCGAAGCGTTTCAGGATGGTGACCGTACCGGGCGCGGGCGCCGCCGGTGCCGTTTCCGCTAGATGGGCTGGCCGGGGAGTCGGGGGCGCGCTGGGCGAAGGGGCGTCGCTGCCACAGGACGAGGCGGCGAGCAGCAGGAGCGCCGCGCCGAGAGATCGAATCGAGAACGGGAGCATGGTGGGTCCATTATGGGCAGGGCGGGGCCATCGACAAGAGCGCTCTCTCAGGGGCTGGGGAGGGCGTTGATGGTGGCGTGAACGGTCTGCAGGATCGGCGTTCCATCGCGTGCTGTGACCTCGACGGACAAAGAGATGGCGGGGTGAACTTCGATCGTACCGTCCGTCCGGGTACGGTGATGGAGAGCCTCCTTTTCGATGTTGGGAATGACGACTTCCACCATCTCCGGGGCCACCAGCGTGACGGCGGTCACCGCGACGGGAGCGAGCGGCCGGTCGTCCTCGGAGCGTTTGTCCGGCTCACGAAGGAAGGTGAAATGCGCGGGCTTGATTGAAGCCGGGTCCAGGGGACTGGCGAAGGCAATACGGAGTCCTCGGGAGGTAGCGGAGACGTCCCGGATGAGGTGGGAGGTCGCGCCCGTGTGGCGAAAGCGGTAGATGGCGCCATCGATCCTGGCGATGCTGTCCCAGCCCCGTTTGGCGGCCACGTAGACCTGGCCATCGGCGGGGTTCACGCGGGCCCGCATGGGGGCTGCCTGCAAATTGAACGGTAGTCGAATGGCAAAACCGTTGGGAAAGGGATCGAGGTTCTGCGTTCGGCAGTAAAAGACGGATGAGCGGCTGTAGGAGGTGTGGAAAATGGAACCGCTCAATGGCCCCCATCGTTCCAGATCCGACCAGCAGAGGCCGGCGCTGGAGCTGTCGATACTGGCGGGAAGGACAACGAGCATCGGTACGTTGCGAGCATTTTCGAAGCCGTGGCGGCCTCCGGCGCGCACCAAAGTGAAGCCGTTGTAAAGCGAATGGCCGCTGGGGTTGTCGGCGACCGTGAGCCAACCGTGAAGACCGCCCGATCCGAGACCGTTGGGATTGCGGAAGTCGGTCGAGATCGTTTCAGCATGGTTTCCGTCGGGGCTCACTCGGATGACCGCGCCGGGGAGCGGTGATTTCCAGGCGCCCTGCGCATAGTAGAAATAGCCGGCGTCATCCCGAACCAAATCATAACTAAAGGCGTGATAACCGGCCCCGATTTCGGCGGGCTCCTCGTAGAAACTCTCGTAGTGATCGGCCTCACCGTCGGCGTTGAGATCGTGGAGGCGAGTGATGCGGTCTCGCCCCCTGACATAAATCTGGTCGTCCATCACTTCGAGTCCGAGAGGCTCGTAGAGGCCGGAGGCGAACCGGGTCCAAGTCAGGGCGTGGGGATTCTCCTCCTCCCAGTGGACCAGCCAGACATCGCCACTGAGCGTGCAAACGGCGAGACGACCGTCGCTGAGGAATCCAAGACCGGTGAGGCGCATCCAGGAACCGTAGGGGTTGGCGAGCGGCACGGTGAGTTCATCCATGGCGTAGCCTTCCACGTTTTCCCCCAGCGCCACGGCTGTTTGCACCGTGGCTGGCCAGCGGCGGGCTCCGCCTTGGGTGAATTCCTCTAGATCGAGAGTTGCCGCTGGAGAAGGCGGCGCAAGCTCTTGAGCGAAGGAAAACTGAACGGAGAAGCGGAGGGGTTCCTGGGAGGGCGGGACGTCGACCCACTGAGCGGGCTTCGATGCGGAAACCTGTGTCGCCAAGGTCACGGGGCCTCCGGCGTTGAGGCGCGAATGAATCGATTTCGAGGCGATGCCGGAGCGATGGACGATCAAACCGCGCAGCTCTGTCTGGCCAGGCGCGACCCAAAAATGGCGCACGAAGCTTTGGTTGGAAAGAGCGTCTGGACATTCGAGAACTTTACGGCCACCCACCGAATAGTGGAGGATGACCCGGTCGCCGTGTGCATAGTGACCGTGAAATCGGGTGGCTCCTCCTTCCCAGCCCGCAGCGTCGACGTGGTGATAGTGGAGGGGGCCACTGGGCATGAGGGGACGAGATCCCTTGTAGCTGGTGTGGTGGGTGTCGCCGGTGTCGGCCAGGGCTGGGCCACTCCAGATTCCACTCACCGAGAGCCGCGTAGCGTCGTAGGCGATCACCTGATCCCCCGGGAGCCGGATCAGCAAGGCTTTCTCGGTGGTCTCTTCCAGGTGGGCGGCGTCTTTGTCAGGAATCGGGCGGTAGGCGACCGCGCCTTGCAGGAAGGATCCGTAGCGCATGCGGGTGCCGCCACTTCCGTCGATCATGCCGGGCGCGACCGAGACTTGTTGGGCGCTGTCGCTCTGGACAGCGGCGTCGACGCGGACCCGCGCGTTCAATCCCTCGAAATAGGCCGCTCCGGGCTCAAGATACTGATCCGGGTTATGCGGCTTGAGGATGTTCTCTCGGAGATGTTGAACGATCTGATAGCGCTCGGAGGGGCTGAGAATGGCGTCCCAGCGAAACATCAGGCCGTTGCCGTAACTGATCGTTTTCCAAAGTGCGTAGGGATCACCGCCATATTTCAGGGGATCCACGGCGAAACGGCGCGCCAGCGGATTGAGTGCCAGCCGCCCCTCCCTCCCGTGGCAGGCCGCGCAGTGAAGGACGTAGAGTTTCTCGCCCGCTTTGGCGTCATTTTCGTCCAGCTGGCGAATAGCGGCGACGTGATCGAACGGTTCCGTCTCTTCTTGGGCCACCAGCGGTGTGAGGCAGGAGACGAAGACGATGAAGCACTGTGTGAGGGCGCGGGGAGTGGCGCCGGGACGGCGGCATCCCGAAGTTCCCTTGGCACGATGGTCGGTCATGATCGCGATCGGGAGTGCTTGCGACTCTAATCGGTGATCTCCTGGTCGGTGACCCAGAGAAGTCCTCTGGCGATGAGTTCAATGAAAGATTTGTCACGAAAGGTGTCATCCGAGTGACCGTAAGTGGTTCCGAACACGCGGGTTCCATGGTAGTCGTTGACCCAAACGACCGGCTGTGATTCGCCCGTTTTCTCGCTCTTGGAGGTCGCGAGCGCCGTGGCCTTTGGCCATAGTTTTTCGATGATGTGGAGCTCGTCCTTCGGCGTGACCCAGTCCGTCTTGAATCCTTTCATGACCGGGTGGTCGTCCAAGATCACTTTCACCGGGTAGCGGCTCTGGTGTTCATGGTGGCGACTGGTGACTCCGAGGAATTCCCGCCAGTCATCGATCTTGGCGGCCCGATAGGTGTGCATGGCGCAGTGGATGACCACGGCCGGTGTCCCCGCGCGATGCGTAGAGGTGATTTTCTTGATGTATTCGGGGTCCATCCGTGTCGGCGAAACATTCGTTGTGGATGACGACGTCGTAAGGCTTGGCCCAGTCGGGATCGTCGTAGAGAGCAATCTGGCCGCGCGTTCCAGTGCCACCCTCGTTGAGGACGGTGAACTCGGCGTGGATTCGCTTCTCGACGCCGGTGGTGAGGGCGAGGGATTGAAAGAGATAATTGTGGCAGCATCCGCCGGTCACCAGCAGCACCTGGAGTGGCGCTTCATCGCGAAGTTTCCGCGGTTTCTCGGCGGGCGTGTCGCCTAACCAAGCGAGCGTGACCGTCAGAAGGAGGAGAAGGATGCGGGGAATTGAAGAAGGCATGGAGACATCTTAAGAGCAGGGCGGATCGGGGGTCAACGACCGTTCCTGCTCCCCGAGCGAACGAACGAACGGCGGCGGGTTTGCCGGTTGACCGGAGCCAAGGCGATTGAGAGGATCGGGAATGGCGCCCCATCCCCTGACTGTGTGTCCAATGGTCATCGGCCTTTTTGGGCTGAGCCTCCTCTCGCCGCTTTGCTCGGAGATCGTCGATGTCGAGGGACAGCCCTTGGGCGCCAATTTGCTCCGTGTGGTCGAGGCGATGGAGTATCTGGGGTTTCCCCTCTCTGCGGACTTGAAAGGCTCGGTGGTGGCGGCCGCGGAGACCCGCGATGCGGAAACGCTTCAACGGCTGGTGGATCCTCTGGTGCTGGCGACAATTGAGATCAATCCGGAGTTGCGGGTGAAGGCCATTCGCGGGGAGGGTTCTGCGGATCTCCAGCAACACGGTCACACGCCGGTCTTGTTGAAGGTGTGGAATCTGGCGACCGTGAGTCAGGCATTGAGCATCGAGAGCCCACAGGCCGGGGCCGTCTATAGCAGTGCGAGCCTCGGCATCCTCAAGCGGCAGGCTCAGACGGAGTTGATCGAGCGGGAGAACGTCGAGGGGCGAACGGATCGCTTTCTAGAAGTGAGTGTCTTTCGATCGTCCCCGATGACGCAGCGCTTGAGCGGTTTGGAAGTGGAGTATGTCATTGCTCTCATTTCATCCAGCGAATCGGGAAAGCGCGAGGCTACATTGCGATTCGATGTGGGGCAGGGCACGCAGGATCTGGGTTTCCGGAGCAAGTTGCCGGTCCTCTTCGAGGTCAGGCCCGCGGTGGCGGTGCCGTTGGAGATCCGCGAAGAATCGGGCGAGCCCTCGGTGGCGCGTTTGACCTTTCGCGATGCTCTCGGCCGGGTTTACCCGCCGCAGCCGAAGCGGGTGGCGCCCGATTTTTTTTTCCAGCCTCACATCTATCGCGCGGATGGGGAAAGTGTGTGGCTTCCTCCTGGGAAGTTTCGCCTCACGGCCACACGGGGCTCCGAGTATTTGACCGAGACTCGGGAGGTCACGGTGCGCGAGGGAGCGATGGATCCCATCTCGATCACCCTCAAGCGCTGGATCGATCCGGAGGGCCACGGATTTTACGTGGGCGATCATCACATTCACGGAAGCTGGCTGTTCTCACTACACCTCGCCCATGGAGGGAGTGCTGCCGGAGCACATGTTTCGCCAGGTGAAGGGGGAGGGGCTCAACGTGGGCTGCGTGTTGACCTGGGGGCCGTGTTACGACTTCCAGCGCCAATTTTTCTCGCCGGTTTCGCACGACCTCAGCGAGGCCAAGGCCTTGCTAAAATACGATGTGGAAGTGAGCGGCTTCGGTTCGGCGGCGCTGGGGCATGTGTGCTTGCTCAATCTATCCGACCAGACCTATCCCGGATCCGAAGGGCGCAGTGACCGGGGCTGGCCTACCTGGACGGTTTCGGTGATGCGCTGGTGTCAGGACCAGGGAGGAGTGACGGGTTATCCCCACTCCGCGCTGCGCATCGATCCCGACGATTCCGCCGACCATGTGATGGGATTGGCCGACCGCGATGGCGACGGATTCTTGGGACAGGCGGAAGTCGATGGAGTGGTGATTCCGCAGGGATTTGAAGCGGCCGACGAGAGCAGGGATGGGCGTTTGTCCCCTGAAGAGCTGAGAGCGGCTTCCCGGCGGGCGGTGGACGAGTTGCCCAATCATGTTCTGCTGGCCATGGATGGCAAGGGTGCCATGGAGATTTTCGTGAGTGTTCCGGAGGGAGTGTGTGATTTCGTGAGCGCGATGGACACGGAGCGTCTGCCCGAATGGAACACATGGTATCATCTGATGAACTGCGGGTTCCCGCTCAAGCTTAGGAATTGCGCAAAAATAAGGTGAACATTTACGTCGAGGGTTTGATTGTGTAATTCCATGAGCCGTGTGTTTCGTGCCTTTCCAGTTTTACGGCGGCCAGTTCCTCGTCCGTCACTTTGATCCCCGTCTCGTAGCTTTTGGTATCGAGCCTGGCCCTGACCTTCAGGCCTCCCTTCGTCGTTGTGCTTCCAATCAACTCGACGATCGTCTGCAGGGTTGCCAGTGGCTCGCCTTGCCAGTTCTGGGTGATGTAGCTGAAGAGACGGTGCTCGATCTTGTTCCACTTGCTTGTCCCCGGCGGGAAGTGGCAGACGACCAACTTCAGCCCGGTCTCGTTCGCCAACTCCTGGAGCGAAAGCTTCCAAAGCCGCGAGCGGTGGCTGTTGCTCCCACCGCCATCGGCGGTGATTAGCAGCCGACGGGCGTGGGGGAACCGCGCAGAGCCCATTTCCGTCCACCACAACAGGATGCTGCGGGTCGCGAATTGGGCCGTATCATGGTCGATTCCGACGCTAACCCAGCCCTGGTTGTTGAGCATATCGTAAACGCCGTAGGGGATTGCCTTGCCCAGGTCCTTGTCCTTGAAGTCATGCACGCGGACTTGCTCAGGGTTGTCTTTCGGCCTCCACCGCCTCCCGGCGTTCTTGAAATCGCCCACCAACTCCTTCTTCTTGGTGTCCACTGAGATTGCTGGCTGGCCGCAATGTTGGAAGCGACGCACCTGATCGTTGATGTATTCGAACTGCCTGTTGCGGTCCGGGTGCTGTGCCCCTTCGCGGGTCTTGCGATTTGCCAGCAGACTATACCCCATAGTTTCATAAATCGGGGCAAGAATCCCAAGAAAATAGTGGCAGGGGCCTTTGGGATAAGGTTGATTTGGAATCTACCAAAACACCAAACACTTCAACCCAAAAGCCACCTACAGTGAGAGTAGCACGACGTACGATTAATGCAAAGTCCAGAACGATTCCGGCGATCAAATTTGAAGATCAAGAACTGACCTCTTTCGGCGGTCTCGTTATCTTTCAGAAGCTCTTTCAGGAATTGGATCTGGAGGGGAAGCTTCAGCAGTGCTTTGATCCACTGGATCGGCGCATGTCCCGCTTCTACAAGTTCCACAAGGTTTTCATGTGTCTTATCGTGCATCTTATACTGGGCTACCGGATGCTTCGAGATTTGGACTACTACCGAGATGGTCCCCTTGTACGACAGGTTTTGGGGATGCACCAATTGCCCAGTGTACCAACGATGAGCCGGATGTTGGGAGAGGTCGATTGTCGAAGCCTTGAGAGGATGAGGGAGATGAATCATTTCGTTTGCCTGTCGCGACTTCAGGAGGAAGGAATCAAACGCATCACGCTTGATTTGGACGGAAGCGTGCAGAGCACGAGTCGCCATGCGGAAGGGACGGCTGTGGGATTTAACAAGAAGAAAAAAGGCGAGCGCAGTTATTATCCACTGCTCGCGACGATCTCCCAAACCGGACAAATTCTCGATTACCTTCATCGAAGCGGCAACGTCCATGACTCCAATGGCGCGGTGGAGTTCCTCCGTTCCTGCGTGGAGAAGATTCGCAAGGTGCTGCCTGATGTGCAGATCGAGTTGCGCGCCGACAGCGCGTTTTTCAGCGATCAAATGGTTTCAGAGGCAAAGACCCTTGGCCTGGAATATACGTTCTCGGTGCCTTTCGAGCGGCTTGTGGAACTCAAGGGCATCATCGAGAAGCGCCGTCGCTGGTCCCGAACCCGAGGCGGAGAGGGAAAAACTCATCACTTCGAAATCCGCTGGAAGCCAAAAAGTTGGGCGCGCAAAGCGGGCATTTTGTGCATTCGAACCATGAGGCGCACTCAGCGCAAAGGACCGCTCCAACTGGATCTTTTCGAACCAGTCGAGGAGAACTATGAATATAAGGCGATCATCACCAACAAGACAAACACGGCCGCTCATGTGGTGAAATTTCATGAAGGGCGTGGCTCTCAGGAGAAGATTTTTGGCGAAGCCAAGAGCCAGGCCCAGATGGACTATATTCCGGCCAAGCGACGTGCCGCCAACGAAGCTTTCCTTTTGGCCAGTATCCTCACCCACAATCTCACACGCGAAATGCAGATGCGATCTGCGGAGCGGTCACGCAAATCGTCCCCCCAAAGGGCTGCGGAGTGGATCTTTGAAGGACTCGGCACGATTCGCCGCAAAATCATCCAGCGAGCCGGACGTCTGAGTCGCCCTCGAGGCCGACTCACATTGACACTCGGAGGCAATCAGGCCGTCGAAGAAGAAATCGCCTACTACATGATGGTCTGACTGGCCATTTTATGAAACGCTGGGGTTCAGTGTCGAGCCCTCTCTGGAATACGGTTTCCTGGATCGAGCCTATCTCCGCGTCGAAGTCCCTCTGGAGACCAATCGCTTCGCCGATTCGCGGCAAGACTATCATGCCTATGGGGTGAGCTTGGCCGGAGGCTGGCGATTTCACTGCGGCGGCAAGGCCGAGATCCAATACACTTTCTACCAGCGGGATTACGCGGAGCGGCTCACCCGGACGCGCGATGGGCTCGCCCTCCCCGGAGCCTCGGATCTCGAGTGGGACGACCACCGTCTCGAGCTCTCCCTGGACTACTATTTTGACCAAGCCAAGGCCTGGCGAAGCAAGTCTCTCATGCGGCTGCGGCGAGTCGTCGACAGCGGCCACGGGCATGATGATTTTTGGATGTTTCTCCTGCGGCAACGGTTCGTTTATGAGCGGCCAACCTGGGAGGTCTCCGCTCAAGCATCGTTCTCTCATTATGATTACGATGTTCAGACCGTCAGGACAGGAGCCGATACGGGTGACCGCCGCCACCGCTCCAGGTTGAGCCTGAGCAGCGAATTGACAAAGAAGTTTGGCGGAGAGATCTCGGCCTCACTCGCCTACAGTTGGGAATTCCACCGTTCCAACGACGCGGAAGATCGGTATGATGTCAGTGTCTTTTCCGTGAGCCTTGGCCGCACCTTTTGATCCTTCGATTTGCCTATCATGACCACTCCACAACCATCCACTTTCACCGCGGGCTTGACCGTGGCCTGGCGCCTCGGTTTGATGGCCTGTCTTTGGTCGGCGACGCTCGCAGAGCCATCCGCGGCGCCCGGCGATATCCTGGCGACCTTTGAGACGGAGGGCGCTGTGTTTGCCTCCCCGACCCTGGGGAGGGACGGCACGCTCTACATCGGATCGAACAATGGGCGCTGTTACGCCCTGAATCATCACTCGGGATCTCTGGTGGAAAAATGGCAGTATGAGGCCGGGGATTGGATTGATTCCTCCGTGGCCATCGGGCCCGATGGCACGCTCTACTTTGGGACCTATGACTCCCTGCTCGTTGGACTGGACCCGGCCTCGGGAGCTGAGAGGTTTGCCGTTGCGGTAGGCGATGCAGAAGGGGCCTACGGTGTGATTCAGAGTTCCCCCGCCATCGCCTCCGACGGCACTCTCATTCTCACGACGGATGCCGGCTTTGTTCACGCCTTCGACCCGGGCGGGGAGCCGCTCTGGTCATACGAAATTGGAGCTTCGTCCATGAGTTCACCCCAGCGTTTCATAAAATGGCCAGTCAGGCCATCATGTAGTAGGCGATTTCTTCTTCGACGGCCTGATTGTCTCCGAGTGTCAATGTGAGTCGGCCTCGAGGGCGACTCAGACGTCCGGCTCGCTGGATGATTTTGCGGCGAATCGTGCCGAGTCCTTCAAACATCCACTCCGCAGCCCTTTGGGGGGACGATTTGCGTGACCGCTCCGCAGATCGCATCTGCATTTCGCGTGTGAGATTGTGGGTGAGGATACTGGCCAAAAGGAAAGCTTCGTTGGCGGCACGTCGCTTGGCCGGAATATAGTCCATCTGGGCCTGGCTCTTGGCTTCGCCAAAAATCTTCTCCTGAGAGCCACGCCCTTCATGAAATTTCACCACATGAGCGGCCGTGTTTGTCTTGTTGGTGATGATCGCCTTGTATTCATAGTTCTCCTCGACTGGTTCGAAAAGATCCAGTTGGAGCGGTCCTTTGCGCTGAGTGCGCCTCATGGTTCGAATGCACAAAATGCGCGCTTTGCGCGCCCAACTTTTTGGCTTCCAGCGGATTTCGAAGTGATGAGTTTTTCCCTCTCCGCCTCGGGTTCGGGACCAGCAACGGCGCTTCTC
>CBDBEZ010000020.1:0-8305 GCA_965204485.1 Verrucomicrobiales bacterium
TGTGCCCATCTGCACGTAGGTTTCCAGGCGATTGCCCGAGGTGATGGAGGCCACCAGCACCTTTTCACCCTCCCAGAGACCGGCGGCTTCCATGAGATCCGCCGGAATGGAAATGCTCCCTTCATAGTCGACGTGGGCATCGGTCACCACGGCGCGATGGATCTTTGACTTGAGTTGAGAACGGAGCATCAGGCGGCGAATCAATCCTGAGGACGATCGAGCGTCAAGCCAGGAAATCTCCTGAGAGGATTATAAAAATTATGATAATTTGAGAAATCGATTATATGGAATATATTTATTCTAATTTCAATAATATAGTTTGGCCGTGCCTCGCTCCAGCGAGCGCTCACGTGCCGAACCCATGAAAACCCAGTTTCTTCCTCTTCCTTCGCTCTGACGCCTTGGGTGCCTGAAACACCTGAGGGACCGCCTCCTGCCGCTCGCGGGAATTCTCCTCATCTTTGGCGTCTCCTCCACGTCTCTCCTGGCGGGAGGCCCTTACTCCACCGTCATTCTCGATCCGGGCCACGGCGGCAGGGAGCCCGGCGCCGTTGACGGCGGCGTCGCCGAGAAGGATGTCAACCTGAGTCTCGCCCTGGCCGTCGAGCACTACCTTCACCGTCACGGAATCAATACCGCCATCACCCGCAAAGAGGACCGCACGCTGTCTCTCGAGAAACGCGCCGCCTACGCCACCTACTTTCAACAACCCCTCTTCGTCAGTCTGCACTACAACGCCGCTCCCCTCAAAGCGGCTCATGGAATCGAAACCTTCTACTACTCAGGCGCCAGCCGTACCCTCGCCGCTTTGATCCAGCACGCCCTCATCCAGGCCACCCGTGCCGACGACCGGGGTGTGCGCCACCGCGGTTTCCACGTCATCAGGAAAAACGTGGCTCCCGTCGCCGTCCTCGTGGAGGGAGGTTTCCTCTCAAATCCTGAGGAATGCCGGCAGGTCGCCCATCCGGGTTACCGCGACCTCCAGGCCCGGGCGATCGCCTCGGCGATCGCCCAGTTCATGGGCCACTATCAAACCGAGCCGCCCCAGCGCCCGAGCCTTCTCGTCTCGCACGGTCACCGCCCGGATACTCAAGGCGGCAGCCACCGTGCCAAGCAAAGAATCCTTCCCCGGCCGGTGAGGACCCATCACCCCGTCGTCGCGACCGTGACCAAGCCCGCCGCCTTCACCAAGCGCCTGGCGCAGAAGATGGTGAAAGTCTGGCGTTAGCCGCCAGTCAAACCACGGCCGGTTCCAGGGCAAGGGCGAGGGCCCGATGATGACCCTTTCCCCACAGGGCCACCCATCACGGCCGCTTCCGCATGGGCTCGCATCGCCCTCTCAGCGCAGTCCTCGGAACGCAAGAAGACTGCGGATCGCCCGCCAACGACGGCGTGTCCCTGTCCGTCATCCTACCCGGAAAGGAGAGAATCGCCCAAGTTTTTCCGATGGAAATGAACGGGGCGCCCGTTCAAACTGCAGGTTCTTTCCTTTCTCATGGCATCGCTCCCACCATCGCTCCGCTCCCTGATCTCATGGTCCAATGAGAAGGCCATGATGCGCGTGAAAGAAAAAGGTGACCACGCCGCTTTTGCGCTGCTGGTCAACCGTTGGCAGGGTCCCATCACGAGGCTCTGCGTGCGCATGATGACGGACCAACAACGCGGCGAAGATCTCGCCCAGGAGACCTTCTCCCGCCTCTTTCAAAAGCGGGCCACATATCAGCCCACTGGCAAATTCTCCACCTATCTCTGGCGAGTGGCGATGAATCTTTGTTATGACGAACTCCGGCACCGCAAGCGGCAATGGGAGCGGGAGTTTGAATCGCTCGATCAAGACGGCCGGGAGCGGCAGGATCGGCTGGCCGTGGATGACTGCACGCCGCTTGACGAGGCCGCCCACAACGAGGAAGCCGATCTGGTGCGCGCCGCCGTCGCCAAGCTGCCCGAAGCCTATCGCTCGGTCCTCGTTCTCCGGCACTACGAAGGCCTCAAGCTTCGGGAGATCGCCGAGGTGCTCGATATCCCGGCAGGCACGGTCAATTCCCGCATGGCCGAGGCGCTGAGCCGCCTGGCCCGTCTCCTGGGCCCCAAACTCTCCAGAAAGAACGGGCGGGAGGGCACACCTGCTCAGGCCGAATCCCCGGAGTCCTTCAAGGTCGTTCCCAAACCACTGGCCGGAGCCGCGCCTGGCACCTGGTTTCCACCCATCGCCGCCGCCTGCTGATCGCAAGGCAACGCAACGCAACGTATCATGAAGACGCCGAATTCAGACGACTTGATCGCCTACCTCTACGACGAGGCGGATGACCCGACGCGGGAAGCCGTGGCTCGGCACCTCGACCGCTGCGACGAAACGCGTTCCCAACTGGAAAACTGGCGCTCCACCATGGAATTGTTAGACTCCTGGGCCGTCGACGAACCGCGCTCCCGCTCGATGAGCATCTTTCTCCACCGAGCCACTCCCCTCCTCAAACTGGCGGCGATCATCGTAATCTTGTTGGGTTTGGGATTCGCGGCAGGCCACCGCTGGCCTTCCACCGGGGAATCGCGCCTGGCGATGAACGCACCCAACACGGACCCGGCTGGCGCCATGAGCCTCTCAACCGAGGCCACGACGACTTCGGAAATCGACGTCGAACGCCTGGTCGAGCAGCGCCTCGAGGCCCGGCTCGTCGAATGGCGGGCGCAGCAGGCCGAGATTGAACGGAACCTCATCCTGGCTTCCGGCGCCGTGATCCACCGCCAGATCCAGGCATACGTGGGCGAGGCACTGGAACGGCTCGAAGCCAACGCCGCTCGCAATGAAGCCCTGGCACTTTTCCTGCCCGCCGAGGAACAGATGGCCTATCAGGAAAAGAGAGCGAAATGGGAATCGACCGCCACAGAAGTCGCGCGTGAAACTCATCGGACAGACCAGTTCACCCGCCAAATCATCGAACGGGCACGGGCACGCACGCTTCCCGTGCATTGAAGCACGCCAGAGCAAGAAACCCTTTGTTTCCCAATCCCACCCTAGCGACCGACCGACCACCCCTTTTTCCACCTTTCCCAATGTCACCGGCACTCCAATGGCTTCTTCGCGGACTGCTGCTGCCCACCCTCCTGTGCAGCGCTCCCTTGGCCCTTGCCCAGGAAGAGGGCGAGGCCGGAGGCGGCGGCGGGGTTCCCCCCGACGTGGCCTCTCCCGACCCGAACGACGGCGGCGACCCCGCAAGTGAAGACGAACCCGCCTCGCCGAACTTCGTCGACAACGGCTTTGATGCCACCGACGGCGGGGAGGCTGAAGGTGCGGGCGGCCGCGCTCCCGATTTCACCGCGCTCATGAGAGACCTCTCCGATCAGGGCTTTCGCGTGCCCCTCCAGGCCTTTGAAATCTTCCCGGATTCCGTGCGGCAAGATATCCAGAGCCTCGTGACCCAACTCCTCCCCTTGATGGAGCCCGGCCGGGAGGAAGATCTTACACGCTTCTTCGACGACCAAGGCGACCGCATCGCCACCGTCTTCGATCAGCCTGGTCTCGAGCCCAATGCGGATGCTCTGTTAGCCGTGCCAAACCCGGGCAGCATCAAGTTCCCCGACGAGTTTGAGAACTATGCCACCTACCTGGAGACGCTGAATTTGGAACCCTTCGAGCGCGATTACATGCTTCAGTCTCACCAAATCGCCGAGAACTACCGGCAGGAGATCTCCCAGGCGCTGGCGGATCAGGAGCGGATTCAATCGGCGCTGGAGAGCTACCAGAACCGCTTGGAAGCACTCAATGAACGTTACGAAGAACAGTTTCGTGAACAATTTCTCGAGAGCATCGATCGCGCCGGAGCCGAAGGCCGAAGGCCCGACGTCGATCGCTAACCCGCACTGCTCCTTCAACCTGGCGACGGATTCGAGAGAGCAGAGAGGTCGACCCCAATCGACTTCTCTGCATTCTCCTTCCTCCCACGCTGTATTGGTGTCAAGGTGAGGCTTTCCATCATGAGGAAGCCTCCGCCGCCGTGGATCTTCGGCGTCATGCTCCTTTCCATCCTGGTCGCACTCGAAGCCGAAGATCCCCCGCCAACACCTTCACGGTCGCCACAACAGCCGCTTCCGGGCCTGAATGAACTCGAGGCCTACAAGGCCCGGTTGAAACAACTGCAAGCCGACGAAGACGATCCCGCAAGAGCGGCGCGGATACGTCAAATGCAGGCGCTCCTCACCCTCATGCAGCGGTCGCTCGTGTTGAGCGAGGCCAAGGCCGAGCGGGAGGCGTCCTCCCCGCCGCCAATCCCGGCTTTACCCGAAGCCTCACCGGCCCAGAGCCCGGCTCCGGCGCGGACGACAAAGGTGCCGGAAGACGACTCGGCCTCGAACGCGACACCACCGACCCAGCTTGCCGAGCCAATCCTGGCCGATTCACGCTCCACGGGCAAGCCCGCACCCGAGGCCCCAGCGATTCCGTAAGACGGCGTCGGAAAGAGTCGTAATGGCCTGAATTGGTGGGTGTTGAGCGTGTTGAAGCTGGCGCTAGGAGGGCGAACAGTTTCGTGTGGCGGTTCTCGGGCGAATTTCGGAGGGCTCGAGCCGCGAAATGGATCCCCCTGTCGGCAATAGGCAACAGGGAGCCAGACCGCTCCGATGGCGGACGCGAACCCAAGGTTACCGAGAGCGCGGGGCGGGCGTTCCTCAGCCCGGAGCCGGTGGCGGCCACCATCGATCCTCTCGCATGGAGGCGGCGATTTGACGGGCAAAATAGATGGCCGTGTGTCCACGGCGTATCTCTGGCTTCAAGTTGCGCTTGTGGAAGCAGTGGAACACGGCGTGGGCCATGAACATGATCAGCCACAGAACGAGAATGGAATTGGGATGATGGTGATAGCAATGACCGGAATGCCAGCGGGAGCAGAGTTCGTTAAAGCCTTCGTTTTCGACCTTCCAACGGTCGTGCCCGAAATGGAAGATGGTCTTGGCATCGGCCATTGAGCGGGGCATGGTCGTCGCCCACCACCAGTGGCTATCGATGGGAGTCTCGACCCAATCCCCAGCGACGCGCTCGCGACGGATGCCAGTCTCATGGGAATGAACAACGCGAAGAGGAGTGTGAATGGATTCAGTGCAGAAGCCCTCAGCCTCTTGTAAATGAACGTGCCGCGCGGGCTTGCCCGGTGCAGCTGGAGTCTCAAATGATTCTGGCTCTTGCTCCTCAAGGGGCAGGAGCGTGCGGGCTTCGGACAATAGCTCAGGCTGATTATCCTTGAGTACGGCAACAAGGTATTTGCCGTGGTCTTCAAGAAGATTGATCACGGAGGGACGCAGGTAGAGCGCATCGGCAGTGAGCACGTCAAAGTAGCGTGGGTGGTCCTTAAGGACGCGAGTTATCAGCCGTATAGCCGCAGCGACTTCGTCGTCTCCAGGATCTCCGTCTTCACCAGGCTCAAGCATTTCCACGTCGAGAAGCAATTGAAAATCCTCACAGATAATCTGAAACGCGACCAAGCGGTGGTAGAACTGTGTTTTGACCTCGTCTCCGACGGCGATCCGGCGTTGGAGACACTTTGGACAACAACGTTTGTAGCTACAGTGAGTTTCGTGACCATCGACGGCGGCAAGCATCCAACCGCGCTGTGAGGCAAGGATTTTGTTGCGTTTGAGGCAGAAGTAAATGTGTCCGAGACTGCGCTCGGAGACATACGCCAGTTCGTCGGCGCTGGGCAAACGGTGATTACCGAGCCAACGGGTCCAGCTGCTCTTGTTCCGGTGTTGCTCGAGTTCGTTGAAGCTTGGTAACCGGCAGCAGAACATGGCGAAGAATGCTGCCGGGAAAACTCGAGTGGGAATCTGTGGTTTGGGACGAGAGTCACGCACCCGCAGCCTCCACTGTTGGCGGAGGCTGAAAATCTTGTCCGAGTAAGTTAGTAGTCGCGTGAGAATGGTCGCTTCTTTTTTGGTGGAGAATTGCGCCCGGACTTGGCTTTGCCGGCTGATTTCTTACCGGTCTTGCCCTTCTTCTTGGCGGAGCTACTCGCCGCTCTGGCCTTGGTTTTTGCCTCCTCGAGTCGGAGGCGCCCCTGCTCGTCGAGGGCTTCCAGCAGAGCATTCGCCTTCTGGAAATCATCGATCCAGCGTCTCGCCTGAGCTTCCAACGGTCTGGGGACGTGCAGCATGGTGGTCTTGCCCTTGCGAGTCTGACCGATGGCCAAGGAGCGATGGCGCAAGGAGTCGTCGGAAGCGCAACGGCAAGTGGGCTTGCCGCATTTACGAGAGAGTTCGATGGGCGAGCCGTGAAGGAAGCCTTCGGCCTGGTCGAGGAGCTGGCGGAGGCGGCTGCGAATCTGGCGTTCGGTGGGGGGCAGGGAGTTTCTGCTTGGCATGAAGGTCGGCTCGTTCGGCGCACTGTAATATAAGACTATTACAGAAACAAGCTTAAAAAAGATGAAATAACGAATGCGAATTTGCCATGGGGTCAAAAATGGGCGCTGCCGATCCGAATTACCCAAAAATACAGGGCTTGAGCCGCCTCAGCCGCCTATCTTACGGAATCGCTGCGAGGCCCCGGTCGACTCGGCTCGGACCGACCCTCAAACAACTCCACCGCAGGGATCGCCGATTCCGGGCACCGGCAAACCTCTCAAGCCAAATCGCGGGGAGGTCTCCCCCACCGCTCCTCCTCAACCACCCGCCTGGTTCTTTGAACTCCAGGACGGCGTCGCCATCGGCTACCGGGACAACCTCCTCCACAGCGCCTTCTCGGATCTCGACAGCGCCCTGATTCACGGGGAACTGGAGGCACGCCTGGCCAGTACTCAGTGGCGCAATCACCGCCTGCTCATGCTGGAGCGCGCCATCCGCACCCACTTCCTTGATGAACCTGACGTCTGGGACGAAGACCTCGCTTTCCTCTTCGCCCACGCCGATTATCGTGTGAGCGGGGACTGGTGGCTCGGCTGGTCGGCCTCCTTCTTTTCGGCTCATCAGGCCTTTGACGACCCCGACTTCGTGGACCTCGACGGAAACTCCGCCCCGCTGCACTTCCGACAGTGGACCCTCGCCCCACAGCTGACCTGGGAACCCAATCCGCGCAATCGTTGGGGGCTTCAGGCCGGCTATCGCCAGGAAGAGACCCGAGGCCTCGACATCGAAGCCCAGGACAATGCTCAGCGATTTCTCTCGCTCGACTATCGGCACCAACCCAGCCTAGCTCACCGTTTCCGGCTGTCCTATGAATACGCCCGGGCCGACTACGACGAACGCCCGGCGCGTACGCCGACCGGCACGCCTCTTGATGAGAGGCTCGAACTCGAGCACCACGAATGGCGAACCGAGTATCGGCGCACCTGGGAAGGGGACGGCTTCCGCGTGCGCGGCGAGGCCGGTCTCCGGCTGGTGCTCGAGGACGACCACGCGGGCGGCTACGATGACCTGGCTCGACTGGAGGCCACGAGCCGCCTGGAGTTTCGGCAGCGGAACGGGATCGAGGGCCGCGCGGAAGTCCGTTACGGAGAGTATTTCTACGACGCCCGCCAGGTTCGCGCCGACGATTCCCGACACCGGGAGCGGTCCTACTGGGCCGGCAGCCTTACATTAGAGCACCACTTCAGTCCACGCACCGCCTGGTGGCTGGGCTACGAGTTTCGTGCCAATCAGGGGAACAAGGCCATCGATCGCTACGCGGTGCACAGCCTTTACACTGGAATTCGCCTGACTTTCTGACTATCTTGGGCTCTTGCATGAGAACCCCCAGGATAGCCTGTGCCCTGCTCAGCTGTCTCGCCCTCACGACCCTCGGAAGAGAAGATGCCGCTCCCGGAGACCGCCTCTGGGAGGTCACGGTTGACGGCCGTGTCCTGGCGACGGCGGCCCTGGATTCTCAGCACGTCTATTTCGGCACGGCAAGCCCTTCCGCCCAGGCCACCGCCAGCGAACTCCATTGCCTGTCGAGGGAAGACGGCGCCACCGTGTGGACCCGTTCCCTGCCTAACTGGTTGATGGCCTCGCCCGTGGTGACCGCCACGCGCCTTTACATCGGCTGCGACGACTCCAAGCTCTACTGCCTGGACAAGGCAGATGGAGAGATTCTCTGGCAGTTTGACACGGCCGGCCGGATTGACTCCACACCCGCGATCGACACCCCGGGAAATTGTTATTTCGGATCGCGGGATCGTTTCCTCTATTCACTCGATCCCGAGGGCAACCTCCGCTGGTCTCGCTTCCTCTTCGGCGCGTCGCCTCCTCTCCTCCCCGCTCATCGACGAACGCAGGAATCGCCTCTACGTGACGGATCTGGCGAACACCATCTACGCCTTCACGCTGGAGGGTGAGCCGGTGTGGA
>CBDBEZ010000021.1:0-79092 GCA_965204485.1 Verrucomicrobiales bacterium
GACAAGGCGATGACTTCAACTGGCACCGCCCGTGATGGGCGGTGAAATATCCGAAAGGGAACGGGGGAAAAGGACTTGGAACATTGCTTCAACTGGCACCGCCCGTGATGGGTGGTGAAATGGACTCGGACATGGCATAAATATACTTGTATTTTCACGCTTCAACTGGCACCGCCCGTGATGGGCGGTGAAATGCGCCTGCGCGATTGCGGACACCTGAGACGCAGGCGCGACTTCAACTGGCACCGCCCGTGATGGGCGGTGAAATGCACACAAGATGAGACACAGCCCTTGGCTCGTGACTCTACCCCAGCGTTTCATAAAATGGCCAGTCAGACCATCATGTAGTAGGCGATTTCTTCTTCGACGGCCTGATTGCCTCCGAGTGTCAATGTGAGTCGGCCTCGAGGGCGAGTCAGACGTCCGGCTCGCTGGATGATTTTGCGGCGAATCGTGCCGAGTCCTTCAAAGATCCACTCCGCAGCCCTTTTGGGGGACGATTTGCGTGACCGCTCCGCAGATCGCATCTGCATTTCGCGTGTGAGATTGTGGGTGAGGATACTGGCCAAAAGGAAAGCTTCGTTGGCGGCACGTCGCTTGGCCGGAATATAGTCCATCTGGGCCTGGCTCTTGGCTTCGCCAAAAATCTTCTCCTGAGAGCCACGCCCTTCATGAAATTTCACCACATGAGCGGCCGTGTTTGTCTTGTTGGTGATGATCGCCTTGTATTCATAGTTCTCCTCGACTGGTTCGAAAAGATCCAGTTGGAGCGGTCCTTTGCGCTGAGTGCGCCTCATGGTTCGAATGCACAAAATGCGCGCTTTGCGCGCCCAACTTTTTGGCTTCCAGCGGATTTCGAAGTGATGAGTTTTTCCCTCTCCGCCTCGGGTTCGGGACCAGCGACGGCGCTTCTCGATGATGCCCTTGAGTTCCACAAGCCGCTCGAAAGGCACCGAGAACGTATATTCCAGGCCAAGGGTCTTTGCCTCTGAAACCATTTGATCGCTGAAAAACGCGCTGTCGGCGCGCAACTCGATCTGCACATCAGGCAGCACCTTGCGAATCTTCTCCACGCAGGAACGGAGGAACTCCACCGCGCCATTGGAGTCATGGACGTTGCCGCTTCGATGAAGGTAATCGAGAATCTGTCCGGTTTGGGAGATCGTCGCGAGCAGCGGATAATAACTGCGCTCGCCTTTTTTCTTCTTGTTAAATCCCACAGCCGTCCCTTCCGCATGGCGACTCGTGCTCTGCACGCTTCCGTCCAAATCAAGCGTGTGATGCGTTTGATTCCCTCCTCCTGAAGTCGCGACAGGCAAACGAAATGATTCATCTCCCTCATCCTCTCAAGGCTTTGACAATCGACCTCTCCCAACATCCGGCTCATCGTTGGGACACTGGGCAATTGGTGCATCCCCAAAACCTGTCGTACAAGGGGATCATCTCGGTAGTAGTCCAAATCGCGAAGCATCCGGTAGCCCAGTATAAGATGCACGATAAGACACATGAAAACCTTGTGGAACTTGTAGAAGCGGGACATGCGCCGATCCAGTGGACCAAAGCACTGCTGAAGCTTCCCCTCCAGATCCAATTCCTGAAAGAGCTTCTGAAAGATAACGAGACCGCCGAAAGAGGTCAGTTCTTGATCTTCAAATTTGATCGCCGGAATCGTTCTGGACTTTGCATGAATCGTACGTCGTGCTACTCTCACTGTAGGTGGCTTTTGGGTTGAAGTGTTTGGTGTTTTGGTAGATTCCAAATCAACCTTATCCCAAAGGCCCCTGCCACTATTTTCTTGGGATTCTTGCCCCGATTTATGAAACTATGGGGTCTACTTCAACTGGCACCGCCCGTGATGGGCGGTGAAATTCCACGATTAATCGAGCCTGCATAACATTCTACTAAACTTCAACTGGCACCGCCCGTGATGGGCGGTGAAATATGGCGCCGGTCGATCCGGCATGCGGTTGTCCAGTGATCCTCAGCGTTTCATAAAATGGCCAGTCAGGCCATCATGTAGTAGGCGATTTCTTCTTCGACGGCCTGATTGTCTCCGAGTGTCAATGTGAGTCGACCTTGAGGGTGAGTCAGACGTCCGGCACGCTGGATGATTTTGCGGCGAATCGTGCCGAGTCCTTCAAAGATCCACTCCGCAGCCCTTTTGGGGGACGATTTGCGTGACCGCTCCGCAGATCGCATCTGCATTTCGCGTGTGAGATTGTGGGTGAGGATACTGGCCAAAAGGAAAGCTTCGTTGGCGGCACGTCGCTTGGCCGGAATATAGTCCATCTGGGCCTGGCTCTTGGCTTCGCCAAAAATCTTCTCCTGAGAGCCACGCCCTTCATGAAATTTCACCACATGAGCGGCCGTGTTTGTCTTGTTGGTGATGATCGCCTTGTATTCATAGTTCTCCTCGACTGGTTCGAAAAGATCCAGTTGGAGCGGTCCTTTGCGCTGAGTGCGCCTCATGGTTCGAATGCACAAAATGCGCGCTTTGCGCGCCCAACTTTTTGGCTTCCAGCGGATTTCGAAGTGATGAGTTTTTCCCTCTCCGCCTCGGGTTCGGGACCAGCGACGGCGCTTCTCAATGATGCCCTTGAGTTCCACAAGCCGCCCGAAAGGCATCGAGAACGTATATTCCAGGCCCAAGGTCTTTGCCTCTGAAACCATCTGATCGCTGAAAAACGCGCTGTCGGCGCGCAACTCGATCTGCACATCAGGCAGCACCTTGCGAATCTTCTCCACGCAGGAACGGAGGAACTCCACTGCTCCATTGGAGTCATGGACGTTGCCACTTCGATGAAGGAAGTCGAAGATTTGTCCGGTTTGAGCGATCGTCGCGAGCAGTGGATAATAACTGCGCTCGCCTTTTTTCTTCTTGTTAAATCCCACAGCCGTCCCTTCCGCATGGCGACTCGTGCTCTGCACGCTTCCGTCCAAATCAAGCGTGATGCGTTTGATTCCCTCCTCCTGAAGTCGCGACAGGCAAACGAAATGATTCATCTCCCTCATCCTCTCAAGGCTTTGACAATCGACCTCTCCCAACATCCGGCTCATCGTTGGGACACTGGGCAATTGGTGCATCCCCAAAACCTGTCGTACAAGGGGATCATCTCGGTAGTAGTCCAAATCGCGAAGCATCCGGTAGCCCAGTATAAGATGCACGATAAGACACATGAAAACCTTGTGGAACTTGTAGAAGCGGGACATGCGCCGATCCAGTGGACCAAAGCACTGCTGAAGCTTCCCCTCCAGATCCAATTCCTGAAAGAGCTTCTGAAAGATAACGAGACCGCCGAAAGAGGTCAGTTCTTGATTTTCAAATTTGATCGCCGGAATCGTTCTGGACTTTGCATGAATCGTACGTCGTGCTACTCTCACTGTAGGTGGCTTTTGGGTTGAAGTGTTTGGTGTTTTGGTAGATTCCAAATCAACCTTATCCCAAAGGCCCCTGCCACTATTTTCTTGGGATTCTTGCCCCGATTTATGAAACTATGGGGTGATTTCAACTGGCACCGCCCGTGATGGGCGGTGAAATTTGCGATATGGCTTTGGCATTGCGATTAATCATCACACACTTCAACTGGCACCGCCCGTGATGGGCGGTGAAATTCAGATTTCATTTCAGAAGATTCTTCAACTTTCACACTTCAACTGGCACCGCCCGTGATGGGCGGTGAAATCAGTTGTCTGGAGTCGCGATCTGCCCAGCGAACCTAGCTTCAACTGGCACCGCCCGTGATGGGCGGTGAAATCAGGGGTAATGTCAGTTAGCAACAAATCTGGATGCGCTTCAACTGGCACCGCCCGTGATGGGCGGTGAAATAAACCAGCCTCGTCGAGGATTACCCTCGCAGCATTGCTTCAACTGGCACCGCCCGTGATGGGCGGTGAAATTTGGGCGATTGGCGGACGGCTCCGACCAGGGGGAGCGGGCTTCAACTGGCACCGCCCGTGATGGGCGGTGAAATCTTCTTATGCTGTTCTTGGCGCGCAGATGACTTACTTGCTTCAACTGGCACCGCCCGTGATAGGCGGTGAAATTTCTACATATAATTTGGCAGGCGGTTTTAATTATAAGCTTCAACTGGCACCGCCCGTGATGGGCGGTGAAATGCGCTGGACGCCGAAGAAGAGTCCGTCATAGTGGTATCGCTTCAACTGGCACCGCCCGTGATGGGCGGTGAAATCACATGAAGAGAAAACGCCGACGGAAAGACCGAGCCTAGCTTCAACTGGCACCGCCCGTGATGGGCGGTGAAATCATCTGCGCTAGCCCGCGATGGGTGAGATCCGCATCGCTTCAACTGGCACCGCCCGTGATGGGCGGTGAAATGCCCTGCCACGGGCAAGCTGCGTGGCGAGTATGTCGCTTCAACTGGCACCGCCCGTGATGGGCGGTGAAATGCCCTGCCACGGGCAAGCTGCGTGGCGAGTATGTCGCTTCAACTGGCACCGCCCGTGATGGGCGGTGAAATGGCGGCTATGATCGCTCACGACGTCAGCAATGACATCGCTTCAACTGGCACCGCCCGTGATGGGCGGTGAAATAAGATCTTCGCGCGCCAATGCCTGCTGGATGCCATCGCTTCAACTGGCACCGCCCGTGATGGGCGGTGAAATCCGCGGGAAGCGTTGTCTAATCCTGGCACATCGCGAGGCTTCAACTGGCACCGCCCGTGATGGGCGGTGAAATCCGCTTTTCCGCTCCGGGACGGCATCCCGGCTAAGGAATGGCGCAAAAATAAAATGAACAATTTAAGGTTTCTCAACCTTATTTCTATGCTACTGTCAGTGCCATGCCTGACAGTTCCGTTGTCGAAAGCATTCGCCGGAAGTTCGATTCCCTGAGCCACCTCATGGACGAGCGGGCCCGGAGGTGTTGGGCGGCGGCGGAGGCCATGGAATTGGGTTGGGGCGGCGTATCCGCAGTTTCTCTTGCGACATCGATGTCGCGGACGACGATCACTGAGGGCATCAAGCAGTTACGGCGCGGCGACTACACGGCACCCCAAGCCGACGGACGCATCCGTCGGCTTGGGGGCGGGCGCAAGCCGGTGACCGAGACCGATCCGGAACTGCTTGGGGCTCTTGAGCGGCTAGTTGATCCTCTCAGTAGAGGCAACCCTCAATCCCCATTGCGCTGGACATTGAAGAGCACTCAGAGGCTTGCCAGGGAACTCACATCTCAGAACCACCCGGTCGGTGCGCGTACTGTTGCCGCGTTGCTGCGCAAGGCCAGCTATAGTCTGCTGGCAAATCGCAAGACCCGCGAAGGGGCACAGCACCCGGACCGCAACAGGCAGTTCGAATACATCAACGATCAGGTGCGTCGCTTCCAACATTGCGGCCAGCCAGCAATCTCAGTGGACACCAAGAAGAAGGAGTTGGTGGGCGATTTCAAGAACGCCGGGAGGCAGTGGAGGCCGAAAGACAACCCTGAGCAAGTCCGCGTGCATGACTTCAAGGACAAGGACCTGGGCAAGGCAATCCCCTACGGCGTTTACGATATGCTCAACAACCAGGGCTGGGTTAGCGTCGGAATCGACCATGATACGGCCCAATTCGCGACCCGCAGCATCCTGTTGTGGTGGACGGAAATGGGCTCTGCGCGGTTCCCCCACGCCCGTCGGCTGCTAATCACCGCCGATGGCGGTGGGAGCAACAGCCACCGCTCGCGGCTTTGGAAGCTTTCGCTCCAGGAGTTGGCGAACGAGACCGGGCTGAAGTTGGTCGTCTGCCACTTCCCGCCGGGGACAAGCAAGTGGAACAAGATCGAGCACCGTCTCTTCAGCTACATCACCCAGAACTGGCAAGGCGAGCCACTGGCAACCCTGCAGACGATCGTCGAGTTGATTGGAAGCACAACGACGAAGGGAGGCCTGAAGGTCAGGGCCAGGCTCGATACCAAAAGCTACGAGACGGGGATCAAAGTGACGGACGAGGAACTGGCCGCCGTAAAACTGGAAAGGCACGAAACACACGGCTCATGGAATTACACAATCAAACCCTCGACGTAAATGTTCACCTTATTTTTGCGCAATTCCTAACAGCTTCAACTGGCACCGCCCGTGATGGGCGGTGAAATCAATGAGAGACTGCGGGTCTCCCTGGCAGGACTCGATACTTCAACTGGCACCGCCCGTGATGGGCGGTGAAATCGAATTCTCGCAAATCAAAAATTCCGGTATTAGCGTACTTCAACTGGCACCGCCCGTGATGGGCGGTGAAATTTTAGCCTTTTTGCCTGGTCGCAATCGGTAGTCGTAACACTTCAACTGGCACCGCCCGTGATGGGCGGTGAAATAAGGCGTGGATGCCGAAGGCGTGGAGTCCGTAGTCACTTCAACTGGCACCGCCCGTGATGGGCGGTGAAATGCAGCAGTTCGCGGGGGGCTCTGACTCCCCAGACGTACTTCAACTGGCACCGCCCGTGATGGGCGGTGAAATTCGGTGGCTGGCTGGTGGCTGCCATCCCGTGAGTGCGACTTCAACTGGCACCGCCCGTGATGGGCGGTGAAATAACTGATGTTCTTTGAAGCCTGGCGAAAATAGTTTTTACTTCAACTGGCACCGCCCGTGATGGGCGGTGAAATTCCCTGACATCGACCTCCTGAGCCGCCCACGTCGAGACTTCAACTGGCACCGCCCGTGATGGGCGGTGAAATCTGAGCGATGGGGATCAATAGCGGTGCCAGCACGTGCGACTTCAACTGGCACCGCCCGTGATGGGCGGTGAAATTCGCCGGAGAAAACACTTACGCCAAATGATGCCTGCAACTTCAACTGGCACCGCCCGTGATGGGCGGTGAAATGGATCTCATCTTGCCCTTGTGGGTAAGTGCCAAATCGAACTTCAACTGGCACCGCCCGTGATGGGCGGTGAAATTCGAGTAGGGTAGGGTAGGTCGAAGTCGAGTAGGTCACTTCAACTGGCACCGCCCGTGATGGGCGGTGAAATAGCGGCAAGGACTTACGGCGACCATTATAAAAAAAGCAACTTCAACTGGCACCGCCCGTGATGGGCGGTGAAATTCGGCACAATAGCATCGCGGATCTGATATGCACACACACTTCAACTGGCACCGCCCGTGATGGGCGGTGAAATTAGTGTCAGACGACACAATGCCAAGCTCTTGCAATCGCACTTCAACTGGCACCGCCCGTGATGGGCGGTGAAATTGGAGGTCGAAGGCGTGGGTGCCGACGGCGTGGAGGTCACTTCAACTGGCACCGCCCGTGATGGGCGGTGAAATCTCTTTGCCAGGAGCACCGTCATCGACGCCCTTGCGACTTCAACTGGCACCGCCCGTGATGGGCGGTGAAATCCACGTGCCGAAGGTTCTGAAGCTTCTGGTCTTTGGACTTCAACTGGCACCGCCCGTGATGGGCGGTGAAATCACTCAATGCGGCTCGCTCTTGTAGCAATTTCGCGCCACTTCAACTGGCACCGCCCGTGATGGGCGGTGAAATCCGGTGTTGGTCAAGGAGGGCATCATCATGTTAATGACTTCAACTGGCACCGCCCGTGATGGGCGGTGAAATTTTCTCTTCCACATCTTTCTCTTCAACTTCTTGTTACTTCAACTGGCACCGCCCGTGATGGGCGGTGAAATAGTTGGCCAGAAACATAAATAAGACTAGGAGCATGAGACTTCAACTGGCACCGCCCGTGATGGGCGGTGAAATCGAGGCGGACGCCGCCCTGAGGGCGCGCCGGCTCGCCACTTCAACTGGCACCGCCCGTGATGGGCGGTGAAATTGCGGTTCGGGCGTCGAGTCCGTCGGCGCGTAGGCCACTTCAACTGGCACCGCCCGTGATGGGCGGTGAAATCTGGCTAGTTTTGACCTCCGCCTTGAGCCGCTTTTCACTTCAACTGGCACCGCCCGTGATGGGCGGTGAAATGAGTCTAACTGCCTGAGCCGCACCCATCCATTGACTTACTTCAACTGGCACCGCCCGTGATGGGCGGTGAAATTCCCGAGCCCGTCAGGGACGGGCTGGCGATGCGCGAACTTCAACTGGCACCGCCCGTGATGGGCGGTGAAATACGCTAGAGATCAGGCGAGCGGGAGCCAGCGCCGCTAGTGTGCCCGGCATGGGCCTTAACTAATGACATGAAACGATGACATCGGAGCTGATGAGAGCAACCGTAGCTGAACCGCAAGGCGACGCCCGCGAGGGTGGAGCTGAAGGAAGCGGCAGGCAAATCCGCGGCCATAGGAACACGAACCGGCAGCGAGGCAGGCTGTGGGCGGCGAGCGTGCTAGTAAACGCGAAGCCCAAAGCTCATCAAGACACAGCAAGTAGAGCCGGATGGGATGCGGAGAAAGTTAAGGACCTTACCCGGGGAGATCTCTCCTGTGAGAGCAGGAGAGAAGTCAGCAGAAGCCATAGTAGCAGAGAGCAGAGCCGGGGGCTGGAAGAAGCCCGTGGAAACTGTGAAACCGGAAAACGCTCTCCTGTGAAGGGCGGAAGGAACCAACAGCAGCGCTCTACGGAGCATTGCACCCCAGGGCAGAATACGCCCCGACGTCAGCAGGACTTACGGACAAAGGATCCCGAATTCCTGCGCGAACCCAAAGAGCCCACGCGATGCAGTCGCGGCAAGCCCTGCGGAGAGAGGAACTCCTGGAGGTGCGCGTGAACCGCGAACGGACAGCAAAGCTGGAGGGACTGATGGAGAAGGCCATCAGGTCGGGAAACTGGGGAGCCGCTCTTTACGCCGTTGAGCGTAATGGCGGGGCACCCGGCCCCGACGGCATGAGGGCCGACGAACTCAGAGCACACCTCGCCATCCATGGCGAAGTGATCAAGAAGAGGCTGCTAGAGGGCAGCTACAAGCCCGGCGCTGCAAAGCGTCGAGACATCCCCAAGCCCAGCGGCGGAACCCGTCCGCTGAGCATCCCAAACGTGCAAGATCGCTTCGTGCAGCAACTTCTGCTCGGGGTGCTCCGGCCGGTGTTCGAACCCCGTTTCAGCGAAAGCAGTTACGGATTTCGTCCCGGACGCAGCGCCCACGATGCGGTGGAAGCCGCCCAGAGCTTTGCCCGGGAGGGGTTTACCCACGTCGTCGACATGGACATTACCAAGTTCTTCGACAAGGTGAACCACGACATCCTGATGAGTAAAATTGGGACCGTGATAGGGGACAAAGCCGTGATGAAACTCATCGGCAAATACCTGCGAGCCGGGGTGGTGATGCCCGACGGGTTAAAGGTCAGCAGCGAAGAAGGAACGCCGCAAGGCGGCCCGCTTTCGCCGCTACTGGCCAATATCTACCTCGACGCGCTGGACAAGGAGCTGGAGAAACGCGGACTGCGATTCGCCCGCTACGCCGATGACTGCAACATTTACGTAAAGAGCCAAGCCGCCGCGGAGCGTGTGCTTGCCAGCCTCACTGGCTGGATCAAGCGCCACCTCCGGCTGGAGGTCAGCGAGAGCAAAAGCGGGGTGGGGAGGCCTTGGGAACGGAAGTTCCTGGGGTTCATCATCACCAGCGCGCTGCTCATCGGGATTGCTCCTGCAAGCCTCACCCGGTTTGAAGACCGCGTGAGAGAACTCTGGAACGCCCGGCAACCACTGACCAGCGAGCAACTGCGCGACCAATGGCGAAGTTACGTGAACGGCTGGTGGGGCTACTACCGGCGCTGCGAATGGCGACGGGACATCTACCGGAAAGAACCGTGGATCCGTCGCCACATTCGCAAATGCTTTTGGCAACGTTGGCATAAAAGCAAGGGACGGGAATCCGCCCTGCGCCGACTCGGCCTACCGCCGAGTCGAGCCATCGTCGGGAGGAGCAGTCGTGGAGCGTGGCGCATGGCGGGAAACCCTGTCATGCACGAAGCCCTCAACAACCGAACTCTGAGACGCTACGGGTTCCTGATGCCATCAGACCTCAAGAGTTAAGACCAAATGGATCCAATCGCCGGATGCGGTCCCGCATGTCCGGTGGTGTGGGAGGGGCGGCAGGCGCAATCCTGCCGCCTCGACCCGATCTTCAACTGGCACCGCCCGTGATGGGCGGTGAAATTTCGGCACCCACGCCTTCGGCACCCACGCCTTCGGCACCCACGCCTTCGGACTTCAACTGGCACCGCCCGTGATGGGCGGTGAAATCCGCCAGGCGGGCCCCCATGCCTCCTCGGCGAGCCTACTTCAACTGGCACCGCCCGTGATGGGCGGTGAAATTTAACTATACACAAAGAAATCAATGAATGGACTGAACTTCAACTGGCACCGCCCGTGATGGGCGGTGAAATGCGCCAAACCGGCGTGCAACCCATTCTTGCAGGCGGACTTCAACTGGCACCGCCCGTGATGGGCGGTGAAATGGTGTGCCACCGCGTCGAGTCCCTAGGAGCGTAGGTCACTTCAACTGGCACCGCCCGTGATGGGCGGTGAAATATGGCTGATCAGTGGTGGCAGTGATATGGTGGCAGTACTTCAACTGGCACCGCCCGTGATGGGCGGTGAAATTAAAAGCTCGTTGTCCTGCCAGTGTGCTGCCGATTGCACTTCAACTGGCACCGCCCGTGATGGGCGGTGAAATAGCAGCCTTCGCATCTTTGACAGGCCGCAACTGCTTACTTCAACTGGCACCGCCCGTGATGGGCGGTGAAATTCGTGCACATAGACGCGTGCATGATTGTCATAATGGAACTTCAACTGGCACCGCCCGTGATGGGCGGTGAAATCGCCCATCACAGGCGGGGTCGCAGCAGCAGGACTATCACTTCAACTGGCACCGCCCGTGATGGGCGGTGAAATTTGCCCAAGCTAGCGTATCCCCCATCGCCTTGCTGCCACTTCAACTGGCACCGCCCGTGATGGGCGGTGAAATATGCACGCGTCTATGTGCATGATGACCTCCTTCCGACTTCAACTGGCACCGCCCGTGATGGGCGGTGAAATTCGAGCTGATCTTCCATCTCAATATGAGATCAGTTACTTCAACTGGCACCGCCCGTGATGGGCGGTGAAATAGGACCACGGTATCACCCCAGATTTGCGACAGGCTCACTTCAACTGGCACCGCCCGTGATGGGCGGTGAAATGATGCGCAGCACGTCTTGCATGGTGCCATCTCGTGACACTTCAACTGGCACCGCCCGTGATGGGCGGTGAAATCGAGATGATCTGGGAGACTTGCGACGCCGTACTGGGCACTTCAACTGGCACCGCCCGTGATGGGCGGTGAAATGGAACCGGGAAGGGATTTTTTAAATCAATTAAATCAACTTCAACTGGCACCGCCCGTGATGGGCGGTGAAATGTATTTATTTGTTTTTTGAGGTTGCGTGGGGAAGCGTACTTCAACTGGCACCGCCCGTGATGGGCGGTGAAATTTGTCTTGCCTGTCTCTTTCTATTTTGTAAGTATCACTTCAACTGGCACCGCCCGTGATGGGCGGTGAAATTCCTCGCCGAGGAAAGAGTCTGGCGAAATGCCGACGGACTTCAACTGGCACCGCCCGTGATGGGCGGTGAAATAGGATGCCGCCAAGGGTCCAATCAAACTTCAACTGGCACCGCCCGTGATGGGCGGTGAAATTGGCCGGCTGGTGGCATCCGGCTGGTCGCTCCCCACACTTCAACTGGCACCGCCCGTGATGGGCGGTGAAATCCCGGCACGACTGGGCGGCATACCAGGAGGCCGCCCAACTTCAACTGGCACCGCCCGTGATGGGCGGTGAAATGAAGATGACTGGTGCCTTCGGTCGCTCACCGCGTGACTTCAACTGGCACCGCCCGTGATGGGCGGTGAAATCAGACTGACGCATTTTTTGGCGCAAGGATCAACCTCACTTCAACTGGCACCGCCCGTGATGGGCGGTGAAATCAAAAACCTCTTGGGCAGAGGCATGTGCTAGTGTTTTACTTCAACTGGCACCGCCCGTGATGGGCGGTGAAATGAACAAGTCGGTGCGCACATGCTTGATCAAGCCGAACACTTCAACTGGCACCGCCCGTGATGGGCGGTGAAATGGAGAGGTTCTCTACGAGACGTTTGGGGAAGTAGATTACTTCAACTGGCACCGCCCGTGATGGGCGGTGAAATGCGCGTAGTTTAATCCTTCCGCATTAATCAAAATGCACTTCAACTGGCACCGCCCGTGATGGGCGGTGAAATTCGACGCGAACCCAGGCATGCAGCCCTTTGCCGCCCACTTCAACTGGCACCGCCCGTGATGGGCGGTGAAATAACCAAACCGCAAAGAGGAAGATGTTAGGGGTGGCTAACTTCAACTGGCACCGCCCGTGATGGGCGGTGAAATTCCCCCCGAGGGCTTCGGATTGGTAGGGACGATTCTGACTTCAACTGGCACCGCCCGTGATGGGCGGTGAAATCCGTGCCGCCTCGTCGGCGTCCCGGGCTGACTGCGCCACTTCAACTGGCACCGCCCGTGATGGGCGGTGAAATTTAGGAGGGGCTACAAAAATGTGCGAATGTTAGGGTCACTTCAACTGGCACCGCCCGTGATGGGCGGTGAAATGCAGCACCCGACAGCGTGGCAAAAGACGCCGCTCTCACTTCAACTGGCACCGCCCGTGATGGGCGGTGAAATCAAGCATCCTAGCTCCTTTTTCGTCTCCTATCAGCAACACTTCAACTGGCACCGCCCGTGATGGGCGGTGAAATCCGCCAATCGAGCGGAAGAGGCGGCGAAGACGGCGGACTTCAACTGGCACCGCCCGTGATGGGCGGTGAAATAGGCTATCATCGGTCTCGGCACCCTGATATTTGCTTTACTTCAACTGGCACCGCCCGTGATGGGCGGTGAAATACACGATCGTTCACTAGCGGCGATGTAATATCTGCCGCACTTCAACTGGCACCGCCCGTGATGGGCGGTGAAATATCGTGCCCAAGGCTCCAGCGTCGAGGACGGGGAAAGACTTCAACTGGCACCGCCCGTGATGGGCGGTGAAATGTCCGCGGAAGGATCCCTACCTTCCGCCTGATAATCCACTTCAACTGGCACCGCCCGTGATGGGCGGTGAAATTTGCCAGGTGCCTGGCAAAATTCCCTACGTCGCGCATACTTCAACTGGCACCGCCCGTGATGGGCGGTGAAATCCTTATGTTTCTACCTTCGCGGCAAAAAACAGCGTGACTTCAACTGGCACCGCCCGTGATGGGCGGTGAAATAACAAAGCGCCATAGTGGCGCATCTTGTCTCTCAAGGACTTCAACTGGCACCGCCCGTGATGGGCGGTGAAATTCACCCTGCACGTCGAGTTGGGAGAGGTGGAAATCGGTACTTCAACTGGCACCGCCCGTGATGGGCGGTGAAATGATGGCAGGCTGGTGGCCATCGAGAAGGGAACCACGCACTTCAACTGGCACCGCCCGTGATGGGCGGTGAAATGGGCGGCCTGTGCCGCCCGGGACGCCGCCCTCATGCAACTTCAACTGGCACCGCCCGTGATGGGCGGTGAAATCGACCAGCCTGCCACCAGCCACCAGTCGGCACGTTCACTTCAACTGGCACCGCCCGTGATGGGCGGTGAAATTGCCAGTCTCGACATGGGCGAGACCGACGAACTTCTACTTCAACTGGCACCGCCCGTGATGGGCGGTGAAATCAGAAGGCAGAAGGCCGTAGTCCGAAGGCCGTAGTCCACTTCAACTGGCACCGCCCGTGATGGGCGGTGAAATGATGCCATTACGGCTCGGGATTGATTCAAACAATCTAACTTCAACTGGCACCGCCCGTGATGGGCGGTGAAATTCGATTGCCCTCACCCCTACGTCGCTGTTGGCGGGACACTTCAACTGGCACCGCCCGTGATGGGCGGTGAAATCAACCATTGGAGGCCTTGATAGCTGATTAGTGCAGACTTCAACTGGCACCGCCCGTGATGGGCGGTGAAATGAAGCTTGCTGACCGGCTTGACATTGCTCTAGATGATCACTTCAACTGGCACCGCCCGTGATGGGCGGTGAAATACGATGGGAGGACTCCAGCCCTTCAGGAATTCTACGAACTTCAACTGGCACCGCCCGTGATGGGCGGTGAAATGTGGCGACGATGCTTAGGCCATCCGCTATCCCCAAACTTCAACTGGCACCGCCCGTGATGGGCGGTGAAATCTCTGCAAGGTCTCCAGCGCGCCGCGCAGCGTGAGATTACTTCAACTGGCACCGCCCGTGATGGGCGGTGAAATTCCCTCGCACAGTGCCGATTGCACGGCGGCGACCCGTACTTCAACTGGCACCGCCCGTGATGGGCGGTGAAATACCAGAAAAAAACACTGAAAAAGATGAATAAAACACACTTCAACTGGCACCGCCCGTGATGGGCGGTGAAATGGCCGCCACCCTCCGCCATGCGGCGTAATCCGTCTAACTTCAACTGGCACCGCCCGTGATGGGCGGTGAAATCTCAACATTTAATCCGATCCTTTCGGTGCTAGCTCATACTTCAACTGGCACCGCCCGTGATGGGCGGTGAAATTACGGCGTCTGGCGGAGGGTGGACGCACAATGATCAATACTTCAACTGGCACCGCCCGTGATGGGCGGTGAAATTCCGCCAGGCGCGCCACGACATCTCTCTGTCGCGTCGGACTTCAACTGGCACCGCCCGTGATGGGCGGTGAAATTTAGGCGTGACCGCCACGCCAGACCGGGGAGACAAGAACTTCAACTGGCACCGCCCGTGATGGGCGGTGAAATGGGGCGCCATATGATCGGTGGCAGCTCAAACTCACCAAACTTCAACTGGCACCGCCCGTGATGGGCGGTGAAATATGGCTAGTCTTGACCTCCGCTTTGAGCCGTTTCTCACTTCAACTGGCACCGCCCGTGATGGGCGGTGAAATTTCCCGTCTGCCATGGAGGCACGCGAAAGTAATCCACTTCAACTGGCACCGCCCGTGATGGGCGGTGAAATTCGTGTCCCACTGAGGATAAGACCGCCCATCGGTCAAACTTCAACTGGCACCGCCCGTGATGGGCGGTGAAATAGGACTTGCACCGTGACCCGCGATTGCGAAGGGCACTGACTTCAACTGGCACCGCCCGTGATGGGCGGTGAAATGAGTCGATGCAAGAGCGACTCCCCGATTATGTGGCAACTTCAACTGGCACCGCCCGTGATGGGCGGTGAAATTCGTGTAACTGAGGTCCTGGTCGTTCGTATCAGGCACTACTTCAACTGGCACCGCCCGTGATGGGCGGTGAAATATCTGCCCCGTGAAGCATCTGCGGATCCTGCAGATACTTCAACTGGCACCGCCCGTGATGGGCGGTGAAATCTTCCAGCACCTCCACCACCACAAGAGGTGTCCCCTACTTCAACTGGCACCGCCCGTGATGGGCGGTGAAATTCACGGGGCAGATCTTGTTATTTGCGCTGTGGACAAACTTCAACTGGCACCGCCCGTGATGGGCGGTGAAATAAGATACATGCAAACACTTCGTGTACGGGATCAGGGAACTTCAACTGGCACCGCCCGTGATGGGCGGTGAAATTGCTGCTCTCCCCGCTGCTCGGGTATCGGATGAGCACTTCAACTGGCACCGCCCGTGATGGGCGGTGAAATGGTATATTTCCATTTTATAGCTTCTTGTTCTTTGCTACTTCAACTGGCACCGCCCGTGATGGGCGGTGAAATCCGCCTCCGGGAGGCCAGCGGACCACCCGCTGGGCCCACTTCAACTGGCACCGCCCGTGATGGGCGGTGAAATCATGGAGTCTCAACAAGAGCGACTCCCCGGGTACTTGACTTCAACTGGCACCGCCCGTGATGGGCGGTGAAATTTAGTGGGAGAGCTACTCCTCCCACTCGACAACGGTAACTTCAACTGGCACCGCCCGTGATGGGCGGTGAAATTCGCTGAATGTGGATGGAGCGTCCACTCGTAAGAGTGACTTCAACTGGCACCGCCCGTGATGGGCGGTGAAATGCGTATAGAGTAGATGCGCACGACGCGTCACGCGAAACTTCAACTGGCACCGCCCGTGATGGGCGGTGAAATTCACGTCTGGGCGCTAATACCTACGAGTGGCGAGGGAACTTCAACTGGCACCGCCCGTGATGGGCGGTGAAATTCTCCGTAGGCCGGAAGTCTGGCTACTCCTGGCCTACTTCAACTGGCACCGCCCGTGATGGGCGGTGAAATTACGCTGCCTTTTCGAGGGCTCACTCACCCGATACCCACTTCAACTGGCACCGCCCGTGATGGGCGGTGAAATCTGGGGCGGGGCGTAAGTCTAAAGAGGCTGCGAATCGACTTCAACTGGCACCGCCCGTGATGGGCGGTGAAATCGCGCCAAATGGCCCGAACACGCTGACGAAGTCATCACTTCAACTGGCACCGCCCGTGATGGGCGGTGAAATCGCCTAGCCTGTCGGTCCAATAGGACATCCTACCACCCCACTTCAACTGGCACCGCCCGTGATGGGCGGTGAAATTCAGTCCAGAAGCCCTCGACAGCGTCCGAGATTCTTACTTCAACTGGCACCGCCCGTGATGGGCGGTGAAATCGTCACACGCGTCACACGCGTCACACGCGTCACACGCACTTCAACTGGCACCGCCCGTGATGGGCGGTGAAATAACTCTTCGCCACCCTCTGGGGCTTTATGCCAATCACACTTCAACTGGCACCGCCCGTGATGGGCGGTGAAATCTACCACTTTTGAAAAATCCCGTCTCCGCGAGGTAGAACTTCAACTGGCACCGCCCGTGATGGGCGGTGAAATTTTACCGGGGGCTCAGCCACCTCCCGAGCCTCGCCAAAACTTCAACTGGCACCGCCCGTGATGGGCGGTGAAATGACTGCATTTTTCTTCTGGAGTCGCTCGCGACGCGCACTTCAACTGGCACCGCCCGTGATGGGCGGTGAAATAGACCATGACCCGGAGTTGGGTGCCTTGAAGGACCTACTTCAACTGGCACCGCCCGTGATGGGCGGTGAAATGACCGCGTTCGCTTGATCTACCTCATTCGCCCCGATACTTCAACTGGCACCGCCCGTGATGGGCGGTGAAATCTTTCGCCTTCAGGAACTCTACCACTTGGTCTCTCACTTCAACTGGCACCGCCCGTGATGGGCGGTGAAATGACACGAGGATAGGGTATATCCTCCAGATAGTCAGGACTTCAACTGGCACCGCCCGTGATGGGCGGTGAAATCTCCTGAGTCACCCGAGCCGTTTCCCCGCAAGCGGGACTTCAACTGGCACCGCCCGTGATGGGCGGTGAAATTCGGCGATGTGATCAGCTTCGGGCGCGCCAAATGGCCCACTTCAACTGGCACCGCCCGTGATGGGCGGTGAAATGCGTGACGCGTCGTCACTCTATACGCGTTGACGCCTACTTCAACTGGCACCGCCCGTGATGGGCGGTGAAATACGCGTCACGCACGACGCGTTGTTCGCATCTTATAAACTTCAACTGGCACCGCCCGTGATGGGCGGTGAAATCGTCCGTGGAGGGAAGGGCTCCTCGGCTTACACAATACTTCAACTGGCACCGCCCGTGATGGGCGGTGAAATTAACTCGTCTGCGTTTGGCTACAACGCATTACTCACACTTCAACTGGCACCGCCCGTGATGGGCGGTGAAATCTAACTTTCCTAAGGCATTGGGCTTCAAGGAGCCTAGACCCCCTTTGCGAGAGGGTCTCTACTTATTGACGTATTTGTCAGGGAAACGCCTCCCTCTAAACGGTCAAAGAACTGGTGCTCAACGGGTTCCGCTATTCGAGCGGGCCCCGGGACGAGGTGATGACCTCGCCACTCGCAAGCGTCAAAACATCCGTGTCAATGCGACACCCTTGGCTCCATAGTCACCGAGGTTTGTCCGGGTCACATTCAAGGGTCCCTGGCGAGTTGCGATCCAGTGCCTTGCTTCCCTCGAGGACTTCCACCCATTCCAAGGTCCGTAGGTGGTTTTGCCTCGGTCGAAACCCAAGGTGTTGCCTTCCCAGTCGACGTCGAACAGGGGCAAGGCACAGAGCACTCCGATCAACAGACGAGCCACACCCCTCGACCCGTACTTGGTTCCGTGAGTGGATAAGTAAGCAGTGTTCACCGTGCCCCAGATATCCAGACCAAAGCTTGCAAAGTCTTTGGAAAATTTATTCGGGTCATTGGCGTCGACAGCCATAGACATCTTTGCCCTCCAGTCCTGCGGACCCGAAATCATCACCCACGCATTGGCTTTGGGTTTGTCATCGACTACCGCACCCACCCATGGGTAATTCGCCGTGATATTTCGCCACTCGTCAATGTCGACGCTCTTCCGTTTCGACTGAGGCACAGGATATGGGTCGGGCAAGATTGAAACAACCTCTCTTGCCTCTTTCCTCATTTCATCGAGAGTGGGCTCCCGTTCGAGCACGGGGTGGCCTTTCTCCCACTTCATTTTTCCCCCAGACACTCGGAGCATCCCTAGAGCGGTGAGCCATTCGATTGGATTCGTTCCGTTGAGTTCCATAGTTACGTTGAGTTCCATAGTTAGGACCCCTCCCAGTCGGCGAGCATCAGAAGGTGCTCAAGGTTGCATTGATAGGGTTGCTCGTCTCCACCTCGATTGAATCCGTGGTGGCGGCGTATGAGCCGGACGGCCCGGTCAGTAAGACCTTCATCGATCGCTTGCCGAGCACTCTCCTCTTCATGCCGGAATTCGTTGAGGGCACTGGGATCGAAGCGGTCGGTCTTGCCCAGCACGGGGCCGACGGCTGCGGCGAGAGCATCACCATTGTATGCGGCGAGCTGCCACCTTGGATGGGCCTTGCCAACGTCGTGCCACTTTGCTGCATCGATCAAGTCCCGTGAGTCTTCTTCATTGAGCCCCAACACTCTCGCATAACGACGGGCAGCTTCGACTACCTGATCAACATGATCGGTTAACAAGACTCGGGACACGTTTCGGAGCGTCCGAAAGACCACCGTAAAGAGCCCATCTTCGGACGAGACACGGCGACCGGTCAAGTCGTCACGATCCCATGAACGATGGAGCGATCGATCCACCAGTTCGGCTACGTCCTGCACGGAACAAGTGGATCCGGGATTCCAGCCCCATTGATCTACTCCTCCCTCAGAAGTCGAAACGATGATCGTGTCCCCAACCTGAATCGGACGCTTACCATCGCCATAGATGATGTGATGGCGATCTTTAATCCAATCCTGAGTTTCCTTGTTGAAGGGAACCTGAATGCCCTCGCCGCCCGCCGGTGGCATGACTTGCAGTGCCGACTCGACGCATTTATCTCGCCACACCAGGGTCACACTGTAAGCCTCCTGTACTCCGTGCAAGTAAGGTGCCACGTCGATGGGGTGTTGGGGTTTCGATGTTGCCGAAAGGTCCCTCAGCACAGAATCGTTGAGCATCGGGAAGTCCACCTGGGCAGCTCGACACTCACCGGGAATTGGAGGCTGGTCCAATGTCGTCCAGGTGAGATTCGATTGATCCATCAAATACTTCCATGTGTGACGGCAAGCGTCACCATAGATACCGAATTGATCGTCGGGGAGACGGCACACGGTCACCGGAACAGATTCCAAGAGCCCGAGCCGATTGACACGACCGAACCGCTGATAGAGGGCGTCCAGTGAGGCACACTCTGTTACCAGTGCGTCCAGATCGATGTCGGCTCCGACCTCCACACACTGAGTGGCCACAACAATGACCGGACGTCGGGGATCCTTTCGATCGGGTGACGCACCGATGACGGGAATCCATTGGTCGAGGATTTTCTGCCGATCATACGCCCGTTGACGACCCGTGATGAGAATGACGTCGGCATCGAGACTCGAAAGTGCAGTGTGGGCTTCACGTGCACGCACAGCAGTGTTGCATGTGACCAACAGACGTTGGGGCGAGCGTGCTTGAAACACCTCGCGTGCTTCGTCGATGACCTTGCCAGGGGACAACTTGATGTGGCGAGGCTTGGACCAACGAGCGGAGAGCACCCGTCCGAGGTTGTCACGGTCAAGATGCCATGCACCCTCAGATTTCCGGGGTGTCGCAGTCAGCTCCACGAACGGCACTCCGGTGGCCTCTAACGCCGCAGTGAAGGCCGTGCTCAGGTGGGCCTCATCAACGAACACGATGGAATCATGCCGGGCAACTCCGGCCCAAACTCCATGGTGTTTCCAGCTCTGGCCGTATCCACGGAAGAGGAGCCTGGACCCTAACTGATCCACGGTGGTGGCGATCAAGGTTTTTTCGTCGGCCCTTGGGGACCAGTCATCGACCGCACCACCTCGGAGGACAACCCCCTTCCATTTCTCACCACGGTTTTGGCGGGCGACTTGGTCGACGACGATACGACGATCAATGCACCACCAAACACGCCGGGGATGTGTGCTGTCCGTATCGTGGAGCCACTGAGCAATGATGGTGATCCCAGTCTTCCCTCCAGCAGTGGGGACATCCACGGACTTCGGCCAACCATGGGCGACGACGTGATCCGCCAAAACGGACTGCCACGGGAACGGATCCCTTCCGGTGACATGATTATAGTATTCGACGAATGTCATTTCTTTTGAAAGCAGCCAAGTCCAAAATGCTTGCCAATCCCGAGAAAGATCGGCCCCTCTGCGGTCTGTTCGAACTCGACCTCAAGATGAACAGCTGCGGCATATTTTGGTGCGTGTTTGGTCAAGACGATGTCTCTCTCACGACCACAGAATCGAAAATTCTTGATCGGAGGGAGTCCAGTTCGTTCACAGTATTTCGGAAGAAGCCGATTAACCGCACCGGTGTGAGGGAACACGACGGGAGTGGAAGTCCGCCATCGATTCGATACTTGTTTTTTCCCGGGGACAGTCTTGAGACCATCGTAAGCGAGGATGGTGGTCGGGCGAAATGAGAGGGTGATTTCTTCGGTCAACACCCGAACAAGTGACGGAGGCAAATTGGACACAACACTCTCATGAAGTGCGAGATCGATCGAAGTGACTCGTCCTTGGAATGCGACCGGCAAGATGGCGAGGTGGTGAGGTGGTTCCTGGCCATGCCCCACGAGTGCGGCAGGTGCGTCATGGTCGAGCCGGGAGATCCATGCCGACCGGAAGCATTCAGCCAATGGAGCAAAGACCTTGATATCCACTGCCCGGGTGAGCTTCCGTCGTATCCTGTGCCACGGACTATGATGATCTTCAGGGCTGACTTCCTTAACTTTGCAATAAGATACGGAATCGATTTTCGTGAGTTTGGGCCGTGCATCCCGGAGAATCCACAGATCTTCCGGGGTCATCCGGGATCCGTTCGCAAGGGATGTCTGGTTCCATGCATCCTCCGTGGCGTCAAACCTGCCGACGGAGGGCACATCGAGAATGGTGTCGGCCTCCAGCTGTGATGGAACATAGTTAGGACCTTCGGTGACTGGACCTACACGAACATCGGCAACACTCTCACTCTTCCCCACGTGGGTCACGTCATCGGCAATTGCTTGCAACACGTCTCCATGCTCATCCGTGTCCCAATGGAAGACCACATGATCATCCTTTAGTGCCCGGAAAGCATAGGGCTGGAGAACTCTCTTATACTCCTTATCCTGATGGCGGATTGCACCCGGGACGTAGGTGTTGTAGCGATTCGTCCATGTCGCACCTGCGGTGATCGCAGGTGCAGGCTGAGTCTCCAAAGATTTGAGGGCCTCCATCTCTCCCGGGTCCTTCCCTCTCCGAGCCCATGCGTCAATCAATGCCGAGTAGACTCGGGCGGGGTGGGGAGGCCATTCGGGTGCCACAAGGCCGTAGGCCCCATTGGCAGCATAAAACCCATTGGGCAATGACACAGTGACAGCCATTAGACGCTGATGAGTTTGAGTGTCGGACCAGCGTTGAGGTGCACCGAATCGGTAGACCACTTGATCGGACAGGTCTTTTTGGCGGCTTCCAGATTGTCTTTGGCTTCAGCCACGTCGATTCTGGGGGAATGCCTCACGGGGATCAGGTCGCAAGATGCCCGGAGAGCATCGTCACCGGACTGCAAGAGGGCAATGGCGTATCGGGACAGAGCCGCCAGGACAGCCTCCGCCTCGATGCAACGTTTTCCACTATTATAACGGAAGCTGCGGAAGGTCGTGTCCTTGAAGAACAGTTGCCTCTCGATCTCCGAACAGGAGGCGAACTTGTCAACGCACTTCCCGTCATTGGCACTGGCGTTTCCGTGCCCAGCCGAAGCCGGGGAGCCAGCGGTCCCGCCGCCTCCGTCTTTTCCCTTGCCGAAGAGGATGGGCTTTCCCTTGTCGTCCGTGTCGGCCTCTTTCTTGTCCACTGTCCATCGGTTGTTGGCAGACTTACGGTCGTTGGCAGGCTTATAGAGGACAGGCCCTTTCTCGATTCCGAGTGGGTCGATCCGGCCACTTCCGAGAGTCTGCCAGACAACACCAAAGCCGGTGATCGTGGACGTGATAGAGCGGGTCACCTTGACTGCGTGGGACCCGGCACCAGTCTGACCCTGCCAGAACCCCAACACAAGGGACAGAGGCGCGTGACGGAAGACCTCCTGGGCGTCATGATACGGGTTGCCATAGATGATGGCTTTGCCAAGGTCAGTGTCCCTCCAGGGCCTCCTGTCTTCGTCGTCGCGGGAGTCAATCAGGGAGTCAATCAGAATGGCATCGGCGACCCGATGGGGGAGTTCAAGTAGGTTGAGGACGCCCCGGTGGTCACAATCAACGGTTACCGTAGGGTATCCGATTTCCGAGACGTTCTGCAGCACGAGAGACTCGATACGGTTTGCCTGGGATTGCGGAGCGTCGATGAGGACGGTGTCGACGCATTCACCGTTCCTCCACTGTTTGCCGATGGCGTGTTTCGCCCCTTGATAAGTGGGTGGGGCGATTGTTCCGGGTTCGAAGGTAGTGATGTATTTCTCGATCATTTTGCAGGAAGCTTCCCGTGACTTGTTAAAATTCAGGTGGATGGTTACCGGCTCCGCTCGATGAGAAAAGTCGGATTAATACAAAACCAGGAACCATCCACGAAACACCTTGAGATCATCCATCAACTCGGTCAAGCCGATTCAAGAGAAGCCGCCGTGGCCTTCGACGAATTCCTGCGCGGGGCCGTCCGCCAATCACTGGTCAGCGTCATGGCCGAGGAAGTCACCAGCCTCTGTGGAGCCGCGTATGGGCGAGGCACCGAGAGCCCGTGTCGTCGGGCCGGCAGCGCTCCGTTGTCGCCCTCGCCCTCGCCGTTTCGGTTGCCGCTGCCGTGCAGCGGGAGGACGACGAGTTCAGGCTGCCTGCCTTTGGGATGGATCCAGTGCATGCGGTGCACGGTGGGCTCGCTGGGAAGGCGCACCGGCGTCCATCGCTGAGTTCGGCCCTCGGGCGGGATCAGGTAGTGAACGGATCCGGATTCGAGTCGGGAAATGGTGTTGCCCGGATTCCAGTTGGCGCCCACGGCGACCTCCACACGGCCATCGCCGTCGAGATCCCTGGCCGCGATGCAGACATGGTCGCGGAGCCCGGAGAGCTTGCTCGCCATCACGTGCCGCTTCCAGGTGGGGTTTTGATACCAGACGACATCGAACTGATCGACCAGTAAAATATCGACCTTGGCATCGCCATCGACGTCTCCAACGGCCAGGCCGTAGCCGATTCCGATGGCGGGATCGAGGGTCTCGGCGCGGAACCGGGGTTCCGCACCGCTCAGCGGCGCCGCGGTGAGCAGGGAGGTGAGGCCGAAAAAAAGGAAGAAGCGGGAACGGTCCATGGTGTCAGTTTAGGCCGAAGGGGGGGTCCTCCGGCAAGGTGAGATAATCCGCTTTACCGGCCTGGAAACCCGTCCGAGGGTAGGGGCCTTAACACCATCAACTTATCGTTCAACCAGCTTAGTTCAGCTCACTATGAAAAGATCCTTGTTACTTATCAGCTCGCTCGTGATGACGAGTATGCTTCCGGCGCTCGCAGACCATCACGAAGGCTGGATATCCCTTTTCGATGGCAAGACGCTCAGTGGGTGGAAGTCCAATGAGGAGAAGTCGAACGTGTTTTCCGTTGTGGACGGAGCGATTCAGGTCAAGGGCGGACGGGCCCATCTCTTTTACACAGGAGATGTCAACGACGCCGAGTTTGAGAACTTTGAAGTGAAGCTCAAGGTAAAGACGACCAAGGGCTCCAACGGCGGGTTTTATTTTCACACGCAGTACCAGGAGAAAGGGTGGCCGGAGAAAGGGTATGAATGTCAGATCAATTCCACTCATTCGGATGACCGGAAGACCGGCAGCCTCTACGGGATTCAGGATGTGATGAAAGATTCGCCCTCCGTCGATGGTGAGTGGTTTGACTATCACATCATTGTGAAAGACAAGAATGTTCGGATCAAGGTGAACGGCAAGGAGGTCGTCAATTACACGGAAGCCAACGACGTCAAGCGCCCGGACAATTTCAGTGGCCGGCTTCTGGACGAGGGCACCTTCGCGATTCAGGGCCACGATCCCAAGAGCGTGACCTACGTGAAAGACATTCAGGTCAAGGTGCTGGAGTAGCCGTCTTTCCGGTGTGGCTGGTCGCGTTTCCGTCCTGGAATTGGGTGGTCGGGGCCAGCGATTCCAAATAATCCACGGCGCGCCGGTGGCAGCTATAGAGGTCCTGTGAGGATCCGTAGTGGCTGCCGGCGCGCCGCATCATTTCCAGTCGGCGGGGATTTTCGATAAGCTCGCGGAGAGCCTCATCGAGGGCGGCTTGGCGAAAGGGTTCTTCCAGGACGATCCCGCCTTTCGAAGCCGTCACGTGGGCGGCGAAGCCGCAGACCGCAGTGGCGATGACGGGCAGTCCGTGAACTAGTGCTTCCACGATGACGGTTCCGGTGTTTTCACTGTAAGCCGGGTGGAGGAGCACGTCGGCGGCCAGCATCCAGCGGTCGAGATCCGAGCGCCCGCCGAGGAAGTGGACGCGGGATGTCAGGCCGAGTTGCCGGACGAGCGGGAGAAAGGGGTCGGGTTTGTCCTGGCCAGCCACCGCGAGATGCGCGGACTCGAGCGGAGCGGTCGCTCTCAAGGCCCGGTCCAGGCCCTTGGTCCGAAAGCCCGAGCCGGCGAGGAGCACGAGGGAGGCGTCCGGCGGAAGACCCCGTTCCTCACGAATCAACCGCCGGGCGGCTTCTCGATCGGCGGGTGCCCAGTGCGGGCGCCGAATGCCGGGAGGGAGGACGTGCAGGCGGCTGTCCTCGGTGCCGTAGAGTTGGCGATAGGTTTCGACTTCACCGGGATGGAGGAGCAGCACCTGGGTTTGAGCGCCCTTCTGGAAAACGGATTTCTCCGCGAGGGCGAAGCGGCGATAGCGGGGAGTCCAGCGAAACCAGCGCGGCTTGAGCCGGCGGACTTTGGCTTCAAAGCAGGGATCCGCCGCGAAGTAGACGTCGAGCCCGGGCATCCTCAGAAAACCGACGGCCAAGTCGTGGGGATGAGACTTCCGCCAGGCCTGGGCCTGACGGATGAAGAGCCGGTCCTTGGCGGCGTTGGTGCGCACGAGAAAGCCGAGCTGGACAACGTTGACACCCTGCTGCGCGGGAAGTTCGCCCTGCCAGCCGCGAGTGAGGATCGTGATCTCGTGGCCTCGGGTCGCCGCCTCGACGGCCAGACGGAGGCAATCCCTCGGGAGCCCGCCAAAAGGACGGTACTCGTTCAAGAAAAAGACCATCTTCATCATCACCAGGGATGATGAAGATGGCCCACTCAAGAATGGCAAGCGAGGAAATTGCCCGGGCGGTCGGGAAACCCGACCGCCATCCATTCATCAATCAGTGAGAATCCTCGGCGGGGTCAATGGCGTCAACGGCTTCGTCGACTTCGGCGGCATAAATTTTACCGTCTGTTTTCCACCTTTGCCCGGGGTCAATGGCGTCAACGGCTTCGTCGACTTCGGCGGTGTGCTCATCAACGTGACCTCGCTCGAGCAGGTGTTCCTCGTGTTCATGGCTGACTTCGCGGGGCACTGAGGCACCGGTGAGCGTCGCCAGTTGCTCCATCACTTCCGCAGGCACGAAAGCGCTCCCGATGAGAGCGGCCACCTTGGCGATTTTCCCGATGGAGATGTTGCCCACCACGTTGGCAATCACCGCTTCGCCCTCGTCGGCCACCAGGAACGCCAGACCGGCCATCTCTTCTCCGGTTTCATCGCTCCGGGCGTAGATATGAACGCGATCCTCGGGGATGGAGATGATGGGCGTCCAGTCGGCCTCGAGGGTTGCCTGCAGGGAGGCGACGCCTTTGAGAAACGCTTCCTCTTGGCCGCCGCTGTCCTCGAAAACGAGGACGCGGATCAGTTTCAGGTCGCCGGTCAGCTCTTGCAGGTTGATGCCGACCTTCGCGAGGGGGTCGCCCTGGCCTCCGTTGAATTCCGAGAGCGCGCTGTTGAGAAGGAATCGGGGAAGGTTGACGTTGACAGTCGGCTTGACGGTCTTGAGATCGAGCGCGGCGTCGATGTCGAGGTAGGCGGGATGATCCTTCAGGCTGACGCGCTTCTGAGCGAACAGGCTGGGAGTGAAGAGAAGGCTGGCGCCGAGGATGGCAAGGGTTGGCAGATGTTTTTTCATAATTTGTTAGGTTTTGGGTTGGCCGGATGTTCCGTTTCGAAGAACACACCGGCGGGAAGGATGGCATGGCGAGCTTTGGTGAGACTGTCGCGAATGGGCGGGACAGAGGCTTGCAGAATCAGATCGCTGCTTTGATCGCCGGCCCGCACCAGGGTGTGGCCGATGATCGCGAGGGCCAGCTGAGTTTGTTGGCGAACGGCGTCCGCCGATGGGGCGGTCACCGTGGCCGGACCGGGAGCGGGTGACGGGGTGAATGCGTCGATGGCGATCCATCCAAGCACCAGGATCGCGGCGGCTGCGACCAGGGCGGTGGCCGCGGTGCGCGGCCGTCGTTCCCGGGCGATCGTTTCCTGGACGCGCTGGATCACGTTTTCGGGGCAGCGCTCGGCCTGCAGAACGCGGGAAATTTGCTTCAGTTCTCGAGACATGGCTGGTGCATGGTGAAGTGTTTTTTGAGTCTGGCGCGGGCGCGAGAGAGATAGACCTTCACACTGTTCAAAGGAATTCCGAGAGTTTCGGCCACCTCCCGGTAGTGGAGTCCATTGACTTCGTAGAGGACAAAAACACTTCGCAGATTCTCGGGGAGTGTCGCCAGTGCGCGATCAATTTGCTTGCGAAAATCGGCGCGGTTGGCGGCCTTGATAGGATCGTCGATCTCGGGGGCTGGAAAGCTCGCCAGAGCCTCTTCGCCGCTGTCGAGGAGTTGAGAGGGGCGGCGCCGGAGCTGATCGATGCAATGGTTCCTCGTGGTGCGCAAGAGCCAGGGGCGCGCATCGGACCCTCGGATGGAGTCGAGATGTTTCCAGAGGCGGAGCAAGACTTCCTGAGTGGCGTCCTCGGCGTCGGTGGGGTTGCCGAGGATCGACCGGGCGAAGCGATAGACGTCGTCCTGGTAGCGCCGGCAGTGCCTTTTGAATTTCAGCTCGCGTAGCATTTTCCAATGCATCAGACGGGTGATGCACCTGAATTGTTACCACTTTTTATGTTCGAGAATTCCATTCTCACGCCAGGCATCCGTACAGACGGTGATGCACCTGAATTGTTACCACTTTTTATGTTCAAGGACGATTGATGGTCGCTAGAGGGGCGATGGGATGGAGGTGGATCGGCCGGTTCGCGGGCGATGGGATGGACGGGCGGAGAGTTCCGTGGAGGAAATCGCGCGCCGGAGCGTCCGATCCGCCAGGAAGCGTCGGTCGATTGGTGGGCTCGCGGGCGATGGCGGGGCCGATTCCCTCCTTCTCGTTCACGGCGATGTTCCCTTCGATGCCTTGAAAAGATGCCTGCTGGCGTGGTCGAGGGAGCGCCGAACGTTCTCTTCCTCGACGCGGAGCCGCTCGTCCCGCGAGAGTGGGAAGACTCGCGGAAGCGGATTCGCGTGCGAGGATCGGGCGGCGACGGCGCCCAAGGTGTCCGCGAGGTCGCGGCCGGTTCGGTTGAGAAAGGTGGCCCAGTATTCGGTGGTGAGGCAGGGCACTTCAAGCGGATCGCGGGTGATCATCTCAAGATTGTGCCGCACCCCGGGACGGTGCTCGGCGCAGAGGCGGATGATGCGTGGCAGGTCGAGAAGCCTTCCCCGAGGGGAACTTCTGAGAGGAGAAACCCGTCCGCATAGGGGCGCACATCCATGTCCTTGAAATGGGTGGTGACGGTGTGAGGGGCGTAGGCCTCGACGACTTCCATCGGATCTTCCAGCAGGGAGAGGGAGTTTCCCGTGTCGAGACACACGCCGAGGACGGGGCTGCTGAAACGAGTCATGATTTCCAGCAGCTTGGGAATGCGCCAATCCTTGTGGTTTTCCACCGCCAGGGTCACGCGGTGGCGGCGCAGGATAGGCTCGACCAGTGCGAGGGATTCCTCGGCCTGTTTCCTGAAACGCCGGAAAGACGCCAGGTCGTCAAAGGCCTCGTAGCGCCGGCCGGAGAGCGCCACGGTGCGGAAGATCGACACGCCGGCGGCTTTGGCTTGGCCTACCTGGTCCTCAAAGGTATCGGCTTCGAGTCGGTTCTTGGGAAGCGAAATCTGTCCCTCGAGATAGAGACCGGTTTCCTCCATCCGCGCGCGAAGCTTGCGAGCGAGTGCGGGCTCCCACTTCCGGACACTGGTTTGCACGCCGGCGGCGCCTAACTGATGGGCGTGATCGAGAAAGGCCAGGGAGTCAGCGAATCGGCGCGCGCCGTAGGAGGCAGTGCTGATTCCGAGATGGGGAGTGGGCGATGGCATGGATCCGAGCGGAATGAATGGGAGTGGATTGAAGCGAGGCAATCGCCACGGAAGGCGGAGCGTTGGCGACGGGCGCCTGCGAGCCTCCGTGGCCACTACCTGCGATGGGATGGGATGGTCTCAGAGGGAGACCTGGATTCCAAGTGTGAAACGTCGCGTTGGCCGGGATCGCATCCGATGGGATGAGGACTGGGCAGGACGGAAACGGAAGGCAAAAGGCGTGATTGCTTTCCTCTCGAACCGGTTCATAATGGCCCGGAAAAGGGAGAGGGTGATCAGATTCTCTTCCGGAGAAGGACTCGAAATCGCGGGACCTCCGACGACGAAACGATCACGAAGGATTCACCCCATAGTTTCATAAATCGGGGCAAGAATCCCAAGAAAATAGTGGCAGGGGCCTTTGGGATAAGGTTGATTTGGAATCTACCAAAACACCAAACATTTCAACCCAAAAGCCACCTACAGTGAGAGTAGCACGACGTACGATTAATGCAAAGTCCAGAACGATTCCGGCGATCAAATTTGAAGATCAAGAACTGACCTCTTTCGGCGGTCTCGTTATCTTTCAGAAGCTCTTTCAGGAATTGGATCTGGAGGGGAAGCTTCAGCAGTGCTTTGATCCACTGGATCGGCGCATGTCCCGCTTCTACAAGTTCCACAAGGTTTTCATGTGTCTTATCGTTCATCTTGCACTGGGCTACCGGATGCTTCGAGATATGGACTACTACCGAGATGATCCCCTTGTACGACAGGTTTTGGGGATGCACCAATTGCCCAGTGTCCCAACGATGAGCCGGATGTTGGGAGAGGTCGATTGTCAAAGCCTTGAGAGGATGAGAGAGATGAATCATTTCGTTTGCCTGTCGCGACTTCAGGAGGAGGGAATCAAACGCGTCACGCTTGACTTGGACGGAAGCGTGCAGAGCACGAGTCGCCATGCGGAAGGGACGGCTGTGGGATTTAACAAGAAGAAAAAAGGCGAGCGCAGTTATTATCCGCTGCTCGCGACGATCTCCCAAACCGGACAGATTCTCGATTACCTTCATCGAAGCGGCAACGTCCATGACTCCAATGGCGCGGTGGAGTTCCTCCGTTCCTGCGTGGAGAAGATTCGCAAGGTGCTGCCTGATGTGCAGATCGAGTTGCGCGCCGACAGCGCGTTTTTCAGCGATCAGATGGTTTCAGAGGCAAAGACCCTGGGCCTGGAAATACGTTCTCGGTGCCTTTCGAGCGGCTTGTGGAACTCAAGGGCATCATCGAGAAGCGCCGTCGCTGGTCCCGAACCCGAGGCGGAGAGGGAAAAACCCATCACTTCGAAATCCGCTGGAAGCCAAAAAGTTGGGCGCGCAAAGCGCGCATTTTGTGCATTCGAACCATGAGGCGCACTCAGCGCAAAGGACCGCTCCAACTGGGTCTTTTCGAACCAATCGAGGAGAACTATGAATACAAGGCGATCATCACCAACAAGACAAACACGGCCGCTCATGTGGTGAAATTTCATGAAGGGCGTGGCTCTCAGGAGAAGATTTTTGGCGAAGCCAAGAGCCAGGCTCAGATGGACTATATTCCGGCCAAGCGACGTGCCGCCAACGAAGCTTTCCTTTTGGCCAGTATCCTCACCCACAATCTCACACGCGAAATGCAGATGCGATCTGCGGAGCGGTCACGCAAATCGTCCCCCCAAAGGGCTGCGGAGTGGATCTTTGAAGGACTCGGCACGATTCGCCGCAAAATCATCCAGCGAGCCGGACGTCTGACTCGCCCTCAAGGTCGACTCACATTGACACTCGGAGACAATCAGGCCGTCGAAGAAGAAATCGCCTACTACATGATGGCCTGGTTGGCCATTTTATGAAACGCTGGGATTCACTCAGATTGGCTGGTGGGATGTTTGTGTGGAAGAAATCGAAGAGGTGAATCGAACCAGTGCCGAACGAAACCGGGCGAATGGTCCCGAGGTCACAATGGCCCAAGCGATTCGGGCGTGAATACCTAACTCACATCTGACCGATAATTCGAGGGCTTTACGCTAGTCTATTCCGAGGGCTTCAGCGCATTGATCAGATTCAAGTGATCCGGGATCCATATGGAGGGCTCGATTCAGGAAATCTTCCACTTCGCTGTCGATGGCTTCGAGAATGCGGTCGAGAGTTTCTTTCCCAAACGTTATCGGCTAGGGCGTCCAGGGCGCCCTCGATGAGGCTGCGAAACAATTGCCAAAGCAATCCCGCGAAGCACAGCACTCGAAGATGCCCAGTTTGCCGGTCCCGCACCTCCCCGTAGCTCGAGCGACCACTCCGAAGCATGGCCTCGAAAATCAGAGCGTATCGCATCGCAGCCAGATGCACCGAGGCATAGGCATACTGATAGGCGCCACTCTGTTCGGCGAGCAGGCCAAAGTTCTGTTTCGCCTCTTTAAAGTAGACTTCCACAGACCATCTCAAGGCATATATTGAAAGCGTCTTCTCCACGGAGGCCTCGATGTCCGTGGTCAGGAACACCACCCACGCTTTCTCTGGAGAGGCTCCAGAACTGGGATTCACCGGGGCGCTGAAGATGAGTGTCACCTCCTGCCATTTTGGGGCTCGCTTTTCCTACCCTCGTGAGTGAGAAGTTCTGTAACTAGATCATCATGCGGCGAAGCGTGAACCTTCGGAGCGAGTGAAGTCTATTTTATCAAGGATGAATTTTCGGAACGCTGAACCTTTTCCGCCGTGGTGCAAAAATCCAGGCAGCGTGTTTTTCAAGGCGGCTGAGACAATCATTTCCGAAGGCAGCACGTCTGGGCGGATGGTTCGGATCCAGGTTCCAAAGTGTTTCCAGACCAGACCGTCACATGTCATGGCAAGGTACTGTAACATGCCCTGAGCGATCATGCCGGTCTGCACAAACACATGATATGCGTGCATCTTTCTCTGCACCTGTCTGCGATATTTCTCGGTAGTCCGGTGGAGGTATTGGTTACCATTGCGACGCTTGAGCGGTCGCATAGCGGCCATCCAGAAATGGTATCCGAATGAGCCGACCGAATGCACCGCTTGCTTGAAAGCGACTTCGATCTTGAAACGCAAACTGTAGAGCAAGATGATCTCCTGAGCTTCCATGGTGAGGTCGGTAGACAAGAGGATGATCCGCCCTCTCGTGGGATGATCGACGAGAATGAAGCGGACCATCGCCCCGGCGGGCTTCCACAACAGATCCACCGACTTGAACCGGACAGAGATGTTTCTCTCCCCATATACGGGACTGGGAACGGAACTGAAGCCGCCCGTTCCAAAGACATTCTGGAGCTTCACCGCAGCGCCATACTTTTTCGGTCGTCCGCGTTTGCGTTTGCGTGGCACTGCCGCAGGCCGAAAGCCGGTTGTCGTGCGTCGAACCCTCGTGACCAGCACACCGGAACGCCCCTTGGTGCTCCCTCCGCACCATCCAAGAGCGCGCTCACATCTTCCGACTCGTGACCAGCACACCGGAACGCCCCTTGGTGCTCCGGATCACCTTTCCGTTGGCGTAGTAGGCGTCGGCCAGCAAGACGAACTCCTGACCTCTACAGACGGATGCGAGCATCTCGTTGGCCTTGTCGATCAAGGTTCTCCTGTCGCGGTTTGAAGTGACGATACCTTCGTGAATGCGTGCACAGACCGGAACGCAGAAGAAGTATCCGCCAACCTGACAGAGCACGCCGAAGGCCTGAAAGGAATGGCTCATGATGAAGTGAGGCTTGGAATTGGACTCGGACTGTTGATGCAGATACTTCACCGCAGGCATCTTGCGGCCCTCCTTGGACTTCTTGATGCCGTCGAGAACCAGGACGGGGCGACAACCGATCTTGTAGACAGGGAAGTGCTTGATCACGATGGCGAACCAAAGTTCTGCAAGCCGGTCCGTCTTCACGGCATTGCTGTGGAAGAAATGGAGTAAGTGCTCATAGGAGTGTTCTGACAAACCGAGAGCGCGGACGAAACTGGAAACCCCGAGGAGGTCATTGCGCACGGAGAAAGCGGCCAAGACGAGCAGAAACCAGAGAAAGGTGCGGGCTCTCGAGAAAGCGGGTCGCAGAAAACAGACGATATTCCACCAAGAAATCCAGAGATCCATAACAAATGATTTGATTTTCCTAGACATTCGCATATATAAGGTAATGACCATGAAAAAGATCAGATCACTGAAAAAAGAGTCCAGAAACTTGCGGCAAAGTTAGCTGCAATCGGGCCAATGCGGCCTGGGAGCATCAGCAAGCAATACCGAGATCGACAACGCCAGCGCGGCGTGTATTACCAACTGAGCTACACGCATAAGATGAGGAGCCGGACTGAACACGTCTGGCCAGACCACGTGAAGGGACTACGAAAAGAAACAGAGGAGTACAAGAAATTCAAGAAACTGACCACCGAACTGATCGATCTGAGCATTGAACTATCCAAGGCGAAGATCGCTCTATTACGCAGTCAGACAGACACGCCAGGCAAAGAGAAACCGGTCTGAGAACTTCCCACTCACGAGAGACGATATTCCACCAAGAAATCCAGAGATCCATAACAAATGATTTGATTTTCCTAGACATTCGCATATATAAGGTAATGACCATGAAAAAGATCAGATCACTGAAAAAAGAGTCCAGAAACTTGCGGCAAAGTTAGCTGCAATCGGGCCAATGCGGCCTGGGAGCATCAGCAAGCAATACCGAGATCGACAACGCCAGCGCGGCGTGTATTACCAACTGAGCTACACGCATAAGATGAGGAGCCGGACTGAACACGTCTGGCCAGACCACGTGAAGGGACTACGAAAAGAAACAGAGGAGTACAAGAAATTCAAGAAACTGACCACCGAACTGATCGATCTGAGCATTGAACTATCCAAGGCGAAGATCGCTCTATTACGCAGTCAGACAGACACGCCAGGCAAAGAGAAACCGGTCTGAGAACTTCCCACTCACGAGATATATAAGCTAATGACCATGAAAAAGATCAGATCACTGAAAAAAGAGTCCAGAAACTTGCGGCAAAGTTAGCTGCAATCGGGCCAATGCGGCCTGGGAGCATCAGCAAGCAATACCGAGATCGACAACGCCAGCGCGGCGTGTATTACCAACTGAGCTACACGCATGAGATGAGGAGCCGGACTGAACACGTCTGGCCAGATCACGTGAAGGGACTACGAAAAGAAACAGAGGAGTACAAGAAATTCAAGAAACTGACCACCGAACTGATCGATCTGAGCATTGAACTATCCAAGGCGAAGATCGCTCTATTACGCAGTCAGACAGACACGCCAGGCAAAGAGAAACCGGTCTGAGAACTTCCCACTCACGAGTTCCTACCGCTTCCTTTTCGCCCATGAAAATCTGCCGATCAACCGGAAGGAATCCCTTTTCACCGGCGATGCCGAGCTCCACCACTTGGTGACCTGTGACATAGCGGTTCTCCGTGTGGTCCCAGTGCAAAGAGGAGCCCTCGACCTTCTTTGCCCCGTCGCACCTTGATTGTGTCGTCGATGACGAACGCTCGCTGATCGTCTGGACCCACAGAGTTGGCGTTGAAAATGCTCTTGCAAAGCTTGATGGCCATCGTCCGCCAATTGACGTCCTCACGGCGCATGACACGATAAAGAATGTTCGCCCTGTATTTGCAGTCATCTACGCGGTCTTTCAAGAACTGGCCAAGCTCCGAACAGAAAGCATGAATACTGGAATTCTCGAGTTTGAGGATGGGCCATACCAGCAGGGCGGCGAGGATGGCCCCTGGGCATTCGCCATCGATGCGGCGTGCCTTACCGAAGACGGCCCGAAAAAGGTTGACCATCCCATGAGCGCGAATACCATTTCCGAGTTCGGTATCAGCAAAGACTCTGGGGTCGCTCAGGGCCTGAGAGATCGGTTGATAGCTCCGAGAAGCGTTTTTTCGGCCGGATTTGCCGCCTGTCTTTTTGTGTTTTTTTTCACACAAGACCTTAAGGGCAGGCGGCATATAACGCAACATAAACTAACACTTTGGGCAAGAAAACTGAGCTGATTTATCGGTCAGATGTGAGTACCTAAGAATGAAGAACACGGAAGATTTGGAAGAACGCATCCTGCGCTTGCTTCAGCGCAAGGACTATGTGCCGGCGAATGTGCCGGCCTTACTGCAAGGGTTGAAGCTGGGCCGGAATCAACAGCAAGCCTTGCAGGAGAAGCTGCAGGTGCTCGTTCGCAGCGGCCAGGTGGCGCGAATCAAGGGCAACCGTTACGTGGTGCCACAGGAGGCGGACCTGATTCCGGGTCGCCTGCAGGTGACCCGGCGGGGCCGCGGATTTCTGCTGCCGGACGATCCCGGACAGGCTGAGATCGTGGTGCCTGCCAGTGCCACGGGAACGGCCCTTCACGAGGATCATGTGCTCGTCAGGCTCGACCTGCCGCTCCGGGGGCAGGGGAAACGGGCGGCGGAATCCACGGGTTCGGTGGTGCGGGTCCTTGAGAGGCGGAGGGACCACATCGTCGGCACGTTGAAAAGGAGCAAGCAGTTCCTCTATGTGATCCCCGACGATCCGCGCCTGGTGCATGACGTCTACGTGCCCGAACCGCGAGACTTGGGACGGCCGGCTCGCGAGGGGGATAAGGTGGTGGTGCTACTGGGAGAATGGGCCTCCCGCCACACCAATCCGGAGGGAACGATCGTGGAAGTGTTGGGGCCGCCGACGGCTGAGGGCGTCGATCTCCTGTCGGTGATCCGGCATTACGATTTGCCCTTGCGGTTTCCGAAGGCGGTGCTGCGGGAAGCGCGGGCGGTGGGAACCGCCGTGACGGAGAAGGATTGCGAGGGGCGGATGGATTGCCGCGCCCATGACGTGATCACGATTGATCCCGATGACGCCAAGGATTTTGACGATGCCTTTTATCTCGAACGCGTGCGGTCGGGGAGGTGGAAGCTGTGGGTGCACATTGCCGATGTCTCTCACTATGTGAAACCGGGATCTGCCCTGGACGCCGAGGCACGGCGGCGTGGTAATTCGACGTATCTCGTGGATCGGGTGATTCCCATGTTGCCGGAGGCTCTTTCCAATGAGCTTTGTTCACTCAAGCCGAGGGTCGATCGTCTGAGCAAGTGCGTCGAATTTCTGCTCGACCCGGATGGCAAGGTTTTGCGTGCGCGCCTCTATGAGGCGGTGATCCATTCTCAGCGCCGTTTCAGCTATCAAGAGGCTCTATCGGTTTTGCGGGGGAATGCCGCCGATGGGGTGGAGCAAATGTTGCAGGAAGCGGGGAAACTCGCCCAGAGTTTGCGCCGTCGACGTTTTCAGGAGGGCGCTCTGGAACTCGATTTCCCGGAGACCAAACTTCATCTCGATGCCAAGGGCCGAGTGGAGAAGGTGGAGAAGGTGGAGAATGACGAGGCCCATCAGTTGATCGAGGAGTTCATGCTCCTGGCCAATGAAGCCGTGGCTCGACGCCTGACCCAGGCTCGGCGCCTGACGGTTCATCGTGTTCACGAATCCCCGGATCCGCAGAGACTGCAAGCGTACCGGGAAGAGGTCTTGGCTCGTCGGGTGCCCTGCGGCAATCTGGAGCGCCAGGGGGAAGTGCGGAAGCTGCTTCGCCGTCTGGGGACGGAGGCGATTGGGCACGCCTTGATGATCGGTTTTCTCAAATCTCTCAATCGGGCACGGTATGCGGTGGAGCCATTGGGCCATTACGGCTTGGCCAAGACCCATTACGCGCATTTCACCTCGCCCATTCGGCGCTACGCGGATCTGGTGGTTCACCGAAGCCTCTTCGAAGAAACGGTCTTCAAACGTCAGCCATTGACTCGCACCGCAAGGCATCTCTCGGACACCGAACGGAATTCCGGTGACGCCGAACGCGATAGCAAGCAGGTCAAGCTGTTCGCCTATCTGAGAGCCCAGTTGGAGTCCCGCAAGCGGCAGTCCTTCGCTGCTCTGGTCACGGAAGTGCGGAACTTCGGGTTCTTCATCGACGTGATCGATTTGGGAATGCGAGGAATGGTGAACTTGTCAGATTTGAAAGACGACTTTTACGAGGTGGATGCGGGGAACAGTCGCCTGACGGGGAGGCGCACGCGGCGAGTGATTCAACTGGGTGAGAGCGTGATGGTGGAGGTCGCCAAAGTGGATGAACACCAGCGCCAGGTGGATTTTCGCCTGGTGCCGCCGGAGAGAGCGGCCCGGAAGCGGAGTCGAGGAGCGCGTAAAAGAGCTGGAGGTTCGCCGACGCGACGTCCTGCTTCCAAGAAAGGGGAGCGGACGGAAGAACAAGCCAAGTCCACCAAAGCGACCGGGCAAGGCAAGCGCGCTGGCTCGCGCAAAGGAGTCCAACAAGGCCGGCCGGCCAAGAAAGGCGGCTTCGCCAGGCAGTCCACGCCCGCCAAGCAATCAAAGGCGGCCAAGGGCGCCAAGAAGAAGACCAATCCATCGAAACCTGCCAAGCAGGCCAAGTCGGCTCGGCAGACTCCGCCAAGCAAGCAAGCGGCGCCAGCCGATTCGACGAGTCCAGGCAAGCGTGCCAAGCGCGGCCGTCGACGTCGGCAGTGACGATGATAGACTCCGAGTCTTCGTTTTTTTCAATTCGCAGCATGCCGATCACGGTCTTGCTGAGAGATGCCTCTCGGGCGGAGAAATCCGCTGGCCGCGGATTGAGGTTGTGGCGTAGAGTGGCTGGATGAGTTGGAAATCGATTCTGACGGTCATGGGGCTGGGGGTCTCCCTGGGTCTCATGGAGGGCTGGGCACGGCCGAACGTCTTGTTGTTGGTCTCGGACGATCAGGGCTACCGCGATTTGGGATTGCTCAATCCCAAGATTGCGACACCTCATCTGGATCGTTTGGCCGACGTGGGCGTCCGGCTGACGGAGTTTTACGTGACATGGCCGGCCTGCACGCCTTCCCGGGGCAGTTTGCTGACTGGGCGTTATCCGCAGCGGAACGGGATCTACGACATGATTCGCAATGAGGCGCCCGATTTCAGCTATCGCTATGGCAGCCGCGAGGAGTATGACGTGAGCTTTGAGCGCATCGGCGGCATGGATACCCGTGAAGTGCTCTTGCCGGAGTTTCCCAAGGAGGGCAGCTACCGTTGCGGAATCTACGGCAAGTGGGACCTGGGTTCGCTCAAACGATTCCTTCCCACAGCGCGAGGCTTCGACAATTTTTATGGCTTTGTCAATACGGGCATCGACTACTACACCCATGAGCGATACGGTGTTCACTGCATGTTTCGCAACCATGTCCGGACGGGGGAGGATCGCGGTGTCTACGCCACGACGCTGTTCGAGCGTGAGGCCCTGCGCTTTCTGAGCGAATGGAGGGCGGCCAGCCATTCTTCCTCTACGTGCCTTTCAACGCGCCACATGGCTCTTCCAATCTCGATCCCAAGATACGGGGGACGGTTCAGGCGCCCGAGCGCTTCAAAAAGCGTTATCCGCCAGTGGAGCGGGAATGGGTTCAGGGAAAACGTTATGGAAAGCCGGCCACCGTGCCGTCTCGGGAGGCCCGGGTGAGGGATTACCAGGCTGCCGTCACCTGCATGGATGAATCGATTGGCCGCTTGTTGAGCGCCATCGATGAACGGGGCTGGCGCGAGGACACGCTGGTCATTTTCTTCTCCGACAATGGCGGCAGTGGATTGGCCGACAATTCCCCGCTTCGGGGCAAGAAGGGGACGATGTGGGAAGGGGGCTTGCGGGTTCCCTGTCTGCTGCACTGGCCGGGGAGACTCCCGGCTGGCGAGGTGAACGACGCGTTTCTTTCGAGTCTGGAAATGGTGCCGACGGTGGCAGTGGCGGCGGAGATCGACTTGCCGGAAGACATTGTTTTCGACGGCTTTGACATGCTTCCGGTGCTGCGGAAGGAGGTGCGTTCGTCACGGGCGGAAATGTTCTGGGAACGCCGGAACGAACGGGCCGCCCGCATGGCCCAGTGGAAGTGGGTGGAGATGCCCGGGCGCGGAGGCGGGCTGTTTGATTTGTCGGTTGATGCGGGGGAGGAAGTCGATCTCTCCGAGGAAAGGCCGGAGATTCTGGCGAAGCTGAAGGAGAGATTCACCCTTTGGAAGAAGACCATGGAAGCGGCGGAGCCCCGTGGGCCTTTTCGTGACCATTGAGGAGTGGCTTGAGATGATGGTGGGAGCGAGAGGGGTGGAGGAATCGTCGGGAGAAACCACGAGTGATCACGGATTGCGTGGATCGGGTTGAAGTTGAAGTTTAGGTTGAGGTCAGAACATGCGTTTGTCACTTTCGGTTAGGATTGCGGAGGGATTTCTCTCCAAGGAGGAAGCAGTCATGGATTTGGAAGACGTCTGTGAGGTCGCTTCCGTGTCGGGTTATGAGGCCGTTTGCATGCGGGCTTCGCAGGTAGGGGTGCACTCCAGTGCGGAAGACGTGGCTCAGGCGCAGGTCATTCTGAAGAAATACGCCATGCCCGTGAGCATGGTAACCGGCGATTTCGCGACCGTTTACAACAACGACGAAGGACCAGCCAGCCTGCGGCAAGTCAAGCCCTACCTGGACTTCGCGGAAGCCCTGGGTAGCCGCATGATTCGCGTGGCCCTTAAGCAAAAAGAGGATATCGCTCACGCGCGGCGGGCCGCCGATGAGGCGAACGAGCGGGGCATCACCCTGGTGCACCAATGTCACTGTCAAAGTCTCTTTGAAACGGTGGAAGGTATTGAGTCGACGCTGCGGGCCATTGACCGCTCCAACTTTCGATTGATTTACGAGGCGGCGAACCTCGAGGAGTGTGGACAGGATTACGGGAGTGAAACCATCCGGCGGTTGGCGCCCTGGATCGCCAATGTCTATCTGCAAAACCAGCGCCTGACTCCCGAGGGCGCCGTGACCTTGCAGACCTGGTGCCGCGGTCCGGTCAAGCTCGATCTCATCCCCGTCCCCGAGGAGGGAGGAATTGATTTTCCGGAAATCTTCACGGGGCTCAAGACCATCGGCTATGAGGGGCCGGTCACGGTCCATCAATCGGGGCCCGAAGACGGTAGCGGACGGTCGGGAGCGATCGCTGAAGCTCGCGACACGGCGAGCTACCTGCGGTCCTTGTTGGAGTGGAGTGAGTGAACCCCATAGTTTCATAAATCGGGGCAAGAATCCCAAGAAAATAGTGGCAGGGGCCTTTGGGATAAAGTTGATTTGGAATCTACCAAAACACCAAACACTTCAACCCAAAAGCCACCTACAGTGAGAGTAGCACGACGTACGATTCATGCAAAGTCCAGAACGATTCCGGCAATCAAATTTGAAGATCAAGAACTGACCTCTTTCGGCGGTCTCGTTATCTTTCAGAAGCTCTTTCAGGAATTGGATATGGAGGGGAAGCTTCAGCAGTGCTTTGATCCACTGGATCGGCGCATGTCCCCCTTCTACAAGTTCCACAAGGTTTTCATGTGTCTTATCGTGCATCTTGCACTGGGCTACTGGATGCTTCGCGATATGGACTACTACCGAGATGATCCCCTTGTACGGCAGGTTTTGGGGATGCACCAATTGCCCAGTGTCCCAACGATGAGCCGGATGTTGGGAGAGGTCGACTGTCAAAGCCTTGAGAGGATGAGGGAGATGAATCATTTCGTTTGCCTGTCGCGTCTCCAGGAGGAAGGAATCAAACGCATCACGCTGGATTTGGATGGAAGCGTGCAGAGCACGAGTCGCCATGCGGAGGCGACGGCTGTGGGATTTAACAAGAAGAAAAAAGGCGAGCGCAGTTATTATCCACTGCTCGCGACGATCGCTCAAACCGGACAAATCTTCGACTTCCTTCATCGAAGTGGCAACGTCCATGACTCCAATGGCGCAGTGGAGTTCCTCCGTTCCTGCGTGGAGAAGATTCGCAAGGTGCTGCCTGATGTGCAGATCGAGTTGCGCGCCGACAACGCGTTTTTCAGCGATCAGATGGTTTCAGAGGCAAAGACCCTGGGCCTGGAATATACGTTCTCGGTGCCTTTCGAGCGGCTTGTGGAACTCAAGGGCATCATTGAGAAGCGCCGTCGCTGGTCCCGAACCCGAGGCGGAGAAGGAAAAACTCATCACTTCGAAATCCGCTGGAAGCCAAAAAGTTGGGCGCGCAAAGCGCGCATTTTGTGCATTCGAACCATGAGGCGCACTCAGCGCAAAGGACCGCTCCAACTGGATCTTTTCGAACCAGTCGAGGAGAACTATGAATACAAGGCGATCATCACCAACAAGACAAACACGGCCGCTCATGTGGTGAAATTTCATGAAGGGCGTGGCTCTCAGGAGAAGATTTTTGGCGAAGCCAAGAGCCAGGCCCAGATGGACTATATTCCGGCCAAGCGACGTGCCGCCAACGAAGCTTTCCTTTTGGCCAGTATCCTCACCCACAATCTCACACGCGAAATGCAGATGCGATCTGCGGAGCGGTCACGCAAATCGTCCCCCCAAAGGGCTGCGGAGTGGATCTTTGAAGGACTCGGCACGATTCGCCGCAAAATCATCCAACGTGCCGGACGTCTGACTCACCCTCAAGGTCGACTCACATTGACACTCGGAGACAATCAGGCCGTCGAAGAAGAAATCGCCTACTACATGATGGCCTGACTGGCCATTTTATGAAACGCTGGGGTGAACTCGCGCAGAGAGCCCAACGTCCGAAGCGCCGGTGGCGGATGATCGAGAGCGTTGCGGGCGCCGTGGCGCTCAGGAAAGGCTTTGTCGTGACGTGAGTGAATCGATGCGTGGACTTTGGGCGGATGTCGGTTCACTCCGTAGGTAGAGTTGAAGCCAGGAACGAAGGGCTAATCTTTCCGGTGTGCGCGTTGGACAAGGCGTTCCTGCGTTTCCATGGGTAGTCCGCTAGTAGGGAGCCACTCGGCCGCGCCGGCGGGATCTTTCCGGACATAGGCCTCCGCGGCGAGCGTCATGACACGTTCGCGACCCTCGGCACTGGACAGTTGTGTCGCCCAGGCAACGGCCGCGGAAGGGTCTTCCCAGCGATGCGTATAGACCATGCCGCCGATGGCCCAATCGCGGTTTTCCGATGGAGGCATGTCGGCGACGAACTGGCTTGCTGCGAGCGGATCCGCCTTTGTCCAGCCTCCAAACAAGGGGCTATACGCGGCGGTGACGGCTTCGCTATCGAGCGAAGTCAGCCACTCGGCGACTTTCGGTCCATCGCGCCAGCCCATTTCCTGGGCGATGCCGTAGGCAAGACTCCCGGCATTGGGATCGTCTTGGACCATCTCGCTTGCCCAGGACAGGGTTGCGTCGGCATTCTCTCGCACCCCTGCTCGCCCGGCTTCCCACAGCGCGTGGCCACGGAGTTCGCCTGCCCCAAGCTGGGTGGCCCACTGCGCGGCTTCCTGCGCTCCGCCCGACTGGACGACCTTGCCCATCACAATACCCATCATTTCCTTCGCCCGGCGGTCGCCCGCTTCGCCCAACGCATACACGAAGTCGGCGGCGTTGGCTGGATCGGCGATCGCCAACCCGTGCACGAGTGCGGCTTTCATCGCCTGTTTGTTGGCGCCTTGATTCCCCTCGTTCTCAAGGGTGTCATACCATTCCTTCGCTGCGGCCGGATCGGCACTCGCCCAGCCGGCCAGAGTGGGGCCCGCGTCTCTCTTGTCCGTCTCGAGGCCATTCAGGACAGCATCCAACCCAGCCACCTTTCCCCAGGCATAGTGGAAATCGCGAAATTCCGCATCATCGGCGTCGAGATGGGCGATTTGCTCACGGATCTCCAGAGCGTTTTCCGCCGTCAAGCCTGCCAGCAATTCGGCAAAGGCCTGTCGCTTCTCGATGGGGTCGGTTGTCCGGCGCAGACGATCACCGATGGCGGCAATGCGCGATGAATTCAGGGCACGGTTCTCGGGAGAAGGGGAGGCGGCGAGTTCACTTTCCGATTTCTCCAAAGGGCGATCTCTGTGGAGAAGTGATGATGTTTTGGGTGTCGGTGAGACGGTCACCGCGTTTCCGTGGTCATTTCCATCGTGCGACGGCTTCAAGTGCCAACCGAGGGCAAAGGTCGCCGCGGAGATGGCGATCCAGGCAACAGACGTATGATACTTTATCATAGTGGGTAGGATGGTTAAGGAGAGAGGAGTTCAACGCTGAGGATTTCCAGCCCTGCCTCATGGTTGATGGTCAGCGCCCACCAGTCGACGAGTTCGTGAGCGATCAGCGACTCTGGAAAGCAGGGGTACTGTCTGCTAAAGGCAGTGACAGGCAGCTCGATGGCGAAGGGTTCATCTGAACCGTCGAGCTGGCGACTGGCAATGTACTTACCGGCAAAGCCGCCCCCGACGTGATGGGTGGTGAGCCCGAAGTGCACTTCGCCATCATAAGCCAGGCGTCCCACGATTCGGAGATGCGCGCCGTCTTTCAGCAGGGCGATTCGGTGTTCGGCATCCGTCGCGGCCAGCGAGGCGAGATCGAGCACCATGTTCCTTCCATACTCTTTCCACAAAAGTAGTTTCGCCTCGAGGTAACCTGGCGCGCCCTCTTCACGAGGATGCCATTCCCCGTGACCGATTCCATAGGGCAGGTCGCTTTTCCACGTATCGACGTACTGCGCACGCGGCAGAGCGAGAAAACTTTCCGCCGTGTCCAGTGCGGCGACCACAAAGTGATCGGCGGGAACGTCTTGCCTGATTCCGTCCGCCAGCCTGGTGATACGCACGCGCCCTTCGTAAACCGTCAATCGAGTCGATGAGCCGTCCGTCCTGAGAGTCAACTGAGTCCCTAGCACTTCTGCCTCAGCCGTTGGTGTGATGAATCGCATGGGGCCGTCCTCTTGTGGCGAAGCGACTTCGGCAGAAAGGTTGCCTTCGCGAAGGCGGACGACTCGGCCTCGGACGCCTTGGGAAAACGTCACGGAAGACTGGCCCGAGAGCGCCACCTTCGAGCCATCCAGGAAGGCGATCTCCACCCATGAGTCCGCGGAGAGCGACTCCAAGGTGCCCCCGCTCAAGGGTTGCCCCTCCACGAGTCCCTCTCTCACCGCGCCGCCATCGCCCGTCCAGCGCAAGGATCCTCCCGCTTCAATGACTCTGGCGATGCGATCGGGGACCTCGTTCTCGGGCGAAAGGAGGAGGAATGCCGCCATGATCAAGGCGGCGGCTCCCGCCAATCCAGCAACGAGAGTGCTCTTGGCAAAGGTAATCTGATTGCCGGGCCTTGCTTCCTTGTCTTCAAACTGAAGTGCTTCCTCCCGCAGGTTGGTGTCGAGTCTTGCCGTCGCGCTGAAGACTTCACGCAGGGTCGGCTCGCCTTGCAAGAGCCCATCCAAGCGCTCCAACTCCTCCCCTGAGATCGTGCCAAGGAAGTAGCGATTGATGAGTTCATTGACGTCATCCGGTTTCATGAAGTCCTCCCTTCTCCGGCAAGTTCTTGTTCCACACAGAGTCTCAGTTTCTCCCTCAATCGCCCGAGCAGTTTGTAGAGACTGTTTGCTGATCGCTGCGTTTGTTTGGCGACCTGCAAAAGGCCGCCTGACTCGACATAGGGCATCAGCACCAGTTTGCGATGCTCATCGGAAAGTTTTTGTAAGCAAAGCGTGAGGGCGTTTCGCTCCCGCTGGAGCTGATCGTCAGGGACTTCAAGGGCCTCATCGGCAAGGAGCGAGAGCGTTTCTTCGCTGAGAACAAGCCGATCGCGCGCCACTCGGCGTCGTGCGTGGAGAGCCTCGAACCTGACGATCACCTTAGCCCAGGGAAGGAATCCTGATTCGTCCTTCAACTGATCGAGCTTCTTCCACATGACCACGCTGGATTCCTGAAGGACGTCTTCAACCACCTCCCAGGTGGGGAGGAGCGTTCGCGCAAACGCTCGCAATTCTCGCTCATGGGCCACAAAGAGGCGCATGAAGTTGGGTTCCCGGTCTTTATCGTCCAGCATCAGGTGATTGGTATCCGATCCTATCTTGATACTCCCGGCAAGGCGCCGACCTGCCGTCGAATGACGAGGAATGCTTCTCTCGAGTCTCACGGTGAGCCCATGGGAGCCGCTGGATTGGGGGATGAAACGAATCGAAGGGCTGGCGGGCGGTTGGGCCGAGCCTAAAGATAGTACCGCTGGCGCTCGCGGTTCTTGCGATAGGATTCGTGGGCTTCCTTGACCGAGTCGACCTCCGAGACCTCCGCCACAGGGACTTCCCACCAGGCATAGCCGTCGACTCCCTGGAAGAGATCGGTCTCGACGTAAATCACGGTGGTCTGTTCGATCGATTTGGCTTCCCGCAGAGCGGCGCGCACGGAATCGATGTCGGTGCACTCGATCACGTGGGCACCCAGGCTGCGGGCGTTGGCGGCGAGATCGACGGGAAGCCGATCGCCGTCCAACTGGCCGCTGTCCGGGTCACGGAAACGGTACTGCGTGCCGAAACGCTGGCTTCCCACGTGGGCCGAGAGTCCGCCGATGCTGCCAAAGCCATGGTTGTTCAGCAGCACCACGGTGAGCTTGATGCCTTCCTGAATCGCGGTGACCAGTTCCTGAGCCATCATGAGGTAGCTGCCGTCACCGATCATGACATAGATCTCGCGGCTGGGATCGGCCATCTTGGCGCCGAGCCCGCCGGCGATCTCGTAGCCCATGCAGGAATAACCATACTCGAGGTGATAGCCCTTGGGATCGCGGGTGCGCCACAGCTTGTGCAAGTCGCCCGGCAAACTGCCCGCCGCACAGAGAATGATGTCGCGCTCACCGGCGGCGTCGTTCACCGCGCCAATGACCTCGCCTTGACTGACAGGAGCGCCGTGGTTTAAGTGATAGACTTTGTTGACCACTTCGTCCCAGGAACGGTTCCACTGCGCCACTTCCTCCCGGTAAGCGGAGTTGACCTCATAGGCGTCCAGGCGGGTCTGGAGGTCCTCGATCACGGCGCGCGCGTCGCCCACTAGCGGGAGGGCGCCGTGTTTGAAGGCGTCGAAATCGGTCACGTTGACGTTGATGAAACGAACGTCAGGATGCTGCCAGGCGGTCTTGGAGGCAGTGGTGAAATCGCTGTAGCGGGTGCCGATGCCGATGCCGAGATCCGCCTCCCGGGCGATGACATTGGCCCCTTCGGTGCCGGTGACGCCGGCGGCGCCGAGATTGCGGGGATCGTCGTAGCGCAGCGCACCCTTGCCGGCCATGGTTTCGGCGACGGGGATGCCGGTGCGTTCGACGAAGGCGCGGAGGGCATCGGTGGCTTCGCTGTAGATCGTGCCGCCGCCGGAGACGATCATGGGCCGCTTGCTGGCACGGATCCATTCGGCCGCCCTGGCGAGGAGGGAGGGATCGGCGTGGGGGCGGGCGATGGGCCAGACGCGTTTCTGGAAAAGTTCGACGGGAAAATCAAAGGCCTCGGCTTGTACGTCTTGTGGCATGGCGAGGGTCACGGCGCCGGTGTCGCCCTGCGAGATGAGCACGCGCATGGCTTCGGGCAGGGCGGTGATCAGCTGTTCGGCGCGATTGATGCGGTCCCAGTAGCGTGACACGGCCTTGAAAGCGTCGTTGGCGCCGTGGTCCTGGGTGGTGGGCATTTCAACCTGTTGCAAGACCGGCGCCACGTTGCGGCGAGCGAAGATGTCGCCGGGAAGCAGAAGCACTGGCAGCCGGTTGACGGTGGCCAGGGCAGCGCCGGTGACCATGTTGGTGGCGCCGGGCCCAATGGAGGTTGTGCAGGCGAAAGCGCTCAGGCGGTTGCGGACCTTGGCGTAGGCCACGGCGGTGTGGACCATGGCCTGCTCGTTGCGGCATTGATAGTAACGGAACGCGGGATCCTGGTGCAGGGCCTGGCCCAGACCGGCGACGTTTCCGTGACCGAAGATCCCGAAACAGCCGGCAAAGAAAGCATGCTCGTTTCCGTCGCGCTCCACGTACTGGTGTTTGAGGAAGGTGATGGTAGCCTGGGCAACCGTGAGGCGTTTGGTTTTCATGGCGGGAAAGCTGGTCGAACGGGCGGGAGATTGGAATTTGTGTGAGTGACTGGCCTTCGGAAGGACGACGACCTCGTCGCTGGTCGCTTGAGCGGAGATTGTTTGGTTAGAACCCTCCGTTCTCTTCGACGAAGGCGAACAGCTCATCGTGGTGGGGCATGAAGTTGGCGCACCCATGGCGGGTGACGACGATGGCTCCGCAGGCGTTGCCCATGCGGCAGGATTTGTCGTGGTCCCACCCCTGCAGGAAACCGTAGATGAAGCCGGTGGCGAAGGCATCGCCCGCGCCGAGGACGTTGACGATCTCCATTGGAAAGCCGGGAACTTCACTGGCGGTGCCGTCGGGAAGGTGGATGCTGGCGCCTTCACTGCCGCGCTTGACGATGAGGGCCTCGATGCCCAGGCAGAGAATGCCGGCGATGGCCTGGTCGATGTCGCCGCGAATCTCCGGAGCGGAGATCTGTTGATGCTTGATCGTGATCTGTGCAGGGTCGGTGAGCATGGTGGCGAGCACCTCCTCCTCCGTGCCGATGGCGATCCGAACGCGCGGCAGGAGGGCGCGGGTGGTGATCCCGAAAGCGCGGGGGTCGTGCCATTGATCGTGCCGGAAATCAAGGTCCAGGACCACGGGCACCTCGGCCCGGACGGCTTCTTCCACCGCGAAGAAGGCGGCGCTGCGACTGGGTTCCTTGTTCAGGGCGGTGCCGGAGATCTCGAGGCAGCGAAATTGGGAGATGTTGGCGGCGATCACGTGATCGATCGTCACGGCGCTGTCGGCGCAATTGTCGCGGTAGTAGACCAGGGGGAAACGGTCGGGCGGCTCGATGCCGAGGACCACGGCGCTGGTCCGGGTTCCGGGTATGCGCGGAATGAACCGCGTCTCCACGCCTTCCTTTTCCAGGAAACTCATGAGGAAATCCGCCACCTTGTCTTCGCCCATCCCCGTGAGAAGCGCCGCCTTCCCGCCGAGGCGCGTGAAGCCGGTGGCGATATTCAGTGGCGAGCCGCCGGCGAAGGAGCCGAAGCTGGTGATGTCTTCGAAGCGTGCGCCGATGTCGTTGGAATAGAGATCGATCGAAGATCGGCCGTAGGTGAGCAAGTCGTAGCGCTTCTGCGTCATGGCCGCCTCTTTACCGGAAATCGCCCGGGCGAGGCCAGGGGATTTGTGATGGAATTGACGGGACTCGGCCGGTGAAACGGTGTCCGAGAAAGACGCCCCCGCCTGGGCGGGCGATTTCCGAAAGTGGTCAGGCGTCTTCTCCCACCGCGGGATCCGATGGGCGGCCGGGGTATTCGAAAGCGATGGCTTCACGGTCGTTTCGAACCAGGAGAAGTCGACCTGCGAGCACGGGGTGATTCCAGGTCTTGCTGGAGAGGGCGGAGAAGCGGTTGAAAATCGTTTCCTCTTCCGGAGATGCCGCGGCGATGGCGATGTCACCATCTTCCGCCTGGATGAGGATCTTGTCGCCGACGCCCAAAATCTGCCCGTGCTGGAAACGCGTCCCGCGCCAGGCACGCTGGCCGTCTTCGAGGCGCAGACAGACCAGCCGGCCCTCGTCGAGCCCGTAGAGATGGTCGCCTCTCAGCACCATGTCGGCGAACTTGGGTTTCATCCGATTGCTATGCCAGATCTCGGTGGCGGAGAGCTGGCCGTCCGGAGCGGGCGAGATCTTCAGGAGCCGCGATCCACGGCCATAGCCGACGCCCACGAGAACGCGATCGTCGCCGCAGAGGACGGGCGAGGCGTTGTGAGCCGGGGCCTGTTCCAGGCGATGGCTCCAGAGAATGGCGCCGGTGTCGGGCGCGTGCCCACTGACACTCGCCGCGTTGAAGGCAATGATCTGACGTTGATCGGCGAGGGTGGCCAGGATCGGGCTGGCGTAGGCCGGGCGATCCGCTCCGTCGCGCCAGCGCGGCTCTCCGCTCAGCCGGTCGTAAGCCGCCAGCGTGCCTTCCCTCGCTTGGCCTAGCGTCACCACCACGAGATCGTCCACGATCAAGGGGCTGCCACTCTTGGCCCATTTCAAATTGGACTGGCCCGCCTCCGCGAGCGTGTCTCGTCGCCATTGGACCGCGCCGGTTTGGGCGTCGAGACAGAGTAGGATGCCCGTGGCACCGAGAGCGTAAACCATGCCCTCGTGGACGGTGGGGGTGGATCGCGGCCCCACGCCGCCCATGCTCTCCTCAAAGCGGGCGGACTCCCGGTGAGCCCAGATCGGCTGTCCGGTGCGGGCTTCATAACAAACGGTCATTTCGTCTTCCCCGCGCTGTTCCATGGTGTAGGCGTAGGGGCCGGCCACGGAGAAGGACGACCACCCGAGGCCGATGTCGCTTCGCCAAAGCTCCGTGGGCTTTTGAAGATGCCAGTCGGCCGCCAGCAGGCTTCCAGAGACCCAGTTCGATTGATCCAGACCGAGAAAACGGGGAAAATCCGAGGGCGAGGTGGTCGTGATCTCCACCGCGGGTGTGTCCGACGCGAGGTCGAGGTCGTCAGCCGAGTCTGCCGGACGCGGGCTCCAGACCCAGGCGAGCTGGGGAAAGAAGTTGCCCATGTGTCCCTCGACGCGAACACAGAGGGCGAGACCCGCCCCCAGAACCGTTAGGACGCCAAGCCCGATCCAACGCCCTTTCCACGTCAGGCCACTCAGGAGGAGCAGCCAGAGCAAGGCCATGATAAGGACGAGAAAAATCGTGAGGATCGAAGCGGCACCACCCAACCCGGCTTCTTCCAGCGGCGTGAACCGGAAGGCGAGCCGCAACAGGTAAGGCAGGGCCAGCAGAACGATGAGGAGTTTCCAGCGGGGACGGGTGGGCGAGGCGTTCATGGAGGGGGCGGGAGACCGTGGCGGAAGCCTCGACATTTTGGAGCCGGATGCAATGCCAGAATCAGCAGGGGACGGGAATTTGACGCCCAGTGGCGTCTCGTTTAGCGTTTCCGCCATGGGTCGGGGGTCTCTACATCAATTCTTGGGTTGTTTTTTCTGTGTCAGCTTTCTTCTCGCTCTCTCGGAGAGTGCGCCAGCCGAGATCGAACATCCGGTCGTCATCAATGAAATCATGTATCACGTCCGGGCCACGGAGTGGAAGGAAGATTCCTCCGCCGAGTTTATCGAACTCTATCATTCCGGCGATTCTCCCGTTTCTCTAGAAGGCTGGCGATTCGCTTCCGGCATTCGCTATCAGTTTCCTCGAGTGGAGCTTGAGCCGGGCGAGTTTTTGGTGATCGCGGCGGACGTGGAGGCCTTCCGGGCGCGGCATCCAGACGCTGCGGGAGCGGTGCTGGGGCCTCTGGAACGTCAGTTGAGCAACAGCGGGGAAAGGATCGCCCTGGAAGATGCCGACGGCGATGTCGTCGATACGGTGTCCTACGCGGACTCGGGACGCTGGGCGGTTCGCCGATCGGCGCGCTTGAGGGGCTATGACGATTGGATTTGGGAGGCGCCTCACGACGGGGACGGCGCCTCGCTTTCACTGATCTCGCCGCGGGCGGACAACCGCCACGGGGCCAACTGGATGGCCAGTCGAACCTTGGGCGGGACTCCAGGAAGGCCAAACGACGTGTTTCGGGAGGCCTTGCCGCCGGTGATCGTGTCGTTGAAACACCACCCGGCGATCCCCGGCGCGGACACGCCGGGGACCGTGAGCGCGCAGGTCGATCCTCGCGTTGATGTCACGCTCACATTGTTTTATCGCCGTGACGGCGACCCCGAGTTTCAGACGGCGCCCATGACGGACGGGAAAGCGGTCATCCCCGCGATGCCCGATGGTTCGGTGGTGCAGTATGGTGTGCGGGCGGTGGACGGTGAGGGTCGGGAAGCGTTCTTTCCCTCCTTGAACCGGGACGAAAAGGGCGAGCTGGCGGATCGTCAGGCTCTCTGTCTCTATCAGGTGGATGAGGGGTTTGATAGGGATAGGGAGACGGCGCCGGGGGCCAAGCCGACGCTGCGCCTGATCACGACCGCGGCCGAGATTGCGCTTTTGCGTCAGCTGAGCGACATCTCTGGCGCCAACAGCGCCTACGACAATCACCTGCATGCCACCTTGATCGTGGTCGATGGCGGGGGGATTGAGGTGAGGCATCACGTTTCGGCGAGGATGCGGGGGCATGGAAGCCGCTCGGCCTTTCCTCCGGGGCTGCGGGTCAGTTTCCCCAGTGACGATCCCTGGCGCGGCGTGACGGACATCAATCTCAACAGCCAGTACACTCACTCCCAATCCCTGGGTGCCGCCATTCATCAGCTGGCGGGATTCGCGGCGGCCCGTTCCACTCCGGTCCACTTGAGGATGAATGGAGAGGACTGGACGCGAACGGGGCCGCCTCAGTACGGATGTTATGTGCTCAATGAGGTCTTCGACGGGGATTATGTCGAAGCCAATTTTCCCGGGGAGGAAGACGGCAACATGTATCGACTCGTTGGCAACGCGAATTTGAATCGGCGAGGCTCCGACCTCTCGAACTACCGCACCGCCTACAACAAGAGAAACCACGCCTCGGAGGATGACTACTCGGATGTTCTCCGGCTCATTGACACGCTGGCGGAGGCGGAACCCGCCGAGACCTATTTTGAGCGGGTTGACGAAGTGGCCGATCTGGAGCAGTGGGCCCGCTATCTCGCCTTGGACGCCTTGTTAGGAAACACGGAGGGCGGCTTGCCAACGGGGCGGGGGGATGACGTGGCGATTTTTCGCCGTCAGAATGGGCGTTTTCAATTGATTCCCTACGATCTGGATTCGATTCTGGGCATGGGCGAGCGGGGGAGGCAGCTGGACAACGACGTCTTCCAGTATGGGAACATGCAGGGCTTCCGTTACCTCTTCCAGAACGAGCGTTTCCTGAAGCTCTTCGCGGGAAAGTTCATCGAGTTGACGGAAACTGTTTATCGTCCGGAGATCATCCATCGGCTGATCGATGAGCAGTGGAAAGGATGGATTCCCCAGTCGGAGATTGACGACGTGAAGGCTTTCGTGGAGGAGCGCATCGACGTCGTGATGAGCCAGTTTCGTTCGTCGACGGTGATTGGCTCGACTCTGGAGCGCGAGGGAGAGTTCTACAAGGCGTCGTCGTCGCGGTTCGCCTTGTACGGTCGTTTTGATCGAGGCGCGGTTCGGGATGTGCAGGTGGCCGGGGTGACGCCGAGGCTCTTTCCCGAGACGGGGACCTGGCTGATGGGGCCCGATCAATTGAACGAAGTGGTGCGTCCGGGAATGAATCAGATTCCCATCGTGATGCGTGGTCCGGCGGGTGATGTGGTGGAGCGGGAATGGATGCGGGTCTGGCTGGACAACGGGAGCGTCCAACGAGTGTCGGGCCGCCTGCCCGAGAGCGGGACGACGACGTGGTCGCTGGACGAGGGACCTTATTTGTTGGAGGACCGGGTGGTGGTACCGTCCGAGGCGACGCTGGTCATTGAGCCGGGCGTGACGGTCTACGGCAGCGAGGAGGGTGAGCTGGTGGTCGAGGGCCGATTGCAGGTCCTCGGCGAGCCGGATCGGCGGGTGACCTTTGCCAAGAATCCGGAGGACCGGGAGGCCGAGGGATGGAGTGGGTTGCGCTGGAAGGGTTCTGTCAGGGAAGGAAACGTGCTGCGTCACGTGGATTGTTTTTCCCTGAATGGATCGATCGACATTGAGGAGACCCGATTGGTGGCTTTCCACGCTTGTCGCATCGATTGGGCAGGGAATCAGGGGATTCGTGTGAAGGCGAGTGGGTTGGTGTTTTCCGAAGGGCACCTGGAGCCGCCGCCGGGAGCTGTTGGGCCGGTGGTCGTTGGCGAGGCCTCGAAACTTCGGCTGGAGAGGAGCGAAATCGTGCGGGGACGCGAGGGTCCGGCGATTCGCCTGACACAAATGTTGCGAGTGGACTTGTTTGGAAACCTTTTCCGTCAGGGTGGCACGCCCGTGGTGGCGCTGGCCGACACGGGGATCGGTTATCTCGATGGCAACGATTTTGAACTGGCGGGCAACTCCGAGGGCCCCGTCTGGGAGGCGGGCGAGACGGTGGTGTCGACACGGAATCGCGTCTTTGGCAGGGTGAAAAACGAAATCACGGAGGGCGAGGGAGGGAATACTTGGTATCCCCAGGCCTTGCCGGTCCGGCGTGTTCCGGCGGCGGACGTTCGCTGGGTAGAACAACCGCCCCGTCGAACGGCCTCGACCGCTCCCGTTTTCCAGGTGAGCGGGCATGGCTTGGAAGCCTTTCGCTATCGGTTGGATGGGGGGCCTTGGAGTGAGCCCGTGGAGATGGGCGAATCGGCGGTCCGGGAATTTGCCGTGGAATCACTCTCTCCCGGCGCGCATCGGGTCGGGGTGATCGGGCGCCACGTTTCCGGGCGCTGGCAGGGGGAAGAGGAGACGACCGTTTCTCGCGAATTCGAAGTGGTGCCGGGGCTGCCCTCGATTCAGATCAGCGAGGTCCTGGCATTGAACGAGACGGTTGATGGAGGGGCTTCCGATCTGGTGGAACTGCACAATTTTGGAGACCAATCGTTCGATCTGTCAGGATTCGGTTTGAGCGACGACCCGGACGAGCGGGATGCCCATGTGTTTCCGGAAGGCACTGAGATCGAGCCGGGTGGCTACCTCGTGCTCGAGGCGAGCCAAGATCAGTTGGGTTTTGCGCTCAGCGGGCAGGGAGATCGCGTGCTGTTGTCGGATCGAGAAGGTCAGCGGGTGGATCAGGTCGTCTTCGGATTGCAGCTGCCGGATCGATCGATCAGCCGTTTCGATGACGACCGCTGGAGTCTATCGGTTCCCACGTTTGGAGCAGCGAATGAAGCGCTCGACACCGCGCCGCCAGAGGCGCTCCGAATGGCGGAATGGCTGGCCGAGGTTTCCGTGAGCGCGCCCGAGGAGTTTTTGGAAATAAAAAACTCGGCGGACCAGGCGGTCGACGTGGGTGGCTGTGTCCTCACCGATCAGATCCCCAATCGCCGACGCTGGCGTCCCCTGCCCGAGTTGTCATTTATCGGACCTGGAGAGCGGCGAGTCTTTCTTGCGGACGGCAATTGGGAAGACGGTGCGAATCATCTCTCGTTCGGCTTGTCGAAAGAGGGAGGGGTTTTGGGATTGATGGGTCGCGAAGGCGTGCTGATCGATTTCGTCGTCTTCGGACCTCAAGCGACGGGAGTTTCCCAGGGGCGTGATGCGAGCGGCAGCCTGAGCTTTGGGATGCCGACGCCGGGCGCGGTCAACCGTGGGCTCCCGGAAAGCCGGATGGCGGAGTGGATCGCGGGCCTTCGCATTTCCGAGCTTCACTATCATCCTTCGACGGACGAAGACGAAGAGTTTCTCGAGCTGGTGAATATCGGTGCCAAGCCGCTCTCGCTGGACGGATTCGAGTTTGTGGAGGGCATTTCCTTGCGTTTTGGCGAGAGTACCCTGTCGCCGGGCGAATGCGCGGTGATTGTGAACGACCGGGATGCCTTTGAACGCCGATACGGAGCGGAAATGGCGATTCTGGGAGAGTATGACGGAAAACTCAGCAACGGTGGGGAGCGGTTGAGACTCGCCTCTCCGGATGGTGAGACGATTCTGGTTTTCGAGTATGACGATGGATGGCATCGGTCCACCGATGGGGGTGGGCATTCTCTGACATGGATCGATACGGGGGACTCGCGAATCGATCGGAAGCGGGCCTGGAAGGCCAGCGAAGGATCGGGTGGCAGTCCCGGTCGATGGACGGGGGCGGGTCATGAAGGCTGAGCGGAACCGGGCAACCATTTACAAAGATCAATGGAAGGTATGACAATGAAGATGATTCACGGCTTGGTGATTGCCGCTTTGGGATTTCCCGCCGCGGTCTGGTCACAGGAGAAATTCTTTCTTGAGGGCTTATCGCGAGGCGGCGGTTTTGAAGGCGTGAACGTGATTTCCGTGAACGGGAGTCCTGGCGTGTCCATCCCCTCCAGCGAGAGTGCCGAAATGCTCAAGCGGCTCTTCGAGGGTCGCCGGGAGGCGGCCGTGGAGAGGGCGGCGGAGCGGTTGCAGGTGCTGGCGCCGTCGTTCCTGCAGGTGGACCCCGCCGAGCGAGCAGCTTACGAGGCGGAGGCGAGTTTGCCGGGCTTTCTCGCCGTTTACGGCTTGGCGGATGCCGTGCTGGAGCGTCTGGCTCCAGATGGCGCCGAAGTCGGGACCGAGAAGGGGCTTCAATGGATCGTTGCAGCGGATATGTTAGGCCGCGCCGATGATGCCATCGCGGGTTATGAGGAGTGGCTGGAGCGAGAGCCGGGCCGACATGATGTCAGGGCTCGCTTGGCGAGATTGGCGGTGGAACAGGGGCAGCCCGAGAGAGGGGTGGCGGCGCTCGACGGTGTGGATTTTCGTGAGGTGGTCGCTCTGGGAGGTGAGCTGGCGAGCCGAATGTCGGAGAACGAGTTTGAGCGGCGCTTGGATTACGCCGAGGTCTTGGCGGCTTATTTCGAGCACGCCGATCCGGACGTATACATCCCGGCCGATTGGCTGCCCAATCTTCTCAATCATTCTCTGGGCCAGGGAAACTGGGGCAATCGTATTCGGTTCAATGATCTTTATAACGCGGGCAACTACGGCGTGGGATACAACGGCATTGAGCAGCAAGAACGATCGCTCTTGGTCGATGCCGGGCGCCGTGAGGTGCACGACCGGCTTTGTCGGGCATTGGTGAGGCTGCCCCAACTGGCAGAGATCGGTTTCCAGCGCTTGGCGGGCTTGGCGATGCGGGATGGAGACGACCTGGAGAGCTTCAAGGGCCTCGCCGAGAAGCTCCTTCTGGAGATGGGAAGCGAGCCCGAGCCGCCGGCGGACTCGCCTCCATCGCCGGGAGCGCGCGATGCACAATATCGCAGCGACTGGGTGCCTTTTCTTTCACCGGCGGAGTTTCTCCTGCGCGTGTCGATGGAAAACGGTGAGGAGAACTACCTGCGAAACGACATCATTCCGCGATTGGAAGCCAGCGAAAGAGCTGGCGTGGCGGCGTTCATGCGAGACATGCTCGCATTGGCGGGATTGACGGGTGAAGCGTTCGTTGAAAAAGCCCGAGAAGTGTTGCTCTCGGAGCCGCCGGGCGTGGCATTGGGCAATCTGATGCGGCAGATCATGGAATGGTACCAGTCCGCGGGCGAAGGAGCCGAACGTGGCCCTCTCATTCTGAGTTACCTGGAGGCCGTGCGCCTGGAGCCCTATCAGGGGATGGAGTTCGTCACCGAGTACGCGCGGGAACAGGCGAGCAAGAGCCTGGAAGCGTTCGCCCGATTCATCGATGGCGTGGCCGTGGCCATGTTGGGACCGGTTGAGGAGCAAGAAGCGCTGATTGCCAAGCATTACGAGCCGAATCGGCGTGTTCCCGGATCGCCGGGCATGGCCATCCAGAACTACGTCGTGTTTCTCGGCCAGATGATTGAGTCGCCGGCGACGGCGGCGGCACCCTTGAAAAAGGCTCTCTCATTGGGGCTGAATCATCCCAATGACTATCAGATTCGCAATCAGATTTCCAATGGGCTGCGATACCATCGCTTTGCGCAAGACGCGGAGGGAGTCTATCGGTTTCTGGTGGAGATGGACCTGCTGGGGGATCTGGAGGACCTTCCCTTCTACCCCATGCCCGGTGTGACGCGGGAGACCTTGTTCGGCTTCATGCTCTACAGCTTCAGCCGGGTCGATGAGGGTCAGAAAGGCACGGTGATGTTGCCGATTACGGCGCATCCGGAAGATACCTTTGGAAAGGCCATGGTGATCGCCGCCCTGGGTGCCTCGAGCGGGAGTTCCTCTCAGCGAGATGCCGTGACGCTGGCCCTCGAGCCCTACATGGATCGCGTGCTCGAGCTGCCCGAGGCGCGTCAGGAGGAGTTTCTTTTCTGGTATGCCATGATGATCAATCAGAACAGCTTGCAGTCTACTCTGAAGCGAGCGGCGCCCAAGGTGGCGGCCTGGTATGAGCCGCATCGCACCAGCGGCAAGATCAACGAGATGCGGCAGGCGATGCACCAGGTGGCCGAGCCGGAGATCACTCTCGAGGGCTTTCTCGCGACGGAGCGGCGGGAGACTTTGGAGAACTGGTCCAACCTGGAACAGGTGGCTCGCCAGTTGCTTGAAGCGCTGGAGGAGGACGCGCCGCTGGAGACTTTGGAGCGCGTGGTGAAACAGTATGTGAGGCTGGCCAGTCAGCCGCGGGCGTCTCAGCCTCAGTTGGTGATCAAGGCAAACCCGGCTGTGCTGTGGACTCATTGGCTGCGGACCGCTCCTTCGGCGAGGCGCCTTGGCGAGGTGCTTTATCTCATGAACGTGACGGGCGATCGCGAGGAAGCGCTCTCCAGCGAGTTCCAGAAGACTCTGGAGCTTGGTCTTCAATCGATGGGTTCGACGGAGCCGGCCACCGCTTTTTTCGAAGCGGTTTGGGAACACAGCCGGGGCAATTACGACGACCGCCTAACACCCTTGCTGGTCAGGCGCTTGGCCTCCTTGAATGCCGATGATCGGCAAGCGGTGACGGCCTGGGCCGGGGGGCGGGACACGGCCCTGGCGCAGGGCTGTCGTGAGGCGCTACTCCTGGTCTCGCCGACAACCGGCGAGTCGCAGGCCCACTGGGTTGGGCGCCTGACCGACCCGGAAGGGCCGCTGGCTGACCGGCTGTCAGCGGCGGTCGCCATCGCTCCGCTGGCGGTGGGAAAGAGGGCCTGGCGAGTGGTCGAGGGCATGGTTGACGTCTTTACGGAGGTGTGGTCCGGCCCGTCGGAGGCGGGCTTGGCGGTGCCCGGGGAAGCGGCGGATGAATTGTTGGCAGCCTTGCTCTCGGCGGGGGCCGGCGACGCGGGCGAAGCGGGGGAGGCCTTGCGACTGGGCTGGCGCTTGCTGGAGCGCTGGACTCCCCACGTTCAGGTGACGCCGATGGGGCTGTCGACGATATCACGGGTATTGGAGGCGGAATGGGGCGATCAGCTCGACCCGGCCCAGTGGCTGGCCTCCTGTCCTCAAGGGATCTTGCGACAGCCCGGGCTCTTGACCTTCCTGATCCGGGAATCGGCTTTTGAAGAGACGACGAAAGTGCTCCCGTGGAGCTTCCTGGCGATGCCCCCCTTGAGCCGACAAGACCAGCGCTCGCATCGACAAGTCCGGATCGTCAACGGTCAGCGCCAGGTGGTTTACGTGCAACAGCAGGCGCTGGGAGATGCAGGCTCGCCCCTCGGACCCGATCGATTGGATGCGGCGCTGTGGTCGACGTTGCCCGATTTTTTGAATGCCCTTGGTGAGCCGGGCGAACGCTTTTTCGCGGAGATGGTCGTGGCGGCTCTCCCCGACGCGCCTTCCCTGACAGACGTCCCTTCGCGTGAAGAGCGGCTTGAGAAACTAACCTCCCGATACGAGCGCAAAGCCTTTGGGAGTCCTTACCTCGCCGAGCACACGGCGAGCTGGCTGTGCGCGCTCAATGAGGGTGTGCCGGACGAGGTGGAAGAGGCGGTGGGGCATTTTGGCGGTCAACTGGACTATCGTCTGCTCTCAGAGTGGCAGGATCCTTTCCTCAAGAACTCCCGTCTGGGCTTGCTGAATCATTATCTGGGGAGTGCCGCAAAGCGTGATCCGGCGACCTTCGGAAGTTTGATGATCGAGATGCTCGATCGCAGTGATCCCCACAACGGAGAAGCGCAACAGCTTCTCGAAGCCTATTGCCGAGAGTTTCCCAAGGACGTCTTAAAGGAACAGGGATTGTTGGAGCCGGAGGTGGCGCGCGCATACTTGCCCTTGGCGAGGAAGTTGGCGGAAATCTCGCGCGAAATTCACTGGAACGGGAGAAACGAATGCCTACCGGGAAACTTCGCGCTGCATGTCCTGGCCAATGAAACCGAGGGTTACCAAGACTGGATGTTGGGTCTGGATCTGGAGTTGCGGCAACAGGTGTACCTGGAGACGAACATTGACCAGGTGGTTTATCTCTTGCGTGACGGCCTCCACGGGGCCGGCGTGACTGAGAAGAGGCGCTTCGAGGTGCTCAATGGTCTCTTTACCGGAGCCGGATCCCAGGACGTACTTTTTCCCGACGGCAATCTCCGCGTCAATCGGGGCAATGATGGCGGGATGTTCCGTCGCATGATCGATCTGAACGTGTTGAACGCGGAGGAAATCCTTCAGCATGGCGCGAGCTGGGCGGCGGCGAATCCCTGCGGCGGCGACGCCTACGGAGAGTTGGCCGATTTCCAGGCGGAAGCGGGCCGGGTGGAGGACGCCATCCTCAACTATCTCCAGGCGGTGGTCCACACGCCTCTCAACAACCGGGATTCCTACGGACGCTATCATTTTGCCAAGACGCAACTCCTCTTGAAGGAGGATCGTCTGGATGCTGCGATGTCGTGGTTGAAGTTTCTCGATCGGGGCCGCCTGGACGAAGGCATGCGAGCCGTCTACGAGCCGGTGATTCGGGAGACCCGCTACCGTTACTTGACCGAAGGAGAACGCGTCGACAGTCGCTTGAGCGAGCTGAAGCGGCGCCTTGAACGGGATCCCCAGCATCACTCATCGTGGCGTGATTTGGCAGAAATGCTGGTCGCGCTCGGGCACGAGCGGATGGAGAATTCGGATTACTTCAGGGGTCAAGCTTTTCTCAAGCTAAGCCACTATGTGCTGTCGCGCTTGAAACGGGTCGATCGTGACTTCGATGAAGCGCTTTTCCGGCACGCGGGAGAGGAGCTGGCCCGGGCCCTGGTCGCCGTCGGGCTGGGCGGAAAGCGGCATCCCCTCGTCACGCGGCACTCGGACTGGAACTATCACTACCAGCCGGGTGGATTGCCGGGCCGGGAGTGGGCTCGGCTGGGTTTTACCCCTGATGACGATTGGAAATCGGGGAGAGCGCCGCTGGGTTACGGGGACGGTGATGAGGAGACCGTTCTCGATTTCGGTGAGGACGAGGATAACAAGCCGGTCACGGCCTATTTCCGGCTGGTTTTTGAGCTCGCCGACACAGAGGACCTGTCGGAACTCCGTCTGGGCGTCTTGCATGACGATGGCATGGTGGCCTACCTGAATGGCGACGTCATTGCCCGCTCGAACATGCTCGCGGGCACGGTCGAGCCGGAGACGCTCGCCCCTGAATCGAGGGGCTCCCCGATGGAGAACGAGTATTGGATGACCACGGTTTCCGGCGAGCGGCTGAGACCGGGAAAGAACGTGATTGCGGTGGAAGTTCACCAAAATGATCGTGATAGCTTGGATCTCGGCTTTGATCTGGAACTCTTCTCCGAAGCCGTGAGCAGCTCGGAAGTGGCCAGCGAAGTGGAGTCGGGACGGACCTTGAAGCTGCTGAATGCCTGGGTGGACCGCTTGCCGGAAGATTTCGTGTCTCTAGTGCAAGCCCTGTGACGGTGCTCATACTTCGCGCCGTCACGAGATTGTTCCGCCGTTCACGGCCGCATTCACGCTTCGGCATTCGATCCGTTTTCAAACCCGCGGATGGATATGCCAGGCGTCATCAAGATTCTCCTTGGAGAGTCGGAGTCGGCCAAATTAGTTTGCGTGTGCCGTCACACACGGCGACTCGCCAAGTGGTGACGGAGCCACAACGGCATTCGAAAGCGCTTGGGGGCAAGCGCACTCGTGTGCCCGGCATGGGCCTTAACTAATGACATGAAACGATGACATCGGAGCTGATGAGAGCAACCGTAGCTGAACCGCAAGGCGACGCCCGCGAGGGTGGAGCTGAAGGAAGCGGCAGGCAAATCCGCAGCCATAGGAACACGAACCGGCAGCGAGGCAGGCTGTGGGCGGCGAGCGTGCTAGTAAACGCGAAGCCCAAAGCTCATCAAGACACAGCAAGTAGAGCCGGATGGGATGCGGAGAAAGTTAACCCCAGCGTTTCATAAAATGGCCAGTCAGGCCATCATGTAGTAGGCGATTTCTTCTTCGACGGCCTGATTGTCTCCGAGTGTCAATGTGAGTCGACCTTGAGGGTGAGTCAGACGTCCGGCACGCTGGATGATCTTGCGGCGAATCGTGCCGAGTCCTTCAAAGATCCACTCCGCAGCCCTTTGGGGGGACGATTTGCGTGACCGCTCCGCAGATCGCATCTGCATTTCGCGTGTGAGATTGTGGGTGAGGATACTGGCCAAAAGGAAAGCTTCGTTGGCGGCACGTCGCTTGGCCGGAATATAGTCCATCTGGGCCTGGCTCTTGGCTTCGCCAAAAATCTTCTCCTGAGAGCCACGTTCTTCATGAAATTTCACCACATGAGCGGCCGTGTTTGTCTTGTTGGTGATGATCGCCTCGTATTCATAGTTCTCCTCGACTGGTTCGAAAAGATCCAGTTGGAGCGGTCCTTTGCGCTGAGTGCGCCTCATGGTTCGAATGCACAAAATGCGCGCTTTGCGCGCTTTGCGCGCCCAACTTTTTGGCTTCCAGCGGATTTCGAAGTGATGAGTTTTTCCCTCTCCGCCTCGGGTTCGGGACCAGCGACGGCGCTTCTCAATGATGCCCTTGAGTTCCACAAGCCGCTCGAAAGGCACCGAGAACGTATATTCCAGGCCCAGGGTTTTTGCCTCTGAAACCATCTGATCGCTGAAAAACGCGCTGTCGGCGCGCAACTCGATCTGCACATCAGGCAGCACCTTGCGAATCTTCTCCACGCAGGAACGGAGGAACTCCACTGCGCCATTGGAGTCATGGACGTTGCCACTTCGATGAAGGAAGTCGAAGATTTGTCCGGTTTGAGCGATCGTCGCGAGCAGTGGATAATAACTGCGCTCGCCTTTTTTCTTCTTGTTAAATCCCACAGCCGTCCCTTCCGCATGGCGATTCGTGCTCTGCACGCTTCCGTCGAAATCAAGCGTGATGCGTTTGATTCCCTCCTCCTGAAGTCGCGACAGGCAAACGAAATGATTCATCTCCCTCATCCTCTCAAAGCTTTGACAATCGACCTCTCCCAACATCCGGCTCATCGTTGGGACACTGGGCAATTGGTGCATCCCCAAAACCTGTCGTACAAGGGGATCATCTCGGTAGTAGTCCAAATCGCGAAGCATCCGGTAGCCCAGTATAAGATGCACGATAAGACACATGAAAACCTTGTGGAACTTGTAGAAGCGGGACATGCGCCGATCCAGTGGACCAAAGCACTGCTGAAGCTTCCCCTCCAGATCCAATTCCTGAAAGAGCTTCTGAAAGATAACGAGACCGCCGAAAGAGGTCAGTTCTTGATCTTCAAATTTGATCGCCGGAATCGTTCTGGACTTTGCATGAATCGTACGTCGTGCTACTCTCACTGTAGGTGGCTTTTGGGTTGAAGTGTTTGGTGTTTTGGTAGATTCCAAATCAACCTTATCCCAAAGGCCCCTGCCACTATTTTCTTGGGATTCTTGCCCCGATTTATGAAACTATGGGGTTAAGGACCTTACCCGGGGAGATCTCTCCTGTGAGAGCAGGAGAGAAGTCAGCAGAAGCCATAGTAGCAGAGAGCAGAGCCGGGGGCTGGAAGAAGCCCGTGGAAACTGTGAAACCGGAAAACTCTCTCCTGTGAAGGGCGGAAGGAACCAACAGCAGCGCTCTACGGAGCATTGCACCCCAGGGCAGAATACGCCCCGACGTCAGCAGGACGTACGGACAAAGGATTCCGAATTCCTGGGCGAACCCAAAGAGCCCACGCGATGCAGTCGCGGCAAGCCCTGCGGAGAGAGGAACTCCTGGAGGTGCGCGTGAACCGCGAACGGACAGCAAAGCTGGAGGGACTGATGGAGAAGGCCATCAGGTCGGGAAACTGGGGAGCCGCTCTTTACGCCGTTGAGCGTAATGACGGGGCACCCGGCCCCGACGGCATGAGGGCCGACGAACTCAGAGCACACCTCGCCATCCATGGCGAAGTGATCAAGAAGAGGCTGCTAGAGGGCAGCTACAAGCCCGGTGCTGCAAAGCGTCGAGACATCCCCAAGCCCAGCGGCGGAACCCGCCCGCTGAGCATCCCAAACGTGCAAGATCGCTTCGTGCAGCAACTTCTGCTCGGGGTGCTCCGGCCGGTGTTCGAACCCCGTTTCAGCGAAAGCAGTTACGGATTTCGTCCCGGACGCAGCGCCCACGATGCGGTGGAAGCCGCCCAGAGCTTTGCCCGGGAGGGGTTTACCCACGTCGTCGACATGGACATTACCAAGTTCTTCGACAAGGTGAACCACGACATCCTGATGAGTAAAATTGGGACCGTGATAGGGGACAAAGCCGTGATGAAACTCATCGGCAAATACCTGCGAGCCGGGGTGGTGATGCCCGACGGGTTAAAGGTCAGCAGCGAAGAAGGAACGCCGCAAGGCGGCCCGCTTTCGCCGCTACTGGCCAATATCTACCTCGACGCGCTGGACAAGGAGCTGGAGAAACGCGGACTGCGATTCGCCCGCTACGCCGATGACTGCAACATTTACGTAAAGAGCCAAGCCGCAGCGGAGCGTGTGCTTGCCAGCCTCACTGGCTGGATCAAGCGCCACCTCCGGCTGGAGGTCAGCGAGAGCAAAAGCGGGGTGGGGAGGCCTTGGGAACGGAAGTTCCCGGGGTTCATCATCACCAGCGCGCTGCTCATCGGGATTGCTCCTGCAAGCCTCACCCGGTTTGAGGACCGCGTGAGAGAACTCTGGAACGCCCGGCAACCACTGACCAGCGAGCAACTGCGCGATCAATGGCGAAGTTACGTGAACGGCTGGTGGGGCTACTACCGGCGCTGCGAATGGCGACGGGACATCTACCGGAAAGAACCGTGGATCCGTCGCCACATTCGCAAATGCTTCTGGCAACGTTGGCATAAAAGCAAGGGACGGGAATCCGCCCTGCGCCGACTCGGCCTACCGCCGAGTCGAGCCATCGTCGGGAGGAGCAGTCGTGGAGCGTGGCGCATGGCTGTCATGCACGAAGCCCTCAACAACCGAACTCTGAAGACGCTACGGGTTCCTGATGCCATCAGACCTCAAGAGTTAAGACCAAATGGATCCAATCGCCGGATGCGGTCCCGCATGTCCGGTGGTGTGGGAGAGGCGGCAGGCGCAATCCTGCCGCATCGACCCGATCAAGACGCTTCGCGAGGAGGGAGGTTTTTCTGGAGTGCGGCAGCCCTCTGCCGCTTTGGCAGGTTTGGCGGTCACCCATGGTCGCCATCTGGAGTGACCGCGACGCGACCTGTGGCGGGGGATGGTCCCTGCCCATTGAGCCGGGTCCCCTTCGGCTAGCCGGGTTCACCCGGTGGTGTCCTTGGCCTCGCTGAGAGCTTTTTGCATGAGCAGTGCGGCGAGTTCCTGGGTGGCTTCGTCGAGGCGGTCGTTGGCTTGTTTGAGTGCCTTGGTGTCGTGCTGCGCCAGGGCGCGCTTGACCGCCTCGGAGGCTTCCCGAATGGTCGCGTGCTCGTCACTGCCTAACTGATCGCCGACTATGGTCAGGGCCTGATCCACCGCCGGAAGGAGTTCCTCGCTTTTCAATCGCGCCTCCGTGAAAACCCGCTCGTCCATGTCCTCGAAAGCGTGGTCGACGGACTGGGAGATCATGCTCTCTACCTTGCTGTCATCGACATCCACGGCGGCGTGGCGAATCTCGAGCGTCCGGTCTTCGCCTGACTTGGTATCGCGCGTCAGTACTTCCAGAATGCCGTCTTCGTCGATCTGGAACTGCACGCCAATGCGGGCGCTCCCGCGTGGGCCGGGCTCGAAATTCACCTCGACCTTGCCCAATTCCCAGTTGTCGCGGGCCATTTCTCGTTCTCCCTGGAGCACGCGGACCAGCATCGATTGCTGATTGGCCACCGCGTTGGTGAACATCTCGCCCGCTTTGGCGGGAATGGTGGTATTGCGAGGGATGATGACATTCATCAGGCCGCCAAAACTCTCGATCCCCAGCGAGAGCGGCGTGACGTCGAGCAGGACCAGGTCGCGAAGGGAACCCGAGAGCATGCCGCCCTGGATGACGGCGCCGTTGGCCACCGTTTCCTCGGGATGCTGAGAGGTGTTGGCCTCTCGCCCGAAAAGGTCGGTGACGAATTCGCGCACGAGCGGCATGCGCGTGCTCCCACCGACGAGAAGCACTTCGTCGAGCTGGCTGGGCTCGAGTTGCGCGTTGTGGAGCGCCTGAAGACAGCGGGATCGAGTGCGCTCGATGAAGGGGAGGGCGATCTTCTCGAGTTCGGGACGGGTGATCAGCGTCTCGAGGTGGCGGTCGCCGTCGAAGAAGGGAATCCTCACCGCGTGCTCGGTCTGAGTGGAGAGGGCGATTTTGGCGGCCTCCGCGGCCTCGTGAAACTTGCTTTGCACGCTGGCGTCCTGGCGCGTGAGCGAGGCCTCTCCCGAAGTGAAAGCACCACGTTCCCAGAGAGCCTCGGCCAGGGCGCGATCAATGTCGTCACCGCCGAGGAAGGTGTCGCCATGGGTGGACAAGACGCGGAAGACGCCGTTCTCGATGGCGAGGATGGAGATGTCGAAGGTGCCGCCGCCGAGATCGTAGACCGCCAGCTTGAGGGGCGCGGAGGACTTGTGAAGGCCGAAGGCGAGCGCCGCAGCCGTCGGTTCATTGACGATGCGGTCGACCTCGAGACTCGCGAGCGATCCGGCGCGTTTGGTCGCCTGCCGCTGACCATCGTTGAAATAGGCGGGAACGGTGATGACGGCGCGGTCCAGCGTTGTGCCCATGGCCTCGGCGGCGATGGCCTTGAGCCGGCGCAGAATGTGAGCGGAGATTTCCTCAGGAAGATGACTCGGCTTCCCGTTGAAGGGAATCGCAACCCTGACAGAACCGTCGGAGCCCGCTGTCAGTGGAAAGGGATAAAGCTCTGGGTCGACCTCGTGCCGTCGCTTGCCCATGAGACGCTTGACGGAAGTCACGACCCTTCCGGGGGTGAGCGAGCGCTGGCGGAGCGCGGGGCGTCCGATGACCGGCTGATCGGAATCCTCCGGAAAGTAGATGGCCGAGGGCAAGGAGCGATGGCCGTCGGTGTCGGCTAACAAGATCGGGAAGCCGGAATCGACCGTGCCGACGAGTGAATTGGTGGTGCCGAGATCGATTCCGAGAAGGGCCATACGAAATGCTTTACGCGGGATGAGGCATTGGACAATGTGGAATGCCAAGAAGCTAGCCAACAGTCATGAAAATCACAGGCGTTCGCGTTTATCAGGTCGATCTCCCCCTTCACGAGGGGAGTTATCAGTGGTCGGGAGGGAAATCCGTCTCCGTGTTCGACAGCACGGTGGTGGCTCTGGAGACCGATGCAGGACTGACGGGCTACGGAGAGGTGTGTCCCCTGGGCCCCGTGTATCTGCCGTCCTACGCGGCGGGCGAGCGGGCTGGAGTGAAGGAGATCGCTCCTCAGATTCTCGGACTGGATCCACGTCAGCCGGCGGTGGTTTATGAGGCCATGAACCGGGCGATCAAAGGCCATCCCTACGCGAAATCCGGCATCGACATGGCCTGCTGGGACCTCTTGGGGCAGGCAGCTTCCCAACCGGTCTGCCATCTGCTGGGAGGGCGTTTTGGCGACGATCACGTCCTTTATCGCGCCATTTCTCAGGAATCGCCGGAGGCGATGGCCCGCAAGGTGGCCGGCTATCGTGAGGAGGGCTATCGCCGGTTCCAACTCAAGGTGGGGGGCGATCCCGAGGTCGACATCGAACGCATCCATGCCGTGGCGGAACTGATGAGGCAAGGCGATGTGCTCGTGGCCGATGCCAACACCGGGTGGCTGATGAAGGATGCCATGAGAGTCGTACGGGGAGTGAATGCCCTGGACGTCTTCATCGAACAACCCTGCGCGACCTATGAGGAATGTCTCTCGGTTCGGCGAAAGACGACGCATCCCTTCGTCCTGGACGAAGTCATCGACGACATCCCGGAGCTGATCCGGGCGGTGAACGATCAGGCGATGGACGTGATCAACATCAAGATTTCCAAGTTGGGGGGCCTGACGCGAGCCCGCGAGATTCGCGACGTTTGTGTGGCCATGGGAATTGCGATGACCATCGAGGACACCTGGGGAGGGGACATCGTGACGGCGGCGATCGCTCATCTCGCCCACAGCACGCCGCCCGAATGCCTCTTCACGTCGACGGACTTTAACAGCTACGTCACGGTCAGCACGGCTGAGGGAGCGCCGAAACGGGTGAACGGGAGGATGGCGGCTTCGCAAGAGCCGGGTTTGGGAATTCGGCCGCGGATGGAGGTTCTGGGGGATCCGGTGGAAGTGATTGGATGAAGCGATTCGTCTCAAAGGGGCCAGAAGTGAGGCGCCAGCCACAAGGTGATGAAGGAGAGCACGACGGTGAGGCCGAAGCCGGCCGTGACGAAATCGCGAAAGCGATAGTTTCCTGCGTTGTAGACGAGCATGCAGGAGGGTTCGAAGGGCGCGATGAAGGAGATGGAAGCCGCCAGCATGATGCCGATTTCCTGCGCGGCGCTGAGAGCGACGGGCAGAACCACCAGGGCGGCCGCCGCATTGGACATCGGCTGGGTCAGCAGAATGGTCAAGATAAAGAAGCCCGCCAGGACCGCCCGGGGTCCCCAAGGTGACAAACCTCCGGCAATGGCTTCGCCAAGAAAGGTGGAGGTCCCGGTTTTCTCCATGGCCACTCCAAAGGCGGTCATCCCTCCGATCAGGATGATCAGACGCCAGTCGATGGATTGATAGGCCCTCTCCAGCGTCAGGCAGCGGGTGAGCACGACGCCAACCGCCGCGGTCAGAAAGGCGATGGAGATGGGCATCACACCGGTGGATCCCAGAATCACCGCCCCGACGAAGATGATCGCGAACCGCCAACCGGCCTGAAGATGCGAGTTAGGCTGGGAGGGTTCTCGCAAGATCGAGGCATCGCGGCTTTGCTCCAGGAGATCGGCCTTGTGCTCCGGGCCGGCCACAAGGATCACGTCGCCGACCTGGAGACGGGATTGGTGGGAAGCAGGGGATGCGGATCGACCCTCATGATGAATGGCGAGGATTTCCATTCCATGGCGCTGACGGAAGCTGGAATCGCGAATGCGTCTCCCGGCGAGATCCGAATGGGGCGTCACCAGGAATTCAAAGAGACAGAGCACGGATGACGAGGTGAGCATGGAGGCCTCACCGGAAGACTCGGTCAGTCGCAGGCCCTCGATGCGGCAGATCCTCTCGAGTTTCTCCACATCTCCACTGACACACACCAGATCGCCCGCCTGAAAGACATCGCCCGCGGTCGGTCGAAATGCCAGCCCGTCGCTCCGGCGGATTTGGATGGCCCGGAAACGCAGTGTGGAAAAATCGGAGGCGAAGACGCGCTGGCCGACGATGGGGGAATCTGGCAGGACGCGGACCTCGCAGACGTATTGCCTGAGGTCTGCCGCTTCCTCAAGCGACGGCGGCCGATTGGGAAGCAGGTGGAAACCAAAACTGATCATGTAGAGGATTCCAACGGCCAAGAGCAGCAGTCCCAAGGGAGTCGTCTCGAAGAGTCCGATGGGCTGGAGGCCCGCCTTGCTCAGGTAGCCGCTCACCGCGACATTGGTTGAGGTGCCGATGAGCGTGCAGATTCCGCCCAGCATGGAGGCGAAGGCCACCGGCATGAGGAATTTCGAAGGGGACTGATCGATGCGACGGACGAGTCCTGTCACCGCGGGAGCGAGCATGGCGGTGGCGGTGGTGTTGTTCATGAAGGAGGAGATGCCTCCGGTCACCGTCATGATCAGGGCGAGCAGGGTTTTGGGGCCGTATTTGGCGGCGGTGGTGAGGCGTCCACAAAGCCTCTCCAGAAAGCGAGTTTCTTGAAAGGCCTCGCCAACCACGAAGAGGGAGGCAAGCATCACCACAAACTCGCTGCCGAAACCGGAGAATGCCTCCCCCGGAGTGAGAGTTCCGGTGAGGACCAGGACGATCAAGAGGCTCAGAGTGACCAGATCGACCGAGAATCTCTCGATGGAAAACAGTGTCAGGTTCAGCACTAGCAAGCCCAGGACAATGATCATGGAAAGGGTCATGTTAGGTTCCTCGGTGAGTGGGGGGAGGTTCCTCGAATTCTCCGCGCAAGTCCGTCGCCCTTTCTTAGCGGGGCCACAGGACGGCCAGATAGCCAGTGTAGGCAGCCAGCAGGGCGGCGCCTTCCCAACGCTGAATCCGATATCCGGTCCACATCAATGGGAGCAAGACCAGGGAGGTTCCCAGCATGAAGGCGGCATCCATGAGCCCGATGCCATTCGAAGGCAGCGGGGGTGCCACGAGACCCGTTACGCCGCCGATGCAAAGCAGATTGAAAAGGTTTGAACCGACGATGTTCCCGATGGCGATTTCCGTTTCCCTGCGTGCGGCGGCGACCAGTGAGGTCGCCAGTTCCGGCATGGAAGTGCTCGCCGCCACGATGGTGAGCCCCACGACCGCCTCGCTCATTCCGAGGAAACCAGCCAGGATCACCGCGTGATCGATCATCAGGCGCGCGCCGAGGACCAGGAGACCGAGACCGACAAGGACCAGGGTCACCGCCAGCACCGGAGAACCACTGGAGTTGCTCGATTCGCCTGCGGACGCCGCGGCGCTGGTTTCCCGGCGGGCCGCCAGAATGGCGTGGCCCGTGTAGGCGACGATGCCCGCCACGAGGCAGGCGGCCTCTGCGCAGATCGACTCCGTTGCCGGTTCCGAGGAAGACGAGGAAGAGCAGGGAGGCGACCAGCATCAATGGCATGTCGCGACGGAGGACTTGATGCTTCACGGCGATGGGGAAGATCATGGCGGTCAACCCGAGGATCACCGCGACGTTGAAGGTGTTGGAGCCGACGATGTTTCCCCACGACGATCTGACCGCTTCCCGCGAGCGCCGCTCTCAGGGAGACGGCCAGTTCCGGATCGCTGGTTCCGAACGCCACCACGGTGAGCCCGATGACGAGGGGAGTGAGTCCCAGGCGCAGAGCGAGGACCGAAGCTCCCCTCACCAGGAATTCGGCTCCCGCCAGTGAGGATGAGCAATCCAAGCAGCAAGAGAAAGAGGGAGGCAGTCACGGGTCTCTCTCAAGAAAGCACGCTTCATGCCAGGAATTCAAGGGGGGAGGCTCGCGGGCAGCGATTCCGTAAGACGGCGTCGGAAAGAGTCGTAATGGCCTGAATTGGTGGGTGTTGAGCGTGTTGAAGCTGGCGCTAAGAGGGCGAACAGTTTCGTGTGGCGGTTCTCGGGGCGAATTTCGGAGGGCTCGAGCCGCGAAATGGATCCCCCTGTCGGCAATAGGCAAACAGGGAGCCAGACCGCTCCGATGGCGGACGTGAACCCAAGGTTACCGAGAGCGCAGGGCGGGCGTTCCTCAGCCCGGAGCCGGTGGCGGCCACCATCGATCCTCTCGCATGGAGGCGGCGATTTGACGGGCAAAATAGATGGCCGTGTGTCCACGGCGTATCTCTGGCTTCAAGTTGCGCTTGTGGAAGCAGTGGAACACGGCGTGGGCCATGAACATGATCAGCCACAGAACGAGAATGGAATTGGGATGATGATGATAGCAATGACCGGAATGCCAGCGGGAGCAGAGTTCGTTAAAGCCTTCGTTTTCGACCTTCCAACGGTCGTGCCCGAAATGGAAGATGGTCTTGGCATCGGCCATTGAGCGGGGCATGGTCGTCGCCCACCACCAGTGGCTATCGATGGGAGTCTCGACCCAATCTCCAGCGACGCGCTCGCGACGGATGCCAGTCTCATGGGAATGAACAACGCGAAGAGGAGTGTGAATGGATTCAGTGCAGAAGCCCTCAGCCTCTTGTAAATGAACGTGCCGCGCGGGCTTGCCCGGTGCAGCCGGAGTCTCAAATGATTCTGGCTCTTGCTCCTCAAGGGGCAGGAGCGTGCGGGCTTCGGACAATAGCTCAGGCTGATTATCCTTGAGTACGGCAACAAGGTATTTGCCGTGGTCTTCAAGAAGATTGATCACGGAGGGACGCAGGTAGAGCGCATCGGCAGTGAGCACGTCAAAGCAGCGTGGGTGGTCCTTAAGGACGCGAGTTATCAGCCGTATAGCCGCAGCGACTTCGTCGTCTCCAGGATCTCCGTCTTCACCAGGCTCAAGCATTTCCACGTCGAGAAGCAATGGAAAATCCTCACAGATAATCTGAAACGCCGACCAAGCGGTGGTAGAACTGTGTTTTGACCTCGTCTCCGACGGCGATCCGGCGTTGGAGACACTTTGGACAACAACGTTTGTAGCTACAGTGAGTTTCGTGACCATCGACGGCGGCAAGCATCCAACCGCGCTGTGGGGCAAGGATTTTGTTGCGTTTGAGGCAGAAGTAAATGTGTCCGAGACACCCTCGCACACTGTCAGGCTCGATGCGCTCGGAGACATACGCCAGTTCGTCGGCGCTGGGCAAACGGTGATTACCGAGCCAACGGGTCCAGCTGCTCTTGTTCCGGTGTTGCTCGAGTTCGTTGAAGCTTGGTAACCGGCAGCAGAAACATGGCGAAGAATGCTGCCGGGAAAACTCGAGTGGGAATCTGTGGTTTGGGACGGGAGTCACGCACCCGCAGCCTCCACTGTTGGCGGAGGCTGAAAATCTTGTCCGAGTAAGTTAGTAGTCGCGTGAGAATGGTCGCTTCTTTTTTGGTGGAGAATTGCACCCGGACTTGGCTTTGCCGGCTGATTTCTTACCGGTCTTGCCCTTCTTCTTGGCGTAGCTACTCGCCGCTCTGGCCTTGGTTTTTGCCTCCTCGAGTCGGAGGCGCCCCTGCTCGTCGAGGGCTTCCAGCAGAGCATTCGCCTTCTGGAAATCATCGATCCAGCGTCTCGCCTGAGCTTCCAACGGTCTGGGGACGTGCAGCATGGTGGTCTTGCCCTTGCGAGTCTGACCGATGGCCAAGGAGCGATGGCGTAAGGAGTCGTCGGAAGCGCAACGGCAAGTGGGCTTGCCGCATTTACGAGAGAGTTCGATGGGCGAGCCGTGAAGGAAGCCTTCGGCCTGGTCGAGGAACTGGCGGAGGCGGCTGCGAATCTGGCGTTCGGTGGGGGGCAGGGAGTTTCTGCTTGGCATGAAGGTCGGCTCGTTCGGCGCACTGTAATATAAGACTATTACAGAAACAAGCTTAAAAAAGATGAAATAATGAATGCGAATTTGCCATGGGGTCAAAAATGGGCGCCGCCGATCCGAAATACCCAAAAATACAGGGCTTGAGCCGCCTCAGCCGCCTATCTTACGGAATCGCTGCGGTTCGCCTTGTGTGCCTATGCAATCTGTGGCTGAGTGCGCACATGCACGCCCTCTCGCTCATGAAAAAACGCTGTTCTGCAGCCCTTTACGTCCTCATGGTGATCCTCATGGGAGGAAGTGAGATTCATGCGGAATCCGGTCGCGGCGGCGGACGCAAGCCGCTGCCGAGCGCCGAGGAATTGGCCAAGTTGCCTGCGGACGGTGGCCCGAAGTACAACCGCTTGGTCTTTGAAAAGAGCCCTTATCTCCTCCAACACGCTGCCAACCCAGTGGACTGGCGACCCTGGAACGACGAAGCCTTCGAGGCTGCCGAGGCGCAGGACAAACCCGTGTTTCTGTCCGTGGGATACGCGACCCTGTCATTGGTGTCATGTCATGGAGCACGAATCCTTCGAGAATGAGGCGATTGCCAAGTTGCTCAACGAGAAGTTCATTTGCATCAAGGTCGACCGCGAGGAGATGCCGCACGTCGATCAGGTTTACATGACAGTGACGCAGGGGTTGAACAACGGCCAGGGCGGGTGGCCAATGAGCGTGGCCATGACGGCGGACCGCAAACCTTTTTTCGCGGGTACTTACTTTGCGAAGGAACCGTTCCGGCAGATCATGACCAATATTGACCGACTCTGGCGGGAGGATCGCGCCAAGTTGTTGGAGAGTGCCGAGGGCATCACCAAGCAATTGCAAGCGATGGCAACCCGTCCCGCCGGAGATCTGCCCGCGGTCGAGGTCCTCGATGAGGCATTCAACTATTACGAGGGCACTTATGATCGTGAATATGGCGGTTTTGGCTCCCCCCCGCGCTTCGCGCCCAAGTTTCCCAGCCCGCACGACTATTTGTTTTTGCTGCGGCATTGGAAACGGACGGGATCGGAGAAGGCCCTCGAGATGGTGACTCAGTCCCTCACGGAAATGAGGTTGGGAGGCATGTATGATCAGATTGGTTTTGGGACGCATCGCTATTCCACGGATCGGGAATGGCTGGTTCCTCATTTCGAAAAGATGCTCTATGATCAGGCCCTGCTGGCGCTGGCAAACCTCGAAGCGTTTCAGGCGACCGGCGACGCCTTTTTTCGGCGCACTGCGGAGGAGATCTTCACTTACGTGCTGCGGGACATGCAGCATCCGGAGGGAGGTTTCTTTTGCGCCGAAGATGCGGACAGCGAAGGGGAGGAAGGGAAATATTACGTCTGGACACACGATGAGATTCTCGAAGTGCTGGGGGAGGAAGAGGGCGCCCTGTTTGCCGATGTCTACGGGATCGAGAAAGGCGGCAATTGGGTGGAGGAGAGTTCCAGCGAGAAGATGGAGACGAATATCCCGCACCAGGAGCAGGGGCTTTCGGAGGTTTCGGACCGCTTGAAACGTGAGGAAGCCGACCTGCGTCAGGCGATGGAGGCTGCTCGGATCAAGCTGTGGGAGGTGCGCGAGAAGCGGATCCATCCACTGAAGGACGACAAGATTCTCACCGACTGGAACGGGTTGATGATCGCGGCGCTCGCTCGAGGTGGCGTCGTGCTGGGAGAGCAGCGCTACACGCGGGAAGCGCGACGCGCGGCCGATTTTGTCTTGGAGCACTTGAAGGATGAGAGCGGTCGGCTGATCAAGCGCTACCGCGATGGGGAGGCCAGTTTGCCGGCCCACCTGGAAGATTACGCCTACCTCCTGTGGGGCTTGATTGAACTTTACGAGGCCTGTTTTGAGCCGGGTTATCTCGCCGAGGCCAAGGGGCTGGTGGCGGTGATGGAGGAACGCTACTGGGATGAGGCCAATGGCGGATTTTTCATCACGGCGGACGACGGCGAGAAACTGATTGTGCGGAACAAGGAGTTTTATGACGGCGCCCTGCCCTCGGGCAACTCGGTGGCGGCAGTCAATCTGTTGCGTCTGGCCCGGCTGACCGGGCAGACCGAGTACGAGGAGCGAGCCAAGAAAACGATCAAGGCGGTGGCCAATGAGTTGAAGGAGCGGCCGGCCGGCTACGCCATCATGTTGCAGGCCATCGATTTTCTCCGCGCTTCCACACGGGAGATTGTCATCGTGGGAGAGCCGGAAGCCGAGGACACGAAAGAAATGTTAGATGTGGTCCAGAAACGCTACGATCCTCACCAGGTGGTTTTGTTCAAGCCTCACGGTCCGGCAGGAGAAGCCTTGAGTCGCGTGGCGGCCTATGTGGAAGCGCACGAGAGCGACGAAGGGAAGGCCACCGCCTATGTCTGCCGCAACTTCACCTGCCGTGCGCCCACGACGGACGTGGCGAAAATGTTGGAATACATTGCGGACTGACCGGGACCGGAAGGCAGTGGGATGGGCGGGACCCAAAGTCGCGAAACGAATTGACCGCGGAAGTTTTTTGGCGCTTGTCAAGCTGATTGCGAGGATCGGGCGGAGACGCTCTGAGGTTTGTCAAGTCTCCATGCGTTTCAATGGAATCCCGATCGCAGCGATTCCGTAAGATAGGCGGCTGAGGCGGCTCAAGCCCTGTATTTTTGGGTAATTCGGATCGGCAGCGCCCATTTTTGACCCCATGGCAAATTCGCATTCGTTATTTCATCTTTTTTAAGCTTGTTTCTGTAATAGTCTTATATTACAGTGCGCCGGACGAACCGACCTTCATGTCAAGCAGAAACTCCCTGCCCCCCACCGAACGCCAGATTCGCAGCCGCCTCCGCCAGCTCCTCGACCAGGCCGAAGGCTTCCTTCACGGCTCGCCCATCGAACTCTCTCGTAAATGCGGCAAGCCCACTTGCCGTTGCGCTTCCGACGACTCCTTGCGCCATCGCTCCTTGGCCATCGGTCAGACTCGCAAGGGCAAGACCACCATGCTGCACGTCCCCAGACCGTTGGAAGCTCAGGCGAGACGCTGGATCGATGATTTCCAGAAGGCGAATGCTCTGCTGGAAGCCCTCGACGAGCAGGGGCGCCTCCGACTCGAGGAGGCAAAAACCAAGGCCAGAGCGGCGAGTAGCTCCGCCAAGAAGAAGGGCAAGACCGGTAAGAAATCAGCCGGCAAAGCCAAGTCCGGGCGCAATTCTCCACCAAAAAAGAAGCGACCATTCTCACGCGACTACTAACTTACGCGGACAAGATTTTCAGCCTCCGCCAACAGTGGAGGCTGCGGGTGCGTGACTCTCGTCCCAAACCACAGATTCCCACTCGAGTTTTCCCGGCAGCATTCTTCGCCATGTTCTGCTGCCGGTTACCAAGCTTCAACGAACTCGAGCAACACCGGAACAAGAGCAGCTGGACCCGTTGGCTCGGTAATCACCGTTTGCCCAGCGCCGACGAACTGGCGTATGTCTCCGAGCGCATCGAGCCTGACAGTGTGCGAGGGTGTCTCGGACACATTTACTTCTGCCTCAAACGCAACAAAATCCTTGCCCCACAGCGCGGTTGGATGCTTGCCGCCGTCGATGGTCACGAAACTCACTGTAGCTACAAACGTTGTTGTCCAAAGTGTCTCCAACGCCGGATCGCCGTCGGAGACGAGGTCAAAACACAGTTCTACCACCGCTTGGTCGCGTTTCAGATTATCTGTGAGGATTTTCCATTGCTTCTCGACGTGGAAATGCTTGAGCCTGGTGAAGACGGAGATCCTGGAGACGACGAAGTCGCTGCGGCTATACGGCTGATAACTCGCGTCCTTAAGGACCACCCACGCTGCTTTGACGTGCTCACTGCCGATGCGCTCTACCTGCGTCCCTCCGTGATCAATCTTCTTGAAGACCACGGCAAATACCTTGTTGCCGTACTCAAGGATAATCAGCCTGAGCTATTGTCCGAAGCCCGCACGCTCCTGCCCCTTGAGGAGCAAGAGCCAGAATCATTTGAGACTCCGGCTGCACCGGGCAAGCCCGCGCGGCACGTTCATTTACAAGAGGCTGAGGGCTTCTGCACTGAATCCATTCACACTCCTCTTCGCGTTGTTCATTCCCATGAGACTGGCATCCGTCGCGAGCGCGTCGCTGGGGATTGGGTCGAGACTCCCATCGATAGCCACTGGTGGTGGGCGACGACCATGCCCCGCTCAATGGCCGATGCCAAGACCATCTTCCATTTCGGGCACGACCGTTGGAAGGTCGAAAACGAAGGCTTTAACGAACTCTGCTCCCGCTGGCATTCCGGTCATTGCTATCACCATCATCCCAATTCCATTCTCGTTCTGTGGCTGATCATGTTCATGGCCCACGCCGTGTTCCACTGCTTCCACAAGCGCAACTTGAAGCCAGAGATACGCCGTGGACACACGGCCATCTATTTTGCCCGTCAAATCGCCGCCTCCATGCGAGAGGATCGATGGTGGCCGCCACCGGCTCCGGGCTGAGGAACGCCCGCCCCGCGCTCTCGGTAACCTTGGGTTCGCGTCCGCCATCGGAGCGGTCTGGCTCCCTGTTGCCTATTGCCGACAGGGGGATCCATTTCGCGGCTCGAGCCCTCCGAAATTCGCCCGAGAACCGCCACACGAAACTGTTCGCCCTCCTAGCGCCAGCTTCAACACGCTCAACACCCACCAATTCAGGCCATTACGACTCTTTCCGACGCCGTCTTACGGAATCGCTGTCCCGATCGCAGCGATTCCGTAAGATAGGCGGCTGAGGCGGCTCAAGCCCTGTATTTTTGGGTAATTTGGATCGGCAGCGCCCATTTTTGACCCCATGGCAAATTCGCATTCGTTATTTCATCTTTTTTAAGCTTGTTTCTGTAATAGTCTTATATTACAGTGCGCCGGACGAACCGACCTTCATGTCAAGCAGAAACTCCCTGCCCCCCACCGAACGCCAGATTCGCAGCCGCCTCCGCCAGCTCCTCGACCAGGCCGAAGGCTTCCTTCACGGCTCGCCCATCGAACTCTCTCGTAAATGCGGCAAGCCCACTTGCCGTTGCGCTTCCGACGACTCCTTGCGCCATCGCTCCTTGGCCATCGGTCAGACTCGCAAGGGCAAGACCACCATGCTGCACGTCCCCAGACCGTTGGAAGCTCAGGCGAGACGCTGGATCGATGATTTCCAGAAGGCGAATGCTCTGCTGGAAGCCCTCGACGAGCAGGGGCGCCTCCGACTCGAGGAGGCAAAAACCAAGGCCAGAGCGGCGAGTAGCTCCGCCAAGAAGAAGGGCAAGACCGGTAAGAAATCAGCCGGCAAAGCCAAGTCCGGGCGCAATTCTCCACCAAAAAAGAAGCGACCATTCTCACGCGACTACTAACTTACGCGGACAAGATTTTCAGCCTCCGCCAACAGTGGAGGCTGCGGGTGCGTGACTCTCGTCCCAAACCACAGATTCCCACTCGAGTTTTCCCGGCAGCATTCTTCGCCATGTTCTGCTGCCGGTTACCAAGCTTCAACGAACTCGAGCAACACCGGAACAAGAGCAGCTGGACCCGTTGGCTCGGTAATCACCGTTTGCCCAGCGCCGACGAACTGGCGTATGTCTCCGAGCGCATCGAGCCTGACAGTGTGCGAGGGTGTCTCGGACACATTTACTTCTGCCTCAAACGCAACAAAATCCTTGCCCCACAGCGCGGTTGGATGCTTGCCGCCGTCGATGGTCACGAAACTCACTGTAGCTACAAACGTTGTTGTCCAAAGTGTCTCCAACGCCGGATCGCCGTCGGAGACGAGGTCAAAACACAGTTCTACCACCGCTTGGTCGCGTTTCAGATTATCTGTGAGGCTTTTCCATTGCTTCTCGACGTGGAAATGCTTGAGCCTGGTGAAGACGGAGATCCTGGAGACGACGAAGTCGCTGCGGCTATACGGCTGATAACTCGCGTCCTTAAGGACCACCCACGCTGCTTTGACGTGCTCACTGCCGATGCGCTCTACCTGCGTCCCTCCGTGATCAATCTTCTTGAAGACCACGGCAAATACCTTGTTGCCGTACTCAAGGATAATCAGCCTGAGCTATTGTCCGAAGCCCGCACGCTCCTGCCCCTTGAGGAGCAAGAGCCAGAATCATTTGAGACTCCGGCTGCACCGGGCAAGCCGCGCGGCACGTTCATTTACAAGAGGCTGAGGGCTTCTGCACTGAATCCATTCACACTCCTCTTCGCGTTGTTCATTCCCATGAGACTGGCATCCGTCGCGAGCGCGTCGCTGGGGATTGGGTCGAGACTCCCATCGATAGCCACTGGTGGTGGGCGACGACCATGCCCCGCTCAATGGCCGATGCCAAGACCATCTTCCATTTCGGGCACGACCGTTGGAAGGTCGAAAACGAAGGCTTTAACGAACTCTGCTCCCGCTGGCATTCCGGTCATTGCTATCACCATCATCCCAATTCCATTCTCGTTCTGTGGCTGATCATGTTCATGGCCCACGCCGTGTTCCACTGCTTCCACAAGCGCAACTTGAAGCCAGAGATACGCCGTGGACACACGGCCATCTATTTTGCCCGTCAAATCGCCGCCTCCATGCGAGAGGATCGATGGTGGCCGCCACCGGCTCCGGGCTGAGGAACGCCCGCCCCGCGCTCTCGGTAACCTTGGGTTCGCGTCCGCCATCGGAGCGGTCTGGCTCCCTGTTGCCTATTGCCGACAGGGGGATCCATTTCGCGGCTCGAGCCCTCCGAAATTCGCCCGAGAACCGCCACACGAAACTGTTCGCCCTCCTAGCGCCAGCTTCAACACGCTCAACACCCACCAATTCAGGCCATTACGACTCTTTCCGACGCCGTCTTACGGAATCGCTGTCCCGATCGGGTCGTGCTTGCTTTTTGTTTTTGGATAGGGTAGCTTCAAGCTTAACCCCCAATATTCTGAGGTATGATGGATTTGCCCTGTCATTCTTGTCTCGATCGCCTGCGGCGACGGGATTTTGAGTTTGTTGCGAGGGCCTTGGACCCGGAGACGCCGGCGGCTGAGGAGGCTCTGTATCGGCTGCTGCTGGACCGGGACTCTTTGGTGAAACTTCTGGATGAGGAGATCGTTCGCGCGGCGGTTCTGGACGAGGTGATGCCCCTTTCGATTTCGCCTGAGCTCTATTTTTATGTGCTGGTGCGGCGAGCCTTGCGGGATGCGACCATCGAGGACGTCGGAATCGCGGAGTATGTGGGATCGCTTCTGGCGAGCTATGCTTATGGGAAGAAAGGTTCTGCCTCGACGGCGCCCATGGAGCAGGATCTCGATTACCACATCGATGTGATGCAGGCTCTGGACCGCGCCAGCCCCTACGAACGCTTTTTCCTGCAGTTGAATTGCGGCAACCGCTTTCTGTTTCTGACGGGCCTTTTCCCGCGGTTTCTTCGGACGCGGCGGGATCGCCGGGGTGCGCCGGATCTGCCCTACTACGAAGACCTGGCCCGGCAGGCTTACTTGGCGGCGAGCCATCATCCCCTGGCGAGCGAGTTCGCGACGCGCAGTCTCTATGAGAGTCTGG
>CBDBEZ010000022.1:0-142692 GCA_965204485.1 Verrucomicrobiales bacterium
TGCGGTTATCATTTCCGGTCGAAACAGGGGCTCATCGATGCGGCCATCGAGAGTTACATCAATCCGGTCAACGAACGCCGCCTGGCCAAGCTTGATTCGGCGGAGTCCGAAGCCGGCGAAGAGACGGTCGGTGTCGACCGGATTCTCGATTGTTTTTTGAGGCCAGTGATCGATGGGACTCACGAGACGCCGCATGCTCAACAGCTGTTTATCAAACTCATTGGCCGGTGCATGAACGATGGCGGAGTGACTCAATTGCCGGCCTCGACGTTGCAGCTCCTGCGTCAGGTGACCACGCGCTTTCCGGCGGCGATCCATCACGCCTTGCCGCAAGTTTCCGAGCAGGAGATTCTCTGGCGCCTGCATTTCACCGTCGGCGCGGTGACGCAGATGCTGGTCAACCATCAATTGCTCCATGAGATCACGCAGGGTTGCGCGGGGCAGCCTTCGCCCGGGGAAGTCCTGAGCATGGTGAAACAATTCTGTGGCGCGGGAATGATCGCGGATGGCGTTTTTTAACGACAGCATCCGGATCGGGAGACGTAGACGATGAAGGAGAGGTCAATGAGGTGGAAGACGCTAACGCTCGGCTTGATTGGAATGCTCGGAGGCTGCACGGTGCTGCCGCCGCTGCGGCGCACGCACGAGATCGGTTTGGAAACGCCGCCGGCCTGGTCCGCGACACATGTGGCCCGGAGCGGTGTCGATTGGCACTGGCTGGCCCGTTTCGACGATCCCGCTCTGTTGCGCTTGGCCGAAGAAGCGCTTGCCAACAATCCGGACCTCCACGCAGCGGCCTCTCGTGTATGCATGGCCGCCTCCAATGCCAGGATCGCTGGCGCCGCGGCCAAACCTCAGCTGTCTGCGGCATTGTCAGGGAGCCGCCGCAGGAACAAATTCATCGGGTTTCCCGATTTTGGGGGCGATGATTCGATGGGCTCCAAGGGGCCGGAAAGAGGATCGGACCAGGTCATCAGCACGATCGCGGAAACCTTTGGCGCCTCGCTGGATTTGAATTGGGAAATTGATGTGTGGGGCCGCATTCGAGCCGGGCAGTCCGCTGCCCTTGCGGAATGGCAATCGGCTGGAGAGGACTACCGCGCGGCCCGTTCTTCCCTGGTGGCGCAAGTGGCCAAGGCCTGGTTTTTTCTAACGGAAGCCTCACAACAGCTCCATCTTGCCGAGCAGGTGGTCGAGACTTTCCAGGACACCGAGCAAGTGATCGCCGATCGCTATGAAATCGGTGAAATCTCGGGCGGAGGGACCGGGGCTCAGCTTCGGCTCGCCAAAGCCGATCTGGCGGGAGCGCGCGAGCAGCTCGCTTTGCGTAAGGATCTGCAACAACAAGCCCGGCGTCAGCTAGAGATATTGGTCGGGAGGTATCCCAAAGGTGAACTCAAGGAAGCATCCGAGCTCCCCGAGCTCCCGCCTAAGCCGCCGGCGGGCCTGCCCTCGGAACTCTTGACGCGGCGTCCCGACGTCCAATCCGCGGAACGCCAGTTCGCGGCCCAGGGTCAACGGATTCGCGAAGCCAGACTGGCGCTGTTCCCCCAGATCAAACTCACGGCGAGTGCGGGGACCTCGACGGATGCCTTGGAAGAGATTCTCAATAGCGACTTTGGCGTGTGGAATTTGGTCGGCAATGTGGTTCAGCCAATTCTAACCGGTGGCCAGTTGCTGGCGCAGAAACAACTCCGTGAAGAACAGGAACGCCAGGCTCTGGCGAATTTACAATGCACGGTCTTGCAAGCCTTCCTTGAAGTGGAGCTTGCTCTAGAGGCTGAGGCCTACCTTGCCGAGAGAGAGTCTTCCCTAACCGAAGCCGTTTCTCTGGCACGGGAGGCCGACAGTGCCTCACGTGCCGATTACCGAGATGGTGTGGATGATATTCTCACCGTGCTCACCGCACAGTCCCGAGTGCTTCAGTTCTCGTCACAGCTCATCAGCTTGCGGCGGTTGCGTTTGAACAACCGAATCAACCTCCACCTCGCGCTTGGGGGCGATTTCAAGCCACACACGCCCGCTGCCGAATCATGAATTCGCGAAAAATCACTCTTGGTTTGATCATCGTTCTTTTGACGGCGGGCGGAAGTGGGTTGCTATGGAAACTCCGCCCTCGTCCGGTGGAGGAAGTGATTCCTCAACTCGTGACTCCGGTATCCGTTGTCGAAGTTTCGAGACGAGATGTTCGCCTGAGTATTCCCTCCCAAGGCCTGCTCGAGGCCAAGACCCTCACCACCGCCGCTAGCGAAGTTTCAGGCCGAGTGCTCCGGGTGTCGCCTCAATTTGAAGCGGGAGGCCGTTTTTCGGAAGGGGACGTGTTGTTGGAGATCGATCCCGCCGACTACCAAGCGTTGCTCGCTCAGACTGAAGCCGCCGTGGCAGACGCCCGTCTCGCCCTCAAAGTTGAAAAAGCCAAGGCAGAACAGGCGAGTCGGGATTGGCAAAAGCTGGGCCGAGCCGAATCCCCTGGTGAATTGGTCACACGCGCGCCTCAACTCGCCAGCGCCGAGGCCCGCCTTGCTGCCGCGATGGCTTCCGAAGAAAAGGCCCGGCGCGATCTGGAACGGACCCGCCTTCGCGCGCCCTATGATGGCCGCATCATCCGCACCCACACCGACCTGGGTTCTTTCGTGGCGATGGGCTCCCCGCTGACGGATTTTTATCGGCGCGGCGAGCTGGAGATTCCTTTACCGGTTTCTCTTGCAGATTTCGCGTATATCGAGGGCGTGGGGAGTGAGGTGGAATTGTTTGTGGAAACGGAGGCGGACGTGCGCCGGTGGAAAGCGGTCGTGGTGCGTCAGGATTCCGAAGTGGACCGGCGCACGCGGTCGATTCATCTCATTGCGGCCGTGGAACACAGCGAGGATCCCTTGTTGGTGCCGGGCCTCTTCCTTCGCGCGTCGATCGCCGGAACCACTCTGAAAGACGTCATCGAACTGCCGCGCAAAGCCTTGGTGGGAGAAGATAAGGTCCTGGTGGTCAGTCCTGAAAATACCCTTGGTCGACGCGATGTGAAGGTCGTGCGCACGGGACAGGATACCGCGATCATCTCCGGGGGACTTGAGGAAGGGGAACGGGTGGTGACCACCTTTGTCCCATCGTTTATCGAAGGCATGAGGGTGGAGATTGTCCCCGAGGTGGAGGGATCTTACGAAAGCTGATGGAAGGGATCATTCTCTGGTTCTCCCGCAATCACGTTGCGGCGAATTTTCTAATGCTGATGGTCTTCGGCCCGGGCGTGCTCACGTGGTTTGACCTGAAAAAGGAGATCTTTCCGGAGACCGGTCTGGATATCATTACGGTTCAAGTGCCGTATCCCAACGCCGCTCCGGAAGAGGTGGCGACGGGTATTTGCATGCCGATTGAAGAAGCGATCCAGGATGTCGATGGCATCAAACGAGTGACCTCCACGGCACGGGAATCGATCGGGGTGGTCAATATCGAGGTGGAGGCCGGATTCGACCTCCGGGAACTGATGAATGATGTGAAGACGCGCGTCGACGCGATTACCAACTTCGCTGAGAACGCCGAGGAACCGGTCATCCAGGAAGTTCTCCTCAAGACGCAGGTGCTGAGCGTCGCCGTGAGTGCCGATACGGATGAGAAGACGCTCCGAGAGTTCGCCGAGCGGGTGAGGGAAGAGCTTCTCACGGAAGAAGCCATTAGCCAGGTGACCATTGCCGGCGCGCGCGACTATGAAATCTCCATCGAAGTCTCTGAGCAGACCTTGCGTGAATACGGCATCACCTTCGATCAGGTTGCCAATGCCGTGCGCGCCTCGTCGATCGATCTTCCCAGTGGCTCGGTGAGGACGGATGGGGGTGAGATTCTGTTTCGTACCGCCCAGAAACGGTATACAGCGGAAGAATTTCGAGATATCACCGTGATCACTCAGCCGGATGGGAGCAAGGTCACTTTGGAAGAGTTGGCCACCGTGGTGGACGGTTTTGAGGATGTATACCTGACCACACGCATGGACGGCAAGACGGCCATCCTCGTCAACGTCTTCCGGGTGGGGGATGATGATACGGAAGAGGTGGCCGCGGCGTCCCGTGATGTGATCAGCCGTGCGGCCTCGATCGTGCCCCATGGCGTGGAGTTGGAGATTTGGAATGACACTTCCAAATATCTCAGTAGCCGCCTGGATTTGTTGGTGAGAAATGGCTTCTTTGGATTGGTGCTCGTCTTTCTCGTGCTGGCACTTTTTCTTCAGCCAAGCCTGGCGGCGTTGGTCTCCATCGGGATTCCCGTCTCCTTTGCGGGCGCCGTGATGCTCATGCCATGGACGGGCGTTTCCATCAACATGATTTCGTTGTTCGCGTTCATTCTTGTCCTCGGCATCGTTGTCGATGACGCCATTGTCGTGGGGGAAAATGTCTTTCGGCGTATTCGTGAGGGAGAGCATCCTCAGGTCGCGGCTCCGAAGGGAACGCGTGAAGTGGGCGTGGTGGTGATCTTTGGCGTGCTGACCACGGCAATTGCGTTTACGCCGATGCTGGGGCTTAGCGGCGTCAGTGGGAAAATCTGGCCCAATGTCCCGCTGATTGTCATTCCGACGCTCCTCTTTTCACTGGTGCAATCAAAGTTGATTTTGCCTTCCCATCTGGCCCTGCTTTCGCCGCGTGATCCCAATCGACCAGTTTCAAGATTCACCCAATTTCAGCAGTTTTTCAGTCATGGTCTTGAGCGAGTGGTGGATCGGTATTACCGGCCGCTCCTGCGATTGACTTTGCACGCTCGCTACGTGGTTCTGTGTCTATTTGTGGGACTCCTTGTCCTGTGTGCAACTTTCGTGGCCGGTGGTTGGATCAAATTTCAATTCTTCCCTGAGGTGGAAGCGGAGATCATTTCCGCCAAACTGAGCATGGCCAAGGGCGTCTCTGCCGAGACCACTTGCGCAGCGGTGAGCCGGATTGAGGCGAAAGCGCTTGAGTTGGCGCAGCAATTGGACAGTCAGGACGAGTCGATCGTCAAACACATGTTGTCCTCGGTGGGTACCCAGCCCTTCCAGGTAGGATTTGACGCGGCTGGCGAGACGCCTTCGGGCGATCATCTCGGCGAAGTGACGCTGGAATTGAGCGAGGCGAAATTCCGCGATGTCAAGGCGAGCGCGCTGACCGCGCAATGGCGGGCCTTGGTGGGCAACATCCCAGGCGCCGAGGAGCTGGTCTTCCGAACCGAATCGAGTGCGGGCGGCAACGCCATCGATCTGGAGATTGTCGGAAGGAACATGGAGGACCTCAAGGCGGTGTCCAGAGAAGTGCGGGCTCAGTTGGCCAGATATGGGTGGGTGAAGGATATCACCGACAACCATCGTGGAGGAAAACGCCAGTTGAAATTGGAATCCCTACGGCCTCAGGCGGAAGCCTTGGATTTGCGACTGTTGGATGTGGCCAAACAAGTGCGTCAGGGTTTTTATGGCGAGGAGGTGCAGCGGCTTCAGCGGGGCCGTCACGAGGTGAAAGTGATGGTGCGTTATCCGAAAGAGGAACGCGAATCGCTCGAGAATCTTGATCAGATGAAGATACGTTTGCGAGACGGAAGTGAAGTGCCCTTCTCTCAAGTGGCCGTGGCGTCCTATGGCCGAGGTTATGCCACGGTGGAGCGAGCTGACGGAAAACATGCGATCAAGGTGAGTGCGGATATCGATAACCGCCATCTCAAGGCGGACGCCACCCTGATCACCAGAGAATTGGAAGAAAATATCTTTCCAAAACTCAAACGGCAGTATCCCGGCGTGAGTTTCGCCTTCCTGGGCGAGCAGAAAGATCAACGCGAATCCGTCCAAGAGATCGGTCGTGGATTCCTGGTGGCTCTTTCTATCATGTATGTCCTCATGGCGATTCCCTTGCGCTCGTACATCCAGCCTTTGATTGTGATGAGTGTGATCCCCTTTGGCCTCGTTGGCGCGGTGGGCGGCCACGTCCTGATGGGGGTGAATCTCAGTATCATGTCGATGTGCGGCATTGTGGCCTTGGCCGGCGTGGTGGTGAATGATAGTCTCGTCTTGATCGATTACGTGAATCGGCAGCGTGCTGCCGGCAAAGGCGTGGTGGAGGCCGCCTGGCAAGCCGGGGCGGCGCGTTTTCGTCCCATTCTGTTGACCTCTCTCACGACATTCGCCGGTCTGACCCCAATGTTGCTGGAAACCGATCTTCAGGCGAAGTTCCTTATTCCCATGGCGATCTCGCTGAGCTTTGGCATTCTCTTTGCGACCGCCATCACCTTGATTCTCGTGCCTAGCGTTTATTTGATGTTGGAAGATGGCAAACGATTCATTTCGGGTCGACGCGCGGTGAGAAAGTGGCCAGCTCCTGAACCTGAAGCGGGCACGAATTGAGAATACGGGGCTCATGTTGGGATTTGCTGCTCTTTCATCGCCTCGCCGTGGATGGGAAGTGGGACGACATGGTGACGAAGCGGATACCATGGTTTTCTGCAGCCTGAGTTCGCACGCAAGGGCACAAATAAAATGAGAGAAATCGCCTGTAGGATGCCTGAGGGTGGCATAATCAGCGATGGTTGAGATGTAACTGATTAGCGCATCTAACAAGCTCTTCTCGTGAGTGGGAAGTTCTCAGACCGGTTTCTCTTTGCCTGGCGTGTCTGTCTGACTGCGTAATGGAGCGATCTTCGCCTTGGATTGTTCAATGCTCAGATCGATCAGTTCGGTGGTCAGTTTCTTGAATTTCTTGTACTCCTCTGTTTCTTTTCGTAGTCCCTTCACGTGGTCTGGCCAGACGTGTTCAGTCCGGCTCCTCATCTCATGCGTGTAGCTCAGTTGGTAATACACGCCGCGCTGGCGTTGTCGATCTCGGTATTGCTTGCTGATGCTCCCAGGCCGCATTGGCCCGATTGCAGCTAACTTTGCCGCAAATTTCTGGACTCTTTTTTCAATGATCTGATCTTTTTCATGGTCATTACCTTATATATGCGAATGTCTAGGAAAATCAAATCATTTGTTATGGATCTCTGGATTTCTTGGTGGAATATCGTCTGTCTTCTGCGACCCGCTTTCTCGAGAGCCCGCACCTTTCTCTGGTTTCTGCTCGTCTTGGCCGCTTTCTCCGTGCGCAATGACCTCCTCGGGGTTTCCAGTTTCGTCCGCGCTCTCGGTTTGTCAGAACACTTCTATGAGCACTTACTCCATTTCTTCCACAGCAATGCCGTGAAGACGGACCGGCTTGCAGAACTTTGGTTCGCCATCGTGATCAAGCACTTCCCTGTCTACAAGATCGGTTGTCGCCCCGTCCTGGTTCTCGACGGCATCAAGAAGTCCAAGGAGGGCCGCAAGATGCCTGCGGTGAAGTATCTGCATCAACAGTCCGAGTCCAATTCCAAGCCTCACTTCATCATGAGCCATTCCTTTCAGGCCTTCGGCGTGCTCTGTCAGGTTGGCGGATACTTCTTCTGCGTTCCGGTCTGTGCACGCATTCACGAAGGTATCGTCACTTCAAACCGCGACAGGAGAACCTTGATCGACAAGGCCAACGAGATGCTCGCATCCGTCTGTAGAGGTCAGGAGTTCGTCTTGCTGGCCGACGCCTACTACGCCAACGGAAAGGTGATCCGGAGCACCAAGGGGCGTTCCGGTGTGCTGGTCACGAGGGTTCGACGCACGACAACCGGCTTTCGGCCTGCGGCAGTGCCACGCAAACGCAAACGCGGACGACCGAAAAAGTATGGCGCTGCGGTGAAGCTCCAGAATGTCTTTGGAACGGGCGGCTTCAGTTCCGTTCCCAGTCCCGTATATGGGGAGAGAAACATCTCTGTCCGGTTCAAGTCGGTGGATCTGTTGTGGAAGCCCGCCGGGGCGATGGTCCGCTTCATTCTCGTCGATCATCCCACGAGAGGGCGGATCATCCTCTTGTCTACCGACCTCACCATGGAAGCTCAGGAGATCATCTTGCTCTACAGTTTGCGTTTCAAGATCGAAGTCGCTTTCAAGCAAGCGGTGCATTCGGTCGGCTCATTCGGATACCATTTCTGGATGGCCGCTATGCGACCGCTCAAGCGTCGCAATGGTAACCAATACCTCCACCGGACTACCGAGAAATATCGCAGACAGGTGCAGAGAAAGATGCACGCATATCATGTGTTTGTGCAGACCGGCATGATCGCTCAGGGCATGTTACAGTACCTTGCCATGACATGTGACGGTCTGGTCTGGAAACACTTTGGAACCTGGATCCGAACCATCCGCCCAGACGTGCTGCCTTCGGAAATGATTGTCTCAGCCGCCTTGAAAAACACGCTGCCTGGATTTTTGCACCACGGCGGAAAAGGTTCAGCGTTCCGAAAATTCATCCTTGATAAAATAGACTTCACTCGCTCCGAAGGTTCACGCTTCGCCGCATGATGATCCAGTTACAGAACTTCTCACTCGCGAGCTTAAGGTCTTGTGTGAAAAAAAACACAAAAAGACAGGCGGCAAATCCGGCCGAAAAAACGCTTCTCGGAGCTATCAACCGATCTCTCAGGCCCTGAGCGACCCCAGAGTCTTTGCTGATACCGAACTCGGAAATGGTATTCGCGCTCATGGGATGGTCAACCTTTTTCGGGCCGTCTTCGGTAAGGCACGCCGCATCGATGGCGAATGCCCAGGGGCCATCCTCGCCGCCCTGCTGGTATGGCCCATCCTCAAACTCGAGAATTCCAGTATTCATGCTTTCTGTTCGGAGCTTGGCCAGTTCTTGGAGGGCCGCGTAGATGACTGCAAATACAGGGCGAACATTCTTTATCGTGTCATGCGCCGTGAGGACGTCAATTGGCGGACGATGGCCATCGAGCTTTGCAAGAGCATTTTCAACGCCAACTCCGTGGGTCCAGACGATCAGCGAGCGTTCGTCATCGACGACACAATCAAGGTGCGACAGGGCAAGAAGGTCGAGGGCTCCTCTTTGCACTGGGACCACACGGAGAACCGCTATGTCACAGGTCACCCCAGCGTTTCATAAAATGGCCAGTCAGGCCATCATGTATCATGTAGTAGGCGATTTCTTCTTCGACGGCCTGATTGTCTCCGAGTGTCAATGTGAGTCGACCTTGAGGATGAGTCAGACGTCCGGCACGTTGGATGATTTTGCGGCGAATCGTGCCGAGTCCTTCAAAGATCCACTCCGCAGCCCTTTGGGGGGACGATTTGCGTGACCGCTCCGCAGATCGCATCTGCATTTCGCGTGTGAGATTGTGGATGAGGATACTGGCCAAAAGGAAAGCTTCGTTGGCGGCACGTCGCTTGGCCGGAATATAGTCCATCTGGGCCTGGTTCTTGGCTTCGCCAAAAATCTTCTCCTGAGAGCCACGCCCTTCATGAAATTTCACCACATGAGCGACCGTGTTTGTCTTGTTGGTGATGATCGCCTTGTATTCATAGTTCTCCTCGACTGGTTCGAAAAGATCCAGTTGGAGCGGTCCTTTGCGCTGAGTGCGCCTCATGGTTCGAATGCACAAAATGCGCGCTTTGCGCGCCCAATTTTTGGCTTCCAACGGATTTCGAAGTGATGAGTTTTTCCCTCTCCGCCTCGGGTTCGGGACCAGCGACGGCGCTTCTCAATGATGCCCTTGAGTTCCACGAGCCGCTCGAAAGGCACCGAGAACGTATATTCCAGGCCCAGGGTCTTTGCCTCTGAAACCATCTGATCGCTGAAAAACGCGCTGTCGGCGCGCAACTCGATCTACACATCAGGCAGCACCTTGCGAATCTTCTCCACGCAGGAACGGAGGAACTCCACTGCGGCATTGGAGTCATGGACGTTGCCACTTCGATGAAGGAAATCGAAGATTTGTCCGGTTTGAGCGATCGTCGCGAGCAGTGGATAATAACTGCGCTCGCCTTTTTTCTTCTTGTTAAATCCCACCGCCGTCCCTTCCGCATGGCGACTCGTGCTCTGCACGCTTCCGTCCAAGTCAAGCGTGATGCGTTTGATTCCCTCCTCCTGAAGTCGCGACAGGCAAACGAAATGATTCATCTCCCTCATCCTCTCAAGGCTTTGACAATCGACCTCTCCCAACATCCGGCTCATCGTTGGGACACTGGGCAATTGGTGCATCCCCAAAACCTGTCGTACAAGGGGATCATCTCGGTAGTAGTCCAAATCGCGAAGCATCCGGTAGCCCAGTATAAGATGCACGATAAGACACATGAAAACCTTGTGGAACTTGTAGAAGCGGGACATGCGCCGATCCAGTGGACCAAAGCACTGCTGAAGCTTCCCCTCCAGATCCAATTCTTGAAAGAGCTTCTGAAAGATAACGAGACCGCCGAAAGAGGTCAGTTCTTGATCTTCAAATTTGATCGCCGGAATCGCAGCGATTCCGTAAGATAGGCGGCTGAGGCGGCTCAAGCCCTGTATTTTTGGGTAATTCGGATCGGCAGCGCCCATTTTTGACCCCATGGCAAATTCGCATTCGTTATTTCATCTTTTTTAAGCTTGTTTCTGTAATAGTCTTATATTACAGTGCGCCGAACGAGCCGACCTTCATGCCAAGCAGAAACTCCCTGCCCCCCACCGAACGCCAGATTCGCAGCCGCCTCCGCCAGCTCCTCGACCAGGCCGAAGGCTTCCTTCACGGCTCGCCCATCGAACTCTCTCGTAAATGCGGCAAGCCCACTTGCCGTTGCGCTTCCGACGACTCCTTGCGCCATCGCTCCTTGGCCATCGGTCAGACTCGCAAGGGCAAGACCACCATGCTGCACGTCCCCAGACCGTTGGAAGCTCAGGCGAGACGCTGGATCGATGATTTCCAGAAGGCGAATGCTCTGCTGGAAGCCCTCGACGAGCAGGGGCGCCTCCGACTCGAGGAGGCAAAAACCAAGGCCAGAGCGGCGAGTAGCTCCGCCAAGAAGAAGGGCAAGACCGGTAAGAAATCAGCCGGCAAAGCCAAGTCCGGGCGCAATTCTCCACCAAAAAAGAAGCGACCATTCTCACGCGACTACTAACTTACGCGGACAAGATTTTCAGCCTCCGCCAACAGTGGAGGCTGCGGGTGCGTGACTCTCGTCCCAAACCACAGATTCCCACTCGAGTTTTCCCGGCAGCATTCTTCGCCATGTTCTGCTGCCGGTTACCAAGCTTCAACGAACTCGAGCAACACCGGAACAAGAGCAGCTGGACCCGTTGGCTCGGTAATCACCGTTTGCCCAGCGCCGACGAACTGGCGTATGTCTCCGAGCGCATCGAGCCTGACAGTGTGCGAGGGTGTCTCGGACACATTTACTTCTGCCTCAAACGCAACAAAATCCTTGCCCCACAGCGCGGTTGGATGCTTGCCGCCGTCGATGGTCACGAAACTCACTGTAGCTACAAACGTTGTTGTCCAAAGTGTCTCCAACGCCGGATCGCCGTCGGAGACGAGGTCAAAACACAGTTCTACCACCGCTTGGTCGCGTTTCAGATTATCTGTGAGGCTTTTCAATTGCTTCTCGACGTGGAAATGCTTGAGCCTGGTGAAGACGGAGATCCTGGAGACGACGAAGTCGCTGCGGCTATACGGCTGATAACTCGCGTCCTTAAGGACCACCCACGCTGCTTTGACGTGCTCACTGCCGATGCGATCTACCTGCGTCCCTCCGTGATCAATCTTCTTGAACTCGCGAGTGAGAAGTTCTGTAACTGGATCATCATGCGGCGAAGCGTGAACCTTCGGAGCGAGTGAAGTCTATTTTATCAAGGATGAATTTTCGGAACGCTGAACCTTTTCCGCCGTGGTGCAAAAATCCAGGCAGCGTGTTTTTCAAGGCGGCTGAGACAATCATTTCCGAAGGCAGCACGTCTGGGCGGATGGTTCGGATCCAGGTTCCAAAGTGTTTCCAGACCAGACCGTCACATGTCATGGCAAGGTACTGTAACATGCCCTGAGCGATCATGCCGGTCTGCACAAACACATGATATGCGTGCATCTTTCTCTGCACCTGTCTGCGATATTTCTCGGTAGTCCGGTGGAGGTATTGGTTACCATTGCGACGCTTGAGCGGTCGCATAGCGGCCATCCAGAAATGGTATCCGAATGAGCCGACCGAATGCACCGCTTGCTTGAAAGCGACTTCGATCTTGAAACGCAAACTGTAGAGCAAGATGATCTCCTGAGCTTCCATGGTGAGGTCGGTAGACAAGAGGATGATCCGCCCTCTCGTGGGATGATCGACGAGAATGAAGCGGACCATCGCCCCGGCGGGCTTCCACAACAGATCCACCGACTTGAACCGGACAGAGATGTTTCTCTCCCCATATACGGGACTGGGAACGGAACTGAAGCCGCCCGTTCCAAAGACATTCTGGAGCTTCACCGCAGCGCCATACTTTTTCGGTCGTCCGCGTTTGCGTTTGCGTGGCACTGCCGCAGGCCGAAAGCCGGTTGTCGTGCGTCGAACCCTCGTGACCAGCACACCGGAACGCCCCTTGGTGCTCCGGATCACCTTTCCGTTGGCGTAGTAGGCGTCGGCCAGCAAGACGAACTCCTGACCTCTACAGACGGATGCGAGCATCTCGTTGGCCTTGTCGATCAAGGTTCTCCTGTCGCGGTTTGAAGTGACGATACCTTCGTGAATGCGTGCACAGACCGGAACGCAGAAGAAGTATCCGCCAACCTGACAGAGCACGCCGAAGGCCTGAAAGGAATGGCTCATGATGAAGTGAGGCTTGGAATTGGACTCGGACTGTTGATGCAGATACTTCACCGCAGGCATCTTGCGGCCCTCCTTGGACTTCTTGATGCCGTCGAGAACCAGGACGGGGCGACAACCGATCTTGTAGACAGGGAAGTGCTTGATCACGATGGCGAACCAAAGTTCTGCAAGCCGGTCCGTCTTCACGGCATTGCTGTGGAAGAAATGGAGTAAGTGCTCATAGAAGTGTTCTGACAAACCGAGAGCGCGGACGAAACTGGAAACCCCGAGGAGGTCATTGCGCACGGAGAAAGCGGCCAAGACGAGCAGAAACCAGAGAAAGGTGCGGGCTCTCGAGAAAGCGGGTCGCAGAAAACAGACGATATTCCACCAAGAAATCCAGAGATCCATAACAAATGATTTGATTTTCCCAGACATTCGCATATATAAGCTAATGACCATGAAAAAGATCAGATCACTGAAAAAAGAGTCCAGAAACTTGCGGCAAAGTTAGCTGCAATCGGGCCAATGCGGCCTGGGAGCATCAGCAAGCAATACCGAGATCGACAACGCCAGCGCGGCGTGTATTACCAACTGAGCTACACGCATAAGATGAGGAGCCGGACTGAACACGTCTGGCCAGACCACGTGAAGGGACTACGAAAAGAAACAAAGGAGTACAAGAAATTCAAGAAACTGACCACCGAACTGATCGATCTGAGCATTGAACTATCCAAGGCGAAGATCGCTCTATTACGCAGTCAGACAGACACGCCAGGCAAAGAGAAACCGGTCTGAGAACTTCCCACTCACGAGTTCTTGAAGACCACGGCAAATACCTTGTTGCCGTACTCAAGGATAATCAGCCTGAGCTATTGTCCGAAGCCCGCACGCTCCTGCCCCTTGAGGAGCAAGAGCCAGAATCATTTGAGACTCCGGCTGCACCGGGCAAGCCCGCGCGGCACGTTCATTTACAAGAGGCTGAGGGCTTCTGCACTGAATCCATTCACACTCCTCTTCGCGTTGTTCATTCCCATGAGACTGGCATCCGTCGCGAGCGCGTCGCTGGGGATTGGGTCGAGACTCCCATCGATAGCCACTGGTGGTGGGCGACGACCATGCCCCGCTCAATGGCCGATGCCAAGACCATCTTCCATTTCGGGCACGACCGTTGGAAGGTCGAAAACGAAGGCTTTAACGAACTCTGCTCCCGCTGGCATTCCGGTCATTGCTATCACCATCATCCCAATTCCATTCTCGTTCTGTGGCTGATCATGTTCATGGCCCACGCCGTGTTCCACTGCTTCCACAAGCGCAACTTGAAGCCAGAGATACGCCGTGGACACACGGCCATCTATTTTGCCCGTCAAATCGCCGCCTCCATGCGAGAGGATCGATGGTGGCCGCCACCGGCTCCGGGCTGAGGAACGCCCGCCCTGCGCTCTCGGTAACCTTGGGTTCACGTCCGCCATCGGAGCGGTCTGGCTTCCTGTTGCCTATTGCCGACAGGGGGATCCATTTCGCGGCTCGAGCCCTCCGAAATTCGCCCGAGAACCGCCACACGAAACTGTTCGCCCTCTTAGCGCCAGCTTCAACACGCTCAACACCCACCAATTCAGGCCATTACGACTCTTTCCGACGCCGTCTTACGGAATCGCTGTGGGATTGGCGCTTGCCTCGCTTCACGCGCCGCAGGAAGGTAGGCCCTTGTCCTCCACTCACTGGCTTCCTTGAACCGCTGTCTCCTCCAGAAGATCCTCACGCTCGCCATGATCAGTATCAGCGTGGCCACCATGAACGCCCGCGCCGAGGATGCCGACGACGGCCTGCCCCGTGATCGCGGCGAGATCACCCGGCTCCAGATCTATCTCGACAACCACCACTTCAGCCCCGGGCCGATCGACGGCAGCCTTGGCACCTTCACCAAGCGCGCCGTCGCCTATCATCGTCTCCAAGATCCCGAAGCTTCCCCCACGCCGGCCGAGGTGTGGGCCCGCGCGAAACGCGAACTGCCCGATATCTTCATCACTCACCGGATCGACTCACAGGATCACCACTGGGTAGGCGATCTTCCCGCCACCGCCGCGGCCCAGGCCAAGTGGCGCCGGTTGCCCTACACTTCGCTGGCCGAGTTTCTCGGCGAACGTTATCACGCCGATCCCCGCTTTCTCGAGCACCTCAATCCTCATCTCGACCTCGCCAACCTGAAAACGGGCGATCTCGTCATCGTCCCCAACGTCCGAGAGGTCTTTCGCATCGAGGACCTTGCCGGCAAACCTTCAGGACCGGCTTCCAGAGAGCCAATCGCCCACCCGGATTGCCTACGTTTTCATCGACACCGCTCAACGGATGGCCAGTCTCTACGAGGGCACGCGCTTGTTGGCGGCCTTTCCCATCACCCACGGCCGACCTCGATTCGTCCCTCGCGGCCGCTGGACCGTGATCAACATGATCACCATGCCCTCGTTTGATGGGATCAACGCATGCTTGAAAAAGGAGAACGCGGTCTCTCCTCTCCTCCCGCCCGGGCCCAACAATCCCGTCGGCGTCTTTTGGGCCGGCATTAGCAAGACCGGAATCGGACTCCACGGAACCCGGTCTCCCGAAACCATCGGGCGATCGCACAGTGCCGGTTGCATCCGTTTCACCAACTGGGACGCCCTGCGTCTGCTTCGCTACTTGAAGCGAGGATCTGAAGTCATCATCCGCTGATCTCGCAGTCGATCTCCCCGCACCCGGCCCAAGGTCAGGCGCACCCGCTAGAGGAGACCCAGTGAACACCCCTTCGGCGCGATCGGTGTCACGGCCGCGATGAGACGATTCTGACAATCATTCCACACGGCGCAGTTCCTCAACATAGGCAGGCAATCGCTGCTTGGCGAGGTTGGCCCACAGTGCCCGTTTCATGATGCGCTTGACCTCGGGCCGCCCCACCTTGATTCCGCCCCGCCGCTCTTCCCAGGAAGCGATTTTCAGATAGGCGAGCGTCCGCTCCGCCAACAAGAGAGGAAGCACCGTGGCGTAGCGCAGCCTCACGTGACGAACGGCCTGACAATAGCGCATCGCCTCCTCCAACTGTTCTCGGCAACGGCGTTCCCAGGGCCGACAGGCCTCCAGCAAGAGAGCCGGCGACGGCTCTGGGCACGCGTCTCCGTTCGCTTCACCAATTGGCAGATAACAACGCCCATTCTCCAGATCGCGAGGCAGATCCCTCAGGACATTGATCAATTGCAGAGCCCGGCCATAGGCACGCGCCCAGGCCATCATCCGATCCTCCGGCTCTCGGCTGAAGTCATCCCAGTGATGAAAACAGATTCGAGTCCAGAATTCACCGACCGATCCGGCCACCAAGTAGGTGTACTCTTCCAAACTCGCCGCGTCCGGCAGACACCGCAATTCGCCCCGCTCCCCGAATCGCTCGCAATCGAGCGACTGGCCTCGGAGGATCTCCCGCAAGACTGTTCGCACGGCTTCCCGCTCGAAGGGGGTGACCGCCGCCAACCATTGCAAGGCCTCCACCACATGATTCAAGAGCCGGGTCTCTCCCGGGTCCGTCTGGAGGGGCTGAAACTCCACCTGGAGATCGGTCTGCAGGTCTTCGCCTCCTTCGCCCTTTTCCACCACCTCGCGGAAACGGTCCAAAAAACCCAACCGCCTGTCCACCGGCACCACTTCGGTATCGGCGATCGTGTCCGAGGTTCTTGCTAGCAAATACCCCAAGCAAATCGGCCCGCGAACCCGCGCCGGCAAAAGCTTTAAAGTGAGGTAAAAGGACCGCGAGACCGCCTTGAGAATGTCACCCGCCAAATGCGCTTCCCGCTCTCTTGCCGTCTTACCCCTTTCATGGAATGGTCTCCCTCTCCGATGATCGTCCGCCATCTCTACGTGCATGTGCCTTTCTGCCACAGAATTTGCCCTTACTGCGCGTTTTACAAGCATCAACCAGGCGAAACCTCCGCCGGCACCCTCGCCAGCGCTCTGTTAGCCGAATTCGCACACCTCGCCAGGCGGTTTGAAATTCGCCCTCGCACCATTTACCTCGGCGGAGGCACGCCCACCTTCCTCAGCCACACGCATCTGGAAACCCTCCTCACCGGTTTTCACGCCAATCTCGCGATGGAGGACCTCACCGAATGGACGATCGAGGCCAATCCGATGACCTTCGACGTCGACAAGGCGCGACTCATGCACGACCAGGGAGTCACGCGCGTCAGCCTGGGCGTGCAGTCGTGGCAGCCATCCCTGCTGAAAATACTCGGGCGAGACCACTCCCCGGAGGCGGCGGCGGAATCTTACGAAGTCCTGCGAGCGACCGGTTTTCCCGTGGTCAATATCGATCTCATGTTCTCTCTCCCTGGCCAAAGCCTCGAGGCTTGGGCCGCCGATCTCGATCGAACCCTGCAACTCCGACCGAACCACCTCTCCGCCTACAACCTCACCTACGAGGAAGACACCCCCTTTTTCCAGCAACTCGGCCGCAGCCCGTTCACCGAGGACTCGGATGAAAATGCGGACCATTTTTATCTTGCCGATGAACGCCTGACCGATGCCGGCTTCCGTCACTACGAAATCTCGAACTACGCGCTTCCCGGCTGCGAGTCGGTCCACAACCAGGCCTACTGGGCAGGCAGCGATTATCTCGGGCTCGGTCCCAGTGCCGTGTCCACCGTCAACGGCCAACGCTGGCGAAATGTGCCGGACACTGCCCTCTACGTCCGACACCTCCTACAACTCAACCACACCCCCCTCCTCACGGACCACGAAACCCTCACGGAAGCCGCCCGCCACAACGAACGCGTGGCCCTCCGTCTGCGCACCGCCGAGGGCATTCGCGCCGACGTCCTGTGGCCGGAAGCCCGCCAGCGCGCGGTCGAGCTCGCGGAGGAGGGCGTCCTTCGGCTGACACGCGACCGTTACCAGCTCACGCCCAACCACCGCGCCCTCGTCGACCCGGTGGCGGCCGAACTCTTCGTCTGACAGAAGCCGACTCTCAAGCACTCCGGGAGGGTCGCGCTGCGCCGCGACCGGGGTCCTGCCAATGTGACCATCTCGGTCGCACCCCAGACGGCGAGGACGCCGTCCCTCCCCGCCGCTACAGATTCTCCTCGTACGGCGCTATGCCGCGCGACCGGGGTCCTGCCAATTTGGCCATCTCGGTCGCACCCCGGCGGAGTTGAGACTCCGCCCTACTTCCGAGCTCGCGCCCAAACCGTCGTCCCTCCCGGCCACTACATCCCCCGACAGGGCCGTTTCGCGACCGAGTTCCTACCATTTCCCCACCTGGTCGGCATACTGATTCAGCCTTCGCCTCGCACCGCCCGCCCCCCTTCATGGGGCCGATGCTTCCTTCGCCGATGCTTCTTCGGGTTCCTTCGCCGTTTCCTTGAAGCTCTCCCAGAATTGCTCCCGAAGTGTCTTGATGTCGCCGTTCAACTGCTGCAGTTGCGACCGCAGATCGTTCACCTCGCCACGAAGGCGATTGACCTCTTCCGGGACCGGAGGCCCCACTTCCTTGCGGATTTGCTCGATCGCGCGCCTCGCCTCCCGCCCATCCTGAGAATCGGGATCGCTGGCGTAGGACTCTAACAGAGGAATGGCTTTCTCGTCGCCCAGGGCGCTCATGGCCCGGTAGTAACTGATTAGCGCTCCTAACCAGCAAACGCCACAGGCATCTCATGCAAGGGTACGCTCGCCTGCGATGATTTTGGCAAGCGACTTGAATACGGAACTCGCTCCTCGCAGCGAGAGAGTCGAGAGCACACTCTCGAATGCCGCGTAGGCATTGGCTCCCCGCTCCGTCTTGGAACATTGCGACACCTTGCGGGCGACGATCGCCGGCCTGAGCATCCGCTCGGCGATGTTGTTGGTCGGCTCTACCTCCAGATCCTCCAGGAACATCGTTAAATTCCCTTGGTCAAAGTGCCGGCCAAGCTCATTGAGCATGCGTTGGTTGTCGGAATCTTTGAGCCTCACATCTGAGCTGATTTATCGGTCAGATGTGATTAAGGTTTCTCCCGTTGGATCGTTGCTCGAAATCGATCGGAGTCGTGGATGCCGGATATCATTCACGTCAGTGCGAGGGAATCGCCGTAACTCACTCCAAAACTGGCTCCAATGGACGAGATGGTGAAACGTTGTTCCAGACGAGCCGCTCGCCCCAAGTGCATTACCCGAAGAAGTCAGCCAGCTAACAACGGAACGCATCCGCTCAACGTCGTATCCGACGAAAGCTCTTAGCGATCTAGAGGCCCGATCCGGACGAGAAAGGGTTGCTCTCATTTCTGCAGAAATCATGGCAGCTATTTCGAAGCTCCTTCCGGCGAGAATCGCCAGTGTTCCCAACAGAATCGGTTCGCGAATCTCGAACCGGCTTGCTTCCGAGAGACGCCCTGCCCACGGGTCCCAGTCTGATCCGCTGGTTCAAGGATTTCCGCCTTGCGATTCCGGGCTGATTGTGCTTCATGCCAACGAAGGGATGCGATTTGAGACCAGAGAGCGAGATCACGATTTTGAAGCCGTCAGAGACCACCGCCGATTGATCGTTTGGAGGGCTTCGAGCGCGTTGTTCTTGGACAGTCCCTCCGGAGTCCTCCAGTCGGACATCACGCACGCCACTGGGCGCTCCCCTGAGCCACCAATTCTCTTTCAAAAAGGCTTCTGAGATGGCACGGTGGGACCCGATTTCGGAATCCGAATACCCCTGGGAACGCGAGGCCTTGGCGTTTATCCAGAAGCGTCTTCCGCCGTCCTCACCGCTCCAAGCCTGGTCGAACTTCGAGTTCCGGTCCGAAACGGGAGCCATTTACGAAGTCGATCTCCTCGTTATCGGCCCCTGGGGCGCCTTCCTCATCGAGATCAAGAGCATTCCCGGAACGGTCTCCAGCCAAGGTGGGACCTGGACGTGGCGGCACGGCACCGACTACAAGACCCGTGACAACCCACTGCCCCTCGCCAATCGCAAGTGCAAGGCACTGAAATCTCTCCTGGGCCGTCGGGGCGCCTTCCGGAGAAGCGGCAAGACGAAGGCGCCCTGGATCGAGCCCCTCGTTTTCTGCTCCGACGACAGCAACGTTCTCGACCTCCACGGCCCCGACTCGATCGGCGTCTGTGTCCGCGACAAGGAGGATCGATCGGTCCCGGGCATCGTCGGCGCCATCTCGCGGCGGGAAGCGACGGGCCTGAAGACGTATCGACGGCCACCGATTTCGACGGACCAGATCCGTGCGTTTTCCACCGCCGTCGAGGATGTCAGCCTTCAGCCCGTCAAAAAGACCCGCAAAGCCGGCGACTACCTCCTCAACGAGCTGCTCTACGACAGCCCCCGGCAGACGTATCAGGAGTGGCTGGGACAGCACGTGCGGACCAAGTCCGGTCCCCGGCTCATCCGGGTCTACATGGAGGGCCTGCAGGGAGACAAGGAGCGCGCCATCCTTCGTCGGGCCGCCGAGCGGGAGTTTCAGATCCTGGAACGCCTCGACCACCCCGGAATCCAGCGCGTGGATACCCTGACCGAGACCGAGCTCGGGCCCGCATTGGTCTTCCGCTGGCAGGAAGGATCCCAGCGGCTCGATCACTTCCTCGCCGAGCGGGAGCACGCTCTTTCGGCGGACGTTAGCTTGGAGATCCTCAGGCAGGTCACCGAGGCCATCGCCTACGCCCACCGGAAGCAGGTCATTCACCGCGGGCTCTCTCCGCAGAGTCTCATCGTGCTGTCGGGCGCCAAGGACGCCCCGGATGACGTTCCCCAAATTCAAATTGGTAGCTGGCATCTTGGCTTCGTGGATGCCTCGACGACAGGTCACTTCACCAAGGGGAGGCTCTCGACCTCACTCCACGCCGATCAATTCGCCGAGGAAGAGGCCACACTCTTTTTTGCGCCGGAGGCAGTATCGGGGCAAAACATCGAGGGAGAGGAACTGGACTCCTTCTCTCTCGGCGCGCTCGCCTACTACCTTTTCAGCGGCAAACTGCCTGCGGATTCCCTTCTCGATCTGGACGAGAAACTCCGCCAAAAGAAGCATCTCGACATCTGCGCGGTGCAGAACGGCGTCGTGCCCGCGCTGGCCGATCTGATTCGACACACCACTTGTTCGGAGCGAACGCTCCGCTACCTACCTGAGCAGATCCTCGAACGGATCGACGAGGCCTGGGACGATCTCACCGCTCCAGACGCCGCGGATGTCGCTGATCCCCGCATCGCCAAACCTGGCAATCTGTTAGATCATGATTACCGCGTGGTGCGAGACTTGGGCAGCGGTTCATGCTCCAAGGTGCTCCTGGTCGAGGCGCGGGATGGCAGGCGTTGCGTCCTCAAGGTGGCCAGCAAGCACGATTACGAAGATCGCCTGAAACGCGAATTCGAGACCATCCAAAAGATTCGTCATCCGAACGTGATCAGAGCATTCGACCTTCTCAACTTTGGCGAGGTCACGGGATTCACGATGGAGCCCGCCTTCTCCTCAGCCAATGCCTCGGAGGATGGTGGATGCGAATCCTCTCTCGCCCACCGCCTCAAACAAGAAGGCCCGCTGGAAATCGACATGCTTGAGCGATGGGGCGTCCAATTGCTCCAGACCATCGATGAACTGGAACGCCTGGGAATCGGACACCGAGACATCAAGCCCGACAATCTTGGCGTGCGCTCTGTGCGGAAGGGGCCCCTTCAGTTGGTCCTCTTCGATTTTTCCCTGGCAAGCAGTCCCGCCGAGGACACTCGACTAGGAACACCGCCTTACCTCGACCCCTTTCTGCCCCTGCGGAAGACTCACCGCTGGGATCATCACGCGGAGCGTTTCAGCGCGGCCATGACTTTGCATGAGATGGCCTGCGGGGCGGGCGTCTTCCCGATTTGGGGGGACGGAGGCAGCGCTCCCCATCTCATCGACGATGAGGTGACGCTTCGGCCCGAGCTATTCCCGGAGTCTCTCCGCGACGGCATGCTCAGGTTCTTTCGCAAAGCACTCGCCCGCAAGGTCACTGATCGCTTTGACAATACCGAGGTGATGCTCACCGCGTGGCGACACCTCTTTGAAAAGATCGACGAGGTTCCCGCGACCTCACCTGAAGAGGATGGAGCCGGCCAACCCAAAGCTTCGCGGGAGGAGATCCTCAGCACCGCCACGCCGGACACGCAGCTCGTGTTGCTCAACTGCCCCGTCCGTCTCCGGAATGTCCTCGAACGCCTTGAGATCATCACCATCGCCCATCTGCTCCGCTATCCGATCGGCCGCCTGAGGCGTCTCCGTGGCGTCGGTTACAAGACGCGCCAGGCAGCGGTGGAGCTTTACCAGCAGTTGCGAGAGCGCTTTCCAGACTTCGAGTCCCGCCAACGAGTGGACGAAGCCGCGAAGGACACCCCTGTCGAGCCCGAACTTATCAGTGTGGATGCCATGGCTCGTCGGCTCGCTTCTTCCTCCGGCAGCAAGGATAGCACCAAACGAGAGGTTCAGGAATGGTTTCTCGGCTGGCGATTTGACGAAGATGACCCCGCGTCGTTGCGCTGGCATAGCCAAACTGACCTGGCCGAGCGCGTCCAGGTCCAGGTGTCGCGGGGTCGTGTCGGGCAAGTGATCACCAAGGCTCGCCAACGGTGGCTCAAGGTTTCACCGATCACCCAGCTTCGCGAGGACATCCACACCCTTCTGTTATCTCAGGGTGGCGTCACCACTCACGAGGAACTTATTCGGTTCGTTCTTCTCCTTCGCGGTTCGACCCTAGCCGAGCCCGAATCACTTCGGATGGCCTCGATCGCCACGCGGGCAGCGATTGAAGCTGACAAAGCCCTCAAGTCACCTCGGCTGATCGAGTCCCGCCGTCGAGGAATCCTTTACTTGGCGGTGGACGGCGCCTACGTCGAATTCGCCGAACAGCTCGGCGCCGTTGGAAAGGAATTGGCTTTCCGGGATCCCTTGCCCACGGCCACGCGGGTGATCGAAACTCTGAGCGCCGTCTCGTTTCCCGAAACGAATGTCGACGGCGTGCGGGAGCCGGATCAGGCGCGACGAGCCCATCTCGCCGCCGCCGTCAACACCGAGGTAGGCGTCAACAGTCGCCTCGAACTCTATCCGCTCAGCCTCGCCGCGGAGAAAGCGCTCGCCCTTTCGCGCAGCGCGCTCTTTGGTCAGCGAGAGCTGACGGTGGAGGCTATCCGCGGTCGCGTAGCGAGCCGTTACCCGGCAGCCGACCCTCTCCCTGAACGTCCCGAGCTGGATCGTCTCCTGGAAAGCATTGGTTTTCCTCTGGAGTGGAACGCGACCGCCGACGACGGTCGCGGCGCCTACCAGTCGAAGCACGCCGGCTTCACGGGTAGCAGCGCTTACACCATCGGAACTCGCGCCCCGACGATTGATCGCCGCCCAGGCCAACCCGTCAGCGAAGAGGTCGCTGAGGCCCAACGTCTCGAAGAAAAGCTTTCACGCGCACGAGCAGAGGGTTCCTACCTCGTCTTGACCATCGATCCGAGATATCTCAACGATGCCGTGCATCAGCTGGGGCGGCTCGGCCTCACGCCACTCAGCGCCAATCGACTTTTCCTAGAGGCCATGAAGCAGAATGCCTCAGAGCTGGGCGTCCCCTGGGAAGTGGTGCTTGAAGCAGACGCGGCGGAGAGCGGTAGCACCGACTGGAAGCGTCTGCAGGAACTGGTGCGGCGTTCCCTCCCGTCGGTGCTCGAAACGTTGAGGGACTACCAGCGCGACGTCCTTCTCACCGACGCAGGCATCTTTGCCAGATACGGCCGCATGAACGAGATCGACTCCCTGCGCAATGACGCCGGCACCCAATCGGGACCACACTCCCTGTGGCTCTTGGTTCCCGGTCACGGGGCCGAGCTCAGTCCCACTCTGTGTGGCGAGGCCGTTCCCATCACCAATGAGGCGCAGTTCGAACGCCTCACGCCTCACTGGGCTAGAAACTTTCACCGAGGAAAAGCCTCCTGACATTCACCGTGCCTGCGCGTCGCTAACAAAGCCTTTCTCTTGATCGCCATGTCCCTGATCATTTCCGCCACGCTCGCTCCCAAGATTTGCTTTGCTTCTCATCAGAATGCCGTCGCCATTCTCCAGGATCTTACTCTCCAGAACGAGGGAAGTGAACCACTCCAGAATCTGCTCGTCAAACTCAGCGCAAGCCCACACTTCCTCGAACCCAAGATTTGGCGACTCGACGCCTTGGAAGGCGAGAGCGAACTGCGCTTTGAGGATCGGGAAATCCAGCTTCAAGCGACTCTCCTGGCCGAGCTTACGGAAAGTGTCAGTGGATCCGTGGACATCCAGGTTTATCAGGATGACATCCAGGGCGAATCGCTCGCTCGCGCGACTTTTTCAATCGAATTGCTGGCTCGAAATCAATGGGGAGGCACGGGTTCCATGCCTGAACTGCTGTCGGCTTTCTGCATGCCCAACGATCCCGCGGTCGACAAGGTTCTCAAGGCGGCCAGTGACGTTCTCCGCCGCGCAGGGAAAGAGTCGGGGATCGATGGTTACGAGAAACGATCCCGGAGCCGCAGTTGGGAGCTGGCTTCGGCCATCTGGTCCGCCGTCGCTGGCTTCAGTTTGGGATACACACTCCCGCCTGCCAGCTTCGAGCGCCAGGGACAGAAGGTGAGAACTCCGGGCGATATTCTCGCGGGCAAGGTCGCGACCTGCCTGGACACGTCCATGCTCTTCGCCTCCGCCCTGGAGCAAGCGGGTTTGAATCCGCTCGTCATTCTCTCCAAAGACCACGCCCTTGTTGGCGTCTGGCTTCAACCCCAGGAATTCGCTCAACTGACCACCGACGAAGCCGCCGCTGTGCGGAAGAGGATCGAACTCGACGAGATGTTGGTGTTCGAGCCCACTCTCGTCACGCAGTCACCGGTGCCGGCGTTCAGTGAAGCCGTGAAGGCCACCGCCAAACGCCTGACGGACGAGGATTTCCACTTGGCCATCGATATCCGGCGGGCACGGATGCGAAGGATTCGGCCCCTCGGCATGGCCGGAAGACCCACCCGGCAGGATGCAGAAGACGAGTCGACGCCGCCTCCTGCGGAGTCCCTTGAGGAAGCTCCTCCGCTCCCTGGTTTCGACGTCGAGATCACCACGGAGCCCGAGACCGCTGACGATCGCGTGGCCCAGTGGCAGAGAAAGCTCCTCGACCTGACCGCGCGCAATCGTCTGCTCAACCTTCCGGAGAGAAGCAAGCACGTGCCGCTGGTGTGTCCGGACCCTGGCGGGTTGGAGGATCTCCTTGCGGCGGGCAAAACGATTCGCATCTCGCCCTTCCCCGATCTGGAAACAGGAGGTCGAGACGCCGCCCTCTACACCCAGCAGAATCGCGAGGATCTCCGCGAGCAGTACGCCCGCGAGGCACTGGAGTCGAAGGAGGTCCTGTCATCGCTGCCAGCAAAGAAACTGGAAGCCGATCTGATCGACCTCTACCGGAAGGCCAACACCGACATCGCCGAAGGCGGCGCCAATACCCTCTTCCTTGCTCTGGGCTTCCTGCGATGGAAGAAGGCGCCTGAGGACCCACGCAGCTACCGTGCACCGCTCATCCTGCTTCCCATCCGGCTCAAACGGAAGAGCGCCCTCTCCGGTGTGACCATGGCCGCGCATGAAGACGCGCCGCGGTTCAATCTCACTTTGCTCGAACTCCTCAAGCAGGACTTCGCCCTGGACCTTCCCGATCTCGCCGGTGACCTCCCCAAGGATGACAGTGGCATCGATGTGAACCGGGTCTGGAATCGTGTGCGCGGCGCCGTCAAAGAGATCCCGGGATTCGAGGTCATCACCGATACCGCCATCAGCACCTTTTCTTTCTCGAAATACCTGATGTGGAAGGACCTCGCCGAGCGTCGCGAGCAGTTGACGTCCAATTCAGTCGTCAAGCACCTGGTCGAGCGGGGCGAGGAAGCCTTCACCGATGGTTCCGAGTATCCCTCCGAGCGAGATTTGGACAATCACGTCTCACCGGCCGAACTGTTCACCCCCCTGCCCGCGGACTCATCTCAATTGGCCGCCGTCGTCGCCTCGGGCCGTGACTGCAATTTCGTGCTCGATGGCCCGCCCGGCACGGGAAAATCGCAGACGATCGCCAACATGATCGCGCACAACCTTTCGCTCGGGAAACGCGTTCTCTTCGTGGCCGAGAAGATGGCCGCTCTGGACGTGGTCTACCGTCGGCTGGAGAAACAGGGGCTGGCCGATTTCTGCCTCGAAGTCCACTCTCACAAGAGTTCCAAGACCGAGATCCTTCAACAACTTGACCGCGCCTGGGACACGCGGGGTGATCACGACCAGGCGCATTGGGAGAGCGAAACCACCCGCCTGAAGATCTTGCGCGATCATCTCAATACCGTTTGCGCCCGCCTGCACCACCGCCACCCGAACGGCTGGACCGTGCATCAAGCCATTGGACGGGTGACCCGGGACCATCACCCATCCCTCCCCAGCCTGAGCTGGGCGAGCGGCACGGTGCATGCGGCGGAGGCGCTTGACGAGATGCGAGAGATCGCTCGTCGGCTCGATCTCAACCACGAGGCCTTTGCGGATGCGCTCAGTGCGTTCTCCATCATCGAGCAGACGGAGTGGTCTCACGGCTGGCAGGAGTCGGTGCTCGCGATGGCCCGCGCCATCCCCGTCAAGATCGCCGAACTCCAGGCGGCTCGAGATCGCCTTTTGCAATCCTGCCAGTTGACGATGTCCGTGGAGAGCACTCACTCCCTCGAGCTTCTCCACCAGCTCGCCACGACCATCCTGAAGACCCACGGCGGGAATCTCGCTTTTGCCTTCGCCGCCGATCTTCCGGCCAAGCTCGAAGCTGCCAGTGAGTTTATCGCCTTGTTGGCGGAGTATCGCAAAGTGGAGAGCCGACTATCGGTTCGTTACGCTGAAGACGGGGCTCGAAACGTTGGCGTGGACGACATCCAATCCCAGTGGACGGCGGCCGACGGGAAGTTCTGGATCCTGGCAAAGTTCGCACGGAAGAAAGTGGCCAAGGCACTCGCCACGCAGGGGGGAGCGACTGAATTGCCCGCCGTGCCCGCCGACTTGGCTCGCCTGAAGCGAATGCAAGCGATGCTCAAGCAGATGGATGCACTGGCACCGATGCTCGCGGACCTCCCCGGCCACGCGGCTCTCAAGAGCCAGGTGGAGGTCCTTTCCGAGGCCACGGAGATCGCGGGGGAACTGCGCCAGGCCTTGCCCCGATTGGTCACCGGACCCGAGGAGATGGTCGCTCTCAAGGCCGCGGTTCAGCGCTTGGTGGTGGATGCCAATGACCTTCTCGATTCCGATGGGGCCGTTGCCATCGCCGCGGGCAGTCTGAAAGGCGCCCTTTCCGAGTTCCAGGAGAACCAAACGCGCTTTGCTGCTCTCTGTGCCCTGACGGATCCCGAGTCACTCTCGCTGAACGACCTCAAGACCGCCTGCGAGACCATCACGGCCCATGGCCCTCGCCTGAGTCAGTGGTGTGCCTGGCGCCGCGTCCGGCGCGATGCCGTGGAGGCCGGCTTGGCGCCACTCGTCACCAGCATCGAGGAGCGGTCTCTTGGAAAAGGAGATTTGGAACCGGCTTTCCACACGGCCTATGCGAAATGGTTCGCCGCCCAGACCATCGACCAGGAACCCATCCTTCGGAACTTCGTCGCCGCGGAGCACATGGACTGCATCGAGGAGTTTCGGCGACTCGATGATGAGGTCGCCAGGCTCACGGTGGAATACACACGCGCGCGTCTCGCCGGCCAACTCCCGGACAAGTCTCAGGTGGGGAAAAAGAACGGCTACGGCATCCTTAAGCACGAACTGCAGAAACAACGCCGGCACAAGCCGGTTCGCCAACTGGCCTCGGAGATGGGCGAGGCCTTCGGCTGTCTGGCGCCGTGCATGCTGATGAGTCCCCTCTCCATCGCTCAATACTTGCCGGCCGAGCAGACCTTGTTCGACCTCGTCATCTTTGACGAAGCCTCCCAGATCGCCCCCTGGGACGCCGTGGGTTCTATCGCGCGCGGTAAGCAGGTGGTCATCGCCGGAGACCCTCGCCAGATGCCGCCGACCAATTTCTTTCAGCGCGGCGTCTCGGAGAGTGAGTTCGATGGGGACGTCGAGGGCGATCTAGAGAGCATCCTCGACGAGTGCCTGGCCGCGGGCATTCCTCGCCACAGCTTGACCTGGCATTATCGCAGCCGTCACGAGAGTCTGATCACCTTTTCCAACCACCGCTACTACGATGGGAGCTTGGTCACTTTCCCAGCCGCGGAGACCCGGGAAAGCGCCGTGCACGGGCGCCACGTGCACGGCGTCTACGCCAAGGGCCAATCCCGCACCAACCAGATCGAGGCCGAAGCCATCGTGGCGGAGACCGTTCGCCGGCTCCTCCATCCACCCTTCGTGAATTCCGGGCAAACGATCGGCATCATCACTCTCAACGCTGAACAGCAGAAACTCATTGAGGACTTGTTAGATTCGGCGAGACGAGAACACCCCGAGATCGAACCCTTCTTCGAGGATTCCCTCTCCGAGCCCGTCGTGGTCAAGAATCTCGAAACCGTGCAGGGAGACGAGCGTGATGTGATTCTGCTCGGGATCGGTTACGGCCCGACCGAGCCCGGAGCGAGAACCATGTCGATGAACTTTGGTCCGCTGAACCGCGACGGCGGCGAGCGGCGGCTCAATGTCGCCCTCACCCGTTCCCGGCGCGAAATGATCGCCTTCACCTCCTTCGATTCCTCCATGATCGATCTCAACCGGACCAGCGCCCGGGCCGTTCGCGATCTCAAGCACTTCCTTGAGTTCGCCGAGCGAGGACCGCGCGCCCTCGGAGAAGCGGTCCACGGCTCGATGGGAGGCTACGAATCCTTCTTCGAAGAAGCCGTTGCCAGACGCCTTCAGGAGAAGGGTTGGCAAGTGGTGCCCCAGGTGGGAGTTTCCCGGTTTCGCGTCGATCTGGGGATTGTCCATCCGGACCGACCGGGAGATTTCCTCGCGGGTGTGGAGTGCGATGGCGCCACCTATCACAGCGCCGCCACCGCCCGTGACCGCGACAAGGTACGCGCCTCCGTGCTCGAAGGGCTTGGCTGGACGCTGCGCCGCGTGTGGTCCACGCACTGGTTCACCGACCCGGCCGGGGAAACGGAACGCCTGCACGAAGCACTACTTGAGGTGAAGGAGCTGGAACTCCAACGGATGGACGCCCCCGTCGAATCCCTCGAACCCGAGGCGGAGCCAGAGGACGTCATCGCGGCGCCCCCCGCGGCGGCTTCGACCAGGGCGGAGCCCTTCGAACCCCCAAGGCCGACGCCCCCGGCTCCTTCGGCACCGCCACCATCGGACGGCCACTCCTCACCATCCTTCGAGCACCCGAAACCAACACCCAACGCCCCGTCAGCCTTCACTGCCTACCGCGCGACGGATTACACCGAGTTCCTTGACCAACTCGATCCGGAACGCTTCCACGACGACGCTTACACGCCGATCTTGCGCTCCCTGATCCAAAAAACGTTGGAGTGCGAGTCCCCCATCGCCGACGACCTCTTGGTGAAGCGGATCGCGCGACTGCACGGGTTTAAGCGGGCGGGACGCCTCATTCGCGAGCGCGTCGCGGACATCGTCGATGCCCACTACCTCCTGCGAGACGACCCGGTCGATGGCCTCTTCGTCTGGCTGAATACCGAGGCGGTTTCCGCCGGTGTCCCGATGCGCCGCCCGGCGAATGAGGATTCCATTCGCCGGATGGAAGAAATCCCGGCCGAGGAACTCCGGGCCGCCCTGCATCAGGTTTCGGGCGCCGATCCCGCCGTGGAGATCGCACGCGCCTTTGGCATCCAGAGACTCTCCGCGGGCGCCCGTGAACGGGTCGAACAGGCGATCGCGCCCTCCCACGCCCATCGCGTCGCCGCCACGCCTCCATGCGAAACGGAGAACCGCCATTGGTGATGCCAGACTGCTTCCCCCATTGCTGACCATGCCCATCGATCGCCAACAACTGCTCTCCGGTCTCAAACCCTGGGTCGTCCGTTTCGAAGACGACTTGCGGCAACAGTGTCAGGATCACCCGGAGCTGAATGCCCACTTGCGGGAGCAATACGAGACCGCCAAGAAGGCCGGCCGCACGGCCTTTGCCTTACAGGTCTGGCGCGACGGCGAGCTGACACAGTCGGCCGTGGGTTGGATTCTGAGTTGCGTCTTCGTTCGCTTCCTCGAGGACAACGGTCTCCTGGAGCGCCCCTATCTCTCGGGTCTCGGCGAAGACCGGGAGAGGGCCGAGCACACGCGGACGGCCTATTTCCGGGAGCACCGCACCCACTCGGACAACGATTATCTGGCCCACATCTTCCGGGAAGTCGGTCGCCTTCCCGGAATGGGCGCGCTGCTGCGCGAGCGGCACAACGCTCTCTGGAATGCCTCTATCTCTCCGGACGCCGCCCGGGATTTCCTCACGTTTTGGCGGCGCATCGTTCCCGATTCCGGCCAGCTCGCGCATGCCTTTCAGGACCCGGCGTGGGACACTCGATTTCTCGGCGATCTCTACCAGGATCTTTCCGACGCTGCCCGGGAGCGCTTCGCCCTTCTGCAGACGCCGGACTTCGTGGAGGAATTCATCCTCGACCGCACCCTCGATCCCGCCATCGAGACCTTTGGGCTGAAGGGACTGCGCATGATCGATCCCACTTGCGGCTCCGGCCACTTCCTTCTTGGTGCCTTCCGACGCCTTCTGGAGCGTTGGCAAAAGGAGCGGCCCGACCTCGGCGACCGGGAACTGGTGGTGAAAGCCCTGGAGTCCGTTCACGGCGTGGACATCAACCCCTTCGCCGTGGCCATCGCCCGCTTCCGGCTCTTGTTAGCCGCCTGGCGCATGGTGGACGTCAAGCGCTTGAAGGACGCGCCCGACTTTCGGGTAAACCTCGCCGTGGGGGATTCGCTCTTGCACGGGGCCCGCTTTGATAGCCAGGGCCATCCCTACGTGATCGAGCGGCAAGACAAGTTCGAGAGCGGCGACGAGGCTTTCAAGGACGAACTGGCCCATTACTTCGAGGTTGAAAATCCGAAGGAACTGCATCGCATCCTCGGCCAGCGATACCATGCCGTCGTCGGCAACCCGCCCTACATCACCGCCAAGGACCCGGCACTCAACCAGCTCTATCGAAAACGCTATGACAGTTGCCACCGTCAGTACACGCTCTCCGTGCCCTTCATGGAGCGTTTTTTTGATCTTGCGCTAACCGGCCCCCGCGATCGCAGCCAACCCGCCGGCTTCACTGGGCAGATCACGTCGAATTCCTTCATGAAACGGGAGTTCGGCAAGAAGCTCATCGAGCACCACATCCCGAAATGGGATCTCACCCATGTCCTGGACACCAGCGGCGCCTACATTCCCGGGCATGGCACGCCCACCGTAATCCTCTTCGGGCGCAATGCTAAGCCCGCTATCACCACCGTGCGCACCGTCATGGGGATCAAAGGTGAACCCGCCACGCCGGACGACCCCGCCAAGGGCAAAGTCTGGAGCGCCATCTTCGGTCAGGTCGACCAGCCGGGATCGGAAAGCGAGTTCGTTAGCGCGGCGGATACCGAGCGGGAGAAGCTTCACAAGCATCCGTGGAGTTTACAGGGAGGCGGCGCAGCAAAAGTAATGGAAGTAGTCGAAAACTGCGCGAGGCAAACGATGGGTAAAATTATTGAAGAACTCGGAAGGACGACAGCCACCGGTGACGATGATAGTTTCGTCCTTTCAGGCGTCACGCCTGAAAGAAAAGGACTTCGAAAGTCCGTCGTCCCCTACGTTGTTGGAGAAGATGTTCGAGATTACATCATCACTTCTTCAGACCGATGTCTCTTCCCTTACGATCAGTGCGACGGCAAGTCAGTCGGCGACCTCTCCGCAAGCCTTTTACATCACTTTTGGAGTGTCCGAACGGGGCTACGTTTCCGGAGATTATTTGGAAAGTATATCGAGGAGCGTGGACTCAACTGGTGGGAACTTTCGGAGTTTTACCCGCGGCGATTTAGCCGGCAGATAGGCCTTGCTTTTGCCTTTGTTGCAACTCACAACCACTTTGCAGTTGCTAACATAGGCACTGTATTCAATCGTCACGCCCCGGTGATCTTGCTCCCGTCGGACGCGACGGAGGACGATCACTTCAGGCTCCTGGGCCTCCTCAACAGCGCCGTCGCCTGTTTCTGGATGAAGCAGGTCTTCCACTGCAAGGGCAGAAATGTTCCATTCTCTGACTGGTACGAATTCAACGGCACCAAGCTAAAGCAGTTCCCCATCCCCGCCGGCTCTCCCCTGCTCCCGCCCCGGGATCTTGATGGCCTCGCACGGGAACTTTCCGCCCAATCCCCGGACGCCCTCGCCGCACGAGACGCTGTCAACGCCGCCGCCCTAACTGAATCAGAGACCGCGGCATGCGCTCTTCGCGCCCGCATGATCACGCTTCAAGAGGAACTCGACTGGCAATGCTACCGACACTACGGTCTCATCGAAGCCGACGACGACCTGGAGTGGCCTGAGGACCGCCTCCAGGACCTTCCGCCGCTGGCTCTCGGCGAGCGCGCCTTCGAGATTCGCATGGCCAGACAGATGGCGGAGGGTGCACTGGAAACCACCTGGTTCGAGCGGCACAAGGACGCGGGCTCCCAGCCCATCACCGAGTTGCCCGCACACTGGCCAGCCGAATATCGCGCCCTTGTCGAGCGCCGACTCGCCTTCATCGAGGCGAACAAAAACCTCAACCTCATCGAGCGCCCCGAATACAAACGTCGTTGGAGCCCTGGGCCAAGCGCCAAGCGCCAAGAGGCCGCCCTCGAGAAATGGCTCCTCACCCGGCTGGAAACCTATTTCCACGACGCCGATCGCATGATCGACGGCGCCGACGAGGCCGCCACCGCGGCCAAGCGGGAGCGCATCCGGCCCCTCCGCGCTCGTTTCCCGGGAGGCAGCCAAGCGAGCCTCGTCAGCGTGCGCCAACTCGCCGGCGTCGCGCAAGCCGATCCCCAATGGATGGAGGCCGCCACCGTCTTCACCGGTCGCGCGGACTTCGAGGTGGCCAAGCTGGTGGAGAAACTCGTCCTCGCCCAGAGCGTCCCCTTTCTACCCGCCCTGCGCTACAAGCCCGCCGGGCTGCGCAAGCGGATCGAGTGGGAGAAGACCTGGGATCTCCAGCGGCGGGAAGACGCCGTGGAAGAACGGGTGCGGCGCGAACATCCTGATCTGAGCCAGGAAGAGCGCATCGTTCGCATCCGTCGGGCCCAGAAAGAGGAGATCGGCGAGATCCCCGTGCCACCCAAGTATGCCGGCAAGGATTTCACCAAGAACACTTACTGGAAGCTCCGCGGAAAACGCGACGTGCCCAAGGAACGCTGGGTGCTCTACCCCGGCGCCGAGGGCGGTCACGACGCCTCACCCGTGGTGGCCTGGGCCGGCTGGGATCACGCCCAACAAGCCAAGGCCCTGACCAGCTACTACCAGCTGGCCTCCGAAACCTGGGGCTGGGATCCCGAACGCCTCGCTCCCCTCCTGACTGGTCTCAAGGATCTTCTCCCCTGGCTCCATCAGTGGCACCACGACCTCGATCCCGAGTACGGCGACAGCATCTCCACCACCTACCAGCAATTCTACGAAACCGAACGCCACGCCCTCCGCCTCGCGGACGAAGGCATCGAGAGGATCCGGCTGGGAGCCGAATCCTCATGATGGCGACCCTTTTGCCCCACTCAAGAGACCGGAGGGGGATGGCGGCCCCAGTGCGTCTCCTCGCCTCGGATCGCCACGATCAACGGCCGGTTCAATTCCAAGGCATGGACCGTGGCTCGCCCCCGTTCCGTGACGCCTTCCAGCACGGCACCGTTCCACCGGAAATGCTCGTTCCACGCATCCTCACGCGGATGAAAAAAGCGCACCGCCTGGCCGGTCGCTGGGTCCGAAACCCTCAAACGGGCTCCCTTCTTCAACGAGCAGGAGACACACGCCAGGGCGAGATTCGCCATCTCGCTTGTTCCCTTCTCCGCCACGGGGACGATGTGGTCGATGTGAAACGTGGCTTCCTGTCCTTCCTGGGCCAGGCCACAATATTCGCAACGGTGTCCCGCCCGAAGAATGACCTGATTTCTCAATGCCCGACTGAGGGCCATCAGGCTTCCCCGACTCGTCGGGCACGCAGTTTAAGTAGCGACAGGCGTTCAGCCAGCGTCACCAATCCCTCGGCCTCCGAACGCTCCTCCGGCGTGAGATCAATCCCTTCATCCTGCTTGTCAAGCAAGCTCTGGAGCCGACGGTTAACGCCATCCGGCAGCTTGAGCCGCAGAAGATCGTCGGGAAACTGGATCTCAATTGCCGTGGCCATTGGGCTGAGGGTCGTCTTTTTCTCCAAGAAATGCAAGCCTACCGTCATCTCGACAGTGCTCGTCCAAGGCCGTGGGCCGGCATTCATCCCGCGTTTCCAATCCATCAATCACGGCTGACCCCTTTCTGCTTCTCTCCCATGCTGATTCGAGATCTCATCCCCATCCAGGAACGGGTCCACAAGGACGACTTCGTCCTCAAGTTGACGGCGGGTGTTGCCGAGCCTGGCAAGACCCTGGCGAACTACGTGGTCACCAAGGACCTGGTGGAGAACTTCGACGACGCCCTCAGCTTCATCAAGGGCGCGCTCGATACCAACAAGAGTCGCGGCACCTATCTCCACGGCAGTTTCGGGTCGGGCAAATCCCACTTCATGGCCGTCCTCAATCTCCTGCTGCGGGGAAACGAGGACGCCCGGGCCTTGCCCAAGCTCGCGCCGGTCGTGACCAAGCACGATGCCTGGCTCCACGACAAGAAGTTCCTCATGGTGCCCTATCACATGATCGGAGCGAAGACCCTGGAAGACCGGATCTTCGAGGGCTACGTCGACTGGGTGGCCGAGCATCATCCTGAGGCTCCCGTACCGCCCCTCTTCCGCTCGAAAGCGATCCTCGAGAACGCCGCCAGCCTGCGTGATCGCATGGGAGACGAGCCCTTCTTCGCGGCCTTGAACCAGGGCCAGCAGGGCGGCGCTAATCGCTGGGGCGCGCTCTCGGGCGGCTGGACGGCCGAGAGCTACGAGCAAGCAGCGAGTGACCCGACCTCGGAAGACCATGGCAATCTCGTCAGCGACCTGGTGCAGCACCTGATCACCTCCATCCAGCACCACGGAGAGTACCTCGATCTGGACAAGGGCCTGGCTGCCCTGAGCCGACACGCCCAGAAGCTCGGCTACCACGGCGTCATTCTCTTCCTCGACGAACTCGTTCTCTGGCTGGCCAGCCGCTCGGGAAGCGTGGATTTCCTCAACCAAGAGGTGAACAAACTCGCCAAGCTGGTCGAGGCGCAGGAGATGAGGCCGTCTCAAAATGGCCCAGGACCGCCTCACAAAATATGAGAATTTTAGTTTCGATGATGGTTGATCTCACATTCCGGCGGAATTCCGCGGTGCCCTCTCGACCGAGCTTCGTCTATCGCGACGCGGTAGGGCGCGAATAGCGCATCTACCTCGGCTACCTCGGCTCCAGCGCGACTTCAGGCCGCTTTGGCTTGCTTTCCTGTTCCGTCGATTGGCGCGTTCTGGGCGGCCATCCAGTGCCGATACATCACTTTCAAGTTCCAACTCGTACAGAGCATCATCCACTGCGTCCTCACTTTCTCCAATCCCTTGAATGTCCAGCGCCAGAACTCTCCGTTCTTTTTGATCTGGCCGAATACCGGCTCCACGATTCCTGCCCGTTGCTTGAGAAGCTCCTTGTTTTCTTCCTTGTTCATCTTCTCTTTGTGCCTCTCCACCGACGCATTCCAGGGGCTGATGTCGATGGTCCGCCCGTGGCGATCCTTCGTGCATGCTCCAAAGGCGGGGCAATTCTTGCAGGTCGACGGAGCGCCGCGATAGACACTCACCGGAACACCTTCTTTGACTCGTTCACGCCTGAAGGGGAGCGATTGGCCTTGGGGACATGTCACCACGTCGGCCTCAGCGTCATAGACGAAGTTCGATGCGTGATACTCTTCGTCCTTCTTGTTGACTGATTGCGGAGGCAGAGGCATCACCACCTCATGGCCGGCCTCTTCTGCCAGGCCGATTTGTTCAGCGCTCGGGTAGCCGGCGTCACCGAGAGAAACCGGTTGGCTGGCCGGCTTGCCATCATTCTCTTGCTCTTGCTGATAAGTGGCCAGGTTCTCAGCAGCCTGATCCAACATCGGCGTTAGTTGCCGCAAATCGGTGGCCTCATTGACAGCATCGGCGGCCACCACAATTTGATTCTCCGAATCAACGACGGCCTGGGCGTTATATCCAAAGGGCTTTCCCCCTGTGTTGGCTTTCACACGTCGCGCTTCAGGTTCAAGCGGGTGAATATGCTTTACGGTCGGGTTGGTGTCGAGCGTCTCGATCGCTTCTTGCATGGCTTTCTTAAGCACCTCTTTCTTCTCAAGTTCCTTTGGCAACTCTGCGGAGGGTTGCTCATCACCGGCCTGGGAGCGCTCGATCTCCTCCTCCAAAACCTTGATTTGTTCGTCAAGCCGCTCAATTCGCTTGGCCAGGTCCTCCTTGTCGTACTTCTTCCCGGCATGAGCGGCCGCCTGAATCTTCGTTCCGTCGACTGCTTGTAAGGTCAGCCCTACGAGCCCCATCTCGCAGCTTGTCGTCACGCTTTGCTTGAACAGGTTGCGAATAGCTTTCTGATGTTGACTCCAAAACCGCCAGAGCGTGTTGTGGTCGGGCACCTGATTGCCGCATAGCCAGATAAAGCCCAAGTCGTTTCGGCATGCCTCCTCCAACTTACGCGAGCTGCGGATCTTCTTGAAATAGCCGTAGAGCCAGAGTCGCAGAAGCAGGGCCGGGGCGAAGGGTGGACGGCCAGCGGTCCCGAAGTCCCGCACTTCAATGCCGAGATCCATCAAATCGAGGGATTCGACAAAGCAACAAATGAATCGCGCCGGGTGAGTCGGGCCGACCCAGTCCTCGATGCTGGGAGGTAAGATGTGAAGTTGATCGAAATCAGCGTCAATGTGAGTCACACCGAAACCAATACCCACGCTCGCGGCGGCGCCAACGACTTTTTCGAAAAACTCCACGGAGTAGAGCAATCATATTGCACTCGTCCGGCCGTCACACGAAAACCCGGGTTTTGAGACAGCCTCAGATGCGCCGCCCCATCCCCATCATCAGCTTCATCGCTCGGCAACGGGACTTGCGCGAACTCGTGGGTGAGCACGTGGCCGGCGCCGCCAACCTGAATTTCCTCGATCAGCTCCAGTATTTCGAGGGCCGGTTCGAGACGATTCGCATGGGCGACGGCAACCTGCCCGAGATCGCGGCCCAGCGACTGCTCAAGCCGAAAGACGCCGAGGCAAAGCGACTGATTGACGCCAAGTTCGAGGAGACCATCGCCGTCCGACAAGAAGTCCGGGACGTCCTGCTCACTTCCAAGGCGGACCCCGAAGCCTGGCGCCATCTTTACCCCTTCAGTCCCGCGCTGGTCGATACCCTGGTGGCCGTCTCCTCTCTGCTGCAACGGGAGCGCACAGCCCTCCGCATCCTGCTGCAGTTACTGGTGGATCAACGCGACACCATGCAGTTAGGCGAGCTGGTCCCGGTGGGCGATCTCTACGATCAGATCGCCCGGGGAGACGACGCCTTCAGCAGCGACATGAAGCGGCACTTTCAGACGGCGGACAAACTCTACCGGCAGAACTTCAAGCCCATGTTGGAAGAGGCGCGCGATCTGAGCTTTGAGGAGGCCGAGACCCTGGAAAGAGACGATGCCAAGAGGATCGCCTTGCGGAATGACGATCGCCTGATCAAGACCGTGCTCCTGGCGGCTCTGGCGCCGGAGGTGGAAACCCTGCGCAGCCTGATACCGGCAAGGTTGGCCGCTCTCAACCACGGCACCATCAAGAGCCGAATCCCCGGGCGGGAAGCCTCCATGGTCCTGAGCCGTCTGGAGGAGTGGGCGGGACGCGTTGGCCAGTTGAAGGTGGAGGAGACGACTCCACCCACCATCTCCATCCAACTGACGGGGGTTGACGTCGAACGCATCATCGACAAGGCCGTCACGGAGGACAACTTCGGAAACCGTCTCCGGTGCCTGAAAGAGATCCTCTACAAACAGCTTGAACTGGAGAAGCCGGACACTCTCCTGCTGGAGCACGGCTTTGTCTGGAGAGGCACCGATCGTCGCTGCAAGGTGGTTTTTAAGAATGTGTGGGCAGCGGATTTTGATCTCTTGGAATCGGACGACGGCGATTGGAAATTGGTGATCGACTATCCCATGGATGAAGACCCCAACCGGGGACCCGCCGCCGACCGACATCGCCTCCGGGAATATCACGACGAACGCGGCTCCACGCGGACCGTGGTCTGGCTCCCTTCCTTCTTCAGTCAGCAGGCGCTTCAAGACCTCGGCAAACTGGTGAAGCTGGAGATGATCCTCGCTGAGAATGCGTATGATCGCTACGTCAGTGATCTCTCCATGCAAGACAAGTCGACGGCCAAGTCCATCCTGACCAACCAACGAGACGCCCTGAGAAGCCGGATGATCACCCACCTGCAAACGGTCTATGGACTTCGGGAAGACCGCACCGGATTGGTGGACCAGATGCGGAAGCTCGAAGGCGTGGAGCATTTCCAGAGTCTCGATAGCGGTCTGCAGTTTAGAGTGCCCGGAGCCACCCATCTCAAGGATGCCATGGTCGAGTTGCTGGACCAGGCCCTCGCCAGCCAGTATCCGCGACATCCCGTCTTTGACGAAGGGGTGAAGCTGACCCCTGCCCACGTGCAACGGGTCCTCGAAACCTTCCTGGCCGCGCTCCAAGAGAGCGAAGGTCGCGTTGAGGTGGAGCGATCGCGGCGGGAGATGATCCGGATGATCGCCAATCCTCTCAAGCTCGGCGAAATGGCCCCCCAATACTTTGTTCCGGGCGAGCACTGGAAAGACCATTTCCGCCGCAAGGCGCCGGACGGGTTCGATGACGTCACGGTCTCGGACATGCGGGGATGGATCGATTGGGGGATTCCGCCAATTCTGGAGAATCTGATCATCTTGGCCTGTGCCGCTCAGCTGAACTGTTCCTTCACCAGGCTGGGCGCCCCCTATCATCGGCCCACTCTCAAGGATCTGCCGAACGATTGCCGGATGAAGCCCAGGGAACTGCCGTCGACCGAGGAATGGGAAGCGGCCTTGCGCATCCAAGATTCCCTCCTCGGCCGAGCCGATCTTCCCAAACTGCTGACCGCGCAAGCCCTCGATGATTTCAGCGTGAAAGTGCGGGAAGATGCCTCCAAGTTCGAGCAAGCAGTCGCCCAGCTGGCGAGCCGATTGGAAAGCGAAGTGACTCGACAGAAGCTCGACGAAACCGAATTCGATCGCCTGCAGTCCACTCGCGAAGCCCAGCGCTTCCTGGCTCTGGTGAAGGCGAACAAGGGTTGCGAGCTGGTCCGCGCCCTGGCGGGTTTCTCCAGCGAATCCCCTGACGAAGCCATTTCAACAAGCATCAAACGGACGGACACCGTCCTCCGCGCGCTGCCCATCGATCGACAGACCCTCGATGTGGCCCTCGCGCTGGATGCACCTTTAAAGGAAGAGGCAAAGGGACTGGAGAACGATCTCATCAAGGGTCTGAGGCGGAACGAATACGTCACCTCCCTCTCTGACTTGGTGCACGAGGTGAACCAGGAAGCCTTGCGACTCTTGAAGCAACAGATTCGGGAAAGCAAACCGCGGGTGACTGCCCCGCCCGAGCCAGCCGCCGGCGACGAGCCCTCAAACGCCGAAGGAGAAAGCGACGAGTGGCAGCCCCCACAAGCGGCCGTAACTGCGGAACCTCCAAGCTCCGCCGCACCCGAGCGCGTCAGCATGGTCGAATACCCACAAGCGGCCGTAACTGCGGAACCTCCAAGCTCGGTGACCTGGTCCGGCTCGGACGAAGCCGAGGTCCGGGCCAAGTACGGAAACGACCAGGCCGCTCTCGAACGCAATCGACAGAAGGTGCGAGCCCTCAAGAAACTGTATCGGCAAAGCCAGGTGGAAGAGGATCGTCTGCCTGCCTGGGTTCCGGAAACATTGGCCGAGGAGATCCTGGAAGTGCATCACGTGAAACCGCTCGGACAGGGTGGCGAAGACGAGCGATCCAACATGATCGTGATCACCCCCACGCTCCACGCTCTCCTGCACGCACGCGAAGACGCCACCATCGACCTCGAGAAGGGATTACTTTCGATTCCCTCGGCGGGCATCAAGCAGAAGATCGAGAAGAGGCCGGACCATAACGGGTAACCCATCTGGCATGCCGACGTTGATTCCAGAGCAGTTGAAGGCGCAAGTCCGCCGGTGGCGCGCCCAGCCCGGCTGGGAATCGGAACGTGTCTTCGCGATTCGCACGGATTTCCACTATGAGGGAACACGGCGGATCGAATGTGACGACCTCCATCTGGAAGTGGTGCCTTGCCGCTCGGATCTTGAGGCGAGAGACCTTCTTGAGGCGAGAGACCTCCTTGCGCGGCTCGACCCGGGAAGTCCCGCGGGGCTCCTCTTACTCCTACGCGTCAACGACTCCAAGATCGGCGAAGACGTGCGGGCGCGCTTCGCCGGCAGAACGGTACTGATGCTAGACCAACGGGAGGTTTTGAAAGAGATCTACCAGGCCACCGCCATCGACCCGCGCATCCTCAATGATGACGCTCTGCTCGACGCCTTGGTCACGGAGGGTTCTCTCGGTCACGGTCGGAAGGCTGCTCCCGGAGGCACCCTGGACCTCGACTTCGCCTGGAGCGTGATTCTGCGGCAACCAGACCTCATGAACCAGCGTCCGGACTTGGTCGAGATTCTGGAGTGGAGTCTCGACGAGACGCGTTGGGCAGCGGTGCAGTCCCTCGACAACGCACTGATCCCTCCGTTCTTTTCCTGGGTTGGAGAGCGAGCCGGCGCCGTCGCTCAAAGTCTTGAAACGCTCTTCCGCACCGATCAAACGCATCTCTTTCTGCCCCTGGGCCTGGCAGCCGGAGATCTTTTCCATGAAGAAGGGGCCACGGAAGCCAAGGTCCGATTCGAGAATTATCTCAGCGGTAGAAAGCTCAAGCCCAGCGATGCCGAAATGTGGAGCCGGGCGGCAGGGGAGGTCGCACGCAACGGTCACCCGGAACAACGGGAGGTGCTCTCGGGCGAAGTGGACGCGATCCTGGAGGGAATCGGGGCCACCGAATTGACCCACGCATTTGCCTGGTCAAAACGTGGTTTCAACGATCGTTGGCGGCGCTTCGCCGACGACCTCGAGCGTCTCGGGAGACGAAAATGGGAGACCGGAGCCAAGGCTCTCTCCCAGAGTCTCACTCAGCTTCAAGAACATGGCCTCGCTCCCTCGCCCTTGCACGAGCACCGGTTGAAACGCGCGGAAATGGCCGCACGCTTGGCCGCTTACGAGGCAAACTTCGCCGATAAACGGCGGGCGACCGACGGGCTGCTCAAGGCCACGCAGGGATTCTCTGCCACGGATTCGTTTCTCGATTGGGCCCGCTTCGCCCTCGCTTGGGGCGATCGGCTAGAGGAAGTGAACGTCGCCTATGGCCGCCTGGGACGCCGGCACGCCAAAGCCCGCATCGAGTCCCAGATCGTTCTCGGGGACAATCTCTGTCATTGGCACCACGACAACCAAGACAGCAGTGCGGAAGTGATCCCGATCGAGGAGGCGGTGACCAAATGCGTGCCCTCCGTGGCGCGGGCGCATCCCGTCTTGCTGCTCGTGATGGACGGAATGAACTACCCGGCTTTTCACCAACTGGCCCGCAGTCTTAGGGAAGCGGGTCTGGTGCCGCAGCGGAAGGCCGGAACGACCTTTCCGCAGACGATCCTCAGCGTCCTGCCCAGTGTGACGGAGAAATCCCGCTGGGCGCTGTTCGCGGGCAAGATCCAAAGCGATCGGCGGCAGACGGAAGTCGTCGCCTTTCGCGAGCATCCTGCCCTCGCGGATCTGCGAAGCCGGGAAAAACCCGTGCTCTTCACCAAGGGAGATCTGGTTTCCGAAGACAGCTCCTCCCTGTCCTCCAAGGCTAGAGACGCCCTCGCCGGCAAGGAGCACCGCATCGTGGCGATGGTCATCAACGCCATGGACGATCAGTTGAAGACGGGTGGTCAGCTCTCGCTGGACTGGGACGTGCGCAGCATTGGCATCTTGCCTTCCATTCTCGAGGCGGCCGCCCAGGGTGAAAGAGTGATCGTCCTAACAAGCGATCACGGTCACATCCCAGAGATCGGGAACACCAAACCCATGGCGACCGATTCGGACGGTGAGGTTCGCTATCGTTTCGGTGAAGCCCTCGATGAAGGCGAGCGAGTGTTCACCGGACAGCGCATCGAGGCTGCCATCGGGAGCCCTTCAGTCGTCCTCCCCATTACCGAGACGCTACGCTACGGCAACAAGGCCGGCGGGTATCATGGTGGCGCCTGCGACCTGGAAGCACTGGTTCCACTCGGGGTTTTCTCCCCACCAGGGATGGAAATCCCCGAACATGAGGCCGTGGACTTGCCCCAACCCATTTGGTGGGACTGGAAAGATGTGCTCACCGGAACCGGTACCCCCGCTACCGCGGTAGTGCCAGCCAGACCGAAACCCAAGAAGAAGGCGAAGAAGAACCTCGAGAGCGTGGACGAACTGCCGCTGTTTCGCGATCTGCCCGCCGAGACCAAACCCAGGCGGGCGGCAGATGCTTCCGAGTGGCTGGAGGCCTTCTTTGAGTCTGACGTCTTCGCGGAGCAAGACCAGCTTCTCGGCAGAGCAGGCCCCAACAAGGATCACCTGAGGAAGGTGCTCACAGCTCTCGATGCGAATGGAGATCATCTGCTGGTGAACTCCCTGGCGGTCGCCATCGGAGAACCTTCGTTCCGGATGCAAGGGATTCTCTCGAGGATCGCTCGTTTCACCAATGTCGATAGCTATGAGATCCTGAAACTCGACCGACAACAACCGGAGACAGTCAGGCTGGATCGCAATTTGTTGGCCATCCAATTTCAACTCAACCTGTAGGGGCACCACCCAGCATGGAATCCTCCTCGGCAGACCAATCGGTAATCAGCACGCAAAAGCGGCGGGAGATTCTGGAAGCGCTTCGCCGAGGCACCGTGCCACGGCGTGGTCTCGAAGAATTGGCTGTCGGCCTCGTGCGTTTCGAGAAGACGATCGATGAGATGCTCGACCATGTGAAGACTGGAAACGGCGCCTTCAAAGCGATCCGAGGAGACTACGGATGCGGAAAGACTTTCTTCTCCCGCTGGCTCCAGGAACGGGCCAAACAACGCAACTTCGCCGCCGCAGAGGTGCAGATCTCGGAGACCGAGACCCCGCTCCATCGCCTCGAGACGGTCTATCGACGTTTGATCGAACGTCTGAGCCTCTCGGGAACTCAAGAGGGAGCGTTCCGAGAGATCATCGATAGTTGGTTCTACTCACTCGAGGAGGACGTGATGCGAGCGGGTGCCCAGACGGAATCCGAGGTCCTGGAGCAGACCGAAAAGCTGATGGAGAAGCGATTGGGAGAGGTGGCGCGAACCGCGCCAGCTTTCGCCGCCGGGCTCCGCGGATACCGCCGGGCTCTGGCCGAAGGCGATGCCGAAACCGCGGAGGGGTTGATCGCCTGGCTCGGCGGCCAATCCAACGTGTCCGCAAAGGTCAAGCGCGCGGCTGGGATCAAGGGAGAAATTGATCACCACGGGGCTCTGACATTTCTTCAGGGCCTGCTCACGGTTTTGAGAGACAGTGGAAACACAGGTCTCGTCGTGGTGCTCGACGAGGTCGAGACCTTGCAGCGAGTCCGATCCGACGTGCGTGCGAAAGGGCTCAATGCTCTCCGCCAGTTCATCGACGAGCTGGATTCGGGTCGATTCCCAGGGCTGGTGCTGGTGATCACGGGCACACCCATCTTCTTCGACGGACCGCAGGGCATCAAGAAGCTTCAACCACTGGCTCAACGTCTGGCGACCGAGTTTCATGAAGAGGATCGGTTCGACAACCCTCGCGCTCCTCAAATCAGATTGATGCCCTTCAAACATCAGGCTTTGGTGGAAGTCGGGCGAAAAGTCAGAGCGATCTTTGTCTCGGGACTCGAGGACGCCGAGCGCATTCAGGCCACGGTTGACGACAGAATCATCTCCGCACTGGCCTCGGGCATCGCGGGACGTCTCGGCGGCGAGGTCGGCCTGGCGCCACGCATCTTCCTCAAGAAACTCGTCCTCGAACTCCTCGACATCGTGGAAATGAATCCGGAATTCAGCCCGCGCGACCATTACAAGCCGGTCATCGCGGGAGAAGAGCTGAACGACGCCGAACGCTCAGCGATCGCACCGAACTCCCCGGATGAAATCGAACTCAATCTGTGAATGCCCGGGCCTCAGATTCCTTTCACCCCCTGCTGCGCCATCACCTGGTCAATACCCTCGGTTGGCCAGGCTTGAGGCCGTTGCAGGAACTCGCCGCCGCTCCGATCCTCCGTGGCGAGCATGCCCTCGTCCTGGCCCCCACCGCCGGCGGAAAAACGGAGGCAGCCATCCTCCCGGCCATCTCGCGAATGCTAACTGAGGACTGGCACGGCACCTCCATTCTCTACCTCTGCCCCCTGAAGGCTCTCCTCAACAACCTGCACGAGCGCCTCGAGACGTATTTCGACATGGTCGGTCATGGCGTCGGACTCTGGCACGGGGACGTGTCCACGGCCGACCGCAAGAAGATCGAGGCGAACAAGCCCGTCTGTCTGCTCACCACGCCAGAGTCCCTCGAAGTCATGCTGATTTCGCGGCGACGCGAATTGAAGGAGCTACTCATGGAGGTCCGTATGGTGATCGTCGACGAGATCCACGCCTTCGCCGGAGATGATCGAGGCACCCACCTACTGGCTGTCGTTGAACGCGCCAAGAAGCTTGCTGGCCGAGAGTTTCAACGGATCGGGCTTTCCGCAACCGTCGGGAATCCCGCCGAACTTCTGGATTGGCTGGCCGGCCACTGCCCTGGCGAGCGAGAGGTGGTTTTTGTGGACTCCGCAAGCATCGAGCCCGAGGTCTGCGTCGACTATGTCGCGAGTCTAGAGAACGCCGCCTACGTGATCAGCCAATTGCACGCTGGGGAGAAGCGGCTCGTGTTCTGCGACAGCCGCCGGCGCGTGGAAGAGCTGGCCGTGATGCTGCGCGAACACGGAATCGACACCTTCGTTTCTCACAGCTCCCTCAGTGCCGAGGAACGCCGAGAGGCGGAAACCGCCTTCCGCTCGGAATCCAACTGCGTCATCGTGGCGACGAGCACGCTTGAGCTGGGAATCGATGTCGGTGATCTGGACCGCGTGATTCAGATCGACGCTCCGGGAACCGTTGCCTCCTTCCTTCAGAGAATCGGGCGCACCGGACGGCGGCCCGGATCCTCACGGAACTGCCTTTTCCTCGCGACTTCAGACGTGGCCCTGCTTCAAGCGACGGCGTTGGTTGATCTTTGGGAAAAGGGATTTGTCGAGCCCATCGTGCCCCCAAGAGATCCCTATCATCTCTTTGTCCAACAACTCCTGGCCCTCATCCTTCAGACCGGAGGCATCCGAACCGATGGCTGGCAGGAATGGCTAGGCCAGCTTCCCGCTTTCAAAGAGCTTCCGGAGGAAAACGTTCTCGAATTGATCCAGCACTTGATACGCCGTGAGATCATCTTTCACGATGGCGTATTGCTTTCCATCGGCGACGAGGGGGAGAAGCGGTTCGGGAGGCGCCATTTCCTTGAATTGATCTCCGTCTTCACATCACCGCCCTTGTTCGAGGTCGTGCACGGCAACAAGAGCATCGGCATGGTCGACTGGCTCACCGTGGCCGTGGAAGAGGGAAAGGAGCGCCGCCCCCTGACGCTCAGCGGAAAAGCCTGGGAGATCGCGGAAATCGACTTCAAACTTCGACGCATCTTCGTGGTTCCCAGCAGGGAAAAAGGGCGAGCCCGGTGGTATGGAAGCGGTCAAGGGCTCTCCTACGAGATGGCGCAAGGGGTTCGTTCGGTTCTCTTGTCCGACGCACATTCCAACCACTGGTCGAAGCGGTGCATCGACCAGATGGATGCCCTACGAATCGAGTATCGCAGCCGCGGAGTCGGGAGCATGAATTGCGTCTACGATCAAGCCGACAACCACCTGATCTGGTGGACCTTCGCGGGACGATATCTCAATGAAACCCTCGCCTCAATCATCGAGAGTCGCCTCGACCTCTCCTCAAGAGTCGATGACTTCAGCCTCCAGTTTGCCCTGGAAACCGATGGATCCAAGGTCATGGTCAGTGTTCGAGAAGCCCTCGCCCATCCGGATGCCATTCAGATCCTTCCCATTGCACAACAGTGGCTGGATGGCCTGAAGTTCTCGGAATGCCTCCCAACGAACCTCGCCACGGCGGCGGCCCGGGGACGTGTTCGGGTGGGAGAGGAATGCATGCGGGGGATCCTGGCTTCCGACTCAACCTGAGGAGAATGAGACGGCTCCCATCCGACCGAATTCATTCCCGTAGCCAGCCCGAAGACCTCCCCAGCCAGCCCGAGGTAGCTCGATGCGATGAGGGACACAATGCGATGAGGGGCACAATGCGATGAGGGACACAATGCGATGAGGGACACAATGCGATGAGGGACACAACCTTCCGCTGGTCCCGCGAAACCGACGGCGGGTGAATGCCTTTCTTCCCGGCTCTCCCGAGGCGCAGCGGTCGGAGTCAGCGCCTGACGGCGGACCTCTGGAAAGGTTTTCAAGGCATGGGTTCCCTCAAAACGATGGACAGAGCTTGACTTGAAGTTGTCGCAATTGTTGACTGCTGTTGACTGCTGGAGTGTTTTTTACACGAGTGGAGTTCATTACTGGTTTTGTAAACACATGGAACGGCACATACTGATGACGGCACTTATTAAATATTCTATCTTCGTGAGTCTTCTGACGGCATCAATCGCCCAAGCTCAAGACGTTCAGGTTGTGGCCAACCAAATAGCGGAAACCCTCGGTTATCCATCGAGCGGGTTAAGCGTTACGGATGGAAGCGCGAAGTACGCGGAGAAGACAAATGGGCAGTTAATCCAAGTAATTGGCATGGAATCTGATGATGGGACGTTTGCGTCAACGAGCATCGCCATCGCGAAGCGAGGGGCTTTGTTGAAGCCCGGTCTTGAGAAACAATGCAAAGAGCGCGTTGCTGAAGGTTCAACAAGTGTGCGGAGATTTGATCTAAACCAAGGACTCTATGGTTATGCAGGCCTTGGAATCGTTGGACCAGGAGGGTCTGAGGAGTTTCTCATTGCTACTTGGCCTGATCGCGGTATCGACCTTCAGATCAAAATGAGCATCCCGCGCCTGGGTTTGGCAGTGAAAGAATCGACGAAGGCTTACCACACGCTCGTAATCACCGGCGGGCAGGCATTGGAAGCCAAACTGATAGTAGCTATGGAGCATCTTGCTGATTACGTTGCGAGGCCGGGGCAGAAGGAGTTGAGCAAAAAAGGATAACGAGGACTGCCTCGCAGAATCACCACAGGCCTTCGGCCACGCAGGATTCGGATTTGGCAGACACAAGTAATGAACCGACGTCCTCAAGTAATTGGTTGGTGGTCGGAGTGGCTATTATGGCAGTGATTGGCTTGCTGTGGGCGTTGCTCAGAAAGCGAAAGTGAAATGGATCTTGGTGGATGATGACGAACTCTTCCCCCCTCCTTTCGGAACGCATCAAAAGCCCGCAGAACGCAGCACAGAGCTTGCAATCATCGAAGCCAAATGTTCGGCGGCTTGCTCTTTGGCGCGTTCTTCCCGCTGGTGTCGATAGGTGCCGTCGGCGATATCCCCCGGAGGATTTCGGCCTGTTTCTCCGTGGGTTTCCCGTGGATACCAGCCACGAAAGAGACCTCCCACGCGGTGGTTGCTGCTGCCTGGCGAGCACGCGCCAGAATGCTGGCTTTTTCTGATTTCACGGCATTTTGGTGCCGCAATCCGGGCTTGCACCAACACGGTTCTTTTAAGCCCTCTTGGGGGTGGTTAGTTAGTCCTCTTTTAAAAAGGTTCGGGTTTTGAGGAGTTGGACATAGGCTCTCAGTGAAGCCTATGTCCGGCTAAACGTCACTGATTAGCGCTCCTAACCAGCAAACGCCACAGGCATCTCATGCAAGGGTACGCTCGCCTGCGATGATTTTGGCAAGCGACTTGAATACGGAACTCGCTCCTCGCAGCGGGAGAGTCGAGAGCACACTCTCGAATGCCGCGTAGGCATTGGCTCCCCGCTCCGTCTTGGAACATTGCGACACCTTGCGGTGCGGGCGACGATCGCCGGCCTGAGCATCCGCTCGGCGATGTTGTTGGTCGGCTCTACCTCCGGATCCTCCAGGAACATCGTTAAATTCCCTTGGTCAAAGTGCCGGCCAAGCTCATTGAGCATGCGTTGGTTGTCGGGATCTTTGAGCGTCCGGTCCCGCAGGTAATGATCGAGTTCATAGATCTTTTTCAAGCTCTCTTCCTCGTATTGGTTTAAAGTCGACTCGCCGTTGTGGTACTGCTGCCAAAGCCTCAGACACTGTCGGAGCGAATTCTTCAGTCCCTCGCAGAAACTTCGTGCCCGCCCTCGCTTCTTCTCCAGAACTTCAGAGAGATTCTTCACAATATGGCTCATGCACTTTTGCATGTCCATCTGCGAAAATCGCTCCGCGTCGTAGCTCCGGAACCGATCGGTTCCAAGCACACACTCACAGGCCGCCGTGATGACTTCGGCCACTTCTTCGGCTCGGTGGCGTGATCGAATCTGAAAATACACCGCATTCTCCTGGCGGCTCACGAATCCCATCAGGCAACTCGTCTTGCCCCCCGTTCGCCATCCCGTATCATCCGTGTTGACGTCATCGGATGGCTGGATGGCTGCTTTGATTCGCTCCGCCTCTTGGCTGATCGCTCCATCGCCGTTTCCCAATTTCAGGGCGTCTTGTGTCAGGGCGCTCTGGCTGAGATCAATGCCGCAAATCTCGCGAACAATCGGAGAAACTTTGCGTAGAGTCACCCCGAAGTGATAGTGCAGAGCCAGTCCAAACGACCGAACCCTGGGACCCACACGGTGAGCGGTGGCCCCGTGTGGGTCGAGCGGCAAGTCCCGGTGAGTTCCTCGCGCGCAGTAGCCACAACTGCATTCTTCGACTTCATGTAGAACGACAATTAGAATTCCCCGGTAACGACAACTAAGATTCCCCATATTAGGGGGGCGGCGCTGGGGTGCCTGGGCGAGGTGCACGGCGATGATCAGCGCCGTGCAGTACCGGAAATTGATGAAAGTCTACCGAGAGACCGACAACCTCAGTGAAAGCGCCCGCAAGGCGGGCATCGACCGAAAAACAGCCCGCAAGTGTATCCACGGAGGGCCGCCCCAAGGCCGTCGCGGCCCCCGGACATGGCGGACGCGAGAGGATCCCTTCGAGGGCGTCTGGAAAGAGATCGAGGGCCTACTCAAGCAGTGCCCGAACATCAAGGCGGTGCGCCTGCTTGCCGAACTGCAGCAACGCCATCCGGAGCGCTTCGAGGATGGTCGTCTGCTGCGGACCCTCCAAAGAAGACTCAAGCAATGGCGACAGCAGCACGGCGAGACACCGGAACTCTACTTTCCACAAGAACATCGCCCTGGAGAACAGCTGCAATTGGATTGGTTTGAGGGGAAGTCCCTCGGGATCACCATCGCCGGAGAGCCTTTCGTGCATCTGCTCTGCCACACAGTGTTGCCGTTCTCGAACTGGGAGTGGGCCATACCGGCGCGCAGCGAATCGTTTCTCTCCCTGAAGCGAACCTTGCAGGCGACCTTGTTTCAGTTAGGCAAAGCGACTTCGATATGTCAGACGGATAACAGTTCGACGGCCACTCACCAACTCCGTCGAGGCAAGAGGCAGCGGGGCATTAACGAGGCCTATGCGTTGTTGTTAGCGCATTACGACATGGAGGCGGCGACAACCAACATTGGCTCGCCCCATGAGAACGGTGACGTCGAAAGCGCGCACGGCCATTTGAGATCCTACCTCAATGACAGTCTCGATCTGCGCGGTCACCGCGACTTCGAGAGCGAGGAACATTATCAGGCCTTCCTGACTCGCAATTGCCAAGAACGCAATGGCAATCGCCGCGAAGCACTCGCCCTCGAACAGATGCACGCCTTGCCGAGTCATGCCCTGCCCGAGTACGAGGTATCGGATTGCCGGGTGAGCAAGGATGGAGTGGTTCGCGTGGCCAAGATCGGCTATTCGGTGCCGGCGAGATGGGCGGGCGCACGGCTTCGAGCGCATCTCTATGAGGATCGAATCGAGCTTCTGGACGGCCGATTGGTGGTGGAGATTCTCGAAAAGCGCTACGGAGACCGCGGCACCTACGTCAACTGGCGACACCTGCTGGAGGCCCTGCGAAGAAAGCCCGGCGCGTTTCGTCGCTACCGCGAGCAGTTCTTTCCCTCGCTGATCTGGAGGAAAGCCTACGACACTTTCCAATCGGCCTTCTCCGAGGGGAGAGCCGAACGCGATGATTTGGGTTTGTTAGCCCTTGCGCTGCCGAAGTCTCAGCAGAAACGCGTGGAAGAGGTCGTGGCGAGGTTGATGCAGCAAGGGGCCCTGACTCTGGACGCGGCGCGCCGTGAGCTCGGCGCCCCTGAGAGCACGAGCCATCGAGCGTTGTGCATTGACGCTCTGGAGGCGGATCTAAACGCCTACGATGATCTTCTCATCGAAGACAAAGACTAACGTTACCGTTACAATGACACAGAAACAAGAAGTGACGCTTAAGGCGATGGCGCCAATGTTACGGAGTTTTCGTTTGACTTCGATGCTCTAGCAGCCTTGGATGAGATCACGGAGAGAGCTGGGACTACCCGGAATATCTGCGGCGCCTCTGCGAAGTGGAATGGGAGGCGCGCCACGGTCGCAAGCTCGAGCGTTTGCTGAAAAAGGCGAAGTTGCCCGAAGGCAAGACTTTGGCGATTCTCGACGAGACGAAGCTCTCACAGAAGCTTCGAAGAACTCTCAAGCAACTCATCGACGGAAGTTTCGTGGAGAGACGCGAGAACGTCATTGCTTTCGGACTACCGGGACGAGGAAAGACCCATTATCTGAGCGCCGTGGCTCACGAGCTGATTATCCGTCATCAGTATCGCGTGCTGTTTGTCCCGACATTCAAACTCGTCCAGCAATTGTTAGCAGCTAAATCCTCCTTGAATCTCGAGGCAATGCTGAAAAAGTCAGACTGCTACCACGTCGGGATCCTCGACGACCTGGGATATGTGAAGCAAACACGCGAGGAAATGGAGGTGCTGTTCACGTTCTTCGCGGAGAGATACGAGAGAGGCAGCGTGATGATCTCTTCAAATCGGGTGTTCACCCCAGCGTTTCATAAAATGGCCAGTCAGGCCATCATGTAGTAGGCGATTTCTTCTTCGACGGCCTGATTGCCTCCGAGTGTCAATGTGAGTCGACCTTGAGGGCGAGTCAGACGTCCGGCACGCTGGATGATTTTGCGGCGAATCGTGCCGAGTCCTTCAAAGATCCACTCCGCAGCCCTTTGGGGGGACGATTTGCGTGACCGCTCCGCAGCTCGCATCTGCATTTCGCGTGTGAGATTGTGGGTGAGGATACTGGCCAAAAAGAAAGCTTCGTTGGCGGCACGTCGCTTGGCCGGAATATAGTCCATCTGGGCCTGGCTCTTGGCTTCGCCAAAAATCTTCTCCTGAGAGCCACGCCCTTCATGAAATTTCACCACATGAGCGGCCGTGTTTGTCTTGTTGGTGATGATCGCCTTGTATTCATAGTTCTCCTCGACTGGTTCGAAAAGATCCAGTTGGAGCGGTCCTTTGCGCTGAGTGCGCCTCATGGTTCGAATGCACAAAATGCGCGCTTTGCGTGCCCAACTTTTTGGCTTCCAGCGGATTTCGAAGTGATGAGTTTTTCCCTCTCCGCCTCGGGTTCAGGACCAGAGAGACGATGGGCTCCTGCCCGCTTGTTCTTTGAGAACTCTTTTTCGATGTCCATCGTTTTGAGGGAACCCATGCCTTGAAAACCTTTCCAGAGGTCCGCCGTCAGGCGCTGACTTTTTCCCACTTCAAGGCTGCGTGGAGCTTTCCCATTTCCTGGAAGCCTTTGATCCGCCGGAAACCTTCCTCTGCCTTCGTTAGCGCGTAGGCCAGCCATTTCGAAGCCTGGTTCGTTTCTTCCCGCCAGCGCGTCACCCGGCCAATCTTCCGGCGAGTATTGCGGAAGGCATTCTCAATGTTGTTGGTGCTGAGAAAGGTGGTGTTGAGCGTGTTGGGTAGACTCAGGCGGTGAAAGGCCAGCAGCTCCTCTTCTCCAGATTCTTCCAGGCTCTCCAATGCTTGCGCGCTCACTCCTTTGAGGAACTCACGCAGGTTCCACAAGGCTTCATGTGCTTGCTCGGGCCCCTGCGCGATTCGCAACGCGGCGAAGTGCTCGACCAACTTTCCGTGATGCTTGCTGGAGAGTTTTCCCCGGATATTGCGCTCTTTGTGAACCAGGCAGCGCTGAATCACCGCGTCGTCCCAGACTTTCAGCACAGCATTCTTGAGCGCTTTGGCGCCATCGAGCACGGCCAAGAGACGGTGCCCTTTCTCGGGTCCAAATCCACGCTCAGTGATCCGCGACAACCAGTCCGCGACAAACGGTTTCGTTCTCGCTCGCTCCGATCTCAAGGTCGAGGATGACCTTCTGTCCGGATGCCGTGAACCCCAGCGCGACCACGGCCGTGAGTTCACCGCTCAACCGGATACCGTCCAACATGAGCGCTACCCATGTCTGCGTGGTGAGGTCTTCTTTCCCGTAGTTCGGTGAGCAATCGTGCGCCTTCGTGAGCCCAAACTCGGCTGACTTCAGAGGCGCTGGCTCCCTTGGCCCAGTCGATCGTGTCCCGCGCCTCATTGGTGGAGACTCCGTGGGTGTGGGCGCGCATGATGGCGTCTCGAATCTTGTTTTTCTCGTAGCCTTTGGCCGCCTCGTAGCTGGCAAGTAAGAAAAAGGGAAAAAGGTGTCAGTCAAGATTTTTTGACAAAACACTCACTGCCTCCCCTCTTGATCCAAGGGCTGCCCGCCGCGGGCGCGACATCAGCCGCCATGGAGCTTTCTGAGGCCCGCCAGACTCTTGTCATGGAGAACGAGCGGCCCGGAACTGGACTCCCAATTGGTAATGGTGGGAGGAGATACGCCGATGGCACGGGCGAATTCGGACTTGTTCATACCCAATCGGCGACGGAGGGCGGCGACGGAACGGGCGCTCGGCTTGAAGGGCGCTGGCCGACGTTTGCCCGCCTTTTTCTTCGCGGCGCGTTTCTTTTTCCCCGCCGCCGTCTTGCGACCGGCCTGCTTGCGCGCGGTGGGGATTGCCTTGGCAGAGGCGGTGGCGATCGGCACCGACCGGCGGGCCATTTTCCGTTTCACCGCCTTCTTTCGACTCCTACCCCTCTTGCCTCCGGGAAGTCGCCGACTTGTGTTAGCGTCGGCAGCGGATTCGTCCAGATCCACCCCAAAAACGCCCTCGAGATCCTGTCCCGCCAGGGAACGTCGACGGCTTCGCTTCGAACCGCCCCCGACCATGGCATCCAGGGAGGCCTCCGCTGAGATCAACTCCTCGTGATCGACTCCGCGCAACGCAAACAGCAATTCCGGTCGATCATCCAGGCGTGCGCCAACGCCATACATCACGGCGGCGATGTGTTTGCACATCCCCGCCCAATCGGGACAGTTGCATTGGAAACGAATCTCGCCGGGAAGCGGAAACAGACCCTCTTGGCGATCCACCACGATGGCCAGGATCTCCTCGGACAACTTGCCCTGCAGCAGTTCGATGAGTGAACCGATCTTCCCCGTGCACATCCGCTTCAGCTCGCTCCACTTCGGTTTTTTCAATGGATCGATCCGGACCTTCACCTCGTAAAGTTCAGATCCCGAGATCACCGCCTCGACCACCCCCTTCTTCAGGGATAAATGGCAGACCGAGCCGTTGCGCACGTAGGTGCGCCCGCGCGGCAAGCGATTGCTGTAGTCACCAAAGGACTCGAGATGCTCACACCATCCCTTGCCCCAGAAGCTCCGCGCGATCGTCCGGCCCTGGATCTCGACCGGCTGAATGTCCTTACCGCGTTTGCGACGCTTTTCCATCTCGCGCCAGGCTTGCGCGCGTCGTTGCGCCACCGGCACATAAGGGCGCCATCCGCCAAAATCGTATCCGCTCATCGTTTCAAGTCTGCTTCGTCCTTCGTTCTCTTACAGCTCCGCCCGTTCGAGATCCAAGGAAACCATGTCGAGAATCTCGTCATCGTTCATTTCCGTCAACGCTTTCTCCGCGCCTCTCTCTAACAAGGCCTCGGCCATCGCTTGCTTTTCACGAATGAGGGCGTCGATCTTTTCTTCGATTGTCCCGCGAGTCACCAGCTTGTGGACCATCACCTGCCGCTTCTGGCCGATGCGAAAAGCCCGGTCCGTGGCCTGGTTTTCCACCGCCGGGTTCCACCAGCGATCGAAGTGAACCACGTGAGAGGCCGCCGTCAGGTTGAGCCCTGTGCCACCGGCCTTGATCGAGAGCACCATGAAAGGCGGCCCGTCTTCCCTCTGAAAGTCCGCCACCAAGTCCTTCCGTTTTTTCACGGCCGTTCCCCCGTGAAGCCGCAGACCGGGGCGGTCGAACACTCCTTCCAAAAACTCTCCCAGCGGATCCGTGATCTCACGGAACTGCGTGAAAAGAAGCACCTTCTCGCCGCGCGAGGCGATTTCGCCGCAGAGCGATTCCAGTCGCCCAAACTTGGCACTCGCCTTCGGGTCATAGATGCCATCGCCCGTCACCTGGCTGGGATGATTGCAGATCTGCTTGAATCGCATGAGGAAACTGAGGACGAGGCCTCGCCGTTGGATCCCTTCACCGGACGAATCCTTGAGAGCTTTCTCGAGGGCGGCGACCCCCTGCCGATACAAGACGGCCTGCGGCTTGGAGAGTCCGCAGAAAACCTGCATTTCCGTTTTCTCGGGCAGGTCGGGCACGATCTTGGGATCCGTCTTCATCCGCCGAAGGATGTAGGGCGCCACGAGGCGGCGAAGCGGCGCGTAGCGCGCCTGTTCGCGCGCTTCCAGTGACTTGGCGAAGGTCTTGAAGCGCGTGGCCGTTCCGAGGAGACCGGGATTGAGAAAATCGAAGAGCGACCAGAGATCTCCCAGGCGGTTTTCCACGGGTGTCCCCGTCAGGGCGACGCGGGCCTTTCCCTGCAGTTTCTTGACCGTCTTGGTTTGCCGTGCGGATGGGTTCTTGATGGCCTGCGCCTCATCGAGGATGATCCAGCTCCAATCCGACGCCACGATCCATTCGAGACGGGCGAGCATGCTGTAGGTCGTGACCACCAGATCGACCTTCTCCAGCGCCGATTCCGGATCGCTCGCGACCTTGGCCAAGACGCCTTTTCCCGTCTCCGAAGGATGAGCGATCAGCAGTTTCAAGCTCGGAGCAAAGCGCGCGGCCTCCGCGCTCCAGTTACCCAGGAGGGAAGCCGGGACGACCAGCAGCGCTGGCGCCGCAGGCCCTCGCGTCGACTTCCGCCTCCACCTTAAGAGCGTCGCCAGCACCTGCACCGTTTTCCCGAGGCCCATGTCGTCGGCCAGGCAGGCACCCACACCGAGTTCCGCGCAGAGGGTGAGCCAGTTGACTCCGGCCAGTTGGTAGTCGCGCAGCTGGCCGTGAAAACCCGCCGGCGATTTCTGCGCCAAGCCGTCGGGCGTCCGCAGGTGTCGAAGCGTTTCGCGCAGCCGGTCACCCGCCTCGACCATTGCCCAGGTCTCGTGCTCCTCGATTTCCTCGACCTGTTTCAGATCCGACGGCGCCCCCGCCAGGAGCCGCATGCCTTCAATGAAGGAAACCTGTCCATTCACCGCCTCCCGCTCGACCGCTTTCCAATGAACCAAAGCCTGCTCCAAGCGCTCGCGATCGACCTCTACCCATTCGCCGCGCAAGAGCATCAAACCATCGCCGCTCTCGAGCAGAGCCTCGATCTCCTTCGCGGACAGCGCCTCCTCTCCCAAGGCCACCGCCATTTTGAAATCGAGCAGAGCGCCCCCTCCCAGTGCTCCGTTCTTGGCGGTGTCGAGCGTGACGTTCACCCGAGGGCGCGCCCTTTTTCGCCACCAATTCGGCAACATGGCCAGCAAGCCGCACTCCTCGTAGAGCGGGATCTCACGCAAAAACGCATACGCTTCCTTCGGCGTCCACACCAACGGATGAAAGACATCGCCGGACTCGATCAGATCTGCGATCAGCTCGCTCCGCTTGGCCGCCGCGTGGAGAGGCGAGAGCAACTTGAGCAACTCCGGCTTCTTGCGTTCACCGGCGTATTCCTGCAGGGCCCCGCGCAAGGGCAAGCGACGCAACTTGCCATCCCGGCTCAGGCCAGCCGCATAGGTCGCCATGAACGCGAAAGGGAACTCCGCATCCCCCTTGTTCTCCGCCAAATGCAAGGTCACTCGCCCCACCCGCGACCAGTTCGGTGCGAAGGCGTCGAGAAACTCGCTCAGGCCCCCACACGCGTTCACCCTCTCCACGACCCATTCCGCAAGCCGTTGCCAGACTCCGAGCAAAACCTCTGGCGACACGTACTCCGCGCCCCCCATGGGAGGCGCATTCAGCGTCCACGTGGACAGATCGGCCGCAGAAGGCTCTTCCAGGAGATCACGCGTCAGCGGATTCGCCTCCGTCACATGGCAAAGCGCGCGCAGGAAATGCGAACACAGATCGCGCCAGTAGTGAACGGAACCATGCACGCGAGACGGCACGGGGGCAGCTCCCAGAGCCAACAAGCCCTCCGCTTCCCCATCCACGAAACGAGCCGATACACCGCTCGCCCACCGTTCCGGGCCTTTGTAGGGCCGGGCGGTGACGACGCCGTGGGGTGTCATGCCAAGTTGAAACTCATCGAGTTTTTCCATCATGAAACGTTTGACTGGCCCGAACCCAGCAGACGACTTAGGATTTGGCAACGCTTCCTTTCCTCACGCCTGCCTACCTTCTTTCCTTCATCCACGCTTCCGCTCCGTTCACCATGAACATCCCTTCACGATTTCCGACCGCCGGCTCACGTTTCCTCGCCGTCCTCGCCTTGATCGCCGCACCGCTCTTCGGCCAGGAAACCCTGCAAGACGTTCTCAAAGACAGCCAAGTCCAGGATTTCTGGCATTACGACAGCCTCGACACCGCCATGGAAGAAGCCGAGGCCACGGGGAAACCCTTGCTGGTCACCATCCGCTGCGTGCCCTGCAAGGCCTGCATGGGCATGGATAGCAAGGTCGTCAATCCCACCGATCCCGAGCTGCGAAGACTCATGAACCAGTTTGTCTGCGTGCGGATCATCCAGGCCTGGGGACTCGATCTCTCACTTTTTCAATACGACATGAACATGTCCTGGGCGGCGTTCTTGCTCAACGCCGATCGAGTGATCTACGGACGCTACGGCACGCGTGCCGCCCAGCGCAACGACCAGGCCAGCACAGTTTCCGGCTTCAAACTCGCCCCTTTCAGGAGGCGTTGAAATGGCACAAGCGTTATGACGAGGATCCGGAAGCCGTGACGTCGAAGTTTGACGGCAAGCGGGGACCGGAGCCGCGCTGGAAGCGAACGGAAGAGATTCCCGCGATTCCCAAGACCGTTCGCTGGGACAAGAAACTGGGTCGCATGACCGCCCAACAGACGAACTCCTGCGTCCACTGCCATTTCGTTCCCGCGGCCGAAATGATGGGCTTGATATAGCGGAAAGAGCCGATCACCAACCGGCACCTTTGGGCCTATCCGCTACCGGAAACCGTGGGTCTCACGCTCGACCCCGAGGAGATCGCCACGATCACCGAAGTGGCCGCGAATTCCCCAGCGGCGGAGAGCGGCTTCGAGCCCGGGGACCGCATCCACGCCATCGATGGCCAACCCATCCTGTCCATCGCTGACGTGCAATGGGCGCTGCACCGCACGGAGGATGAAGACAGCCTGAAACTGACTGTGCAACGGTCTCCGGAAGCCGAAGCCGATCCGCGTCCCGTGACCCTGACACTTGACGAGGGCTGGCGCCGCCACGGTGAATTTGTGGAGCGAGTCTCCAGCTGGGATCTTTTCAAGGTGAAGCTGTTCGGCGTGGCCAAGATGCCCGCCTTGTCCGGGGACGAGCGCCAGAAGCGCGGTCTCCCCGCGGACAGCACCGCCCTGCTCGTCGAGAAACTGACACCTTCCTGGGGAGGCATGAACAAGGATGCCCGCGCCGCCGGCCTCCACGAAGGAGACGTGGTCGTCGAAGTCGATGGACGAACGGACATCCACACGCACGGCGAACTCCTCGCCTACCTGGCTCAGGAAAAGGCGTCCGGTGAGACCCTCGCCCTCACCGTCCTTCGAGACGCCGACCGCAAGCAAGTCTCGATCCCTCTGGAGTGGGCCACCCGCATCGAGACCCTTGCGAGTCCCGTGAGACTCTCCGCCCCCCGTCACGACGGTTCTACAACGTGAGGGACATCACGGGAGCGCAGGAGCGCTTCCCTCCCTCATGAGGGGGAGGTCGCCCGCGGAGATGCGTCCCACCCGGGACCGAGCAACCCCCTTGGCGGACGAAATCGCTTCGGACCCGATTTTCCTTGGATCCTTCACCCTCGCACCTTAAGGTCAGTGCAACCAACATCGAGACATTCCCAATCAGATGAGCGAAAGCCAAGAACCCAAATCGCCAGGCACCATCGGCTGGAACGAATTGTGCACTCACGACGCCAAGGGCAGCGTTGAATTCTACACCCAACTGATGGGGTGGACCGCCCAGGAGATGCCCATGCCCACGGGTAGCTACACCATCTTTTCCCAGGGCAGCGAAATGGTCGGTGGCTGCGTGGCCATGCCACCGGAGGCCAAAGGTGCGCCCACCATGTGGATGAGCTACATCAACGTGGAAGACCTCGACGCCGCCGTCGCCAAGGCGCGCGAGCTCGGCGCCAAAGTCTGCAAAGAACGGACGGATCTCCCCACGGGCAGATTCGCAATCATCACCGATCCTCAAGGAGCGGCCATCGCGTTCTGGCAACAAGCCGCGGGCGCCTGCTCCGATTGATTCCAGGCCTCTCCGCAGAGGGGATTCTTCAACGACCCACACTCGATTCGGTCTCTTCCCCTGCGCGGGAAATGGCGACCGGGCGTGGGCGTGGCACCGCCCATTCCAGCAGCCTGAGCAAGGCGCCGCCAAGCGTTGGTCCCACCGCCGAAAAAATCGGCAGTCGACCTTCACTCCGGCGTTGACATTCGTTCGCCCATTCGCTGCAATTTTCCGGTCGGTGGCGGAAGCCAGCGTTCCGCTCGTCGAGCTCTCAGCCACATTCCCCATATGCACCAGCACCCCTCTTTCTTCTCCCGCGCGAGGATCGCCATGGCGATCCTCTTTCTGCCCTTCCTCGGCGCGCCACTCCTCTTCGCCGAAACGCAATTGCAAACCGGCCAAATCAAGAAAATCATCGGCCCGGACGAACTCCATCTAGTGTAGTCCGTCAAGCAGACTGCAGTTTATTCAGTTTGGCTCTACCGCGCTTGACCTTTTCGAGAATATCAGAGGCAGCCGCGGTCCAGATGAAGGGAGATGGGTTTTCGTTGTGAGCTTCGATATAGCCTACCAACGCCTGTTCGAGGTCAGCGACACTGGTGAACACGCCTCTCCGCACACACTTTTCAGTCAGGTCACGGAAGAACCGCTCTACCATGTTGAGCCACGATGCGCTCGTAGGTGTGAAGTGGATGTGGATGCGTGGTCGCCTTGAAATCCACGCGCGAACTTTCGCGTGTTTATGTGTGGCATAGTTGTCGCAAATAATATGGATCTCTTTGTCCGGCGGAACACTTCCCTCGATGAGCTTAAGGAATTTGAGCCACTCTTCGTGCCGATGTTTCTTCATGCATTTCCCGATGATTTTTCCCGTCGATGTCTCAAGAGCCGCAAATAACGAAGTTGTCCCGTTGCGCTTGTAGTCGTGGGTGAGAGTCTCACATCGACCCTTCTTTAGCGGAAGCCCGGGCTGTGTCCTGTCGAGTGCCTGAATCTGACTCTTCTCGTCGCAACTAAAGACCACTGCGTGCTCTGGCGGCGCCAGGTATAACCCAACGATGTCCTCGAGCTTCTCTTCAAATAGCTTGTCGTTCGAAAGCTTAAACGTCCTCACCCGGTGTGGCTTGATTCCGTTGCGTGCCCACAAATCCGTCCTACCGTGGACTCACTGACGCCAACTTCAGCGGCCATCAGCGATCGACTCCAGTGAGTACATCCTTTGGGCGTCTCCTCCAACGTCATCCGAATGATCTCACTTTCCTTGCTCTTCGGCAAAGCTTTGATACGTCCAGGCCGGGTCTTGTCCTTCTCGATTCCCGCCAGCCCCATCTCTGCGAACCTCTTTCGCCAGCGGCCCACCTGTGGTTCGTCCAATCCAAGTTCTTCCGCGATCCGCTTATTGGTCATCCCCTCGCTGGCGAGAAGCACGATCTTGGAACGAACTCTCAATTTCGGAGAAACGTTGGACGCCTTGCTGAAACGCAGGAGCTTGTTTCGCAGGCTTGCTTCAAGGTTGATCGGCACAGCAGTTCTCATTTCCATTAAACTAACACTCTCCGACTTGAGTGCAAGCTTAAAATGAATTATCTGTAGGGCGGACTACACTAGGATCTTCAGAATTCAGTCTCGATCCCGTTTTTCCCACCGGACTTACCCATGAAGAAACCCCTTGCCCACCTCTCGACGGCGGGCCGCTTGGCGGCAGTCTTTTTCGCCTTGATTCACCATTCTCAGGCCGATCTAGTGCATCGCTACGAGTTCAACGAGTCGGAGGGAACTGCGGTCCCCGATTCCGTATCCGGCGCCGATGGAGCGGTCCTGGGAAACGGGTTTTCCTGGGGAGGCGGACAGCTCTCGCTGGATGGTGGCGCCTCGGGTTCCGCGGCCTACGTCGATCTTCCCAACGGTCTCATCTCCAGTCTTGATGGGGTGACCTTCGAAGCTTGGATCACGCCGCTGGGAATGCAGAACTGGGCTCGTATTTTCGATTTCGGGTCCTCGGTGGGCGGAGAAGTGGACGGTCCGGGCGGCGGAGGCGAGGGGCTTGACTACGTGATCCTGTCGCTCTCGATCGGAACGAACAACGACCAGCAGCGCTTGGAAATTCGTAACAACGACCCGACGGGCAGCGGCGCCGACGGTCAGGATGGTCCCTCGGGTCAGCAGTGGACGGCCGATGCCAGCATCGCGTCCCCGGAGGGCGAGGAATACCACATCGCCGTGACCTGGGACGACGAGAGCGGGCATCTCGAATACTATCGCGACGGCGAGCTGGCGGCCGAGGTGGACACCGAAGTTCGCCTGGCGCAGATCAATGACGTCAACAATTGGTTGGGGCGCTCCAACTGGACGGGTGACGCCAATTCAGCAGCGGCTTTCAACGAATTCCGAATTTACGACCACGTTCTCTCCGAGGATGAGGTCAATGACAGTCTCTCCGCCGGGCCGGATCAGCCGCCGGCCCTGGTCGACAGCGATGGTGACGGCATCCCAGATCAGGCCGAGCTTCGCCTCGGATTTCTCAATCCGAACAATGGCGCCGATGCCGACGAGGACGAGGACGGCGATGGCTTGAGCAATGGGGATGAATACCGACAGCGCACTCGTTTGGCTGTGGCGGACACAGACGGTGACGGCGTGAGTGACGGCGACGAAGTCAACGGAGACCCGGCCACCAATCCGCTCCGGGCGGACACCGACGGGGACACGCTGTCCGATGGCCAGGAAGCGGCACTGGGGACGAATCCGCTGTTGGCGGACTCGGATGGTGACGGGGTGACCGATGCGGCCGAAGTGGCGCTGGACTCGGATCCCAATGACGGCGGCAGCCTGCCGACAGCGGTGGTTCTCAACGTGGACAACGGGCTCAGTCAGGGCTGGAACACGGCTTCCGCCTGGAGTGACGGAGCGGCTCCGAGCGCGGGTAAGTCCTATGCGGTCGTCGGTGGCGGCTCGGCGGATATCCTGCGAACGCCCGCGATGGCGAGCCCTGCCTTTGCCGGTGATCGCTTGACCATCGCGGGAGCCGGTAGCCGCTTGATCGTGGCCAACTCGGGCACGGCGACCATTCCGAGTCTGCGGTTGAGCAACGCCGAATTGTCTTACGGTGGTACGGGAACGGCCGGCCTAGTCTCTGACATTGAGCTTGCGGAACGGCTGACGATTTCGCTGGCAGAGGGAGAGCGCACGCTGGAGATCGGCGGATCGCTGACGGGTTCGGCGAGCGTGACCGCCACCAGTCCTTTTGCCGAGGGGACCGTGCGCATCACCGCGACCAATGAAGGTTTCGAGGGCGAGTGGATCGTGGACGCGGTCACCTTGAAAGCCACGACGGTGAACGCCCTCGGGAAAGGGAACATCCTGTTGCGCAACGGAGGCGTCCTCGACCTGGATTACAACCTCAACAGCCCGGCCTCCACCTTCACGCTGGCCGACGCGGAGAGCCGCGTAGTCTTTGATCAAGAGATGGTGGTAGGCGCCTTCTTTTTTGGAGAGATGAGCCTGCCGGCGGGAACGTATTCGGCGGATCAGCTCGATGAGTTGGGAGCGCGTGAGAGTTTCATTGGCGATACCGGCCAGATCACCATCGGGGGTGACACCGATGGTGATGGACTGCCCGACGCCTGGGAGAACGACCAGTTTGGTGGATTGGCGGAGAGCGGCGAGGGTGACCCGGATGGCGATGGGGCGAACAACGCCGCCGAGTTCGATGCCGGCTCGAATCCCAATGAAGCCGACAGTGATGGGGACGGGCTCGATGACAGGGTGGAGATCGCCGAGGGCAGCTTGCCCACGGCGGAAGACACCGACGGCGATGGCCTGAACGATGGCGATGAGGTGAATCGAGCCGAGGGGGCCACCAGTCCGGTGCGTGCCGACACGGATGGCGATGGCCTCACGGATGGCCAGGAAGTGTTGGAAACCAACACCGATCCGCTCTTGGCCGACAGCGATGCCGATCGTTACAGCGATCGCCTGGAGCTTTCGGTGGGCACCGATCCGAACGATGGCGACTCCTTTCCCGAAGCGGACCTGAGCGACTTGGCTCACCGGTATTCATTCACGGAGACGGAAGGGGTCGATGTTTTGGATTCCGCGGGTGGCCGAGATGGCGAAGTGAAAGGCTCCGGGTTTTCCTGGGGCGAGGGTCAGCTGGCTCTGGAGGGTGGTGGGTCTGGCACAGCGGCTTACGTGGATTTGCCGAACGGTCTTCTCAGCGCTCACGATAGTGTGACCTTCGAGGCGTGGTATACGTTGACCGGGGTGCAGAACTGGGCGCGCGTCTGGGATTTTGGCTCGTTCGGTGTGTCGGGTCAGCCCGGGTCCGAGTTGGATGGGCCGGGCGGAAGTGGCGAAGGGCTCGATTACTTTGCCATGACGGCCTCGCGTGATGCGGAAAACAACCAGCAGCGTTGCGAGATCCGTAACATGGACCCGCTGGGCGAAGGTGAGGCGCTCGATCAAAGCCTGACGCTGGATACGGATATCCCCACTGCCCTGGGCGAACCGGTACACGTGGCGGTCACCTGGGATGACGGGGGCAATGTGGTGGTCTATCGCAACGGCGAGCAAGTCCAGCAAGGGGAGACGCCCCATCGCCCCGATCAGATCAATGACGTGAACAACTGGCTGGGGCGTTCCAATTGGACGGGAGATGCGAACGCGGAGGCTACCTTCGATGAGTTCCGGATTTACAGCGCGCCGCTTTCGAGTGAGCAGGTATTGACGTCTTTTGCGGCCGGTCCAGACTCGGGCATGTCGGACGGAGAGACGGACGTTGATGGCGACGGTCTCCGCGACGTGCAAGAGCTCGCTCTTTTCGGTAATTTGGATCAGTCCGCCTCGGACGACTTCGACAACGACGGCGTGGAAAACCTCACGGAAATCGAAAGCGGGCTCGACCCGACATCGGCGGATTCGGATGGTGATGGCATCTTGGACGGCGCGGAGATCGCGGCGGGGACCGATCCCTTAAAAGCGGATTCCGATGCGGACGGGTTGACGGACGGTGAGGAGGCCGACGCCGGAACCAACCCGCTGGTAGTGGATACAGATGGCGATGGATTCGGAGATCTGGCGGAAGTGGGCCTGGGAAGTGATCCGACCAACGGTGCCGATTTCCCGGACCCGATCGTTGGAAAGGCGGCGCATCGTTATCCCTTCAGTGAAACCGAGGGCAACACGGTGACGGATACCGTCGGCGGACGGAACGGGGAGATCAAGGGAGACGGTTTTTCCTGGAACAACGGTCAGCTGGTACTCGATGGCGGGGCCTCCGATGTGGCGGCCTATGTCGATCTTCCCAACGGAATCCTCTCGAGCAGGCAGGCGGTGACGCTGGAAGCCTGGGTGACGATGACGGGGGTTCAGAACTGGGCGCGGATTTTTGATTTCGGGTCCTCGCTCAATGAGGAGGTCGAGGGCCCCGGTGGCGGTGGCGAGGGGACGGACTATTTCGCGGTGACGCTGACGCGCGGAACGGATCCCGCCGGTCAGCGTGTGGAGATCCGGAACAATGACCCTGTGGGAGGCGGAGCGGACGGAGCGGACGGACCGACGGGCCAGCAGTGGACCCTCGATCCGGCCTTGCCCGTGGAGATTGGCCAGGAACTGCACATGGCCATCACGTGGGATGATGCCACCGGCGAACTGGTCTACTATCGGGATGGGCAGCGGCTCGGCACGCTCGAGACCCCGGTGAAGATGGCGCAGATCAACGACGTTAACAATTGGCTGGGTCGCTCCAACGGGACCGGTGACGCCAACATGCAGGGAAGCTTCAACGAGTTTCGCATCTTCGATGAGGTGCTCAGCCCCGGTGAGGTGAGTGTGAGCTTTTTCTACGGCGCGGACGGCGAGGGCGGGCAGCCCTCGGCTGACGGTGATTCGGATGGCGACGGAGTTTCCGACGCACTCGAAACGATCACGGGCACGGACCCCAACGACCCCGGTAGTTATCTCCGGGTGTTGACGACGCAACGAGACGGTGCGGGTGAAGTGGCTCTCGAATGGTCGAGTGTCGCTGGCACGACCTACGCCATCCAATACTCCGTGAACCTGACGGACTGGTCGGAAATCGGCACCACGATGGCCGACGGGGCGGTGGCGGCTTTCACCGACACCGATGCCGGGCGAGCGGGGAATGCCGACGGTTACTATCGCGTGGTGGTCCCGTGAGGTGAGGTGACGGCCATCGCCAGTCGCACGGCGAGGCTTGAGCGGGAACAGCCGCACCGGCCATCCCGGAGGATTTGTGCGGCAAGGTGAAGCTTGCCACGGAGAGAGCCTGTATTGAAACTCTTTCGATACCCCATGAAGAAATTGAATCGCATGAAGAGCCCGCGTTGGGGCTGGCATCGAAACGTTGAGCTGGCGGTGGTTGCAAGCGCCGTTGGCCTTGCTCTCCTCGGCGAGAGCTCGGCCCAGGAAACCCCGAGCAGCATTGACCTGCGTCCGGCGTCCTCTCGCCCGGCCGGATCCGGGGAAACCCTTTTTGAAGCGCTTTCTCCCGAGGTGACGGGCATGGATTTCCAGCCGCGCTGGGACAATCCCGAAGAGCACATCCGCCAGATGCTCCTCATCAATCCCGTGGGCGGTATTGCCACCGGAGACATCAATGGAGACGGACTGGCGGAGATCTACGTCACCAGTCCCTCGGGCGGGAATCGGCTTTATCACAACCTGGGAAACTTTCGTTTCGAGGACATCACCGAAGAGGCGGGCGTCGATGATCCCTCGTTCTGGGGCACCGGCGCGAGCTTCGTCGATATCGACAACGACGGCGATCTCGACTTGTTCGCCTGCGGCTACACGCGGCCTAACAAGCTCTATGTGAATCAGGGAAACCTTCGTTTCGTCGATGAGGCCAAGCGCTACGGATTGGATGTGAACCGGGCCAGCATGATGATGTCCTTTCATGACATCGATGGAGACGGTGATCTCGATGGCTATCTGGCGACGACCGGTCAGGCACCGCCCGAGGGCACCGAGTTCAAGGTGCGGATGGTCAAACAGCCTAACGGTGTGGAGAAGCCGGTGGTTCTGGCAGAGGTCTCGGAGTACTGGCGACTCATTTACCTGCCGGGTGATCGCGCGACGCGGGTCGAGGCGGCCCAGCGAGACCATCTCTTTCGAAACAACGGGCCCGACCGCGCCTTCACCGACATCACCAAACCGGCCGGGATTGACGGCCCGCATTTCACTTTGGCCGCCACCTGGTGGGATTATGATGATGATGGCTTGACCGATCTTTATGTCTCCAACGACTTCACGGGTCCGGATCTGCTCTATCGCAATCTGGGCGATGGAAGGTTCGTGGACGTGGCCCGGGAAGCGATGGCCCACACGCCGTGGTTCTCGATGGGCAGTGATGTGGGGGATTTGAACAACGACGGTCGCATGGATTTCATCGCGACGGACATGGCGGCCACGAGTCATTACCGCGACAAGGTATCGATGGGCAACATGGATGACATGGGATGGTTTCTCGACTATGCGGAGCCGCGCCAGTTCATGCGCAACGCCGTCTACTTGAACACTGGGACGCCGCAGGTGCTGGAAGGGGCTTACCTCATGAATCTGGCCAAGAGCGACTGGACGTGGAGTGCGCGACTGGAGGATTATGACGGGGACGGGCGGGTGGATGTGTTCATCACCAATGGCGTTTTGCGTGACACCATGCACAGCGATTTCACTCAAACCGCTGACCAGCGATTCCAGCCGGGATCCAAAGAGTGGGCCGACTTTTGGGTCAAGCAGCCCTTGCGCAAGGAGACCAACCTCGCCTACCGCAACGAGGGTAATCTTCATTCTCGCCCCGTGGGTGCAGAGTGGGGGCTCGACCGCCACGGTGTTAGTTTCGGCACCGCCACGGCGGATTTTGATGGCGATGGCGATCTCGATTTGGCGGTGTATAACTTCGATGCGCCGGTGAGTCTCTATCGGAATCACAGCAACCATCACCGGATTCGCGTCCGGCTGGAGGGTAGCCGAAGCAATCGCTTCGGAATCGGCGCCACGGTTCGTCTGGAAACGGCGGAGGGAGGCGTTCAGGCGCGTTCGCTGAACCTGGCGCGGGGCTGGATCTCAGCGAGCGAGCCCGCCCTGCATTTTGGCCTGGGAGAGGAGGACCGCGTCGAACGCCTGGAGGTGCGCTGGCCGAGCGGGCTTCGCCAGGTCTTCACCGATCTTTCGGCCGATCGGCTTTACACGATCCGGGAACCGGGGCCTGGCAAGGGAGAGGGCGATAGTGGGTCGCAAGGGGAGACTCCGCTGTTCTCCCGTGTCACTGAAATGAAGGCCATCCGGCATCGAGAGACGCCGGTGGACGATTTTCAGTTGCAGCCTCTTTTGCCTAACAAAATGTCGCAACTGGGGCCCGGCATGGCGGTTGGGGACATCGATGGCGATGGCCGGGACGATCTCTTTCTCGGTGGGGCGCGCGGCCAGGCGGGGGCGGTGTATATTTCTCGTGGCGGTTTGTTCGAAGCCGTGGCTCAGCCTGCTTTGCAGGCGGATCTCAATTACGAGGATCTCGGTGCGGTCTTGTTCGACGCCGATGGCGATGCCGATTTGGACCTCTACGTGGTGAGCGGCGGCATCGAAATCGACCCCAAGGGAGCCCTCTTGCTGGACCGCCTCTACCTCAATGATGGAAAGGGCGCCCTGACCAAGGCGCCCGCGGGGGCCTTGCCTGAGATTCGTTTCAGTGGTGCTACGGTGGCGGCGGCCGATTACGATCGCGATGGCGATCTCGATCTCTTCGTGGGGGGGCGGCTGGTGCCGGGGCAATATCCCTTGCCGCGATGTGGCCATGCTCTCCTGAACAACCAGGGGAATGGCCAGTTCACGGCGGTCACCGATCCGGCCTTCGCCGGGCTCGGCATGGTGACGGGAGCGCTCTGGTCAGATGCGGACGGAGACGGCTGGCTGGATCTGCTCCTCACCTATGATTGGGGCCCGGTGCGTTGCCTGGGGTTTCGTCAGGGAAAATGGGAGGATCGGACGGAAGCCGCGGGATTGGCCACGCTTCTCGGCTGGTGGAATGGCATTGTGGGGGGTGATCTCGATCGCGACGGAGACATGGACTACGTGGTGAGCAATTTCGGTCTCAACACCAAGTACCACGCGACCCCGGAGCATCCAGAATTGATCTACTACGGCGATTTCGAGGGGAACGGACGCTACAGTATCGTGGAGGCGAAGCTGGAAGGGAACACCTTGTTGCCCCGGCGAGGCTTCAGCTGTTCGCAGCAGGCGATGCCCTTTGTGCGGGACAAGATGAAGACCTTTCACGGATTTGCTTCGGCCAGCCTGCCAGAGATCTATTCGGAGGACGCCCTGAAAAACGCGTTGAAGCTGCAGGCCAATCACTTGGAGAGTGGAGTCTTGCGCAATGATGGCCAAGGGGGGTTCACTTTTGAGCCCCTGCCTCGATTGGCGCAGATCAGTCCGGGGTTCGGCATGGCGCTGACGGATGTCGACGGAGATAGCCTGCTCGATCTTTACCTGGCTCAAAACTTCTTCACTCCGCAACGAGAGACCGGCCGCATGGGCGGCGGCTTGAGTCAGCTTTTGTTAGGCCGGGGTGATGGCTCCTTCGAGCCTGTCCCGGTCAAGGCCAGCGGCCTGTCCGTGCCCGGGGATGCCATGAGCCTGGTCTGCTTGGATCTCGACGCCAATCATCACCCGGACTTCATCGTCGCCCGGAACAACGATTCCGTGAGGGCCTTTCGGCATCGCGGTGGAGCGGGAGAGCGTTTCACGGTGAAGCTGCGTAAGGCAGATGGAATGAGTCCTGCGGTGGGCGCTCGTTTGACGGTGGTTTCCCCGGCGGACGCCCGGACTGTTTACGAGGTGCGGGCCGGGGGAGGTTACCTGTCCCAGCGCAGCGCGGATGTTTACCTCGCGGGCGATGGTGTCGCGAAGCTCGAGGTGAGATGGCCCAATGGCCGAACGACCGTGGCGGAATCCAAGCCCGTGGTGGGGGGCGATTGGATTCTGACCGAGCCCGGCTCCTGAGGCGCGAAGTCAGGAGAGTCCGCGAAACGGGTCGCCGGTGATGTCCGTGGTCGCGGGTGGCAAAAAATCTCGCAATTCCTTGTTGCGACTCCGTCTCAATCCATTAAAACGCATGTTGAGACTGAGTCTCAATTGCATCAATGAACTTTCCGAACGTCATTTCCATGAATTTTGACCCTTTTTCCGTTCCCCTCACGCTCCTGGCTGCTTGCGTCATCGGCTCCTCTCCTTGGCACTCGCTGCGGGCTCAAGAAACCGTCGATCCCGCAGGGGCATCGCCCGCGCCGCTCCTGAATGCGGATCAGCCCTTGCTGGACCCTCTGATGGTGATCGGTGGCAAGGAGGGTACCTTCGATTTGTCGGGATCGGGTTACTTTGTTGATTCGGAGGAGATTCGTAGCCAGAACCTTTTCAATGTGAACCGGATCTTGGCCAAGGTGCCCGGCGTGTATGTGCGTGAGGAGGACGGCTTCGGCAATTTTCCCAATATCTCCCTGCGCGGCGCCGACGGGACGCGGTCGGAAAAGGCCACGGTGATGGAGGATGGTATATTGAGCGCTCCGGCCACCTATTCCGCTCCGGGAGCTTATTACTCGCCGCGGGCGGCCCGCATGAGCGGCGTCGAGGTGCTGAAAGGATCGAGCCAGGTGAAGTACGGCCCCCACATCACGGGGGGCGTTATCAATTATCTTTCCACGCCCATTCCCGAAGAGAGCCATCTCTACGGACGGTTTACCTATGGATCCGATCACACGGCTCTGGGCCACTTCTTTTTCGGGGACACGGTGGACAGCGATGCGGGACGATTCGGCTATCTCGTCGAGCTTTTTGCGCAGACCAGCGATGGTTTTCGCGAGATGCAGCCGGGACAAGGGTATGGAGGATCCGACGACACGGGCTTTGAGGTTTTTGAGCCAATGATCAAGCTTTCGTGGGAACCGAACACCGCCACGCCGCAACGTTTCGAGTTCAAGTACGGCTACACGGATTTCGAAGCCGACGAATCCTACACGGGGCTCTCCGAGAGTGATGTCGATCGGCATCCCGACTGGCGTTACGCGGCCACGCGCTTTGACAACATGCAGACGGAACATCATCGGACCTATCTGAAGTATGTGTTGGAGCCGACCGATACGCTCCGTCTCGAGGCCGCCGGCTATTACAACGAGTTCAAGCGCAATTGGTACAAGTTGGACGGGGCCACCATTCCGGGCGGACCGGGCAACGTCCGGACGGCGCTCTTGGATCCAGCCGGTTTGGCCTTTTTGAAAGGTCGCGGGCCCGGCACCGGTCAGGTGCGGGCTAACAACCGCGAGTATGAACTCTACGGCTTTCAATTGGCCGGCGACTGGTCGCTGGAGACGGGTGGGTTGAGTCACGAGGTACATTTCGGCGGGCGAGTGCACCGCGACACCATCCGGCGTTTTCAGCGGGACGATATCTTCACGCAAGACGGCACCGGCCGGATTGTCGACTTCACCCGCGGCGTGGAGGGCAGTGGAGGCAACCGGGAACAGGAATCCACCGCCGTGGCGCTTTGGGTCCAGGATACCATCAGTCTCGGGGCTCTGTCCGTCACGCCGGGGATCCGTTACGAGACGATCGATCAGGAATACACCGACTATCGCAGTGACCCGACGAACACGCGCACGGGTGGAGGCAGTGACCGGATGGATTACATCGTTCCCGGCATTGGTTTTCAATGGGATCTTTCGGATACCGAGGGGCTCTTTGGTGGAGTCTACAAAGGGGTATCCGTGCCGGGTCCCCGCTCGGCCATTCGCAGTGGCGTGGACAAGGAAGAATCGATCGGCTATGAACTCGGCCTGCGGACGGAGCGGGATAACAGTTTTTCAGGAGAGTTGGTTTGGTTCTTCACGGACCTCGAAAACCTCATCGGGACCGATTCCGGCTTTGGTCTGAACAACACGGAAACCAACGCGGGAGAAGCCACGGTCTGGGGCCTGGAAAGCTCACTTCGTTATGACCCCCTCTTCTCCAATGGGAGCGAGTGGTCGATGCCGATGTATGTCAGCGCGACCTTCACGGAAGCGGAGTTCGATTCCGATTTGGCGGAAGGCGGTGGTGACAGCATTTACGCCGGGGCCACCGATGGCGCGGAGATCCCCTACGTGCCCGATTTCCAACTGGCCCTGGGCATCGGGCTGAACGCCGAGCGCTGGGGTCTCAATGCGGATTTGACGTATCACACCGAAACCTTCGGCACTGCGGCGAATCTTGACGAACCGGTCAATTCGGCCAGGGAAGGCGAAGTCGCCGATCTCTTGCTTCTCGATCTCTCGGGATACTATCGCTTGAACGAAAACCTCAAGCTGATCGGCGGGGTGTCGAACTTGACCGACGAACGCGGGATTGTTTCGCGGGTGCCTCGGGGACCCCGCACCAATCGCGGTCGCAGCTTCTGGCTGGGCGCCGAGATCGAGTATTGATCCCTTGAAGGAAGAAAGTCACGGCGGGCGTCCCGAGGCTGTCTCAAAACCCGGGTTTTCGTGTGACGGCCGGACGAGTGCAATATGATTGCTCTACTCCGTGGAGTTTTTCGAAAAAGTCGTTGGCGCCGCCCCCCTAATATGGGGAATCTTAGTTCTCGTGAGTGAGAAGTTCTGTAACTGGATCATCATGCGGCGAAGCGTGAACCTTCGGAGCGAGTGAAGTCTATTTCATCAAGGATGAATTTTCGGAACGCTGAACCTTTTCCGCCGTGGTGCAAAAATCCAGGCAGCGTGTTTTTCAAGGCGGCTGAGACAATCATTTCCGAAGGCAGCACGTCTGGGCGGATGGTTTGGATCCAGGTTCCAAAGTGTTTCCAGACCAGACCGTCACATGTCATGGCAAGGTACTGTAACATGCCCTGAGCGATCATGCCGGTCTGCACAAACACATGATATGCGTGCATCTTTCTCTGCACCTGTCTGCGATATTTCTCGGTAGTCCGGTGGAGGTATTGGTTACCATTGCGACGCTTGAGCGGTCGCATAGCGGCCATCCAGAAATGGTATCCGAATGAGCCGACCGAATGCACCGCTTGCTTGAAGGCGACTTCGATCTTGAAACGCAAACTGTAGAGCAAGATGATCTCCTGAGCTTCCATGGTGAGGTCGGTAGACAAGAGGATGATCCGCCCTCTCGTGGGATGATCGACGAGAATGAAGCGGACCATCGCCCCGGCGGGCTTCCACAACAGATCCACCGACTTGAACCGGACAGAGATGTTTCTCTCCCCATATACGGGACTGGGAACTGAACTGGAGCCGCCCGTTCCAAAGACATTCTGGAGCTTCACCGCAGCGCCATACTTTTTCGGTCGTCCGCGTTTGCGTTTGCGTGGCACTGCCGCAGGCCGAAAGCCGGTTGTCGCGCGTCGAACCCTCGTGACCAGCACACCGGAACGCCCCTTGGTGCTCCGGATCACCTTTCCGTTGGCGTAGTAGGCGTCGGCCAGCAAGACGAACTCCTGACCTCTACAGACGGATGCGAGCATCTCGTTGGCCTTGTCGATCAAGGTTCTCCTGTCGCGGTTTGAAGTGACGATACCTTCGTGAATGCGTGCACAGACCGGAACGCAGAAGAAGTATCCGCCAACCTGACAGAGCACGCCGAAGGCCTGAAAGGAATGGCTCATGATGAAGTGAGGCTTGGAATTGGACTCGGACTGTTGATGCAGATACTTCACCGCAGGCATCTTGCGGCCCTCCTTGGACTTCCTTGATGCCGTCGAGAACCAGGACGGGGCGACAACCGATCTTGTAGACAGGGAAGTGCTTGATCACGATGGCGAACCAAAGTTCTGCAAGCCGGTCCGTCTTCACGGCATTGCTGTGGAAGAAATGGAGTAAGTGCTCATAGGAGTGTTCTGACAAACCGAGAGCGCGGACGAAACTGGAAACCCCGAGGAGGTCATTGCGCACGGAGAAAGCGGCCAAGACGAGCAGAAACCAGAGAAAGGTGCGGGCTCTCGAGAAAGCGGGTCGCAGAAGACAGACGATATTCCACCAAGAAATCCAGAGATCCATAACAAATGATTTGATTTTCCTAGACATTCGCATATATAAGGTAATGACCATGAAAAAGATCAGATCACTGAAAAAAGAGTCCAGAAACTTGCGACAAAGTTAGCTGCAATCGGGCCAATGCGGCCTGGGAGCATCAGCAAGCAATACCGAGATCGACAACGCCAGCGCGGCGTGTATTACCAACTGAGCTACACGCATAAGATGAGGAGCCGGACTGAACACGTCTGGCCAGACCACGTGAAGGGACTACGAAAAGAAACAGAGGAGTACAAGAAATTCAAGAAACTGACCACCGAACTGATCGATCTGAGCATTGAACTATCCAAGGCGAAGATCGCTCTATTACGCAGTCAGACAGACACGCCAGGCAAAGAGAAACCGGTCTGAGAACTTCCCACTCACGAGATCCTTCCTGACTATGGATTTCTTCCTTTCCCGGGTCTTGGTCTTCAGGTTGGGGCTCTATCCTTTTGCCCATCGCGCCTTCGATTAGATTGAGCGGCGCTTGGGCACGCTTCCGCATAAAGTCTTCAAAGTCGTCTGTTCGCATGGTGTGGGGATCGATCAGGTGACTGCGAAGAATCTCGTCCATGGCTTCATTTCCAATTTGGACCTGCTTGTGCTTCTGCAGCGCATCGAGATAAGCGGACGGTGCTTTCTTCCCAATCATCCGATTTGCCTTGTACGAGATAGGTGTCTTGTTAATGATGGAATCGTAAACCTTCCTTTCAATACCGTGGTCCTCACACCATTTCTTGGGGAAGATGTGGTGAATGTCTAAGTTGACATCCTCAGCGTCCAGTTCTTGGATCCCTGCTTTCCAGAAAAAATCAGATGCGCCTTCACGAAGGACCAACACGTTGAGGCCTTTGTAGGCAGCGCTGCCTCGACTGCGAAGGGTATGCAGACGATTTGGCTGAAAGGCGGCCTGATATACGGTCCGTGGGGTGGCTTCGTCGTTCTCAAACCAGCCGAGCAATTCTTCCAAGTCATTGGCTACACGGGTTTCGACCGCGCCGCCATAAAGTTCGCCCAGGACTCCGCACCAAAACCACCGGCTTAACTTCTCGTATATCTTCGGCTCCAGCCAGCGCTCTTTGAGCTTGGTGAGGACCGCTGCAAGGGGGACGATCTGCGTGCGATAGGGTAGATCGCGATTGGAGTGAAAGCACTCTTTGCGGAGAAACTTCGCCGCTTGCATGAAGCCGCGTTCGACTTCATCTGCCCACTGGTGGTAATCGTCAAGCTGGAGTGCAAGCATCGAGACCCTCTTGGCGCTGACCGCCGCGGCCAACTTTCCGGTCTTCCCGGCGGCGAGATCCTGCTGTCGATTCTTGTAAGTTTGGAGCAAGGTGATCGCTTGGATAAAGTCTGTGTTCTCGATTGGCTCTAGTAGCGGTTCTTGTTTCAAGCGTTCGGCTCTCCCCTCCACTTCGCGTAGACTACTGCCAAACCAATCGTCCCTTAGGTTGAATCCTTCAGCGGCGAATGAAGCTGTGATCAACTCAAAGACAGTGAGCGAGACGCCGCCAGTATTCACTTTTTCAAATACGAGACAGACTGCCTCCTTGGAGGTGGTTTTACCTAATGAGATGACAGGGATAACCCCATAGTTTCATAAATCGGGGCAAGAATCCCAAGAAAATAGTGGCAGGGGCCTTTGGGATAAGGTTGATTTGGAATCTACCAAAACACCAAACACTTCAACCCAAAAGCCACCTACAGTGAGAGTAGCACGACGTACGATTCATGCAAAGTCCAGAACGATTCCGGCGATCAAATTTGAAGATCAAGAACTGACCTCTTTCGGCGGTCTCGTTATTTTTCAGAAGCTCTTTCAGGAACTGGATCTGGAGGGGAAGCTTCAGCAGTGCTTTGATCCACTGGATCGGCGCATGTCCCGCTTCTACAAGTTCCACAAGGTTTTCATGTGTCTTATCGTGCATCTTATACTGGGCTACCGGATGCTTCGCGATTTGGACTACTACCGAGATGATCCCCTTGTACGACAGGTTTTGGAGATGCACCAATTGCCCAGTGTCCCAACGATGAGCCGGATGTTGGGAGAGGTCGATTGTCAAAGCCTTGAGAGGATGAGGGAGATGAATCATTTCGTTTGCCTGTCGCGACTTCAGGAGGAGGGAATCAAACGCATCACGCTTGATTTGGACGGAAGCGTGCAGAGCACGAGTCGCCATGCGGAAGGGACGGCTGTGGGATTTAACAAGAAGAAAAAAGGCGAGCGCAGTTATTATCCGCTGCTCGCGACGATCTCCCAAACCGGACAGATTCTCGACTTCCTTCATCGAAGCGACAACGTCCATGACTCCAATGGCGCGGTGGAATTTCTTCGCGACTGCGTGGAGAAGATTCGCAAGGTGCTGCCTGATGTGCAGATCGAGTTGCGCGCCGACAGCGCGTTTTTCAGCGATCAGATGGTTTCAGAGGCAAAGACCCTGGGCCTGGAATATACGTTCTCGGTGCCTTTCGAGCGGCTTGTGGAACTCAAGGGCATCATCGAGAAGCGCCGTCGCTGGTCCCGAACCCGAGGCGGAGAGGGAAAAACTCATCACTTCGAAATCCGCTGGAAGCCAAAAAGTTGGGCGCGCAAAGCGCGCATTTTGTGCATTCGAACCATGAGGCACACTCAGCGCAAAGGACCGCTCCAACTGGATCTTTTCGAACCAGTCGAGGAGAACTATGAATACGAGGCGATCATCACCAACAAGACAAACACGGCCGCTCATGTGGTGAAATTTCATGAAGGGCGTGGCTCTCAGGAGAAGATTTTTGGCGAAGCCAAGAGCCAGGCCCAGATGGACTATATTTCGGCCAAGCGACGTGCCGCCAACGAAGCTTTCCTTTTGGCCAGTATCCTCACCCACAATCTCACACGCGAAATGCAGATGCGATCTGCGGAGCGGTCACGCAAATCGTCCCCCCAAAGGGCTGCGGAGTGGATCTTTGAAGGACTCGGCACGATTCGCCGCAAAATCATCCAGCGTGCCGGACGTCGGACTCGCCCTCAAGGTCGACTCACATTGACACTCGGAGACAATCAGGCCGTCGAAGAAGAAATCGCCTACTACATGATGGCCTGACTGGCCATTTTATGAAACGCTGGGGTTAAGATAGGTTCGAAACGCGCTCAGGATTTCCTTTCGAAACTTCATGTAAGTCGCGAATTTATCTGGAGCATGTTCTTGCAGGCTCTCCTCCCAAGAATCAGAGTTCAGAATCTGGGAACAGGGAAACATTAATTGTGCGCACTCAAATTCCCGAGTCGAGAGATCGAGATCGACTTTGCGTCCAAAGTCCGATCGTTGCTGTCGATTGGAATCGACAGCGAGAAACGCTTCGTCGAGCCGCTCCTTTTGCAGAGCCAATTCGATATCTACATAGTAGTAGCGCAGTATGGCTTTCTTTTTCTCGTCGAAGGTTTTTACGGGCTTGTCGAGGGCAAGGACCTGGGTCAGTGAAGTGAGACGCTGCTGGCCATCAAGTATCAGCTTCTCGGGATCTGGGAGACCATCGGGAGAATCGACGTTCTCCACCGGTCTCACCTGAAACTGCACCTCACCGCCAGTGTCCAGCAGCATCACGGCTCCAACGGGAAAGGAGCGGGCGATGCTGACGAGCAAGGAGCGAACATGCTCATCGTCCCAAACCCAGCCGCGTTGGAAATCTGGAAGTTGGATCTTTCCCTTGGTGATGTCCCCGATCACATCGGGAAGTGATATTTTGGTGCTGTCAAAACTGCTCATCGATTTGGATCAGTATCGGTATACTGGTGGCCCTTATGCCTGTTGATACTTCTTGAAGTTCTCCGCTTGCTCAAAGATCTCTTTGTAGACTTCATCTCGGTCGACGGGAGGGTAACCGTGTTCAGCGAGCAGTAGGATGAGTTCAACTTTCAGCCCTGCCTTGATGTCGTCGCGTTGGCTCCAGTCGGTGTATTTGGCTTTGTCGTCGACGACCGCCTTCACCTCCTTGGCGAGTTTGATCAGCTTGTCCTCGGGGTATTCGAAGTCGTATTTATGGGCGAGGGTCTTGAGGATGTCGTAGAAGGCCTTTTCTTCGAAATCGATGCCCATTTCGCCGAAGGATTCCTTCTCCTTCTTCAGGGCGTGGAAGAGATCGACGATCTCCTGGGCGAAGTCGTCGAGGACTTCGCTGACGAGGGTGGTCTGTTCATCGCGTTCGTTGTATTTGGCGACCAGGGCCTGGAATTTCTGTGCGAAGTCGACGCCCTTGATCTTGTTGACCTTCTGAAAGTCCTCAATGGCGCGCTTGAGCAACTGCTGGAGGAGCTTGATCTTGGTGTTAGGCAGTTTGATCTTTTCGATCTTGGCGAGGTAGTCGTCGCCGAAGATGTCGATCTCGGAGGCGCCGTCTTCGCCGAGTTTGAAGATCTCTTCGATCCCGTCGCTGGCCAGGGCGTCTGCGATCATGTCGCGCACCTTGGCGTTCATTTGGGCGCTGTCGGGGGCTTCGCCTTTGGTTAGCTTGGCGACGATGGAGCGCACCGCGAGGTAGAAGTGGATGTGGTCGCGCTCAGACTCGGTGAAGACATCGCTGCCGCTGCAGATGTCGTAGGCGGCTTTGAGGCGCTTCACGAGGGCCATGAAGCGCTTCTCGATCTTGTCGGTGAGCTGCACAAACTCGGCCGCCTGGTTCAGGCATTGCAGTTGCTCGACGGGCGAGCCGCTGAAGTAGGGCTGGGTGTCGAACTGATGGAAGATCCGCCCGAGCAGGTCGAGGTGATCCCGCACCACGACGATGGAGGCTTCGATCTCTTCGATGTTGCTGCTGTCCGCCTTGGAGTAGTGCGCTAGCGCCAGATTCATCTGCTTCTTGATGCCGATGTAGTCGACGACGAGGCCCTTCTTCTTGTTCTCAAACTTCCGGTTCACCCGAGAGATGGTCTGGATCAGGTTGTGACGCTGGACCGGCTTGTCGATGTAGATGGTGTCGAGGAAGGGCACGTCAAAGCCCGTCAGCCACATGTCCACCACGATGGCGATCTTGAAGTTGGACTCTGCCTTCTTGAACTGGGTGTCGAACTTCTTGCGCTCGTCCTTGTTGCCGAGCAGGTCGTAGAGCGCCTTCTCGTCGTCCTTGCCCCGCGTCATCACCATCTTGATGCGCTCCATCGGCAGGATTTCCTTCTTCTGCTGGTCGCTCAGCTCCACGCCCTCGGCAGCGACGCGGACCTCGGCCCATTCGGGGCGCAGCTTGATGACCTGCTTGTAAAAGTCGTAGGCTATCTGGCGGCTACTGCTGACGAAGATCGCCTTGCCCGCCACGGTGGAGCCTTCGGCGATGCGCTTCTCGTAGTGCTCCACGAAATCCGCGGCCAGCGCCTCGATGCGTTGCGGGTCGCCGAGGATGGCGCCCATGTTGGCCATGGTCTTCTTGCTGTCTTCGATGGCGTACTCACTCGCACCGGCTTCGGCGCATTCGTCGTAGTATTTCTCGATCTCCTCCAGCTTGCTGTTGTCGAGGATGACCTTGGCGGCGCGGCCTTCGTAGACGATGGGCACGGTGATCTCGTCGGCGACCGATTCGGTCATGGTGTAGCTGTCCACCACCTCGCCAAAGACATCGAGCGTCGCATCGATGGGGGTGCCGGTGAAGCCGACGTAGGTCGCGTTGGGCAGGGAGTCGTGCAGATACTTGGCGAAGCCAAAGGTCCGCTTCACGCCCTCGTCGGTGATCTTGAGTTTCTGATCCAGATTCACTTGGCTCCGGTGGGCCTCGTCGGAAATGCAGATGACGTTGGTGCGATCGGTCAGCAGCTCGGTGTCCTCGGTGAACTTGTGTATGGTGGTGAGAAAGACCCCGCCACTCTTGCGCCCCTTCAAGAGCTCTCGCAGGTGGTAGCGGCTCTCCACACTCTCGATTGCTTGATCCCCGATGAAGCTCTTGGCGTCGGTGAACAGCTCAGAGAGTTGCCCGTCCAGGTCGGTACGGTCGGTAATCAGAACGATGGTCGGACTGGAAAGATCCACGCTTCTCATCAGCAGCCGCGATAGGAAGAGCATGGTGTAGCTCTTGCCGCAGCCAGTCGCGCCAAAGTAAGTACCGCCCTTACCGTCGCCTTCCGGCTTCTGGTGCTGAACAATATTTCGATACAGCTTGGTTGCCGCATAGTATTGCGGGTAGCGACAGAGGATCTTCTCCTCCTTGCGCGAGGTGTCGGGCAGGTAAATGAAGTTCCGGATGACATCCAGCAGTCGCGTCTGGTGGAACAGCCCCTGGATCATGGTGTAGAGCGAGTTGATCCCGTCTTTCTCGACCAGGTCGCCGCCGTCCGTCTTGCGCCAGGCGTAGTAGAACTCGTAGGGGGCGAAGAAGGAACCCGCCTTATTGTTCACCCCGTCGCTCATCACGCAGAAGGCATTGTATTTGAACAGCTCGGGGATGTCGCGCTGATAGCGGGTGGTGAGCTGCACGTAGGCGTCGTGAATGGTCGCTTCCTCGCGGATCGCGCTCTTGAATTCAAAGACGACCAGGGGCAGGCCGTTGATGTAGAGAATGCCGTCGGGGATGCGCTTCTCGCTGCCGGTGATCTCCAGCTGGTTGACGATCTTGAAGAGGTTGTTGCTGGAGCCGTAGGTCGCTTTGTCCTCCGCGACGATGGCGGGCACCTGGTCCGAAGTCGGTTCGCGAAAGGCGACCAGCCCGGAGTAGTCGATCAGCTGGATGTAGAGATCCTTCTGGGTGTGGTCTTCGCGCTTCAGGAGGAAGCCGTCGGCGACCAGTTTCATGATCGCCTTGTTGCTCTCGTAGAGATCGGCGGCGGAGTAGGCTTCGAGCCGGTTGATGACCGCCTCGATTTCCTGCGGCGTGATGCCGTCGGCGGCGTATTGCTTGGCGAGGAAGGCGCGCAGGTCGGCCTTGATGAGGACTTCCTGCGGCTGCCGCTCAATCGCCTCGCCCAACACGTGCGGGTAGCCCTCGGCTTCGAGAAGCTCGATGATGGCTGATTCGAGTTGGGCTTCGGTGAATTTCATTCGGTTTCCGTGTTGTCTTCGTCGGGGTGCCACTCGTCGACATCCATGTCCTTGATCCGCAATCCGAAGGTCGCGCGGAAAAGTTCGAGCTTTTCCAGCATCCAAGCCTGCTGTTCGGGCCAGTTGCTCTTGTCGGAGGGATCGCTGTTGGGTTTCCGCAGGCTGATGTAGCTGGTTTGCTTCTCGGGCAGTTCTTCCCAGTCCAAGCTCGACCCAATCGCTGCTTCGATCTCTTCTTTGTCCTGCAGCAACAAGTTGAAAATCGCCATCCTATCCGGGCTCTTGTTGATCTGCAGCCGGATGGAAATCATCTTGTCCCGGGTATTCAAAAGCACATGCGGATACGCCCGGCTGGTTCCGATGCTGAAGTTCATCCAATGACATGGGGCAGGCTTTTGAGGCTTCATCACCGAGCTGTGCTCCGTCACGTAGTCGCGGAACTGCTGCCAGTATTCCAGTTGCAGCTGTTTGGTCTCCGACAGATCCTTGTCACCGGAGAGGTGGGCGGTGGCCGCTTTGCCTTTGGTCCACTCGTTGGCTTTGGAGACGATGTTAAACTTGGGGGCTATGGCCGATTCGCCAATGCGCCACAGTTCCACTTCTAGCCCGAAGAAATTGATCTCGTCGCCAGTGACCTCGTTCAGCCAATCCAGCGCGGCGCGGTGTTCGTCGGTAAATCGCTGGGCGATCCAAACGATGGTGACGGTTTTGAGACCTGCCGCGTAGGTGAGCAGTTGACCGAGGTGGGTATGATCGGTGCGTTCCACTTGGTTTTCGATCAAGACCCAGGAATCGTTGGCGGTATCCTTGCACAAGATATCGGCCCGAAATGGTCCCACATTTTTTTCAACCGCTTCGCACTCCAAGTCCAAGCCAATCGTGTCTCCAAGGAGCGCCAAGTTTTCCTCTTGAGCCAGCCAAGGAGTAAAATGCTGGGCTTCGGTTTTCCAGACCTCCCGGAGGGCCACTTTTTCTAATCTTCCTAATTTCATGCGTAGTCCTCCTTATTCTCCTCGCAGTGTTGTCTGACTACATCCAGCCAGCGTTCATACCAGTGCCAATACTTGCCCGCCACCATAGTGCCGTATTCGGTCTCCGGCTTTTTCGCATCCATGCCCTGCCAAAGCTCGGTGTGATTATGCATGGTGAATGCTGGGAACCCTTCGGATTTAACAATCTCAACGATTTGAGACGGTAGATACTTCGTCTTCTCCGTTTGCTTGATTACCGCGTATTCTTTGTTGATTGTTCCTGCCGATTCGGAATCGCTCTTCACGAATTCGATGACCCGGTCTGCCTGGCCCTTTCGATTGGCTGTCTTGGGAAGAAAGAGAATTCTATAAGCGTAACGCGGGTCGGAGAATTCGTCATCAGTGAGGGCTTCATCGAAATCCTTGATGTATCCTTGAATGTTTGCAGGAAGTTCCGAGTGCTCTTCGAGTAAATCCTTTTGATCATTGGAGATCGTCGAGAATTGCAGGCTAAACGAGAGATGCTTTTCGATTCCGTGAGACTCTCCAAACAGTTTCTTGATGTATTCGTTGTAGTTCAAACAGCAGGCTTGGAAGCGAGCGCTCAAGAGGTCGTCGATTCGGCTCGTCATCTGGTGCTCAATTTCATGGCGAAGACCAATTAAGAACCGCAGGTTTTGAGCTGTTGCCTTATCTATGGGAGATTTTCTTTCGTTGAGGCACCGCTCAAGCTCCCAGTATTTCTCGGCTCCATGCTTCTTCTTGTGAAACATTCTTCTTCGACCTGCTTGGGTGAAGTAACGATACTCGATTTTTTGTCCGCGATAATAGGCGTGGAGGAGGTAAGTCCACGAAATGATCATCAGAACAACGTAGGACTCAGCTTTAAAGGTGATGTTAGGATTGTTGAAGATTTGGACAGCCGCTAACGCTGCCTCCCGTGACTTGTAGAGAAGCTCGCTCTTGATCGATCCAACCCGACGGATTCGCTTGCTCATGTCAGCGCCTCCTCTGGTTGAGATTCGGAATTCGAAACGCGCAGTTCTCCCGAGATGAGTTTGGGGAGAAGGGTGTCGCGGAGCTTTGTGAGGCTCTTTGTGGCGATTCGATTCTCGTAACTTCGCGAATAAATTGGAGAAACAGCGTTATTGAAACCCTCGAGTAGCGGGGCGGGCGTCTTGAAGACCATGAGGCGCTTCATGTCACCAGCTGTGAAATGCCCGAGCCCCGTGGTTTGTTTGTCCCTGGCGATCTCCAGCGATTCCGTAAGATAGGCGGCTGAGGCGGCTCAAGCCCTGTATTTTTGGGTAATTCGGATCGGCGGCGCCCATTTTTGACCCCATGGCAAATTCGCATTCGTTATTTCATCTTTTTTAAGCTTGTTTCTGTAATAGTCTTATATTACAGTGCGCTGAACGAGCCGACCTTCATGCCAAGCAGAAACTCCCTGCCCCCCACCGAACGCCAGATTCGCAGCCGCCTCCGCCAGCTCCTCGACCAGGCCGAAGGCTTCCTTCACGGCTCGCCCATCGAACTCTCTCGTAAATGCGGCAAGCCCACTTGCCGTTGCGCTTCCGACGACTCCTTGCGCCATCGCTCCTTGGCCATCGGTCAGACTCGCAAGGGCAAGACCACCATGCTGCACGTCCCCAGACCGTTGGAAGCTCAGGCGAGACGCTGGATCGATGATTTCCAGAAGGCGAATGCTCTGCTGGAAGCCCTCGACGAGCAGGGGCGCCTCCGACTCGAGGAGGCAAAAACCAAGGCCAGAGCGGCGAGTAGCTCCGCCAAGAAGAAGGGCAAGACCGGTAAGAAATCAGCCGGCAAAGCCAAGTCCGGGCGCAATTCTCCACCAAAAAAGAAGCGACCATTCTCACGCGACTACTAACTTACGCGGACAAGATTTTCAGCCTCCGCCAACAGTGGAGGCTGCGGGTGCGTGACTCTCGTCCCAAACCACAGATTCCCACTCGAGTTTTCCCGGCAGCATTCTTCGCCATGTTCTGCTGCCGGTTACCAAGCTTCAACGAACTCGAGCAACACCGGAACAAGAGCAGCTGGACCCGTTGGCTCGGTAATCACCGTTTGCCCAGCGCCGACGAACTGGCGTATGTCTCCGAGCGCATCGAGCCTGACAGTGTGCGAGGGTGTCTCGGACACATTTACTTCTGCCTCAAACGCAACAAAATCCTTGCCCCACAGCGCGGTTGGATGCTTGCCGCCGTCGATGGTCACGAAACTCACTGTAGCTACAAACGTTGTTGTCCAAAGTGTCTCCAACGCCGGATCGCCGTCGGAGACGAGGTCAAAACACAGTTCTACCACCGCTTGGTCGCGTTTCAGATTATCTGTGAGGATTTTCAATTGCTTCTCGACGTGGAAATGCTTGAGCCTGGTGAAGACGGAGATCCTGGAGACGACGAAGTCGCTGCGGCTATACGGCTGATAACTCGCGTCCTTAAGGACCACCCACGCTGCTTTGACGTGCTCACTGCCGATGCGCTCTACCTGCGTCCCTCCGTGATCAATCTTCTTGAAGACCACGGCAAATACCTTGTTGCCGTACTCAAGGATAATCAGCCTGAGCTATTGTCCGAAGCCCGCACGCTCCTGCCCCTTGAGGAGCAAGAGCCAGAATCATTTGAGACTCCAGCTGCACCGGGCAAGCCCGCGCGGCACGTTCGTTTACAAGAGGCTGAGGGCTTCTGCACTGAATCCATTCACACTCCTCTTCGCGTTGTTCATTCCCATGAGACTGGCATCCGTCGCGAGCGCGTCGCTGGGGATCGGGTCGAGACTCCCATCGATAGCCACTGGTGGTGGGCGACGACCATGCCCCGCTCAATGGCCGATGCCAAGACCATCTTCCATTTCGGGCACGACCGTTGGAAGGTCGAAAACGAAGGCTTTAACGAACTCTGCTCCCGCTGGCATTCCGGTCATTGCTATCACCATCATCCCAATTCCATTCTCGTTCTGTGGCTGATCATGTTCATGGCCCACGCCGTGTTCCACTGCTTCCACAAGCGCAACTTGAAGCCAGAGATACGCCGTGGACACACGGCCATCTATTTTGCCCGTCAAATCGCCGCCTCCATGCGAGAGGATCGATGGTGGCCGCCACCGGCTCCGGGCTGAGGAACGCCCGCCCTGCGCTCTCGGTAACCTTGGGTTCGCGTCCGCCATCGGAGCGGTCTGGCTCCCTGTTGCCTATTGCCGACAGGGGGATCCATTTCGCGGCTCGAGCCCTCCGAAATTCGCCCGAGAACCGCCACACGAAACTGTTCGCCCTCTTAGCGCCAGCTTCAACACGCTCAACACCCACCAATTCAGGCCATTACGACTCTTTCCGACGCCGTCTTACGGAATCGCTGGGCGATCTCCGCGAAGGTTGAGCGGAGATACTTGAGCTGATAGTAAACGAAGTGGCGTTCGGACTCGTCGTGGAGGCGAACATTGAAGATGTGCTGATTGAGATAGCCGGGGCCGTTTGTCCAAATGAACGTGTCGATGGAGGTGTCCGGGTTGCCTGACCAGGAAAGCAGGATGTCACCATCTTCGACCCTGTATTTGTCACCTTTATTGATGGTAGTGAATTTGGTTTGGCCTGTGATTCCCGCTTTGACCTCCGCAATTTTGATCACTGGTAAAGCATCCTCAGCGTCAGAGAAGTCTGCTCCCTTGTAAGCGGCTCCGTTGACGAAGTCCGCGATGTCGTAGAGAGGCTGTGTCTCCCACCCTTCCGGAATCCATCCCAGCTCTTCGGTGAATTGGAACGCGGCGGGGAAGAGGGATTTGGGATCAGACAGGGTTGGGTGGTCGACTGAACCCTGTTGGGTGGTGCCGTTGGCGTGGGCGTTCTTGCGGACTTCGGCGCGGGGTGCGAGTTCGTCGGGGATGGGATTGCCGGCGGCGAGGGCATTGTCGATCACCGGATCAAAGTCCACAAACCAGCTTTTGAAGAGCGCTTCCGCCATCCCTTCCAACGTCGCATTCATCCGCCGATTCAACTCAATCTTTTCATCGATTGCCTGAAAGATCTCAACTAAGCCTTTTTGCTCCGCTTTGCTTATTGCCGGGATCTCGATGTTCTTGATGACATCAGTTGGAAGCACTCCAGTTCCGTGTCCAGCTTCCTCAACGAGATCAAGAATCTCAGCGGTCTTACCTTTGAGAATGTAGGCTAAAAAATAGGGAAGGTAATCATCCTTGGCGACAATCGCCTTGATGTCCTGATTGAATGACACAGGCCTTTGAGCAACTCCCAATCTGAATTCGGATTTCAAGCTCATCCCTCGAACGACGAACAGAATTGCGTCGGCTGGAACCAGTCGGGTTCCGTTCTCCAAGCCGTCCCTCGTGACGCGGTCTTCTGAATCTCGAACGTGAAAATCCTTTAGGCTCTTCGCGCTAATCCAAGGGATGTCTCCATCCCAATACTGAGGGCAACTTTTCTTGGGAGTGCCCCCGGAATACCAATCGGCGCACTCGCCAAGTGTTGTGTATTCCCACTCACTTCCCATACCCCAAACCCTCCAAGTTTTTCCGAATCACTTCATCTAGCTTCGCCGACTTCTCCATTTGCGCGTAGAGCGTCTGGCTCAGCTCCGTCATCTTGGTCTCAAAGGGAATGCCATCATCTTCCAAGGCCGCTGCGCCGACATAACGCCCGGGGGTGAGCACGTAGTCGTGCTTGCGGATGTCTTCGAGGGTGGCGGATTTGCAGTAGCCGGCCTCGTCTTCGTAATCGCCGTCTTTCTTTTCTCCTCGCCAGGCGTGGTAGGTGCGGGCGATGGCGGCGATGTTGTCTTCGTCGAGTTCCTTCTGCGTCCGGCTGATCATGGAGCCCATCTTGCGGGCGTCGATGAAGAGGGTCTCGCCTTCGCGGTTGCGGTAGTCGCGCTCGCTGTCGGCCTTTTTGTTTTTGGTCAGGAACCAGAGGCAGACAGGGATCTGGGTGGTGTAGAAGAGTTGGCCGGGCAGGGCGATCATGCAGTCGACGAGGTCGTTCTCGACGAGCTTTTGGCGGATCTCGCCTTCGCCCTTGGTGTTGGTGGACATGGAGCCGTTGGCGAGGACGAAGCCGGCGACGCCGTTTTCGGAGAGTTTGCTCACCATGTGGAGAATCCAGGCGTAGTTGGCATTGCCGGTGGGCGGGGTCTCGTAGCCGTTCCAGCGACCGTCGTGGACGAGTTCGTCGGGGCCGCGCCAGTCCTTCAGGTTGAAGGGGGGATTGGCCATGATGTAGTCGGCCTTGAGATCGGGGTGTTGATCCTTGAAGAAGGTGTCGGCGGGGACTTCGCCGAGGTTGGCGGAGAGCCCGCGCACGGCGAGGTTCATCTTGGCCAGCTTGTAGGTGGTGTTGGTCATCTCCTGCCCGTAGACGGAGATGTCTTTCTTGTTACCGTGGTGGCTTTCGACAAACTTGATCGACTGCACAAACATGCCGCCGGAGCCGCAGCAGGGGTCGTAGATTTTGCCCCGGTAGGGCTCAATCATTTCGGCGATGAGATTGACGACGCACTTCGGGGTGTAGAACTCGCCCCCGAGCTTGCCCTCGGAGGCGGCGAATTTGCCGAGGAAGTATTCATAGACCCGGCCGACGGTGTCCTCCTCCCTGTCCTCGACGGTGTCGATGTTGTTGATGGCATCGATGAGGGCGGAGAGCTTGCTGCCATCGAGCCCGAGGCGGGAGAAGTAGTTGTCGGGCAAGGCGCCCTTGAGCGAGGCATTGCTCTTCTCGACGTCGGTGAGGGCGGAGTCGATCTTGAGGGCGATGTCGCCCTGCTTGGCATGCTGCTGGATGTAGGACCAGCGGGAGGTCTCCGGCAGGTAGAAGACATTCTGCATGGTGTAGAACTCGACCATGTCGAGGTAGTCCTGCTTGCCCTCGGCCACGAGCTCGGCCCGGCGCTCTTCGAACTTGTCGGAGACGAACTTGAGGAAGATCAGCGAGAGGACGACGTGCTTGTATTCCGAGGACTCGACGGAGCCGCGGAGCTTGTTGGCGGTGTCCCAAAGGGTTTCTTCGAAGGATTTCGCGGGCTTCCGAGCTTTCTTCGCGGCTTTCTTTTTGGCGGGCATAGAGCGATCTAAAGTGTTGGGGCGAGTAGGAGAAAGGTTTCCTTGATCAAACTCGATGGCATTTCGCGGTCTTGGAGAAGATGAGTTGTTTCCTAACCGTAGTGGACGGGGCCAGTTTCAGCAATCGGCGGAGCGCCTCGGCATAGGCTTCCAACTGTTTGGCGTGACGAGCGGTGGCCTTTTGGATTTGGTCTTCGTGGTCGGCTGACAAGCGATCGGACTTGAAGTCAATGATCGTTGCTGGTCCATCGGCAGGGAACATCACGCGATCAAAGACGCCTGAGACCCACTCAGTACCGACCATGACTTCGAAGGCTTTCTCGCGCCAGACGCGAGCATCGTCGCCGCCTTGGGCCGATCGTGAGAACCACGACTGGATTTCCGGATTGTTGAGGCACGCTAGTACTTCGGTGTGTGCTTTGGTTCGTAGCTCGGGATCGGGGATGGGCACCAGCTTGTCCCAGTAGGTTGGAAGCGATCGTTCCCAATCTTGCCCGAAATCGTCGAGCCATTCGATGGCTTCGAAGAGGGCGTGGAGCAGGTTCCCATAGTCCAGAGCACCTTGGGCTTGTTTCACCAGCGCTTCCCAACCGGACAGGGTCACGGAATCTTGGTCTCTCCGGTGTTCCTGCGATGGTCGACGTTTGGTTAGGGGTGATTGGGCAAGATCTCTCAAGGTGATCTTTTGCTCTGGGATCGGCGAGGGGACCTTGGCCTGTTCTTCAGTGGAGGGATCGAAGCCTTCGAACCAATCTCGGGGGCCGTGGCTGTAGAGGCGATGCCCCAGAAGCTTTTCGCCATCGGGCGTCCAGACGCTCAGTTGCTGGGGTTCTCCTTCGGCCAGGGTTTCACCTAAAAGCCGGGAGTAGTTGTTCGACTCGCTGGTTCGGCCGACGGGGTCACAGATCATGTAGAGGGCGCGCTTGGCTCGGGTCATGGCGACATAGAGCAGACAGAGATTCTCGTAACACATCTCGGTCTCGCGAGCTTCAAGCACGTGGCGCAATACTGGGTCGACTTTGGCGAAAGTAGGGTGGGGCATGTCGAGGGCCCAGTGCAACTGGCCTTGTTCTCCGAGCCCGGTTACGAAGATGGGTTCCTCCTCGTCGGCATGGGCCACGAGCGACAAGTGCCGCAGGGACCGCAGATCGTCCGTGCCAGCCAGGAGTAGCAGCACCACATCGAATTCCAGACCCTTGGCCTTGTGCACGCTCAAGACCTGCACGGCGTTTTGGCCGGCATGCTGTCGTTCTTCGAAACGCTCGGCGTAGTCGAGAAACTTGGTTAGGCTGCGTTCGCCCCGGGCGTCGAAGGTGGCGGCGCCATCGCAGAGCTTCTCGAAGCGGTTGCGGCTAAAGCGATCGAGCTGGGTTCCTCCCGATTCCGTTTCGCTGAGCCAGTGGCGTAGCGTCGCTTCCAGGCCTTCATGATGCACACGGTGCAGGACTTCGCGCACGAGATCGGCATGGCGCCAGTCGAGGTCGTCGAGAATCTGGGAGAAGGGCGTCAATCGAAGGTGTCCCCAACTGAGCGTGTCGCTGGGGTGCGCTGCGGCTTTGAGCAGTGAGAGAAAGGCAGAGGTCACCGGGTTGTCGAGCAGCACTTGGACGTCGGCTTCGGACTCGACCGCGAGGTCGGAGTGCTTTCGCAGGTAGTCGGCGAAGTCTCGCCCGACCTTGTTCTGTCTCACGAGCACACCGCAGGAAAGACCGCGCTCGATGGGATTCAGGCGTTTCAAGGTTTCCGCCGCCATTGCGTAGCGGTCCCTATCCTGGACACTGCGGGCGCTCTGTTCTTTGGCTGGATTGAGCAGGGCCACGTAACCAGGACCGTCGACGTGGGTGGCGTGTTCGCCCCAGACACGCTGCCAGCGATCGGCGAGGGCAGTCCCGAATTGGAAGCGTAAGGTGCTGTTGCTGGAGAACACGCGATTCACCGTGTCGATGACGGTTTGGCAACAACGGTAAGAGTGGTTCAGGGTCACGGCCTGGATAGCCTCCGGCGTCCCTTCGCGTCCCTGGTTGTAGTGATCGTAGATCTGATGGAACAAGCGGGCGTCGCCATCGCGCCAGCCGTAGATGGCCTGCTTCACATCGCCCACATAGAAGAAGCTGCGATCCGGCAAGCCACCCTGGACGACTTCATCGACGAGGTTGGCAATGATGCGCCACTGCACGCGGCTGGTGTCCTGGAACTCGTCGAGCATCCAGTGATCCGAACGGGCGTCCAGTCGGTAGGCGATCTCTAACAAGCGGCTATTGGATTCCTCTGCGTCATCTTGGGTCAGCGCGAGATCGCCCTTGGCCAGCAGGCGTTGCACATCGCCGAAGGTGAGCTGGCCCTTGGAGCGCACTTCCTGGTGATAAGCCGCTTCGTAGGCCCGGAGAACTTCCCAGAGCCCGCGCGTGCGAGCCTGAGCGGCCTCGATCTCGCAGCGCATGACGTGATGCACTAGCGTGAAGGCATGGCGACATTGCTCGGCGCTGAGGGCAATGTCCTTTCTCCCAAATCGAAGAGAAGCGGAACCCTCACGGAGGTCGAGCCCCGCCTCCAACAGCCGTTGCGCGGTGGTGTTGAGCCGGCTCCGTATCAACCGGTCCGGGCGTGCCGAGCTAAGGAGGTCAACGGCCTTGGCCCAGCCTCCTACGTCTTGTTTTGGCGTGTAGCGTGCATCCGCTCTCACCGCCTCCATGAGGGCCGAGGCCGCGCCATTCACTTCGAATGCGCCGCCCTCTAACCAGAGGCAGCCCTTCTCCCAAATGGCGCTTTCACCGCCCCAGAGAGCCTCGTCCGATCCTTTGAGGAAGATGCCGTGATGCTTGCTGACGAAACTCTCCAGGTGACGCTGCAGGGATTTCTCTTCGCTGCCAAAGGAGGCCTGGCGCATGCCGTCGAGGAAGGCGCCCACGGCCTGTGCGTCCCGCAAGCGCTTGAAGGCGGATTGCTGGGCTCGTCGGGCGGCTTCGCTGGCGCTGTAGTCATCCAGCAAGGTAAAGCCAGCGCTGAATCCGAATTCCAGGTAGAAGGCCTGGAGGATTCGAACGAAGAAGGCGTCCAGCGTGCCAAGTTGCAATCGGGGGCCGGAATGCACCAGGCGACGGAGATCGGCGCAGACTTCGGACGGTTCCAGGATCCCCATGCCGAGCTGTTCGGCGAGTGCCTCTCGGTCGTCCTCGTTCTCCAGCGCATCGGACAGGCGCATGAGAATCTTGGAGTAGAACTCGGCGGCGGCTTTGCGCGTGAAGGTGAGGGCGAGGAGTTTTTCTGGAGGGGCGCCTGCACGCAGCAGTCCGAGGTAGCGATTGACGAGCATATGCGTCTTGCCCGATCCAGCGGAGGCCAGGATCATTTCGTTGCGTAGAGTGGGCATGCTTGCGGGCATTTTAGTTAGTGTGATTGAACGAGTCCTCCGACGGTTTCTTGAGGCCTTCCCAGAATCAGTCGCTCATAGTTATCGAATAGCACGCGCTCAGCCACGGGGTGAAAACGAGCCGCTCGAATATCGGCCACCACGCCTTCCGCACAGTGACGGGCGGCTACCATGAGTGTGTCATCCCATGGTTCTTCGTAGAGCCTGATGTCTTCCAGTCGCTTGGACACGCGGAAATGCGCCCAGCTTGGCCTCACGCCGCGGGCGTGATTCATGGCGAGGCAATACAAGGGTAACTGGAGATCGGTCCAGTAGAAGGTGCGGGCCCCTGTGCCATGGGGATCGTAGTTGAAGCAGGCATAGTCCTGAAGGTGGCCCGGCAGCCCGGTGCGGGGAAGGGGACGAAAGTGCGCGTTGCGCGTTACCTTATCGGGATTGTAGACGGGGGAGTCGGTCGTCTTGTAGTCGACGACGCGGTGAGATCGATCATTGTCAGGGCCACGTGACTCTATCCGATCGATCACGCCTCTCAGTGGAAGATCGTTGATCCGGAAATCCCCCATCTCCTTGTGAATGGTCAGCTCGACCTCATCGATGCGCCAGCCTGCATGAGCGAGCCCAGCCTGCACTTGAGCAAGTTTGGCTAAGCGGGCTTTGGCGGCTTCTTGTTGTTGCCGCATGGGGACACTCAAGGTCTTGCCGTATCGGTCCGCCATCCAGCGATCGACTTCGGCGTGAAGGAAAGCCGTGATGGCCTGAGGGTCCGTGGAATCCTTGTTGCTTGGATCCCTCCCAAAGGCTTCGAGGGCCTCATGAACGAGATTGCCGAAATCGAGGGCATCGAGTTCCATCTTGAACGGGTCGATGGCTTGCATCCTGAGCACATGCTTCAGGTAGAATCGAAAAGGGCACGTCAGGTAGTCGCGCAAGGCCGTTACTGAGAGGCCTCGTTCTAGTCGTGCCTCCCATTCATCTGGTAGGCGCAAGGGTGCGGATCCCAGTTGCCAGGCTGCTTGCCAGGAGGGCTCCCTTTTCTCCGATGAATCTTCGGTGAAGAGCTGTTTCACTCGTTCGGCGAGGGCGCCATCCTCACATTGAAGCAGAAGACGGGAGGGGCGCAGTGGATCCCCGCTAGAAGACATTTGACCGAGAACCATGTCCACGCGGCCTCCATTTTTGGTAAGACGAGCGTTTTGGATCGCCCAGAAGAGGTAGGCGTCGCGAGCGTAACGTTGTTCGTTGGTGGAGAGGCCCATCAATGTTCTTAGCGACTCCGGAAGGAAGGCATCGCTGGTGATGGTTTCGGGCACCTTGCCTTCATTGAAGCCGGTGAGTAGCAGGTGGGGCTTGTCTTCCCAGAGCAGTTCGAGCCACCCTTGGAGAGGGACGACTTCTGGATCCTCGGGACTTGGCTCGTAGTGCCGCTGGGCCGAGACAGAATCCAGAGCCATGCTCAGGACATCGGTGGCCCGAATCCTCCCCTTGGAGTTCGCCAAGAACGTGGTGGCCGTGGCCACGGCTTCACTCACTTGAGCTAAGGTGTCAAAGAGACGTTTGCTGTCCTCGGCGTCGCGGTCGAACGTTCGCCAGCCGTGGAGGGCTTTGAAGAGCGCGTCCAGGGCTTCGGGTAGAGGGAGCCTTTCGAAGGATCGCTGGATCTCCTCCAGAAACCAGATGGCGTCATTGATCTCGGATCCGGTCTTGGCCCGTTTTTCCCGATCGTCATCAGATGCCCGCACGCGTTTCAGCGCGGCATGCATCTCCGCGAGAGTGCTCGGTAAGTGGTCTTGTTGGAGCTTGTCCCACGTGCGGAGCAATCGAGCTTCGTCGAAAGGGCGTGATTCCGAGAGGGGCTCATTGCATTCTTTGTTCTCCTGTTGGCGTTGATTCCAGCGGTGGGAAACGGCGCCGAGGATGTCTGGACAACGTAAGAGTTCGCCTGCGTTGTCGGTAGAGGCGTCGGTCAGATAAGCGTTCAGCGTTCGCAGGGCGACGATCAGGGCATCGCCCGTGAAGGGCTCGCCTTCCGGATCGTAAACTTCTACTGCAGCTTCGGCCAATCGGCTGCTCAGCAATCGATTCAGTGAGGGATCGAGGAGGCCGATGGCGATCTTGCCCAACGTGGAGCGTTCGATCCAGGCCGCGGCCACGCTTGCCTGGCGTGCAGGATCGCGGCAGACGTGCAGACGCTCGTTGAACTCTTCGGTATCGAGGGTGTGCTGGCTCCAGTAATCCTGTCGGGGGCGTCCCCATCGATCGAATCCCGGTGCAAGCATCGCTTCGTCCGCAGCGACCAGGACATCGATCGGCATGCCCGCATCGGCTTCCGTTTGCAGGCGCTGCACGGCCAAGGGGGTGAGATCAGGTGTCGCCGCGAGAAAGATCTTATCGAAGGAATCGTTCAAGGAGGGTTTGCTGGCCAGCGCCTGGCGAATGGATTCGCGATCGCGTAGGTCGTGTTGCGCCAGGCGAGCGATCCAGGCTTGTTCTAACTGAGCCAGGGCACGCCAACGCGCTCGCTCGGGCACTTCTTCGGTCGTTGCAACATCGGCGAAGGAGGCCCCGGCTTCACCCAAGGTCTTGCGCAAGCTTACCATCGCCCGGGCGAAGTCACGGCACCAGGCGAGGTCCTTCTCGAACGGCATCGGGAAGAGCGCCGGCATGGCTTCGGTGTGGGCCTCATCAATGACCGTCACCCAGGCAAGCATCGCTTGCAGATCATCGGCCACGGCATGCCGATCCAGGCCCCAGTTTGCCAGGCCCGCGGGCGTGAGAACGGTTGGCGGAAAGAGCCCGCCGTGGCCCTTGTCGACGGCTTGACGGATCAAGGCTTCGCGCAGGCGGCGCCCGGCTTCCTGAGACGGCACGATGACCAGCCATCGAGAGAGGTCGATGTCTTTGGCTTGGCTTAGCAGCGTTGCTGCCACAGCCGGAGCGATCCCTCGTGAGTATTCTGATAAAGTCCGAAGAGCCAATCGTTGATTAGTTAGAGTTGCTATTCAATGAACTGGACGTGTTCCGGATCAAGATCGAGACCGAAAGCTCCCTTCTTGGGCAGCAGGTCCACGAACCCTCTCGGAATCGGTCCGTAGCGTCTCAGTCGGGTGCGGAGTTGGTTCACCAGCTTTCGAATGTCTTCCGGTACAAACGATGGTGGAAACCTGGCCTCGTGTCGCCAGTCGTCGAGATTGCCGGAGGGACGACTCTGGAATAAGGACTCGCCGGCCTGGAGTAGGCCATCATGAGCGGACCCAAAACGTTCTAACGGGGCCTCATTGTCCCTCAGCCGCTGAGCGAGGAAGTGAACGAGCACGTGTTCACGCGCAGAGATCCGATACCGTTCTCCGTTAATGTCCAAGAGTGGTGACGCCCTGTGCACGCCGAGGTGGTAGCTTACGGTTGTGGACCGCACACTCCGTCGGTACTTTCGTGCCATCTGAGTGAATGACTCCGGCATCTGACCCACCTCGGATGCAAATGCGTTGCGGAGGGGAACGAATGGAACATCGGCGAGCGCCACGACTGCGTCCTTGGCCAGAAACTCTCTGCCGTCCGGGCCGACCAACTTCTGTGTGCGTTGTTCCTGGAAGTAGAACCGCGGCCTGAGGGCTGGAGAATCGTAGGGTTCTGAAACGAGTACGTGCGTTACTGTATCATTCTCACGCCCGACGAGGGTCATCGCAGCATAGAGAAGGGCTCCCATTGTCTTTCGGCCTCCGGCGATTGAAGCGACGACCTCCGTGCCCGGCGTCTCGACCAACCCTCGCAGAGCCTCCAAGATGAAATTGGCCATTGCTTCGTTCTCGCGAGCAGTGCGAATATCGTTCAGATCGACAGTTGTGCGCGATTCGGGATCGATGGCAGCACATAGCCGCACAGAGTCACTTGCCAATCCAAACGCTAGTTTGCCCTCCAATGAATGGCCGCCCTGTTCTAGGGCGTGTAGCAGTGATTCCCAAACGGTTTCGCTGTGTGTATTCTTGGTGAAAAGTTCCTCTCGTAATCGCTCCCGTCCTGCCCGCGTGGTAAGGACGACCACGCGATCAGGGATGATTGGAAGATCATCATGTGCCATGGCCCACACAGTTTCTGTGAGAATGGCAGGGGAGAGGCCGATCACCGCCAAGAGGATCACTTCGCTTTGAGAATCTTCATTCATCGCCTCATTCTATGCCAATTATCCTAACGGATTTTGCTTCGTCTCGCTGCCGGATGGTGTTTGTGGTGGCCGGGCTTGACTTGGGGATTGGGGGGCGGCTAGTATGAAGCCACTTCTTCGGTGAATACACGAAAGCGAACACCTTGCTCGCGGCAGTGCTTTTCCAGGCTTGCCCTGGACTGAGGGGATCTTGGTGAATGGATCCAGAGTTCTGCCTTGCTGAACTTACCTCCTTCTTTAGTCGCTCGCCTTCGGAGCCCTTGAATATGATCCAGGGAATTCCCATGAGGACCGGCGATCTTGCATGAGATAAAATGCAGAGAAAGTGTGGTTGAGTTGAAGGCAACGATATCAGTCTCTCCAATCGAATCGGAGTTTTCGGAGTCAGCCTCGACGCTCCAACACACGTCACTGAAGCCAGGGCAGTCCCTGAGGTGATCCAGCAAGGCGATCTCAAACCAGATCCCTTCTAGGAGCTTGAAGTTGCCGTCAGCCACGCTTCGCAGTGTGTCGGCCCCCTCGGTCGTCGGATCCAGCTTGGTGAGGAGAAATTCTGATTGGGGTTGGAGTTGTTCAATGATGTCGTTTTCCGCAGCGGCAATCAGGTAGTCATGGAAAGGACCCTCTGCCTCACCTCCAAAAGGAATCTGAAGCGCGGCTCGTAGATTGCCTTTCCTCAGCAGTCGTCCCCTCTTGGAGTCTATAAACTGGCTGCGCAAAGAGGCGATCTCTACGGCGACTGCTTGATTGGCGACACGGTCAGCTCTTATGTTTGAGGCCCGTTTCGAGAAAGCTGTTTGATTAGGCTCCGGAGTTTTGAACGATGAAGGGACGGGGAATCCTTGTGCCATCAAAGCGATTCGGACGCAGATCTTTGAGGAGAGTTCTATCAAGCTGGGGTGGGGAGGAGAGGATTTGCCAGAGCTCGTAAACTCAAACGCACCCTCTTGTCGACGCGTGTCCAAATAGAACGAAGGAGTTGATGTAGTCGTGGCGTAAATGTGTGCCGCGATGCTCATGGGCTTCGTCCCGCCCGTGATGTTGATAAGATCCACAGAAAGGTCTGCAACGGCGCGGCTACACTCGGCAATAGATGGCTCGCGTGACTCAGTCTTGATGATGTGATACTCGAATGAGTGGCCTGCCTCTTTGCTAGCTACGGCAAGGTTGGCAACAGAACGGGCGAACTGTCCTTCTGTGTCAAGGCTCGTAAGGAACGTGACTTTGTTAGGTTTGAATGCCAAGATTGACAAAAAGTTCGGCCAGACCTGAGCGCCAACCAGTTGGAGCAGATGCATGGATGTTTAAAAGTTGTTGGTTGGTGGTGAGATGTGAATGCGAGCGAGAAGAGCCGTCTTTTCGCTCGCGCCCAGAAAACTTTGATCGACCGCATTCCTGAGGAGCTGGAGAATGTGTACACGCTTGATCCCGGGACAGAGTCGGGGCAGTAAGAGAAAGTTGTCTGTGAGTGTGGCGGCGGAGATGCCGATGTTGTCGGTATTGACCATCACCGGGACCCCTGCATTGAGATAGGCGAGGAGTGGGTAGGAATCGCTGTCGGAAGAACATTGATCGACAGGATACCCAATGATCTGGAGATTGGCGTAGGGGCACATCTCGATGCCGATGTGGCGATCAGCGACGGTTCGCAGCAGGGTGGGCGACTGCGTGAGATGGAGCGCGTGTCCGAGGCGACGAGCATTGAGATCGAGGATGGCCGACCAGATGCCTTCGGCGTCATCGTTCTCTCCCGCATGGATCGTAATTCCCAGCCCGAGGCGCAGCGCGGCTGTGAAATCCTCTCGGAAGTAATGAGCACGTGTTTCCATGCTTTCAAAGCCAGCGAGATCGACGCCGACTACACGCGGTTCCGAGGGGTTCGTCCAATGTTCGGCAGCCGTGGCAGCGAGGGAGAGGTGGCGAGAGATCTGAGTCCGAAAATCACCGCCGGTTTGTCGCGTGGCGATGATGATGAGATTAACCCGTGGGGCGAAGCTGTTCGCCGTGGCCGCCTCGTTCTGACATCTGGCAAAGTGTGCGATGATGTCGCTGAGAACCTGCCAGGGGGTGCGCTCATCAGTTGCGTAGTTGGCCGGTGAACAGCGGATCTCAGCATACTGCACTCGCTGGCTTTTAAGGTGTTGGTAGAGGAGGCCCACATGCTTCTTCAAACAGCCAGAATTCCGGAGCAGAGCCGATCCATTATTGTCTCCCAGGCTACGGTAATTCTCCAAGCCAATGGGTTTCTGAGGAATCGGCCAGCCGTCCTCGAAACCACAATTTGTTATCGGAGGTAGGTCGTTCATCTTTGCCGCGGCGCGCACCTCCATCAACAGTTCACCATGCGTTGCAAATCCGCCGAGGTGACAATGCAGTTCCACCTTGGGTAGAGTCTCGACCCACCCGGCATCAGATTCAGGATCAAGCGGCTGGTCCAGCCAGGCACGGTGCGACGGGCTCCAACGGGCGACTTGCGGGAATGGGAGGTTGGCGAGTTCGTGCTCGCTCGCCATGAGATGATTGGCTGCATCGAGACGGGCGAACACCTTTGCCCGCAGAGCGGTATCAGTGATGGAAAATGGGCCGGACTCTTCGGGGATACTGTAGGATTCAGCACCCAGTTCGCGTATGGTCGGCCAGCCGGCGCGCATACCCAAATTGATGAGGCGAATTCGTCTCTCGGTGATACCCTTGAGGATGCCTTCATGGTCATCAATTTGCTCACGGAAGGGCGCGGTGATATGAAATAGACTGTTACAGCCAAGAAGATCTGCAGTTTGATGCGCCGCTGATGACATGGTCTTGAAGCCTCCTGCCAGACAGACATGTATCGGATCGCTCCCCGCGATTAAGGAGAAATAGCATCTTAACAAGGCCTCTTCGAAGCGATGGTGGTCCTCGGCGCAGGCGAGATCGCTGAGTTCCTTGACGGCGAGGATAGTAAGGTCAACTGTTCTGTAGTGCGCAGAGAACCAATTCTGGCAGTATACCGCGGCCTCCTGGGTTTTCGCCGTCGTTGTCGTCAGAACGAGAACTTTTTCATATAGCATGTCCCCATTGCCCAGGAGAAAGGCTTCAGGCACGACTGCCCACGAAGAGCCGAGAGTACAAAGGAGAGTCACCGAAAAGCTAGCGCATTCTTCGCGGGCCTGAGGTTGGAGCAGATGGTGGAGTCCCAGTGAAGTCGCGAGACTGTAAGACCGGTTCCCTATGCCTTCGCTTGGACACATCCCCCAATACTTTCGCATGAGGAGCTTCAAATGCCGCAAAGAGGAGTTTTCCGTTCTTTTTGATTGGGCGCAGATAAATTGCGCTTGTCTGGCGCACTGGTTGCGCCGAGCCGAGTGCTGTAGTCCTGTTTCCTCCGGCACCGAATTCCTTGCGTAAATCGTTCTGCAGCCACTGCCCAGCCTCTTTGAGAACGGAGTCCCAAGTATCGTGCGACTTGTTAGATTTACGGATGACGAAACCACGCTCCTTTAGCGATTCATCGGTCGATATCCAGCTCTCATCTGTAGTGGACGAATCTTGAATCGCTCCCAGGCCTCGGGTTATGTGCATTCCGACAGATCCGTAGCACCGGAAAGCAGCAATAGCCTCATCAAGTTTCTGTTGAGCTGCCTTGGAAAGAGCACGGAGCTGCCTGATGTGAAGTTCAAATGTGGTTCCGGTGCCGTAGCAGGCATCCTTCGTCCACCTCATCCCCTTCTTAGCTCCCGATACACTCGGGAAATACAGAATGTAGGAAAGCGGATCGATACCTCGCACTGGTGGGAGCTGACCAATTGCTCTTGCCTCGATCTTGTCGACGCGAATCTGAACCGCACTTGCCGTGATCGGGTTCGCCCCACCGAAGGTTTGCGTTTCGAGTTCCGCGCTGCCGCCAAGCGCACGGAACCACCAGCGCAGACTGCCTCTGATCGATGCGGGGCGGAGTTCTCGCACTGCTTGGTTCTCGCCAGTGCAAAAGCAAGGCGTAATGCATTCGAAGGTGTATTTGCTAGTAGTCATCAGGCTATGGAAGTTCGATGCCGTGTGTAGTTGCGATTTCGCGGATGCCGGGGAGGCGTGGTTGCCATTTCTCCGCCTTTGGTTTCTTCCAGTTTGCCCACTGGCCAGACTTTGAACCTATCAAGAGTTCACAAATCGCTTTCTGCTCTTCTTCGGGAAACTCGGAAAGGTCCCGGACACGTTCGGCAAATTTCTTTTGGTCTAGTTTTTCGAGTTCGTATCTTGCTCTATCACTTGGCGACATCTTCTCTTTCGCTTTTAGTTCTTCAGCTTTCTTCTTGACCGCTTTAGCCTCTTCCAATCGTTCTTGTTCTGCTTTCTGGTCGATGCTGAACCACCCATATCCAGCGTTTGTCTTGGCTCCTAGACCATAAATTTGAAGGGCTTTCATGAGCCAGTTTTTCGCGAGATCCTCGTCCCCAGATCGATGAAGTGAGCCATTGAGTGCAATCGGGAAACTGAATGGTGTGCCTTGAGCCACCGTAGGAAAGATCACTGGATTGGGGTCTTCATCGTCCGTTGCTACCGTCCTATTTTTCCCCGAATAATAATCCGGGTGGTGGCAAGTCAGTACGTCGACGTCGATGCCGGGATCGCTCTCGGGGAAGGCGGGGAGGAAGCAGACGCTCCCAGCGAGTTTGGGAAGATGCTTGAGCAAAGGTTTTTCAGGATTAATCCTCCAGCCGTAACGGGCGATGAGGATCTCTGCCGTGTTTTTGGAGACGATCTTCCATATTTCGTCCCGCTTCTTATCCTGTTCCTTTCTTGCCTCAACCTGTTCCTTTCTTGCGTCAAACAGTGGTACCATGGCAAGCCAGAAGTCGGAGATGGGCTGTTCGTTTTCACTGCGACCGGCCTTCCACTCTTGGTCCCCGTAGCCGAAGATGCGACAGATTTTGGCAAGAAGCGTTGCCTTCTTTTTGGGATCTTGGGTTTCGGAAAGTTGGTGGATGGCGTAGCGCCGAGCAGCCCCCTTGGCGGTCGATCCGGGGATGAAGGGGATGCCCGATGTTCGGTCGAGGCAAATGCCGCCGTTCTCGAGGACGCCTCCCGCAGAGTCGATGATGAGGCGGGCTTCGAGTTTAGCGAAAACGGAAGTTCCCCGGCCTTCGTGGAGGGTCGCGGCGAAGTTAGTGTAGGCCGCCGCTTTCGTCGCAATCGATTTCCCGGATCTGATGGCGTCGCAGGACTGTTTGCGCCATTGATTATCATTCTTTGACTCGGCAAGGGTAATAAAGTGGCTGGCGGCGAGCGATCTGGATCTCGAATGGCATTTCTGCCAAAATTCTTTGGCCTCCGCTGTGGCGTAGATAGGCATGTGCAGTATAAGTGTTAGCGTTGAAAGCGTTTGAGGTAGGAAAGGAATTGTAAGGCTTCGTGGGTGGCGCGTTGCAAAACGGAAACATCACCGCTGCAGAGCGCGTCGCGGAGAGTGTTGGCATCCTTGCAGGTGAGGACGCTGCGGTCATTCAGGTGGAACGCGATGGCGTCGGCGATGCGTTCGTGCTGACTGCCCTTATGGATGGAATAGGCGATACAGGCAATGAGGCCATTGTTGATGATGAGCGAAGGGTAACCGGAGAGGGAATCGCCCTCGCCGGCGGTCTTCTTCACTTCATTTGCCTTGTTGCTGATCGCGTTCTTGGCTCGAATCTGTTCGACGTTTTGTAGTGTGCTCATGGAAGGCTAAGCGATGTTGGTGGAACAAAAGCCGAGGCCGGTGGTGGCATCACCACCGAGTTGGATTGGGTTTGGGATATCAATTTCTTCAAGCGCACTTTCCTGTGACGCGGTCAGGGTCGCGAACAAGAGTGTCTCGGATGGAACATTTTCCTGATTGAAGAGCAGTCCATCCTTGGCCGTGCCGGTCTCATCATCAATCACGACATGCTGGGCGACCTCACATGCAGTGCGGGCAAAGTGGGAAAGCGTGTGGTCGCTGACAAGCACTAGGTGGGCTGCCGCCAAGTCGGACCAGATGCCGTCCACCCTGATCGCCGCGGTTAGTTCGGGAGCTGCCGAGAATTCGCCTTCATGATGGAAAACGTAGTCTTCGAAGAGAGCGGAGGATGTTGATTTCCCATCGAGTTTCTCCCCAAGCGTCTTTTCACAGAAATAGGCTTTGTTGTCTTTGATGGTATCCGGGAATTCCGAGAGGGTTTTTCCGGAGGCCCGCTGCCAGCGTTTGAGGGCTAGCGGAGAGGTGAGCCAGGCAAAGCAACCTTTGGCGGAACGCACAGGGAAGGCAAGAAGCTGAGCTTCCCCGAAGCTAATGGCCCCAGCGCGACCGTTGTCGCCCTCTACCTTGCTGGCACCAAGCCCGAACAGCTTGGCTCCCATTTCGGTGCGTTGGGTGGCATTGCGCTCCTCGTCTTTGATTGTTCTTCCGTCATTATCCCTCGCGGTATAGCCATCTGCCAGCACGCCTTTGATTGCGCTTCCAGGTACGACAGGGAATCCCGTGTGGCGTTCGCGCTGAACAGGCTGGTCGATTGCTCCGACGGATGATCCGGCACCGACATGGAGTGGTGTGCGGGTGAAGATATAGAGTATATTGGATTTCATGGCCTATCGGTAAATGTTAGAAATTGGCTTTGTGAGGATCCCATGCTGAGCACACGCCGAGCCCAAAACCCTTTTCGCCGAACAGAGTAGAGCGGCGGTTTCGAATTTCGGTGCCTGCCGAACTTCCATGCCAGTTGAGGGCTTCCGCGAGTTTCTTGGCCTCATCCACGTCGTCCGCTTCGAAGTAGTAGACGGCGCCGGCGGGGACAGCGAGATGAGTAGCGCGTGCTCCTCCCGGAGCGTCGAACGCTAATGTATTCTCGTTGATGTCGTGTAGCGCCCAACCGGTGACGGGAAGGGCGCGAGGAATGGACGCGGCTATGAGATTTGCGCGAATGGGTGGCAGATCCGCGACACGTGAGCGCCATCTCTTGCGACCTTCGCCAGGGCTGCGGGTGGATTCTGCGGGAGCTTTGAGCTGGACGCTCAGATCATCGGGATTGATCCAAGAGGGAAGCCAGCCTCCGGGGTGCTGATGGGATTGCGTTAGTGCAGGGAAGATGGAGGGGGAAAGTAGCGTCCATCGGACTCGCGTGCCGGCGATCACTGGACCTTTGGGGAGAGGGAGTTTTTCGGGAGTATGACGTAGCACGTTGCAGGTACGTTGCTGGCCGCCTGCGAGGATGGTTGTGCTGTTTCGGGAATTCTGGAAGGCGGTGGCTATCAAGTCGCGCGAGGCGCCAGCCTCTTCATTGCCCTTGTCCATACAGGAGGCGACGAGACCGAGCCGGACGCCTCTTCTGAGCCGGAGGTAGGAAGCAGAATAGAAACGCTCGCCATCCTGGGTGCCGGTTGTGGGATCGATGCCAATGCCGATGTTGTGCTCCGCACCGAATAGGCTCTTGTCTTCGAGGAAATGCTTCTTTTCAACTTCCCCTTCGGTCTCTTCCGTGAATTCTTTACTGCCCAGGTAGGCTGTGTAAGCCTCGGCGCTGATCCAGGGTTCGGGTCTGTTTTTTCCCGGCGGACGAGAATTGACGACTGGAAAAAGCGATCCATTCAAGCTATCGGCGGCACCGGTGATGCTACTGGTGAGAGGCTTGTGAGTGGTGGTCGCGTCACTCGGGGAATCTGCATCTGCCGGGCGGGGGAAGAACCACCTATCATTGTGGACCGGATAGGGTCCAGCGGTCTGAAGAGAGCCGAACTCGCGACCGTGCTGGTCGCGGTCCTCAGAGAGGGGCTCCCCGTTGCGTGCGGCGCGGTGCCTGTGGACCCCGTCGAGTTGCGCTCGGCGCAGTGCGTGGTGGAGGGCGGAGTCGAACACATTGGGCATAGGCCACGCCGCACCGTGCCCCATAGATGCACCTTCCATGGGACGCCCATCTTTGAAGAAAAGCACGTCCGTTGGTTCCAGTATAAGGGTATGTTGGCTCATCGTCATCAGGAAGTTGTGGCGAGCAAAGGTTCGGTCTTCGTATCAGCCGGACGCTTCTTCTCGTCGGCTGCCCGGTTGATCCATGCGGCCGTGCGCAGCAGGTTGATAAAGCGCGTGAGCTTGGCGCCGAACTTGATGTCAGGCGTGACGTCGAGTTCCTCCCAGTAGCGGGTGAATAGCGTGATAGCCTCGACTCCTAGCTGGCCGCCATCGTTGCGGCTAAGACAATGGACGATTTCTTTACGGATGATCTCTGCGAAGCATTTCTCGAACTCAGGGTCGGTCTGGATTGAATCAGAATCGGGCAGGTAGGGGTTGAGCTGTGCCTCAAGCTTGTGGGGGAAGCGGGCATTGAGTTTTCTTGCGCCCAGGTCTTTGACGAGTTGGAGGAGGAGAGTATAACCCGCTGATTCGTTGCTTGTGGGGCGGGTTTTCTTGGGAAGACCGTTTTGTTCGCGTTCCAAGACTTCTTCCACGGACCATTTGGTGCCCCATTTGAGGATTTCGCCGGAGCGTTTGAATAGAGATATCGCCACTGCTCCGCGATCGAGGCCGCCATTTCTCGGTGACCGTTTGGCAAGCTTCTCGGCGGCCTGGGCGGCTTTTACCACATCTTGCAGTGGAGCTTTGAAGTGGGCAAGGGCGATGCCTACGGAGACATCGGTGTGCGGCCCGGGGACGAGGGCGGGAAAGGTGACGGGGTCAGAAAGTAGAGGGGCCGCGTCCCCATAGCGGGCACCGGAGTCTTTGTGGAGTCTGAGGTAGCCATCTTCTTTGACGTCAAAGAGTCGGGTCTCACGGTCAGAACGCCGCTCCTTCCCATGGCCTGTGAGGACGCCACAGATTTGGTTGAGATGATCCATCTCTCCCCGGAAGGCGGCGCGCAGAGCACGTGCACAGGCGAGAGCGTCCTTTCCGGGGAGCATGGCGAGCACGTCGTCACCTCCAGAGTATATAAGACGGCCATCGAAGGCCTCGATGATGCGTTGCACGGCATGGAAGGAAAAATTGCCGAGGGCCTCGGAGAATTGCAGATGCCACGAAGGCGTGATGGCACGCGGGGCGTCGAGATACTTCGGGCAGTGTTTTTGATAGTAGTCAAAGGCCTTGGGGGAGAGGCCGTGGCCCATCGACGGAGATTTGGAGCCCGAGATCCATTTGCCCATCTGGTCGCCGTCTAGAGCGAGCACGGCGAAATACTTTCCTCTGAGGGGAAGCTCTTTGAGGGCTTCGGTGTCGGCCTCCTCGTCCGAGTTGTCGATAAGTTGGCCCGCGGCGATGTCTCGGGTGTTGGGCATGGGATTGCCGTTTCGGAGGTCATCTAACGAAATGCCGAAGTCTTTTGGCAGGAATATGTGATGCCAAAGGCGCTTGATTAGGCTAGAGGCAATGCCTTTAGGGAAAGATCCAAAATATTTTAGATAAATTTTGCATTTTACCATAATAGTTATAATTGGGGTGGATGCCTCACTCCCATCCCAATCAAGTTAGCGGTTTCCTTGGTCAGTTCGAACATCTTTTCGGATTCGTTCGCGATCGCTTCGAACGCTTGCAGAACCCAGGCCGCGGCCCCAACCCCAAGCTGCCGGCCTGGGATCTTCTCGCCTCCCTGGTCTATCACGTGATCAGTGATGCTGGCCATTTCTCGGCCCATGTGTTCCAGTTGTTCGAGGTGGTGATCAAGGATAGTTCGCTCTCGGAACGGCGCCAGAGGATGGGGCTTGAGCCATTCGCTTGGCTCATGAAGCAGGTGTTAAAGCCCCTCGCCGATGGACGCGTACACAAGGGATGTTTCTACAAGGGGCTGCGCCTGTGCGGGATCGATGGCTCGAAATGGAGCGTCACGAACACGCCGCAGGTTCTGGCTGCCATGAGCAAGGCGGCCTCCAGGAGAATGACCGCCGCCTTTGCGAAAATAGAGATGTGCGCGCTCGTGGAACTTGGCATCCACAACCCGTTGGCGGCGACGGTCGGCCTGAAAGGAGAAGGCGAATGGACCCTGGCCAAAGAACTTCTCGGGAGTCTGCCGAAGAGGAGTCTGCTGATTGTCGACCGGCTTTACGGTTGCGGGAAGTATCTCGACGAACTCGTGAAATCATGCCGGGCGGCACATAGTGAATTGTTGGTGAAGGCACGCGGCAGCAACAAGAGCCATAAGACTGAAAGGCTCTCCGATGGAAGCGCGCTGGTCAGCATCGGGGTGCCCAGAAAGAAGGCTGATGGGCCGCGAGAGAATCAAGGGGAGATCCGTATCCGTGAGATTCGAGGCCGGATCAGGAAGCCGGGGGCACGACAGTGGAGCGAGGTGAGGCTATGGACGACGCTTATTGATGAGCAGGAGTATCCGGCGCAGGAATTGCTGGAGCTCTATGCCCTGCGCTGGGAACACGAGATATTCTACAAGGAACTCAAGCTCCACATGCGCGGGAGTGACGTTCTTCATAGCCATACGCCAGAAACAGCGGCCCAGGAGGTGGCGGCATTGCTCATGGCCTGCTCGATCATCGCGCAGGAGCGATGCGAAGCCGCGAAAAGCGGCAACATCCAGCCGTTGAGCATCAGTTTCCTGAAGACGCTCGACAAAATGAATTCACTATGGGCAGTGTTCGAAGTGTCCGAGGGACTGCTGACCGAAGAGACAAAACAGGAGATGGTAGCGCGAGTCAGAGAATTGATCGTTCGGGAGGCAATACCGAAAAGACGACAAAGGAGTTGCCCGCGCAAAGTCCGCCAACCGGTGACGAGTTGGCCTAGGCTAACAGAAAACGACTCTCGTGAGGGCGAGTTCCTGCTGGAGATTGTTAGCTTTCCCTAAAGGCATTGAGGCTAGAGGCACCGAGCTGTTCGCCAGGTTTGAGGGTGCCCTTGCTCATTTTAAGTTTATTCTTACAGAACGCTGCGACGGCTTCTTCATCGCCACTGGTGACTTGCAAGACCGCCTCCTCTCTGCCATTGAGGGAGTCCCTGTTGAATCGCTTTCCGGACTCCCAACGGCCGGGGCGCCAGGCATCGAAGGAACGGTGTGATTTTACACCGTCGTGCAGGCAGGCAATGAGGGCATTGAGCAAACCCCAGCCGGCGGTAGTGTTGGTGGGGTATTGCGGTTCGCATTTCTCTGCCATCGTGATGATAGCATCGATAGACTTGCGTGGCGTGTAACCAAGCTCTTCAGAATCATCAGGAAGGAGTTGATCGCCAATGCGTTTCAGTTCTTTGATGCTCTCCAGTTTCGGTTCTTTGATGCTTTCCGGTATGGGAAGGGTTTGCCAGTGAACTTCGAGAAGCCTCTTTACTTGAGTGTCGAAGGCATTGGAATCAAAGGTGATGGATTGATCATCTTGGTTTTCCGACATGTGCTCCCTGACCTTGTCTGCGATATCAGAAAGCCTATCCTTGATGTCTTTAACGAGCCCGTCGGCATAGTCCTGGATCCGTTGATCCGAGCCGGGGATTCGCGCGGGGACAAGGGCCAGGAAACGATTGGGCAGTGATGGGGTTAGCAGCTTACATAGGTTCTTTCTCGGGTCCTTATAGCCGAATCCGTCGCTTATAGGCCGGTCGTCGAAGGTACAATCATCGTAGACCGCCTTCGAAAGTTGTTGGTCGATAAGCGGTTGGTCGATCAGATTTGGGAAGATGACATGATCTGGGCCAAGGTCTTTCGCAATCTGCCCGAGGGCAGTGCTAACGAGGTAGGAGAGCAGGTAGGAGCCGCTCCAGAGGTCGCGAGTGGAGCGCGCGGCGGCAATGAAATCCTGCACCGGACCGATCGAAAACAGGAGCAGGCGCGGCCTCAGGTTTTCGCCAGGGAATCTCTTCTTTTGTTCCTCGGAAGGGATCGCGCCTTGGAACGCCGAAGTAACCGAAAGGTGATGCCAGATGGAATGATCAGGAATGCGCGTGTCGGCTGGGAGCGAAACAAACCGTGAATCGATGGAGGCCGCCCAGTTGCGCCAGAAGCGCCAGGCACAGATAAAGGAAGCCCGCGCATCTTCGCTGTTAAGGAGAAAAGGGCGGCTTTTTTGTGATGTCTCGAGCGCTTCATCGATTGACGCGAAGTTCTCGCCTTTTGCGAGAAAAGCGCCTCCGAGCGGGTGCGGATAGGATCGCAAATCACCTAATGATTGACGTAACTTATTGTGGCGAGGAAAGGGGATTCGATCTGCCGCTGCTGCTTGCCAGTCAGCAGACTTCTCGAAGTGCTCTCCGCTGCTGAACTGGTCCAGAGACTTCAAGAACGCTGCCCGCCTTTCGTGGTCAGCAATATCAGCCGCCTTGTCTGGGGGGTCGTGCAGTAAGGCGTTGAGTTTACGGCGCCAGTATTGAGGAGATTTGTCGTCCATAGAATGCCTCTGATTCCGGTGAGAAGAAGTTTTAGCTGTGGGCTGATGGTTGATTAGGCCTTGTGGATTGATGCGGAACCAACCTAGGTAATCCGAGAACGGTGAAGTGGTCTCCTTTTGGTGGCAAGCGAGAAATGACCGGAAGTTGTGGATGGGGGCGGTCGGAACACCATTCGAAGTTCGATCATGGGTTCTGCAAGCGTTCGAAGCGATCGCGAACGAATCCGAAAAGATGTTCGAACTGACCAAGGAAACCGCTAACTTGATTGGGATGGGAGTGAGGCATCCACCCCAATTATAACTATTATGGAAAAATGCAACATTTATCTAAAATATTTTGGATCTTTCCCTAAAGGCATTGGCTCTAAGGCCCGACTCATCTCGGAGGTTGAGATTCCTCGCAGGTAGAGTGCTGGGATGAGGTTGTCCAGTGAAGCGACTCGGCGTAGGTACGGCGGAAGGATGGCGCTGGTGAACCGCTGGCCTGATCGGCGATCATTGATCCTGGGCTGCCGAACAGGAACGTTCCCTATTCCAGTCTGAAGTTGCCGCTGAGGAAGATGGCCGTTGCGAAACGACTTGGCGATGACCCTGGTCATCACGCTGATGTTGATGGGCTTGAATGTAGTCGAAGACTTCGTTGTCGATGGCGGCCTGAAGAAGCACTTGGGCTCCTTGTCGCAGGGTGGCCTCAAGGGCGTTCTGGCAGACGGTGCTTGCTCCTTCCTGGCCGAGGATAGATGCGGATTCGGTGGGGTGGTTGGTGGTTTTCATTGGAGTTCAGTTGTTTTGGTAAATGGTTGAACTCTTCATGATGCCCCGACCGCCCTCATCCACAACTTCCGGTCATTTCTCTGCCCCGACCGCCCTCATCCACAACTTCCGGTCATTTCTCTTTGAAGAACTGCCAGAGCGCATGGTGCCCGGGAAGGCCCGCTTCATTCAAGACCTGCCGGGTACCGCCGGTCGCGGGCGCCCGGTGGTGCATCAGCTCTTCGCCGACAACATGGGTCCAGACGAGGGCATACTGCTGGCCACACCGTATCTCATCCCGCTCGAGCGAGGCATGGAACGACTGCGCCAATGGCGCCGCACCGGCGCGACCGTGAAGGTCATTGTGCCCTCATTGGCCCTCAACCAACCACACTGCCGCTCACGCCTTCTACAAGCGCTATCGGAAGCCAATCTTGGCTTCGGGAGCGCACCTGTTCGAACATCGCTCTCAGCCGGAACGCCCCTGGCGCCGAGACGTCGATACCGCACCCGTCTCGAGCGCCTTCACTTCATTTCACCTCAAAGCACTGGTCATCGATCGTCGCCGATATTTCATCGGGTCGCTCAATCTCGATCCCCGCTCCATGGACACCAACACCGAGGACGGCCTCCTCATCGACTCCCCACCGCTGGCCCAACAACTGACCAGGCTCCTGGAAAGTTTAACCGATCCCGGTTGTTCCTGGCAGCTGCCCCTCACTGATGATCAGGACCTCCTGTGGAAGTCGAACGCCGGTAGGCGAGCTTCTCCGCCGGCCCGCGATCCACTTCAGCGAATGCTCGACTTCCTCGTTCCACTCCTTCCGGTCGAGCAACAGCTTTAGCGTCCACAGCCACGCGGAGGCGATCCTCGCCGCCGCCCGATGGAGGGTCCCTCGGGTCAAATCCCCAGCCGTGACCTGGCGTCGCTCATGTCCCGGGCGATCTGAGCCTTCAAGGCTTCCAGGGAGTCGAATCGGCGCTCGGGGCGGAGATGGTCGACCAACTCCGCTTCCATCACCTCTCCGTAAAGCGAGCCAGACCAATCAAAAAGATGCACTTCGAATCTCAATTCCGAGGCTCCATTCACCGAAGGCCGCACACCTAGATTGGCCACTCCCGGCCGATTCCCATGACTGGGCACACGCACCGCATAAACACCGTGAGGCACTTCCACGCGGGCACCGAAATCAATGTTAGCGGTCGGAAATCCGAGCTTCCTCCCCAACTGTTCTCCACGCACCACCGGCCCAAAAAAGCTGAAGGGACGGCCCAGAAGCCTTGCCACCAGACCAAAGTCACCCTCGCGCAGCGCCTCCCGAATGCGGCTACTGCTGATCCGCTCTCCACCCTTCATCACCGGCGACACGCCTTCGACCGCAAACCCTCGCCGTTCTCCCAGAGCCTTCAGCAGCTTCAAGTCTCCCCGCCTCTCCCGCCCAAACGTCCAGTCGATCCCCACGTGGATGCCTCCGAGCTGGCACGCCCGCACAAGATCCTCAATGAATGATTCTGCGGACTGGGCGGCCACGACGTGGTCAAACGGAATGGCCAAGGTCCGCGGCAGGCCGACACGCTCGAACAACACTCGCTGATGCGCCAGCGGGGTGAGCCGCCTGGGCGCCCGGTCCGGGGCCAGGACTTCCGCCGGATGCGGATCGAACGTGGACGCCACCGGCGTGCCGCCCTCCCGCACCGCCCGCTCACACGCACTCCTCAAAACCGCCTGATGTCCCCGGTGGACGCCATCGAAGACGCCGATGGCCAAATGGACCGGCCCGGCCAGAGCACCCAAGGCCTCGATGGTTTTCAGGCACTCCATGGACATTGATGATGGCTCACGTCCCGGCCCTGCGCATTACCATGACTCACACGCCGCGCATCCGCGACACTTCCGGCAAGCTGATGAGGCCCCGGGCCAGTTCCAAGGGCTCCATTTCCCGCATCGCGCTCACCGTGACCGCACGCTCCAGATCGAAATTCCCCGAACGCGTTCGCCGCAAGGCCGAGAGATGCGCGCCGCAGCCAAGGTCCTTCCCGATTTCGTCGGCGTAGGTGCGAACGTAGAACCCCTTACTGCACAACACGCGAAAGTCGATTTGGGGAGAGGACCATCGCAGAATCTTGTAGGCGTAAACGTGCACCAGGCGCGGCTCCCGCTCGACCTGCTTCCCCTGCCGTGCCAACTTGTAAAGTGGCACACCGTCCTTCTTGATCGCCGAAACCATCGGGGGCGTCTGGTAGAAGTCGCCTTTCATTTTCTCGAACGGCTCCTTCAGCCGATCCTCGGTCAACTCGGGAACTTCTCTCTCCTCGAGCACTTGCCCTTCCTTGTCCTGAGTGTCGGTCGCCACACCCAGCGTGACGGTCCCTTCATACTCTTTGTCCTCGCTCATCAAGAGATCCTGGATTTTGGTCGCGCGGCCGACCACCAGGATCAACAACCCGGTGGCCATTGGATCCAAGGTTCCGCAATGCCCGATCTTCTTGATCCCAAGACGCCTTCGAGCCAAACCCACCACATCGTGCGAAGTCATGCCTGGCTCCTTGTCTACTAACAAAACCCCATCAATCGATTCCTTCGAGCGCTTCATAAACTTGATTCAAAAATTTTTCCTCGGCCTCTTCAATGGGCCCCCGCATCCGCGCTCCGGCGGCCAGACGATGCCCTCCGCCGCCAAACGAACCACACACCTCCCCCACATCGATCCGCTCGTCTTTCGAACGGGAACTCACTCGGATCTTGCCAGTGGACAACTCTTCAAAGAAAACGGCCACCGTCACGCCTTCGATCGCCCGGATGTGGTCGATGAGGCCCTCGCTGTCGTCGAGTTCCAGACCGAGCTTCTTGACTGTGGCCTGGGTGAGGCGCCAGCTCGCCACCCGGCCCCCACCGGTCAGCTTGAGGGAATTGAGCAATTCCCTCAGCAGTTCGATGCGGCGATAGGGATAGTTCTCGTAGAGCATCGCGTTGACCTCGCCCAGCCGGACGCCCATCTCCACCAGCCTGGAACCGATCCGATAGGTCTTGGCCGTGGTGCTGGGAAACTGAAAGGAACCGGTATCCGTGGAAATGGCCGCGTAGAGATTCTCCGCCGCGGCTCGATCGATCGGCACGCCGGTGGAAGTCATGAAATCGAAGAGGATTTCGCCGGTTGCGGGCGCATTGGAATCGATGTGATTCAAGTGCCCGTAACGCGGATTGCTGATGTGATGATCGATGTTAATCCAGAGCGGCACCTCGGCCACCGCCGCGTTGACCCGTTCCCCCAAACGCGCCTGAGTGGCCGTATCAAGAGCGAAGACCACGTCCGCGTCGATGCTGGTGTCACCCGGCTCTTCGATCCAGTCCGTCCCCGGCAAGAACTTGAGGCTTCCTGGCACGCCATCCTCCGCCAGCAAAGTCACGCGCTTGCCCAGGCCCCTCAACCCGTGGGCCAAGCCTAACTGAGAACCGATGGCGTCCCCATCGGGACGCACGTGGCCCAGCACGACAAAGTGCTCGTGGCCATCCACGGTCTCACGAATCTTGGTGAAGGAATCGTTTTCAGGAAAATCCGTCATGCGTTCGTCTATTTGAATTCGCCCGTCTCCGGCGGCAGTTCATCGGGAATGTCGATTTCATCCATGATCGACAGCACCTGCGATCCGCGAGCCACGGAATCGTCGCAGCGGAAAGTCAATTGCGGCGTTTCTTTCAGAACGACACGCTTGGCCACCCTCGCTTGAATGAACGCTCGCCGGTCCGTCATCGTTTGCAAGGCGCACTCCCGGTCTCGCTCTTCTCCCAGAATGCCAACGAAGACCGTGGCCTGTTTGAGATCGGGGACGACCTCCACGGCGTTCACGGTGACCAGGGCCTTGCCAAAGACGAAGTCTTTCTGAAAAAGAGCACTGATTTCTCTCTTCAAGAGTTCGTTCACGCGTTTGAGACGATGACGCATCGATTGTAGTGGGTTCCTAAAAAAGGCAAAAAAGCGGCCACTTGGCAGGCCCAAGGACCCATTGCCAATGATTCCTGACAAACCGGTGGCGCTTTCGCTTTAGAGGGTTTGTTCGATTTTCTCCAATTCGTAGCACTCGATGACATCGTCCGGTAGATACTCCACGAAATCACCGAGGCGCACACCGCACTCCAGCCCGTTGCGAACTTCCTTCACGTCATCCTTGAAGCGTCTGAGCGTGGCAAAGGCCCCGTCGTAGACGGGTTGATCTTCACGCAGCACACGTGCTCTCGCATTGCGCTGCAAACGGCCGTCTATGACGACACAGCCGGCCACAATACCGCGGGTCAGCTTGAAGATTTCCAGGACCTTGGCGTGACCCAAAACGCGCTCGCGATGCTCCGGCTCCAGCAGACCGAGCATGGCTTCTTTCACCTGGTCAATCAGCTCGTAAATGATGCTGAACAGCTTCACCTGCATGTTCTCACGCTTGGCAATCTTGACCGCGTTGCTCTCCACCTTGACGTTAAAACCAAGGAGAATGGCATCGGAGGCACTGGCCAGCAGGACATCAGATTCCGAAATGGCTCCCGCGGCACGGTGAATGATGTCGAGATTGATCTTGTCACTCTCAATCTCGCCCAGAGCTCCGGCAATGGCTTCGGACGAACCCTGGACGTCCGTCTTCAACACCACCTTGAAAGTTTTCTTCTCACCCTCCGCCAGGTTGGTCAGCAGAGTCTCCAGCGTCGACCTCTTCGGCACCGAGAGCTTCTCCCGGCGGAGTTCGTCCTGCCGTTCATCGCTCAGCTTCTTGGCCGCGCGTTCGGTCTCCATCTCCACCAGTTCGTCACCGACGTTGGGCAGGCCATTGAAACCCAGCACTTCTACCGGCATGGCAGGTCCCGCTTCCTCGACCTTTTCACCGTGATCGTTGATGAGCCCTTTCACTTTACCATGAAACGGCCCGCAGATGAAAGGAGTGCCCACCTGCAGGGTCCCCATCACCACCACCACCGTCGCGGTCGGGCCCTTCCCGGGCTGCATGCTCGATTCGATGATCACTGCGCGGGCAGTGACATCCGGATTGGAGCGCAACTCCAAGACCTCGGCCTGAAGCGCCATGAGATCCAGCAGCTGATCGACCCCATCCCCATTGGTGGCCGACACTTCGACACAGATGGTGTCGCCACCCCAATCCTCCGGCTGAAGACCGTGCTCCTGCATCTGCACTCGGACCCGATTGGGATCGGCGGCCGGAAGGTCGCACTTATTGATCGCCACCATGATGGTCACCCCGGCAGCCTTGGCATGATCCATCGCCTCGATGGTCTGGGGCATGAAGCCGTCGTCAGCCGCGACCACCAAGACCACGATATCCGTCACGTTGGCCCCGCGTGCGCGCATCTCCGTGAAGGCGGCATGGCCCGGGGTATCGAGAAAGGTGACCCGGCCTTCGCCCACCTCCACGCTGTAGGCGCCGATGTGCTGCGTGATGCCACCGGCTTCACCGGTCGTCACGCGGGACTTTCGAATGCAGTCGAGCAGAGACGTCTTGCCGTGATCGACGTGACCCATCAGCGTGATGATGGGAGCCCGCAATTTCGGTTCCTCGGGCTCTTGCTCCTCCTCGCTCGGAGCCTCCGGCTCCTCCACGACTTCTTCCACCTTGTGCACGCCCTTGCCCTTCTCCCGCTTCTCCTTCTCGAAGGTGAAGCCGTAGGCCTCGCACACCTTGGCCGCCACGTCCGGCTCAATGGATTTGTTGGCACTGACAAAAACCTCGAGCTTCATCATCTCGGCGATCAGCTTGAAGGGCTTCAAGCCCATTCTTTCCGCCAGATCCTTCACGATGATCGGCGGCTTGATTTTGATCACCTTCTCATCGTCTTCTTCACCCTCCGCCGCCTCGCTTTCCTCGGCCGGTGATTCCGCCACCGCTGCGGGCCGGGGAGTGAGCGTTTTCTCTTTGTCCGCCTGCAGACCCGAGAGGGGCGGCAGAATGGAGGAGGATTTCCCCGCCTTGGCAGCTGGCTTGCCGGTCTCAGACCGCTTGGCCTCCTTTTTCTCGACTTCCTCGAACAGGTTCAGTGCGGCCGCCTTGCGGTCGGCCACCGTCTCGGTCCCCTCTTCCTCAACAGCCTCCGCGGTGGATTTCTTGGCGGCCACTTTTTTGGCGGCCTTCTTCCGAACACGTTTCTTCTTGGGAGGATCTAACAGGTCGAGCACATCGCCCTTTTCCTCGGAATCCACGGGTGCTTTGTCGGCGTCGCTCGAGCCCTTGGGCTCCGGAGCGCTGTCGCTTTTGGTTCGTTTCTTCTTGGCTGCCATTCGAAAGGTCGATGTTGAGAGAGCGCCTTCATTGCCTCAAGCGATTGAGGGCTCGGCTTCAAACTTGTCTTTTGCGCGCTGGTGCAGGGCGACGGCTTCTTCCTCGCTAATTTCCAGCAAATCGCCGATGTCCTCGGGATCTGCTTCCGTGGCGATCGTTTCCAGGTTCACCATACCGCTGGTGACCAGGACGTTGGCCATGTCCTCCGTGATGCCCAGCTGCTCGACCAGCGTGTTGGCCGCTTCGGAGACCCGCGCTTCGAAGGCCTCGTGCGCCGACTCGTCCTTGTCAACCTGCACGTCCCAATCGACGAGCTTTGAGGTCAGTCGCGCGTTCTGCCCCCGGCGCCCAATGGCCTTGGACAATTCCTCCTCGTCCACCGTGATGTTGATCCGGTGCGCCTCCTCGTCAATCTGGATCGAGCGGATCTGCGCCGGCTTCAGGGCGTCCGTCACGAATTCACGGATGTCCGAACTCCACCGAATGATGTCGACCTTCTCGTTGTTCAGCTCCCGCACAATGTTCTTCACCCGGGCACCCCGAAGGCCCACGCAGGCTCCCACGGGATCAATCTTGTCATCCTCACTGTGCACCGCGATCTTGGTGCGGTAACCCGCTTCACGGGCAATCGAGCGGATCTCCACCGTATGATCGGCGATCTCGCTCACTTCGCTCTCGAAGAGTCGCCTCACAAGGTTGGGGTGGCTTCGCGAGAGGATGATCTCCGGACCTCGAATGCCATTCTCCACCGCCACCACGTATGCTCGGAGCCGTTCCCCGACATTGTACTCCTCGGTGCTCACCCGCTCGCGCGAGGGCATGATGCCCTCAAACTTGCCGAGATCGATCATGACATCCGATTTCTCGAACCGCCGAACCGTCCCGCTGACAATCTCACCGGCACGATCCTTGAACTCATCGTAAATCATCGCCTTCTCCGCCTGGCAAAGTCGCTGCATGATGGCCTGCTTGGCCGTCTGGGCGGCGATCCGGCCGAAATCCTTGGGAGTCACCTCGACCTCGATCTCATCGCCAATCTCCGCGCCCGGCTTGATGCGGCGAGCGAGATTGATGTCGATCTCGTCGAACGGCTGGGTGACGTCCTCGGCGGCGATCAATTTGGCGATCGCTTTGATATTCCCTTTCTTGGGGTTGATCTTGATCTCCAACTCACGCGCCTTACCAATGACACTCTTGCGGGACGCCGATAACAAAGCAGCCTCAACCGCTTCGACCATGGTAGCACGGTCGATGCCTTTCTCTTTCTCGTAATACTCAAAGAGCGCTATGAGTTCGCTGGTCATGTTTGTTCTTCGTGACTAAAAACTAGAAAAGAGCGGGGAGACCCCACTCTCTTCCGGAAATCCAACCTACGTTGTTTGCGTAGAAGTCAAGTGTTTAGAGCGCCGAGCATAAGCATGAATAAACCTTGGGGCAAGGGGGAAAGCAGCGGTCGTTTTCCCCCCTTTTCAAGAGCCTGAACCCGCCCCTCCGAGGAGGGATTGAATGCCTCGGCGACGGTCCAAAACACGGCTCTCTCCCCCGCCGGTTCCCGTCCCGGTTTCCCCCTCCCCGTCAAGGGCCGATCGCCTTCCGGATCTCGCCCGAAAAGAGCTGCGGAAGGTCCCGAAACGGGACCTCTTCCAGGAGGGCGCCATCCGAGCCATAGCGCAGCAGGGCCGCCTCGAGCAAGGTCGCCTCAGCGGGCCGGTCGTCCGGAGACTCTAACCGAAACTCCAGGATGTAACCTTCGGCAGCGAAGGGCAGCCTGCCCGTCAGGTCGAAACCCATTTCCACCGGCAAGACCGTCCCGTCCCTCGCCGACCGGCCCGGCCCCATCGAGAGCCGACGTTTCCCGGTGACGAATCGGCTGTGACGTTCCGGACCCTCCGGCTCGACCGGGACGATGGGCTTCGCGCCCTCGAAGAGCGGCGGCACGAAGACCCCTCCCTCTTCCCCCTCCGCCCGAACACGGAGTCGCACCGCGCTCTGACAGCTCGTCTTGAGGATCAGCCGCAAGGTCAAGAGGGGCTGGTACTCCGGCCAAACCGCCACCCCCGCCATCCATTGGCCGCGCCGGAAGCCACTCACGGCCGCCGCTCGATAGAGGACGTAGACCTTCCCCTCATCTCCCCACTCGCGGCCAAAGCTGTTGACGGCCAGAAAGGCCCCTCGCTCCCAATCGGCCAGACCGATCACGCCATCGCCGTCAAGGTCGCGCCCGTTCGTCAAGACGCCGTCCCCGTTGAGGTCCACACCGACACGGTCGTCATATCCCGCGTAGGTCATGACATGCCCGTTTCCCCGTGCTCCCCAGGCGAGCACGAGCGATTTGCCCGCTTCGAAACATCCCTCGCCAATCCTGACGATCCGGGCCCCGCGGAGTCGACCCTCGATCGCCAGGAGCCCGCCTTCGCGAGGCCCCCCGGCCGCCGTCCCGGCCAGCCACCGCTTGGCCCGCTGCAAATCTTCCAGGCTGGCCAGGGGCGAAAACCGGTAGGCCCGAACCCGGTGTCGCATCGCTTCCCGATACAGCTCGTAGCCATCGGGCCAGGCCCCGAGCGGCGTCTCCTGCCCGACATGCTTCTCATATCGAGCGGTGGAGGGCACGCCCATGGTCATCGCCAGGCGCCAACCCTCTGCCAGCTCCGCGCCCCGATTCTCACCACGATTCAGAAAGTTCCAGAGGAAGCGCCCCGCCAGTCGATTCTCCGGCAGCCCGGCGCTGGTCCCGCGAATGCGGTTCCATTCGTAAGTCATCATCATGGAAATCCCCGCATCTTGAGCACAAGATTCGTGGGTCTGCCGGACGATCGGCAGGAAGGCGGGTGAACGCGTGAGATCCACTCGCTCCGGCAGCGCTTCCGTCGCCTCCTCTCGGCCGAAGCCCGGCTCCTCCCAACTCATCAGAACGATCAGAATGGCCAGCCACAACAAGCCCCCGCGCGACCTTGAACACTTCCGCCGCCGGCACCTCATTGACGCCCGCCAACCCCCAAATGAGAGCTCCTCTCCGGACCCGTTTCCCCCGGAAAAGATCGGACAAAGATGCATCGCCATGTTTGCGGTCCCGTGCATTATTGCGCTCGCCACTTGCGAGCCGGGGAATTCGGTGTTGCTTTGGCCATTCGAAACATCAGGATTTTCATTATCTTAACATTTAACCGATTATCATGTCCGAGAGCCAGCCTACGGAAAATTCGCATTTGAGCGATGAGGAAGTGAGGAGTCTGGAAACGATCAAGACCTCGACGGCCAAGATCCGCGCCGAACTCGGGAAGGTCATCGTTGGGCAGTCAGCGGTGATCGATCAACTGGTCATGGCCATCTATTCGCGCGGCCACTGTCTCCTCGAAGGCGTTCCCGGTCTCGCCAAGACCCTCATGGTCAGTACCCTGGCAAAATCGATGAAGCTGGATTTCAGCCGCATCCAGTTCACCCCGGACCTCATGCCCTCGGACATCACCGGTACCGAGGTCATCCAGGAAGACAAGTCCACCGGCGCTCGCGAATTCCGTTTCATCAAGGGCCCGATCTTTTCCCACACCGTGCTGGCGGACGAGATCAATCGGACGCCGCCCAAGACGCAGGCGGCTCTTCTGGAATCCATGCAGGAACGCCAGGTCACGGTGAGCGGAAACCGCCACGGTCTGCCCGATCCCTTCTTCGTCCTCGCCACCCAAAACCCCATCGAGCAGGAAGGCACCTACACCCTTCCCGAAGCCCAGCAGGACCGCTTCATGTTCAAGGTATTCATCGACTACCCGGATTACGAGGAGGAATACTGGATCGCCGACATGACCACGGCGGCCGTCCAGCAGGACGTCGATCCCGTGCTCACGGGAGAGGAGATCCTGGAAGTCCAGAAGCTGGTCCGCCGGGTGCCCGTGCCTCCCCACGTCATTCACTACGCCCTCCGGCTGGTGCGTGCCACCCGTGTCTCGGAGTCGGGCGTTCCGGACTTCATTCCCGAGCTGCTCAGCTGGGGCGCCGGGCCCCGGGCCGTGCAGAATCTCGTCCTGGGCGCCAAGGCCAAGGCCGTCATGGAGGGCCGCTCCTTCGCATCTCTGGAAGACGTCAAAGCGGTCGCCAAGCCGGTCTTGCGGCATCGCCTGATCACGACCTTCAACGCCGAGTCCAACAACATCACCTCGGACGACGTGATCGCTCAATTGCTCGAGAAGCTCCCTGAACGCCGGGAGCAAGATGACATCGCACCCGCCCTCGCCCCGGCCTTCCATGCCGCCTAACGAAATCCGCCCCGGCCACCCTCTCATGTTTCGATCACCGGCCACCGGCAGGCGTTCCCTCCATCCCGCCGGGATTTCATCTCTTGCATCCATCCACTTTCATGGCTGATCGCTCCAGCGAGGACGCCTCCCGTTACCTGGATCCCAGGGTGCTCGAGAAGATCAAGCGCCTGGATGTCAGGGCGCGGCTGGTGGTCGAGGGTTTCATCACCGGCCAGCACAAGAGCCCCTTTAGTGGATTTGCGGTGGAGTTCGCCGGGCACCGCGAGTATTCGCCCGGCGACGAACTGAAACACATCGACTGGAAAGTCTGGTCGAAAACGGATCGCCTCTACATCAAGGAATACGAGGAGGAAACCAACCTCAATTGCACCATCATCGTCGACGCCAGCAAGTCGATGGGGTACGGCGGCCCGGCCTGGTCGAAATTTGACTACGCCGCCACCGCGGCCGCCTCGCTCGCCCATCTCTTGCAGAAACAGCAAGACGTCGTGGGCCTGGTGACCTTCAACACCGCCGTGACACTCAACCTCGCTCCCAGCGGCCGCGCGATCCACCTCAAGCGCATGGTGCACGAGCTGGAGCAGATGCGGCCGGACGACAAGACTGACCTCGGCCAGATTTTCCTCGAGCTGGCTCAACAAGTGCGCCAACTCGGCATGGTGATACTGATTTCGGACCTCTTTACGGACCTCGATCAGCTCAAGCTCTCCTTGCAGCAGTTTCGTCTGCGGAAACACGAGGTGATTGTCATGCACGTCATGCACGACGACGAGATGACCTTTCCCTTTGATTCCCACACGCGCTTCCTCGGGCTGGAATCGGCCGACCAAGTGCACGCCGACCCGCGCGCCCTTCGCCGGACCTATCTGGAAATCGTGGACGATTACCTCAAGCAGGCGCAGAAAGTTTGCGCCGGGCTGGGTGTCGACTACATGTTAATGAACACCAAGGATCACCTGGACGCCGCGCTCTCCCGCTACCTGGCCTTCCGTCAGCGCCACTCCCGTCGGGCCTCCCATCGTTAGACCTTCGCCGCGCAGGCCATCCTACCGGGCATGTCCAACTTCTTCGTCACTCCCCTGCTCTTCTGGTCCGGCCTGATCGCCGTGACCCTGCCCATCCTGATTCATTTGCTCAACCGGCGCCGCTTCCGGCGGGTCGACTGGGCGGCCATGGATTTTCTTCTCCAGGCGCAAAAGATCAACCGCCGGAAGGTCAAGCTGGAAGATTTTCTTCTCCTGCTCCTCCGCTGCCTCATCATGCTTCTGCTAGGCCTTCTGCTCGCGCGCCCCTTCTTCACGTTCGACGCCGGAGGAGGTCTGTTCAAAGCCGCTCGCCACGAGCGCGTGATTCTGCTAGACGACTCTCTCAGCATGAACGCCCAGGGCAACGGCACCACGCCTCTGACCGAGGCGAGCAAGGCCATCACCAACTGGATCACCACGCTGGCCTCGGACAACACCGACGATTCCTTCACCTTCCTCCTCGCCTCGAGGCCGGAGCGCGCCCTCTACCGGGATGAACCGCTCACCGAGGATGCCGTCAATCAGATCCTCGAAGACCTCAAACAGCTGGAGCCGGCCGACAACGCCTCACAATTGCCCAAAGGACTGGCCGAGATCGAGGAGATGCTCGACCCCGAGGCCGGCGGCGCCGTCAAGCGCATCGTTTACATTCTCAGTGATTTCCGTGCCCGCGACTGGAAGCCCGCCTCCCAAAAAGGCGTTTACGAGAGCCTCAAGCGCATCGCGGGGCGCTCCGCGGGACTCTACCTTGTGGACACGGCTCGCGAAACCGCCGGGATCTCCGACAACGTCGTCATTGAATCGATCACCTCGCGCGACAAGGCGCTCATTGCCGGCGTGCCCAGCGAATTCGAAGTCACCGTGCGAAACCGAAGCGGCGCCGCCTTGACGGATCTCACCGTACGGCTGACTGCGGGCGAGATGCTCCCCCTGGAGCGCGTCATCGACCGCATCGGTCCCGGCGAGACGGGCGCCGCCGCCTTCACCTTCACCTTTGCCCGTCCGGAAGATCTCTCGGTGCTCGAGCCGGTCCGTCTCCAAGCGGAGATCCTTCCCGAGGACGGCGATGCCCTCCGCGATGACAACCTCCGTTACTTTCCCGCCCGGGTGGACGCCGGCCTGAGGGTGCTCTTGATAGACGGTCAACCATCCTCGAACTACGGAGAATCCGAGACCTTCTTCATGCAGAAAGCCTTGGCCCCGCGGGGCCGCGCCCTGTCCGGCCTGGACCTGACAGTGGTCGACGACTCCGAGATCGAAACCCTCTCCCTCAATCTCTACGAGGTGATCTATCTCACCAACGTCTTCCGACTGAGCGACACGGCTCGCGCCCGGCTCGAAGCCTGGGTCGAGGACGGAGGAGGGCTAGTCATCGTGCTAGGCGATCAGATCGACGAGCAATCCTACCAAAATGACCTCTATCGGGACGGCGAGGGACTCCTCCCCGTGAACCTGACAGGCATTCTAGGAGATGAGGATCGCGAAGCCTGGAATGAACTGGTTCTGGAAAACCCGCAACACCCAGTCCTCCGCCTCTTCGACGGCGACGCCGGCCCTCTTCTCGAAGGCGTGAAGATCTTTCAATGGTGGGGCAACACCGTTCCCGAGAAGTCGCGATCGACCGGCGGCGCGGAGGTGCTTGCCAGGCTCTCCGACGAGGCCGGCACCCCCTTCCTCATCGAGTCGACTCGCGGCAAGGGCCGCGTGATGACCTTCACCTCAGCGCTCGATCTCGACTGGGGCAATTGGCCCGCCGAGGCCGCCGGTTACCTGATCGTACTCCAGGAACTCACGCGTCACATGGCTCCCATGCGCGCCTCGGACGGTCTGATCCCGGTCGGCGGCAACCTCTCCCACACGCTCGATCTGACCGAATTCCGCCCCGACGGCACCGTGGTCACCCCGGCGAACAGTGGCATTCCGATCCGGGCGCTTCCCAAGCCGGGCAGCGAGCAATCGACCACTTGGGAGGTCCTCTTCGAAGACACCGGGCGACGCGGGTTTTATGAGGTGGAACTGATGCCCACCGAGGGCGGCGATCCCCGGGCGGTCCTCTTTGCCGCCAACATCGACGCCTCCGAAGGGGCGCTCGAGCGGGTGCCGCAATTGGCACTGAGCAAGGCGGTGGGCGACGACGGGATCAAAGTGGTCGCCGCGAGTGCTTCCCTCTTCGAGCTTGGGGCCAACAAGAGCCGATCGGAGTACTGGCGTTGGGTGCTCTACGGCCTCCTCGCTTTCCTCTGCATTGAACTGGTTTATGGTTGGTGGCTTGGAGTGAGAAGATGATGAGAACCCCCGCCCGAGATTCGACTTCGATCGCAAGACGCCGGACATTGGCCTCCGCCGTCGTCGCTCTCATTGCGGTCATCCCAGGCCCGGCCGCGGGGCAGGATCCCGCTGCTCCTCCCCCCCCGCCGCCCCTGGAGCAAAACGAAGCGTTGCAGGAGATTCTCGAGGAACTGGATCCTGGCCTTCGCGAGCAGCTTGCCAAAGTACTAGGACAAGACGCCCCCCTGATGCTGGATGACGCCATGGGCGATCAATTCGCCGCGGCGGAGATGTTCGGCAATAGCATCGGCGCCCGCTTCCTCAATCTCAGCTCGGGCGCCGTCAAGGCGGATGTCGACACCGCCGATCTCCTGGAGCGGGCAGAGGCTTTCGCCCAGCGCGATCGTTTCGATCTGGCCAGCCGGCTTTGGCAACAGGCCATCGACCAGAGCAGCGACGCCCTGATCCACCGCGAAGACTGGCAGGAGCAAACTTTTCACGGCAACGTCTACCGGCGCCTGATGCCCCTCATCAGCGAGATCGAAGCCTCGATGTCACGCGCCATCAGGGACAGCCTGGCGGCCTACCAACTCAAGATCGACGGCGATGCCCGGGCTCTGCTGGCCCGCTCCAATCGAGCCACCCGGGAATCCGCCCTCGCGGAAGTGGTGCTCCGCTACTTCCTCAGTTCCATCGGCGACGATGCTGCCTTTGAATTGGGCTGCCTCCAAATGGAGCGCGGCGAATTCCTCCCCGCCCGCCGTCTCTTCACCAAGATCCTCGACGAGTATCCCGAACCCTCGGTGGAGCGGAGCGAGGTGGAAATCCGGCTGGCCGGTTCGCTCGCCCGCACCGGCGAAATCTCCCGGGCTCTGGAAATCGTGGACAATCTGAGTCAGGAACTCCCCGAGAGGGGCCGGGTGCTCGAACTCGTCCGGAAAGACATCGAACAGGTCCGACAAGACTGGCACGGAGGAACACCCGCCACCGCGGTGCTCTCCACCCCCGCCACGGTCCAGCCCTCTCTCACCGGTCGCCTGCCGAAAACCCTCCGAACCGTCTGGACGCAGCCCTTCGAACTGATCCTCCCGCCCGATTGGCCCGTTCTTCCGGAATCCACCCGAAGCGCGCTCCCCGAGGTGACCGATCCCTATCAAAACGCTCGCAATCGGGCCCAGCAACCACCGAGCCGCCCGCCCGCGCTCGAGACACGCTGGCGGGAGATGTTCATGCCCGTCGGGCAGATGCTCGTTCGTGGTCAGCGAGCCTATTTCAAGACCGACGACCGCGTGGTGGCTTGCGACACGGCCACGGGTCAACTCCAATGGTTAGGCTGGCGTCACAACCTCATTCTCGACGAGAACACCCGCATGGCCTCGCGCCGCCGTCACGGCACCAGCGCTCTCGAGCAGCGGGAATATCCCATGACACCCGAGGAGTTTCTCCTGTTCGGCGATCAAGTGCACCAATCGATGACGCTGACCCAGGACACCCTCTACGTCCTGGAGGGCGATCTCCTCGACGTGACCCAAAACCGCGCGGAGATCTCGCCCGCCAACGAGCCGCGACGATTCGGCCTGCGCGTCAACACGCCTGGCCGTTTTCGGGAGAACCGACTCGTCGCCTACGAAGCCGACACGGGCAAACTCAAATGGGATCGCCGAGCGGGCGAAGCCCCCTCCGCCGAGGCTCCCATCCTCGCCCGTGCGGGCTTCTCGGGGACACCTCTCCCCTACGGATCGCTTCTCCTCGTTCCTGTTCACGAGGAATCCTCGCTCTGGCTTACCGGACTCGATCAGCAAACCGGCGAAACGCGCTGGCGAACCTTTCTCTGCGACGAGCCAGGGGGCGAATGTGAGGGTCTCTCCGCCATCGCTCTGACCGTGAATGCCGGAGACGCCTACGTGGGTTCGGGGGCGGGCCTGATCTTCTCCGTCAACGCCGTTTCCGGCAAATTAAACTGGGCGCTTGAATACCCGCGCCGCGCCGAACTTCCCAACTCCGACGGGCGCAGTGTGCTGGTTCCTCGCTACGACAACCTCAACCGCTTCCTGGACGGCTGGTCGCGGGATCGCCTCCTGGCCCGCGGAAACGAGATCATCGTGGCGGGAACAGATTTTAATCAGCTCTTTGCCGTCCAGCGACAAACGGGAAAACTTGCCTGGGAAACCCCACAGAAACCCTTTCGCAGTCCGCGCGCCAGCGACTACGTGATCGCCGCCCACGAAGACCGGGTCTACGTCGGCGGACGGCAAGCCGTGCGCTGCTACTTCAGCCACGGAGGGAGAATGGATTGGGAAACCATCTTGCCGACACCTTCCCACGCCCGCGCCGCCTTCACGCCCGACGGCCTGTTCGTTCCGCTCGCCGACAGCGTGGTCCAGCTGGACCCGGCCACGGGTGAAATCGTCGCCCAGGCCCGCGTGATCGGACCGGCAAACGACAGCGAGCCCGTGGGCAACTTGTTTACCGACGGCGAACGTCTCCTCGTCTACGGACTGAAGCGTATCTATGCCCTGGCGCCTGGATCGGAATCGGAATCCTCCGAAGAGCTCACCCCCTAACCATCACGCAAGCCCTTGAATTCATCTCCACAACCCCGTCGCCAGTTTCTCCGTCAGGGTGCCGGTCTGCTCGGCGCCAGCGCACTCGGAGCTTCGGCTTGGCCGGCGGTGACCTGGACCCAAACGGAAGATCCACGCAACGCCGTTCGCGAACTGCCCGCCGAGCAACTCCTCACACCGAAGATTCAGGAGGCGATTGACAAGGGACTTCGTTTTCTCGCCAGCCGTCAGCTCGACCGGGGTCCCGACCGAGGCGCCTTCGGCCAGGGTAACTACGACGGCAGCGTGGGCATCTGTGGCATCGCGGGTTTGGCCTTCATGAGTGAGGGCAGCACGCTAGGCATCGGCCGGTATGGCAAACAGGTCGACCGCTGCGCCGAGTTCTTGACCCGCAACGTTTCCGATACCGGTTACATCGCCCGCTCGGACCAACGCGGCCAGGGAAACATGTATGGGCACGGCTTCGCCATGCTTTTCCTCACCCAGGCCATGGGCATGACGAGACGGCGCGAGGTCGATGACAAGCTGCGACAAGCCGTCAAGCTCACCCTCAGCGCGCAGAACGAGGAAGGCGGCTGGCGCTACCGCCCCGAGCCGGTCGACGCCGATCTCTCCGTGACGGTCTGCCAGATCATGGCCCTGCGCGCCGCCCGCGATGCCGGAATCAACGTGCCGGATGCCGCGCGGGAAAAGTGTATCGACTACGTGAAGAAAAGCCAAATCGAGGACGGCGGTTTCCGTTACACCCTCCGGGGGGGGCACACCACGTTCGCCCTCACCGCAGCCGGACTGGTCAGCCTCTTCAGCGCGGGCATCTACGAAGGGCCCCAAATCGAAAAGGGTCTGCAGTACCTCAAGCGCCATCGGGCCCGAGCCCAGGGTCACTATTTCTTTTACGGCCACTACTACGCGGTTCAAGCCATGTGGCACGCCGGCGGGACGTGGTGGAACGACTGGTATCCCTACATCTCGGACCTCCTTCTGAGCCGACAAGATCCCAGCGGTTCCTGGAACTCGCCCTACAGCGACGAGTTCGGAACGGCCATGGCCTGTATCATCCTCCAGATGCCCAACGATCGACTTCCCATCTTCGCACGTTAGTCCAGCATGTTCGCCAGCGCCCTCATTCTCCGATGGCTCGGCTTCGATGCTGAACGCCTCCCCGAAGACGCCGAATTCGAGCTGCAATTCACCCACCTCCCCGAATCCTGGAGTGTCTTCGTCCTCATCGGCCTCGCCGGGGCCGTCGTCTATCTCACACACAAACTCTACCAAAAAGACAACTCGGACGCGCCGCCCTGGGTGCGACGCCTTCTCACGGGCCTCCGGGGATGCAGCCTCCTTCTCCTTATTTTGATTTTGTTAGGTCCCGCGGTGAGCTTCAACAAAGTTCGCGTGATTCAACCCGTCATCGGCGTCCTGCGAGATGCCTCGGACTCGATGAACGAGCAGGATCTCTACGATGATCCCCGTGCCGCCGTGGGCGTTTCCAAGATCACCGGGCAAGCGGCCGAGACCGTCACCCAAACGCCTTATTCACGCGCCGAACTGGTCAATGGCATCGCCGATTGGGAAGACGGACGCTTCTACCAGGAGCTCGAGAAACGCGGCCGCCTGCAATTGCTCGACTTCGCCGACCGGGTCACCGAAGTGCCAACCTCTCGCGAACCGGAAAGCGAGGAAGCCGGCGCGGAACCGGTCACGGTGATTCCGGACCTGGTCGCTTCAGGCCCGGGCACGGATCTGGCGCGAGCCATCTCCACCGGACTCTCCGAGCGCCTCACCTCCGGCCTGGTGGTCTTCACCGACGGACAGCACAACGCCGAATCGGATCTCGAAACCGTCGCTGCCCAGGCCAGGGAGCGACAGGTACCGCTGCTGGTCGTGGGCCTGGGAGATCTCGATCGTCCCACCAATCTCCAGGTGGCCGAGATCTACGCCGATCCGCAGGTTTGGAAGAATGATCCCTTCGAGATCCAGGCCACCTTGCGTTTCCAGGGACTCGAGGCCGCCACCGTGGAGGTGAGTCTCCTCGAAATCATTCCAGCGGCGGACGGCGATCTCCCGGCCGAGGAACGCCTCCTGGAAACCAAGGAATTGGTCCTCCCCGACGACCAGGGCCAAATCCGGCTCTCGTTCACTCACCGACCCGAAGAGGAAGGTCTTCGCTCCTACACAGTGCGTGCAACGCCGGCGGAAAACGAATCCAACCTGGAAGACAATCAGCCTCCCGCGCCCGTCCGGGTGAAGGTCCTCGACGACCACGCCCGCCTGCTCCTGATCGCGGGCGGGCCGAACTGGGAATACCGCGCCCTCACGCGCCTGTTCATGCGCGAGGACAACGTGGATCTCTCCTGCTGGCTGCAATCCCTCGATGGAGGCCGTCAACAACAGGGAAACACGCCCATTCCCCAATTGCCCATCACGCGCGATCAACTCTTCGAATACGACGTGGTGGTCCTGCTCGATCCCGATCCCAGGGAGTTCAGCGAAGCCTGGATCGATCTCCTCAAATCCTTTGTCGGAGACCACGCTGGCGGCCTGCTCTACATGCCCGGCCCCGTTCACGGTGGCCCCTTCCTCACCGAACCACGGCTCAGCTCCTTCCACGAACTGCTGCCCGTCACGCTCGGAGACATCGGCAGCCTGGAGGTCTCCAGCCTGCTCGCCGCCTTCAGCCGTCCCTGGGCCCTCGGAATCGTCCCGGCCAACGTCGATCAGCCGATCATGCGCTTCTACTCGGACACGGAGGAAACGCTCAATCGCTGGAAACAGCTTCCCGGCATTTTTTGGAGCTTCCCCGCCGCCGCCAAGCCGGCGGCTCGCGTCCTCATTGAACACACCGATCCCGGCCTCCGCACCAACGACGTGGCGCGGCCTCTCCTCGTCACCGGAAACTACGGATCCGGCCGCACCACCTACCTCGGATTCGACGGCACCTGGCGCTGGCGCACGCCCGGCACCGACGCCGAGTTCTTCAAACGCTATTGGATCCAAACGGTCCGCTACCTGATCGAGGGCCGGACCCTCGCGGGCAAACGCCGTGGCGTGGTGGAAACGAGCCGCTACCGCTACGAGATCGGCGATCGCATCCGCATCACCGCGCGGCTGCGCCAGCCTGACTACGAGCCGCTGGAGGAAGAATCGCTCGCCGCCACTCTGGAGGTCCCCGGCCAAGAACCCGAACCCTTCACGTTCACCTTGGTCCCCAATTCTCCGGGACTCTACGAGACCACCCACACCGCCGCGGCTCAGGGCCTGCACCACGTCAAAATCTCGCTCCCGGCGGAGGGATCGGACGAGGTGCTCATCGATACCAGTTTCTCGGTCATCCTCCCCATCCGGGAAACCCAGGCCACCTGGCTCGACAAGGCGGGTCTGACCAAACTGGCGGCCGATAGCGGCGGCCGGTATTTCGAACTCGATCAACTCGATCAACTGTTCGGAGCGGTGCCCGATCGCATCCGCCGCCTGGAGACGCCCAGCGCTCCCATTCCCATTTGGGATACCCTGCGCGTCTTTCTCTTGTTGACCGGCCTTCTCGGGATTGAGTGGGCCATGAGAAAACGCTTCAAGATGTTGTGACGCGCCTTCTTTTTCCATGAGCAGCGAAACCCTCCAATCCCTCGAAAGCCTGCCACCCGTCTTCACGGACAAGTTGAAGCGGTTGCGGCGGCGCGTCGTGCTGTGGTTCACCGTCGCTAGCCTCATTCGCGTGCTAGCCACCGGGTTCGTTCTGGTCGCCTTCGACCTGGCGATCGATTGGTACTTCCGCATGGATCTCGCCCAGCGCGGCATCATGCTGGTGCTGATGGCCGCCACTCTCCTGTGGGCGATCTGGCGTCACTTGATCGTTCCCCTGCGATCCCGGCCCTCGGACGAAGCGCTCTGCCTCGAAATGGAAAAGCACGGGGACCGGTCCGAAGCCCTCATCTCGGCCCTCGAATTCTCCCGCACCGACTGGAGCCGCCATCCCAACGTGGCCCCGGGCCTGGTCAGAAAAACCATCGCCCAAGGAACCGCCGCCGGCGAAGCCCTTCCCCTGACCAACGTCCTACGGCAAAGCCGTTTCAGGATCAACTCGCTCATTCTCCTCGCGCTCCTGGCGGCTGCGGTGGGCTTCACCGCAGCCTGTGTGCATACCGCCACCTTCCGCACCTGGGCCAACCGCAATCTCTTCCTGGGTAATGCCGCCTGGCCCCAGGATTTCTATCTCCACGCGGCCAGCGCCGAGGGAACCACGCTCCGGGTTCCCCGCGGCGACGACTACCTTCTCACCGCCCTCGTCCAGCCCGGTTACCGCTTTCTCCCCGAGGAAGTGAACGTGGAGTTCCGCAGCGGGGCCGGGCGCCGATCCGAAACCATGGTGAAGGCTGAAGACGGCACCGCCTTCAATCACCAGATGATCAGCGTGACCGAGCGCCTGACATTTCGCTTCACGAGCAAGAAGATTCGCAGCGAGTGGTATCAGATCGAGCTGCTCCGGCGTCCAGAAATCACCGACATCGAGTTGCTCACCCGGCCGCCCGACTACACCGGCGCCGAGGTCAGCGCGCTCCCGGCTGGCCAGGGTCCCTACTATGTTCTCAAGGGATCCAGCCTCGGCATTCGCGGATCGGCTGACAAGCGCCTCACCCATGCCTACATCGAGTCGGGAGAAACCCAGTGGCCCCTGCAAATCCGCGATCAATCCTTCGGCGGTGCCGTTCCCGCCGGCGCCCTCATCTCCGGAACCTACACGCTCCACATTGAAGACAGCGAAGCCATCCTTCAGCCCGGGACGGCGACGCCCCAGGGTCTCGGCACCCGCGAACCCCTGCGTTTCAAGATCCGCCTGAAAGACGATCAGTCACCGAAGATCAAGGCGCGGCTCGAAGGCGTCAGCGGGATGGTCGTTCCCCGCGCGCGCCTGCCCTACGAGGCCACCCTCTCCGATGATTTCTCCATCACGCAGGTGAACCTGGTGTGGGAGTGGCGAGCGGACAACAGCGAGGCCGAGGAAACGACCGGTTCACACACGCCCGCCGGATTTACCGACCGAAAGGGCGAGCCCGATCTGGAACTCGCCGAGGCCTTCGACATCGAGGCTCTCGAGATCCCGGCGGGATCGAGGCTGAGCCTGCATCTCGAGGCCACTGACAATGACATCGTCTCCGGGCCCAAGACGGGACTCTCCACCAAGATGATTGTGCGCGTGGTCAGTGAAGCGGAACTTCGCGACGACTTGTTGCGCCGGGAAAAAGACCAGCGCCAGATCGTGACGGACCTGGTCGACCGACAGGATATCCTCCTCACCGAATGCCAAGCCCTTCTCGCCGAGACCCGCAACGCGGACGAACTCGACAGCGAGCAACACGCCCAGCTGGTCAAGTTCACCAAACGCCAGACCCAGATGTCTCAAGGAATTCTTCCCGTCGCACGCCGACTTCGGGGCATGATGGACGAGATTCTCAACAACAAGCTCGAGGAAGCGAATGGCATCCTGCAAGAGCGCCTGCTGGACCGCGTCATCGAGCCTTTGGAAGCGGTGGCCAACACGGAGCTTTCTCTCGCCACCGAGTATCTCGGGCGCGTGCGCCGTGCCTCCGACCCGCCCGAACGCCAGGTTGTCTTCCAGGCGGCGGTGTCCAATCAACTCGCCGGTCTGCGCCGACTGCGCGAGATCCTGGTCCACATGGTGAAAAACGAGAGCTACCAACAAGCGGTCAATCTGCTCTACGAAATCCAAAAATCTCAAGAAGACTTGCGCAAACGCACGGAGAAGAAAAAGACCGATCTGTTAGACGACGTCCTGCAAGATGGCGCACCTGAGGAGGTGGAAGAAGCCACCGGTGACCGCCCAGCTACGATACCCCAGCCATGAAAAGAACGCCGAAATACCTCCGCCCGTTCGTGGCCCTTGACCTGGCCTTGGCCCTCGCTTTCTCGTGCCTTGGACCGGAAACCCGGGCCCAAGACGCAGGCGGCGGAGGCCTCTCCGCCGAGGCCTGCGGCGCCGATCAGACCAGCCCGCTCGGCGCCAGGCAGCAGCGCGTCAAGCGCCTGCTCAATGACCTCGAAACCAAGTTCACCGAACTGGCCACCAAGCTGAGGGAAGAGCAGCCGGACCAGGCCAAGAAACTTGAGGAAGCGTTCAAGCAATCCAAGGAACTCCTGCTCATGCAGCGCATGGATGAGATCACCACCCTGCTGGATGCCGCCAAGCTGGAAAGCGCCACCGACGAGCAGAATCAGGTCATCGTTGATCTGAAAGAACTCATCGACCTGCTGCTCTACGAGGAGAGCGAATACGAGCGTCTACAGCGCGAAATCGAACAGCTCGAACGGTGGAAGGAAGCCCTCGACGACCTCATCCAGGAGGAGGGAGAACTCCGGGAAGAAAGCGAGGATCTCGCGGATCCCGAGAATGCGCTCTCCGAGCTCCAGGCTCAGATCGACCGGGCCAAGAAACTGATTGAAGAGCAGGAAGCCCTCGCCGAGGCCACCGCAGAGGCCAACGAAGGCGATGTCGATGCCATAGACCAGCTCGCCGATCAGCAGGCGGAGCTGCAAAAGCAAACCCGGGAACTCGCGGATTCCCTCAAGGACGATGGATCTGCTCCGGAGGCCGCCGAAGGAGACAGCGCCCGGGAAGAAGCCAGTCAATCCCTCGAGAAAGCCGCCGGGAACCAGGCCCAGGCCGAGGATCAATTGGCCCAAGGAAACCGGAAAGACGCCGGAGAATCGGAATCGAAGGCTCTGGAAAATCTCCGGGAGGCCCTCAAGCAACTGGAAGAGGAGCAGGCCCGTCAGGAGGCGCGGGATGCTGCCGAAGCTTCCAATGAACTGGCACAACAACAAAGCGAGACCGCCGCGGAGACTCGCGAACTGGGGGACGAAATGGCCGCTGCGGAGAAGGACCAGGAGGGCGCCCCTTCACCCTCGGAGAACGTGCAGAACGCCCAGCAACAAATGAACCAGGCCGCTCAGCAGCTCGGGCAGAATCAGCCGGGAGACGCCGCGCAAAACCAAGCCCGCGCCGAGGAGGAACTCGAGCGCGCGCGGCAGGAGATCGAGCGCCAGCTGAACGAACTGCGTGACCAGGCGCAACAGGAACAGATCGCGCGACTGGAGGAGGTCTTCAAACAGATGCTCGAGCGTCAACGCCTCATCACGCAAGAAACGCGGACCATCGCCGAGCGCCGGGGAGGCGAAGAAAACCGTCTCCGGCGAGCCGACCGGATTCGGCTCCGGAAATGGATCAACGAGGAGAGATCCCTCCAGGAGGACGCCCAACGGGCTGAGCAATTGCTAGTCGACGACGGAACCAGCATCGTCTTCCGGGATGTCGTGGGCCACCTCGGGCAGGAGATCGGCGGCGTCGCCGAGCTGATGGACCAGCAGCAAACCGGCCCGGTGGTCCAGCAGACTCACGTGGAGATCGAGGCCACGCTGGAGGAACTGGTCGAGGCTTTGAAGAATTCGGGAGCCGGCCAAGCGCCACCCCCGTCACCTCCCCAGGAGGGCGCCAACGGGCAACCGCAGGAACAGCGTCAGAGCCTTTTCCCTCCCCTTGCGGAATTGAAACTGTTGAAATTCACCCAGGAACGCATCAACCGCCAGACCCAGTCCTACGAAAAAGCACAGTCTCAGGCGGCGCCGGAGGTCTTCTCCCTCTTGCAAGCCCGCCTTCGCGGCACCGCCGAAATGCAAGACAATCTGACCAACATGACTCGTCAGTTGGCCGCCAAGATTCAACCCACCGTGACCGAGGAGGACCCCAATGCCATCGATTGATTCATTCACCGTTCGCGTGCGCGCTAACGATAGCGCTAGCGCCCATATTACCGGCCCCCTACGGAGCGCTTGTCTCGCCCTGCTTGTCCTCACATTGACCTTTTTTCAAGTCTCCAGCTCGGCCCAGGAGGATGAGCCTGAGGAGGCCGTTTTCGAGCGTTTCCTCGGGGCACTCAAGGACCACCAAGAGGTCTCGGCCGAGACCAAGGAAGCGGCCATGAAAGCCATCACGGAAGCCCAGGCCGACGATGCCTCCCTCGCCGTGGCCATGGCTCAGTGCCTGAAAACGCTCTACCCCGAACTCGACGCCGCCCTCGCCAAGACGAAAGAAGGAGACGGCACCGAGGGTCTGCAAGCCCTCTACAAGCTCGGCCGCTCGCAGGACCGCTTCCTCGCCGCCGAGGCCAACTACAGCATGCTGCGCTCCCTCTTCTCCCAGCAACGCTATGAGGAATGTTTCCCCTTCCTCGAGAGGCTCCGCGGAGATCTCGCCTCAGAGACTCTGCGCGACGGTGACATCCTCTACTACGAGGGCATCGTCCGGGCCAACAGCCTCGACAAAGAATCTGCCATCGCCCTCCTCGTACGCTATCTCGAGGAATACCCGGACGCCTCCGATCGGCTGCGTCTCTCGGCTCAGGCCACTCTCGAAGGCATCACCGGCGTGCTCGACGGCTCGATCGAAGACATCGCCGATCACATGGATTTCTCCCACCGTCGCCTGACGTTCGAGGACTCCGGAGAACAAACCCAGGAAGTGCAGGGCAAGATCGTCGCCATGCTCGATCAGATCATTCAGCAAGCGGAAGAACAACAGCAACAACAACAACAGCAGCAGTCATCCTCCTCCTCGAGCGGTCAACAGAGCGGAGAGCAACAGGCCCAGCAAGCAGGCGGCCAGGGCCAACAACCCGGAGGAAACGCCAACCCGCAAAACGATCCAGAGCGTTTGCGAGACTTGCGAGGCGCGGCCAAGAGCGCCTGGGACGATCTCAGACAACGGGAACGCGCCAATGACGCCCTCTCGGGTCTCAAATCCAAGTATCCTCCCCGCTATCGTGAACTGGTGGAGCAGTATTACAAGGATTTGCAAGAAGGTGAGGAAGGCGGCGCCGCGCCGGGCGAATCCGAGATCCAACCGTGAGACGAATCGAGATGAGGCGACCGTTTCTCTTCTTGCCGCTCCTGGCGTGCCTGGGAGTCCTGACGACTCTCACCAGCTCGAAAGCCGACCAGGTCGTCACTCTGGAAGGGGATCTTCTGGAAGGGGAAATCAAGGAGATCACTCGGGATCAACAGCTCGTTTTTGGCGACCACGAACCACGACCCCTCAACCAGCTGCGAGCCATCGTCCCGGCCAACCAGCGAGAGGACGTCCCCGCCGCGCCCTACACCGTGTGGCTCACCAACGGAAGCCGTTTCTCCACCAGCGCCATCAAACTCGGCGACGAAATCTATCAATTGCAAAATCCCGTGCTCGGATCCCTGGAGATCCCCATCGATCTGGTCTGGGCCGTCCGCCTGGGGCAGCCCGATTTCGAATCCCGCTTCGCGCGCGCGGTGCGTGAGATGATTCTTCTTGAAGAGGACATCTTCTACATCACCGGCACGGGCACCACGGAATTGCAGGAAGTGACCGGCTTGATCGAAGCGCTCGATCAGTGGGAGCTGAGTTTCGATCAAGAGGGCGAACTGAAGCGCCTCCCGGCCGATCAAGTCCATGGAGTGATTCTCGCCTCCCCCTTTTTTGAACCCGAAATCGCGCCGTGGACCTTCTCGCGACTCACGCTGAGCGACGGCTCGGTGATTTCGGGCAACGTGGCGAGACTGCACGAGGGCCAGGCGGTCATCCAGCTCGGCCTTGAATTGGAGATCACCCTCCCCTGGGATCAGGTTCGACGCATGACGATCGACTCGGATCTTCTCCACTATCTTTCCGATCTCGATCCCATCGAAAGCACCACCGAAGCCATCTACGCCTTCCCCCGGAATTGGAAGCGGGACGCCAACGTCCGGGGCGCGGCCTTGCGCCTGGGTCAAGATCGCTACGAAAAAGGCCTCGGCGTCGGCGCCGGGACTCGCATCACTTTCGTCAATGACGCTGACTACACCCTTTTCACGGCCACCATCGGGCTCGACGCCGCGCGCGGGATCTATGGCGACTGCGAATTTGTCGTGCTGTCAGGAAATCGCGAGTTGTTCCGCCAGCAAGTCAGCGGCGGCGATCCCTCACGCTTCATCCGGCTCGAAGTCGAAAACCTCGAAGAGATCACGCTCAGCGTGGAACCGAGAATTGCGGGCTTGGATCTCGGCGACGATGCCAATTGGTGCGAGGCCTGCTTCGTAACTGATTAGCGCTCCTAACCAGCAAACGCCACAGGCATCTCATGCAAGGGTACGCTCGCCTGCGATGATTTTGGCAAGCGACTTGAATACGGAACTCGCTCCTCGCAGCGAGAGAGTCGAGAGCACACTCTCGAATGCCGCGTAGGCATTGGCTCCCCGCTCCGTCTTGGAACATTGCGACACCTTGCGGGCGACGATCGCCGGCCTGAGCATCCGCTCGGCGATGTTGTTGGTCGGCTCTACCTCCGGATCCTCCAGGAACATCGTTAAATTCCCTTGGTCAAAGTGCCGGCCAAGCTCATTGCGCATGCGTTGGTTGTCGGGATCTTTGAGCGTCCGGTCCCGCAGGTAATGATCGAGTTCATAGATCTTTTTCAAGCTCTCTTACTCGTATTGGTTTAAAGTCGACTCGCCGTTGTGGTACTGCTGCCAAAGCCTCAGACACTGTCGAAGCGAATTCTTCAGTCCCTCGCAGAAACTTCGTGCCCGCCCTCGCTTCTTCTCCAGAACTTCAGAGAGATTCTTCACAATATGGCTCATGCATTTTTGCATGTCCATCTGCGAAAATCGCTCCGCGTCGTAGCTCCGGAACCGATCGGTTCCAAGCACACACTCACAGGCCGCCGTAATGACTTCGGCCACTTCTTCGGCTCGGTGGCGTGATCGAATCTGAAAATACACCGCATTCTCCTGGCGGCTCACGAATCCCATCAGGTAACTCGTCTTGCCCCCCGTTCTCGCCATCCCGTATCATCCGTGTTGACGTCATCGGATTGCTGGATGGCTGCTTTGATTCCCTCCGCCTCTTGGCTGATCGCTCCATCGCCGTTTCCCAATTTCAGGGCGTCTTGTGTCAGGGCGCTCTGGCTGAGATCAATGCCGCAAATCTCGCGAACAATCGGAGGAACTTTGCGTAGACCCCATAGTTTCATAAATCGGGGCAAGAATCCCAAGAAAATAGTGGCAGGGGCCTTTGGGATAAGGTTGATTTGGAATCTACCAAAACACCAAACACTTCAACCCAAAAGCCACCTACAGTGAGAGTAGCACGACGTACGATTCATGCAAAGTCCAGAACGATTCCGGCGATCAAATTTGAAGATCAAGAACTGACCTCTTTCGGCGGTCTCGTTATCTTTCAGAAGCTTTTTCAGGAATTGGATCTGGAGGGGAAGCTTCAGCAGTGCTTTGATCCACTGGATCGGCGCATGTCCCGCTTCTACAAGTTCCACAAGGTTTTCATGTGTCTTATCGTGCATCTTATACTGGGCTACCGGATGCTTCGCGATTTGGACTACTACCGAGATGATCCCCTTGTACGACAGGTTTTGGGGATGCACCAATTGCCCAGTGTCCCACAACGATGAGCCGGATGTTGGGAGAGGTCGATTGTCAAAGCCTTGAGAGGATGAGGGAGATGAATCATTTCGTTTGCCTGTCGCGACTTCAGGAGGAAAGAATCAAACGCATCACGCTTGACTTGAACGGAAGCGTGCAGAGCACGAGTCGCCATGCGGAAGGGACGGCGGTGGGATTTAACAAGAAGAAAAAAGGTGAGCGCAGTTATTATCCGCTGCTCGCGACGATCTCCCAAACCGGACAGATTCTCGATTACCTTCATCGAAGCGGCAACGTCCATGACTCCGATGGCGCGGTGGAATTTCTTCGCTACTGCGTGGAAAAGATTCGCAAGGTGCTGCCTGATGTGCAGATCGAGTTGCGCGCCGACAGCGCGTTTTTCAGCGATCAGATGGTTTCAGAGGCAAAGACCCTTGGCCTGGAATATACGTTCTCGGTGCCTTTCGAGCGGCTTGTGGAACTCAAAGGCATCATTGAGAAGCGCCGTCGCTGGTCCCGAACCCGAGGCGGAGAAGGAAAAACTCATCACTTTGAAATCCGCTGGAAGCCAAAAAGTTGGGCGCGCAAAGCGCGCATTTTGTGCATTCGAACCATGATGCGCACTCAGCGCAAAGGACCGCTCCAGCTGGATCTTTTCGAACCAGTCGAGGAGAACTATGAATACGAGGCGATCATCACCAACAAGACAAACACGGCCGCTCATGTGGTGAAATTTCATGAAGGGCGTGGCTCTCAGGAGAAGATTTTTGGCGAAGCCAAGAGCCAGGCCCAGATGGACTATATTCCGGCCAAGCGACGTGCCGCCAACGAAGCTTTCCTTTTGGCCAGTATCCTCACCCACAATCTCACACGCGAAATGCAGATGCGATCTGCTGAGCGGTCACGCAAATCGTCCCCCAAAAGGGCTGCGGAGTGGATCTTTGAAGGACTCGGCACGATTCGCCGCAAAATCATCCAGCGTGCCGGACGCCTGACTCGCCCTCAAGGTCGACTCACATTGACACTCGGAGACAATCAGGCCGTCGAAGAAGAAATCGCCTACTACATGATGGCCTGACTGGCCATTTTATGAAACGCTGGGGTAGAGTCACCCCGAAGTGATAGTGCAGAGCCAGTCCAAACGACCGAACCCTGGGACCCACACGGTGAGCGGTGGCCCCGTGTTGGTCGAGCGGCAAGTCCCGGTGAGTTCCTCTCGCGCAGTAGCCACAACTGCATTCTTCGACTTCCACTTTCCAGATCGATATGTCTCGGGCAATCTTTTCCGGCACATCGACCGTGCTTGCCGTCTCCAGACGAGTTCCAAGCCTGCCTCCGCATCGAGGACAATTTGACGACCGCCCCTTGGGCAATCGGGCTTCCATGCTTCGAACATTGTCATCCGGCCCAATCTCCGGTTCCTCCCGCCGCCGGAAGGACCCTCGGCCCGGCTTGCGTCCCGGTCTTTTCGGGTTGGCCTCGGGTTTTCCCTTCGAGAACGGAGCCGCCGATCTGTTCTGCTTGCGCTTCAACTCATCCAATTCTTTGCGCAGTCTTCGATCTTCCTCGCGAAGCTTGAGATTCTCCGCCTCCAACTGAGCAAACCGCCCCCGTAGATCGCGGACGAGCCGGATCAGTTCTCTCGTGGGGAGCGATTCAAGAGAATCGGACGACATTAATGGTTAAGACGTCTTAATTATCGAAGCTGTCAAGAGCTTGTTAGATGCGCTAATCAGTTACCTTCCCGCAACCGTAAAGCCGGTCGACAATCAGCAGACTCCTCTTCGGCAGACTCCCGAGAAGTTCTTTGGCCAGGGTCCATTCGCCTTCTCCTTTCAGGCCGACCGTCGCCGCCAACGGGTTGTGGATGCCAAGTTCCACGAGCGCGCACATCTCTATTTTCGCAAAGCTGGCGTCTTCGGCGAAACGCTGGTTGCAGCCGAGGAAACGGGAATCGAGATCCTTCCAAAAAACCGCGATGGGAATCGAATTCAACACGAGCTGGAGAAAGGAATCACTGGCTGGGCGCATCCTCGCCTTGCCCGGCCGCCCCACGCGGAGGTCCAAAACGCACCAGGAATCCCGGCTGACCATCGATGTCGACCGCACAGAACGCACCTGACACCGCAGACGCGGCCACGTGAAAAGGAATGGGTGCGGAGTCGGTCGCTCTCGTCGCCTAGAAAAAGGCCTGCCGCAGGGCTTCCAGGAGAGTCTCGGATTCAGAATCCGCAGGCCAAGATTCCAGCGGCAAATCTTGCAGCGCTTCCGTTAGGCCTCTGCCGAGGCAATCCGCCGCGACTCGATTGGCCTCGAGACAACATCCGCGACCATCCAACAGCAGAAGACCCTCGTTCGATGCCGAAAAGAGAAGTTCCCTGAGCTCCTTGTTCAAAACTGGCCGCTGCATGAAGACAGAAGAATGATTGAATGACTCTACATGAACATTTAACCATAATTACAATATTTTCAACGATATCCACCACCGGAAAGCGGGTTTTTGTTCGATACGATTTAGATTGCTTAATATTTCAAGCGTTGGAGTCGTTCTCTTCCCGAAAGAATCTTCGTTTTTCTTAGGGATGAGAAGCTTTCCTACGGTCTCGCTCCCCTCACTCACCGATCCGTCGCCCCCGGAATTTCAGCCGCCGGCCGCTTGGCGAGATCAGCTTGAGCGGCATCATGGGCACCCGCTGGACGCTCATCCGCGCAAGTTTGAGAGCGAGCCTCCGTCGCAAAGCTGAAGCGCTCCGCTGCGAAGCTCTCAATGGAAGGACGCCTCTCCTCAACACTCGAAAGGCCTTCAACCCCTTTTCGAGATCTGGATCATCTCTCTCCAAAACAGTTCTTCCGCTGCTTCCCGCGAAACCATTGCGTTTGCCTCGAGTGGTCCCGAACTGGGCGGAACACTTCACCGATCGATGCCATTCAGCCACTCTCCATAGCTCAAACCCGCATCCCACAAGAATGGGATGCTGACCGTGGCCACCATCCACAGAATCAGGTTCAAGGGGATCCCTACTTTCGGAAAATCACTGAATCGGTAGCCCCCCGCGCCATAGACATAGGTGTTCGTCTGGTAGCCGATAGGCGTGGCGAAACTGGCACTACAGCCAAACATCACGGCGACGATGAAGGGTCTGGCATCGATGCCAATATTGGCCGCCACGCCGATGACGATCGGGGTCAGCAGCGCGGCGACGGCGTTGTTGCTGATCAGCTCAGTCATCACCGAGCTCAAGAGATAGACCACCGCCAGGATGACCATCGGGCGCGCGTTTCCGAATCCATGCTCGATCAAATCCGCAATTTGCCGGGCCCCCTCGGAAATTTCCATGGCCCGTCCCAGCGCCAGCATTCCGAAGATCATGAAGATGATGGTCCAATGAACCGACCCATAGGCTTCCTTCGGCTCCAAGCAACGCGTCGCCAGCATGGCCACGGCCGCAAACAGAGCCACACCGGCGATGGGGGCTCCTCCGAAGGAGGCGCCGAGCACAAAACCCAGAACGATGAGCGCTGCCACCCATCGTTTCGAGGTCGATTTCACCTCGCGCTGAGGGAGTTGATCCATGATCAGAAAATCATGAGCCTCGCTCAGCCGGTTCATCCCCTCGAAAGTTCCTTCCAGCAGCAGTGTGTCTCCCACCCGCAAGCGAACCGCCTCCAATCGATTTCTCAAATCCACGCCCTTGCGATGAATGGCAAGGATCAGCACGCCATAGCGCTGGCGAAAGCGCAGCTCTCGGAGGGTCTTTCCCACCAGAGGCGACTCGGGGCCGATGACCCCTTCCATCAAGCGGAGCTGCTGTGTTTCCAATTCCGAGACGTGGAGATGGCGGTGGGCCGGGAACTGCAGGCCACCGGTCTTCTTAAATTCTTCGAAACTCGCCCCGTGCACCGTGAGACGAATCCGGTCCCGCGGCTCGATCACCAACTGATCCAGAGAGGTGGTCAGGACCGCGCCGCGCCGGCGCACCTCGAGAATGCGTGCCTCCGGAAATTCCTTCACCAGAGAATCGATCAGCGTTTTCCCCACCAGAGGAGAAGCCTCCTCCACCATGACCTGGGTCAGGAAATGCCGTTTTTTCTTTTCGAAAACGCTCTCCTGGAGGGATTCCCGCGTGGGAAGCAGGCGCCTACCGACCGTCAGCATGTAGAGGAAACCGACGACCGCGTAAATCAAACCGAGCTTGGATACCTCGAACATGGTAAAGGGAACGAAAGGCGTCTGTTGGGTGGAGAAGACATCCTGCGCCGCGCCGTCGATGATGAGATTCGTGGAGGTGCCAGTGAGCGTGCAAGTGCCCCCGAGGATCGAGGCGAACGAGAGTGGGATCAGCAATCTGGAGGACTTCAAGTCGCTACGACGGGACAAGGCCACCACGATCGGGAGAAAGACCACCACGACCGGCGTGTTGTTGACGAACGCCGAGAGCGCGGCGGCCAGCACCATCATCACCACCAGTACCCGTCCCTCGGTGTTGCCGGCGATTCTGGAGAAGGCCTCGCCCATCACATCGATGCACCCAGTGCGCTCCAAGCCCGCGCTGAGAATGAACATCGCCGCCACGGTGATGGGGGCCGGATTGCTGAAAACGGACATCAAGTCAGCCGTCGACAGCACGCCCGTCACCCACAACAACATCATCGCCGTCAGAGCGACCACGTCGGGCGGCGCCCATTCCTTGAAAAAGGCGAGGACGACCAGACCGATCAATAGGTAAACGATGAGAGCTTGATCGGTCATGGATCCGCCGTGTGCCGCCTACCCTTCCGAGAAATAGCGGTCGATCAATGCCTTTTCCGGCGGGTTCGTCAAGCAGGTGACCACGAGCGTGGCTAGCAGAGCGCCGAACTGGTCCCAGAGAAAGGGGTGCAGCCCCAGAGGGTGCCATCCCACCGCGTACAGATAGAGATGGGTGAAGGTGCCTCCCAGCATTCCCCCGACGATCCCGGGGCCGTTGGCCCGCTTCCAAAACAGGGCCGCCGCCATCGGCACGAGAAAAGCGGCGCCCACTCCGCCGCTGGCGAACACGATCACGGCCTGCAACTTCTCCGGCGGCCGAATCGACGCCAGGAATGCCGCCGCCCCGATCCCCGCCGTGACGAGAAGACTGAGCTGCTTGACCCTTGCCTCCTCCGCCCCCGGACGGATGAAACGCTGGTAGACATCGCGAATCAGCGAGGACGACGCCACCAAAAGAAAACTGTCCACGCTGGACATCACCGCGGCGAAGGGCGCGGCCAGGAGGAGCCCCGCCAGCCAGGGCATGCCGGCATTGCCGGTCAGCAAGGTGGCCAACTCCGGCATGGTCCGGTCAAAGTCGATTTCCATCCCGCTCATCAAGGTGCGCCCGCAACAGAAAATAACCACCAGGGTGAAATAGATGAACGAAAAATAGAGACTTACCGTCACGATGGCCATGCGCAACGTCCGCGTCTCCTTGAAAGCCATCAATCGGACCATGTTTCCCGGTTGCCCACAGGTTCCGAAGGCCCAAAACACGAAGAAACTGAGTGCTGACATCAGCGTTAGGAAGCCCAGCGATTCCTCCGCATCCGGCCCCGGCGCCGAGAGGTAAACACCCTCTCTTCCATCGCCATAGGCATAGGGACTCGACTCTTGCAGCACCGCCACGTAACGCGGCTCAGCCTTGGTGATCTCTCTCTCCACCTCCCATGGGGTCGTGATCTCGAGCACGGCCAGTTCACCGCTCACCGTCTCGCCCTCCAAAAAGACGGCCGGTTCCGCCAGCCGCAGCAAGACGTCTTCGCCAGCCACCCAGGTTCCCTTGGCCACCGATTCGGTCTCGCCCGCCTCCGCCCGCTCCAGGGTCGCCACACCATGTCGCGGCGGCGTCATGGTGGCCAGGCGAGCGTTGGCCGCCGCCAGGCCTCCCGTTTGCTGTAGGACAAGGATCAGGAGAATGGCCACCCCCGCGACCATGATGATCCCCTGCATGACATCCGTCCACACCACGGCCCGAAAACCGCCGTAGACCACATAGGCCACCACCACGACGGCAAACATGGTCAAACAGAGGAGGTAATCCGCCTCCGCCGCACCTATCCAGGGCAAAGGTTCCTTGACCGCGTGAAGCCAGGCCACCGCCGACTGGAACAGCGGCACGTCCCAGAGCAAGGTCGAGAGGATCTTGCTCCCCGCCTTGAACTGGGCGAGCAAATAACAAAACATGAAAAAGACGATGAGGATCGTCGCGACCGCACCGGTGGCCGGACTGCCCAGGCGCTGCGTCAAGATCTCTGGAAGTGTCAGCGCCCCGGCTTTTCGGGAAACCTGATTGAGCCGTTTGCCCAACAAGCCCATCCCCACAATCGGGACGACCATGTAGCCGACAATCCACAGGGCCAGCACCCAGCCATGAGCGTAGATCAAGGCCGGAAACCCGACAAATGAACCGCCCGACGCGGCCGTGGCGGCAAAAGTGAGGGCCAAGGCCCAGGCACCGAGGGATCTTCCCCCGAGAAAATACTCACTGACAAACTCCTCGGAACGCCGCACCCGTGCCGACCACCACGCGAGAACGGCCACCCCGACAAGGTAGAGCGCAAAACTGACGAGAGGGGCGAGGGCGACCATGCCGCACTTGGTTGTTGAAACTGGGGTATAATCTCTTTGAATTCCGAAAGGAAGACGGAAGACGCCTTCATCGCGGATAGCTACCAAGATGAGGGCGGGTCCGGTGACTCCGACCGCACTTGAACCCTTGAGTTCGTTTTGGAGCAAGGAGCACCGGACCCTTTTTCCATCTGCAATTCGGAGAGTTGATTGAGCCCTAGAGCTCGTAGATCCAAGTATGAACCACAGATGAAAACTACCGAAACCTACTACCTCGTGAGTGGGAAGTTCTCAGACCGGTTTCTCTTTGCCTGGCGTGTCTGTCTGACTGCGTAATAGAGCGATCTTCGCCTTGGATAGTTCAATGCTCAGATCGATCAGTTCGGTGGTCAGTTTCTTGAATTTCTTGTACTCCTCTGTTTCTTTTCGTAGTCCCTTCACGTGGTCTGGCCAGACGTGTTCAGTCCGGCTCCTCATCTTATGCGTGTAGCTCAGTTGGTAATACACGCCGCGCTGGCGTTGTCGATCTCGGTATTGCTTGCTGATGCTCCCAGGCCGCATTGGCCCGATTGCAGCTAACTTTGCCGCAAGTTTCTGGACTCTTTTTTCAGTGATCTGATCTTTTTCATGGTCATTAGCTTATATATGCGAATGTCTAGGAAAATCAAATCATTTGTTATGGATCTCTGGATTTCTTGGTGGAATATCGTCTGTCTTCTGCGACCCGCTTTCTCGAGAGCCCGCACCTTTCTCTGGTTTCTGCTCGTCTTGGCCGCTTTCTCCGTGCGCAATGACCTCCTCGGGGTTTCCAGTTTCGTCCGCGCTCTCGGTTTGTCAGAACACTCCTATGAGCACTTACTCCATTTCTTCCACAGC
>CBDBEZ010000023.1:0-98428 GCA_965204485.1 Verrucomicrobiales bacterium
AGGTAGGACTCGGACCAGCAACTGGCCGGATCTCTAGTGAGCCCATCAGGAATAAATGATCTGGCAACCAGTATCGATTCCACAAGGTAAATTGAGGATTTGACTGAGATCCTTCTTTTGGGACACCAGATGAGACACCACTGAGCCACTGTATGCAAACCGTATCATTCACGTCATCTCCAATATGCAATCTTCGTTTTGGAGGCACTCCTCCACCACATCGCTGAAGAAATTCTACATAAGATACTGGAAAATCGAATCTGAACGCATCTTCACATTCCCGGACCTGCTCAAGGCTACATTTGAGCCACAGGTTCGTGCATTCAGACAAATGCCATCCGATCTCATTTTTCCAGTCTATATTCATCTAACTCGTGAGTGGGAAGTTCTCAGACCGGTTTCTCTTTGCCTGGCGTGTCTGTCTGACTGCGTAATAGAGCGATCTTTGCCTTGGATAGTTCAATGCTCAGATCGATCAGTTCGGTGGTCAGTTTCTTGAATTTCTTGTACTCCTCTGTTTCTTTTCGTAGTCCCTTCACGTGATCTGGCCAGACGTGTTCAGTCCGGCTCCTCATCTCATGCGTGTAGCTCAGTTGGTAATACACGCCGCGCTGGCGTTGTCGATCTCGGTATTGCTTGCTGATGCTCCCAGGCCGCATTGGCCCGATTGCAGCTAACTTTGCCGCAAGTTTCTGGATTCTTTTTTCAGTGATCTGATCTTTTTCATGGTCATTACCTTATATATGCGAATGTCTAGGAAAATCAAATCATTTGTTATGGATCTCTGGATTTCTTGGTGGAATATCGTCTGTCTTCTGCGACCCGCTTTCTCGAGAGCCCGCACCTTTCTCTGGTTTCTGCTCGTCTTGGCCGCTTTCTCCGTGCGCAATGACCTCCTCGGGGTTTCCAGTTTCGTCCGCGCTCTCGGTTTGTCAGAACACTTCTATGAGCACTTACTCCATTTCTTCCACAGCAATGCCGTGAAGACGGACCGGCTTGCAGAACTTTGGTTCGCCATCGTGATCAAGCCGTCTTGCTGGCCGACGCCTACTACGCCGACGAAAAGGTGATCCGGAGCACCAAGGGGCGTTCCGGTGTGCTGGTCACGAGGGTTCGACGCACGACAACCGGCTTTCGGCCTGCGGCAGTGTGCCACGCAAACGCGGACGCAAACGCGGACGACCGAAAAAGTATGGCGCTGCGATGAAGCTCCAGAATGTCTTTGGAACGGGCGGCTCCAGTTCAGTTCCCAGTCCCGTATATGGGGAGAGAAACATCTCTGTCCGGTTCAAGTCGGTGGATCTGTTGTGGAAGCCCGCCGGGGCGATGGTCCGCTTCGTTCTCGTCGATCATCCCACGAGAGGGCGGATCATCCTCTTGTCTACCGACCTCACCATGGAAGCTCAGGAGATCATCTTGCTCTACAGTTTGCGTTTCAAGATCGAAGTCGCTTTCGAGCAAGCGGTGCAATTCGGATACCATTTCTGGATGGCCGCTATGCGACCGCTCAAGCGTCGCAATGGTAACCAATACCTCCACCGGACTACCGAGAAATATCGCAGACAGGTGCAGAGAAAGATGCACGCATATCATGTGTTTGTGCAGACCGGCATGATCGCTCAGGGCATGTTACATTACCTTGCCATGACATGTGACGGTCTGGTCTGGAAACACCTTGGAACCTGGATCCGAACCATCCGCCCAGACGTGCTGCCTTCGGAAATGATTGTCTCAGCCGCCTTGAAAAACACACTGCCTGGATTTTTGCACCACGGCGGAAAAGGTTCAGCGTTCCGAAAATTCATCCTTGATAAAATAGACTTCACTCGCTCCGAAGGTTCACGCTTCGCCGCATGATGATCCAGTTACAGAACTTCTCACTCACGAGGGGTTTACTAAAACCCTCAAATCGCCCATTACGACACATCGAAACAAAGCGTAAGGTCTAAATATGCCTCTAGTCTCCTTAACGTCCGCAAACTCCGGCGCTAACACATCCACGAAACTCACAATACGAAGTCCGTTAACGTCCTCGACTTCAATATCACCTCTCGTATGAGCAATCCGCGTTTCTTTATGCGGAGCGACACGAACAGTTTCTTTCGAATGATGGCTCCGAACTACAATTGATTCAGAGTGCAGATTCTCTAACACGACGTAAGTAGTTGTCTTGCAAGACACAAGAGTAATCAACCCCAACACTAAAACTAAATAACCTACTATATTTGCATTCATGGATTTATCCCCTGATCGCCTAGATGTACCCCAGCGTTTCATAAAATGGCCAGTCAGGCCATTTTATGAAACGCTGGGGTACATCTAGAAGCAAACAATCCAATTGAAGGTCCATTCCTCGGTAGAATGTGATGTGCATCGTCAATACCCTTTCGGACCAGGTACCTAATAACATTTCCTTGTCTTTCCTCTTCGACTTCATGTGCAATAGTTTCTAGGTTCGAAGGCTTCATGTCAAGGATGTTTTTCTCGGAAGCTTCCCGTGACTTGTTAAAATTTAGGTGGATGGTTACCGGCTCCGCTCGATGAGAAGAGTCGGATTATTATAAAACCAGGAACCAGCAACCAGCAACCATCCATGAAACACCTTGAGATCATCCATCAACTCGGTCAAGCCGATTCAAGAGAAGCCGCCGTGGCCTGCGGTGAGACAGCCTCGCCACGTCCGTAGCCCGGCAGCGGGAGACCTACCAGCGTGACGTTCGTGCGGATCGCGCCGACCGCTCTCCGCCATGGCCACGTCTGCCCCCGCACGAGTCGCGGATGCATTCGACTCCTTCCGATCCTCGCCGTGCTCCGCAAAGGACACCAACAAACGATTGCCACCGCCGCAGGGACAGCCCAGGCGCGTCTCGCGTCGCCGCTCCGGGAAGGAATAACTCCGGCTCGCCACGTGACGCCGCCAGCTCGACGCTCCGAAGCCGATCACCAACACCGTCGAGGCGGCCGCCAACACGGCGATCCAAAGGGTCTTTTTCGCTCCGCCCGCCGTGGGGTCCCTGTCCGTCGACGGCGCCAGTGCAGGCGTGTCGCTCACATGGATGGCCGCCTCGTTCTGCACTTCTTCCCCGTGAAACTGGGCCTCGATCCAGTAGAGGCGACGCGACAGTTCCATGAGGAAACGTTCCAACTGATCCTCCGCGTTGGCCGCCACCATGGCTTCGTCAATCGAGCCCAGCACCGCATTGTGGAGGAAGGAATCGGGAATCCGGCGCTCGGCTTCGGGACCGAAAATCAGCCGGCTCATCTCTGGATTGCCCATGTGATAGATCACAAGCACGCTCAGAGCATCGCCAAACCAACGCCGGTGAATCGCCTGGAGGTCCAGCCGGAGGGGCAGGCGCTGCCGCGGTCCCAGCACCATGATGTGAATGGTCGAACGCGCTTCCCGGAAGTGAAAATCGAGAAAATGCAAGATGCCCTCGCGCCGCGCTTGGGTGAGGAGCGACTGCGGATCGAGAATCCGCGCCTCCATCCGTTCGGGAAAATAGCGGTCGATCCACTCTCGCGGCAGATCCGCCACCGCGCCGAGGGTCTCAACCTTGACCGTGCGAAGCACTTCTTCCGGCACGACGGCATCGGCGTCACCCCCGGGAGCCACTTCCGGCTCCGGTTCGAACCCGCCCGGCGAGCGCGGAAACAACGTGCCACCCAGGAGTGGCGGCTCCGTCTCGAGCCGCTCCCACTCTTCAGCCGTCCACTCGGGCAGTTCTTGACTCCGGCCCGAGATGAGCCCCGCTCCCAGGAGAAAAAGCATTCCCCACACCAAAGAGAAAGGACGCCGCCCTTCCGGGCAAGGGACATCCACGCTCCGGTCGTCGGGGAACGTCATCGCGTGGGCTCGCTTGCTTAGTTCCGCTTGGGCTCGTAGGGCGGGAACGGCAAGCGTCGTGGCGTCACCGAAACCGGCGTCGTCAGTTTCAAGGGCACCTTGGCGGGAGTGGCGTAGATCAACTCGACCATGTAGGCCGTCCATCCCTCTTTCGGCTCGGGCACCTCAACGCGGTAGAGATCTCCCTCCGCAGGCTTCAAGCGGCGGCTGCTCCAGGCGTCGTCACCGATCGTTTCCTTGCGGAAATCCCTTGCCTTCGGGTTTGTCACTTGCCACAAACGCACCTCGGCCGGCTTGTCCTCCACTTTCACCACCAGACCACTCTCGTTCTCCGCCTCCCAGGAAAATTTCGGCCTCGGCGTGTCGGTGAGGATCATCGCGTAGTAGGCGAGAAGCGTCTCATAGGCATCCGTGCCGCGCAGGCTGTGATCGGCATTGGGCACGTAACGCAAATAATTCTCACCTGAAAGCTGATCAAAGTAAAACTGTGAGGAATCCGGCAAGAAAAACTGGTCGCCCGCCGCGTTGAGAATGAGCTTCGGCATCGTCAGACGCGATCGGTATTCAAAGGGTTCGACGATCTCCAACAGCTCCTGGTATCGCTCGGTGTTCTGCCAGTCCATGACGCCCGCCTCGACGTAATCGTCCACCGCCGGGGCGAAAAAGCCGTAAGCCTGGAAATGATGCTGAAACGAGGGCTTCACGTTGAGCATATCGATCACAATCGGCACGATGGCCTTGACTCGAGAATCGACCGCCGCCGTTGTCCAGGTGGTCCAGCCTCGTTTCGATCCGCCCACCACCACGAATCCGTCGACCGTCACTCCGGCTTCCTTGCGACAGAGGTCGGTGACGGTGTCCATGGCGCGCACGGCGCTCTTCGTCATGGGCAGACGCGCCAGCCACTCTTCGTCTCCGCCATTGAGAAACTGCACCCATCCGAAGGCGATGAGGGCGTCCTCCACTCGCTCCCGTTTCTCGGGATCTCCCTCAAAAACCAGCGGCTGATTGGGAACCTGGCCCAATTCCGTCACCACGGACCTTGAAGCCACCGCAATTTCGGCCAGTTCGTCTCGCACCGAACCGGGCATGTCTCGACCGTTGGCCCCGCCCCCGATGAAAAGCAATCCAACCTTCGACCGCACGCGTTTGGGAACGATCACCTTCACGTCGTGAATCCAGGCCGTACGGTTCATTTCCTTCTTCGTCAGCCAGGTTTGAGACTGCATCCGCAGGATGTAGACCGTGTAGAGATCTTTCTCGAGCGTGCGCTCAATGGAATAGCGATAGCTGGGATCCGGCGCCGCCACGTAAGCGTCCAATGCCGTCTCGGCGGGCGGATCACTCGGATCGGCTTCCGCCCATTCTCCCCCTCTCATCAGGGCCGCGACACCAAAAAGAACACACCGGGAGAATCGTTGGAACTGAGTCATGAGCCCAACAAACACCCAAATCTTCAATTCGCAACAAACCACCCCCGCGCTCGCCGGACCTCGTCGCGGAGGTACCTGGCATTGCGTCAATCGACGCCACCGACCAGGCCAGGGACACTCGAGGGATCGCAGACGGCGAGGACGCCGTCCCTCCAAGACCTTCACATACATGACCAACGGGTCACACCGCCCGGGGATGGCATCCCCGGCTAGTGTGCCCGGCATGGGCCTTAACTAATGACATGAAACGATGACATCGGAGCTGATGAGAGCAACCATAGCTGAACCGCAAGGCGACGCCCGCGAGGGTGGAGCTGAAAGCGGCAGGCAAATCCGCGGCCATAGGGACACGAACCGGCAGCGAGGCAGGCTGTGGGCGGCGAGCGTGCTAGTAAACGCGAAGCCCAAAGCTCATCAAGACACAGCAAGTAGAGCCGGATGGGATGCGGAGAAAGTTAAGGACCTTACCCGGAAAACTCTCTCCTGTGAAGGGCGGAAGGAACCAACAGCAGCGCTCTACGGAGCATTGCACCCCAGGGCAGAATACGCCCCGACGTCAGCAGGACGTACGGACAAAGGATCCCGAATTCCTGCGCGAACCCAAAGAGCCCACGCGATGCAGTCGCGGCAAGCCCTGCGGAGAGAGGAACTCCTGGAGGTGCGCGTGAACCGCGAACGGACAGCAAAGCTGGAGGGGCTGATGGAGAAGGCCATCAGGTCGGGAAACTGGGGAGCCGCCCTTTACGCCGTTGAGCGTAATGACGGGGCACCCGGCCCCGACGGCATGAGGGCCGACGAACTCAGAGCACACCTCGCCATCCATGGCGAAGTGATCAAGAAGAGGCTGCTAGAGGGCAGCTACAAGCCCGGCGCTGCAAAGCGTCGAGACATCCCCAAGCTCAGCGGCGGAACCCGCCCGCTGAGCATCCCAAACGTGCAAGATCGCTTCGTGCAGCAACTTCTGCTCGGGGTGCTCCGGCCGGTGTTCGAACCCCGTTTCAGCGAAAGCAGGTACGGATTTCGTCCCGGACGCAGCGCCCACGATGCGGTGGAAGCCGCCCAGAGCTTTGCCCGGGAGGGGTTTACCCACGTCGTCGACATGGACATTACCAAGTTCTTCGACAAGGTGAACCACGACATCCTGATGAGTAAAATTGGGACCGTGATAGGGGACAAAGCCGTGATGAAACTCATCGGCAAATGCCTGCGAGCCGGGGTGGTGATGCCCGACGGGTTAAAGGTCAGCAGCGAAGAAGGAACGCCGCAAGGCGGCCCGCTTTCGCCGCTACTGGCCAATATCTACCTCGACGCGCTGGACAAGGAGCTGGAGAAACGCGGACTGCGATTCGCCCGCTACGCCGATGACTGCGACATTTACGTAAAGAGCCAAGCCGCAGCGGAGCGTGTGCTTGCCAGCCTCACTGGCTGGATCAAGCGCCACCTCCGGCTGGAGGTCAGCGAGAGCAAAAGCGGGGTGGGGAGGCCTTGGGAACGGAAGTTCCTGGGGTTCATCATCACCAGCGCGCTGCTCATCGGGATTGCTCCTGCAAGCCTCACCCAGTTTGAAGACCGCGTGAGAGAACTCTGGAACGCCCGGCAACCACTGACCAGCGAGCAACTGCGCGATCGATCAATGGCGAAGTTATTACGTGAACGGCTGGTGGGGCTACTACCGGCGCTGCGAATGGCGACGGGACATCTACTGGAAAGAACCGTGGATCCGTCGCCACATTCGCAAATGCTTCTGGCAACGTTGGCATAAAAGCAAGGGACGGGAATCCGCCCTGCGCCGACTCGGCCTACCGCCGAGTCGAGCCATCGTCGGGAGGAGCAGTCGTGGAGCGTGGCGCATGGCGGGAAACCCTGTCATGCACGAAGCCCTCAACAACCGAACTCTGAGACGCTACGGGTTCCTGATGCCATCAGACCTCAAGAGTTAAGACCAAATGGATCCAATCGCCGGATGCGGTCCCGCATGTCCGGTGGTGTGGGAGGGGCGGCAGGCGCAATCCTGCCGCCTCGACCCGATCGGAGGGGGGAGCGAGAAGAGGGTGGGGTAGGACGGACTCTCAAGTCCGTCGCGACGGCTATGTCTACTGCTGCCGGACTTGTAGCCGGGCGAAGCGGGCTCCCGATTCTGCGAGTGGCACCGAATGCCAAAGAAGCACGGTCTCCGAATCGTCTCCGGCATCCGTGACGGCGACTTCCTCAACGTTGGCTCCATCGCTCCAGGAGATCAGATCGGTGGAAACCTGGAGCTGAGCCTCGACATCCGATCGTTCTTTTTGACGGACATACCGGAGGTGCAAGAAGCCGTCCTCCACGCTGACTGTGGGCACCTTGTCGTCATCAGCGACCTTGGGCCGACCACCGAACAGGTATTCTGCCAGGGTGGGTATCCCATCGCGCTCCCCGTCCGCGTTCGGTCCCGAAAGGTCCTCGTCGGCGCGTTCCGCCTCGGTGAAGTGCTCGGCCAGCCAACTCGCGTAGCTCTCGCCGGGCTGAGGATCGACGGGACCTTCGCCGCCGTCCTCTCCCGTCCCGGGCGTGCCGTTGTCCTGTGAGCCGACCGCCCAGCTGGTCGGGAGACCGGGGTCGCCGATCTCGCTTTCGTTCTGGGGAACGAGCGATCGTCCGTCGCCGTCGGCTTCCTGGGGCCAGGGTTCGTCGTCGGAGTAGCTGAACTCATGAATCGTGGCGCCGTCGTGAGCGCGAAGGAAGATGCGAGCTCCCGAGTTGGTGAGGCGTCCGGAATACTCACCGGCCGTCTGGACACTGGCTCCGTAACGCGCGGCGAAAGCAGCGGCGTCCGAGACCAGGACGAGGCGTGCTCCCGGTTCGAGACGGGCGTCGTCACCGAAATCGAAGTCCGCGTCACCGCGAAGGCGGACGCTGTAGAGGCTCACGGGATGGGATCCCACGTTGAGCAATTCGAGGAACTCCAACTGGTCCTTGTCTTCGACGCCGGCGGCCTCCTCGGCCTCGGTCGGGTCGGCCGGGTTGTACATGATTTCGGAGACGACCAGGTTTTCCGTTCTGGCGGGCTCCTCGCCGATGAAAAAGCGGACCTTGGCGAACCCGCTCCAGGTCTGCGGGGGCCCATTGCGTTCCGGCTGGTAACCGTCGTCCTTGTTCCTCGCCATCACCGTCGCCGATTCGGTCAGGGTGACGGCGCCGGAATAGCGGCTCGACGTGGCGCTGGGATCGCCCCCCGGAGCGCGTGGGTCTTCTCCGTCCGTCGTGTGGTAGATCACGTCTGGCTTGAAGAGGGTCCCCCCGGCTTTCATGGTGATCTCCACCGGTCCCTCGTGCACCGTTTCCGTCGGCGAAATGGTCGGGACGGTGATGATCTGATCGGTGATCCACGCCGCGCGCGCCTGGAGCCAGCCGATCATGTGTTTGATTTCTCCTTCAAAGCCGTCCACATCCGAATACTCGAGCTGACTGGCAGAGCGGGTGGGAGCGCCGGGCCACTTGGCGAAATTGCGTTCCGCCGATTCCGCCAGCTCATCACCCATTCGGTTGATGATCGCGGCGATGTTCTCATCGCTGAATTCGGCCTGGCGCAGCTCGTTCCAACGGTCGGCCCAGGCGGTGTGGAAGTCGGGATTTTGAAAGAGATCGTGCCACCACACGGGCGTGCCGCTGGCCGCCCCGGAACCCTGATTGCTGAAAAAATGCGTGCCTTCATCCCCTCCCGCGCCTCGCCAGGTCTCCGCCTCGCCGATGCGCGAGTCCGAGGTCCCGCCCGCCGAGCGGTCGAAGTCCCAGACAGGTCCCGCGATCACCTTGCCTTCCCGGCTCTTGTAAAAGTAGGCGCTCAGGCGCAGGGCATCGACATTCAGCGGGAGCAGGTTGAGCAGTTGATGATCGATCCAGGCGCGCTCCTCGATGACGGAGGGATAACCGGTCTCGGGATCGGAGCCGTTGCGGATGCGGTCGCGAAGATCGTTGAGATGATTGACCAGCCAGTCCCGCTGATGCCCACGCTGAGTGCGCTCTTCCTCGGGCGGGTAGATCATCTGCATGCTCACGCCACCGCCGCTGAAATCCCAGGTGTTTGGATCGGTCTTGTCGTGCCGGAAAATGTAACCGCCCTTGATTTCCGGTTCCTCCGTCGCCTCGATCGGAAGCGTTTCCACATCGATGCGGTCCACTCCCTTGGAAATCTTCTCGGTGAGGGTGTAGATGCCTTGGTAATCGTCCTCGCTGACCGGCGTATCGGGATCCTCATTGAGGTAGAGTTCGACGAATCGGGTGCGGGGGGCGTACTGACCGATCTGATTGCTCAGCTCGTAGATCCAGGCGTTGTGAATCAGGCTGCGGTCAAAGGTGTAGCGGGCATTGAGGATCCAGTCGGCGTTGGTCGGCAAATCCAGAATCGGCAATTCCCGATCATCGTCGTTGGTATCCCAGAACTCGAAGCGGAGGGGTTTCTTGGGGAAATTGTTGGAGGTCTCGCCTCGTGTGCGGATGCCGCCGCGACTGTGCGTGGCGAATTCGCTCGTGAGGCTGGCTCGACCGTTCTCTCCGCGGCCGATCACGCCGATGGCCATGTCGGCGAAGTCGGCCTGGATGAGCTGCTTGGAAGCATCGACCACCACGAGCGGGATATTGGAGTCACGGTCTGCCAGTTCGGGGTCGAGCTTGATGAACACCTCCGTGCGGACGGCGCCGTTCCCCACGCTGGCGGTGATGATCTTGGTGCTCTCGATGGTGATGGGACCGTTGTAGAGCTTCTTGTTGAACAGCGTCGGTTTGCGTCCGTCTTCCGTGTAGCTGATGGTGCCGGTGTCCGGGGAAGTCAGCTCCAGGGTCACGGAATCCGTGAAAGCCCGTCCGGTGACGGAGAAGAGGACCACGTTCCCGGCATTTTCGGCGCCAGGAGAGGGATCATTGGTCACCTGGTAGGATCGCGAGCCTTCTGTTACGATGGCGATGTAACTCTGATCATCGTCGAGCGGAGGCGCCACCACGCTGCTGAGGATCGACTCGCCATTGTCTCCCACCAGGGCCAGAAACTCGCCGTTGCGGCTGACCCGGAAATTGGCGTGGAGTTCCCCCGCGGGATCGGTGCGATCCTTGCCCGAGGCAAAGATGAGTAGATAGCCCTTGGCGGGTATCTCGACGTCAGGAAATCCCCATCGCCGGAGGTCGCCCTCGTCATCGCTCAGGAAATGACCGGCCAGGTCGTAGGGCGCTTCGTCAGGGTTGTAAAGCTCGACCCAATCCGAAAGCTCGCCGTCGGCGTCGGCGATGGTCTCGCTGTTGGAGGACATCACCTCGTTGAGGATCGGTGCCGCCGCCGTGGTGCTTGACCAGCAGGTCATCAGGATCGGCATCAGCGTGACGAAGAGGAGAAAAGTGGAATGGAAGAGCTTGTTCATTGGTGTGGGGTATGGGGTCGGGCCATCTCGATCCAGCACGTTAGGATCGCGACCAATCTTTGTCGAGCCTCCTCGTCGGGACTGCCGGGGCAGGTGATTCGCCCGGGGACGCCGTCCCCAGCCACAGCACGTCGCGGCGCGTGACTTGTCGAGTTACGAAGGCGGACGAGAGGCCGCTGTGGCTGCTGTAGCCGGGGATGCCATCCCCGGGCGATGCGACGCGTTGGCTCCCGTGTGTGCCTGGAGATCTACGGTGAATCCAGCAGACCGGCCACCAGGCCCGCGGTCACGAGCAGGAGATGGAGGGCGGCGAGGGCGAGGTAGCGATTGTAGGCCGCGCTGGGTTCGGTAATCCAGATCCGGCGCAAGATGAAGAGGCCGAGAGGAAACGCCAGCCAGGGCCAATAGGCTGCCATGGGGGCGCCAAGGGCCAGCCAGAGGAGGCCCAGACCGGCGGGGGCGAGCAGACAAACCGCGATTCCCCACCTGGCCCAACAAGGCCCGTAGCGCACTGCCAGCGTGCGCTTGCCCGTCCGGCGATCCTCCTCGAGATCGCGGAGATTGTTGATGGCGATGAGCGCCGTGGAGAGCAGGCCGACCTGGCTACCCAGGAGCAGAGCCTCGGCGTTCCAGTGACCCGTTTGGAGGAAGCAACTTCCCGTCACCGCGACCCAGCCGAAGAAGAGGAGGACGAAGAGATCGCCGAGACCGCGATAGGCGAGGGGAAGGGGGCCGCCGGTGTAGCCGTAGCAGAGGTAGAGCGAGGGCAGGCCGATGAGCAGAATCGGCCAGCCATGGGCGATGAGGAGGGGCAGCGCCAGGAGGCCCGAAACGAAAAGAAAGGCGAAGGCAGCCGCGTGGACCTGACCAGCGCTAAGGTCGCCGGATGCGGTTGCGCGGCGGGGACCGACACGGCGGGCCGTGTCGGCTCCCTTCTGATGATCCAGGGCGTCGTTGAAGAGATTGGTGGCGACTTGCAGCGTGAGACAGGCGCCGAGGGCCAGAACGGCGAAATCGAGTCGAAGGGAACCGGAGAGCCGGCCGCCGAGGATGGTTCCGGCGGTGACGGGCGCCACGGCCGCGGGCAGCGTTTTGGGGCGGGTGGCCCGGAGCCAGGAAGAGACGATGGAAAGAGCGGGCGGCATGATGGTGATCGCGCTCGCGCACTCTCGAAGAGATCCCACCTCTCTCAATGACAAAGGGAGAGGCCGGAGCCTCTCCCTTTGCAGGATTCGTGGATGATGGCGGGATCGCTCGAAGGAGAACGAGCGATCCAACCACTACATTGTCTTTATTTAGTGAGCGAACTGGCGCACGTTCACCACGCGGTAGCGGTAGAATTGCTCCAGGCTATCAGCCGTGTTTTCGATCCGCTCGTTCTTGTAGTTCGGGATGTCGCGGTCGGTCGGATCGAGGAAACGCTCGATCACGGCGGAGCCGCGATACTCACCCGTGACCTGGTCCTGACCGGTCACGAACTCGTTCTCGGGAGTCCCGCGTGCTTTCTGAACGGTTTGCACGGTCATGTAGACCTTGAAGGTGTTCGACTTGGTGGTGACACGCGGATAGATGTTGGCGTAGGGCTGCTCGATGGTGTTGTCCCCGGACAGGCGGTGCTTGTCCCACCAGCGACGGATGCCCTTGTTATCCTCATCCCAGGAGACGTCTTCGTTCTGGGGATAGAGGAACATCTCGCAGATCTCCGTGGCGGTGCGGAAGACCTTGCCCTGCTCGAACTTGTGCTCCCACTGGGCGAAGGTGCCCTTGTTGAAGTCCAGATCAATCGGGTGGTGCCAGCCCTCGTAGCCGCCCTTGTTGTCCAGGTTCTTGTACTGGCGACCGGCGGTGTTGGGAATGCCGAGGATCCGCTCCGACTTGAAGACCGCCGCCAGGGCCGTGGCCCGTTTGATGTAACTGAAAGGCTGCATCTGGTAATTCAGATTGATCTTTCCGTTGGTGGCGAAGGGCTCGCTGATCGGATAGGGCTCGACGATCGGCATCCAGAAGAAGTCCAGCCAGATGTGATCGGGCGGCAGTTCGTCGTCGTCGAAGACCGAGTCCAACTGCGGCACCTTGAAGCCGTCCACCGTGATCTTGTCGCCGGTGTAACGGAGCCCGTTACCCGGTTCGCCGAGGTGGGAGTTCCGCTTGAGATGGCCGTCACGCGCCACGTGGGGCCGGAAGAGGAGGGTCGTCCACGGAGCCCCCGCTTGCGTGGTGCTCGGGAGAGAACCAAACATCACCGCGGAGGGCACCATGCGGTTCGGGTTGAAGTTCTCCAAGTTGCGGTCCTCGTAACTCTGGCCCTTCTCCCATTCACCCGCTTGGAAGTAGGGAAACTTCTGATTGAAGATGCTGGAACCGGGCACGTCATCGGCGCCGTCGTCCGGCTTGTTGATGTAGGCTCCGTCCGTGCAGCCGCCGATTCCGTTATCGAAGTCTCGCGTGATCGTGGGGTCGATGGGGAAATCGTAACCCTCCGAGAGGAGCGGTGCATATTCGCTCTTCCGTTCGCGGGTCGGATCCCAGCAGAAGTCGGGTTCCATTTCCGGATCGTACTTGACGTCGGCCAGGCTGCGGTTGTGCAGTGCCATGGCGAAGGTGCCGTGACGGGCGAGCGTGGTCGACCCGGGATAGATGGCCCAAGTCAGGGAGTGGGCGGCACGCGTCCGCTTGGTCCGGGGATGGAGGCGGAAGAGTTCGCTGGGGACGCTCCGCTTGGTGGACACCAGGCGCACGTCGCCGTGGGTCACCACCAGGGCGGTGATGTTCTCCGTGTCCTTCTTCGTCTCCAGCACGTACACCGGGCTCACCCGGGCCCTGGCATCGGCGGCTGGGCCGAAGCGGCGCGTCCATCCCGAGTAGGTTTGCTGGTTCTTCTCGGGGCGAGGTAGAACGAGCTTCTCTCCGGGCTGTGCCCAGCGGAGGTTGAAGACCTGGACGAGGTTGCCCGTGCTGGCGCGCTGAGCGCCCTGGTCATACATGACCAATTGCAGCGGGGCGTTCTGGGTGATCGTCAGGTCCTCGAGATCCGAGACGATGACGGGCGTCTGGCAGTAGAGGTGGGAGAGCGGCCCTCGGCCGTTGGCCAGAAAATCGCTGCCGAAGAAGCCCTCGTCGTCGTCGCCAAAGGTGAAGGTGCCAAAGCGGAAGAGACGGTAACCACCGGTGCCACCCCAGCCATACCAGCCGGCGGGAAGGTCTTGGCGGGCGTCGGGCGAGTTGGCGTTCACCGTGTAAAGGGCCGGACCCTTCTGCCGGTGGCCGGAAGACTCCACGCTATCCCCCCAGAGTTGTAAGGGGACCCCGTTGATCTTCAGGCCGAGTGCGTCGTCCGTTCCCTTTTCATAACCCACGCCCGAGGTGAGCAGACGGATGGTCTGTTTCGGGTGGATCTGGTGAAATCCCTGAGCGACGCAGAAGGCCTCGGGAATGAGCCCGGTTTCCACGTAGCTGAAGGTCCTGCCCACGTCCGATTTGGTGAATTTGCGTCCGCGCCAGCGCTCGTACTCCGGGTGCTGGTTGGCCACCACGCGCTTCACCACGTTGGCGTCACTGCCCGGACCCCGGTCCCTTTCGAAGTAGTTGTTCAGCTGGCCGCGCTGCACCACCTCGTCCCAGTTGCCGCCGGCCGGCCACTTCTTCAGAGTGGTCTGGGAGGTGACGTAGTTCACCATGGCGACTTCCGAGATGGTGAACATCCGCCCGGAACCGCGGGGCTCGAGCGTTTTCCCGTGCCAGCCCGAACTCTGCTCGTTGCTGCCGCCGTCCGTGGCGAGGTTGCGGCCGATCAGGTTGATCCCCGAGATCTGTCCGAAGCCGTTGTTGGATCCGGCTGAAAAGTCGGCGTAAGGCTCCGCCAAGTTGCCGTCGTGGATGTTCACCTGACGCATGTAGTCGAACATCTGGAGACCGATCGCGAAGTGATCGAGTTTGTACTCCTTCTTATCCCGGTAATAGGCTGGCTTGAAGGGGGCCTTTTTCTTGGCGCCGTATTTTTGCGCCATGGATTTTCCGTAGCTCGGGACGTTCTTGTAGGCCTGGGCCATCAGATACATGTAGAGGTCCACGTTCGAACGCTCGGGGCGCCCCTGATTGTAGAACTCATGGTGGCGCGAGGTGGCGTCCCTGCGCTGGAAGAAAAACTTGTATTGACCGCGGTCTCCCAGGCTGGTGCAGAACTCGATGGTATCGTCCAGGGTGGTGCGGTTGCGCGGGCTGTCCTGCACGTGGAAGGCCCACAGGCTGATGCGCGGGCGACCGTGAACGTTCAGTTCCGGTCCCTGACTGCGCACGGTGACGAAGCCCTTGGCGCGCTCGAAGCGTTCCAGGCCGTCCGGCAGGAGGTCGATGAACTTGTTGTCCTCACGCTTGATGTTGAAGACGATGTCATCCACCGAGGCGTAGAGGCGGTCCTTGTCGTACTCCAGACGGTTGACACCCTTGGTCCTGCCGTCCTCGGTGCCGCCCCACTCCACCTTGGGCGTGATTTCGAGCAGCGCCTGCAGCTCGTTCTTGGTCAACTGCTTGGAGCCCTTCCCGTCGATGTATTTGCCGGGAAAGAAGATAGAACTCAGACAGGTGGTGGCCGGGTGACCGGGGTAACGCTGCACCTCGTGAATCACCGGCTGGTACTGGGACCAGAGCTTGGACCAGTCCGTGTTGGCCTTGGGCTTGTCCCAGGGAATGGCCTCGCCCGCCGTGTTCACGTTGATCTTGCAGGTCTCGTCGTCCGTCCAGAAGCCCACTCGGGCGACGATGGGATTGCGGCGATCGGGCTGGGCGGTGGGATCCGAACTGACGAACTTGCCGGAGGTGTCGAGGGTGCCCATTTTGCCATCTTCGAGGAGGTAGATCCACTCCACGGGCATCGGCAGCTGTTTGTCCTCCCGAACGCCGGGAAAGGTCTCAAAATCAAAGGCTTCCACCTGGTCCCGCGTCTTCGCGCGCGGGTCGAGGATGGGGAAGTAGCGGTTGATCTCCTGTCCCTTGGTGTTGTAGCCGATCGACGGGGCGTTCAGGTTGACGAAGCGCTCGGGTGACTGTTCCCAGCCCCGCAATTTGTCCAGCTCCAGGGTGATGTCCTGCTCCTCCTCCAGAGTCATTTGAGACGAGGAATAGAGTTTGTAGGCCTTGAGCAGCTTGCCCTCATCCTCGAAGGTTCGGAGCATGCCCGGTTGAGAGGCCCAGAGAGCGATGGCCCCTCCGCCGAAGAGACCGCCGCCGACTTTCTTGTCCGTCCGCGTGGCTTCACGGATTTGGCCGATGACGAGGCTGGTGACGAATTCCGAGAGTTGCCGGGTGCGGACACTGTCGGAGTAACTGCGAGCCGAACGGAGTTCGTTACCCGCCAGACTGATGATTGCGATGCTCAGGACCGTGAGCACCGCCAGAATCGATATCACCGTGACCAGCGCGACACCGCGCTGTTTCTTTTCTTCGGTGATCGGCCGATCCGCCGACTTGGGATGGATGGTTAATTTCATGGATTGTTTGGGCTGGTTTTTCGGAAGGTGGGCGAGGGGATGATGAAGATCATCAAAAGGCCACGAAGATGGCAGCCTTTAAGAGAAAAAGAACAGGCAGGGCCGGGTGTCAAGCCAATATTTACAAAGGCCATACAAGGTTCGCCGGGCGAGCAAGGCGCTTGGGACGAAATCAAAAAGCTTCGTGCATTTTGCAAAAGATTGGATCAGAGAGGGTTACGAAGTGGTTGGTCAGGCTAGAGAAATTTTTTTAGAACGATTCGGGCGGATTTCTGCTGGCATTTTAAGTTCGAGTTTGTATGTTCAATGTAAATTCATGCAGGATTGCCATTTACAAACGCGGTCTTCGTCCCTAGGATCGATCGACGGTCCCTTCAGCCTCCCACATCCATGAAACAGACAGCAAGCTTTTCCCGCTCCCGCCGATCGGGTTTTTCCTTGATTGAAGTCACCCTCGCCCTGGGCATTTGCGCCACGGTGATGATCGCCCTCCTGGGGCTCCTGCCGATGAGCCTCGATCAGATGAGGGAGTCCCGGATGATGACCGCGATGGCGCGGATCAGTGAGGACGTCATCAACGATGTCCAATTGATGAAGTGGGACGAGATGGAGTTGCTCGATGGTGAAGTGCGCGAGTACGACGACCAGGGCACCCGCATTCGCGACATCAGTGTGGATGAAAACGTGAGGATTTACCGGGCGGAGATCGAAGTGGAGTTGGAAGGCATCCTGCTCCCGGGAGAGACGGAGGAGCGGAACGACTACGCCAAGCGGATCACGGTCTACATGGGCCCGGCCAAGGGTGAAAGTGTGAACATGAAGATGCTGGCCGAGACGGATGACCGCTACGAGGCGGTGTCGACGGTGATTGCCCGGATGGACGAGCAAAAGCAGAAAGATTGATGATGGCCAAGCGCTGACTTTCCCCTCCCTTTTCATTCCTTTTACCTAACGAATCCAAGCCACTCACACCGCCATGAAGCTTCACCCCTCTCTCCGCCGGCCCTCTTCCTCCCCCTCTGCCGCCGGCTTCACGCTGATCGAATTGCTGGTTTCGATCGCGATCATGATTGTCCTCTTGTTGATGATCTTCTCGATGGTCGACCAGACCCAGCGGACCTGGACGCGGGCTTCCTCGGAGGCCAACCAGTTTCGCGAGGCCAGGCTGGCCTTTGAATCGATCACCCGCCGGGTGCGTCAGGCGACCTTGAACACCTACTGGGATTACGAGTTCGACAACAGCCAGCGTCCCACCGACTACGTCAAGCAGAGCGAGCTGCATTTTATCATGGGCGAGACGGCGGATTTGGCGCGGGTGCCGGCCTCAAACTTTCCCGGGCACGGCATCTTTTTCCAGGCGCCCTTTGGGTATGTGGTGGAGCCTGACTACCGCCAGTTCACCGAGTTGTTGAACGCCTGGGGTTTCTTTGTGGAGTTCGGGGATGATCGCGAGTCCTTGCCGGCCTTCCTGCGCGGCCGGGTTCAGCCCAAATTTCGCTATCGTCTGAAGGAGTTTCGTCTGCCTTCCGAGTTGTTCGACATTTACGGGAACGCCGAGGACCGTCGCTTGGCGGTGAGCAGTGAGGACAACAAGTGGTTTGCCGAGTTCGTGAAAGGGGGCGGGGCCAAGGCGCTGCTGGTGAAGCGGACGCTGGCCGAAAACATCCTGATGCTCGTGCTGACGCCGATGAAGGCGGTGCCGGAGAAGGGGGCCTCGGCCAACGACATCTTTTACGAGGACGGCTATTTCTACAACTCGCGCAAGGGTCTCGGTGAGAAGAAGACCAGCAGCTCGTCACAGAGTGAGGACAATCTCCACCTCTTGCCAGCCCTGGTGCGGGTGACGATGGTGGCCATCGACGAGCCCTCCGCGATCCGGGAGGAGAGCGGTGCCAACCCGCCATCGCTCATTCCCTCCGGCCTTTTCAAGCAGCCCAGGAATCTCGAGCGGGATCTTCGTCTGGTGGAAGAGCAATTGTTGGATCGCCGCATCAACAACCGCATCTTCAGCACGACGGTGGCCATGCGCGAGGCATCCTGGTTGCGGCGTGAGGCCGCCGACGACGCTTGAAGATTTGATGGATTGACTTGATGGGTCCCTGCCAGCCGTGCTAGCCTGATGGCCTTGCGATTTTTCTTTTTTGTATGACCCCACCCACCCACTCTTGAATTGTGATGAAAACGATTTCCGCTCAGTCTGAAATTCGCCGGCGCGCCTTCACCCTGATCGAGTTGATCGTCGTGATGATGATCATCGTCGTCATGATGGTTTTTGTGGTTCCGGCCGTTTCCGGGGCCCTCAAGGGGCAGAAACTGTCTCAGGCGGCTGACTTGCTCCGGACGCGTTTGGCCTATGCCCAGCTTCAGGCGCAAAAGGAGAACGCTCCGATCCAGGTGCGTTTCTTTCAGTACGCCGACCCGACCATGCCTGGCAATGAGGAAAAGTTTCGCGCCTACCGTTTCTATCGCCGCGTGGCCTTTGATCGGAGTGCCAAGAATGCTGGGAGCACGAACCAGGACATCGAGACCATGGAGCCGATTGGTCCGCTCCGGAAGTTGCCCCTGCCCATCGTCTTTGCCGACAGCGAACGGATCTCGACCCTCTTGAGCCTCCAGAAGACCCGGGGTAGCGTTCCTCACAAGCGCAACAACCCGCTTGAGGCGCAGTTCGTCGCCTTTGACTTTGCTCCTTCTGGATCGACGAATCTGGGGGCAGCCAAGCAGTGGTATCTCACCCTGGTTGACGAGAAGCGGGAGAGGGGTGCGGAGATCCCGGACAACTTCGCCACCGTGCAGATTGACCCGTTCACGGGGGCGGTCCGCCTGATCCGGCCTTAAGGCTGGCCAGGAGGCGACGGGCTTCGTCGTTCGAAAGGATACGCCGTTCTTCCCCGAGCTTGAGCGGAGCCCGCGAGTTCCTCTATGCTCGGGCATGCACCTTCGTCCCCGCTCGCTCGCTCCCGTTCGGCTAGGTTTCTGGCTCTGGTTAGGAACTTTCTCTCTCCAGGCCGGCTCCTTCGTTTTCGATTCGCTCACCCTGACGGTTCCCGACGGCTTCCGGGTCGAGCGGGTGGCCGGTCCGCCCCTGGTGGACCGCCCCATCATGGCCGATTTTGACGAGCTGGGCCGTCTCTACGTCGCGGAGTCTTCAGGATCCAACGCTCCGGTGGAGGAACAGCTCGAGGAGAAACCGCATCGGATCGTGCGCCTGGAGGACACGGACGGGGACGGTCGTTTTGACCGGCGCGTGGTGTTTGCCGATCGGCTGATGTTTCCCGAGGGAGTCCTCTGGCATCGCGAGTCACTGTTGGTTTCCGCGCCGCCGGTCATCTGGAAACTGACGGACACCGATCACGACGGCGTCTGTGATCGGCGGGAAGTGTGGCACGATGGCGAAACGCTCACCGGCTGCGCCAATGATTTGCACGGACCCTACCTTGGTCCTGACGGTTGGATTTACTGGTGCAAGGGAGCCTTCGCGGAGCAAACCTACTTCCGTGAGGATGGCTCTACCTGGTCGAGCCGCGCGGCTCACATTTTTCGAAAACCGTTTGAGAGCGGTTTCGTGGAGCCCGTCATGACCGGAGGCATGGACAATCCCGTGGAGGTCGTTTTCTCGCCGGAAGGCGAACGTTTCTTCACCACCACCTTCCTCCAGCACCCGGGCGGCGGACGGCGGGACGGAATCATTCATGCCGTCTATGGAGGCGTCTATGGCAAGAATCACGGGGTGCTGGAAGGGCATCCGCGCACGGGCGACCTGATGCCCGTGATGACGCATCTGGGGCCGGCGGCGGCCTGTGCGCTGATGCGTTACGAATCCGCCGTTCTGGGACGGGAGTATCAGGGCGATGTGTTCGCCACGCTCTTCAACATGCGCAAGGTCACGCGGCATCGCTTGATTCCTGCCGGTCCCACTTATCGGACGGAAGATGAGGATTTCTTGGTGGGCGATCACATCGACTTCCATCCCACGGATGTCCAGGAGGCTCCCGACGGGAGTCTCCTGGTAATCGACACCGGCGGTTGGTACAAGCTCTGTTGCCCGACCTCGCAGTTGGCAAAACCAGATGTCTACGGAGCGATTTACCGGGTTCGCCGAGACGGCGTCGGCACTCTCGAGGATCCCTGTGGAAAGGCTTTGGCCTGGCAAGATGTCGAGTCGACGATTCTCGTGGACCGCCTCAGTGATCCCCGGCCGATGGTGTGGAAACGGGCTATCGAGGAACTGGCCAGGGCACGCGAAGTGCCTGCCGGGGCCTGGCAAAGCCTAACGGATCCGGCGGCCAAACTTCGTCTGCTCTGGGCGCTGACGCGGATGGCGACGCCCGAGTCGCGTGCCCTGGTGAGGAGCGCATTGAACGATCGGGATAAGACGAACCGGCAGGCCGCCGCGGCGATCCGGCGCGCCGCTTTGCATTCGGTGAGCGTGACCCGGGATGGCGAGGCGCTGTCGACGGTCGCCGAGTTGTTAGGAGATCACGACGTGGCCGTTCGACGCGTGGCGGCAGAGGCCCTCGGTCGTCTGGGGGATGGCCGCCATGTGAGCCTCCTGCTGCAGAAGCTGGGCGGTCCATTCCTGGATCGCATCGAGGAGCATTCCTTGCGCTACGCGCTCATCGAGATCGGGGATGAAGAGGCGCTGATGGAGGCCCTGGAGGCAGAAGACAGCCGGACCAAGAGCTTGGCCTTGGCCACGCTTCACCAGTTGAAGTCCACTCGGTTGACCGCGGAACGCGTCGTGCCGTGGACGAATCACCAGGCACCCTTGCTTCGCTCCACGGCCTGGGAGGTGGTGGCCGAACATCCGGAATGGGCCGAGGCGCTCGTGGCACAGCTTCCCGCGGCCACTGAACTGGATTCCGAGGCGGTGAATGCCCTGGCAAGCCTGGCGGAAGACGAGGCGATCCAGGCCTATTTGGCGCGTTGGTTGGAAGAGGGTGGGAGTGAAGACGTGGCGCTGAGAGTGATCGAACGGGCTGGGCTGAAGGCGTTTCTTCCCGGGCTCTGGGAGCGCGTGGTGCCCTTGCTGACCGGGCCGAGCGAGAATCGAGCGAGAGTCGTGGGGATCTTGCGAAGGATGGAGACCTTGCTAGAGTCCGCGGTGGCGACCTTGCAAGCGCTGGTGAGCGATCCGGGAAAGGCCTCGGAGATTCGCTTGGATGCCTTGGATTATTTGGCGAAAGCCCGGGCGGTTCCCTTGGAGACGGCGTTGCCGTTCTTGAACTCCCAACTGGCTCCCTCGCGTCCCCTGACCACGCGGCAACGGGCCCTGGCGGTGGTGGGTTTGTGTGAGCTGGAGATCGCTCAGTTGGCCCGTCTGGAGGTGTCTTTCAAGACGGCCGGCCCGATGGTTTTGGAACGCTTGGTGAGCGAGTGGGTGCGCAGCCTGGAGAAGGAGAAAGACCCCGAGGGAAATCTTGAGCCCATCCGAAGACTGGCTGTCGCGCTTGGAAGCAATGTGAGTCTGGCGTCGCTGACGCCGGCGACCGTGAGCGCGCTCTTGCAGGCGATGCCCGATCGTGCCGCGGAGGCGAGAGAACATCTTCGCCAGGCGACGCCTGCTTCCTTCGCCACCGTGGGCGAGCAGAAAGCGCGGTTGGAACAACGTTTGGGTGTGCTTCCGGAGGGCGACGTCGTGCGCGGGCAGGCCGTGTTCAACAGCACGGAAGCCGCCTGTGTGACTTGCCATGCGGTGGGGTATCGAGGCGGAACGCTCGGGCCCGACCTCACTCGAATCGGTCAGATTCGATCGCGCCGTGACCTTCTGGAGGCCATCCTTTATCCGAGCGCCAGCATGGTGCGCAGTTATGAGACCGTGATGGTCACGACGCGTGAGGGGCGGCTGTGGCTGGGGATTCCCGCCGATGAAGGCGCCCACGGCATCGAGCTTCGGGTGGGACCGGAGAACGCGGTGACGCTTGAACGCGATTCCATTGCTGAGCTTCGCCCCAGCGCGGTTTCCTTGATGCCGGCCGGCCTGGACACCCTGTTGTCCGATCAGCAATTGGCCGACCTGCTGGCCTTCCTCGAGCATACGCGTTGGTAACCGCTGCCGTGCAACGGTGAGGGCCACGCAACGGCTGCCATCCTCTGGGCGATGCGTTTCGCTGGCTGAATCACGTTCAATGGGTGGGAATGAACCACGAAGGACGCGAAGAGCACGAAGAAGGGTGGTGATGAGACAATGTGAGTTCAATGTAGAGCCCATCGCTTGACTCGTGATGGATGAATGGATTCGAGGAGGGGTGGGCCTCACCTTACGGTTTTGTCTTTCTCGTCTCATTTGAGACGGAGCGGGCTTGCTGAAGGGATGGCTGATTGGAATCGGGCCTTTTTGAATGAAGGGATCCGTGAGTGCTATCCTTCGTGCTCTTCGCGTCCTTCGTGGTGCTCATCCCCGCACATCTGTAAGGCGATCTCGATGGACGGCGTCTCCAGCTACAGAGCGCTACCGGAGTGATTTTTGCAGAAACGTGAGGGCCGCGCAACGCCATGAAGGCGCTGTCGCCGGGGATGCCATCCCCGGGCGGTGCGGCGCGATGTGGCCCCTTGGCCTTGGTGGCTGTCAGTCGCGGGAGGCCGTGACCCAGTCGAGGTTGAACCGGGCGTACTTGATCGATTTCACCTCCTCGCCAGCGTCGTTCTTGACGAAGTAGCTGTAGGTCGCGTGGAGTTGGCCGTCCTTTGTCTGGATGATGGAAGGGTAGTGAAAGCGACCCTCGCCGGGAGCCCGTTTCTCCAAATGACGTGTGTGCTTCCAGGTCTCGCCCTCATCTTCGGAGATAGAGACCGCCAATTGATGCCGATCATCTTCCGTGTCGTTGTAAATGGCGAGGAACCGGCTGTCTCGAAGGTTCATCAGTTCGAGTCCAGCACCTGGATTCTTGAGAACAGGGTGATCGTAGACCATCTCCCAGGATTCCCCTTCGTCCTTGGACTCGCTCACCAGCACACGATTGGGCGGGGGACCGTTGTCACGCATGTAGGCCACGATCGTGCCGTCCTGCTTGCGGGCGAAACTTGGCTGAATGTTTCCTCCGCCCACGATGGGATCGCTAAACTGCCAGGATTCACCCCAGTCGTCGGTGTAGGCCACCAGGGAAAAGGAGAAGCCATCAGAATACAGGCCAACCAGCATTCTTCCCTGGTCGGTGATGTAGGGATGGGCGCGGGTGAACCAGCCGAGGCGGCGGGTCAGCTTGTCGTCTGCTTGGTGGAAATTATGCGCCGCCCATTCGATCGCACGGGTGGTCAGGCGAGGCTGACCACCGAGGTAGGCGGCGGTCTTGGCGCGGACCTTGTCCGGAAAGTCATCACCGGGTTTCATGTGCAGGATCTTGGATTCGGACCACGCCGGTGGTTTGGCGGGTGTGTCGTAGTCGTTAGACAGCTTGATATTCATCAAGGCGGATTCCCACAGGTTGGCCTGGATGGTGGGCCAGAGCAGCCAGAGCCGCTCTTGAGGGTCGATGATCATGCAGCAATTGGTGTCGGGAAAGCCGGGCGTGTCGGCCATGAGAAAGGGGTCACACCAGTCGCCGGTTCCGCGCTCGCGCCGGGAGCCAAGGATGACGACGTCGTCCGAGCGACGCTCGCCGGAACCGTGAAACCAGCAGACGATCAGATCGCGGTTGGGGGCTTCGACGATGCAGGAGCCGTGATTGTGCCAGGATTCGAGGGGGAAGATCAGTTCACTGTGATGTTCCGGCGCACCGTGGAGGAGCGTGGTCAAGATCGGGAGGAGTGCGAGCAGTCGTTTCATGATGAATGATGGCGTCTTCGGTCTTAGCGAAGCGGAGGCCGTGGGGCAAGGATTGCTTGCCAGGCCGGGCCACGTCGAGAGTAGTAGCCTTGAGCTTGTAACCCGACGAGGATTTCCGCTGGATGATCGATCACCTATTTCTGCGCCAGCTAGGCATCATATTGATCGGCGCCGCGGTCTGTCTTTGGGTGGCGAGGCATCTCGGTCTCTCGGCGATCTTGGCTTATTTGACGGCGGGTTTGGTCATTGGACCCTGGACGGGATGGGTGGAATCGGGGGAGGCGACCAATCTCATTGCGGAGACGGGGATCGTCCTCTTGCTCTTCCTGGTGGGTCTGGAGCTGACGGTGGACAAGATCCGCGAGGTCGGGAGGATCGCGCTCCTGGCAGGGCTCGTGCAGATGGTCTTGTGCGTGAGCCTGGGCTTGGCCGGCGGCTGGGTTCTCGGATTCCGGGGATCGACCCTGTGGATCCTGGCCTTTGCCCTGGCGTTCAGCAGTACGGTCGTGGCGGTGAAGATGCTGGTGAGCCAGGGAGAGAGCCACACCCTGTTCGGACAACTCGCCGTGGGGATTCTCCTGGTTCAGGACGTGGTGGTGGTGCTCTTGCTCACGGTCATCGGCGGACTGGAAGGGGATGGAGCCAGCGGATGGGGCGCCTTGACGCGTGGCGGTCTGGTTTCCCTGGGAGGGGTGGTGGGTCTCCTCGCGGGAGTGATGCTGGCGGCTCGGTATCTCTTGCCCCGCCCGATGAACTGGGTGGCCCGGTCTCCCGAGACCCTCTTCATGACAAGTGTGTGCTGGTGTTTTCTCGTGGTCATGGTCACGCATGTCTTGCATTTGTCTCACGAGATCGGCGCTTTCGTGGCCGGTGTTAGCCTGGCGCAGATGCCTTACAGCCACGATCTTCAGCGCCGGGTTCAGCCTTTGATCTACTTCTTCGTGGCGGTGTTTTTCGTGACGCTCGGCATGGGAATTCAGTTTTCCAGCAGCCCTTGGTTTTGGGGTCAAGCCTTGGTGCTGTCGTGCTTGGTGATCGGCGGAAAACTGTTCCTCATCACGCTGATCGTCAAAGCCTTGCGGATCGATTTCCGGACGGCGTTCTTCACCGCCCTTCTCCTCTCACAGATCAGTGAGTTTTCACTCATCCTGGTGGGCGTGGCCTCCCGGGCGGGTCTCTTCGAAGCCGAGGCGGCCTCCCTGATGGGGGTGGTGGGCTTGATCACCATCTCCGTGTCCTCCCTGGCCTTGATATCGAAGGAAGCCATCTATGAATGGCTGTGCCGACGGGGTTGGACGGGGGCGGGCGGGCCGGCCTTCGAGACGGGAGGTTCCGGAGTGCGCGGCGAGGACGGGCACGTGGGAGAAGGTGAGGGTGACGCCGACGCGTCGCTCCGCGGGCACACGGTGATCATCGGGATGAACACCCTGGGGCGGGAGCTGGCGCGTCGATTGACCGCCCGCGGGGAGACGGTTCTGGGAATCGACGTGGATCCGCGAAAGCTGGAGGAGCTGCCCTGCCGGACCTTGCTGGGCGATGCCTCGATGTCGCCCGTCTTGCGGGAGGCGGCGCTGACGAGCGCCCGGCTGGCGGTGTCGACCCTGCACATCGGGCCGATCAATGATTTGCTGGCCTATCGATGCCGATTGATTGGCGTGCCCTGCGCGGTTCATGCCTACGACATGCAGGCATTGAACCATCTCCTGGAGATGGAGGTGGCCTACTTGATGGTGCCCAACGTGGACGGAATCAAACGGCAGAATGCATTGTTAGGAGAAATGGGGCTCCTTTCTAGCTCGCGATGACTTGGTTAGGATGGCTCATTCTGGCTTCGGCGATTGCCTTCGCATTTTCTCAGCGGTGGCGTTTGCCGGTGATGCCCTTGCTCATCGTCTCGGGGTTTGTCCTGGGGAATTCGGGCTTGCCACTGGAACGGCTGGCCCTCGACACGAGCCTGGATTTGGGACTGGCTTTTCTGGTCTTCACGGCGGGCATGGAGCTGAACCCGTCCCGGTTTTCACGGTATTTCAAGGCGGTGTTGTGGGTGGGCATCCTTCAATTTCTTCTGGTGGGCTTGGCGGGGCTGTGCCTGGCGCTAATGCTCGGTTACCGGGGGGCGGCGGCGATCTTCCTCGCCTTGGCGCTGGCGACGAGTTCGACGCTGGTGGTCGTGCGCCGCATGCAAGAGATGCCCGGGGCGCTGGCCTCCTATGGGCGCCTGGCGGTGGGGGTGGTGTTGATCCAGGACGTGATCATGATCGTTCTGATGGTGACGCTGGGGAAATTGCCGGAAGGGTGGCTGGCGCTGAGCTGGGGATGGATCTGTCTGGGTTTGATGATCGGCGCGGCTCTGGCGCTGCAGCGCTGGGTGGCACCCTGGGTGGCCCGGAAAAGCAAGATGGACGACGAGACCTGGCTGTTGATGACGCTGGGAGTCCTCTTTCTGTTTGCCGGAGCCGCCTATGAGTTTGGCATTCCGCCCGTGGCGGGCGCCTTCCTCGCCGGCTTCGCTCTCTCAACTTTTCCGATCCGTGGCATCGTGCGGGGCTTGTTAGGCTCTCTCACGACCTTCTTCTTGGCGGTATTCTTCACGGGTCTTGGCGCCACGGTGACGATCCCCAGCTGGGTGATCTTTCTCGATGCTCTGGCCTGCGCTGCCTTGGTTTTGCTCGTGACACCGGTACTGGTGGCGGTGGTGGCGGGGTGGAAGGGCGGTCTGTCTTCGAGGAAGGCCATCTCGAGCGGTCTGCTCCTGGCTCAAACCAGTGAGTTTGCGCTTGTCCTGGGGCTGTTCGGCCTGCAGGAGGTGGGACTGCCAAAGGAGATCTTTTCCATCATCGCGCTGGTCGCGGTGATCACCATGACCCTGACCCCGTTCCTGGCGACGGACCGGGTGGCACGCTGGCTGCTCCACTGGCATCCGGTGCGCCGGCGTTTGAGGCAGGGGAGCGACCTGAGGGATCACGTCTTGGTGTTGGGATACGGTTCGGGGGGCAACTGGGTCGTGAAGCCCATGATCACCGCCGGACATCAGGTGGTGGTGGTTGACCACGATCCGGCCACGCTCAATCGGCTCGAGGGAAAGGGGATGACCTGCATTCATGGCGACGCCTCCGACGAGAAAATTTTGGACTACGCTGGAGCGCACCGGGCGAAGTTGATTCTGGTCTCCATGTCGGAAATCGCGGACGAACTCAACGTGATCCGTCACGTTCGCGGAGTCCCGGTGATCGTCCGCGCTTTTGAGGAGGCCCATGCGCGCGAGATTGAGCGCGCCGGCGGTGTGGCGGTGCTCAATTCCATGGCCACCGCCGATGTGTTCATGGATTGGTTTGCAACGTGGGCGCCGGCCTATTCCAGATCAAGGGAAGGGTAGCGTCCGCACTGCCTCGCTGGACGGGACCTCTGTCAGGTCAGAGGGTTTGGCGTTCACGGGGAGCCCGCCCCGGGGATTCGGTCGAGCCGGCGGGGCGACGCGCTGCCTGGCTCGGGCGCAAGCGAAACCAGAGATCCTGACATTCACATTGTAGCCAGGCCAGGACGCCCTTGGCAAACGGCCGCAGCGCGGGGAGGCCCGGAGAGAACCCGGGCCTGATGAGATGGCGACGATCGAGGTTGTGTGTGCCGTAGCGTCCGAGCGCTTGGCGCCGGTCTCCGAGCCGGACCAGCCGGCGGTTGTAAAAGCTCATGAAGCGAGCCACGAGATCGCCGATGGGGCCGTGGTAGGGCTGTTGAGCGAACTCGTTTTCGGTGTCGCGATAGACGAAATGAACGGGCCCGATGAAGTAGGCGCCGATATCCAAAAGAAAGGCTGCCTTCATCAAGTCGGCGTCGCCAAGGTAGGCGTACTTGTCGCGGTAGAGCGCCTCGAACCAGCGGCGGCAGCATTTTTGATACCCATGCTGGTAGGCTTGGCGGTGGGATTCGGAATCCTGTGGATTCCCTGCCAAATCGGCGGCGATCACTCGCCGGGCACCCATGACCGTATGGGCGATGAAATCGATGCCGTGACTGTAGAGAGGATCCATGAATCCGGCGGCGTCTCCGACACAGATCCAGCCGGGGCCGGCGACTTCAGTGTTTTGATAGGCCAATTGAGAGTAGGCGAGCGTGTCGTGGGGTATCGCCTCGGCATCGCGAAACATCCAGCGGCCGACGGGGTGCCGCCGAAGATGGGTCAGCAGGGATTCCGTGAGGTTGGAGCTTTTCTCGAGTTCGAAATAGCGGGGGTCGTAGGTGAGACCGGCGCTCATGTCCCCATTCTTCAGGGGGATCAGCCAGCACCACCAACCCCTTCCCATGAGATGATTGGTCGCCGAGCCCCGAGAGACGTAGCAAGCGGCGGCGAAACGGGGGTCCTCTTGCGCCAGCTCGGCGCCGTCGAGATCTCGCACGCCCCGGAAGCGTGCCCAGACGGACTTGGTTCCGTGCTCAGCCAGAGGCTCGACGGTGCCGCGTCGGCGGCCGATCACGGCCGCTTTGCCCGTGGCATCCACGACCCAGCGCGCCCGATAGGTAACCGCTTCACCGCCAGCGGGCTGCACGACCACGTGATGACGGCCCTCGTCCGTAAGCCTGATCTCGGTGGCGCGGGCGGGCCGCTCCACCTGGCATCCCGCAGCTTCTGCGGTGTCGAGGAGGTGCTGATCGAGCCGGGCGCGGTCTAACTGATAGGTGGGCAGGCAAGCCTGGAAAAACGGACCGATTTCGGTGCAGCGCTGCAGTCGGTCATTGCCCTCCGACTGGAACCAGAGACGCAGGCCATGCTTGACGATGTGTTCTTGCGAGAGGTAGGTCGAGAGCCGGAGGACACGGGTGAGAAAACAGCCGCCCACCTCGGACGTCGATTCGCCGACCCGGCGCGAAAAAGCTTCGCTTTTTTCGACAACGGTCACCGAAGATTCGGGACAGGTTCGCCGGAGGAGAAGGGCGAGAGAGGCTCCGGACAGCGAGCCTCCGAGGACGAGGACGTCCACTTCGCGGATGCCGGGATGGGTTTCCTTCACGTCTGCTCCCTATAGTCCAGCTTCCCGGATGGGGCGAAGGGAAATCGGAGAACTCCCGAATTTCGAGGCCGGGGAAAGCGCTGAATCAACTCTGGCAAAGGCCCAGCCAGAGCCGGCCGTAGTCCTTGAACCGGCGGCCCTCTTGCGGACCGCCCTGGGAGAGACCTCCGGCGAGGAGAAAGGCGCCGGTGTCGTCGAGAAAGCGGGCACGGCAAACTCGACCCTTGAAGTCCCGGGAAGCCTTGAGGGCGCCGCTCGCCTGATCGAAGACCGCGACGTTCCACTGGCCGCTCTCCAGCCGGCCAGCCATGAGAAACAGGGTGTCGTCGGGATGAAAAGCCAGGGTTTCCATGAGCCCTTTGCCGGCGTCGCCGTCCGATGTCTCGGCGGTCTTTTGCGGCTCGGTCCCTCCCGGTCGCCATTGATAGGCCTGCCAGAGTTGCTTGCCGTTGCCCGCCGCCGGGTCACGGGTGCTGCCCATCCCGGCCAAATAGAGCGATTCATCCCGGGGGCCGAAGGCCAGGGAGTGAACGCCGCCCGTGTAGTAGTGCCCTTTGATGATGCCCCATCCGGTGAAGTCGCCGGTCGACCAGCAGGCGATCTCCTCCTGGCTTTTGAGGTTCCAGACCCGGATTTCACCCATGAGATTGCCCGCCGCCAGGTGGCGGCCGTCCCGACTGAAGGCCACGGACTGGACGGGCGGCTGATGGGAAAAGGCCGCCTCCAGATCGCCCGTCCGCGTGGAGAAGATCTTCACCGAGGGTTCCGTCTCGGGAGCCGGCCCGTAGCGGTAGCCGCCGCAAAGATACTGTCCCGTCGAGGAGGCGATCCATCGGGTGTCGGGTGAAAGGGCGCTCTGCCAGGACCAGAAACGGTGCGCCTGAACCTCGCGAAAACAGCTCCGTTTCTCCACGTCGTGCCATCGCAGGCGCCCGTCGTAGCCGGCCGAGATCACGGTCTCACCACCGGGCAGCGCGTGGACTCCGGAGGCGTAGCGGTTGTGCTGGCCTAACTGGAACTTCTCTCCGCTGTCCAGCCGCACTCCGTAGATGCCGCCGTCGAGACAGGCAGCCCAGACGAGGGACGTCGGGGTGGATGCGGATTCGGCCAGCGCCACGTCGTGAACCGTGGTGGGCAGGGGAATGGCTTGGCTCTGCTCGAGGGTCATCATGAGGTGAGGATCTCCGCGATCGGCTCGGCCCGCTCTTCCACCCGGTGAAAGGTTGGTAGATTGGGCAGATCGTATTCGGCGTAGGGATCGATGCCGAGAGCCTGGAAAATGGTGGCGAAGAGGTTCTTTTCGTTCACCGCCCCATCCGTCACGTCGATCCCGAGATCGTCGGTGGCTCCCACCACGGCGCCCGGCTGAATGCCGCAGCCGGCCATGGCGAGGCTCCAGGCATTGGGATAGTGATCGCGTCCCCGCTTGACGTTGATCCAGGGAGTGCGGCCGAACTCTCCCATGACGACGAGGAGGGTGTTCTCCGCCAGGCCGCGTTCTTCGAGGTCGGTGACCAACTGATAGACGATGTTGTCGAGGTCGGGCACCACCATTTGATAGATCTCGTGATTGAACACGTGAGTGTCCCAGGGCATGCCGTTGGCCACCATGACGAAAGGCGCTCCCTCCTCCACCAGAGAGCGGGCCAGCAAGGCGTGAAGGCCAAAGGTTCCAGGGCCGTAGCGCTCGCGGTCCCGGGCGGGGAGCCGGTCGAGGTCAAAAAGATGGGCGCAGCTCATGAGGCCCTTCACCCGCTCGTAAACGGCGTTGTAGGAGGAGGCGGCCGTGCTCTTGGTCTCGTTTTCGAACTTCTTGCTGAAAAACCGTCGCAAGGCCTCGCGCTCCTCGTGTCCGGCGGCGGAGATTCCCGGGAGGCGATCGACGTCCTCGATCTTGAATTCGCCCCCCGCGCGCACCGGGGCGTATTCCGCGCCCAGCCAGCCTGCCCAGTTGCCGGCCTTGAAACCCTTGAACTCGTTTCCCTCGGGGCAGGGATCGAGAAGAATGAAATTGGGGATCGGGCTATCCAGTTGGCCTAACTGTTGCCCCAGCACGGAGCCCAGTGTGGGGCGCGTGAAGGGAGGGCGGGGATTGTCGCCGCGATTGAGCAGACTGATGGCCTGGAAATGCTCCCTCTCATTGGTCTTCATCGAGCGAACGACCGCCATCTTGTCGAGGATGGAGGCACAGCGGGGCATCAATTCACTCACATGGACACCGGGAATGGCCGTGGGGATGCTGCCAAAGGGACCGCCTGTTTCCGTGCCCGGCTTGGGATCCCAGGTTTCGAACTGGCTCGGCCCGCCGCACAGCCAGAGCAGAAGGCAGCGCTTTTGCGCGCGCTTCACTTCCTCCGCGAAGGCGGGCACCGAAAAGAGACCGTTCCAGCTCAGAGTGGAAATGGCGCCGGAGGCCAGGGCGCCGCTGAGGAAGCGTCGCCGGTGCAGGGTGTGATCGGGCGAACCGCAATCCGGCGGCGGAGAGGCAGGGGGCTTCGGAGTCGGAGAGGACATGGGCGAGCAGAGCAGTCTATATGCGTGGGCTGGCGCGAAGCGTCCGGCCTTGCCGTTCAGTGGGTCGGTCAGTGATTGAAACGGAACTCGGAACTTGTGATCAAGGACCAAAGGAGGGCGTGGAAACGGGAGTTGTCCGGATGTTCGCCCAGGAAAGCGTGACCCATCGCGCACTCGGCCTCATCGGGCTCTCTCCCGAAAGCGGCCAGGAAGGCCTCGGCGATGCCCGCCTCGGGGGAAAGGCCGGAAAAGTCCCTCACCAGGATCTCCTTCATCAGGGGATTGTTGGAAAAGAAGAGGCCCTCGGCGGCCTGCGGGCTGTAAGTCTCCGGAAAAAGATCGGGATAGATCCGGGCGAAGGCCTCTCGGTAAGCCTCCTCGTCGATCCCCGGAAAAGCGCCTTCCGAATCGGGCGCGTGACCACCGGCGACGAGCATCGAGCGGTAGAGGCTTTCCGCAGTGAGCGGTTGGAGTCGTGATAGAGCAAAGAGTTCGGGAGCGGGCCGCCGCACTTGCTCTCCGAGGGGCCGTGAAGACGTCTGATAGACCCGGCTAGCCATGATCTCGCGAATCAGTCCTTGCACGTCGTAACCATGGGCGGCGAAATCCTGGCCCAGCCAGGAGAGGAGTTTCGGGTGACTGGGTGGATGGATTGAGTCGAGATGATCCACCGGATGCACCAAACCGCGGCCTAACAAGAGCGTCCAGACGCGGTTGACCAGTGCGCGGGAGAAGTCGGGATAGCTCTCCACCGCGAGATCCACCAGAGCCGAGCGGCGGGAGAAGTCGGGAACCGGGACGGATTCCATCGCAGGCGCCTTCCGCTTCTTGTTGTCCTTCTTCTTGTCCTGAAGCTCGGCAAAGTAGGTTTCCGGCGGAGGCACGCGGTATCGAGAGGCGTCGTGAGGTTTGTCCTGCGGGGGCTCTTCAACGGTTCGGCCATCGAAAAACGCCAAGGCGGCCTCATGGGATTCGCCCTCGAGCGTGCTGAATTTCAGCTCGCCTCCCACGGCGGATTCACCGACGTCCAGTCCATGAGATGTCTTGACATTGAAAGAGCGATTGAAGAAGGCCACCAGGCCCCAGTAATGGCGCTGTTCGATCTCGGGGACGAGCGGATGGTTGTGGCACTGGGCGCAGGCGATCTGTTTGCCTAACAAGGCCGGTGCCATGGCCTGGGCGATCGCTTCGTGGTCGTCCTTGTGCGCGGCTAGATACCAGCGGGCGCCGAGGGCGGGTCCGTCGGAGGGTCGCTCGCCGAGGAGATCCCGGGCGACTTCATTCCAGGGCCGGTTGGAGCGGAACACCCAGCTCAGGTAGCGATGCCAATCGTCGCTGCGGTCCAGTGGACGCTCACGGCCCGTCAAACCGTGGCGGCGGCCCAGAAGGATGGTGTCGAAGAGCTCGGCAAAATGGCGAGCGAACTCGGGATGCTGCAGGAGGGAATCGACCAGGGCCTCCCGTTTTCCGGAAGCGGTGCTTCGAAGAAAGCTCGCCAGTTCGCTCTCGGTGGGGATTCGCCCCAGCAAATGAAGGGAGGCGCGTCTGGCGAAGGCGGCATCATCGATCGGGGGCGCGGCCTCGACGCCGGCTTCGGCCCACCGGCGTGCCACCAGAAAGTCGATGACCGTGCGCGGCGGCATCCCGGAGGGAAGGGAGGCGACCTCTCCGTCGGGCGCGGGATCTTCGGAAGTCATCGAGACGATCCAATCGCGGATGACATCGACCTCCCTCGCGGCCAGGGGTTCGCCCTTGGGAGGCATGCTGGGCTCTCCGTCGGGATGCAGGACCTCGATCAGGAGGCTCGCTTCCGGATCTCCCGGAACCACGGCGGGGCCGCTCTCACCGCCCCGGAGGATGTTGGGAATGGCGCGCAGGTCCAGCCCCCCCTTGTGTTTGACGCCTCCGTGACATTTGGTGCAGCGTTCCTGAAGCAGGGCCTTGGCGGCTTCCCAGGCCGGAAGATTCCCCGCTTGAAGCGGGGACAGGGCGAGCAGGAGAACGGCCAGTGTGGCGAGTCGTGAACACACGCAGCATCGAACCCCGGAGGGGCGACCGGAGTCTCAGGGATGCTGCGGCGTTTTTGGCCGGGCGATCGCGACGGTGGGGCGAAGGTGCGGAGGCGGGCCTGGCCTGGCCTGGCCTGGGATCCGATTCCGCCGTTGACCGCAGGCGGTTCACCGGGCTCACTCTCGACACGCTCATGACTTCACAAGCCATTCGCCAGTCCTTCCTCGATTTCTTCAAGGGCAAGGGGCACACCATCGTTCCCTCGGCTTCGCTCATGCCGACCTCCCCGAACCTTCTCTTCACCAACGCTGGCATGAACCAATTCGTTCCCTATTTCCTGGGATCGGGAGCCGCGCCCTTTCATCCCCCCCGCGCCGCCGACACGCAGAAATGCATTCGCGCCGGGGGCAAACACAATGACCTGGAGGATGTCGGTTACGACACTTACCACCACACTTTTTTCGAGATGCTGGGCAACTGGAGTTTCGGAGATTATTTCAAGGAAGAGGCGATCGAATGGGCTTGGGAGCTGGGGGTGGAGCGCTGGGGATTCCCGCCCGAGCGCCTCTACGCCACCATCTACCAGCCGGGGGAAGGCGATCCCGGAGCGCGCGACGTGGAGGCCCATGGATTCTGGCGGCAATGGTTTGAGAAGGCGGGGCTCGATCCCCAGAAACACATCGTCGATGGTGGCAAGGCGGACAATTTTTGGATGATGGGCGAGACTGGTCCCTGCGGTCCCTGTTCCGAGTTGCACATGGATCTCACGCCGGCGGGAGACAGCCGGGGAGAATTGGTGAACGCCGACGACCCGCGCTGCATCGAGATCTGGAATCTGGTCTTCATCCAGTACAACGTCGAACCGGACGGCAGCTTTCGACCGCTGCCCGCCACCCACGTCGATACGGGCATGGGCTTCGAGCGGGTATGCAGCATCCTGCAGGGCACCCGCGGCCTGACGGATTTCACCGAGCCGATCTCGAACTATGACACGGACGTCTTCGCGCCCGTGTTCGCCAAGCTGCAAGAGATCAGCGGCAAGACCTACCAGAGCACTCTGCCAGTGTCCCGGCAATCGGTCAGCGATGAAGAACGGATCGACGTGGCCTTTCGCGTCATCGGCGACCATGTGCGCACCTTGAGCTTTTCCATTGCGGACGGGATTCTGCCAGGGAACAAGGATCGCCATTACGTTCTGCGCCGCATCTTGCGACGGGCGGTGCGCTACGGCCGGACGCTGGGATTGGGTGAGGATGGGCAACCCTTTCTCGGTCGGCTGGTGCCCACCTTGGTGAGCGAAATGGGAGAGGCTTTTCCCGAATTGCGGGCGCAGGAGAACCGGATCGTGGAGACGCTGGACCAGGAGGAGCGCAGTTTTAACAGGACCCTCGACCGAGGCCTGCAGCTATTTGAGTCCGCCGTGGCGAAGCTTTCCAAGAGTGAGCACGCCTTCCCGCCGGAGACCGCATGCATGCTCTACGATACCTACGGATTTCCCTTGGACCTGACTTATCTCATGGCCGAGGAGCGGGGGATGACGGTCGATGAGGAGCGGGTGGAGGCCTTGATGGAAGAGATTCGGGAGCGGAGCCAGGCCGCGCGCAAACAGCAGGTCATCAGCGCTCAGGAAATCACCACGGCGGTGGTCACCGAATTCACTGGTTACAGCGAAACGGCTAGCCGGGCACATATTTTGGAGATTCACGAGCCTGACGACATTTGCCTCGCTGTCGTTGATCGCTGCCCGTTTTATGTCGAGAAGGGCGGTCAGGTGAGCGACGAGGGAGTGCTGGTCTGCGGCGGGGATGAGATCAGCGTTCTCAATGCCTATCAAATCGGCGAAGCGATTGCCTTGCATCTCGAGGAGCGGCCTGCGGCCTTTCATCAGGGACAGCCGCTGGCCGTCGAGTTGCGGGTGGCAGGGGATCGCCGGCGAGCCATCGAATCTCATCACACTGCGACCCATCTGATGCATTGGGCGCTTCACGAAGTGGTGAGCGACGACATCGCTCAGCAGGGTTCCTACGTGGGGGCGGATCGCTTGCGTTTCGATTTCAATAGCAAAGCTGTCACCGAAGCGCAGATCACGGCGATCGAAGAAGCGGTCAATGTTCGGATTGCGGAGAACACGCGGGTTTCCGCCAATGAGGTGCCTCACGCTTCGATCAAGGATCGCAAGGACATCATGCAGTTCTTCGGAGACAAGTATGGAGAAAAGGTGAGGGTCGTGCAGATCGGCGGTGAACCGGGCGGGCTGGACGGGTATTCCATGGAGCTGTGTGGCGGCACCCATGTGCGGCGCACCGGGGACATCGGGTTTTTCAAGGTCCTTTCGGAAGGATCCATTTCCTCGGGGGTCCGGCGGGTGGAGGCGGTGGCGGGAGCCGCTGCTGTGGCGCATGTCCACGAGCAGCTGGCGGCCAAGGATCGGGCCATCGCGGAGCTGGAAACGAAGCTGCTCGAGTCACAGAAAACCTTGAAGAAAGAGCGGCTGGCCGTCTTGGCGCGCGAGGCCGATCGCTTGTTAGGCGAGGCGGTGGAGCAGGCGCTGCGGGAGGGAACGGAGCCGCCACGGGTGATCCGGGGCATGGAGGGCGACGCTGGCCTTTTGCAGGAAGCGCTCAATGGTCTGAAGAAACGTCAGTTTCCCGGGGTGGGGGTTTTCGTGGTGGACGACGGGGAGAAGGCGCACGTGGGGGCCTATGTGGCCAAGGAACTGACCGGTTCCTTTCAAGCGGGCAAGTTGGTCCAAGAATTGGCTCCGATCGTGGGGGGGCGAGGTGGTGGCAAGCCCGAGATGGCGCGAGGGGCAGGGACGGAACCGGGCAAGGCCGGCGAACTGCTGGCCCGGGCCGAGGAACTGCTGGGCTGAAAAGGAATTCACCGTGGTGGATGAAATGTTAAGAATGGCGTCGGCACGCGCGGCTTTCCGATCATGCTGCTGAACCCCGTCCAAACCAAGGCGCTGGTGCGAGATGCCCTGGCGCATCGCTACGCGGTCTTGGCGGTGAACGCCGATTCGCCGGCGGCGGTGGTGGATTGCCTGGAGGCGGCCGTGACTTGCCAGGCGCCGGTGATCATTGAAACCAGCCTCTGGCAATTGACCGGTCACAGCTTCGGATCGGGTAATCCGTTTCTCGGCATGACTCGTTATCTGGCGGACCTCGCGGTGTTGGCCGATTCGGAAGAATACCGGAATGTGCCAGTGGTCTATCACACTGACCACATCAAGGGGCCTGAGACCCTGTCACTGCTGCGAGCGGCGATCCAGGGCCTGCCCGTCAAGATGGGCGGGAGTGACCTGGTGCTGCGCGCCTCCAGTGTCTCCCTCGATTCCTCGGAGCTGAGCGTGGAGGAGAATCTGGCGAGCATTGCCGCGCTTTGTGAGGCGGCGCATGAAGTGGGAGTGGAGGCGGCCCTGGAGATGGAGGCCGGCGTGGACGACGGGGTGACGACCCTGGAAGAAGCGCGGGCCTTGTTTGGTGTCGCGGAGGCGGCTCATCCCGGTTTCCTGGCGCTTTGGGCCCCCGGCGTGGGCACGCAGCATGGTCTGGGGCCGGGCGGCGGTTTTGACGCCACGGCGGTGGAGCGTCACCAGCGGCTGGCCTCGGAATTGGCCGGGCGACCCGTGGGCATCGCGCTTCATGGCTCATCGGGACTCAACCGGGAAGAACTTCAGGCGGCGGTGGCGGCGGGGGTTGCCAAGGTCAACTGGTCCTCCGAATCCCTCTTGATCCGATCGCATGCAGCGCGAGCCTATTACGCGTCCCGGGGCGAGGCCCTGGTCAAGGGGCATCCCGAGTTCAAGGAGTCCGCGATGGACAACGGTCTGCAGCGGGCCGTGTCGGAGGCTTACCTGCCGAGGGTGATTGAACGGATGGAGATTCTGGGCGGCCGGGGACGTGCCGACGCTTTTTGCCGATCGCTCGCGGAAGGCAACTGATCCCGGAACCACGATCGGTCACGGGGCCGGCCCCTCATCCGGCTCCTGCTGAGGGGCGAAGCGCCGCCGGTTCCACTGGGTTTCGTGGGCTTCCCAGAGTTCCCAGCCGAGGCTGCCGAGGATCGTCACCCGCTTCCTGTGCAGGAGCCGTGTGGGGGCGACCTCACTCATGTGCCGATTGAGCAAATTGAGCGCCTGGCCGAACCGTCCGTGCCGCCGATGCCAGCGAATGTGTGCGAGCACGAACTCGGGCTTTTCGGTGTCGACCCAGGTGCGGAGTTCCTGAAAGGCCTGCTCGAACGGCTCGGGAGAGAAGGGCTCACCGCGCTTCTCGTGTTGGCCGTCATGATAGGCGATGGCCCGGCATTTCCGGTAGAGGGCATCGGTGAAAATCGTGAATTCCCGATCGAAGCGCCGGGCGAGATCTCTATCAGATTCCAGGAGCCGCTTTCCTCGGTGCCGGGCCAGGGCGGCTTGATCGATCTTCCCCAGAATGGTGTCACAGAGTGCGACGAGTTCCTCGTGATGATGACGCCGGCGTTCCACGGTGTCGGATCGATGCAGGGCGAGGACATCGCCCATGAGCGCCTCCGGATAGTCTTCGCGGTAGCTCTGCAGAGTTTGGTCAAAGGTGTCGAATTCCTCGCGCTGCAGAAGGGTTTGCAGCGCCTCTTCCCGCAGAGTTTGAAGATTCTTGAGAGGGGCCTTCTCTTCGTGATTCAGGGGAGGCGACCGGGTGGTTGTCGTATGGACCAATCGGACGGCAGATTGGGGGTCCTCGGGATGCAGTTTGAGGTGGCCGATGAACGTTTGGGCGCCAAGCGCTGGAGAAGGGAATTCTTCAAGTGCGAGAGTCGATAGGTGGAGAGGGAGAATTTCTCGCCGGTCCAGGGTGCTGGCTCTCAAGGGATTCTCTCCGGCGATGGCCTCGCGTCGTGTCGCGTGGACACCGAGGGTGAGCGGGCTCTTGAGAGGTCCTTCCAGGGTCATGGGCTGCTGAGCGAGCCGCCCGAGCAGGGCGGGGTCAGGATGGCGCCAGTGATAGTGAAGCTGAAAAGCGCCTTTCTTGAGCGAGACGGCATCGGGATCCCAACCGTCGTCCTGAGCGAGAATCATTCCGTTGGCATCGGTGACCGTGAAGAGTTGCGATTGGAGGTCGGCCTCGTAGAGGCGCTGATTAAAGCTGGGGAAGCGAGGCAAGACCGAAGTGGCTTCGTCCAGGCCGAAGCCGTAGCGCACGCGGGCTTCGTAGAGTTGAGGGCCGGTCGGGGAAGGGGCCCATGGTTCCTCGATCGGCAGGATCTCGCTGGCTTCGGGCGAAATCTCGGCATGCCAATGGGTGAGTCGGGCGGATGGTTGGATCGCGGTGTCGTCGTGGGATCCCTGCAGGTCCACCCTGGCCACGGGCTGTCCCGGGGAAAGGATTTGGACTGGGTGAGAGGGTGAGGCACCGCCGAAGCGGACCTGCAGCGTGTAGGCGAGCGGGCCCTGGTTGGACCAGTTGGCCGCGGTGGCAATTTCCAGGAGCTGGCCGGGGACGATCGTGATCTTGCGCTGAACCGTCTCGAGGGGAGAAAGGTCAAGCCGGTATCGGGATCCCGTCTCTGGATGCCGGCGCTGGGCCAGGATTTGCATGGGATGGAGAATCGCTTGCCGCGCTTGATGGGATCGATGGATGAAGGTGACCTCGGCCCAGCTCGTGTGCTCGGGTGGTGTCAGGAAGGTGCGAGCGATTTCGCCCGGCTCCAGGGAACCCGCTTCCTCGTGGGGCTCGGGTGGGAGAGGAAACCCAGCCGGGCTCGAGGCGAGGAGGAGGGTGGCCGGGACCCGGAAGATGGGCCCGGCCTCCGGATCGGCGATGTCGAGGGCCTGGATCTCACCGGAGTGGAGTCCTGAGGCACGGCTGGGAATCGCCTTGGGGTCGAGATCCATGTCGAATCGACTTGGCCGATGAGTGAGGAAGAGAAACTCGGGTACTTCTAGCCAAGGAACGGTCGAACGGAGCCGGAGCCGACGGTTGAATTTCAGCTTGGATTCATTGGGAAAGGTGTCCGTGAACCGGGGAGTCACCGTCACGGAGATGGCGCGGGAACTCAGTTCCTCACGGTTTTGTCGCAGGTAGAGCCCCCGTCCTTTTCTCTCGGTGGGCAGTCGGATTTCGTAGCGAGGCTCTTCCGCGATGGTTTGATGCTGCCGAAAGGCTTCAAGCGCCCGATCGACGCGTAGAAATCCGTGTCCGGCGGAGAACACATCGGCCCCGGGCACGGCTTGGGCGGTGTTTTCAATGAGGCGCTTGAGCGAAGCGGCCGAATAGGGGAGGGCTTCCCGCTTGAGTGCTCCTAACAATACAGCGATGCTCCCGCAGGCGTTGGGAGAGGACATGGAGGTGCCGTTGGCGTATCGATTGCGCTGCAAGGTGTATTGAGGAACGGGGGAGAGGGCGCCGCCCGGCGCGCAGATCGAGACCCCGAGAGCGCCATCGGCCGCGGGACCGCGCGATGACCAGGTGTAGGCAAGATCCGGGTGAGTCTGGCGAAGGGCGTAACCGGCGCGCATCATCGCCGGAGTCACGAAAGCGCCCACGCCGATCACGGCCGAGGTGGTGGCGCCCGGGGCTCCCACCGTGGTGAGGGCCGGTCCGGCGTTCCCGGCCGAGGCCACGAAGATGACGTCCTTTTCATGCACCAGGCGGGTGATGGCTTCGACGATTCGCCCCTGGTTGGGGAGGCGAGTGGGCTCCCCGTAGCTCATGTTGATCATCTGGCAGCCATACGATTCGACCGCGCGAAGGCCTTGGATGACGGCGGAGCAGGTTTCCATGCCGTTGAGCCGCGTGTCGCCGATCTTGACCGAGAGGATCTGAACTCCGGGCGCCAGTCCGTCCAGTTCGGGACTCTCGGGGTAGTGAGCGCCGATGATGCCGGCGACATGCGTTCCGTGCATGTTGGCCGGGACGACGATGGTGAGCCGTCGCCCATGAGGGTGAATCCTGACGGTGAAATTGAGCTGGGCGTCTTCGCCGAATGTGGCGTAGCGTGGTTCGATCCCGTAGTTCGTGAGAGCTCGTTCGTCGGCCAGGTCTCCGTCCTCGTCGGTGTCGACGAAGGCTCGCCACTGTTGGGTGGATCGATCTCGAAGAACGATGCAGTCGAAGACCGGACCGGGATCGCGGAAATCCGTCATGGCCGCGTCGAGGGCCTTCAGGCGGGCTTCTCTTTCTTCCGGGTCGAGAGATTCGTCGCGCGCCGTCTCGGCTCGCAAGGTTTCCTGCTCCCGGGCAAAGGCCTCTCGCCGCTCCTCCTTGAGACGGGAGACGAGGCTGGAGGGAAACAGATCCCAGGCTGCTTTGAGGCCGAGCTGGACGGTCGGCTGATCGGGATCGAGCAGTTCTTTCCAGTCGGGCGGGAGCGAGAGCTGGCGCCCGGAGAGACCCGTGACGGTTCCGTCGGCCACCTCCGCAGCGACGGAAGTGTCGACGTCGCCGCTTCCCGTGGCGTCGATGAAATCGATGATTTTGGGCTTCCCGTGGGAGGTCTTTTGCAGTCCTTCGGCGCCGGGATCGATCCCGGAATCAAACACCGCGACCACGACCCCTCGGCCATCGTTCTCGGGATGATCGGCGAGCAGCTGGCGGGTGCCGGTTTCTTGCTTGGGTAGCAGACCGGTGAGGGGGAACGTGGAGGAAGGAGTGGTCTGAGAGAGTAGCGCGGTCGGAGCAGGGAAAGCGACCACCAGGATGATGATGAGGATGGGGAAAAGCGAAGGAGCAGACGCGCGGGAGATCATTGGTGGAATGTTGAATTATCCGAAAATACCATTATTGCTGTATTTAGCGCAGAGAAAAGGCCTGCTTCGGATCGAAGCGAGCCTTTCCAGGTGAAAATGGGGAGGTGAAGAACCCTTTTAGTAGCCCTGGGTGCGCTTGAATATGGGGCCGCTGGAAGCGCGACCGCGCATGCGATCTTCCTTCTCGCGTTGCGACTGGCACTCGACGGTGAGTCGGGCAAAGGGCATGGCTTCCAGCCGTTCTTTCATGATCTTGGCGCCGGATACTTCGCAATAGCCGTAGGTTCCGTTCTCGATTCGAATGAGGGCTTCTTCGATTTCGTAGAGGGCGTTTTGTTCCTGGGAGAGGAGATTCAGCGCCAGGTCGCGATCGTAGGCATCGCTTCCGGCGTCGGCTTGATGCATGCCGAAGGCCGAAGCCTCGTTGCCCTCGGCGTGCTCGCGCAAGTTGCCTCGGGCGACACTGGCCATGGTATCGACCAGTTCATCACGCAGGCTCAAGAGGCGCTGTCGTTGTTTTTCGAAGAAGGCCTTGGAGTAGGCCGGCTTGGAGGGAATGATGGGACCGTCTTGCTCGAGGTGGGTTGTGATCGGTGCTGTGGACACAATGGGGGATGCGGAGGTTGGTTCTGTGAGAGGTGTGGTTGCGTTGGCTTTCCCGGAAGACTTGGTGGCGACACGAGCCGGCGCGGTCTTGGCGGAGCGAGGGGTCGTTTTCGCCGCTTTCCTCTTGGGTGCCGCCTTTTTCTGGGGACGAGACGTCCTCGTTTTCTTGTTAGTGGCCGCCTTTTTCTTGGTGGCGGGAGCCTTCTTGGCGGCCGCCTTTTTCTTGGGGGAAGCCTTCCGCGAAGCTGAGGATGCAGCCTTCTTTTTCGACTTTACCGTTGGCATCGTGGCAGGTCTCGGAGGGGGAGTTGCGAGATTCGAACCGAATAACGCTTTTGCAGGGGCGGTGCGGCGGATTAGTAGGGGCAAAGTGCGCCCGCATCAAGCAGAAAAGCGGCGAGCAAATCTTAATTTTCCATATTTTCAAAAGGCCAGTAGAGAGGGATGAGGAGGGTGGCCGAGATCCAGAGGATCAGGGTGAGCGGGATGCCTACCCGCCCGAAATCCCCGAATCGGTAGCCTCCGGCACCGTAGACATAGGTGTTGGTCTGGTAGCCGATCGGCGTCGAGAAACTGGCGCTGGAGCCGAACATGACGGCGATGACGAAGGGTCTCGGGTCCAGGTTCAGGGCCTGGGCGATCCCGATCGCCACTGGTGTGAGGAGGGCGGCGACGGCGTTGTTGCTGATGATCTCGGTGAGAACGGCAGCCATCAGATAGACGACGGCGAGGACGCCCAGCGGGCCGAAGGCCTCGAGCTGGGTGACCATTCCCTTGGCGATCAGGCTGATGATCTGTGTTTTCTGCAGACTGAGACCCAGTCCAAGCATGCCAAAAATCATGAAAACCACCTTCCACTCGACCGAGTGGTAGGCGTCGCTCATGTCGAGGCAACGGGCGAACAGGACGAGCATGACGGCGGCCAGGGCGACCCCGGCCACGGGAAGCGGCGACAGAGCCCCGAGAAGGAGGAAGATCAGGAGGGCGGCGATGGCGAAGGGGGCCTTGGTGCGCCGGAAGCCCCGATGTTTGGGGCGGCTCAAGTTGACGAAATCTCTCTCGGCAAACAAGGCGTTCATCTTGTCTACGGGCCCCTCGACCAGGAGGGTGTCGCCGAAGGCGAGTTTGACGTCCTCGAAGCGTTCACGGAGATTCTCGCCCTTTCGGTGGACCGCGAGGATGAGGACGCCGAAGCGCTGGCGAAAGTTCAGTTCCTTGAGGCTTTTTCCGATGAGATGGGAGTTCGGGCCGAGGATGCCTTCCATGAGAACAGCGGATTCGGTGAGGACGCGCGAGAGCCCGAGCTCGGCATGTGTTCCCAACTCGAGGCCCTGGGTCTGATTGACATCCATCACGCCTTCCACCCGGCTCTTGAACAGCAATTGATCTCCCTCTCCGAAGCGCAGTTCTGATAGTTTCGTTGGGATCGCGCGGCCGCGGCGCAGGACTTCAATGATGCGGATGTTGCGCATTTTGGCCAGGGGCGTGTCGGTGAATCGCTTGCCCACGAGCGGAGACTTCGAACTGATGTGCGCCTGGGTGAGGAATTCGCGGTCCTCCTCCGCCTCGAATAGTGTGGAGAGTGTCGTGCGATCGGGAAGCAATCGCCGTCCCACGAAGGCCATGTAGACGATCACGATGAGCACAAAGACGATGCCCAGCTTCGAGATCTCGAACATGCCGATGGGCGGCATTTGCGGAACGAGGTCGTGGGCGATGCCGGAAGCGAGAATGTTGGTCGACGTTCCGATGATCGTCATGGTGCCGCCGGCGATGGCGGCGTAGGAGAGCGGAATGAGGAAGCGTGAGGCATTGTACTGTTTCTTCCGGCAGAGACTCAGGACGATGGGAAGGAAGACCACCACGACCGGCGTGTTGTTGACGATTCCTGACAAAGCGGCCACGAGTATCATGAGTACTACCAGCATGCGAATCTCGCTATCGCCGGCGATTCTCTCGAACCAGTGCCCTAGCAATTCGATGACGCCGGTGCGTTCCAGGGCGGCGCTGAGAACGAACATGCAGGCGATGACGATGGGGGCTCCCGTGCCGAACACCGCGGCGATTTCGCTCTCTCCCAGGATTCCCGCGAGGATGAGACAGACAAAGGCTCCCATCGCCACGAGGTCGGGCGAGAACGCTTCCGTGACGAAGGCGGAGAACACCGCCACGACCAGGAGGACCGTGAAGATTTGCTGCCAGAGCACGGGGGGATCCATACGGCCTACCCGTAGAATCAATTCGAGCGCAAATCCAAGGACGTTTGCAGAATCTCGGAGGTGAGCGGCGGGTTTTCGCCGGGGACGGAGCCGCCCGCGACGGGCGCACCGCAAGCCTGCGGAAGATCAGCTGATCCGAGTGCTCCACCAGCGATCGAAGTCGCTCGGACTGAAGTCCTTGGAGCCGGGTTCGAAGCCGGTCAGGGTCACCAGAGTTTCCCAGGCGGCAAACACGACCTGGAGGTCTTCCTCGTCGCGAACGGTCTGGACGAGCTGCGCGATGACTTCCTCGTCGTCCACGTAGCGCCGCAGCAAGAAGGCGGCCCGGGCGCGATCCCATCCGGCCGTGTTTGTCCGGGTGAGCAGTTTGAGAAGGTTGGCCTTGCCGAGGCTCGTCTCCTTGGTGAGGCGGAGCTGGGGGAAGAGGGCCCGCACCTCGAGGCCGGCGTGTTGCTGAAGCCGTCGAGAGTAGGCGGTCTCGATCCGTTCCTTGGTTTGCTTGAAGAATTCTTCCTCGGGAGAACCGGTCTCGAGCCGGCTGCCGATGTCGAGCAGATCGTCGAATTTCTGTCGCGAGTGATCCGCGTACATGGCGGCTTCCAGGGCGTTTATGCGGACAAACTGGTCGTGGCGCGCGCGGAGCAGCACCACCTGTTCCTGGGCGGTATGCACGGCCTCGCCGAGTTCGGCTCGGGCCACCCGAAGATCGTTGCGAACGCGGGTCTCGAAGGCGGTGGTCTCCTCCTGGACGCGATTGGAAAACCATTCATCGCCGAGGAAAGCCCACGACGTGACGAGCAGGACTCCCCAGACGAGGGTGGTCAGCAGCAGGGCCGTCATCACGGCGAGAAGAAAGGACGAACGGGCGCGTCGGCGTCGGATCGCCGTCTCGAGAGCGGGCGGGAGCGGCCGCTTCGGCGCCTCTTCATCGTCGGGAGGACTCATCTCTCGGACTGCAGGTGGCGTGATCGTTTGGTTCGTTGAGGGCTGTGTCTGGCGAGGCTTGGCCGACGGGGCGGGGGGAGTGGACGCGGGGCGACGACTTTCCTCTTCGTCCCCGATCACCCAGGCGAGTTTGGCCGAGGCCAGGGCTTTCGCCGTCTCATCGAATCCACGGGTGGTGCGGGATCCCTCCGATAGGGCGGCACTCTCAGACGCCCGGGACCGGTCTCGGGGGGAGCGCCGACGGCCCTGAGCCGATTCCTCCCGCGAGACTCCTCTCTGCTCGATGGAATTATCATCATCGACCGGCGCCGCTTCCGGGTTGGTCTCGAAGGGACGAATGGAAGGCGGAGCGAAGGTCTCAGGGGTCGACTTCCGGCATTCTGCTTCCGGAGATGGCGCCCTCACCGGCTTGGAGACGAGAGGGATGGAGTCCATCGCCAATCTCTCGGACCGTGGCGACGGACCTTCTTCTTCAGCCTCCTTCGTCGAGGGATCGGAGGGAGCCGTCTCCATGAAACGCTGGGAAAGCCGATGGCGCGCTGCGGAGACGGTTGAAGGGGCGGTCGCCTTCCCCGCCCGAACCGGGGACGCCTCTCGTTCTTCAATGAGGCGAAAGGGAGAGACGATCTCCGGATCGTCATCCGAGTCGAGATCGGTGCCTTCGCCGGAGCTGGCGGAGAGAGAGACCCTTCGAACGGACCGAGCCGAACCCAATCTCCCGTTTCCGTTCGATATTCTCCCGTTTCCGTTCGATATCGTGGAGGCGGCCCGTTTCTCGGCTGGCGAGTCCTCCGCCCCGGCAGCCGGCGAGTCGGTGGCCGAGGTCAGGCGTTCGTTGAGTCTGCTCAGCCCTTCGAGGAGGAGGGTCTCCGAGGATCCCCACACCGAGGAGCCCGGGGAGGAATAGGGGGTGGCGGTCAGCTCTTCTCTCATGGCGGGTCGGCGTTGAGCTCTTCTCTCATGGCGGGTCGGCGTTGGAATGCGTTCACCTTTACGGTCACACCAAACCCAGCCATCGGTCAAAAAGTATGAAATCTGATTGGCAGGAATGCGAAAAACTCTCGGCCATGAGCGGGGCGCTCGCAGAAAGCCATTGGCAGACCGGGAAGAGCGAAGAGAGGTTAGCAGGCATGGGAAGTCAGGGGCGGGCAGGATGTTCTTTATAATTACCATAAAATAGGTGAGGAATTTCTATTTTTGAGATTATTTTTAGAATTATTGGGAGGCTCGGTTGACGGATTTCGTTTATCAGATATAAAAATCAGAGCTAGAAAATTTAGCAGACTTGCTATGATGACTCCGCAATCGCTTCGATTTGATCACTACGAGCTTGATGCCAAGCTGGGAGAAGTGCCGCGTGCGCTCTCTGAGGATTCGACCGGAGCGACCTATCGGGCTCGCGATCTGAACACGCGTCAGCCGGTATTGATCCGAATGATGGGTGCTCAGCTGCTGCAGGATGAAGCCGTCCAGCGGCGTTTCGTCGAGAACGCCCGTGCGCTGATCGAGGAGGAGCATCCGCAGATCACTCGGATCATCGATATCGGGAACGACGGCACCGCGTTTTTCTACGCGTTGGAGAGTGCGGGCGGGATGACGGTGGAGGAATTGGTCTCCGCTCAAGGGCCGCTCGATCCCAGCTGGACCCTGGAGCGTTTCCGCGAACTCGTCGGGGCGCTGATGGTCTTTCAGGGGCGGTTGGGCATGGTCGTTCGGGTGTGGCCCAGAACCCTCATCATCTCGGGTGCCGGCACGGGTGCCAGGATGCACTTGGTGGCTCAAAACTTGATCCCCGGCACGGACGCGGAGCAGCCGGAATACCGCGCTCCGGAGGTTCTGGATCAGGCCGGAGAGACCGTTCCCGCCACGCTTTACTCCATGGGGGCGACCTTGTATCACGTGCTTTCCGGTCGGTCTCCCTATCCCTCGGGTTTGCCTCTGGAAGGGCTGAGAGATCTCAAACGTTCACAGGCACCCGACTGGAACCGATTGCCGGGGCCTGCCGTTGCCGCCCTCATCGAGCGGGCCATGGCGGTGGATCCGGCGGAGCGTCCGGGCTCTTTCAGGGAATGGGAGCGACTCCTCGAGCAGGCCATCGGCGCCGGCTCCGCGGGTGCGGCACCCGGGCACGTGGAGAAAGCGGCCGCTCCGCCCGTGCCGGACGGCGCCGCCGCCTTTCAGGCGACCGCCTCTCCCGCTCAGAGTGGCGGGCTCGTCGGAGAGGAGGAATCAGGCTTGTTCAACCGGAGATTCCGGGAGCTCTCGGATGAACTCGAGCAGGCCAAGCAGCACACCCAGCGGTTGAGCATGGAACTCACCAAGCGGGTTCAGAAGGAACTGGTGCTCAAAGAGCGGGTGGAACAGCTGGAATCGGAATTGCGGGAGGAGCGGGATCGGATCAGAGAACTCAGTGCCGCCGAGAGCATCGACGCCCAAACGATGGAGGCCAAGGAGTTGGCGGCGGAAAAAGCCCGGCTCGAGCGGGCTTGGAGCGAGGTGAATGAGGCGCGGAGCAAGCTGGAACGGCAGCGGTCCGAGTATCTTAAGGACACTCAGCGGTTTTCGATCACCCAGCTCATCAAAGAGCAGGCCGGAGCCATTCCTCCGAAGAGCGAGTCCGTGGTGGCGCGGAAGTCCGCTCCCAAACCACCGCCGCCGAAGCTGGAACCCCTCAAGCCGAAGACGCCTGAACAACCCAAACCAGGTGAGCGCGCGGCCGAATCCAAGCCCGAGCCAAAGCCCGAGCACCGACCCAAAGACGGTGAGCCCAGGGCTCAGCGTCCGCTGGTGAGTCCCTTCAAGGTTGCCGAGGTTGCGCCCGTCCCGAAACGGGTGGACTCCGAAGGGCAGGCGGCGGCGAGCATCCCGGCACCTCTGGTGGAAGCGGAGAAGCCGATCGAAGAGGACGATTGGCTCTTGGGGGAAAAGGCCCCTGAGAGGGTCGGCCCCGTTGAGAGGGATCCATCGCCAGCCCGCCCTCCGGTAAAGGTCGCGGAATCGGAACCAAGGTCGGAAGCCCAGCCCGAGCCCGAAGTGTTTCTCAAGCCCGAAGTGCCCGAGACGGTTTTCCGTCCCGTGCCGGGAGCCTGGGTCGCTCTGGCGGTCCTGGGCGGGGCGATTGGCTTTGGCCTTTTTCTGGTCTACCGGACGTTTTTCCGCATGCAGCAGAACTATCTGCTGGGATCCGTGGGGCCGTCTCAACCGACGGTGATCGAGGTTCAGGATCCTGGCGAGGCCGCGGACGATCCCCAGGAAACGGAGGAGTTTGCGGTGGATCCGGGTGACCGCGAGTCGATGGTGAACGAGGAGCTGAGGGTGGACATGCTGGCCCTGCAAAACTTCGTCCTCTTGCGGAACGGAGAATGGGGAAAGCTGCTCGAGAGCTTGAAAGCCGAGGAAGCCGACAAGGAGCTGAGCGCCGAAGAGCGCCAGCGGATTCGTGAGGAACTGTGGAACGATGTCCGTCGCCGCCTGGAGATGAATCAGGACGAAAACCTTCTGGGACAGCCGGCTTTTCGAGATCTCTATGAGTATCTGGAAACTTCGATGAAAGCGGGCGCCGAAGGCCGGTCGTCGGGGAGTTAGGGGAATGGCGGGACTCGGCCGGCCAGCCCGGCGCGCCGGCCGGTGCCTTGGTTGACAGTGACCGCCTCCCGGGCGATTCTGCTCTGCTTATGAAGGATTGGCGTTCCGTTTTGCTGGTAACCTGCGTGACGGGCGCGGGCGGGTTTCTCCTCGGCAGGCTGTCGTCTTCGGAGGTTTCCGCGGGGGCCTCGTCCCCGCTGACCGTTCAGGGGCGAAGCGTTTTGGGGGAGTCGATTCCCACACGGGCGTTGACGGCCGGTGAAGTGGAGGCGGCCCGGCGGGAGCTCCATAGCGGAGCGGCTTTTGAATCCTCCTATGGGGAAGACGATTTCCTGCGGGACCTGGGTATGTTGGGGAAAAATGCCAGTCCTCTCGCCCGCTATGAATCTTTGGCGCGCTTGTTAGAAAACTTGACGCCGGAAAACCTTCCGCAAGTGCTCAAGGCTTTCGAGAAGATTCCGCCGACCGTGGACTATCTGAACGAGTATCAGATGTTGCTTTATGCCTGGACGAAGTTTGATCGCGCCGGAGCGATCGATTTTGTGGAAAGCCTGGATGGGGCGGGTCCCGACGGGGCGCTGAGTCTCTCGCAGGAAGAACTGCTCAGGCCCGTGGCGAGTTCGTGGGCGAGTGAAAACCCGACCCAAGCTCTGGCCTGGTATGAGTATCTACCCAAGGAACAGCAAACCCATCATCTCAAACTGAGCTTGATGTCAGGTTGGGCGGCGCATGATCCTCAGGGGGCGGCGGACTACCTTCAAACTCAGCCGGTGGATCAAAATCGGGAATACCTGGCCGGCCAGATCGCCTCTCATTTGTTCAAAGAGAGCCCCGAAGCCGCGGCGAAGTGGGCTGAAGGAATCGAAGAGATGAAGTTCAAGGAACAGGTATTCGAGGAACTCGCGGAGGACTGGGTCAGCGTGGATCCGGAGGGCACGGCGAAGTGGCTGGCAGACCACGTCCATCTTCCCTACGCCTGGGAGGCGGTGGAAGACCTGGGTCGCGGATGGGTGGCCATCGACTCGGAGGCGGCCACCGCGTGGTTCGAGGAACTTCCGGATGGCCCGGCCAAGCACCGGGGAATCCAGAAAATGGCAGGGAGTTGGGCGGAGAACGATTTGCTGGAGATGGGAGAGTGGCTCAATACCCTGCCCGATTCGGCCATCACGGATTCCGGAGTGAAGGCCTATGCCGAGCGCTTGGTGGAGCAGGTTCCCGAAGCCGCCCTGGATTCGGCCCTGGGGATCATGCGAGACGACCTGCGGAACGAGACCGTGCACGAGCTGGCACAGGACTGGTACGCTCGTGAACCCGATGCGGCGCTCACCTGGGCGAATGAAAACAGCTACCCTCCGGAGGCCCTGGAGCGCTCGCTGGAAACCTATGCCGAACTCAACGCTCAACAGCTTGCCGAGGTCAACAAGATGATCAACCGCGATCAGGTATCGCCGGAACGAATGGTTGAGCTCAGACAAACGCAAGCCACGCTCCAGGAACAGGCGGCTCAGTTCGAGCGAGTCATTCCTGAGGTCGAACGATCCCGTTAGGAAGGCGAGGTCGCTTCGAGGGCGAAACGGTGAACGATCATCCCCGAAGCTTTGCTAACAAAGTGCTTAGAAGGATCAGGAATGCTGGTGGTCCGGAAGGCGTTTCTCGTTCTCAAGGGCTCTGCGGAACCTCGACCACTCCGAAGAAGAAGCGCCGGGCCTCCCGGAACCCGGTGGGTTCTCAGAAGGCCCGGGCAGGCGAGTCTTCTCTGGTCGTTGAGTTCAGTTTCGGCCCAAGAAATCACCGGAGGCGCGACGCCTAGGGATCAAGCCGAACTCTGAGAAAATGGACGGGGTTTCGTCGGGCACGGCGAACTCGAGGCCCACGCGTTGCGTTCCCAGTACCGTCTCACCGAGGACTTCCATCGTGCTCGGCTCGGCTTCCGCCCAGGGCGCCTGGAGATCGGGAGAGAGCTGTCCTGACAAGGCTTCGTAGCCGGCACCCTCCGCTATGCTCAGTTCGATTCGAATAAATCGCCGTCCATCGACCTCCCGCACTTCCAGCCGTCGCTGGGTGGCTTCCCGCTCGGCGGCGCTGGCCGGGACCTTGGGATCCAGGCCACTGAGAAACTCGATCATGTTGATCAGCCCGTCGCCGTCATCATCCCCATTGGGGTCCGACACCCCGTGTGTGGCCGCCCACTCGGCAAATCGCGATTCCTCCGGCATTTGATCTCTGTTGGCCGCGCCAGGAGTGGGGAAGAGCGTTGTGACTTGATCGCCACCGTCCGGCAGCCGTCCGAGAGGCGACCGATCGACCGGCCCGCTAACTGAAGTCCCCAGGTGACCCGGTCGATGACCTGACCGCGCGAATTGACCAATTCCACGCCCCAGTGTGCGTAGGTGTCATCGAGGGGTAGTGTATCGGCGAGGGCAAGGGTATCGAAGGCCCCGGCATCGAGCGAGGCGCCGGCGGGAAAGCGCCAGGATTCGGGATTGTGGCTCGCGGTGCGCAGACGCCAACCGTCGAGAATGAGCCCGCTTTGGGCTTGCCACTCGATCCAGCCGGAAGGTCCGATCAGGATTTCCGTGAGATGGGCGCTTCCCGGCTCCTGGACTTCGTTGGGTGAACCCGGGCTCGCATGGTCAAGCACGACGACGTCGCCCGTGGCGTTGGGTCGCCTACCGGAAGAAAGGCCTTCGACCTGAGCGCCGTAGGTGATCGTCTCGAAGACATCGCCATTGACGTCGCCCAGGGTGAGAGTGCCGCCTTTCGCCGGCAACTGGAAGAGGAAGGCATCGGCGCGTCGGGCGCCGCTGTCGCAAGCAAAGCCCGCCTACTCGCCGGGACCAATGACCGAGGGCGCCTGAACGATGAAGAGCTCGCCTCCGACGCCGACGTGCAGCCCCGTGAGGACGACGGGCTTCTCCTGCTGGGTATTGACGAGTTCAAGCCAGTCGTCGAAGCCCGGAGTGGGGTTGGCGAGCCACTCGTTGAGTCGCAAGTCGGTGAGGGGAGCGCTCTCGATGGGAACTCCCGCTCCATCGGGATGGGACTCGCTCAAGCGCCACCGGAGATCGTCCGCTGAGCGCGTGAAAGCGTGCCCGACGGCCTGCCTGCCGAAGCGCACGCCGTCGATGGTCTTTCCGTCGGCATTGAGCACGGTGATTTGGCTCCAGTCGGACGGAAGCGGTAGGTCGACCGCCACCCGGGCGCCGGGAGCCAGCATGGAATTCGCTTCGAGAGTGACCGCTTCATCCTCGGCGATCACCTGCCAGCCTCCGAGATTGAGAGCGGTGCTGGAGGTGTTGAGCAACTGCACGTAACTGGACCCGTCGAAGCCCTCGGCCAGGAAGCCGCTGACGATCATCGGTGGCGTCTCCTGGGCGCTGCTGTTGGGCAGGCCCGGTGTGCCATTGCTCCGCAGACTGGCCCGCCAATGGTAGGGCGACTGGGAATCTCCGCCGGGAGCGACCATCTCCAGGGAAGGTCCGTCGTTGTCCGGTGTCACGGGCCAGGGCGAGTCGTCGGAATACTCCACGCTGTCGACGAGATTGCCGCGGTCGTCCAGTAGAGAGACGCGTTCGCCAGCCTTGCTGAGTCGGCCACCGTAGTAGCCCGCCGCACTCACGCCCGGGTGCTGCGCATGAAAAATGTTAGGATCATTGTTGCTTGCCACCACGATGCGGTCGCCGGGGCCGACCACCGTTCCCCAGGGGAAGACGAACTCCACGCCGTCGAGCGACCATTTGCCGAGGTCGACGGCGGCGTCACTGACGTTGTGCAATTCAATGAACTCGGAAGCGGAGCCGCCCAGCGAACCCCGGGCGTTGTTAGTGGATTTCGGAAATCCGAATTCCCGGTTTCGGGGAGCCGACGGTGAAGGTGGCTTCCACCAGCGCGCTCCAGCTGCCGCGATCCAGGGCCCGGGGCCTTGACGGTCGTGGTGGTGTTGATCACGAGGGCTCCGGAAACCTCTTGGGCGGTGGGGCTGACCGCTCCGGGCGTTTCAAACGTGACGGCCGGATCCGCCCCGTCGGTCGTGTAATAGAGGACGCCCCCGGCAAAAATCGAGGCATTGGCGATGCTCATCTCGAAGCCAGGCGAGACGCGTTGGGAACCCACCAGATTCCGATCCGGACCCTCGAACTCCGGCGCTTGCGTCGCCGGGTAGAGACCATCATCTCGTAGTTGGTTGAGAACGATTTCCGGCCGCTCGGGAAACCAGGTCTCGGTGAGACGGTCTTGTTCGGCGATCCAGTATTCGTTCCAGGTGAAGAGAGGATAGGGACCGCTCTGGTGCTGGTGCACATCCCGCCGGTAATCACCCCAGCGGGCCGATTCACAGACGATGGCGTCCTGCACTACGGCGCGCCACTTGTTCCATCGGGCCGTCATGTTCTCCGGCCGCAGGGCACCGTCCGGGGCCACCAAGTGTTTGTGCACGCGGTCGGCGAAATCCAGCCGGTACTGTTTGTTGGTCATGAGCCTGGGGTGCAACCCGGTGGGAGGGCTGGACACCGTGACGCGATTGACGTCTTCGTCCCACATGAGGTTCTCCATGTCCCAGGGGAGATAGCGGAATTGGCCCTCCTTGTGACGAACGGCGTACCAGTTCTTATCGACGTTGTCTCCCCAGTCCTGGTGTCCAAGGAAAAAGTGTAAGAGCATGTAGTCGGCATACCACGGCACGTCCAGATACTGCTTGAGTTCCTCGTAACCTTCGTTGGTCAGCGATTCCGTAAGATAGGCGGCTGAGGCGGCTCAAGCCCTGTATTTTTGGGTAATTCGGATCGGCAGCGCCCATTTTTGACCCCATGGCAAATTCGCATTCGTTATTTCATCTTTTTTAAGCTTGTTTCTGTAATAGTCTTATATTACAGTGCGCCGAACGAGCCGACCTTCATGCCAAGCAGAAACTCCCTGCCCCCCACCGAACGCCAGATTCGCAGCCGCCTCCGCCAGCTCCTCGACCAGGCCGAAGGCTTCCTTCACGGCTCGCCCATCGAACTCTCTCGCAAATGCGGCAAGCCCACTTGCCGTTGCGCTTCCGACGACTCCTTGCGCCATCGCTCCTTGGCCATCGGTCAGACTCGCAAGGGCAAGACCACCATGCTGCACGTCCCCAGACCGTTGGAAGCTCAGGCGAGACGCTGGATCGATGATTTCCAGAAGGCGAATGCTCTGCTGGAAGCCCTCGACGAGCAGGGGCGCCTCCGACTCGAGGAGGCAAAAACCAAGGCCAGAGCGGCGAGTAGCTCCGCCAAGAAGAAGGGCAAGACCGGTAAGAAATCAGCCGGCAAAGCCAAGTCCGGGCGCAATTCTCCACCAAAAAAGAAGCGACCATTCTCACGCGACTACTAACTTACGCGGACAAGATTTTCAGCCTCCGCCAACAGTGGAGGCTGCGGGTGCGTGACTCTCGTCCCAAACCACAGATTCCCACTCGAGTTTTCCCGGCAGCATTCTTCGCCATGTTCTGCTGCCGGTTACCAAGCTTCAACGAACTCGAGCAACACCGGAACAAGAGCAGCTGGACCCGTTGGCTCGGTAATCACCGTTTGCCCAGCGCCGACGAACTGGCGTATGTCTCCGAGCGCATCGAGCCTGACAGTGTGCGAGGGTGTCTCGGACACATTTACTTCTGCCTCAAACGCAACAAAATCCTTGCCCCACAGCGCGGTTGGATGCTTGCCGCCGTCGATGGTCACGAAACTCACTGTAGCTACAAACGTTGTTGTCCAAAGTGTCTCCAACGCCGGATCGCCGTCGGAGACGAGGTCAAAACACAGTTCTACCACCGCTTGGTCGCGTTTCAGATTATCTGTGAGGATTTTCAATTGCTTCTCGACGTGGAAATGCTTGAGCCTGGTGAAGACGGAGATCCTGGAGACGACGAAGTCGCTGCGGCTATACGGCTGATAACTCGCGTCCTTAAGGACCACCCACGCTGCTTTGACGTGCTCACTGCCGATGCGCTCTACCTGCGTCCCTCCGTGATCAATCTTCTTGAAGACCACGGCAAATACCTTGTTGCCGTACTCAAGGATAATCAGCCTGAGCTATTGTCCGAAGCCCGCACGCTCCTGCCCCTTGAGGAGCAAGAGCCAGAATCATTTGAGACTCCGGCTGCACCGGGCAAGCCCGCGCGGCACGTTCATTTACAAGAGGCTGAGGGCTTCTGCACTGAATCCATTCACACTCCTCTTCGCGTTGTTCATTCCCATGAGACTGGCATCCGTCGCGAGCGCGTCGCTGGAGATTGGGTCGAGACTCCCATCGATAGCCACTGGTGGTGGGCGACGACCATGCCCCGCTCAATGGCCGATGCCAAGACCATCTTCCATTTCGGGCACGACCGTTGGAAGGTCGAAAACGAAGGCTTTAATGAACTCTGCTCCCGCTGGCATTCCGGTCATTGCTATCATCATCATCCCAATTCCATTCTCGTTCTGTGGCTGATCATGTTCATGGCCCACGCCGTGTTCCACTGCTTCCACAAGCGCAACTTGAAGCCAGAGATACGCCGTGGACACACGGCCATCTATTTTGCCCGTCAAATCGCCGCCTCCATGCGAGAGGATCGATGGTGGCCGCCACCGGCTCCGGGCTGAGGAACGCCCGCCCCGCGCTCTCGGTAACCTTGGGTTCACGTCCGCCATCGGAGCGGTCTGGCTTCCTGTTGCCTATTGCCGACAGGGGGATCCATTTCGCGGCTCGAGCCCTCCGAAATTCGCCCGAGAACCGCCACACGAAACTGTTCGCCCTCTTAGCGCCAGCTTCAACACGCTCAACACCCACCAATTCAGGCCATTACGACTAGGGGCTGGCGGCTTGGGGGCTGCCGTGAAACGGACACGCTCAACACCCACCAATTCAGGCCATTACGACTCTTTCCGACGCCGTCTTACGGAATCGCTGACCAGCGGGGTCTTGAAGCTCTCTTCGTACATCCAGCGCTTATCGTACCATCCGTGCTCGCCGAGATACCAACCCTGGTCACTCGAGTAGATGACCACCGTGTCGTCGGCGAGGTCCGAGGCGTCAAGATGGTTGAGGAGGCGCCCGATGTTGTCGTCCACGCTGGCGACGCAGTGCAGATAATCCTTCACGTAGCGCTGGTATTGCCAGAGAACGCGATCCCTGCCGGTGAGTTCGGCTTCGCGAAAGGCGCGGTTTTTGGGCTCGTAGGCCGCGTTCCAGGCGGCGATCTGGCTCTCGGTCAGATTCTTGGGCGCCTTGAGCTTCAAATCGTTGGGAGAGAGATGATTGGCGACCGTCATGGCCTGGGTCTTGGCGGCGGTGCCGCGGCCCTCGTAGTCGTCCCAAAAGGTTTCGGGAAGCGGCATCTCGACATCGTCGTAGAGAGTCAGGTGTTCGGGGCCCGGTTGCCAGTTGCGATGAGGTGCCTTGTGCTGGCACATGAGCAGGAAAGGTTTGTCAGGGTCACGGTCTTTCTGCAGCCATTCGAGAGAGAGATCGGTGACAATGTCGGTGGTGTATCCCTTGATTTTTTCCGTGCCGGAAGGAGTGCGCAAGGGCGGGTTGTAGTAGGGGCCTTGGCCGCGGAGCACCTTCCACACGTCGAAGCCGGTGGGCTCGGACTTGAGGTGCCACTTGCCGAAGATCGCCGTTTGATAGCCCGCGCGCTGCAGGAGCTTGGGAAAGGTCTGCTGGGAGCCGTCAAGAGAAATGACCGGAAGTTGTGGATGAGGGCAGCTACCGGAACACCATTCGAAGTTCGATGATGGGTTAGGCAGCGGCTTGCTGCTCGATGCCGTCTACGAAGATGATTCCTTGCACGACTTTGTCAAGTTGACGATACCCGTTGAGTCGACGCCAGCCTTTCCCGGCTTCCAGCCCGAGCTTGTAGACCATTGAAAGGGTTGCTTTCCTCGATCCACATCCTTTGGTTTGTCGAGTTCGATGGCGTACCGTGGCAAACGTCGACTCTATCGGATTTGTCGTCCGGATGTGTCTCCAGTGTTCTGCTGGAAAGTCGTAGAACGTTAGTAGAGTTTCCTTGTCTTTCTTCAGGCAGGCGCACGCTTTCGGATACTTGGCTTCGTAGAGCGTGAAGAACTCGTCATAGGCCTCCAAGGCGGCCTTCTTTGTTTCCGCCATGTAGATCTCATGGATGCGTTCCTTGGCAAGGGGTTGCACTTTCTTGGGCAGCTTGTCGAGGATGTTGGCTGTCTTGTGCACCCAACATCGTTGCTGTTTGCTTGTCGGGTACTCCTCTTCCAAGGCACTCCAGAACCCGAGAGATCCATCGGCGATACTCAATTTCGGGGGGATCTTCAATCCTCGTTTCTCGAGATCTCTGAGCACATTTTTCCAGGACAGTTTGCTCTCTCGTTCTCCATCGCTGATGGTTACCAATTCCTTGGTTCCATCGGGTAAGGAGCCGACAATGACGAGAACACACGGGCGGTCGTCATTGAGCCTGACATTGAAGTAGATCCCGTCGGCCCAGAGATAGACGTATTCCTTGTCGCTGAGGTCACGCTTGCTCCATTGCTCGCGTTCTTTCTCCCATTGCTCTTCCTCGTCGAACGACATTGGTCGCAGAAAGTCCCGATGCGTTCTCACCGAGGATCGGCTCTAAGGCTCGACTCATCCCGGAGGTTGAGATTCCTCGCAGGTAGAGTGCTGGGATGAGGTTGTCCAGTGAAGCGACTCGGCGTAGGTACGGCGGAAGGATGGCGTTGGTGAACCGCTGGCCTGATCGGCGATCATTGATCCTGGGCTGCCGAACAGGAACGTTCCCTATTCCAGTCTGAAGTTGCCGCTTCAGGAAGATGGCCGTTGCGGACGACTTGGCGATGACCTTGGTCATCACGCTGATGTTGATGGGCTTGAATGTAGTCGGAGATTTCGTTGTCGATGGCGGCCTGAAGAAGCATTTGGGCTCCTTGTCGCAGGGTGGCCTCAAGGGCGTTCTGGCAGACGGTGCTTGCTCCTTCCTGGCCGAGGATAGATGCGGATTCGGTGGGGTGGTTGGTGGTTTTCATTGGAGTTCAGTTGTTTTGGTAAATGGTTGAACTCTTCATGATGCCCCGACCGCCCTCATCCACAACTTCCGGTCATTTCTCCTTTGCTGTCCGTTCGCGGTTCACGCGCACCTCCAGGAGTTCCTCTCTCCGCAGGGCTTGCCGCGACTGCATCGCGTGGGCTCTTTGGGTTCGCCCAGGAATTCGGGATCCTTTGTCCGTACGTCCTGCTGACGTCGGGGCGTATTCTGCCCTGGGGTGCAATGCTCCGTAGAGCGCTGCTGTTGGTTCCTTCCGCCCTTCACAGGAGAGAGTTTTCCGGTTTCACAGTTTCCACGGGCTTCTTCCAGCCCCCGGCTCTGCTCTCTGCTACTATGGCTTCTGCTGACTTCTCTCCTGCTCTCACAGGAGAGATCTCCCCGGGTAAGGTCCTTAACCCCATAGTTTCATAAATCGGGGCAAGAATCCCAAGAAAATAGTGGCAGGGGCCTTTGGGATAAGATTGATTTGGAATCTACCAAAACACCAAACACTTCAACCCAAAAGCCACCTACAGTGAGAGTAGCACGACGTACGATTCATGCAAAGTCCAGAACGATTCCGGCGATCAAATTTGAAGATCAAGAACTGACCTCTTTCGGCGATCTCGTTATCTTTCAGAAGCTCTTTCAGGAATTGGATCTGGAGGGGAAGCTTCAGCAGTGCTTTGATCCACTGGATCGGCGCATGTCCCGCTTCTACAAGTTCCACAAGGTTTTCATGTGTCTTATCGTGCATCTTATACTGGGCTACCGGATGCTTCGCGATTTGGACTACTACCGAGATGATCCCCTTGTACGACAGGTTTTGGGGATGCACCAATTGCCCAGTGTCCCAACGATGAGCCGGATGTTGGGAGAGGTCGATTGTCAAAGCCTTGAGAGGATGAGGGAGATGAATCATTTCGTTTGCCTGTCGCGACTTCAGGAGGAGGGAATCAAACGCATCACGCTTGATTTGGACGGAAGCGTGCAGAGCACGAGTCGCCATGCGGAAGGGACGGCTGTGGGATTTAACAAGAAGAAAAAAGGCGAGCGCAGTTATTATCCACTGCTCGCGACGATCGCTCAAGCCGGACAAATCTTCGACTTCCTTCATCGAAGTGGCAACGTTCATGACTCCAATGGCGCGGTGGAATTTCTTCGCTACTGCGTGGAAAAGATTCGCAAGGTGCTGCCTGATGTGCAGATCGAGTTGCGCGCCGACAGCGCGTTTTTCAGCGATCAGATGGCTTCAGAGGCAAAGACCCTTGGCCTGGAATATACGTTCTCGGTACCTTTCGAGCGGCTTGTGGAACTCAAGGGCATCATTGAGAAGCGCCGTCGCTGGTCCCGAACCCGAGGCGGAGAGGAAAAAACTCATCACTTCGAAATCCGCTGGAAGCCAAAAAGTTGGGCGCGCAAAGCGCGCATTCGAACCATGAGGCGCACTCAGCGCAAAGGACCGCTCCAACTGGATCTTTTCGAACCAGTCGAGGAGAACTATGAATACGAGGCGATCATCATCAACAAGACAAACACGGCCGCTCATGTGGTGAAATTTCATGAAGGGCGTGGCTCTCGGGAGAAGATTTTTGGCGAAGCCAAGAGCCAGGCCCAGATGGACTATATTCCGGCCAAGCGACGTGCCGCCAACGAAGCTTTCCTTTTGGCCAGTATCCTCACCCACAATCTCACACGCGAAATGCAGATGCGATCTGCGGAGCGGTCACGCAAATCGTCCCCCAAAAGGGCTGCGGAGTGGATCTTTGAAGGACTCGGCACGATTCGCCGCAAAATCATCCAGCGTGCCGGACGCCTGACTCGCCCTCAAGGTCGACTCACATTGACACTCGGAGACAATCAGGCCGTCGAAGAAGAAATCGCCTACTACATGATGGCCTGACTGGCCATTTTATGAAACGCTGGGGTTAACTTTCTCCGCATCCCATCCGGCTCTACTTGCTATGTCTTGATGAGCTTTGGGCTTCGCGTTTACTAGCACGCTCGCCGCCCACAGCCTGCCTCGCTGCCGGTTCGTGTTCCTATGGCCGCGGATTTGCCTGCCGCTTCCTTCAGCTCCACCCTCGCGGGCGTCGCCTTGCGGTTCAGCTACGGTTGCTCTCATCAACTCCGATGTCACCGTTTCATGTCATTAGTTAAGGCCCATGCCGGGCACACGAGTGCGCTTGCCCCCTCAAGCGCTTTCGAACGCCGTTGTTGCTCTACATCACCACTTGGTGAGTCACCGCGTGTGACGGCACGCGCAAAGGAAACAGGCCGACTCTCCAAGGAAAATCATGATGACTCTTGGTATCACCAGGGTAAAATTCGAATCTCTGTCAGAAGGCCAACGGTTTCTCCGGTCCGTTGGCAGGCCGGTCATGCTTGAAATGGCACGGAAGTCTTGACCGTGCCGCTACGGGATGCGAGATCGCTTCAGGGCTTTGGCGGCTTTGATGAGTTCTTCAGCGTCGTGGCGTTTCCGATAGCCTTCGTAGCCCAGTCTCGCTCGCAAGATCCCCTTTTCATCAATGATGAATGTGCCGGGGTGAGGGATGCCGTCCAGCTTGGCCCGGGAACCGGCTTCCTGATTGCGGATGTGATAGGCGTCGATCGCTCGGCTATCCGGGTCGGAGAGAAGGGGAAAGGTGATCCCGGCGTCTTCGGCGAAGCGCTTGAGCACCTCGGGACGGTCGTAAGAAATCGCCACCACTTGCAGGCCGGCTTCTTGAATGGATTGAAGCGATTCTTGCAGCTGCACGAGCTGCCGCTTGCAGGGCGGTCACCAGTCGGCGGACCGGAAAAAGATCAAGACGACCGGCCCCGCTTTGATGAAGTCGGCCAGGCGCCGGGACTTTTCTTCGTGATCCTTGAGCGTGAACGCGGGGGCTTCGGTCCCTGTTTTGAGCGGATGTTCGGGAGCGATGGGCGAATGCTGAGCGGAGGCCGCCTGGGCCAGGAAGACAAGCGAGAGGAGGGACAGGGCGAGGCGTTTCATGGATGGGAAGAGGAGAACATGGATAGGGAGCGGTGGCAATTCCGCGCGGAGGCCGGCCCGGAGCCTCTGCGTGCGTCGAGAGGGCTTGCTGTGGAGGGGCCGGGCCGTCCAAAGAAAGGGGTGCTTGGGCCTTGAGTGCGGGGCTTGAATGAGGGAGGAGAAACGAATGATCCCGACGATCGAGACCCGCGAGGAAGTCATGTTTTTCGACACCGACATCGGTGGAGTGGTCCACAACATCGCCTACCTGCGATTCGTTGAAACGGCCCGGACCCGATTGGCTGAGGTCATGGGGCTTCCGCTGAAGGAGATGGCCGCCACCCAATGTTTCCCGGTGGTGACCCGGACGGAAATCGACTATCGCCGTCCGGCGACGCTGGGAGACCGGCTGCAGGTGACGGGCCGTCTGGAGAAGTTCAACCGCGCACGGTTTTGGTGTTCCTTCACCATTCAGCGGGAGGAAACGCCGCTCGTGAGCCTCATCAGCTGCCGGCAGGCGTTGGCCTTGGTTCAGCTGCCGGCCGGGAAGCCTCTGCGTCTGCCACGAGACTGGAGAGCGCGCTATGCCGAGGCCTACGTAGCGGGAGGGTCCCCGGCGCCCGCGGGTGAGGGGTGAAACGAGAGATGAGGGAGTGGTGTGAGTGGGTGACCGGGCCGGGTAAGGCTAGGCGCCCGCCGGCGCGCTGGTGAGACCAGGCAGCTCGTCGTCTGCCGAGCCCTTCTTGTCCTGAGAGGCCGATTTTTCCTCGTCCTCTCGCTCGGGCAGTTCCGGGGGCTGAGGGCTGCTGGGGGGCTTCCGCATGGAGCCGTGTTTGACGATGTCGTCGATGTGTTGGCCGTCGAGCGTTTCAAATTCGAGAAGCGCTTTGGCGACAGCCTCCAGCTTGTCACGGTTCTCCGTGAGCAGATTCATGGCTTTGTTGTAAGCCTCGTCGATCAGGCGTTTGATCTCGAGATCGATCTTTTGGGCGGTCGCCTCGCTGTAATTGCGGGGACGGGAGATCTCTTTCGCGAGGAAGACGTGTTCGTCGTTGTCTCCGTATTCGACCATCCCGAGAGCTTCACTCATGCCCCACTCGCAGACCATGCGTTTGGCCAGATGGGTGGCCATGCGAATGTCGCCGCTGGCACCGCTGGTCACGTCGCCAAAGACGAGTTCTTCGGCGACCCGGCCGCCCATGTCGACGACGAGTGAATCGAGGATCTCCTTGCGGCGCGTCTGGTATTTGTCCTCGGTCGGCAACCACATGGCGGCGCCCATGTAGGGCCCGCGTGGGATGATGGTCACCTTGTGGAGCGGCTCCGTGTTTTCTAACAGGATCATGAGGATGGCGTGACCGGCTTCGTGGTAGGCGGTCACCTCCTTTTCCTTTTCGCTGATGGCGAGACTGCGGCGTTCCTTGCCCCAACGAACCTTGTCCCGGGCTTCCTCGAGTTCGTCCATGGAGATGCCCTTCAGGCCTTTGCGCGCGGCGAGGAGAGCCGCTTCATTGATCACGTTGGCCAGCTCGGCGCCTGAATAACCCGGGGTTCCGCGCGCGACGACGGCGAGGTTGACGGATTCCGCCATTTTCACCTTTTTGGCGTGTACATTGAGGATTTGTTCCCGGCCCTTCACATCGGGCAGGTTGACGGTGACCTGGCGGTCGAATCGGCCCGGGCGCAGAAGCGCGGGGTCGAGGACGTCGGGCCGGTTGGTGGCGGCGATGATGATCACGCCTTCCTGGGTGTCGAAACCGTCCATCTCCACCAGGAGAGCGTTCAATGTCTGTTCCCGCTCGTCGTGCCCACCGCCAAGGCCGTGCCCGCGATGGCGTCCCACGGCATCGATCTCATCGATGAAGATGAGGCAGGGGGAACTTTTCTTGCCTTGCTCGAACATGTCGCGCACCCGGGAGGCACCCACGCCGACGAACATTTCGACGAAATCGGAGCCGCTGATGCTGAAGAAGGGGACGTCCGCCTCTCCCGCGATGGCGCGGGCCAGCAGCGTCTTGCCGGTGCCGGGAGGGCCCACCATGAGCACGCCTTTGGGGATGTTTCCGCCCAGGCGTTGAAATTTCTTGGGATCTTTGAGGAACTCGACCAACTCCCAGACTTCTTCCTTGGCCTCCTCCACGCCGGCGACGTCTTTGAACGTCACCTTGTTTTTCTCCACGGCCATCATCTTGGCCTTGCTTTTCCCGAAGTTCATTGCCCCGCGGCCAGCCGAACGCAATTGGTGTCGGAAGAAGAAGTACAGGAGGAGTATGACGAGAAAAATGGGCAGGAAGTGCATCAAGGGGTGGTTCCAGATGCTCTCGCGGAAGGATAGCTGCGGCGTGATCTTGGCGGCCTTGAGCTTGTCCCAGAGCTCGTTGGCGGCGGCTTCGTAGGGAAGGTAGACGGTGGTGCGAAAGCCCATTTCTCCGGAATCCGGGAGGTTGAGTTCCTTATCCCGCGTTTCGCTGAAATTGTAGGGCAGGAAGTAACCCTCGACCGAGTTTTCACCGTTCGTGGCGTCCACGAACAGCTTCAACTGTTTGCCGGAGTCCCGAACGATCGGATCGGGTTTGGACATGGTGGGATCATTGACCGCCTCGGTGCTCTCCTCCAAGAGTTTGAGGAGAGTGTCGTAACCCATCTCTTGCTGCTGACCACGGCCTCCGGTGTAGAAAAAGGCCCCGGCAATCAGGAGCATGGCAATGGAGAGAAGGATGAGTCCTCGCCAGTTGAAATTGGGGTCCTTCCCGCCCCCGCGTGAATCACGGGGTTCGGGGTTCAGTGGGTTGTTGTCAGACATGTATCAGAAAGTGGGGGGATGCTGAGTCAAACAGCCGAAAGGTGACCGTATCACAACGGCTTTCGGCCCGCAAACGGATTACGAACGGCGCCCGGAGGGTGGGCGACCCGATTCCGCGCCCCGGATGACGATTGAAAAACGCTCGCGGCACGCACGGTCAGCAGCTTCCACGCCATGCGCCCTGGAAACCCTCGAGAGCCCTTGAGACTTCGAGTGGGGCGGGGTGGGGTGGTGCCGGTTTGGTCGGACAGGGACTTCTCGGACCGGGCGCGTCTACCAATACGCGGCGATCTTTTCGCGGAGAAAATCCGCGCTGGCCGCGAGCTGTTCCATGCCGTCGACGCCGTCCTCGATGCTGATCCAGCCATCGAACCCAACGCGCTTGAGTTCGCTGAAGATGGCGTCGTAGTCGTTCAACCCCTCCCCAATCTGGCCGTGTCGAAGGGACTTGGCGTAACCCTCCACTCCGGTCTCCTCGCGTCGGAGATCGTCGATGGTGCCCTCACTGAGATAGCGGTCGCTGGCGTGCATCGTCACGACGCGATGGGAGACTCGTCTCAATAGGTCGAGCGGCTCTTCCCCGGCGAGAATGGCATTGCTCGGGTCGTAGTTGACTCCGAAATGAGGGTCGTCGATCGCCTCGAAGAGTTCGCAAAAAACGTCCGTCATCTGGGCAAATTCCGGGTAGTTCCAGAAATCGTCCTTGTAGTGATTCTCGATGATGAGGGTGACCCCTCGCTCGCGTGCGTGTGGGAGACAGGCTTTGATCCCTTCGGCCGCGTAGCCAATTCCCTCGGCGCGGGTGAGTTCGGGCCGGCGCTGCCCCGAGAGCACCCGGCAGTACGAGGCACCCAAGGCCGCAGCCATGTCGATCCAGCCCTTTTCCTTGGCGATCTCCTTCGCGCGGAAGCCCGGGTCGGGGTGGGTGAAGTCGGGGGAGCAGCAGAGCATGGGGATCTCGAGGCCCTTGGAGGCCACCTGCTGCCGGAAGGTTTCCCAGGCTCCCGGATCCTCCATCTCGAGAAACCCGGCGTACCATTCCAGGCCGTCGATGGGAAGTTTCGCGGCGAGGTCGATCCACTCGGACAGACGCATTTCCCCCGTTTTGCAGAGAGCGTTCATGAAGGCCTTGGGAAAGGCGGCAAGCTTGGGCATGACGGGTGGCAAGGAGAGCCGAACGCGAGCGTTTCGCCAACAGCGATTCCGTAAGATAGGCGGCTGAGGCGGCTCAAGCCCTGTATTTTTGGGTAATTCGGATCGGCGGCGCCCATTTTTGACCCCATGGCAAATTCGCATTCGTTATTTCATCTTTTTTAAGCTTGTTTCTGTAATAGTCTTATATTACAGTGCGCCGAACGAGCCGACCTTCATGCCAAGCAGAAACTCCCTGCCCCCCACCGAACGCCAGATTCGCAGCCGCCTCCGCCAGCTCCTCGACCAGGCCGAAGGCTTCCTTCACGGCTCGCCCATCGAACTCTCTCGTAAATGCGGCAAGCCCACTTGCCGTTGCGCTTCCGACGACTCCTTGCGCCATCGCTCCTTGGCCATCGGTCAGACTCGCAAGGGCAAGACCACCATGCTGCACGTCCCCAGACCGTTGGAAGCTCAGGCGAGACGCTGGATCGATGATTTCCAGAAGGCGAATGCTCTGCTGGAAGCCCTCGACGAGCAGGGGCGCCTCCGACTCGAGGAGGCAAAAACCAAGGCCAGAGCGGCGAGTAGCTCCGCCAAGAAGAAGGGCAAGACCGGTAAGAAATCAGCCGGCAAAGCCAAGTCCGGGCGCAATTCTCCACCAAAAAAGAAGCGACCATTCTCACGCGACTACTAACTTACGCGGACAAGATTTTCAGCCTCCGCCAACAGTGGAGGCTGCGGGTGCGTGACTCTCGTCCCAAACCACAGATTCCCACTCGAGTTTTCCCGGCAGCATTCTTCGCCATGTTCTGCTGCCGGTTACCAAGCTTCAACGAACTCGAGCAACACCGGAACAAGAGCAGCTGGACCCGTTGGCTCGGTAATCACCGTTTGCCCAGCGCCGACGAACTGGCGTATGTCTCCGAGCGCATCGAGCCTGACAGTGTGCGAGGGTGTCTCGGACACATTTACTTCTGCCTCAAACGCAACAAAATCCTTGCCCCACAGCGCGGTTGGATGCTTGCCGCCGTCGATGGTCACGAAACTCACTGTAGCTACAAACGTTGTTGTCCAAAGTGTCTCCAACGCCGGATCGCCGTCGGAGACGAGGTCAAAACACAGTTCTACCACCGCTTGGTCGCGTTTCAGATTATCTGTGAGGATTTTCAATTGCTTCTCGACGTGGAAATGCTTGAGCCTGGTGAAGACGGAGATCCTGGAGACGACGAAGTCGCTGCGGCTATACGGCTGATAACTCGCGTCCTTAAGGACCACCCACGCTGCTTTGACGTGCTCACTGCCGATGCGCTCTACCTGCGTCCCTCCGTGATCAATCTTCTTGAAGACCACGGCAAATACCTTGTTGCCGTACTCAAGGATAATCAGCCTGAGCTATTGTCCGAAGCCCGCACGCTCCTGCCCCTTGAGGAGCAAGAGCCAGAATCATTTGAGACTCCAGCTGCACCGGGCAAGCCCGCGCGGCACGTTCGTTTACAAGAGGCTGAGGGCTTCTGCACTGAATCCATTCACACTCCTCTTCGCGTTGTTCATTCCCATGAGACTGGCATCCGTCGCGAGCGCGTCGCTGGGGATTGGGTCGAGACTCCCATCGATAGCCACTGGTGGTGGGCGACGACCATGCCCCGCTCAATGGCCGATGCCAAGACCATCTTCCATTTCGGGCACGACCGTTGGAAGGTCGAAAACGAAGGCTTTAACGAACTCTGCTCCCGCTGGCATTCCGGTCATTGCTATCACCATCATCCCAATTCCATTCTCGTTCTGTGGCTGATCATGTTCATGGCCCACGCCGTGTTCCACTGCTTCCACAAGCGCAACTTGAAGCCAGAGATACGCCGTGGACACACGGCCATCTATTTTGCCCGTCAAATCGCCGCCTCCATGCGAGAGGATCGATGGTGGCCGCCACCGGCTCCGGGCTGAGGAACGCCCGCCCTGCGCTCTCGGTAACCTTGGGTTCACGTCCGTCATCGGAGCGGTCTGGCTTCCTGTTGCCTATTGCCGACAGGGGGATCCATTTCGCGGCTCGAGCCCTCCGAAATTCGCCCGAGAACCGCCACACGAAACTGTTCGCCCTCTTAGCGCCAGCTTCAACACGCTCAACACCCACCAATTCAGGCCATTACGACTCTTTCCGACGCCGTCTTACGGAATCGCTGGCAGCATCCTGTTGTGGTGGACGGAAGTGGGCTCTGCGCGGTTCCCCCACGCCCGTCGGCTGCTAATCACCGCCGATGGCGGTGGGAGCAACAGCCACCGCTCGCGGCTTTGGAAGCTTTCGCTCCAGGAGTTGGCGAACGAGACCGGGCTGAAGTTGGTCGTCTGCCACTTCCCGCCGGGGACAAGTAAGTGGAACAAGATCGAGCACCGTCTCTTCAGCTACATCACCCAGAACTGGCAAGGCGAGCCACTGGCAACCCTGCAGACGATCGTCGAGTTGATTGGAAGCACAACGACGAAGGGAGGCATGAAGGTCAGGGCCAGGCTCGATACCAAAAGCTACGAGACGGGGATCAAAGTGACGGACGAGAAACTGGCCGCCGTAAAACTGGAAAGGCACGAAACACACGGCTCATGGAATTACACAATCAAACCCCCGAAGTAAATGTTCACTTTATTTTTGCGCAGTTCCTTGGCTTCGTAGAGCGTGAAGAACTCGTCATAGGCCTCCAAGGCGGCCTTCTTTGTTTCCGCCATGTAGATCTCATGGATGCGTTCCTTGGCAAGGGGCTGCACTTTCTTCGGCAGCTTGTCGAGGATGTTGGCTGTCTTGTGCACCCAACATCGTTGCTGTTTGCTTGTCGGATATTCCTCTTCCAAGGCACTCCAGAACCCGAGAGCTCCATCGGCGATACTCAATTTCGTGGGGATCTTCAATCCTCGTTTCTCGAGATCTCTGAGCACATTTTTCCAGGACAGTTTGCTCTCTCGTTCTCCATCGCTGATGGTTACCAATTCCTTGGTTCCATCGGGTAAGGAGCCGACAATGACGAGAACACACGGGCGGTCGTCATTGAGCCTGACATGGAAGTAGATCCCGTCGGCCCAGAGATAGACGTATTCCTTGTCGCTGAGGTCACGCTTGCTCCATTGCTCGCGTTCTTTCTCCTATTGCTCTTCCTCGTCGAACGATGTTGGCTGCAGAAAGTCCCGATGCGTTCTCACCGAGGATCGGCTCTAAGGCTCGACTCATCTCGGAGGTTGAGATTCCTCGCAGGTAGAGTGCTGGGATGAGGTTGTCCAGTGAAGCGACTCGGCGTAGGTACGGCGGAAGGATGGCGCTGGTGAACCGCTGGCCTGATCGGCGATCATTGATCCTGGGCTGCCGAACAGGAACGTTCCCTATTCCAGTCTGAAGTTGTCGCTTCAGGAAGATGGCCGTTGCGGACGACTTGGCGATGACCCTGGTCATCACGCTGATGTTGATGGGCTTGAATGTAGTCGGAGACTTCGTTGTCGATGGCGGCCTGAAGAAGCATTTGGGCTCCTTGTCGCAGGGTGGCCTCAAGGGCGTTCTGGCAGACGCAGCGATTCCGTAAGATAGGCGGCTGAGGCGGCTCAAGCCCTGTATTTTTGGGTAATTCGGATCGGCAGCGCCCATTTTTGACCCCATGGCAAATTCGCATTCGTTATTTCATCTTTTTTAAGCTTGTTTCTGTAATAGTCTTATATTACAGTGCGCCGAACGAGCCGACCTTCATGCCAAGCAGAAACTCCCTGCCCCCACCGAACGCCAGATTCGCAGCCGCCTCCGCCAGCTCCTCGACCAGGCCGAAGGCTTCCTTCACGGCTCGCCCATCGAACTCTCTCGTAAATGCGGCAAGCCCACTTGCCGTTGCGCTTCCGACGACTCCTTGCGCCATCGCTCCTTGGCCATCGGTCAGACTCGCAAGGGCAAGACCACCATGCTGCACGTCCCCAGACCGTTGGAAGCTCAGGCGAGACGCTGGATCGATGATTTCCAGAAGGCGAATGCTCTGCTGGAAGCCCTCGACGAGCAGGGGCGCCTCCGACTCGAGGAGGCAAAAACCAAGGCCAGAGCGGCGAGTAGCTCCGCCAAGAAGAAGGGCAAGACCGGTAAGAAATCAGCCGGCAAAGCCAAGTCCGGGCGCAATTCTCCACCAAAAAAGAAGCGACCATTCTCACGCGACTACTAACTTACGCGGACAAGATTTTCAGCCTCCGCCAACAGTGGAGGCTGCGGGTGCGTGACTCTCGTCCCAAACCACAGATTCCCACTCGAGTTTTCCCGGCAGCATTCTTCGCCATGTTCTGCTGCCGGTTACCAAGCTTCAACGAACTCGAGCAACACCGGAACAAGAGCAGCTGGACCCGTTGGCTCGGTAATCACCGTTTGCCCAGCGCCGACGAACTGGCGTATGTCTCCGAGCGCATCGAGCCTGACAGTGTGCGAGGGTGTCTCGGACACATTTACTTCTGCCTCAAACGCAACAAAATCCTTGCCCCACAGCGCGGTTGGATGCTTGCCGCCGTCGATGGTCGCGAAACTCACTGTAGCTACAAACGTTGTTGTCCAAAGTGTCTCCAACGCCGGATCGCCGTCGGAGACGAGGTCAAAACACAGTTCTACCACCGCTTGGTCGCGTTTCAGATTATCTGTGAGGATTTTCCATTGCTTCTCGACGTGGAAATGCTTGAGCCTGGTGAAGACGGAGATCCTGGAGACGACGAAGTCGCTGCGGCTATACGGCTGATAACTCGCGTCCTTAAGGACCACCCACGCTGCTTTGACGTGCTCACTGCCGATGCGCTCTACCTGCGTCCCTCCGTGATCAATCTTCTTGAAGACCACGGCAAATACCTTGTTGCCGTACTCAAGGATAATCAGCCTGAGCTATTGTCCGAAGCCCGCACGCTCCTGCCCCTTGAGGAGCAAGAGCCAGAATCATTTGAGACTCCGGCTGCACCGGGCAAGCCCGCGCGGCACGTTCATTTACAAGAGGCTGAGGGCTTCTGCACTGAATCCATTCACACTCCTCTTCGCGTTGTTCATTCCCATGAGACTGGCATCCGTCGCGAGCGCGTCGCTGGGGATTGGGTCGAGACTCCCATCGATAGCCACTGGTGGTGGGCGACGACCATGCCCCGCTCAATGGCCGATGCCAAGACCATCTTCCATTTCGGGCACGACCGTTGGAAGGTCGAAAACGAAGGCTTTAACGAACTCTGCTCCCGCTGGCATTCCGGTCATTGCTATCATCATCATCCCAATTCCATTCTCGTTCTGTGGCTGATCATGTTCATGGCCCACGCCGTGTTCCACTGCTTCCACAAGCGCAACTTGAAGCCAGAGATACGCCGTGGACACACGGCCATCTATTTTGCCCGTCAAATCGCCGCCTCCATGCGAGAGGATCGATGGTGGCCGCCACCGGCTCCGGGCTGAGGAACGCCCGCCCTGCGCTCTCGGTAACCTTGGGTTCACGTCCGTCATCGGAGCGGTCTGGCTTCCTGTTGCCTATTGCCGACAGGGGGATCCATTTCGCGGCTCGAGCCCTCCGAAATTCGCCCGAGAACCGCCACACGAAACTGTTCGCCCTCTTAGCGCCAGCTTCAACACGCTCAACACCCACCAATTCAGGCCATTACGACTCTTTCCGACGCCGTCTTACGGAATCGCTGACATGATGGCCTGACTGGCCATTTTATGAAACGCTGGGGCGAACTCTGAGACGCTACGGGTTCCTGATGCCATCAGGAACCCGTAGCGTCTCAGAGTTCGGTTGTTGAGGGCTTCGTGCATGACAGGGTTTCCTGCCATGCGCCACGCTCCACGACTGTTCCTCCCGACGATGGCTCGACTCGGCGGTAGGCCGAGTCGGCGCAGGGCGGATTCCCGTCCCTTGCTTTTATGCCAACGTTGCCAGAAGCATTTGCGAATGTGGCGACGGATCCACGGTTCTTTCCGGTAGATGTCCCGTCGCCATTCGCAGCGCCGGTAGTAGCCCCACCAGCCGTTCACGTAACTTCGCCATTGGTCGCGCAGTTGCTCGCTGATCAGTGGTTGCCGGGCGTTCCAGAGTTCTCTCACGCGGTCTTCAAACCGGGTGAGGCTTGCAGGAGCAATCCCGATGAGCAGCGCGCTGGTGATGATGAACCCCAGGAACTTCCGTTCCCAAGGCCTCCCCACCCCGCTTTTGCTCTCGCTGACCTCCAGCCGGAGGTGGCGCTTGATCCAGCCAGTGAGGCTGGCAAGCACACGCTCCGCTGCGACTTGGCTCTTTACGTAAATGTTGCAGTCATCGGCGTAGCGGGCGAATCGCAGTCCGCGTTTCTCCAGCTCCTTGTCCAGCGCGTCGAGGTAGATATTGGCCAGTAGCGGCGAAAGCGGGCCGCCTTGCGGCGTTCCTTCTTCGCTGCTGACCTTTAACCCGTCGGGCATCACCACCCCGGCTCGCAGGTATTTGCCGATGAGTTTCATCACGGTTTTGTCCCCTATCACGGTCCCAATTTTACTCATCAGGATGTCGTGGTTCACCTTGTCGAAGAACTTGGTAATGTCCATGTCGACGACGTGGGTAAACCCCTCCCGGGCAAAGCTCTGGGCGGCTTCCACCGCATCGTGGGCGCTGCGTCCGGGACGAAATCCGTAACTGCTTTCGCTGAAACGGGGTTCGAACACCGGCCGGAGCACCCCGAGCAGAAGTTGCTGCACGAAGCGATCTTGCACGTTTGGGATGCTCAGCGGGCGGGTTCCGCCGCTGAGCTTGGGGATGTCTCGACGCTTTGCAGCGCCGGGCTTGTAGCTGCCCTCTAGCAGCCTCTTCTTGATCACTTCGCCATGGATGGCGAGGTGTGCTCTGAGTTCGTCGGCCCTCATGCCGTCGGGGCCGGGTGCCCCGTCATTACGCTCAACGGCGTAAAGGGCGGCTCCCCAGTTTCCCGACCTGATGGCCTTCTCCATCAGTCCCTCCAGCTTTGCTGTCCGTTCGCGGTTCACGCGCACCTCCAGGAGTTCCTCTCTCCGCAGGGCTTGCCGCGACTGCATCGCGTGGGCTCTTTGGGTTCGCGCAGGAATTCGGGATCCTTTGTCCGTACGTCCTGCTGACGTCGGGGCGTATTCTGCCCTGGGGTGCAATGCTCCGTAGAGCGCTGCTGTTGGTTCCTTCCGCCCTTCACAGGAGAGCGTTTTCCGGTTTCACAGTTTCCACGGGCTTCTTCCAGCCCCCGGCTCTGCTCTCTGCTACTATGGCTTCTGCTGACTTCTCTCCTGCTCTCACAGGAGAGATCTCCCCGGGTAAGGTCCTTAACTTTCTCCGCATCCCATCCGGCTCTGCTTGCCATGTCTTGATGAGCTTTGGGCTTCGCGTTTACTAGCACGCTCGCCGCCCACAGCCTGCCTCGCTGCCGGTTCGTGTTCCTATGGCCGCGGATTTGCCTGCCGCTTCCTTCAGATCCACCCTCGCGGGCGTCGCCTTGCGGTTCAGCTACGGTTGCTCTCATCAGCTCCGATGTCATCGTTTCATGTCATTAGTTAAGGCCCATGCCGGGCACACTAGCGCGGAATTCCTTTCCGCGGTCCACATCGCCACCAGGACGGCCAAACCCAACCGCGCTTCCGGCAATTCGGCCACACCGCGGACGGTGGGGACGCCGTCCTTCCCGGGCCGCGCCGAATCCGCTTCTCATCCAACCCTCACATTAGCCCGGGAATGGGCTCGCCGCCCGTCACCACTCTGGCCACATCGCGCGGCAGATGATCGAGCAGCCTCACCTGACTGACATCGAACAGCGTGTGCATGATCGTGCTCACCAGGTCGGCCTTGGTCACCGGCTCGCTGTTGGGCTCACCCGCGTCGCGGGTCGACTCTCCGATCACCTGTCCCATGTTCAGGCCCCCTCCGGACAACAGGAGCGGCGCGAGCCTGCCCCAGTGATCCCGGCCCGCGCGGTTGTTCAGCTTCGGCGTGCGGCCCATCTCGCCGCAACACACCAGAAGAATCTTATCGCTGAGGCCGCGCTCAGCCACGTCCTCGATGAAGGCCGACACCGCATGATCGAAAGGGAGTCCGACGTAGCGCATGCCCTCCTCCATGGTGGCGTTGTTCGCGTCGGCGTGCATGTCCCACACAAAATTCGTGGTCACCGTGACAAAGCCGCAGCCGCGCTCGCAGAGGCGGCGCGCCATAAGCATGAGCTTGCCGAGAGACTGCCCATGATCGCGGTAGTTCCGGTGATTGTTCCAGACCGTGCGGATGGAGTCCGGAGACACCAGATGGCTCGTGTCATAACGAGCTACCACCCGGGGATCTTCCGTTTCCAGATCGAAAGCATCCGAAACGCCGCCGATGAGCGTGTCGAAGGCCTGAGCTTGAAAGCGCGTGAGCGCTCCGCCCCCCGTTTGGTCCAGCGAGCGCTTCATGCGATCGAGCTGGCCTAACAAGTCTCGGCGGTCATCCGGGCGCCCACGCTCTAAATGCAAGGTCATGTCATCCTGCAAGGCGCCCCCGCCACCCGGCATGAACGGCGCGTAGGCCGAGCCCACCGGACCGGTGGCGTCAAACTTTCCAAACTGCATCGTGACGTCCCGCGCTGACTCGTCCACCGCTTTCGGCATCAACGCCACATTGGTCGGCATGCCAGAGTCCGCACGCGTCGCTCCCGCCACCCTCGCATACAGCGAACCGAGATTCGCCCCCAACGAATCGGCGCCCACGATGGGCTTGATGTCGTGCTTGCCATCGCCCGTGGCAAACGAGCGCACCACGGCGCAGCGATGAGCCTGCCTGGCCAGGCGCTCGAAGGTTCCCCCATAAGTGATGCCGGGGAGCGTGGTCTTCACTTCACCCGTCACGCTCCGAATCTCCGAAGGCGCCGTCATTTTCGGATCAAAAGTCTCCGTCTGCGAGGGCCCGCCGTGCATGAACAGAAACACGACCGACTTGTCCTTGAGCGAAGCTCCCAGTGAATTCAACGCAGCTTGCGTCTCCAGCCATTGCGGCAAGGAAAGCCCTCCCAGGGCGAGACTACCCACGCGCAGAAAACTTCGACGCGTCCCGCTCCACGACGGTGAGGAGTCATGAAAGCTCAACATGGCAGTTCCACTCAGCCATGCTTCCCGCGCCATGTCGAGTTCAATCCCACTCGCACACGGCCACACAAGCCTTCTCAGGCTCGAGGCCGAAAACTTCGCAGGCGCAGGTAATTGGCCGGCTCATTCGGCTTCCGCTCGACGCGGAGCGTGAACGTCTCCCAGTCTCCATCCCTGGCCACCGAGGTCTCCACGGCAGCCGGCACTTCCGACCATTCTCGCAAATCACCCGACCACTCGGCCAACACGACTTCCTCTGCCACCACACGTCGCTCGTAAGTCACGATCAAGCTCTCGCCCCCGTCGTTCACGGCCACATCGAGAATGCGCAGGGCCTCACCCTCTCCCTCCCCGTCGTTCGGCTCCGCCGTCGAAGTGATGACCAATTCAGCACGTCCGACAGGCGAGAACAGCGAGCCCGTGCCCCCCAAAACGTCCAGGCCTTGCAAGGTGAAGACATTCACTCCCGGCTGCAATGTCAGCATCACCGTCCAGGTCTCCAGGTCCAACCACTCCGGAATGTAGAGATCGCCCGTCTCCACATGCTTCAGGCGATGCAGATTCAATCCTCCCGAGCCTTCGATCTTCGCCGTCAAGGCATCCACTTCGAAATCTTGTCCGCTATTCGCCTGGATGCTGAAATTCGTCTGCGGCGCCATTCGATTGAGCTGAGTCTTGGCGTTTCGAGAACGCCCAATGACGTAATTCAGGTGTCCCTCGAAATTTTGCCCTGGCAAAAGCTCGCCGAAATGCCGGGCCCAGCGAGTCATGTAACTCTCATTGAAAGTCGTCTCGAGGATGTTGTGGACGTGTCCCAGATACATTCTCTCGTAGGCCGGGTTGCGAAGGATCTTCCTCAAGGCCGTGTTCTCCGTGATCGAGCGCGACTCACTGCGGGCGAAGTCCAAGTCGTGCGGAAAAAGGATGAACTTGCCATCAGGCCGCTGGTAAAACATCGCGTTGTGCTGGCTATTGGCGCCGTACTGATCGCCGGATCCTGACAACAATGCCAGCGCCATGCCCTGAAGCCAGCGATCGACATCGACTATCCCAGGCAGCGCTTCCTGAAAAGCGGTGTCTCCCAGGGAAAACAGCTTCGCGTACTCCATGATGGGCGCAAAGGCATCGCGCGAGCGATTGTTCTTCAATAGGTAGGTCCATCGATAGTCCTCGCGATGATCTCCGAGGTCACGAATCGGCGTGCCCACCACCGAATCCGGCTGCGGGCGCTTGTATCCCTCGGCATCGTCCGTGGTTGGATAGTAAACCAATTCATACTCATAGAGATTGCCTTCGCTTCCATCTTCGAACTGCGAATCCAAGAAGATGTCGCCATACCGCGCCAACTGAAGCTCCGCCGCGCCGGTATGCCGGTCTTGAGGCGGGATCACGTAAATCAAATCATTGTATTCCGACGGAATGCTCCCCGAATGAGTCATCATCTGATTGAACAGCATTTCAAATTGACCGAAGTTGACACCCTCCGAACGATCGATGGCCACCGTACGATGAATGCCACGGAACCGACGCTGCGAAGGGAACTTCACGTTGAAACCCAATCGCGGCGTGGTCACCCGGCCGCGCTCACTTCCCTTCAAGCGAACCCCTACATTGTAAAAAATCTTGCTCTCCTTGTAGATTACCGTCGCCGACAGGCGACCGTTGCTCATCAGTCGGATGTCTTCGTGCAGCCACGCCGTGTCCTCCGGAGTCATGATGATGCGGAAGGGATTCAGGCGGCTCCCCTCTTCCAGGCGACCGGGATCGCGCACTTGGTAAAGCGCCCGCGCTGCCGGTCCCCCGGCGGGGTGAATCGATTCCACGCCGGCACCATCGGTGGCGGAAACGTAGAAATTGACCACCGCGTCCGGGGCCTGGGGCGGCAGTCCCACCGCATAGACATCGCCCTCGCCTTCTTCCTCCAACATCATCGCCGTTTCCTGAAACTCACCGCCGTCAACCGACCAGTGCAGCCTGAGATCCTCCACTCCGTCAGGGTCCGCAGCACGCACTTGAACGGTCACCGACTCCTCCGCAGACGGCACCGCCGGTTGATGCGAGAGAGACGACAAGGTCGGCCCGACATTGGCACGGAAACGCGAATTGGGTTTCCCTGGAGTACCCATCTCGGCGGGAGTTTGCAGAATCGTCGTCCTGGCCAGGCGATTGAAATAGAGTCGCGTGAGGACCTGGGGTGATCCGTTCACCGGGCGCGCCCGATAACGAACCTCGTAAGTCTCGCCGTTGGAAATTCGCGCCCCGCCAGACAACGTGATTTCCACATTGTTGTGCATGTGCCCGGTCGGGCCCGTCGCCACCAGACGCAGCACATCATTCTCCGGATCCTCGGGATCGGGCACGATTTCCCCATGCCGGTGATTGCCTCGAAGCCGCCAGTTCCGCAAAGGACCGCCCCCAAAAATGCTGGCTTGGAAGGTGCTGTTATTGATCAAGGGAATCGCGCGCCCATCTGGATCCTCGATCACCTGGATGTCGTCGATCAGAGTTTCTCCCTCGTATAGAAGGCCGACGACAAACTCCCGCCAGGCGTTGTCGGGACCCACGCTGCTGGCCTCCGCCACACCCCGATAACGAATTTCTTGCCAGGCTGTCCGAGCGCTCTCGTCACTGGCGCTCCAGGCCATGGGATTGGCATTGTCCGCCCTCGGGTCGATCAATTCTAGACTCGATCCACCCCCGTCCGCGGCCTCCGGCCAATCGCCATCGTCGAAATAACGAACCTCGTCGGCAAGGTTCCCCTTCGCATCTTTGAGCTGAACAAGGCCTCCGCTATTGGGCAGGCGGCCCTCAAAGCCAGTCCCTTCGCGATTGTCGATCACCAGGTAGGCACCGGGATCCAAGATGGTATCCTCCGGAAAGGCATACTCCACTTCGCCATCCAGTTCCCAATCCGTCAAATCCACCGGCGATTGGCCACGATGGTAGAGTTCGATCCACTCGTGATCGATCTCGGCGAAAGGTGTTTCGCCGTCCCGGTATTGAGGCCGGTGATGATAGAGAATTTCATTGATCACAATATCCGTTGATCGTTCCACTTTGTTAGGGATTTCAATGGTCACTTCCGAGGTGAAAAACCAGTCGCCTGAACCGTCGGGAAAGCGTCCTCGAGCGCGCCTTTTCACCTGGGCGGCATCCAGCAGGCTAGACTTGTCCGGCCCGTAGAGAAAAAGCCGGTCCCCGGTCTTCGCACCGCCGATGACCAGTGTGGTCATCTCTCCCGGCTCCAAGGAGACGGCCGGCAGGGGCACCGCCGCTTCATTACCCGAGTGAACCAGCACTTGCCCCGCCAGGTCCAAGCTGCTCCCACTCGCATTCACCAGCTCCACCTCCACCCGATCGGGATCTTCGCCGGTGATCTCGTTGAGCCGCAATGCACCCGTCTCGACTCGATCCCCGGGGAAATTCTCCCGGCCCGGCGAGCCGCCCGGTTCGTCACTCCACCACCAGTTCGCCGCATCCTCGGCTGCGCTGTCGCGGCGGACCTTGGCCAGTGAAAAGCCCGAACCGTCCGGCCCCACCGGCCAGTCGTTTTCGTCGTCGTAGTCCACCCGGTTCATCAGGCGATCACTGGCACTGTACAAGCGGATGGACTCGCCACCATTGGCCAAGCGCCGGTTGAACGGCCCCATAGCGCCCTCCGTCAATTCCGGGTTCCCCGCGATGACCAGATAGCCGCCGCCCGGAATGATCGTTCCCTCAGGAAAGGCGAAATCGATTCCGCCATCCAGCCGCCAACGCGAGAGGTCGATGTTCACCGTCATCTGGTTGTGCAACTCGACCCACTCCGCCCCCCCTTCCTCGGGGTGGTACATGATCTCGTTGAAAACCACCACGCTATCGGACGAGGCCGGGCAGACGCCCAACAAGCCAACAAAGATACTGACAAAGTAATAATTTCTCATGAAAACGCGTGCTGTCGTTGGTGCCAAAGGCGGTGACTCTCTTATTTCAATCGCATCCGGAAAAAACCCTGTGAACCTTCCGGCAAGGGCGTGCGAATCACCGTCATCGCACCCTCTGAGGCCACGGCATCCACTCTCACTTCCCAATCGATGAGATTCTCCGAAAACTCCAGCGCGTAGGACTCACCATCCGCCGACACGACCTCAAAACGGATGTTGCCACCGGTTCCTGTGCGCACGTTCGAGATCGCGAAGTCCGCCCGCGGCCCACCACCGTTCCCCGGATCGCCGCCCCCGGAGAAGCCACCTAGCATGATCACCGGAACCTCGTCGGCCCCGACCGCCCGGTTCAACAGCATGACATCATCGAGGAAACCATTCATCGGCGTGAAGAAATCCGCCCTGGATCCGATGATGAGCGGGTTCTCATTCACCGGAAACTCATCCACTCCGATGATGCCCTCCAAGGTCTCGCTCAGTTCCCCGTTGATGTAGAAGGCCACGTCGCCGCTGACGATGTCGGCGGTCACCACCACGTGCGTCCAGACATCCGGCGCAATGATGGAACTCTGACCCTCATGAAACGCCGTGTCATCGGTACCGCCTTGCTGATGGAGAAAATGCACGAACCGGCCTCCGTTCTCGATCCGCCATTCATAGTTGCCCGCGTGATTGGGAGCCGAATCATCGCTCGGATTCTTGGCCAGGATGCCGTCCCATCCGATTTCTCCGATGGGTTTCACCCAGGCGGCGATCGTGATCGCCTCGGCGATGTCGAGACTGTCGGCATCAGGCACTTCCAGGTGCTGGTTATCGCCGATCATCATCACGCCCCCGCGCTCGGGATCATCAACCCAGGAAGCTCCCTCCACCGTGGCATCGTTGCCCGAGCCGGACAGGTCCGGCTGCACCGGCCCATCGGCATCGAAGGTCCACAAGCCGACGGTGCCGTCCGGAATCGATGAGGCATCATTGCCATCCAGCGGATTGGAGCCGGCCCGCACTTCGGCGCCGTCCGCACCGCCATCGCCATCCGTATCCCGGTTGTTTGGATCCGTCCCGGTCGCCTCAGCGGAAACGAACACCCCCGAGTTGTCCTCCACACCATCCTCCAGGCCATCGCCATCCGTGTCCGCCCGAGCGGGATCCGTTCCCCGGTCTTCCGCACTGACAAACACCCCGGTGTTGCTCTCCACCAAGTCCGAGAGCCCGTCCTCATCGGTATCCGCCAATGTCGGATCGCTTCCACGCCCCTCGATCTCTTCCAAATCGGTCAAACCGTCCCCATCGGTGTCCGCCTCGCCGGGATTCGTCCCGAAGAGAAACTCACGCGTGTTGCTCAATCCATCACCGTCCCCATCGCCGTCACCCGACTCCTCGAGGTTCCCAAAGCGCTCCTCCTCCCAGAAGTCTGGAAGACCATCGCTGTCCGAATCGCCGCCCACCACCAAAAGACCTCCGCTGTTGACAAAAATCGGTTGCAATCCGCCCTCGAACACTGTCCCGAGCCCCTCAAAATCATAGACGCCCGCCGGCACTTCCAGCGCCCCGCCATTGATGGTGAGCTGCCCGAAGGCCAGAGTTTGGTCGAGAAAAATGCGGCTGTCCTCACCCGAAATGTCCAGGGAGCCGTCCACGTTATTCAAGTTGTAGTCCAGATCGAAAATCGCGTTGAGCAGCGTCACGTTACCGCTTCCCAATGCGTCGACACCCGTCCCTTTCAAAGTGACATTCTCCAAATGCCAGTCCCCGGAGAAGCCGCTGTTGGACGCCCGCAGCTCGAGAGTGCTGTTGGAGGCCAGGGCCTCGTTCCCCGAGGTCTTCACCATGATCGAACTCGTCCCCGCCAGGGTCGCGCCAATCGAAAACACACCTGGCTGGCGAAGGTCGATGGTGCTCGGATGCGTAAATGTCAGGGTGTCCCCGGCCACTCCCAGCCCGCCGGCGCCCCGACGCTCCTTGGCCAAAGTCCCGCCGTCGATCCCCAATTCGGGAATGGAAGCCGTGCCGGAATGATTCAGGATCAGCTGCGTCTCCGGCCCAATCAAATTCAGGCGATCGCCGCCAAAGACGGGGTTCGCCGAGGCCGGGCTCTCGATGACCGGCGCCACGCTGCTCACCACAAGGTAACTCTTGCCCGCAACGGGTGGTTGGCCATCCGTCCACGAGGTGCCCAGGTCCCAGCTCTCACCGGAATCCGCGAACACGATGCCATCGGGCTGGCTGGCGGGATCGAGAGGATGGCTCCCAAGGGTCACTTCCACAAAATCACTAAAAGTGTCTTCGTCAGTGTCCGCTAGCAATAGGTTCGTTCCCGGGTCCGACGCGTCGACAAAGGTTCCCGAATTCGACTCCACGCCATCGGCCAGGCCATCTCCATCGGTATCGGCCCGCCGGGGATCGGTTCCCCGATCCGACGCACTGACAAACACTCCAGTATTGGTCTCGACGCCATCTGACAAACCGTCTTCATCCGTGTCATCGCTCTCCAGGTTCGTCCGTGCGGCGAATTCCGCGGCATTGGAAACGCCATCCCCGTCCTGATCCGCTTCGCCGTCGGCCGCGTTGTTGGGATCCAGAAAGGCGAAACGTTCCTCGAAGAAATCGGGAATGCCATCGCCATCGGCGTCCGGCGCGTCTTCAAGGCTGGCCGGACCTTCCGCAAGAAGAGCGATCCGGTCAGCGTCGAGCGCCTCATTCCAGAGCGAAAGCTCGTCTATCAAGCCGTCAAACATGGTGAACAGATCCGCGCGTGAACCGATGTAGAGAGGGTTTTCGTTGGCAGGGAACTCATCGACAGCGATGATTTCCTTCAGGGTCTCGATCAACTCGCCGTTGAGGTAGAAATTCACGTCGCCCGACTCCACATCGGCCGTGACCGCCACATGGCTCCACACATTCGACTCGACCACTGCCGACTGGGCTGACAGAGTCACCGTGTCGTCGCTACCTCCCCGTTGAAACAGGAAATCCAGCCAACGTCCGCCGCTGTTGATTCGCAGCTCATAATTCCCCGCATGATTCTCGGCGGATCCATCGCTGGGATTTTTCGCAATGATGCCTTCCCAGGCATTCTCTTCCGGCTTGACGAACACGCTGATGGTGATGGCCTGGGTGATCGAAAGCTCCTCGGAATGCGGCACCTCGATGTGCCCTCCCTCCGGGGAGAAGGACTGGCCCACCAGAACTTCCGGCGTGTCGTCGCTGAACGCCCCGTCAATGACTTCACCGTCGTGACCATTCCCGGAACTGTCCGTGGCATCGCCATCAAGTTTCCAGACCGCGACCAAATCGGCGGAAAGCGGGGACAGCAAGGCGGATAGGCATAGGCCGCCCATGAGAAGAAAAGAGAGGATTGGGGAATTCGGTTTCATCGTAGATGGGAGTTCGGAGTTCGGAGATCGGAGATGGGAGATGGGAGATCGGAGATCGGAGCGAAGCGTTCAGATGGTCTCGCACAGAGGCGCAGAGGGCGCAGAGGGCGCAGAGGGCCGGCTGGTGCCGGAGAAGCGAGAAGTTAGAGGTGGCGAAGCGGCCGGCTGGTGCCGGAGATGGGAGAGGGTAGAAGTGGGGGGTTAGGTTAGAGGAGGTGAAGGGGGGCGTGGGTAGCGGGCGTGGGAGGCGGGGATGACGCGAATGCCAGGGTGGTCGGGGTAGGCGGAGGATACCCGGAGATACTCGGTGTAGGTGAGGGGGGCCCACTCGCCGACGAGGGGATTGAGCTGCTCGCAGCGGTGGGGAGTGGGATGGTCGGTGCTCCAGTAGAAAAGGGCGGCGTCGGTGACGGCGAGCCCGTGCAGGAGGCCGGCGTCGCCGTCGTCGGTGGCGGCGAGGATGCCGAGCTTGTCGAGATGGGTATGTGGGTATGTGGGTATGTGGGTATGTGGGTATGTGGGTAGGTGGGTAGGTGGGTAGGTGGGTAGGTGGGTAGGTGGGTAGGTGGGTAGGTGGGTAGGTGGGTAGGTGGGTAGGTGGGTAGGTGGGTAGGTGGGTAGGTGGGTAGGTGGGTAGGTGGGTAGGTGGGTAGGTGGGTAGGTGGGTAGGTGGGTAGGTGGGTAGGTGGGTATGTGGGTAGGTGGGTAGGTGGGTAGGTGGGTAGGTGGGTAGGTGGGTAGGTGGGTATGTGGGTATGTGGGTGGGTATGTGGGTATGTGGGTATGTGGGTAGGTGGGTAGGTGGGTAGGTGAGGGCCCGGGTGAAGGAGTGGAAGGTGCGGTGGCTGAAGTATCGGCCAGGCGCGTGGAAGTAGATGACGTGATGGGGCATTCGGTGTCGAAGATGGGAGATGGGGCCGCCTTCGGCGTGGGAGAGGGAAGATGGGAGATCGGAGGGGTGAAGTTAGGCGGCTTGGGATTGGCGGCGCTCTTTCTCGAGGTCGGCAAGGAGGGATTGGCCGGCTGGGGTGAGGGTGAGGATGCCTTCGCGGGTGAGGGTGGCAGGCGGCGCTGAGGCGAAGGGTGTCTTGTGGCCGGCGGATGCGGGTGCAGCAGCGGGCTTAGTAGTCGGCGCGGAGATTGGCAACGCCTTGCTTGAGGACACGGAGGAGGGCGCCGTGGAATTCTCGGATGGCGGCCTGGGCGTTCCAGGAGTCCACCGCCACCCATTCGGTGAATTTATTGGACTGGCTGACATTCTCGATTCGGCAGATGCAGCGGAACTTCTCGGCAACTTCTGGTGCGACGCGGATGGTAATTTTTGCGGTTTTCATTGAAGAGTGTGCAGATTGGGTTGAATCGGATGGGCCTAGCCTACGCGCGCTCACCGTGCTCTGGCAAGGATCACGGCTTCTCTGGAAAGAAAGAAATGCCACCGCCAACCGCCAGCCAACCAATTCAGCCATGGAACCCGGTCAACGACTGGATCGATGGCGATCATCGCAGATCAGATCAGCGCGATGACGGGCAGACAGGCCAAGCCGCAACCAAACTCGCTTACCCAACCGTTCTATCGAGAGTAAAGGAAATCTGTAACTGATTAGCGCATCTAACAAGCTCTTGACAGCTTCGATAATTAAGACATCTTAACCATTGATGTCGTCCGATTCTCTTGAATCGCTCCTCACGAGAGAACTGATCCGGCTCGTCCGCGGTCTACGGGAGCGGTTTGCTCAGTTGGAGGCGGAGAATCTCAAGCTTCGCGAGGAAGATCGAAGACTGCGCAAAGAATTGGATGAGTTGAAGCGCAAGCAGAACAGATCGGCGGCTCCGTTCTCGAAGGGAAAACCCGAGGCCAACCCGAAAAGACCGGGACGCAAGCCGGGCCAAGGGTCAATGCCTTTAGGGAAAGATCCAAAATATTTTAGATAAATGTTGCATTTTACCATAATAGTTATAATTGGGGTGGATGCCTCACTCCCATCCCAACCAAGTTAGCGGTTTCCTTGGTCAGTTCGAACATCTTTTCGGATTCGTTCGCGATCGCTTCGAACGCTTGCAGAACCCAGGCCGCGGCCCCAACCCCAAGCTGCCGGCCTGGGATCTTCTCGCCTCCCTGGTCTATCACGTGATCAGTGATGCTGGCCATTTCTCGGCCCATGTGTTCCAGTTGTTCGAGGTGGTGATCAAGGATAGTTCGCTCTCGGAACGGCGCCAGAGGATGGGGCTTGAGCCATTCGCTTGGCTCATGAAGCAGGTGTTAAAGCCCCTCGCCGATGGACGCGTACACAAGGGATGTTTCTACAAGGGGCTGCGCCTGTGCGGGATCGATGGCTCGAAATGGAGCGTCACGAACACGCCGCAGGTTCTGGCTGCCATGAGCAAGGCGGCCTCCAGGAGAATGACCGCCGCCTTTGCGAAAATAGAGATGTGCGCGCTCGTGGAACTTGGCATCCACAACCCGTAGGCGGCGACGGTCGGCCTGAAAGGAGAAGGCGAATGGACCCTGGCCAAAGAACTTCTCGGGAGTCTGCCGAAGAGGAGTCTGCTGATTGTCGACCGGCTTTACGGTTGGGGGAAGTATCTCGACGAACTCGTGAAATCATGCCGGGCGGCACATAGTGAATTGTTGGTGAAGGCACGCGGCAGCAACAAGAGCCATAAGACTGAAAGGCTCTCCGATGGAAGCGCGCTGGTCAGCATCAGGGTGCCCAGAAAGAAGGCTGATGGGCCGCGGGAGAATCAAGGGGAGATCCGTATCCGTGAGATTCGAGGCCGGATCAGGAAGCCGGGGGCACGACAGTGGAGCGAGGAGAGGCTATGGACGACGCTTATTGATGAGCAGGAGTATCCGGCGCAGGAATTGCTGGAGCTCTATGCCCTGCGCTGGGAACACGAGATATTCTACAAGGAACTCAAGCTCCACATGCGCGGGAATGACGTTCTTCATAGCCATACGCCAGAAACAGCGGCCCAGGAGGTGGCGGCATTGCTCATGGCCTGCTCGATCATCGCGCAGGAGCGATGCGAAGCCGCGAAAAGCGGCAACATCCAGCCGTTGAGCATCAGTTTCCTGAAGACGCTCGACAAAATGAATTCACTATGGGCAGTGTTCGAAGTGTCCGAGGGACTGCTGACCGAAGAGACAAAACAGGAGATGGTAGCGCGAGTCAGAGAATTGATCGTTCGGGAGGCAATACCGAAAAGACGACAAAGGAGTTGCCCGCGCAAAGTCCGCCAACCGGTGACGAGTTGGCCTAGGCTAACAGAAAACGACTCTCGTGAGGGCGAGTTCCTGCTGGAGATTGTTAGCTTTCCCTAAAGGCATTGTCCCTAGGATGAGAGCGGCTTTTTTTAAAATGTCGTTCTCGACCTTGAGTTGTGAGAGCTCGCGTCGAAGCCGACGCAGTTCGGCCGCTTCGGCCTCCTCGCCTTCGGCCTCCTCGCCTTCGGCCTCCTCGCCTTCGGCCTCCTCGCCTTCGGCCTCCTCGCCTTCGGCCTCCTCGCCTTCGGCCTCCTCGCCTTCGGCCTCCTCGCCTTCGGCCTCCTCGCCTTCGGCCTCCTCGCCTTCGGCCTCCTCGCCTTCGGCCTCCTCGCCTTCGGCCTCCTCGCCTTCGGCCTCCTCGCCTTCGGCCTCCTCGCCTTCGGCTCGTTGACCTACGCGGCCGAACTGCGTCGGCTTCGGCCCTTCACGTCTCCAGCGATATAGGAGATCGGTGCTGATGCCGAGATCCGCAGCCACGTCGGATACGGGCTTTCCGATTTCCAGGAGTTGGACTGCTTGCGCCTTGAATTCGTCAGTGTATCTCTTTCTGGTTTTCATGGTCAGAGTATGGGACTCGTGAGTGAGAAGTTCTGTAACTAGATCATCATGCGGCGAAGCGTGAACCTTCGGAGCGAGTGAACCCCATAGTTTCATAAATCGGGGCAAGAATCCCAAGAAAATAGTGGCAGGGGCCTTTGGGATAAGGTTGATTTGGAATCTACCAAAACACCAAACACTTCAACCCAAAAGCCACCTACAGTGAGAATAGCACGACGTACGATTCATGCAAAGTCCAGAACGATTCCGGCGATCAAATTTGAAGATCAAGAACTGACCTCTTTCGGCGGTCTCGTTATCTTTCAGAAGCTCTTTCAGGAATTGGATCTGGAGGGGAAGCTTCAGCAGTGCTTTGGTCCACTGGATCGGCGCATGTCCCGCTTCTACAAGTTCCACAAGGTTTTCATGTGTCTTATCGTGCATCTTATACTGGGCTACCGGATGCTTCGCGATTTGGACTACTACCGAGATGATCCCCTTGTACGACAGGTTTTGGGGATGCACCAATTGCCCAGTGTCCCAACGATGAGCCGGATGTTGGGAGAGGTCGATTGTCAAAGCCTTGAGAGGATGAGGGAGATGAATCATTTCGTTTGCCTGTCGCGACTTCAGGAGGAGGGAATCAAACGCATCACGCTTGATTTGGACGGAAGCGTGCAGAGCACGAGTCGCCATGCGGAAGGGACGGCTGTGGGATTTAACAAGAAGAAAAAAAGCGAGCGCAGTTATTATCCACTGCTCGCGACGATCGCTCAAACCGGACAAATCTTCGACTTCCTTCATCGAAGTGGCAACGTCCATGACTCCAATGGAGCAGTGGAGTTCCTCCGTTCCTGCGTGGAGAAGATTCGCAAGGTGCTGCCTGATGTGCAGATCGAGTTGCGCGCCGACAGCGCGTTTTTCAGCGATCAGATGGTTTCAGAGGCAAAGACCCTGGGCCTGGAATATACGTTCTCGGTGCCTTTCGAGCGGCTCGTGGAACTCAAGGGCATCATCGAGAAGCGCCGTCGCTGGTCCCGAACCCGAGGCGGAGAGGGAAAAACTCATCACTTCGAAATCCGCTGGAAGCCAAAAAGTTGGGCGCGCATTTTGTGCATTTTGTGCATTTTGTGCATTTTGTGCATTCGAACCATGAGGCGCACTCAGCGCAAAGGATCGCTCCAACTGGATCTTCTCGAACCAGTCGAGGAGAACTATGAATACGAGGCGATCATCACCAACAAGACAAACACGGCCGCTCATGTGGTGAAATTTCATGAAGGGCGTGGCTCTCAGGAGAAGATTTTTGGCGAAGCCAAGAGCCAGGCCCAGATGGACTATATTCCGGCCAAGCGACGTGCCGCCAACGAAGCTTTCCTTTTGGCCAGTATCCTCACCCACAATCTCACACGCGAAATGCAGATGCGATCTGCGGAGCGGTCACGCAAATCGTCCCCCAAAAGGCTGCGGAGTGGATCTTTGAAGGACTCGGCACGATTCGCCGCAAAATCATCCAGCGTGCCGGACGTCTGACTCGCCCTCAAGGTCGACTCACATTGACACTCGGAGACAATCAGGCCGTCGAAGAAGAAATCGCCTACTACATGATGGCCTGACTGGCCATTTTATGAAACGCTGGGGTGAAGTCTATTTTATCAAGGATGAATTTTCGGAACGCTGAACCTTTTCCGCCGTGGTGCAAAAATCCAGGCAGTGTGTTTTTCAAGGCGGCTGAGACAATCATTTCCGAAGGCAGCACGTCTGGGCGGATGGTTCGGATCCAGGTTCCAAAGTGTTTCCAGACCAGACCGTCACATGTCATGGCAAGGTACTGTAACATGCCCTGAGCGATCATGCCGGTCTGCACAAACACATGATATGCGTGCATCTTTCTCTGCACCTGTCTGCGATATTTCTCGGTAGTCCGGTGGAGGTATTGGTTACCATTGCGACGCTTGAGCGGTCGCATAGCGGCCATCCAGAAATGGTATCCGAATGAGCCGACCGAATGCACCGCTTGCTTGAAGGCGACTTCGATCTTGAAACGCAAACTGTAGAGCAAGATGATCTCCTGAGCTTCCATGGTGAGGTCGGTAGACAAGAGGATGATCCGCCCTCTCGTGGGATGATCGACGAGAATGAAGCGGACCATCGCCCCGGCGGGCTTCCACAACAGATCCACCGACTTGAACCGGACAGAGATGTTTCTCTCCCCATATACGGGACTGGGAACGGAACTGAAGCCGCCCGTTCCAAAGACATTCTGGAGCTTCACCGCAGCGCCATACTTTTTCGGTCGTCCGCGTTTGCGTTTGCGTGGCACTGCCGCAGGCCGAAAGCCGGTTGTCGTGCGTCGAACCCCCGTGACCAGCACACCGGAACGCCCCTTGGTGCTCCGGATCACCTTTCCGTTGGCGTAGTAGGCGTCGGCCAGCAAGACGAACTCCTGACCTCTACAGACGGATGCGAGCATCTCGTTGGCCTTGTCGATCAAGGTTCTCCTGTCGCGGTTTGAAGTGACGATACCTTCGTGAATGCGTGCACAGACCGGAACGCAGAAGAAGTATCCGCCAACCTGACAGAGCACGCCGAAGGCCTGAAAGGAATGGCTCATGATGAAGTGAGGCTTGGAATTGGACTCGGACTGTTGATGCAGATACTTCACCGCAGGCATCTTGCGGCCCTCCTTGGACTTCTTGATGCCGTCGAGAACCAGGACGGGGCGACAACCGATCTTGTAGACAGGGAAGTGCTTGATCACGATGGCGAACCAAAGTTCTGCAAGCCGGTCCGTCTTCACGGCATTGCTGTGGAAGAAATGGAGTAAGTGCTCATAGAAGTGTTCTGACAAACCGACTCGCGAGTGAGAAGTTCTGTAACTGGATCATCATGCGGCGAAGCGTGAACCTTCGGAGCGAGTGAAGTCTATTTTATCAAGGATGAATTTTCGGAACGCTGAACCTTTTCCGCCGTGGTGCAAAAATCCAGGCAGCGTGTTTTTCAAGGCGGCTGAGACAATCATTTCCGAAGGCAGCACGTCTGGGCGGATGGTTCGGATCCAGGTTCCAAAGTGTTTCCAAACCAGACCGTCACATGTCATGGCAAGGTACTGTAACATGCCCTGAGCGATCATGCCGGTCTGCACAAACACATGATATGCGTGCATCTTTCTCTGCACCTGTCTGCGATATTTCTCGGTAGTCCGGTGGAGGTATTGGTTACCATTGCGACGCTTGAGCGGTCGCATAGCGGCCATCCAGAAATGGTATCCGAATGAGCCGACCGAATGCACCGCTTGCTTGAAAGCGACTTCGATCTTGAAACGCAAACTGTAGAGCAAGATGATCTCCTGAGCTTCCATGGTGAGGTCGGTAGACAAGAGGATGATCCGCCCTCTCGTGGGATGATCGACGAGAATGAAGCGGACCATCGCCCCGGCGGGCTTCCACAACAGATCCACCGACTTGAACCGGACAGAGATGTTTCTCTCCCCATATACGGGACTGGGAACGGAACTGAAGCCGCCCGTTCCAAAGACATTCTGGAGCTTCACCGCAGCGCCATACTTTTTCGGTCGTCCGCGTTTGCGTTTGCGTGGCACTGCCGCAGGCCGAAAGCCGGTTGTCGTGCGTCGAACCCTCGTGACCAGCACACCGGAACGCCCCTTGGTGCTCCGGATCACCTTTCCGTTGGCGTAGTAGGCGTCGGCCAGCAAGACGAACTCCTGACCTCTACAGACGGATGCGAGCATCTCGTTGGCCTTGTCGATCAAGGTTCTCCTGTCGCGGTTTGAAGTGACGATACCTTCGTGAATGCGTGCACAGACCGGAACGCAGAAGAAGTATCCGCCAACCTGACAGAGCACGCCGAAGGCCTGAAAGGAATGGCTCATGATGAAGTGAGGCTTGGAATTGGACTCGGACTGTTGATGCAGATACTTCACCGCAGGCATCTTGCGGCCCTCCTTGGACTTCTTGATGCCGTCGAGAACCAGGACGGGGCGACAACCGATCTTGTAGACAGGGAAGTGCTTGATCACGATGGCGAACCAAAGTTCTGCAAGCCGGTCCGTCTTCACGGCATTGCTGTGGAAGAAATGGAGTAAGTGCTCATAGAAGTGTTCTGACAAACCGAGAGCGCGGACGAAACTGGAAACCCCGAGGAGGTCATTGCGCACGGAGAAAGCGGCCAAGACGAGCAGAAACCAGAGAAAGGTGCGGGCTCTCGAGAAAGCGGGTCGCAGAAAACAGACGATATTCCACCAAGAAATCCAGAGATCCATAACAAATGATTTGATTTTCCTAGACATTCGCATATATAAGCTAATGACCATGAAAAAGATCAGATCACTGAAAAAAGAGTCCAGAAACTTGCGGCAAAGTTAGCTGCAATCGGGCCAATGCGGCCTGGGAGCATCAGCAAGCAATACCGAGATCGACAACGCCAGCGCGGCGTGTATTACCAACTGAGCTACACGCATAAGATGAGGAGCCGGACTGAACACGTCTGGCCAGACCACGTGAAGGGACTACGAAAAGAAACAGAGGAGTACAAGAAATTCAAGAAACTGACCACCGAACTGATCGATCTGAGCATTGAACTATCCAAGGCGAAGATCGCTCTATTACGCAGTCAGACAGACACGCCAGGCAAAGAGAAACCGGTCTGAGAACTTCCCACTCACGAGAAACCGAGAGCGCGGACGAAACTGGAAACCCCGAGGAGGTCATTGCGCACGGAGAAAGCGGCCAAGACGAGCAGAAACCAGAGAAAGGTGCGGGCTCTCGAGAAAGCGAGTCGCAGAAGACAGACGATATTCCACCAAGAAATCCAGAGATCCATAACAAATGATTTGATTTTCCTAGACATTCGCATATATAAGCTAATGACCTTGAAAAAGATCAAATCACTGAAAAAAGAGTCCAGAAACTTGCGGCAAAGTTAGCTGCAATCGGGCCAATGCGGCCTGGGAGCATCAGCAAGCAATACCGAGATCGACAACGCCAGCGCGGCGTGTATTACCAACTGAGCTACACGCATGAGATGAGGAGCCGGACTGAACACGTCTGGCCAGATCACGTGAAGGGACTACGAAAAGAAACAGAGGAGTACAAGAAATTCAAGAAACTGACCACCGAACTGATCGATCTGAGCATTGAACTATCCAAGGCGAAGATCGCTCTATTACGCAGTCAGACAGACACGCCAGGCAAAGAGAAACCGGTCTGAGAACTTCCCACTCACGAGAGACACGCCAGGCAAAGAGAAACCGGTCTGAGAACTTCCCACTCACGAGTATGGGAGTTGCTTAACGGGTGGTCCAGAAATCTACCACACCTCACATCCCTTGGAACGAACTCTCAATTTCGGAGAAACGTTGGACGCCTTGCTGAAACGCAGGAGCTTGTTTCACAGGCTTGCTTCAAGGTTGATCGGCACAGCAGTTTTCATTTCCATTAAACTAACATTCTCCGACTTGAGTGCAAGCTTAAAATGAATTATCTGTAGGGCGGACTACACTAGCGCCAGCTTCAACACGCTCAACACCCACCAATTCAGGCCATTACGACTCTTTCCGACGCCGTCTTACGGAATCGCTGCGCAGACCACTCCGGAGTTGTGCTTCGCCTCCATGCGATGCTAAACTCCTCAAAAGAACGTTTTAACCCACTGACAAAACAATCTACACCATGAAAACCTCCACCCGATGGCTGGCGTGCCCTGTGGCACTTCTCTTCTTCTTGTTCCAAAACACCGTTACCGCCGATCTCCTCATGTGGTGGAGCTTCGATGAGGAGGCCGGCTCCGACACGGTGATCGACCGAACGGGAAATGGTCACGACGGCGATTTGATGAACTTCGACTTCAGCGAGGATTCCGATCTGGAACCCGACGCGGGCAAGTTCGGCGGCGCCGTTCATTTTGATGGCTTCGATGACTACGTCTTCAACACGACTGGCTTTCAGCCGGGTGGTACCGCCTTCACCTACGCCTACTTTTTCAAGCCCGATGAGCCGGACTACACGGTGGGTCACGTCCGCGACGATCACATTTACAGCAACGCGCGGCCGCACTTCAGCTTCAGCCGGGACGGCGGCGGGGACGGCCAACTCGGGATGTACTTCACCATGAACGGTGATACGCAGGTGAAGTCCGCGACGAGCGAGTGGGCCAATGACACCTGGCATCACGTGGCGTGGACCTTCGACGGGGAGACCGTGCGCATGTTTGTCAATGGAGTGGAGGAAGGTTTTGAGGAGCGCGCCGGCGAGCACACGGTGCAGGGCGATGGGCGCTTCAGCTTGGGCTCCAACGCGGGGAATAACCCCTACGACGGCTACATGGACGACTTGACCGTGTGGGATGAAACGCTCCCGGCGTCGGATCTCCTCTCGCTGACCCAGGTCGGCGCGGAGGCCTTTCTCGATCAGCGGAATCTCGACACCGACGGCGACGGCCTGCCGGATCTCTGGGAGCAAGCCATCATCGACGCCGACGCTGGCGATGCCATTACCGAGCTGGCCGACGTGGCAACCGATGGAGACTTCGACAATGACGGATCTTCCAACGAAGCGGAGTTCAATCGTGGAACCAACCCGGTGAATCCGGATACCGACAACGACGGCTTGCCGGACGGCGCCGAGACCAACACGGATCAATGGGAAAGTGTGAGCATGACGGGCACGGCCCCACGGAACTCCGACTCCGACGGCGATGGCCTCTCCGACGGCGTCGAGAATCCCGACCTACCCTTTGATCCCGCCAATCCCGAGACGCAACCGGGAACCAACCCCAACCTCGCCGATACCGATCAGGATGGATGGCCGGATCGTGCCGAACTTGGCGCCGGCACGGATCCCACGGACAGCGCCAGTGCGCCAGCCGTCGGCCAGCGCCTCCTCTTCGTGGGCGCGAACCCGGATCCCTCGCATACCGGCGACCCGGCGGCCATGGCCTTTTTCCAGGAGCGCTACGGCGAACTCGCCGTGGACTACGTCCAGGCCAGCGCCGTCCAACCTGGCGATGAGTTGGAGTACGGCGTGCTCATCCTCTCCTCGTCTCCCGGCTCGGGGAACATGCGTGGCAAGTTTCAGGATTCTCCCATTCCCATTCTCAACTGGGAGGAAGCCCTGGCGAGAAACGCAGCCGGGGAGTTCGCCGTCACCGACGGCCGGCTGCGGGATGTCTCCGAGCACTCCATCGTCATCAAGGAAGAGCATCCCATCACCGCGGGATTCGAGGTCGGTTCAACGGTGGACATGACGGAGGGCGATTCCGATTTTTGGTGGTCGACCGAGGCCCAGGCTCCAGGATCGCTCTCACTGGCCTGCGATGACGATGACGAGAACAGTCTCTTCCTGACGATCGTCGAGGAAGGGGCCGAGTTGCTCGATGGCAGGTCGGCTGCCGGTCGGCGCGTCATGTTGGGAGTCACGGACAATGGGTTCAACACGCTGACGGAAGATGGTTTCACTCTCGTGGGCCAGGCCATCGACTGGCTCCTGGGAATTGCCGATGGCGGTCCGCAGGTTCCTTCCATCATCTCCGTGGCGGCGGATGACGGTGTGCGGATCGATTTCGCAACGCCTCAACCGGAATCACCTCACGTGCTGGAACAATCCGTCAGCTTGATGCCAGGGATCTGGCAAATGGTGGCGGATGCCACCCTGGAGTCCGTGGGCGATTTGTTTCGTTTCACCGCAGTGAAGCCGGCTGGCCCGGCAAACCACTACCGGGTCGGCATGCTCCCGCCACCGCCGCTCTTCACGACCGACTTCGAGGACGGCGCCGAGGGATGGACCGCCACGACCACGGCAGGCACCACCGAATGGGAACTGGGCACTCCGGCAGCCAGCAATCTCACGACAGCCCGTAGCGGCGTCAACGCCTACGGCACGGATCTCGATGCGCTTTATGGCGATGGGGTGATGGCCTCGTTGCGGACGCCTGTGATCGATTTGACCGACGCTGGCCGGCCGAGATTGAGCTTCTGGTACGTCGTGGACGCCACGGAGGACGCCGAGGGCGTCCAGCTGAGGATTCTCGATGAGACGGGAGGCGAGCCGGCACTGTTCGTTCATGACGAGATCTTTTGGGGAACCACGGGCGACTGGGCCGAGTTTACCCTGACGATCCCGACGGAGGCGCGCGACCGGAAGATCATCATCGAGTGGCTCCTCCTCACAGACGGCAACCTTCCGAATGGCGAAGGCCTCTTCCTCGACGACGTCACCGTCGATTGAGGATCGGGACGATACCGTTCCAGGCAATCGCAACCATACACATCAGCCACTCGCCTCACCCCATCGGACACTCGGTGCGGACTGACCAGCCGGTCGCCGCTAAGCGCTACCGCGGGCCGTTCCTGTCCCGGGTATCAAACGTGCGCCGATGGCCGGTGGCGGGAATGCTGACCGTGTAGCGTTTGCCATCGGCCACCACCGAGAGCTTGATGAAGTTACTCGACTGGCCATCGACGGTGTTGGCGATGAACTCGCCAATTCGATGGCTCAACTTTCCCTGGGCCAATCGGTCGGCCACAGATGCGCCATCCCCAGTTCTCGATAGAACCAATACACCTCGGGAATAAATCCATGCTTCTTCGCCTTCTCAGCATGACTGTGAATCATGCTTTTCGCCCATCGTTCGAGTTCCTTCCGCAGCCCTGGATCTTGACTCTCGCTGACCTCGCGAGGCGTCCGGTGGCCGAACATTGGAACCGCTTCGTCGATCAGCCGGCCGAAGTGCTCCTCTTCAAACCGCTTCATGATGACCGCCGCCTTCTCCGCGGAAATGGCGCCCTCACCCACCCCAGAGAGGTCGTCTCGCAGGTCCTTTGACACCATCGGATTCTCGTCCTCGAGAATCGACGGCGGCCGAGTTTCGCGAGCGGGAACGGCCGACCGGATCGATGGCGACGATCCGGACTGTTTCAAGTCGCGAATCCCTGCGGTTTCCTCATGCAATCCCGGGGCAATTTCCGACGACCATCTGTCGCGCAGCCATTCCATGAGCCCGCGGTCCACCCCGCTCAAGACGACATGACGCTCGTGAATATCGATGGTCGCCAGTGCCTGCACGGACCCTCGACCATCGCTCTCCACTCGCATTCTCATCGCACTGGTCCGTGGAGCTTGCGACGCTCCCCCACGACGCAGCCACTCGAAGCGGTGATGCACCGGACCGTACAAAACTTCCATGGTATCTTCCCATTCCTCATCCCCTGCGGCCTCGAACTCCGGGTATGCCAACAAAAAGTCCACCCAGGCGTCGGGCTCACGATCTGATTGATAGACCACCGTCAAGAGGCTCAGGTCCACCCCGGAAATCAGACGTTCCCGAGCCGCATCAGCCAACCGCCGACTTTCTCGCGAAACCTCAGGTGAATGAAGCCGCAGCCAGCTCTTCTGCGCCGAGGGTTCACTCGAGCCCGAGCGCTCGCGAATGAAGGCGACCAGATCGTCCACCACTTCCAACTCCACCCCCACCACGTTGCCTTGGAGTGTGGTGAAATGGCGCAGTCGTGTGATGTATCCAAAGAGAACTTGATAGGGCATGAACTGGCGCACCAGTGAGTAGTCGAAAATATGATGCTCCGCGCGCTGCGGATCCCCTTCCAACAAGTCACGCACTCGCGTCGTGTGATCGGCTTCGACGCTTTGCAACTCGATCAACGTGAGTTCCGAATTCCGCCGCATTCTCAAGAGTTGCCGTTCGTCATTGCTGAAACCGGGCCACCCCGCCGCCTCCCATCGCTCGACTCGCGTCATACCGTCGGCGTCTCGCTGATGATAAATCCAGTCCTGAACGGCTCCGAACCCGCCGGTGGCCACCGGGTCATCGCCGTCGCGCGCCAGATCAAAACGCTTCGATTCTCGCCGCATCCGATGGACATCGTAGCCGTCAGCCCCCATCAGCCGAAACAACTTGCTCGTGAGAGCCGTGTCGATCTCATGATAGCGGTCGTACCCTTTCGTGCCGAAGGGATTCGTGGGGCAGTCGGGCGTGCAGTCTATGACGGAACCGCGACCGGAGCCGCAGCACCGCGAGCAAAGCGGCGCGTCGAGAGCCGGGCAGGTCATGCGAGCCTTCGCCCCACATTGAGAACAGCGTGCCTTCATCCGCCCCCACCCTTCGCATTCGAACGCCGACGGCAAGGAAGATTCCGTCCGTCGAAGAGTTTCCGGAGCCGTCTCTCTTCGCTCTAAGTGGCCAGCCCCCGCATGCCCACGGAGAAACTTCCGTCTCGGGCCATTTTCTACTGGCATCTAATGAGAATGAGTCTCAATTGCAATTAGCCATGGCCACAACCCTTTGTGATCTGAAGAAAAAAACGGTCGCTCAAGCAGGACCGCGCTCTGATCGAGGCCTGCATTCGGAATCCTCAGTTCATCTGCCGAAAATGCTTCCGCGCCACCAATTGCCCACGCCTCCTGTGCAAGCCTGAAAAGGCTTTCCGGAGTCCGTCGATCTCGAAGTGCGCCTAGCCCGACGAAGGGCTGTTCGCCGAAAAACTCGCATCGACGGCGAAAGGAAAGGCCGCTTGGGCAAACGTAGACGCGTGGATTTCAGCCCGTAGGACGGCGTTCCAACCCCGTCTCGGCGCTCCCTCTCTCGCCACCCCGGCGGAGTTGAGACTCCGCCCACCTTTCGACCCTTCCCGCCCCCCTGGCTCGGGCCGTCCACCCGCCACTTTCCCGGACTCACTCATCCCTGGCGCCCACCAGTGTCTTAGTCGCCTTCTTCCAGGCGCGGTGAGAGTGCGTCAAAAGCGCGAATCGACCGGCGCGGATAGTTTTCCAAGGCCGTGATGATGAGGGCACGGCAACCCATCTCGGAGTAAAGATCTTCGTGTTTCGTTCCGGCCTCCGCGCGCATGTGGTCCCCCGCCCGAAGCACCTTGCCGCGCATCTGGAGGTCGCCATGCAACACAAAAGCTCCCTCGGCGCCCCGATGATGGTGGGAGAGGAGCCTTGAACCAGGATCCATTTCCAAAATGAAGGTCGCTGTCCGTGAGGCTTTCGAACAGCTCAGCTCCTTGATCCGCGTGCCCCTGTTGGGCAGCTCCTTCCACTCTCCCTCGCCATCCAGCAAGAATCGATATCCCGGCACCTCAGCCGCCAACGATTTTTCGTCTTGATCCGGCCCGCTCTCACCCACTTCACCCTCGACACCATCTCGCCATATTGTGGCCGAGGTCTCGGATTTCTGAGTCTGTTCGCCCTCGCCCCCGATCCGCTCCATGATTCTGGCCTTCACCGACGGGGACGGCGACACGCCCGCCTCGCCGCTGAGGCTCACCATAGCAAGCAGGTCCACCGTCTCAAGAAACAACGCCCGTTCCTCCTCGCTCGCCACCGGCCACCAGCGATCGTATTCAGCCAGGTCCTCTCCGGACAAACCCGTCGACGCTTTGGCAATCGCCAAATCTTGAATCCGTTCTTGTTCCATGTCTCAGGAGGCGGGGCGCGCCAGATAAGGTTGCAGATTGCCGCGCAATTGGAAGAGCTCTCTTCGAATTCGGGCTTTGATGGTTCCAAGCGGCTGATCGAGATGATCGGCTACCTCCGACTGGGTCATGCCTTTCAAGAAAGCTAACTGGATCGCCTCGCGTTGGTCCTCCGGCAAATCCCGCACGGCCTGCCGAACCGCCGCCGACTCCTCGCTCAGCGCCAGCGTGGCGAATCCATCCCCCACGGGGGACTCCGCGTTTCCGACCTCCGACGATTTCTCCCGAATGCGGTCGGGCAGGTCGCTGCGGCGCTTTGTTTTTGCCACGTGATCGTCAGCCTGGTTTCGAGCGATGGTCAGCATCCAACTGATCGCCTTTCCACGAGCCGACTCGAATTGACCCGCGTGATCCCAGACAGAGCAGAAACACTCCTGCAACACGTCTTCGGCCTCCGCACGGTCCCGTACGATGGTCAGAATCGTCGCAAAAAGCGCACTGGATACACGGTCATAGAGTTCGGAAAAGGCGTCCCGGTCCCCGCGCGCCGTTCGTCCGAGAAGGGTCGCCGCCGCGGCATGCGGATCGGCGGGCAATTCCTCGTTCAGAGCGGGCGGGTTCATCAAGGCTTGGTCACGGGAAAGTGCTTCGAAACGCACCGATGCGGCGAATCAACCAGACGCCACCCATCAACGCAATCCCCATCCAAGGCAAGATGACTTCCCATCGCCACCAGGCCGAGCGAGCCGCCCCGGAGCCTTCCTGAAAATTGACGGGCACGGAACGGTCAGCCTCCGCCTTAGGATCCTGACGGGTCATCGTCGAGGCTTTCGGAAGCGAGGAAAACGTGGGGAACAAGGGGCGGGCATTCCCGTTGCCGACCTCTCGCCGCCACACTCGCTCACCGTCTCGGTTCTGCAGCTCCAAGGCCTGGAGATGCCCGACCGCAAAATCGGTGTGGCCGGCAAAATCGATGGAAACCGAATCCGCCTCCGCGTCCGTCGCCAATTCCACCTCAAATGCCAGCTTGATCCCGCCAAGGTCGGGATCGTAGCGGCTCTCCACCCGAGTCACGGGCGGCTCACCCCCTGGCTGGCTGATGTGATAGAGCGTTGAACCGTATTCCTCGAGGAATCGTTCCGCCGATTCGACTTCAGACGCTTCCAGCGCGCCGTTGCGATCGAGGTCGATCTCCAACACGGAGTCGATGTCTTCCCAGGCAAACTTGGCGACACCTTTCATCTCTCCCGGGCCGAAAGTGAACGAAGCGTTGCTCTTGCCGGGCTCGACTCCCCACGCCGCACTCGCCAACAAGACACCTGCGCCAAGGGTTCGGATTGTTAATGATAATGACATTATTCTTTCTCCACTGATCAAACTCGTGAGTGGGAAGTTCTCAGACCGGTTTCTCTTTGCCTGGCGTGTCTGTCTGACTGCGTAATAGAGCGATCTTCGCCTTGGATAGTTCAATGCTCAGATCGATCAGTTCGGTGGTCAGTTTCTTGAATTTCTTGTACTCCTCTGTTTCTTTTCGTAGTCCCTTCACGTGGTCTGGCCAGACGTGTTCAGTCCGGCTCCTCATCTTATGCGTGTAGCTCAGTTGGTAATACACGCCGCGCTGGCGTTGTCGATCTCGGTATTGCTTGCTGATGCTCCCAGGCCGCATTGGCCCGATTGCAGCTAACTTTGCCGCAAGTTTCTGGACTCTTTTTTCAGTGATCTGATCTTTTTCATGGTCATTACCTTATCTCGTGAGTGGGAAGTTCTCAGACCGGTTTCTCTTTGCCTGGCGTGTCTGTCTGACTGCGTAATGGAGCGATCTTCGCCTTGGATAGTTCAATGCTCAGATCGATCAGTTCGGTGGTCAGTTTCTTGAATTTCTTGAATTTCTTGTACTCCTCTGTTTCTTTTCGTAGTCCCTTCACGTGGTCTGGCCAGACGTGTTCAGTCCGGCTCCTCATCTCATGCGTGTAGCTCAGTTGGTAATACACGCCGCGCTGGCGTTGTCGATCTCGGTATTGCTTGCTGATGCTCCCAGGCCGCATTGGCCCGATTGCAGCTAACTTTGCCGCAAATTTCTGGACTCTTTTTTCAATGATCTGATCTTTTTCATGGTCATTACCTTATATATGCGAATGTCTAGGAAAATCAAATCATTTGTTATGGATCTCTGGATTTCTTGGTGGAATATCGTCTGTCTTCTGCGACCCGCTTTCTCGAGAGCCCGCACCTTTCTCTGGTTTCTGCTCGTCTTGGCCGCTTTCTCCGTGCGCAATGACCTCCTCGGGGTTTCCAGTTTCGTCCGCGCTCTCGGTTTGTCAGAACACTTCTATGAGCACTTACTCCATTTCTTCCACAGC
>CBDBEZ010000024.1:0-50906 GCA_965204485.1 Verrucomicrobiales bacterium
TCCAACGTGCCGGACGTCTGACTCGCCCTCGAGGTCGACTCACATTGACACTCGGAGACAATCAAGCCGTCGAAGAAGAAATCGCCTACTACATGATGGCCTGACTGGCCATTTTATGAAACGCTGGGGTCCTCTGTTTCTTTTCGTAGTCCCTTCACGTGGTCTGGCCAGACGTGTTCAGTCCGGCTCCTCATCTTATGCGTGTAGCTCAGTTGGTAATACACGCCGCGCTGGCGTTGTCGATCTCGGTATTGCTTGCTGATGCTCCCAGGCCGCATTGGCTCGATTGCAGCTAACTTTGCCGCAAGTTTTTGGACTCTTTTTTCAGTGATCTGATCTTTTTCATGGTCATTAGCTTATATATGCGAATGTCTAGGAAAATCAAATCATTTGTTATGGATCTCTGGATTTCTTGGTGGAATATCGTCTGTCTTCTGCGACCCGCTTTCTCGAGAGCCCGCACCTTTCTCTGGTTTCTGCTCGTCTTGGCCGCTTTCTCCGTGCGCAATGACCCCCTCGGGGTTTCCAGTTTCGTCCGCGCTCTCGGTTTGTCAGAACACTTCTATGAGCACTTACTCCATTTCTTCCACAGCAATGCCGTGAAGACGGACCGGCTTGCAGAACTTTGGTTCGCCATCGTGATCAAGCACTTCCCTGTCTACAAGATCGGTTGTCGCCCCGGCCTGGTTCTCGACGGCATCAAGGAAGTCCAAGGAGGGCCGCAAGATGCCTGCGGTGAAGTATCTGCATCAACAGTCCGAGTCCAATTCTAATGGGTGCATTTCCTCTCTCTACGCCCATTTTATAGCGCAAACACCGTCTTGATTGGCCGTCCGAGATCAAGAAACCCTACAAATAAAGGGGTTTGAGCTGTTGGTGGATCTTCACGACACGGAACGCTGGAGTGAAAGCAGGCCATTTCGATCGATTAATACGTTGGAGCAAGTGTGAGATCTCTCCATGCCCGACACTGAGACACAGCCCGAGACATCCGCCGATCAATTATTACAGTTGGTTGATTGTAAAAGAGTTGTGGGATCAGAAGGTTTCGTGTGTCGAAGCGATTCTCTTCGGTATCGGAGCGAAAATCGGTTCGTTTAGGAGGAAATGCACCCTGAGGAATTCCGTCCCGTCAACGGCCATCTCCGTGCCCAGATCAGGCGCCTGGACATAATAGAGGACATTCCCGTCGATCTCGCCATTCGCGGGAAGCACCTTCTGCACGAAGTTGCCTTCGTCGTCGGTGTTGATGGCGAAATCATCATCGTTGATGATGGTAAACACCCCGTCTTCCAGAATCTCAAAGCCTTCCGGCTTGTCGTGGGGATAGATCGGCGCCGCCGTGAGCAGATCGAGGACGATCTTCTTGGACACCGGCACTACGCCCACCTCCGCCAATTCTTCCGGCGACATCTGTTCCAAGGTCTTGCCTCCGCGCATCCGGCCGTGAACCCGATCGCGAGGATCCGTGACATTCGTAGCCTCGCTGATGTCGATCTCGTAGAACTTCTTGATCGCCGAGCCCGGTCCGTCAGGGAAGGTACCATCCCGCTCCAGCACCACGAACTTGGTGTTCGACAGGGCCCGAATCTCACTGTTGGAAAGGTTCGGTCGCTTCTGAAGATAAATATACTCCTCGCTGCGGCCGGTCACCAAATCGAACACCACGATCCGCGTCACGTTGGATTTGGCGCAGATGTTAGCGCGATCCTCGACGAGATTATCAAGTGCCGATTGCATGATCCTCGCGAGCTTGCGGCCATCCGGCGTGATGGTGAGACCTTCCATGCCCCGATTGGGTCGCCGATTGCCAAAGACCCGAGGAATGGAACGACCATCCTGGCTGAACGGGTTGATCCGTTCGAGGGTCGTGCCATCCACGTTGAAGTGCACGATGTGAGGACCGTATTCATCGGAGACCCAGAACGTGCCATCTTCCAAGGCCACCAGACCTTCGGAATCCAGGCCGTCAAAGTCCCGGCCCGCGCCCGTGAGGTCCAGGCGCAAGGGTGTTTCGCCCGTGTCTCCCGAACCCACCTGATTGGGAAGGCCGGTGATTTCACGCCCCGCGGCATTCTTGAGGGTGATGACGTCCTCTTTCACCAGTCTCCCACCCTCCATGCGGAAGCGTCCGATCTGGGGATGAAAATCCGGCGTGGGAAAGACCTTTTCACCGCTATTGGGGCCATCCAGATTGGGTCCGCGATCGGTGAGAAAGTAGTAGACGTCGTCAAGCTGCGGATGCTTGGCCATCCCGGAGCCGTAGCCTCCGTTCCGAACCTCTATCCCATCGGTTTCCAACAGCACCACCGGATCCTGCGTGGGCGCGATTCGAGGCAGGGGAGCCTGGCCATTGACGACGGCAAACACTGTCAAACTCACCATCACTGCTCCCAGCAGTGACCGGAGTCGCCGTAAACGAAACGGTTTTCTTCTCAACATAACGAGGTTCTCGATACAGGTAATTTAGTTAGCCGGATGACAACGTTCCGGCATGACGCAGACTCGTATCGAGTAATTTCATCCCGGCCACCATGGTCGATATGCAACGGTTTCGACAGTTCCCGATCCCTAACGCAATCCGCGTGACCGATCGGTCACAATGGAGCCCAACACGCATCGATCAGGTGACGGCTTCCACACATTCCTTCGTATTCGATCGGGATTTCCTGAAACGTGACAATCACGCCTTTAACGTGTCCTTTCAGATGAATGGCCTGTGAATGAGGGCTTGGATCCGACCAGCACCCGCGCTGGCGGCAAGATAAGCCGCCCAAAGATTCTCTTGTGTCCCGACCGGTTCCTGCCTCAGCATCTTCCTTCATGCCTTCCTTCCATGCCGCCACCGGACTTCTCGCCGTCGCCTCGTTTCTCATCCCGGCAACGTTGCTGACCAGGGCGTCGGCCCAGGACCACTGGCCGCGTTTCCGAGGAGCCAACGCCATGAGCGTCGCGGAAGATGACCCGCGGCTGCCACTGCGCTGGGGAAAAGATGAAAACGTTCTCTGGAAAATCGAGGTCCCCGGTCTCGGCTGGTCGAGCCCCGTGATCTGGGGAAACCGCGTCTTTCTCACCAGTGTCGTGTGCGACGCCGCCGACGAAAACGAAGCCCCCAAGGCCGGGCTCTACCTCGGCGAGGGCCGGCGCGGCATCCCAAAGGGAAAACACCACTGGTGGACCCACTGTTTCGAGATCGGGACCGGCCGGCTGCTCTGGAAACACGAAGCCCACCAGGGAGCGCCCCCGGTGGGCCGTCATCCCAAAAGCACCTACGCTGCAGAAACGCCCGTCACCGATGGCGAACGCCTCTACGTGCTCTTCGGCGACCTCGGCCTCTGGTGCTACTCGCTCGAGGGCGAACCGCTCTGGACACACCGGATCGCTCCCAAGAAAACGATGGCTGACTATGGCGCGGCCGGATCGCCCGTCGTTCACGACGACCAGGTGATCGTGGTCTACGACAACCACGAGGAGTCGTTCATCGCCGCGCTCGACACGCGCACGGGAAAGGAGCGATGGCGCACGCCTCGCGACGAAAAGAGCACCTGGGCCACGCCCTTGGTTTGGACTCACGACCTCCGCACGGAAATCGTGGTCAACGGCAAGAACAAGATCCGCTCCTACGATCTCTCCGGAAACGTTCTGTGGGAAATCGGCGGCCGCATGTCCAATCTCATCATTCCCTCACCCTTCGCCTCCGACGGACTCATCTACGTCACCTCAGGTTACTTCGCCGACCGCTACCGCCCCGTCTATGCCATCAAGCCGGGAGCCGAAGGCGACATCTCGCTCGATCACGACTCGGAGGAGACCTCGAACGATTTCATTCAATGGTATCTCGACCGGGCGGGTCCCTACAACACCTCACCGATCGTCTACCAGAACCGCTACTTCACGCTCCTGGACCGGGGAATGATGACCTGCCACGACGCACGCACCGGGGAGGAGATCTTCGGGCGCGTTCGCTTTCCCAGAGGCGCCACCTTCACCTCCTCTCCCTGGGCCTATCATGACAAGATATTCTGCCTCAGCGAACGCGGAGTGACCTACGTTCTCGACGCCACACGGAATGAGTTCACCGTCCTGGGCGAGAACGATCTCGACGCGTTTTGCATGGCCTCGCCCGCGGTGGCGCAGGGCAAACTCTTCATCCGCACCGAAAGCCAACTCTACTGCCTCACCCGCGCCGGCCATGATCAAGTCCCCGCCCAAACTCCCGAGACCGAGGCCGACGACCAGGACGGCCGATCAATCGACTCGCCGTGATCACTTTTCCATCGGCAGCAGGTCGAATAATAGAAACCCGAAGCGCCCGCGAAGCCGTCAATCGCAACGCTTGAATCTGCGGCCCATCGCAGCCATGCCGAGTACCGCATCGAAAATCATGGCGACTCGGGGGATATCGCGCCGCGGGGATCAAGGAATCACCGCAGCGCGTTGTCGCCTTGGTTGGAGGAGGCTAACAAAACAACTCGTCATCGAAGACCTGCGGAATGTGGAGGAAACCACCTGCGCCATCCGCGACATGCACGTGCGCGGCGCCGGATGCATCGGCGCCACCGCGGGATACGGGATGTTCCTCGCCGCTTGTGCCGCCAGCCGGAGCACCGAGCCCATCGCCCATCTCAATGCCTGTGCTACCCGCCTTTCGCACGCACGGCCGACGGCGGTCAACCTTCGCTGGGCCGTCGAGACGCAGCGGGATACCCTGCGATCCTTGCCGCCCGACCAATGGCCGCCCGCCGCCCGCGCCACGGCGATCCGCATCGCCGATGATGACGCCGCCGCCTGGGCCGCCGCCACCCGGACGTTTTCCCTCTCCCGACGATTGGTCAGTGGCAGGGCGAGGGAGAGGCCCACCGAATAGAACGGGGCGTCCCGATCCCGAACCTGATCGTAGACCTGGCTCAGTTCATTGGCCGAGCCCGCCAATCCGGCCGAGGCGGTCAGGTCGAGTTCCGGCAAGGTTTGATTACCTCGACGGCGAAGGATCCACTCTTGTTGATCCATCTGCACCTGCGAGGCCAGCAAATCAGGGCGCCCTTCCTGGGCGAGTGTCCAACCGACATTGAAATCGATCTCAGGAAGTTCCCGGGCAAAGGTGTTTTCGGGGAGAATCATCAGGCGCCGCCACTCCGCGTAATCATCCACCATCGCCCCCTTCAACACGTTCTCCGCCCGTCGCACCTGGCGCTGTGCCGAGAGCACGGCCGCCTTGCTGGTCGCCGCCTGCGATCGCGTCTCGGCCTCTTCCAGAGGCGCCGAAGCGCCGAGAGCCACCCGCTTTTGATTGTCCTTCCACAATTCCTCCGCCAGTCGGAACGCCGCCTCTTGGACACTCACATTTTCCTTGGAAGCCACGAGATCGTAATAGGCTTCTTCCACTCGATTGATCGTGCCGAGCAGGGACCGCTGAAATTCGTAAATCGAGATGGCAAGATTCTGGCGCGAGAGTTTGATGTCGAGCCGGACGTCGTCGATGAAGAGATTCTCCAACAAGGGCTGCCGGATCTCCAAGAAGGGCCCTTGTCCCGAGGCGTTGGAAAAGGCAAAGGGACCGCTCGTTCCCTCCGTGTCCGTGACGGAAGCACCAAGCGAATAGCAGCCGCCCGTCGGCAGCAATCCGCTCAACCTCATCGATGCCCTCACGGTTTCACTCTGGGAATCGACGAAGGTCCCCGTACGGGTATCGAATCCGCCGGGAGCGGTGACGTCACTGAAACTGGAGGACGCGGTAACCTGCGGATCATAGGAAGCAACGGCGGCTCGGGCCTGGCTTTCCGCGATGTCCCGGCTCATCGCACTGATTTGCAAGTCATAAGCCTGTTGCAGCGCAATGAGCACGCATTCTTTCAAGCTCATTGGCCGCTCCCCGACGGCTCCCTGCGGTTCGCCGCCAAACACCCATCCCGGACCCAGACCGGGCAGGGCCATGAGGAGAAGGAACCCCCAAACGCCAGCCCGTCGTCGTTTCATCGCGGTAGAATGGGGCGGGACACCCAAGGGATCAACCAGAGAGACGGCTTTCTGTCAATCGCCTCAAATCCCCGGAATCTCGTTGAGCGTGTAGAAGGCCCGATCATGCCAGGGAGGCGTCCCGTCCCGAGAGGAACGCACGCCGCCATAGTCGAGTTCATGCACGAAGAACCGGCGGAGCGGTTCGCACAGCAGGCGGACGCGCAGACCATCCGACGACACTTCGGCCCGCCGGATTGTCACTTTTCTCGTGAGGATTTCCTCGCCCCCATACCGCGCCTGGAGGAGATAGGTGTAGCTGCTCAGGCGATAAGATTTCACATCACCGGCCGAGACCGAATCCACGGGATCCGTGAAGATCAGCTCAAAGCCATCGGCCCGAGCCCGCATCTCCAGGACTTCAAACGGGGTCCGGCCACTCCAGCGAACCCGCTGCAATCCGTAGGCCGCGGTGCCCAGCGAACTCCATCCACGGTTGCTCATGCCCACCACCAGCGTCCCCTTCGACGACATCGCCGTCTGCAAAACCGCACAGGGAAAGCCTTCGAGAAAAGGAAAACACGCACCCTGATAGTTTCCATTCACCTTCTCCAAAAACACTCTGCCGATCTTATTGGTGGTGAACTCGCCGATCAGCAATTGGTCCTGAAAAGGCCCAAACAGCCCACGCGAATTGTCGGGCGCGATCCCTGTCCGGCTGCGACCCATCTTCTCGTAGGGGAACCAGACCGACGGAGGCACCAGCTGCGGCACCTTGGCCAGGGCAAGCGGGTAGGGCTCGCCGTCCACCCGCTCGGCCAGGGGTCGGACGGGCGAACCCGGGAGTTCCGCGGGTTTCATTCCCTCTGGATTGCCGTAATAGGCGCCCCGGCGCAAGTGATGCAAACTGTTGGTCGGGATCCAGTTTCCCTGTTGATCGGTGAAAAAAACATCACCCGCGCGGTTGCGGCCCAATCCGCACGGCGACCGCATGCCAGCGCACATCGGCTCCACCGTGCCGTCGGGCTGCAAACAAAGACCCCAGCCCCGCCAGGGCAGGTCATTGTTCGCCTTGGCTCCCATCCCCAAATTGAGTGTGACCCAGAGCCGTCCCTCGTCATCCTCGACCGGGCCGTAGGCGTAGCCGTGATAGTTGCCGCTCACATGCCAACCTTTCCCGACCGTGAGATAGGCGTCCGCCACCTGATCGCCATCGCGATCCACCAGTTCGGTGACCTCCGTCCGCTGGCAGACCAATAGGCGACCGTTCCTCCACAAGAGCCCCAGCGGCTCGTCCAATCCGGAGGCAAACAAGGTGTAACGGATTTGATCGGCGGGGCCCTCCACGCCGTCGAGCATCCAGACTTCACCCTTGCGGATGGCGATGGCCAGGCGATCCGGTCCCGCGAACGCCAGTCCGCTGGCTTCCATCGCGATCCCCTCGCCCGGCCTCCATTCCGCATCGCGCGGATTGTGCATGACGGACCCTAGCAGGATGTCCTCGATCTCGTAATAGGGACTGGCGGGCTCGGCTGCCAGGCCTTGCCCACCGATCGCTCCCAGCGCCCACCCGAATAGGAAAACGCCAAGCCTCTTCGCGTTCATGACTCTCACCTTCACCACGCAACCTCCACCCGGCTCATCGTTTTCTCGCCATCCGCCCCCACGATCGTGAGTTCCCGGTTCAAGCCCCCCTCCTCGTTGGGCGTCCAGCGGCATCGATAGCGCCGGTCTTCCACGCGATAGAGAAAGGTCGGCACACCGTTCTCGTCGAGTTCATACCCGCCAAAGCGAGGCCGCGCTTTTTCCGATGCTGGCTTCTCGGGGAGAGGAAACCGCCTGATGTCGTGACCCAGCGGTTCCGCCGTGGGCTGGAGCCGCGAGAACCAGGCCTGGTAAGCATCGAGAAACCGGCCGCGCCAGGCGAGTGCCAGACGACAATGTTCGGCGTCGAAAGCCAAGTGGACGCCCTCCGGAAAGCCGACCGCGATCGCATGGGTTCCCACGCCTTCCATGAAAGTCCGCTGAATCACCGGACGACTCCGGGGGACAATTTCAAAGGCGCCAGGATCGAAGTCCGGATACCCCGGCGGCCAGGCTGGGCCTCCTTCACTCGCATCCCCCAGGCTCTCCAAATAGCTCCAGATGGAAGCGATCTGACGCTCGGTGTCGCCGCCGACAATCTCCCGATTGCCCGCCTCCCCGTTGGGCCAAAAACTCGGCATCAAGGTTCCGGGACGGGTCCTCGCGGGGTGGATGAGGTTTTCGCGAAACCACTGCGGCGTGTAACGCCGCGTCGCCCCGCTCAATGTCAGGGCTCTCAAGGTCAGGCCGCGGCGCTCCCCGAGCGCGTGGCAGGTGATGCAGCCCACGCCCCCTTCCGTGCCTAACAAAATCCGGCCCGCCTCGACTTTGCCTCCGACCAAGGGCTCGCCTGGATCGTACGGCGCGGAGTCTCCACGGTCAGCCTTCCAAAAACCCTCGGCGAAAAGGCTCACCGACTCCTCGCCAAAGAACGGCATCCGGGTATGCAAATAAGGGCGCAATCGATGCCGGTCGTCCCCCTGCAGCACTCCCAAGAGCCATTCCCGCTGAAACTTGCGACCCACTGCCGTGAGGGAAGGAGAGAATCTGCCTTCATTGCCCAAGGTCTCGTCTCCCGTGAACACACCCTCGCGAAATCTCAAGGGACCGCCCACTCCATCCCTTTCATGACAAGCATAGCAATTCCAGGTCGCCAGCCGGTGACGCATGCGCGCCGCCTCGTCAAGGTCATCAACTGGCGATCGCAGAAAGTCCCGTTGATTGTCGTTCAAATCATAGTCGGCTCTGACACACGATTGGTCCGCGCTCAGACGAGCCAAGAGTTCGAATCCAGGTGGAGCCTCCATCGTCGACACCGTGCCCTCCAGCGCGTGGCACTGGGCGCACCCGACCGTTCCAAACCGTTTTCTACCCTCGCGCGCACGATCGGGATCCACGGCGAACGGTTTCAACACGGCGCGCTCCTCGTTCGCCGTGAGATCCAACGTGTCGAGTAAGTAGGCCGCGATATCGGCCGCCTCCTGAAACTCCAGGCCGAAGTCCGGCATGCGCCCGCCCGGCCGATGCGCCAGTGGGCGATGCAAGAAATCCGTCAGGCTCGTGTAAGCGTATTTTTCCCGAACATGTGTCAGGGAAACCAGATCCGGCCGAACCGCTTCCTCGGACGTGTCCCCCATGGGATCACTGTGACAGGCCAGGCAGCCCATCCTGCGGAACAGTCGGCCACCATGATGGGGATCGCTGTATTTGGCCAACCGAGGCGCTTCCCAGTCGCCCTTTTGCGAAACCAGGAAATGGAGCAGCGCCTCCACCGTCCGCTCTCGCTCCAGAGAAGGCTTCTCTCCCAGAACATCGGGCATCGTGCTTCCCGGCTGAGCGTCGGCTGGATCACTCAAAAAGCGTCGCAACCACTCCGCCTGCAACCGAGCGCCCACCCCCTCGAGATTGGGAGCCGGTTTTCCCGAGCCCTCGACGTGAGCACCGCGATGACAGGCTCCACAATTCAATTCGGCGATCAAGATCATCTTCACTTCCTTCGCCGACGCCACTTCGCCCAAACGCTCCAGGCCGGGGATCACGGGCTCCGCCCTCACCGGGGCACCGAGCAAGAATCCCGCCAGCGCCGCCCATGGCAGAACCCCGCCCAAGGCGCGGTCAAGATGTTCGAGACACTTCTTCCAAACAGCTTTGCACATAAGCGCGCGAGCGATTGATCGCTCCAGTGATCTCGGGAATGGTGGGCAGGATCGGGATTCCCCGGGGCACCGGATGCATGAAGATCTCACAATATCCCCGATAGGCGATCTCCTTCAAGGCGCCGACAATGGGCCGGCAATCCAGACCACCACCAAACCCTGGCATTTGCTGCATCTCAATCTCCTTGGCAACCTTCTTGCGAATTCCTTCCGAGTGTTCCTGAAAATAGATGAAGGGGATTTGAGCGTTGCCGAGATCACGAATCAATCCCGGGATCTCGGGGACAAAAGCGTGCAAATGATGGAGCGCAAAGGCCACTCCAAGATGCCGCGACCGATTGAACTCAGCGAAGTATCGCAAGGAATCCGGATGATAGAGCAGCTGCCTATCATGGTTCTCCAAGGCAATGATCACGCCGGCTTCCTCCGCCGCCGCCGCGTGGGGCTTCATCTGCTCCAGAAAATCCTTCACCGCCTTCTTTGCCTCCTCGCCTCGCGGTTCCGACGGTCCTTTGGTTCCGCAGATCAGAATCTCCGCGCCAAAACGCTTCGCCACCGGCATCTCCTTCTGTAGTCCAAAGGGCCCCAGGGGATAGCGCGTGAAGACAGCGGGCTTCACCGCATGTTTCTCGAACAGCGCGAGAGCCGCCTCGTGGCCCATCGCCTCGATCTGCTCCCGCTGATTGCCATGCACCTTGCACCAGATATCAATCGCCTCGCAGCCGGTTTTCTCGACCTCCGGCAGGATCTCCTCCAGCGGCATCTCTCCATACATCGCCGAGGAGAGGAGATAACGCAGTTCAAAGGAAGCGAGCGCTTTCTTCTCCTCCTTGTCATCAGCGCTCGCGGAACCCAGGCACAGGGCCGCCGCACTCCCTCCGGCCAAACGGCAAGCTCGGCGGCGGTTCATGCCGCACCGACTCCCTGTTTCTCCAGCTTCGCCCGCTCCTCGATGAGCAAGTCAATCCAGGGCCTGAGATAGCGGCCGTTGTCGTGATAGGTGCGGCCGGAGATGAGATTCCCGTCGATGACGCAGGGCTCGTTGACAAAGATGCCGCCGCAAACCTCCAGATCGAACTGACATTTTGGCACCGTGGCCATGCGGCGGCCACGCACGCGATCGGCCCTCGCCGGAATCTCCACGCCGTGACAAACGCTGGCGATCGGCTTGCCATGATCGAAGAACCACTGCGTGATCCGGATAAGGTCCAGATGGTCCCGGATGTATTCGGGAGCCCGCCCGCCGCTGAACATGATGCCCAGGTAATCCTCGGGATCGATCTCACCGAAAGACACCTCCGCTTCGATGGTGTACCCCTCCCACTCCTTGGTGATGGTCCATCCGGGTTTGACTTCGTGCATCACCATCTGAAAGCGCCGCTTCTCCGGACCCGCAACCACCGGTTGAAAGCCGTCTTCCTGCAAGCGGAAGTAGGGGTAGAGGGTATCGAGCGTTTCGCTGGCGTCACCGATGATGATGAGAACTTTTGAGGGATCCATGACCGCTTCTTTATGGCGGGTTCCCGCCCGCTTGACAATGCCCGGTCCCTGAAATGGAAACAGAGAGGGCAGAGGCTCGCGCCCCTGCCCTCTCCCTCCATTCACTCGAATCACCCGAAGAAAAGCCTACCTCGCCCGGTAATAACCTTCGGGCGCTGCGAGACGGCCGGCGTCGGTCTCTTCCAGCACGCCGCTGACGCCCGAGGCGATCACTTCCCAGTCCACGAGATTCGTGGAATACTCGATGTCCGCCGTCACGCCGTCCGGGATCGTGACTGTGAAGGCGCCGTTGGCATTGAAGCCGGCGTCGAGGAGATCAAAGGGGCGCTCGCCGCCGCCGCCACCACCGGACGAGACGCCCGCCAGTTCGCCCAGGGAAACCTCCGAACCCGCAATCATGACCACTTCCGCTTCCGTCAAGGGACGCGACCACAGCGCCACATCATCGATCAGACCGTCCCAGGTCCGGTCGTCGGTGTCCGGATTCTGGCCGATCATCATCGGCATCGGGTTGTTCTCCAAGGCCGGCGCGGCGCCTTCCTCACGAAGGACACCGTCAATGTAAAGGCGCACGTTTCCGTTGGCCGGATCGCTCACCAGGGCGATGTGATGAATCTGCCCATCGTTCACGCTTTCCAGATCCTGGCCGATGTCGGCATTGCCGCCGTTGCCGACGAGGTTGTCGGTCGAGCCCTGACGATGAACACGCCACTGATTCTGCTCGCCCTTGGCGATCAAGGCTTGCCAACCCTTGGTGAAGCCGTCCACTCGGAACCAGGCAGAAACCGTGAATCCGGTGGGGTTGTCCGGCGCGCCAAAGTCGAACGACTCCTCGTTTTCCAGTGGAGTCTCGATGTACTGGCCGGCTCCGTCGAGGTCCACGCCCTGTCCAAAGGCGCCATCGGCGTAACTCAGTGCTGCGGCGGGATGATCGGCCAGCAACTCCGGCTGATCCTGTTTGCCTCCTGCCAGCCAGATCTTGCCCACGCCGTGACTGTCACCCACGCCATCCTCCAGATGGCCATCCAGCGAGTAGTAAGCCAACAGATCAACTGCCAGAGGCGATTCTTCCGGTTCAGGACCAAGGCTACCCAGGGGCCCGACAGCGAGGTTGTCGATCTCCACCGTTTCATTGTGGCCCCCGGTTCGCGCCAGGAAGGAGAAGCCATGGCCAGCCTCCGCCGTGAAACCGGGGGTGGCGATGTTGGTGAAGTCCGCGTTGGTGCGGAGCCCCGTGGTGGTGAAACTCGCACCGTTGGCCGGATCCCAGGAGAGGTAGGCCGTGCCGCTCACTCGCTCGTTCGGCTGGAAATTGGCATCGTCGTCCGCTGCCTTGGTCAGCACCAGCTCGGTGCCGGTCAACTTGATGCCGACGCCGGCATCCTGAGTGGCGGCGTCGTTCCACAACCAGGTGTCTACCTGATAGGAAACGTGCGGCGTGGTATCGTCATACCCTTCTTCCGCAGGATTCCCGAAATTCTCGCCTTCCGGAATCGCTCCGTAGTTGAACGAGAAGCCGTCCGCCGGAGTGTTTTCTCCGCTATGCTCCACGGTGAAGTCGAAACGGGCGCTCCAACCAGCCGAGGCGTCGAATGACGGTAGGACAAAGGAAGCCATTGTGCTGTTGATGCCGGTTTGAGTCATGCGCAGCACGCCGTTCTGCACCGAGTTGGTGCCGTCGTTGCTCGCGATGATCGATCCGTCTCCGAGATCGGCCGTGTCGTTGGCGAAGTCGTCGAAGTCTTGCTCGTAGTAGAGCCCGTCACCGCCGTCTCCGTGGTCCGGTTCCACCTCGCCAGTCGAGCCCGTGAAGGCGATGTTGTCGAAGAAGAAGAACTCCGAATCGCTGTTGTTGGAAGCGGCGATTCGCAGCCTCACATGCGTGGTGCCGGCGGGAATGTCGCCGGAATTCGAGCTGATCCTCACAAACGGACCATCGCCCGGCGCGTCCGCCGCATCGGTCTGGAAAATCTCTTCGAGCACATTGCGCGGATTCTCTTCGCTCGGTCCTTCGATGGTTCCCTCGACCGTGAGAAAGCAGATCTCGCTGTCGTAGTTCACGCCATCCGTGCTGGTGAGAATGCAAAGATCGATGAAGTCGTTATTCTCGATGCCCACACTGTTCTGATAGACGCGTACATCGACAGAGACCACCGCATCAGCGGGCGAATCCAATCGGACGGGATCCGTCATGACGTCGATGTTGCTGTTGTTCACCATCAATTGCTGGCTCGCGAGAACAAACTCGTCATCGGCGTTGTTGGTGAATCCTCCGACCACGCCGGCGCCTCGACCAACATTGACCGCTCCATCCCAGCCGATCTCCACGCCGTCGAAGGCAAAGGACTGCGAACCGGCGGGCGCCCGCTCGAGCCCGGTGAAGGCAGCGACCACTTCGGAGCTGTTGCCGTCGTTCGGATCCGTCTTGGTAGCCACTTCGGCGCCATCGCTCACTCCGTCACCATCGCTATCGGCGCTGGTTGGATCCGTGCCCAGGGCAATCTCCGCGCCATCCGTGAGCCCGTCACTGTCACTGTCCGCGTTTAGGGGATCCGTGCCCCCGGCCACTTCGGCCCCATCGAGGACGCCGTCGCCATCGCTGTCCGGATTGTCGGGGTTGGTCCCGTGAATGGCGATCTCGTCGGAATCCTTGAGACCGTCATTGTCAAAATCCTCGGACGCTTGCAACACCTGGCCCGGATTGGCGAACAGGAAGGCGGCGTCTTCGCCCGTCAGGGCCTTGTTGTATACCTGGACGTCGTCGATGATACCATCGAAGCTGAGTGTGCCGAAAAAGGAGCCGATCAGGAGCGGGTTCCTGACATTGTCCACCACGGCGGGAGGATCGTCCACGTTCAGCACCTCTTCGCCATTGATGTAAATCCGGAGATTGTCCGCCCCCGGATCCGAACCGTTCTCATCCGTGTAGGCCACCGTCAGATGAGACGGCTCACCTGTGGGCACGGGCCCCACCGGATCCGTCAGCTCGTTATCCTCGTTGAACCAGAACACCGTTCCCTCGTTGTAGAGGAATGCCAGGGTCGGCGTCCCGCCTTGCTCGCCCTTGGCGAAAAGACTGGACTGCTCGTCATCGTCGGGCTGCACCCACATGCTCACGCTGAACGAGCTGAGCGTGGTGCCAGAGAGGCGCGCCTGGGCGTAACCCCCCCCCGTCTGGCCGGCACGGCTCAGTTCCACCGCCGTGCCCTCAGCAAGCCCCGCGGCACTAAGTCCAAAGGAACCTCCGTCGACGGCCACATAGGTGCCGTGCTTGAGCACAGCGGAATCCAGCAGGGCGTCGCCCTCCGCCTCGTTCATCCGGTAATGCCCGATAAGACCATTGCGAGCGGGAACCACCGCAGAAAGATCCACGGTCACCACAGGATTGCTCTCGTCGTTGCTTTCCAGCTCGAGAAAGGCCAGCACCCCGCCCGTACGACTGCCCGGATTGAAGGTGATCGTCATCGCGCTGCTCTCCCCCGGGCCCAGGGAGCCCGGCGGATCGGAAATCGTGTAAAGATCGGCATCCGCGCCCGTCAAGGTGGCGCCGGTGATGGTCAAGGTCTCGTTCTGCCCGATGTTGAGGATGGGCAGCGTGACTTCGTAGGGACCGCCCCCGGCGGCGATGTCGCTGAAAAGTCCACGCGTGCGGGCCGCCAGGTTGGGGTCATCGTCGTCCAGCGGATCCGAGGCCTCGATACCGTCCACACTGACATAGACATCATCGAGATAAAAGGACTCCACTCCGATGTTTTCTCCCCGCGCAGCGATGAAAAAGCGATCGTGGTTGATCACGTTCCCGCGATCTCCTTCGGCATTCTCGATGAGAGTCGTCCGCGTCCCGTTCTCTTCGGCGACGTGAATGGAGATGGTGTCATTGCTGTCTCCCGGGCTGTTGGTGATGTCCAGCCACACCTTGTACCAGGTGCCCACAGCCAACTCGAAATCGAGAGGATCATTGCCCGGCCCCACCGAGATGGTGCCAAAATCGTCGCTTTCTTGCCGACTGATGACGGCAAACCCGCCGAGATCATTCGCCGTGTCTCCTTCGAAACCGTCACCCCGCATGGATTTGTTGGTCAGACCCACGTGGAAATAGGCGGCACGGTCATCCGCTTCGTTGAAGCGCAAACGGAAATAAACCGTGCGTGTATCGCTGTCCTCCGTCTCCATCGACTGAAGCGAGGTGAAAATGGTCTCCGGGCCCTCTTGATTCAATGTCAGGACTTGATTGCCTTCCAGGTCCGTGAGGAATCCCGCCGGATTCGGGCTGGGATCTGTCCAGTATTCCTTGCGGCCCACCTTGGTGCTGTCGCGAAGCAGCCCCGGATCCCAGTCGGTGAAATTGTCGATGAGAAACCAGCCGGGCACCACGCTGTCGCTGGCGTGTACCAGCACGGAACCGCTCGCTGATCCCTGTGGAGTCGTCACGGTCACCGTGAACTCGGTGTCTTCCGTGATCGGCACTTCCACGCGTCCGACACCGAACTCCGTCGGCACTTCGCCAACCCCGTCGATCGTGAAAACGCCGTCTTCGTTGCCCTCAAAAGTGATGATGGCATTCTGCCCGGACGGCACCGTCAATCGCTCCGCCGCCACTTCAATCCGAGGCGGCGAGTCCGTCCCGTCTCCCGGAACCTTGGGAATGCCATTTTTGAAGAGCCACTGAACATCGTCCTCGCTCAAGGCCCGGCTCCACACCGCCACTTCATCGATCAAGCCCGTGATCCAGTGCGAGGGGGCCCCTCGCCGAATGCCACCGATCGATGTCGTGTTCACCAAGGTGTTGTTATCCGCGGTGAAACGCTCGGTCGGAGCGAAAGCATTCACATTGAAATCCGCCGAATCGAGCACGCCATCGACGTAAAGCTTCGAATCGGCGCCGGACTGGGTCCACACGATGTGATGCCAGTCCTCGCCGTCCAGAGGCTCCTGCACCGATTTGGTGTGGTTCAAGGTGTCCGTACCGGTCGCCCGGATAAACAAATCGATCCCGTTGTTGCTACCGTCGTTGGCGGTGCCGATGTTGAACAAGGGATTGTTGTTTCCCGTGGCTCCCTCGGAAAAGAAACGCCGGTCATTGGTCGGGTTGCCATTCTCATCGAACTGCTCCTGAGCGTTCGTGTTCGTCCAGAAAGAGATCGTGAGATTGTCATACTGATGCACCGGAAGAGGATCTCCCTCGCTGTGAATCCGCTCCAGCATGGTCTGCTGGGTGGCGTCAAAACTGAGAGCGTTCCCGAACACACCCGGCACCACGTCGGCATCCGAGAGATTGATGGCATCCAAGTCCATGTCGCCCACCACATCTTCCGCTTTCCCGCCCTGAATGCCTTCCAAGGGCCAGTGAGAAACGAGCCCATTGAGAATCCGCGGCAGGGCAAACAACTCCTGAATCTCCTCCTCACTGAGCGCTCGGCTCCACACCGCCACCTCATCGATCAGGCCGGTGATCCAGTGTGAGGGCGCACCTCGCCGAATGCCACCGATCGATGTCGTGTTCACCAAGGTGTTGTTATCCGCGGTGAAACGCTCGGTCGGAGCGAAAGCATTCACATTGAAATCCGCCGAATCGAGCACGCCATCGACGTAAAGCTTCGAATCGGCGCCGGACTGGGTCCACACGATGTGATGCCAGCCCTCGCCGTCCAGAGGCTCCTGCACCGATTTGGTGTGGTTCAAGGTGTCCGTACCGGTCGCCCGGATAAACAAATCGATCCCGTTGTTGCTACCGTCGTTGGCGGTGCCGATGTTGAACAAGGGATTGTTGTTTCCCGTGGCTCCCTCGGAAAAGAAACGCCGGTCATTGGTCGGGTTGCCATTCTCATCGAACTGCTCCTGAGCGTTGGCCTTGGTCCAAAAGGCGATCGTGAGATTTTCGTTTTGGTTAATGGGCAAGGGGTCGCCTTCGGCGTGAATGCGCTCCAGCATCGTCTGCCGCGTGGCGTCAAAACTGATGGCATTCCCGAGTATGCCCGGAACCACATCCGCATCCGAGAGGTTGAGTGCATCCATGTCCATGTCGCCCGCCGCGTCTTCCACCTTGCCGCCTTTGATCTCCTCCATGGGCCAGTAGGAGACGAGGCCGTCCGCGAGGTCAGCGCGAGCGGCTCCCGCCAGGATGAGCCCGGCGCCAAGGCACAGGACTCCCGTCTTGAGTCGTTTGTGGGTTTTCATCACCCCATAGTTTCATAAATCTGGACAGAATCGCAAGAAAATAATGGCAGGGGCCTTTGGGAGAAGGGGTGAAATCGCGGATCTTGCACCTTAGGCGGCGCGCAGGTCCCAAGCTTCTTCCTGGTAGCGGTGCCACACCTGGTCCCACTGGCCGGATTGCTTGATGACGCGGAGATTGAGCACGTTGCCGCCGCTTTCCCGATTCCATCGCATGCCGCTTTGACACATCCGGGCCTTGACGATGGTCTTGCAGGCAGCTTCCACCGGCCCGCTGCCTATCGGAAGACCAATCGCGTAGTAGATGGCGTGGTTCATGATCTCCTGATTGCGGGTGAGGAAGCCGATCTCTTGTTCGGCTTTTCGAAGCCTTTCCCCTCGTAGTCGGTTTTTGATCCGATGGAGCCTGGCGGACCGGATCAACCCTTTGATTGCTCCTTCTTCGTCGCGCAGTTTGCGCCGCCACCTGTCATACCACGTCTTGGCCGTTTTGCCGCCTTTGGCATCTCCAAAGAGCGCCTCGGACAGCGAAGAGAGGTGCTCGTTGGCGTGGTAGAAGTCCAGAAGCCAGTCGTAATCGTCATAAAGTTGACTTTCTCGGGCGTGGGTCCGCAGCGAGGAGGCACCGTCCATGATCAGCAGCTTGATCACGCCCCCCTCCGGCAAAATGCGCTCATGGAAGGCCGTGATGACCCGCCGGTTCTCATCTTTGAAGGAGGTGAAACGCTCCTCGGGCATTTTCGCCGTGTAGATTGATTCGGTGCGCAATGGGACCCGGATGGTCTCACCGCCGTGATCGTCGATCTCCTTGCTTGAGTAGAAAGAGTAGGAGCCGACCATGGCGTTCTTGAACCGGCTTTTCTTGGGCTGATCGGTATCAGATCCGGGGCTGTCTTTCAGTGGCTCCTTTTGTTCTTGAGCCTTTTCCCTCGGCTCCCGGACAGCCAAATTGGCTCCGTCCAACGACACGACGAAGGCTTCCGTGTCATTGGGCGCTTCCATGCCATCGAGTCTGCGCAACGGATCGCCCCCCGTGTATTCTCTGAAACGTCCACCCTCCTTCTGGATGATGTGATTGACCCGTGTGGCGCTCACATCCAATCCGCTGATCTGGTTATACGCAGTGACCGCCTCCTTTGAAGCCATGGATCCCGACAAAAACAACAGCTGCTCGACGACATCAGCAGTCACGTTGCGCCCTTCCATTCCCCAACGCCGATCCAGAGGGACCAAGGCCTTCGGCAGAGATGGGTCGGCCTTGCCTCGACTCTCTGGATCGGCGTCACCGCTCAAGTAATAGAGATCCCGGTCCACGGAGATCTCACCGAATCGAGTCAGAAAATCCTTCCGCTCCGTCGTCGTCCGCCGGTAGACCTGACCGTCAACTGTCTCCGTGGTGCCGAACTGTGCTTCACACTCCTGGAGGAAGCTTTGAAGGGTCGCTTTCCCGGCTTCTTGGAAGGCTACCTGCAGAGCGTCAGAGAGAAATGACCGGAAGTTGTGGATGAGGGCGGTCGGGGCATCATGAAGAGTTCAACCATTTACCAAAACAGCTGAACTCCAATGAAAACCACCAACCACCCCACCGAATCAGCATCTATCCTCGGCCAGGAAAGAGCAAGCACCGTCTGCCAGAACGCCCTTGAGGCCACCCTGCGACAAGGAGCCCAAATGCTTCTTCAGGCCGCCATCGACAACGAAGTCTCCGACTACATTCAAGCCCATCAACATCAGCGTGATGACCAGGGTCATCGCCAAGTCGTCCGCAACGGCCATCTTCCTGAAGCGGCAACTTCAGACTGGAATAGGGAACGTTCCTGTTCGGCAGCCCAGGATCAATGATCGCCGATCAGGCCAGCGGTTCACCAGCGCCATCCTTCCGTCGTACCTACGCCGAGTCGCTTCACTGGACAACCTCATCCCGGCACTCTACCTGCGAGGAATCTCAACCTCCGAGATGAGTCGAGCCTTAGAGCCGATCCTCGGTGAGAACGCATCGGGTCTTTCTGCAGCCAACATCGTTCGACGAGGAAGAGCAATGGGAGAAAGAACGCGAGCAATGGAGCAAGCGTGACCTCAGCGACAAGGAATACGTCTATCTCTGGGCCGACGGGATCTACTTCCATGTCAGGCTCAATGACGACCGCCCATGTGTTCTCGTCATTGTCGGCTCCTTACCCGATGGAACCAAGGAATTGGTAACCATCAGCGATGGAGAACGAGAGAGCAAACTGTCCTGGAAAAATGTGCTCAGAGACCTCGAGAAACGAGGATTGAAGATCCCTCCGAAACTGAGTATCGCCGATGGAGCTCTCGGGTTCTGGAGTGCCTTGAAAGAGGAGTACCCGACAAGCAAACAGCAACGATGTTGGGTGCACAAGACAGCCAACATCCTCGACAAGCTGCCGAAGAAAGTGCGGCCCCTTGCCAAGGAACGCATCCATGAGATCTACATGGCGGAAACAAAGAAGGCCGCCTTGGAGGCCTATGACGAGTTCTTCACGCTCTACGAAGCCAAGTATCCGAAAGCGTGCGCCTGCCTGAAGAAAGACAAGGAAACTCTACTAACGTTCTACGATTTTCCAGCCGAGCACTGGAGACACATCCGGACGACAAACCCGATTGAGTCGACGTTTGCCACGGTCCGCCATCGGACTCGACAAACCAAAGGGTGCGGATCGAGGAAAGCAACCCTTTCAATGGTCTACAAGCTCGGCCTGGAAGCCGAGAAAGGCTGGCGTCGACTGAACGGATATCGTCAACTTGACAAAGTCGTGCAAGGAATCATCTTCGTGGACGGCATCGAGCAGCAAACCGCTGCCTAACCCATGATCGAACTTCGAATGGTGTTCCGACCGCCCTCATCCACAACTTCCGGTCATTTCTCTTTGGCCAGTATCCTCACCCACAATCTCACACGCGAAATGCAGATGCGATCTGCGGAGCGGTCACGCAAATCGTCCCCCCAAAGGGCTGCGGAGTGGATGTTTGAAGGACTCGGCACGATTCGCCGCAAGATCATCCAGCGTGCCGGACGTCTGACTCGCCCTCAAGGTCGACTCACATTGACACTCGGGGACAATCAGGCCGTCGAAGAAGAAATCGCCTACTACATGATGGCCTGACTGGCCATTTTATGAAACGCTGGGGTCAAGTGATCCCGGAGGCAATCGCTACGAGCGAACCGCATTCGAATCCCTTGGCGGAGATCGAGTAGGATTGGCGAGGACAGCACTTGATGCTCGTCCCTGGAGCTGGCAGGATCTCAGGTTGTTTTGACGATGCTTCGAGCTAGAAAACACCCACAGATTCTGCTATAGACCCTATTTGGGTCTTCAGCAGAATCTGTGGGTGAAATTCCGGATTTGCTCCGGGAACGCTGGACGCCGGGTCCCGCTGCCCCTGGACCCCAGAACTGCTGAAACTACTTGTTTCATAGGCTGAGCCCTACCAGGGGCAGCCCCGGCGCAAGCGTTGTCCTCGCAAATCCGAGGTTTGGATGGGCAGCTGGCTTGTTGCCACAACTTTGATGCCCATTAAGATTGGATATAACTTGTTGCTGGTCAGGATTCTAGGTGAATCGCGCCGCCTGGGCACCCACAGATTCTGCTGAAGAGGCAAATATTTTGGATCTTTCCCTAAAGGCATTATGTCTAGTGGGCGTGCGGAACACCTCGGCCCGAACTCCGCCAAACGGCTCTGACGTGCTCGAGGTACCCAGGCTATTCTTCGCTTCCCTGACGGAGATCGATATCCGTCCATCGGCGGTCGCCTTCTTGAAAGAACAAACGATCTCGTGACCGGTTGCGTGAAAAGTGGCGTTTCCCTGGCCAGAAAAACTCCCGCGGCGCCCATCAGAAACGATGGTGCCAGTGAATCTCATGCTTTCGTCGCTGCACGACACCGTCACAGCCACCTCCGTTCCTAGCCCGTACGAAAACGTTTGAAATGATGATGGAGTGCCGCAGCCAGACAGGATGCAAACAAGCACCCAAGAAAATGCGGAAAATTGTCTCAACATGCTGTTCATCGGAGGCGGGGCGGATTTTTCCGAAATACCAAGCGTTTCAACGCCATCCAAACCTGTCAATCCAAAAAACCCTGCTCGACGCAGCAAGGCCTTCCCCTTCACCATCCATCGGACCTCTTTCCTTCACTGCTCTCACTGACCATCACCCGGCTTGAACCCCGGCGTTCCACCATCGCGAGCCGAAGCCGTCCAGGCCTTGGGATCGTCGGAGTAATCCTCCGTGGCGACCCGTTCGATCGAGAACCCGCCGCCATCGGCTTCCTCCTGCCACGGCTCGCGGTCATTGTAGCGCACGGAATCCACCTCCAGCATCGGAACGATATTCTCCCCTGCCTCCAGGTCCGGCAAGTCAGGCCGGAGCAAGCGCAGGCGCTCGCCCCCGTTGTCGATCTTCACGTCTCCCAGCGGTCCATACACTTTCACCGTCGCGGGAATCCGATGACGACGCCGAAAGGTCTCCGGATCCATCCGGCAGATCACCGCCACCTCGTCCGGTTTCAAGGTCTGATCCCGCGGAAAAGTGAAGTCGACTCCAGAAATCTGCCAGGTGTTGGCCGGGTTCAGCGGATCGAAGAACGGCACGGCCTGACGGCTCCAGTTCCAGATCTCGATAAACTCACCCTCCTCGTCGACGTCCGACTCGTCCGGGTGATACATGATCTCACTGATGACCACCAGCGGCGTGCGCGGCTCGCTGTTGGCGCGGCCCAAGGTCACGCGGCTCTGCCGCGGAAACTGTTCTTCTCCCTCCGAATTCAGATGCCGCCCAAACGAGATTCCGTTCTCCCCGGCAATGAAGTCAAAGCCGTGACTGTAGCCCGTAAGATTTCCCTCGGCGTCGGCGGAGGAGAGAAGGATTTCCTCGCCGTGAGAACTCAGCGAAAAGTCCTTGGCGAACCGATCCGCCGGAAGTGAGGCGTTGTTCTCGGGATTGTCGTCGGTGTCGCCCTTGATCACCAGGTAGCCGCCCGCCGGAATCTTGCTCCCGGCAACGAGCCGGTATTTTTTCGGCTCCCGCCGGTCATCGGTGAGATACCACCCGCTCACATCGATCGCCTCAGCGGTGGGATTGTGCAGCTCGATCGCATCAACGTCAGGCAAATCCGTGTGGGTGAGGATCTCGTTAACCACCACGCCACCCACCGGAGGCGCCACATCCGCGCTGCCCGGCGAGCCGCCGATCTGACGGCTCGCGTCCCACTGACTCGCCAGGTTGAGCGAGGGATTGGATTTCGGATCCTTCAGGACGAGTGAGAATCCCATGCCGTCGGCGCTTTGTGGCCAGGGAGCTTCGTCCTTGTAAGACAGTTCGCCGATCGTTTCTCCCGTCGCATCCTCCAAGCTCAGCTTCTCTCCGGAGTTCTTCAAGCTACCCTCGTAGAGCCCAAGGATTCGCGCCCGATCGCCGTAACGCTTGACGAAGGCCCCGCGATGCTTCACCACCACCGCACTCTCACCCTTATTCAGAATCGTGCCTTCGGTGAACTCCAGGGTGATCCCATCCGAAAACGATGCCCGCGAAAGATCCACCGGACCCTCCGCGATGTTCGTCAGCTCCAGGAATTCGTAGTCCTCCGGTTCCTCCGACACGTCAGAGGCCTCCTCGTCGCTCGGATCAGCCGGATGATACATGATCTCCGAAATGACGACATTGCCGTCCTTGGCCGGCACGGGCTCTACGGCCGATTCCTCTCCGGAAGACATCACCGGCACCACGCGCATGGGGCCCCACTCCCCGCCGACCAAGGCCCTCGCACGGAGATCATCCACGCCGTCCTCCAGCATGAACTCGGTGCCTCCCACACGCCGAAAGCCGGCGAGTTGGGGATAAACCACCAGGTCGGAGCTGTTGAGCTGATCATTGAAAACGTGGAGAGCCAGAACGTTCTCGCCGGGACGAAGCAACGACCGGTGCTCGGAGAGGTCAAAGGACTTCCACGCCAAAGCCATGGCGTCTTCGTGCCCGGCCGTGGCGAAAACCAATTCCCGCCGATCCCGAGGAGCGTTGAAGGAAGCCACTTCACGACCGTTCAGGTAGGCCACGAAGCCATCTTCGAACCTGAGTTTCAGCACCAGCTGATCCAACGGCTCACCATCCCACTTGAAAAAGGATCGCGTGAGCATGGCCGGAAATTGCCCCGCCATCTCCTCCCGGAGATCCACGCCAATCAGCTTGCGATAATCCTCACGCAAATCGTAACCGGCTCCCCCGATGCCCGCGCGCCACTGGCGATCGTCAAAATCCACTTCCCGCCAGGCTCCTCTCAAGGAGTTGTCCCGCGGCACGAAAGCCCGGATCATCCGGCCCGGCCGCAGCAAGGGCACTTCCACCAAGGCGACCGGATCCGCTTCCCGGGCCGAGGCGCTCGCGCGCGGATCCGTTCCATCCGTGGTGTAGCGCACAGCGCCCTCGTTGGCGTCCATCACAAACTGACCGGCTCGCCTGCCCGCATCCGTCCAGCGAACCACGGGCACTGGCACCGTGCTGAAGAGCGGCGCAGGCGTCAGCCCTTGCCGGGGCGTCCCTCCCACAAAGCGCTGCGCCTGCCGCAGCTGATCCGGCAGGATGCCCGCCCGGATTTCGAGCACATCGCGCACGCGCTGCACTGCGGCTTCCCAGCTCGCCTTGCTGTATCCGGGCCGCATCTTGTAATCGCCCCAACGCGCACATTCGGCCACGATGGCTTTCGTCACCACTTCGGCCCGTCGATTCACCCTCTCCACAGAGGCTTTCAGGGTGAGCGGACCCTCCCGGTCTAACAAGGCCCACTCGGCCCGCTCCTGAAACGCGTTCCGGTAGGCTTCCACCGCCAGCAATTGCTGATGAATCCACTGCGGGTTGCTGGTCGAACGGCGATCCCCTGCCGGGAAAGGTCCCACCCGATTGTTGGCCTCACCCCATTTTGAACCGAGGGAATGTTCGGTATCATGACAGAAAAACTGAAACCCCAGCCGACCCTCTCTCTGGAACACGGCAAACCAGTTGTTCGTGCCCTGGTCCCGCATGAATTGCGAAACAGGCCCGTCAAAGCTGCCAGTGAAAAAGATCACCAACATGTAGTCGATGAGGTTGTCCGCATCCAGGTAGACCGTCTTGGTCGAATCCGAATGGCTCTCGGCATCCAATCCCTGGAGATCCCGGTATTGCACGAGCCGCCTCGCGGGATCAGGTTCCGCGGCGATGGCGTTGGCCGTTTCGTAGAGGTGATCCCAGGCCTCTCGCGTTCCGTCAGTCGGCCCCATTCCCTGGCCCTGCACCCGGGCCTTCATCACGTCATAACGCTCCTTGTCACCGCCGAAATAGCGCTCGGCATAAGACGCTTCCGTGTGTTCCTGGGTCTGATAAAGACCCCAGTAGAGCCCGTTCAGGTAGAGATGGTAATACCGGCTCCGGGCATAGGGCCGCCCTAGATCGCGCTGGGTGTCCCGCGCGAAGACCTCCCGGATCATGGTGTTCTGGGCACCGTCGTCTGAAAAGTGAAAGGAATAGTTCTGTGCCGTCCGCAGGTCGATGTCCTCAAACTCGTTCACTCCCTCGCTTCCGAAAAGGGGATAGCGCAGGGTGCCGTCCCCATACTCGTCGCGAAAGTAAACGCGAAACGCATGTTTGGCGCAGTAGGCCTGACGGCTGTGCCCGCCGCGAATGCGCAAGCCCGCGTTCCAATGAAAACCGGATTCCGCACCCGTCGGGTCGATCAGCTCGATGGAGACGGGCCGTTCCCAATCGCGGCCGCGCTGAGCGGGATTGGCGTAAATGCCAGAATCAGGATCGAGCAGGTTCGCCAATTCCGTGACGATGGAAAAACTGGGAATCGCCTGCAAAGCCTCGATCACCTCTTCATCGCTGGCGCCGATGCTGCGAGGATCCGCCATTTCATAATCCATCGGCACGCTCCCTCCCCCGCCAAAACCGAAAAGACCGCCGCCTCTCCGACCACCGCTCGCCGGTCGCGTCCGTGGCCAGCCCTCCGGCAAGCGCGGCTGCCGGACGACCGCTTCAGGAAAAATGTAGGTGTGCGTGTCGACATCGCTCGGCCGGTGACCACCGGCCATGGCCACGGCACGGAGGGTGGTGGTCGTGGTGATTTCGACAGGCCCCTCATAGGACAACCCGTGCGAGGGAGAAGGCTCGCCGCCATCGAGCGTGTAGCGAATTTCGGCCCCGGGAGTCTCGCAACTCACCGTCACCGTGAAGGGTTCACGATAAAATCCCCGGTCCATGCTAAACTTGGTGTCCGCCGTGATCGGCTCGGCCCACGTCTCGACATTGGGCGCCCCCGGGGTGGCTTCGGCCAGCAAGCCGGTTTTCCCCGGCTGCGCTTCGCCGCCACGAAAGACCACCCCATAGGAGCCGTCCGTTTCCGCACGACCGAGTTCAGCCTCCACCGCTTGGACCACGTTCCCATCCTCACTCAGTCCGAGAAACTCTCCCTTGGCGCGTAGTTTGAAATTGGCGTGAAGGGCATCCACCGAACGACGATCTTTTCCCGAAGCGAAAACCAACAAAAAATCACCCCCCGGCAATACCCGCCCGGGAAACTCCCACTTTCGTGGCTGATCCGGGTCATCGGTCAGTGCATAGCGGCTCAAATCGACAGGAGCCTCTCCAGCGTTGAACAGCTCAATCCAATCGGGTGAGTCACCATCCTCATCCTGGACCAAACCCCGATTGGATGGGCACACTTCGGTCACCATGAGAGGCGGAGCCGAGACCGCCGAGGTCGAGGCTGCCAACGCAGCCGAAACCAGCACGCTGAATAGGGAACTTTGATAGCTAATCTTCATGAGTTTCATCGATTGATAGGGATTTGGCTTCCGGCACAAAAACTCCGGGACTTCCTCCCCGCCTGGCCGAAGCACGCCAGTTCGAAGGTTCGTCGCTGGTCCCCTCCGCGCGGCGGCGCTCCAGACTCATCCCCCCTCCATCGGCCGCCTCCGGCCAGGGGGCCTTGTCATTGAAACGGAGAGAATCCACGGGAACCATCGGCACTCGCCACTCTCCGTCATCTTGTTCCGGACGCAAGGGCCGAAGCAATGTGAGACGCTCGCCGCGATTGTCGAGCTTGCCCTCGAAAGGACCAAAAACCTTCACCTCCGAGCCCAGCCCCTGTTCCTGGCGAAACGCTTCCGGGTCCGTCCGAGCGATCACCGCGCATTCTCCGGGTGCCAAGGTCTGCGATTCCGGAAATCGATACCCGATGCCCTGCAATTGCCACACGTTCTTCGGCTGCTCTGGATCGAACAAATCCACGGGATATCCACTCCGATTCCAGATCTCCACGAACTCGAAAACCATCCCGCTGTCCGCATCCTCGGGATGATAGTGAACCTCCGAAATCACCACCGGACCAAGCAATGCTGGGCCATTGGCCGCCCCCAGGGAAGCTTCGCGCAAAGCAAACACGTCTTTGCCCGCACTGTTGATCGATCTCCCGAAAGCGAGCCCCGAAGGCAGCGCGCCAAAGACGCAGAGATCCGAGTATCCCGTCAGACGACCGTCCGCGTCTGCGGAAGACAAGACGACTTCCTCGCCAAAGGAGCTCAGGGAGAAAGCCCGACCAAAGTAGCGCGGATCCAAATTCGCGTTGTTGTCCGGATCGGCGTCCTCGTCCTCCCGAGCGACCCAGTAACCTCCCGCCGGAATGACAGTCTCTGGAGGGATGCGCCACTTCTTCGGCTCCCGACGATCGTCGCTCAGGAACCAGCCGCCGATATCCACATTGCCCGAGCCCGGGTTGAACAGCTCAATGGCGTCGGTCAATTCCCCATCGCTGTTGCTGACAATTTCATTGATCACGATCGTCGGCAAGCCGGTCGACGGCTCGGCCCTTCCCGGCGATCCATTCGGCTTGGAGCTGGCTCTCCAACTGGACGCCTTGCCCGGTGGCGCTCCCGCTTTTGGATCGATCAATGCGAGGGAGAACCCCTGCCCATCCGCGCTGGGAGGCCAGGAGCCGTCATCGCCATAACTGAACCGGAGAATCTGCCGGCTCCGCGCGTCGAGAAGGGTCAGACGCTCGCCGCTGTTCTTCAACTTGCCGGCATAAGGTCCCAACACCCGTCCCTTATCGTGCCCATAACGGAACGTGAAGGCCCGTGGATTCTTGGCCAAAACCAAATGCTCCCCAGGCCGGATCACGGCGTCGCGATCAGGAAATTGATACTGTATTCCATCAATGAAACGCACTTTGGCCAGGCTGACAGGTTTCTCGCCAATGTTTAAAAACTCCAGGAATTCAAAATCGTCTTCATCCTTCATACCCGCCCCTTCCTCCCGAGTTGTCAGCGGGGCCGGATGATACATGATCTCCGAAATGACCAGGTTGGCCGAGGCCGCACGTTCCACCGAGCCCGGCGTCCGCAACAGGGCCAGGGCACTCCAGGTTCCGCCCACGAGCGCTCGCGCCTTCAAGCCCGTGTGCCCTCCCGACCTTCCCACCCTCAACCGATCCCCACCGCTCACACGCTCCCATTCCAGGCGAACACTTTCAAGACCGGCGCGGTTCCCCTTGCGAGCGGGATTCACGCGCCACCTCACCGCCACCACATTATCACCACTCTCCCGCAAGAGAGAAACGCCGTGTCCCAGGTCGAGTCGGCGCGTCCAGCCATCATCAACACTCCCCTGGGCGTCCTCGCAGAGCGACGAACACCGGAGTTCCCGGCCGTTGAAGAGGATCTTCTCGGGTGCGCCGGTCTCCCATACCAACCGCAAAGCCACCAGGTCATCGATCGCCTCAACCGGAAAGGAAGCCCGCAACCACCGCGCAGTCTCCGCTGCCTCTGGCAGCACGGGCAAGACCCGCGTATTGCGCGCGACGTCCTCCTCTTCCTCCACGGCCAAGAGGCGTACCATCCCGCATGCCAAGGTTCCTCCACGGCCCAGCGCGCGTCGTTCAGGCGCCACAACGCGAGGATCGGCGCCGTCCAGTGTGTAGTGAAAATCGAGGGATTCATTGCCCTTCAAAACCACCCGCACCTGATCCGGATCGCAAAGCGACGGTCTCAGCTGCGGGGCATCCACCATCGGATAAAGCGGGGCGAAGAGGCGATGCTGGTCGGCCATCCCGTCCGCATAGCGTGAGGCTCCCCGAAGCTGTCGGCGAAGTCGTTCCGCCTTTGTTCCGAAATAGGCCTGCAATTCTCTCACGGCCGCCAGCCACTCCCTCCGGCCAAGCGGCGGATAGCTCCGCGCTCCGCCCCAGCGCGCAGCGTGCAGCGAAATGGCCGACGCCACCTCCGCAATGCGGGGCGCCAGGCGCTCGAGGCAGGCGGCCTCGCTCAACACGCCGCCCGGCCCTAACAGAGCCTCGGCTCGATCCGCAAAGGCATCCCGATAGGCCCCCACCGCCATGAGCTGCTGATGAATCCACTGCGGGTTGCTGTTCTCAAACCGCGCCCCTCCCGGGAACGGCCCCACCCGGTTGCCCTCTCGGTGACGCAGGGCAAACCAGTTGTTAGGCCGCGTGTCCTCCAGAAAGGCCGAGACGGGAGCATCACAGTTTCCCGAAAAAAGAATGATCATCATGTAATCAATCAAGGCGTCAACGTCCAGGATCACCGCTTGGCCGGGATCCGGCCGGCCCGCCGCATCGCAGCCCCGCAGGCCGTGGTAGAACCGGAGACGCTCGCCGGCATCCCGCGTCGCGGCCAGACGGTTGACCGTTTCCCAGAGGTGACGCCAAGCCTGCAAATCGCCATCTCGCGCCGCCACGTGGGTGTCGAGAATCGCGAATCGTCCCACTTTGACCACGTCGTAGTCTTCCGGATCACCGCCGGCGTGAACCGCCGCAAACTCGGCATCAACCCGTTCCACGGTTTGGCAAATGCCCCAGTAAACGCCGTTGAGAAAGAGGTGCACCGCTCGCCCGGCGGTATGCGGCCAACCGAGATCCCGCTGGGTGTCGCGACAGAAAACATCGCGCAAAAAGGTGTTGTGTGGCGAGCCATTGCTGGCCCAGGAATGGTCCTGCGGCGTTCGCAAATTGACTCCGTGGCACGTTCGCGGTCCGTCCTCACCAAAGAAGGGCCACGCGAGAATGCCTTCCCCATACCGCTCCCTCGCCACCACGCGAAAGCCGTGTTTTGGGGCCCGGCCCCGCCGGCTGGCCCCGCCACGAATTCGCAGGCCGACATTGGCCTGGAAGCTCCGGCCTCCCCGGCGAGTCTCCGCCTCGGAGGGGATCCATTCGAGAGAAATCGGACGCTCCCACGCCATCCCCCGCTCCAGAGCATTCACATAGATTCCGCGATGAGGATCCAGCAGATCATTGAGATCCATCACCAGAGAAATCGAGGGCAAGCTCCTCAGGCCCGCGAACAGTTCGCTCTCCGAAGCACCCACCACGAGGCCCGGCCACTGAGCCAAGACCAGTTTCTGCTTGTTGATGAAGGACTTTTCCGGCCACCCCGTGGGAACCTCACGGGAAGGGACCACAACCTGCTGTGGAAAAAGATAGGTCGCCGTGGCCACCGGGCTCGGAAGATGGCCTGGCCGGAGAGCGACCGCCCGCAGCACCGTGGACTTCACGATGGGCAAAGGGCCCAGGTAGGGCACTCCATTCCGGGCGCTGGGCATCGTTCCATCCGTCGTGAAGCGAATTTCCGCTCCCGGGTGATCGTCCCCACCGCGGAGAGCCAAGCGAAATCCGCCCTCGTAAAAACCCCGGGCATGAGAAAAAGCGGGCGGCTCCAACGGAGCCCCGACGGCGTCGGCGTTGGGCCTGCCCGGCGTCGGGGTCGCCAGGAACGTTCCCCGGAGAGGATCGTAGGCCACGTCTGCGAGGAGCGCGGGGATCTCGACCTGCTGGCGAGACGGCCCCGACAGTTCCAGACGATCCCCCGCCGCCTTCAGGCGGAAAGGCAACTCTCGGGCGCCGGCCTCCGGGGACTCACGCCCGGTCGCCAGAAAAACCACGCGCTCCCCGGGGGACAAGCTCCCCGGCGGCAGCGAAACGGCGGGTTCCTGCCGGCCACCGCGTCTCAAACAATGATCCTCCAGAGCCACAGGCTCCGTTCCCAGGCACGTCAGTTCGATCCAATCCGGCGTGCCCTCAACCTCGCTGAAGGCGCTCGAGGTGCTGCAACTCACGACCTCCGTGATGACCAACTCCGCCGATGCCGTCCCCCAGGCCGCAGCCAGGGCCAAGAGCCCGGCTTCTAACAGTATCGGCCATCGAAAGGTCAACATGGGGATCAAACGAGAAAAACCATGATCGAGGCCCGGATCAAAAGCACGAGAATAATTGCCGGCTCGGCGAGCGTCCCAGGAGGGCATAAGAGCTTGACGGCCGCTCAGAAATTCGCGAATGGAACGCAATCACCCACCCCACGTCACCTTGGAGGAAGAAACACCCCCTATCGAAAACACGCCGAACAAGGTGCAGGATGTCTTGGAATTGACCGAAACCACTCCGGATCTCTCGCCTCCGTCCAACACGGAAGCCAGTGCGGTGTCCGATTGGGGTTTGTTAGGCAATTTTCTCATTCTCATGATGATGTGCGCCATCACGGCTCATCTCCTCGAGCGCGTCTACCGGCGCTGCGGCTTTTCCCTCTCCAATCGATCGGATTTCAGCCGGAATTTCGTGATGCTTTCCTGCTCGACGATGATGATCGTGACCATCGTCAAGGGTTCCCTGGCACTCTCATTGGGACTGGTTGGCGCCCTCTCCATCGTGCGATTCCGCGCGGCCATCAAGGAACCGGAGGAACTTTGTTTTCTCTTTCTCGCGATTGGCATCGGCTTGGGTTTCGGCGCCAGCGTGGGTCTCGGCTTGTTCTCGCCGGAACCCTACATTCCCATCGTCACCTTCGCCTTCCTCTCCGTCATTCTGTTTTTTCGTCGCCGCTTCGCCAAGGACGACACGGGCGGGGACTATCATTTGCTCGTGGCCAGCCGCAACCCGCAATCGGTCGGGCATGGATCCATCCAGGACGTCATCTCGGGAAACACCCAGCAAGCCTCCCTCAAACGTCTCGATGAATCCACCGACGTGCTCGAAGCCAGTTACCAGGTGCACTTCACGGGGCCCAATCAACTGGAAGCCTGCCGCCGGGCGCTGCTGGGCTTGGGCGAGGGCCTCACCGTGAGCCTCATCGACAACCGTGGCCTCGGCAACTGACTCCAAAGAGACCGGGGACACACCCCAGGCTCACTACCGCTACGAGCGCAAGTTTTCCACGCGCTGGCCCTACCGCTCCGTGGTCGACCTCATCAAGCGTAACGTCGCGCAATTCCGGGAGATCTACGAAGATCGCCACATCAACAACATCTATTTCGACAGCCTTGGCTTCGACAACTACCACGCGAACGACGACGGCATCCGGGATCGCCTCAAGACCAGGATCCGCTGGTATGGCAACCTGTCAGGCTCCATCGAACGGCCCGCCCTGGAGATCAAGGTCAAGCGTGGTTGGGCGGGCGAGAAACCGACCTTCCGTCTCGCCCCGTTCACGCTGGATCCGGCTTTCAGTTCTCTCGAAGCCCAGGCCATTTTTCGCCGTTCGGATCTGCCCGGCTGGATTCGACAGAGAGTCCTGGCGGAAACGCCGACGCTGGTCAACCGCTACGCTCGACGCTACTTTCTCTCGGCCGACGGCCACTGTCGCCTCACCCTCGACTGCGACCTGCGCTATTTCCGCTGCCCTTTTCCGGGTGCCTTCGTCCCCAAGTATTTCGAGCCGCGGGACACGCTGGTCATTGAGATGAAGTACTCCTGCAAGGGCGACTTGGGCACGGACGCCTTTTCCAACGATCTCCGCTTTCGCATGACCAAGTTCTCCAAATACGCTCACGGCGTGAATCTGCTCTACCGCTAGCCCAGCGACGCGTGACGATAGAAACCCGAAGAGCAAGTGAGACGCCGAATCAACGTCTTTGGCGGCACAGGCCGAGGAAACTCGGCCCGCTCTTGCCCGAGAAGCTGACGCCTGAGTCACTGACGACCCTCGGTCCATCCAGTGTCCAGGCGGGCAGCGTTCCCTCCGCTTAACGTCCTCCCGCGGAGGCCGCCTTTTCGGGAACCTCATCTTCCGGCTCCAAGGCCATCTCTCTCACCGGTGGCGAAGCTGCCAAACTGGCGAAACTTCTGATAGCGCTGATCGAGCAAAGCCTCGGTGGAGAGGTTTTCGAGTTCTCGGCATTCCTCGACGAGCACCTCTTTCAGCTTGAGCGCCATCGCCAGAGGATCGACGTGAGCACCTCCCTCGGGTTCGGGGATCACTCGATCCACCACGCCCAGCTTTTCCAAATCCCGGGCGGTGATTTTCAGGGCTTCCGCCGCTTCCGCGGCGCGCTTGTCATCCTTCTTGTCATCCTTCCAGAGAATGGTGGCACAGCCCTCCGGACTGATCACCGAATAATAGGAATTTTCTAACATCAACACGCGATCCGCCACGCCGATGCCCAGGGCGCCACCCGACCCGCCTTCCCCGATCACCACGCTGATGATCGGCGTGCGGAGCAAGGCCATTTCGCGCAGATTGTTGGCGATGGCCTCCGCAATGTTCCGTTCTTCCGCACCAATGCCGGGAAAGGCTCCCGGAGTGTCGACCAAGGTGAAGACCGGCAAAGCAAATTTGGCGGCCAAGCGCATCACTCGCAAAGCCTTGCGATAGCCCTCGGGATGCGCGCTGCCAAAATTGCGCTTGAGGTTTTCCTTGGTGTTGCGCCCTTTTTGATGACCCAACACCACGCAGCGTTCCGTACCCAACCGGGCAAAGCCCGCCGGCATCGCGTGATCATCACCCACCAGCCGATCGCCGTGCAACTCCAGATAATCTTCGAACGCGTTCTCCACGTAATCGAGCATGAACGGCCGTTCGCTGTGGTGGCGCGCGATCTGGATGCGCTGCCACGAGGTCAGATTTTGGTAGATCTCCGTCCGCGTAAGCCGAATCTTCGCGGTGATGGCCTCCATTTCCTCCGACAGATCCAGCTCCTCTTTCTCGGCCTGCCGCTTCAGCTTGTCCAGCTGCTGCTCGAGTTCGTAAATCGGCTTTTCAAACTCGAGATACTGTCGCTTCATACAATCGTTTCAGGGAGCCACGTGGATCGGAGTCCCCACGCGGAGAAGCATATTTAACTCATCAATGTCCACCGGGTCCATGAAAAATCCTTCCGGCTCCTCGGATCCCTCCGCGGTCTCCTCGGAGGGCGACGTGAGAACAACTCCCCGCTTGGCCAGTCGGATCTCCTTGCTCGCTTCCTCGTAACCCCGCGTGGTGACGCGGATACTGGCCCGGCCGACCCAAGCGGCCTTGCTTCGCACCCGGTCATCGTAGGGCGGATTCACACCACTCGGCAGTCGCGCCTCCACGAGGTCGAACTCCGCGAAGAATTCATCGTTCTCCAGAAGAGTGAGCGTCATCTTCTCCACCTGAATCTCCACCGCGAAGTCCAGAGGGCGCACCACCAGCTGATCTCCGGGACGAATCTTGAAGTCCACCAGGCCGTTCACCCGCTTGATGTACTCCAGCGTGCAGTCATGCTGGCTGGCGATGGCACTCACATTATCCCCGCTCTTGACCTCGTAGGCCAGCTTGGGCTCGGCGATTGCCGGATGCACCACCATGTCGAGGTTGAGTTCGCTGCAGAGTCGGCGGGCCGCCCCGTAGCGCTCCGAATTCGGGAAATAGCGGATGATGTGACGAAAACGGTCGCGTGCCGCTTGCAACTCGCCCCCTGCCACCTCCGCCATGGCCAATTCGAACTCCCCGATCCCCGGATCAATCGGTTTGGGCGGCGCGGATTCCTTGATTTCGCGGACGGCCTGTGCCTTCGGCTTCTCCACCTTCTCCAGCACATAAACGGAACCCGCGATGGCCAGGCCAAGAATGGCCAAGGTGACCAGGGCGAAAAAGATGCGAAAGAACATCGGCCCTCTCCCCGCTTACAACAAGCCCCGACGCTTGAAGTCAAACATGTTGATCCCATGGGACTTCTGAATCATTTCGACCGTGAATCGAAGAAGTGAAAGTTCCCAGGTATCGTCCACGCCCTCGATCACCGCATGAAGCGGATTGTTCCCGCGATTCACCTCGCCGACGACCCGCTCGCGCACGTCTTCGATCGAATCATGAACCAAACTCTCGGTCACGTCCGACTGCTTGAAGTTGAACCCGTACTTGAGGAATGCCGCCGTGCCCTCCTGCCGCTTCAACCAATTGGCAAACTCCTCGGCCTGCGTCCCAAACCCCTCGAAGGTCAGGCTGTCAATCGACGAAGGATTGACAATCAGCGGGCGGGCCGCCTCCACACTGCCTCGACGAATCCTCACTTCATTGATGCTATCCATCAACTCACTGATCATGTGAAACTCGAAAACCGTGGTCCCGAAAGTATCAATGCGACGGTCCGGTTCTAACAGGACCTCCGTCGTTTCGAGAGCATATTGAATATCGTCGTCCGAATACATTTCGAATTTCAATCCGACCCTAGTGCCGATCCCCCACCCTGCCACCCATTATTTTCTCGCCGCGGAACCCACCATGTTCCCGCTCTTTCGAGATATCTGCCTGCCCATCTTTCTGATCATCGGAGCCGGGTGGCTCTTCGATCGCAAGTTCCGCATCGATCTCGATTCGCTGATCAAGCTGAACATCTACTTCTTCATCTCGGCCTTTATCTTCGTGCGGGAGACGCAGTCCACTCTCACGGGTCCCCTGGCACTGTAGATCATCGGCGTTCACCCTCGCCGTGATCGCCGCCATGGGCCTTCTCAGCTGGGCCTATGCGAAGGCGCGGGGGCTCCCCTCGGCCAGCCGAAGAGCACTCCAGTTGTCCACGATGTTTTATAATTCTGGAAATTATGGAATTCCGCTGATGGCGCTCGCGTTTTCCGAGATGGCCGCCCTGCAGGTCCTGGTTCTGATGACCATGAACGTCAGCACGTTCTCCCTCGGAACGCTGCTCGCCGCCGGAAACGCTGCGGTTGCCGGCGACCGCCCCGCACCCGGACCCAGATCGTCCTCCGCCAACCTTCCCTCTACGCGATCGCCCTCGCCCTCTCCGTCCGCGCCATGGATTGGACGGAGCCCATTCAGGCCAGTTTTCTCTGGCAACCGCTGGTCTACACGGAAAGAGCGCTGATCAGCTTCGCTCTCCTCACTCTCGGCGTCCAACTATCCAAGACCAAGCCGCCCGCTTTCGATTCCTCGATCACCTAGGCACTCTCCCAGCGCCTCGTTGGGGGCCCCTGATCGTTCTCGCGCTGATCGCCCTCTTTCGTTTTGAACCTTCCGTCGCCGCCCTTCTCATCCTCGGGGCCGGAGCGCCGACCGCCATCAACACCGCTCTTCTCTGCCACGAATTCAAAGCGGACGCTCGCTTCGCCACGGGGATGGTTTTCTATTCCACCCTATTACAGTCTGCTGACCACCTCCATCAACCTCTACCTCCTGCATCGCTTCCTCGCCTAGGCGCTCCGGATGCAGCCGGGCCGCCCTTTCGCAAAGGCAGCCAGCATCCCCCTCAAGCAGCGGCTCTCACTTGCTTCTCCCGACTTTGACGGCTAGTCTTCCCGCCTCATGAGACTTCGTCTTCTCGCGTCCTTTCTGGCCCTCGTCCTGACGGCCGGCCACGCCTCGGCCCAGCTCGAGTTCGCCTCGAAACACAGCCGCTATCAGGCCAAGCCCACCGATACGCAGTTCGAGTCGAGCTTCACCTTTGAGAACACTGGAAGTCATCCCGTCGTGATTCGCGAAGTGGATACCAACTGCGGTTGTATCCTGGCCGAGGCGGACAAAGAACGCTACGGGAAGGGCGAGTCCGGCACCATCAAGGCCATCTTCAAAATCGGAGGCGCCGAAGGCGTGCAGACGAAAACCGTCTCCGTTTCCTACTATCCGGATAAGTCGGGAGACGCGCCCTGGGATCCAAAGGCCCCCCCCTACGCACCGGCCCCGGGAGACCTGAAAACTCAGCGACTCACCGTCGAACTCGACGTCCCCGCAATCATCGAAGTCGAGCCCAAGATCATCAAATGGCCTGTCGGCGCCCCCTCGGAAACCCAGAAGATCACGGTGACCATGAAACACGAGGAACCCATCGCCATCCGCCAGGTGAAATCCTCGCGCGAGTCCGTGAAGGTAGAGGTCAAGGAAATCGAGGGCGGGCGCCTGTATGAGCTGCTCGTGACGCCAACGACCACGGAGAAAGTGCAGTTGGGAATGCTCACGATCGAGACCGACTGCTCGATCGCCAAGCACCGAAAGAAGCTCGCCTTCTTCAGCGTGCACCGTCCCCAGCCGGCCAGGTAAACCCTGTCACAGCCGAGTCCGGCGGACAGCTCCCCGTAGCGGATCACCCGGGCCCGGCAAGCGAGAGAAATCGGCCCTCCCTGACCCGGCGATCGGCGTCGTTCCTTTCTCCCCCATTCCCAGGCATGGCATCCGCGCGATCGGCTCTCTTCCAAATCGCGGCCATCCTGTTCGCCACCAGTCTCGCCACGGCCTGGACCTACTTCCACCACCCCAGACGCCCGGCCCTCTATCTGGCCCCCGAGCGCCCTCCCGAGTCGGGGATCGGCCTGGAAATGATCCGGTCCTGGCCCGACCCTCCCGTGTGGATCGATACCCGAGACGAGCAAGCCTACGCCATCGGGCACCTCCCCGGAGCCCTTTCGCTGCCGCCGGAAAAAGCCGCCGAACGGATCGCCGCGCGGTTCGAGCTGCTCACGGATCGGCGACGCCATTTCGTCCTCTACGGGCCTGAAGAGAACCTGCGATCGGTCATGGAACGGCTCAGAGGGCTCGGACTGACCCGCGTTCACCGCCTCCGGGACGACTGGCGGAGCATCGAGGCGGCTCGACCTTGAATTTCAGGCGGCACCATGAAGAGTTCTCGCCTAAAGTCCTTTTAACCCCTAGGAAAAAGCCATTAAAACCCCTACCTGACGATGACCATGAAGAAAGCGATCCTCACCACGGCTGGAGCCCTGGGACTCCTCGCCAGCACGGCTCTCGGACAGACCGTGACCGTTTCCGATTCCAACGTGGAAGCTGCCATCCGCGAGGACATTGGCAAGAGCAGCGGCGACCTCACCATGTCGGACTTGGCCAAGGTCAAGCTCCTCGACCTCCAGGGGCTCGACCTGTCCAAAGTCGTGTTACCCGATGGCCTGGTGAATCTGGAGGAGATCAACCTCAACCGGAACGTCCTCTCCCCCTCTCTCTTCAACCCGGTCCGCTTCCCGGAAGACATGGCCAATCTGAAGATCCTCCGGCTGGATGGCAACAACATGCCCAGCAACCTGAAGCCAATCGAACATCTCACCTCCCTTGAAGTTCTCATCATCTCCGACAACGACTTCACGGAGGTAGAAATTCCCGAAGGTCTGCGCGCGAACCTCAAGGAACTCGATCTGAGATTTAACGACATTCAATCCATTGTTTTCCCCGAGGGCTTCGACAATCTCGAGATCTTGAATCTGGAGCGCAACATGCTCAAGGGTTCCATCTTCTCCGGGCCAGTCTCGTTCCCCAACGACCTCGAGACTCTCAAGATCCTCAACCTCAAAGAAAACGAACTCGGCACCCTCAACGTTCCCGCGGGTCTGCTGAGCCTTGAAGAGCTTCTCCTCGACGAGAACGAACTGGGCTCCATCAAGTTCAACGGCCCGCTTCCCAGCATCCGGATCATCAGCGCCTTCCGAAACAAACTTCGCAGCCTGGAACTGCCCGAGGGGATGGCCAATCTGGAAACGCTCGATCTGTTCGAGAACGAGATCACCGAAATCACGATCCACGACGGCCTGAACACCGAGCCTTTCTTCGATCTGGCCGGAAACCCCATCGAGCGATTCCGGGTCCCCGACGGCACTCACGAGGATCTCATCACCTATTTCCGCCGCTTCGACGCCGAAATCATCTTCTTCCCGCCTCAACTCCCCGAGGTCTTCGCAGCCACCCTTCCCAATGGAGACTTCGAACTCACGATCTCGGGACCGATCGGAACCTACATCATCTTCGAATCCCCCGATCTCATCGAGTGGGCCGAATCGGAGACCATCGTCAATGATATCGGAGAGGTCACCTACACCCGGTCGATTGGCGCCGTTCCCGCTAACCACTTCCGCATCGAACGCGCACCCGATCCCGAGGAAGACGAATAAATCAATAGGGGAAGTGAGGACTTCTCCGAAGCGGGGAACCCGCCTTTCCCGCGCCCGAGCAGTCTGGCTTTTATCGGCCCGCTCCGATCAATTCAAGGGCTTCAGATCCTTCGGCAGAAACTTGCCATCCCGGCGAATCACCTTCCCGTCGAAGGCGATTTCACCTCCGCCGTAATCCGGTCGCTGAATGCAGACCAGGTCCCAGTGAATTTGGCTCTTGTTGCCATTGGACGCCTGCTCGTAACACTGACCCGGCGTGAAGTGGAAGGAACCCCCGATTTTTTCGTCGAAGAGAATGTCCCGCATGGGTTGTTTGATCTCCCGATTGAACCCGATCGCGAACTCCCCGATGTATCGGGCGCCCGGGTCTGAATCGAGAATCTCGTTGAGCTTCTCCGTCTCGTTGGCCGTGGCTTCCACCACTTTCCCGTTCTCGAAACAAAACCTCACATTGTCGAAGCTCGTTCCCTGGTAGATCGAGGGCGCGTTGTAGGCGAGCGTGCCGTTCACCGAAGTCTTCACCGGCGCGGTGAAGACTTCGCCGTCAGGGATGTTGTGGGTGCCCCCGCAAACAATCGCCGGGATGTCCTTGATGCTGAATCGCAGATCCGTCCCCGGCCCCGTGATCTGGACTTCGTCCGCAGCCTCCATCCGCGATTTCAGGGCTTCCATCGCCGGGATCAGTTTCTGATAGTTGAGCAGACAAACCTTGAAATAGAAATCCTCGAAGGCCTCCGTGCTCATCCCCGCTTGCTGCGCCATGGACGGATTCGGCCAGCGCAGGACACACCAGCGAGTGTGATTGACCCGGTAATTCAAGACCTTGCGTGCCTTCTTCATCACTGTCTTCATCATGCCAGGATCCACATCGGACATCTCGTTGATGTTGTGACTCCCGCGGATGGCGATGTAGGCGTCCATCGATTTCATCTGGGCGAGACCGTTCTTGCTCGCGACATTGAGCCTCTCTTCCTCCGCCAACGAACACAGCTCCCGGGTCACCCGCAAATCGTGAAGCTGGACGTGGGGAAAGGCCCCCACCTCGCGCGCCGCGCGCACCAAGGCGATCGGCACTTCGGCGGGAACGTCGAAGGCATCCACCAACAGATGATCCCCCGGCTGGAGAGACGTCGAGTGAGTGACCAGTTGGCGCGCCAGCTTGAGAAATCGTGGATCAGTCATCGTAGGGGAGTATGCCGAAGACCTCGCTTCAGGGAAGCGGAATGTCGCCCGACGGCTACCAGCAACAGTAGGTGGAGGAAACTTCTTCTCTCGGTCCCACCTTGCTATCCTGCGGCCTCGAGCAGGACGCCCCCATCGCACGAACGGGCGCCTGGCTCAATGATCACACTCTCGTCATCAAAGCCTGCTTCACCCGCACGCCCTATGTCCTGACACTGACCGCAGAGTTCGAAGGCGACACCGTTTCCCTCACCCCCGAATGGAACGTGGCCTTCGGCCCGCGCAAGAGGGAGGCCCTGCAGGGCAGCCTGGTCTCCGACTCTCCGGAATGACGGCCAATCCCTCGCAGCGATGCTTCCGTTGAGAACGTTGCGGATTTCTCCGAAATCCGGCTGTGAAATGATCTGACCACGGAGTGGTCAGCGACTTTCTCCACTCCGATATCTGGCTCTGGCAGGCTGCGATTGCGCTATTTGGCCGTCGCCGCTTCCTCCTTGCCGGAAGAGGTCGTGCCTTTCGACTCATCGTCCTCCCCGGCCGGCGGCGTGGGCGGAATGGGCGCCACCTTGACAAACTTGGTCTTCGCGCTGGCCCAGTCCGTCATGATGGCGCTGGCTTGCTCGGACTCGGTCTTCTCGATGTGCTGATAGATGTAGCCCTGCAGCAGCTTCTCGTCCTCCGGATCTTCGACACGATGAGCCTCCACCATTTCGGGATTGAACAGGCGTTCGAAAACTCCCTCCTCATCGTAGACATAGGCCACGCCACCGGACATGCCGGCGCCGAAATTCTTGCCCACCGGCCCCAAGATGATCGCCAGCCCATTGGTCATGTACTCGCAACCGTGATCTCCACAGCCTTCCACCACGCCAACCCCGCCCGAGTTGCGCACGCAAAAGCGCTCCCCGGCCCTACCATTGGCGAAAAGCCGCCCGCCGGTGGCTCCATACATCACCGTGTTGCCGATGATGGAGTTCTCCGCCGGGAGGAAACCCCGCTCGGCCGGAGCTTTGATGACAATCTCGCCACCAGCCATGCCCTTGCCGACATAGTCGTTGGCCTCACCCGTCAGGATCAGCTTCACGCCACCGCACAGGAAGGTGCCAAAACTCTGGCCGGCACTGCCTCGCAGATTGATCGTGATGGTCTCGTCTGGAAGGCCGTGGTTGCCAAGGTGATAGGCAATCTCTCCGGCAAGCTTGGTGCCCACGTTTCGGTTGGTGTTCTTGACCTTGTAAAAAAGGTTGACCGGCGTCTGGTCGCGGATGGCCAAACGGGCATCCTGCAGGATCTTGTCATCCAAGGGCCGCGCGTGATTCCCGTCGTTGCGTTGGTTCTTGCAATGGCGCGGATAATTCTCGTGATTCTCCGCCGCCACATCCTTGAGGAGGCGGCTAAAATCGATCTTGTTGGCCTTGGGATGGCCCTCGATCTCGCGCACGCGGATCAACTCCGGGTGCCCGATCAAATCGTTCAGACGACGAGCACCGAGCGAGGCCATGATCTCGCGGGCCTCGTGAGCCACCGCGTTGAAGAAATTGATCACGTGCTCGGGCGTGCCCTTGAACTTGTCCCTCAAATGGGGCTGCTGCGTGGCCACACCGACCGGGCAGGTATTGAGATGGCACTGTCTCACATAGACGCAGCCCATGGCGATGAGAGCAATTGTCCCGAAGTTGTATTCCTCGGCCCCCAGCAAGGCGGCCATGATGATGTCCCGCCCATTGCGCAGACCTCCATCCGTCCGCAATGTGACTCGATCCCGCAAGCCGTTCAGCATGAGCACTTGCTGGGTCTCGGCAATTCCCAATTCCCAGGGGAGACCCGCATGCTTGATAGAACTCAGGGGCGAGGCGCCCGTGCCACCGTCGTGCCCGGAGACCAGGATGATGTCGGCGTTGGCCTTGGCCACCCCAGCCGCGATGGTTCCCACCCCGGTTTCCGCCACCAACTTGACGCAGACGCGCGCCCTTGGATTGACCTCTTTCAGGTCGTGGATCAACTGGGCCAAATCCTCGATGGAATAAATGTCATGGTGCGGCGGCGGGCTGATCAGGGTCACGCCTGGCTGGGTATGCCGGAGCTTCGCGATGATGCCGCTGACCTTGTGTCCGGGCAATTGACCGCCCTCCCCGGGCTTGGCGCCTTGCGCCATCTTGATCTCGATCTCATCCGCACTGGAAAGATACTCCGCGTGCACGCCGAAACGGCCCGAGGCCACCTGCTTGATCCGGCTGTTCCTCTCCGAGTTGAATCGCTCGGCGGACTCGCCGCCCTCTCCCGAATCGGACTTCCCGCCGATCCGGTTCATGGCGATGGCCAAGGTCTCGTGGGCTTCCGGACTCAAAGCCCCCAACGACATGGCCGCCGTCGTGAAGCGCACACGAATGTCCTCAATGGGCTCCACATCGTCCACAGAAATGGCATCGCCCGCCGGGACGATCTCCCACATGTCGTGCAAGGCCACCGGCCGGTTTTCCATGATATCGTCGACGTACTTCTTGTACTTCTCGGGATCGTTGTCCCTGACAAACGTATGGAAGTTCTTGATCAGCGGATTGGCCACCGCGTGGATCTCACCGTTGCGCCGCCAGCGAATGAAGCCGGGATCACCGAGCTTGAGCTTGGAGAGATCCTCCGGCACAGCACCGCCGTAAGCCGCATCGTGCCGCATGAGCGACTCTCTGGCGACGTCTTCAAAGTCCACGCCACCCAGCTGTGAGGGCGTGCCCTCGAAACAGGTCTGAATGAGGTGCTCGCTAATACCGACCGCCTCAAAGATTTGAGCGCCCTGATAGCTATTGAGCACGGAAATGCCCACCTTGGACATGATCTTCAGCACACCCTTTTCCAGGGCGGACCGATAATTCTTCAAGCCCTCCACGACGTCCTTCACGCCATCCAGTTGAGGCTTTCGCGCCGTCCGATCCTTCTCAAAGACCTCTCCCACGGTTTGGTAGGCGAGGTAGGGACAAATCGCCGTGATGCCGTAGCCGAAGAGCGAGGCCATCTGATGCGTGTCTCTCGGCTCCGCCGCCTCCATGACGAGACTGACGCGCATCCGCTTTTCTTTTCGAATCAGGTGATGATGCACGGCCCCGGTCGCCATCAACGCCGGCATGGCCACCCGCTCGTGGCTCGCCGCTCTGTCCGAGAGAATCAAGATCTCCGAACCGGCGTCGCAGGCCGCCTCCGCCTCCTCACAGAGACGCCGAACGGCCGGATCCAAGCCCTCGGCGCCATCCGCCGCCGGCCAGGTGGTGTCGAGGACCGTGGCCCCGCCGTGCGCGTCCATGCGCTTCAAGGCATCGAATTGATGCGGAAAGAGGAAGGGACTCTCCAAATGAATCACTCGCGCATGCTCCGGTGACTCGATCAAGAGATTGCCTTCCTTGCCGAGATCGGCATTGAGAGACATCACCAGGCGCTCGCGGATCGGATCGATCGGAGGATTGGTCACCTGGGCAAACAGCTGCTTGAAATAGGTGTAAAGCAGACGCGGCTGATAAGAGAGTACGCTCAGCGGCGTGTCGTCGCCCATGCTGTGCACAGCCTCCTGTCCGCCTTGAATCATCGGCGTGATGGAAATGGACAGTTCCTCGTCGTTGTAGGCATGCGTAGTCTGCAACTGCCAGCGGGTCAGCGGATCAATCCCGTTAGCCGCCGCAGCGTCCGGATCGGGACTGACATGATCATCGAGATCAATTCGCTTCTTCAACCATTCACCATAGGGCTTGCGGGCGGCGAGGGCACTCTTGATCGCCTTGTTGGAACGGACCTTGCCGGCACGTGTGTCCACCGACACCATCTCGCCGGGGGCCAAGCGCCCTTTGCGAATCACCTTGGCGTCGTCGAGATCGATCACCCCGACCTCCGAACCTACGGTGAAAATGCCATCTTCCGTCATCTTGAAGCGCATCGGGCGGAGACCGTTCCGATCAAGCGTGGCGGCGACGGTCATGCCGTCCGAAAACGCCACCGCCGCGGGGCCGTCCCACGGCTCGCTGAAGCACCGGTGATACTGATAGAAAGCCTTTTCTTCCTCCGAGGTGAAGGGGTCAATCCGCCAGGCCGGCGGAATGAGCATCGCCATGGAATGCTCCACCCCACGTCCAGAGAGCACTAGCAACTCGAGCGCCCCATCGAGACTGGCGGAATCCGAGGCCTCCGGATCCAGCAAGCCCTTGAAAAGCGGCGTGTTTTTCTCGAGCCAACACTCCACTTCGGCCGCAAAGTCGCTGGCCCGCGAATTGAACCAGTTCCGATTGCCGCGTAGGGTGTTGATCTCTCCGTTGTGCGCCAGCATGCGGAAGGGCTGCCCGAGCGACCAGGTGGGAAAAGTGTTGGTGCTAAAGCGCTGATGATAAAGACAGATGGCCGTCTCATAATCCGGGTTGGCCAGGTCTTCGTAGAAGTTGTCCAGGGCCGTGGCCACCATCAGTCCCTTGTAGCTGAGCAGGCGCGCCGAGAGCGAGGCGATGTAAAAGCCCACGATCCCTTCCTCCTTCGACTTCATCTCGATCTCGCGGCGGGCCAGAAAAAGCGTCCGTTCAAACGCATCGCCATCCTCGCCCTCCGGACGCCCAACCAGGAGCTGCCGGATCTCCGGACGCGTGGCCAGAGCCTTCTCGCCCAATTCGTTCGGATTCACGGGCACCTCGCGCCAGCCGTAGATCCGGACGCCGCGATTCCTCAGCACGCCCTCGGCCAACACCTTCGCCTTCAACTGCTGGGCCTCGTCCTGGCGCGGCAGAAAGCACATGCCCACGGCCAGAGCCGAGGGATCCTCGAGCCGAACACCCCATTTTTCGAGATCGAGCGCGAGCAACTTGTGGGGAATTTGCGTGGAGACTCCGGCGCCGTCCCCCGTCTTCCCGTCCGCATCGAGCGCCCCGCGATGGGTGACGTTGCACACGCTCTGGATGCCGAACTGGAGGATTTGGTGGCTGGACACGCCGTCGATCTGCGCGACGAAACCAACTCCGCAGGCATCGTGTTCGCGGTCGAAGCTATGAAGAGAGCCGCTGGGCAGGTGAGTCTGAGGATAATGTCTGTTCATCTTGGAGAAAAATCGCTGGTTCGGGGTCAGCACTCCCGGAATGCCTTGCAAGGAACGTACCTCCCGGAGTGCCGGTCGTCCAAAATTCACCGGCGCACGACGCGCTGGGACCATTCCCACCAGGGAATTCTACGCGTGGCCGATGTCAAAGGAAGAGGCATGGGGATCACGGCACCACGCCGATGCGCGGCGCCCGAACCTGTACTCGAAGCGCGGGATTTCAAACAGGGAAATCGAACCAAGCCCACGGATCTCTATTTTCGTATTACCATTATTATCATTATATCCATAACGACTTCCGCCTTCTCGAAGGATTGAATTCCCCGCGAAACTCGCTACACCTTGTCGCCGATGAACGGATCTTCTTCGTCTGACGCCTCTCCGGCGACCTTGCTGGGCCATCCTCCAGGCCTCTTCACCCTCTTCTTCGCGGAGATGTGGGAACGCTTTTCCTACTATGGAATGCGCGCCCTCCTGGTCTTTTACATGATCAAGGGCTTTCTCGGCTATAGCGACTCCCAGGCCTACTCGGTCTACGGCGCCTACACGGGCCTCGTCTACGCCACGCCGTTCATCGGAGGCATGCTGGCGGATCGCCTGCTCGGTCAACGCTTCGCGGTCATCATCGGAGGCCTTCTCATGGCCGCCGGACACCTCGCCATGACCTTTGAAAACGAGGTGATCTTTTTCATCGCCCTCGCGCTCCTCATCGTCGGCAACGGCTTTTTCAAGCCCAACATCTCCACCATGGTGGGGAGCATCTATCCCAAGGTCAGCGGGCGCAAAGACGCCGGGTTCACGCTCTTCTACATGGGCATCAACCTCGGGGCGGCCATCTCACCGATCGCCTGCGGCTACGTGGGAGAGACCTACGGATGGCACTACGGCTTCGGCTTGGCGACCCTCGGCATGCTGATCGGTGTGGCCATCTTCGTGGCCCCCACCCGACTCACCCAAGCCCTTATCCTGGGAGGCGCCCTCGTCACGGCAGGCTCGATGATCTTTCAAACACAGCTCGAGCAATTGGTCATCCAGCTCATGGGCACCAACACCCCCGCCGAGGACATCAGCAGCCTGCAAACGGGTGCTCGCATCTTCCTCGGCATCACCCTCCTGGTTTCCGCCGTCATCGCCACCCTGGCCCTCACCCGAGGCGGCATCCCCAAGGAAGTCGGCGGGCCGCCATCCGTCGAACGCCTCCGCCAGCCCGCCTTTCTCACCCTGCGAAACAACGCCCTCGTCTACTACGCCGGCCTCATCGCCATGGTGCTGACCCTGCAAAATCTCACCACCCCCGGCACCTGGGAATCCTGGGCGCTCGTGTTCATCGTCGGTGCCGCCGTCAGCCTCCCCTGGGCGACCGCCCAACAAGCCGTTCTTGCCTGCCTCGTGGGCCTTGTGCCCCTCATCACGGTTATCATGCAAAAGGGCGCCCTGGCGGGTTTCCTCCTCTATTCACTGGGCTTCCTGGCCTTCGGCTCCCTCATCCGGGCCGCCGCTCGCAGCCCCAAGATGGAACGCGAACGGCTCTACGTGGTGCTCATCCTCACGTTTTTCTCGGTGCTCTTCTGGGCTTTCTTCGAACAGGCCGGCAGCTCGATCAACAACTTCACCGACCGCAACGTCGACCGGACCACCGAGAGCCGCGTCGTCACCCAGGCCGAAGCGGACTCCACCGTCACCTTCCGCGTTCCCATCAAGACCGACGATCCAGAATTGGTGAACCTTCCCCTTCTCTCTCAGGAACAGCTCGGTTTTCCCCTGGAAGGTGAGCCCTTCACCATCTCCAATCTCACCCGACTCCGGGAGGACATCATCAACGGGGTCGAAAACGCCACCGATCGGATCCTCTGGCCGCTCACCGTCGAGCACCTCGGCATGGGCATTCTCGATGCCGGCCAGGGCACCGAAATCCCCGCCTCCGAATTCCAGGCCGCCAATCCCATCTTCATCCTTATCTTCGGTCTCGTCTTCAGCGCTCTCTGGACCGTCCTCAGCCGCCGGGGCAGCGAACCCACGACTCCCATGAAATTCGCCCTTAGTTTTCTCCATCTCGGGCTCGGTTTCGTGGTGCTCTGGTACGGTGCCTACGTCGCCGACGATCGTGGCATGGTCAGCCTCTACTGGCTGCTCCTCGGCTACCTCTTGCACACCACGGGCGAGCTGTGTCTCTCACCGGTGGGCCTTTCGATGGTCACCAAGCTCTCGCCGTCCAAGATCGTCAGCACCGTCATGGGGGCCTGGTTCCTCGCCACCGCCTTCGCCAACTTCCTAGGCGGCCAGATCGCCCAGTGGACCCAGATCGACCACGGCGACAGCGGCGACATTCCCGTACCCAGCGAAACCGTCGGCGTCTACGGCAACGTCTACGGCTGGATCGGCCTGGTCACCTTGCTAACTGCGGCCCTTTGCATCATCCTCACGCCCATGCTGAAACGGTGGATGCACCTCGACGCCGGCGAGGAAGAATCTCTCGCCTGACCCATCCATCACTCATCTATCTCCGCTCCTTCCACCATGAAACTCCGACACCTCTCACGATTCGCATCCCTGAACACCCTGCTGGTTGGCGCGACTTTGGCTCTGGCCCTCGCCTTCCTCACGGCCACTCCGGCCACCTCGGCCGAACGTCCCCCCAACATCGTGGTGATCTTTCTCGACGACGCCGGCTGGGCGGATTTCGAGCCCTTCGGCATCCCTCCCTATCAAACGCCCCATGTCCGCCAGCTGGCCAGCGAGGGTTGCCGCTTCAACCAGTTCTACGTTCCCCAGGCCATCTGTTCCGCATCCCGCGCCGCCTTCTTGTCAGGGTGTTATCCCGGACGCACCAAGGTCTTCGGCGCCCACGGCCCCAACGGGCGAGGCCTCGATCCCAAGTTCGCCAACATCGCGGAGATGCTCAATAAGGTCGACTACCAGACGGCCGTCTTTGGAAAATGGCACGTCGGCGACCAGCCGGAAACCCGTCCCGCGGCACGCGGTTTCGACGAGTCGGCCGGTCTCATGTATTCCAACGACATGTGGGAATTTCACCCGGAAAACCCCGAGCACTGGGGTAAATTCCCCTTGCAATACTACGAAAACAATCGCGTGACCATCGGTCGCGTGACCAAGGAACATCAACCGTTCCTCACCACATGGTACACGGAAAAGGCAGTGGATTTCATCAAGCGTCACCGCAGCGAACCCTTCTTTCTCTACGTCCCGCATTCCATGCCCCACGTGCCACTCTTCGTCAGCGAGAAGTTTGCCGGCAAGTCCGGTTCCGGATTGTATGGGGATGTCATGATGGAGATCGACTGGTCGGTGGGCCAGATCAACCAGGCCCTCAAAAACCACGGCCTCGGGGACGATACCCTCCTCCTGTTCACTTCCGATAACGGACCCTGGATTTCCTACGGCAATCACGCAGGTGCCACCCCGTTCCGGGAAGCCAAAGGAACGAGCTTCGACGGCGGCATTCGCAGCGCCTGCATCGCCAAGTTCCCCGGCCGGATTCCCGCCGGTGCGGCGTCCCGGCAGGCCTGGTCCACCATCGACCTCTTGCCAACCATCGCTCACCTGGCCGATGCGCCACTCCCGGACAATCCCATCGATGGCAAGAATGTGTGGCCCATCGTGAGCCAGGCGCCCCGCGCGGAGAACCCTCACCGCTACTACCCCTTCTCCAACGGAAACCAGTTCCAGGGGATCCTCAGCGGCGATGGAAAATGGAAGCTCCACCTTCCGCACCGCTATCGCACCCTGGTCAGGCCCGCCAACGACGGGAATGCCGGAAAATATCGCCAGGCTCAGATCGAGATCTCCCTCTTCGATCTGGAGCACGATCCTTACGAAACGACCAACGTCGCGGCGAAGCATCCGGAGATCTTCCGGGAATTGAAAAGCCTCGCGGAGTCACATCGTGAGCGCTTCTATGGAGGAGCCAACTGAGGCGAGGGTGGGGGATGTCGCGTTGCCTCACTCGCGGCGGGTTCTCCTGATCAATCCGCGTCTTGACACGCGGTTTGACCCCCTTCTACCTTCGCCCTATGAAACGTCTCCGGATCCCCTCGCTTCGCCTTTCCCATTCCATCGTTCTCCCCGCTCTCGGTTTACTAGCCGCCGGGCTGGCGCCGTTGAAGGCCGGAGAAAACTGGCCCCAGTTTCGCGGGCCTGCGTTCAATGGCTCCTCCCAGGAAACCGGACTGCCAACGACCTTTTCCAAGACCGAGAAGGTCGTCTGGACGGCCGACATGCCGGGTGAGGGATCGTCCACACCCGCCATTTGGGAGGACAAGGTGTTCGCCACATCCGCCAATCCCGAGGAAGGGTCTCTGGAAGCCTTCTGCCTGGACCGGAAGACAGGCAAGACGCTCTGGACGCGGACGCTTCAGTCCGAGACGCGACAGGACAACCGGAGCAACTACGCCGCGCCTTCGCCCTCGACCGATGGCCGGCGCGTCATCTTCTTTTTTGGCACGGGCGACTTGTTAGCTTACGATCTGGACGGCAAAGAACTCTGGCGCCGGAACGTTCAGAAGGATTACGGGACCTTTGCCTTTCTCTGGACCTTTTCCTCCAGCCCCGTGCTCTACGACGGCAGGGTGTATCTCCAGGTCCTGCAGCGGGACACCGCCGTGGGCGACAAGGGATTTCAGGACAAGCCCAATCGCAGCTACCTCCTGGCCATGGACGCGGATTCCGGCAAGGAAATCTGGCGCCACTTCCGCCCGTCCGATGCGGTGGCCGAGTCCCGCGAAGCCTTCACCACGCCCATGGTCTACCAGCACGATGGCAACACCCAGCTGATCGTGGCCGGGGGCGACTGCCTCACCGGGCATGACATTGACGCCAACGGCAAGGAAATCTGGCGCTGGGGAACCTGGAACCCCGCCAAGATCGGCCACTGGCGCCTGGTGGCTTCTCCCTGTGCCGGCGAGGGAATCGCCCTGGCCTGCGCACCGAAGAAGGAGCCCATTTTCGCCGTCAAACTCGGCGGATCGGGCGTCCTGGATGATTCCTCGCTCGCCTGGGTGAGCAAGTCCAAGGAGATCACGGCCGACGTCCCCACACCGCTCTACTACGGAGGGCGCTTCTACATTCTCGACGGCAATGGACCGAGCCCCTCTCTCAGTTGTGTCAAGCCCGGCTCCGGCGACATCATCTGGGCGGAACGCCTCGGCCGGACCACCTTCGAGGCCTCCCCCACGGGCGCCGACGGCAAGATCTATCTCATGAACCACGCCGGCGAGGTGTTTGTCGTCCGCGCAAGCGATGAATTCGAACTGCTTCACGAAACCGCCATGGGTGAAGAGCGGGCGCAGTCGACCCGTTCCACCATCGCCGTCGCCCAGGGCCAGCTCTTCATCCGCACAAACGAAAAGCTCTACTGTGTAGGGAACAGTTAGGATCCTCTCGTCTGGCCGCTCTTAGCCGACCACAGAGACCCAATCTCATTCGTCAGATCCAATCCCATGGGAGCCATTGGCGAAGCCTTATTAGCCTACGCGGAACCCCTGCTCGAGCAGACCGATGGTTCCAGTGAGGACTGGAGCAAGGCACTGATGATCGCTCAGCTGTGCTACAATCTCGCCATATTTCCCATGGAGGATCAGGAGGCGGGCATCGCGGAGTTGCAACCCCATTTTGGGATGAACGATGAAGATTTTGCCAGGTTCCGCGATGACATCATCTGGCCCATGATCTGGCGGCATCGCGAGATGTTTCCCCGCTTGCACCAGAGAGGTTCCGCCGCCTCGCCCCCGCCCCCGTCCGCAACGGAAACGCGGGCCGGGCCGAGCCGGAACGCCCGATGCCCTTGCGGCAGTGGAAAAAGATACAAGAGGTGCTGCGGGAAAAAGTAGCGCCGCCCCCAGTGGCAGGCAAAACGGTTTGGTTGGCGTATAATTCGGCACACCCCATCGCGCCATCCTCGCCTTCATCTGGCCACTTCTCCTGCAAAGCGTCTTTACACCTTGATCACTCGGCGATCAGTCATGGGTGCCATCGCCCCTTAACGCTGACTCATATCTCATTAAAGACAAATGAGTTATCAAAATCGAGGCGTTTGGTATGACGCGTGCGATCCGCTGGCGCCATGTCGCCTTGTCGCTCCGTTCGCACTCCCATTCTTGTCCTCAACACCGCCGCCCTCCTGGCGCTCACCTTCC
>CBDBEZ010000025.1:0-22899 GCA_965204485.1 Verrucomicrobiales bacterium
TTTGGCGGCCGACCCCAAGCACGCCGACGTGGTGGCCTCGCTCAGAGACCGGCTTTTTGCCTCCTTGAGGCGGACGGGAGATCTGCGAGTGACGGGCGCCGGAGACGTGTGGGAGACTTATCCCCGGGTCTCCGGGCTGCGCTGGTTCCCCACTCCCGACTGGGCGCGAGAGGCTCCACAAACCATTCCCGAGCAGCCCTGGCTCGAGGCGCGTCGCCCTCGCCAATGATAAGGGAAGGAGCCGAGCTGAGACCGTGGCCTGAGAAGATCTAGTTTTCAGTTAGGATTTGAAACCTCACTTCCGATGCAGATTGAATACATGACGAAGCTTGCCTCAATTCTTTGGTCATGAACGATTTATGGAAACCAATCTTCTGATTGATGCCATCTAGGAAGTGACAGGAGATGCTCTCCATTTCTCAGCCTTTCTTGGGTTTTTTTCCTTTCCGCTTTTTGTCTTTCTTTCGCTTCTTGTCTTTCGATGGTTTTTTGGACTGTTCAGTTTCACGGATTTCGACCGCGCGATGCTCGTCGGCCGAAAGGTAGCAGGCATCGACCAGGGCCATGGTCTTGAGGTTGTCTTCACCATCGAGGGTGGGGACGGTATCGTTTTCGAGGGCGATGAGCAGGTCGGCCATGGGGCCGACAAAGGCGTCCGGGAACCACACCTTGCGCCAGCGTGGCTTGAACCATTTGTCGCCAGTGGAAACGGTGGTGAAATCGATCGTGCTCGGCGTCTGCTTCGGGTAGTCGGGCCAGCCGACGGTTCCCCGTGCCAGACCTTGGGAGCCTTCGACCCGCCAGCGAACGCCGATGTCGGGGGCGGCGCCCTCCACCGCCGGGCCGGCCCAAACATCGTCGAGGCTCATGGCGCGGAATCCATTGGCGTACTCGAGGACGTACATGCAGATGCCGTCATGGTGATCGAACTTTCGCGCCGTTCGAGGATCGTTCCTCACGCTTGCGTAGACCCTCTCAGGGTCGCCAAACAGATAGCGGAACGTATCGAGGTGGTGGATGGACATGATTCGCAGCGTCACCCAGCCCTGGCGTTCTTGCCAGGGCATCCAGTGAGGAATGGCGCGCATGTCGATGGTGGCCAGCACGGGATCGCCAAGCCAGCCGCGATCGAGAACGGATTTGCAGCCTCGGATGGACTGATCGAAGCGCATGTTCTGATTCACGGCGAGGGTCACGCCGTGTTTCTTGCAGGCATTCACAATGCGGCGGGCCTGCTCAAAATCCACGCCGAGGGGCTTTTGGGCGAGGATGCCCTTGATATGGGAATGGGACAGGACGTCCATGATGACGTCATGCTGAAGATCCGGGGGAACGGCGATGTCCACGACTTCGACTTCGGGATCCTGCAAGAGTTCCGCTTGGGTTTCGTATACCTTGCCGATCTCGTGACGTCTCGCGACCTGTTTGGCCCGCTTCAGTGTGCGTGAAGTGATGGCCACGGGGTTGAAGCCGGCATTGCGGTAGGCCACCAGATGGCAGTCTGCCATGATGAAGCCGGCGCCGATGCAGCCGATCCCGCGCTGGCGATTCTTGGGAAGCGGCGGCAAGTAGTCGAGTTTTGCGGAGATTTGGTTGCGAGTGGGCATGGCGGGGAGTCTATCACCAAGCGAGCCGGGACTGTAAGCACAATCATCGAGGCGCAGCGATTCCGTAAGACGGCGTCGGAAAGAGTCGTAATGGCCTGAATTGGTGGGTGTTGAGCGTGTTGAAGCTGGCGCTAAGAGGGCGAACAGTTTCGTGTGGCGGTTCTCGGGCGAATTTCGGAGGGCTCGAGCCGCGAAATGGATCCCCCTGTCGGCAATAGGCAACAGGGAGCCAGACCGCTCCGGTGGCGGACGCGAACCCAAGGTTACCGAGAGCGCGGGGCGGGCGTTCCTCAGCCCGGAGCCGGTGGCGGCCACCATCGATCCTCTCGCATGGAGGCGGCGATTTGACGGGCAAAATAGATGGCCGTGTGTCCACGGCGTATCTCTGGCTTCAAGTTGCGCTTGTGGAAGCAGTGGAACACGGCGTGGGCCATGAACATGATCAGCCACAGAACGAGAATGGAATTGGGATGATGGTGATAGCAATGACCGGAATGCCAGCGGGAGCAGAGTTCGTTAAAGCCTTCGTTTTCGACCTTCCAACGGTCGTGCCCGAAATGGAAGATGGTCTTGGCATCGGCCATTGAGCGGGGCATGGTCGTCGCCCACCACCAGTGGCTATCGATGGGAGTCTCGACCCGATCCCCAGCGACGCGCTCGCGACGGATGCCAGTCTCATGGGAATGAACAACGCGAAGAGGAGTGTGAATGGATTCAGTGCAGAAGCCCTCAGCCTCTTGTAAACGAACGTGCCGCGCGGGCTTGCCCGGTGCAGCTGGAGTCTCAAATGATTCTGGCTCTTGCTCCTCAAGGGGCAGGAGCGTGCGGGCTTCGGACAATAGCTCAGGCTGATTATCCTTGAGTACGGCAACAAGGTATTTGCCGTGGTCTTCAAGAAGATTGATCACGGAGGGACGCAGGTAGAGCGCATCGGCAGTGAGCACGTCAAAGCAGCGTGGGTGGTCCTTAAGGACGCGAGTTATCAGCCGTATAGCCGCAGCGACTTCGTCGTCTCCAGGATCTCCGTCTTCACCAGGCTCAAGCATTTCCACGTCGAGAAGCAATTGAAAATCCTCACAGATAATCTGAAACGCGACCAAGCGGTGGTAGAACTGTGTTTTGACCTCGTCTCCGACGGCGATCCGGCGTTGGAGACACTTTGGACAACAACGTTTGTAGCTACAGTGAGTTTCGTGACCATCGACGGCGGCAAGCATCCAACCGCGCTGTGGGGCAAGGATTTTGTTGCGTTTGAGGCAGAAGTAAATGTGTCCGAGACACCCTCGCACACTGTCAGGCTCGATGCGCTCGGAGACATACGCCAGTTCGTCGGCGCTGGGCAAACGGTGATTACCGAGCCAACGGGTCCAGCTGCTCTTGTTCCGGTGTTGCTCGAGTTCGTTGAAGCTTGGTAACCGGCAGCAGAGCATGGCGAAGAATGCTGCCGGGAAAACTCGAGTGGGAATCTGTGGTTTGGGACGAGAGTCACGCACCCGCAGCCTCCACTGTTGGCGGAGGCTGAAAATCTTGTCCGCGTAAGTTAGTAGTCGCGTGAGAATGGTCGCTTCTTTTTTGGTGGAGAATTGCGCCCGGACTTGGCTTTGCCGGCTGATTTCTTACCGGTCTTGCCCTTCTTCTTGGCGGAGCTACTCGCCGCTCTGGCCTTGGTTTTTGCCTCCTCGAGTCGGAGGCGCCCCTGCTCGTCGAGGGCTTCCAGCAGAGCATTCGCCTTCTGGAAATCATCGATCCAGCGTCTCGCCTGAGCTTCCAACGGTCTGGGGACGTGCAGCATGGTGGTCTTGCCCTTGCGAGTCTGACCGATGGCCAAGGAGCGATGGCGCAAGGAGTCGTCGGAAGCGCAACGGCAAGTGGGCTTGCCGCATTTACGAGAGAGTTCGATGGGCGAGCCGTGAAGGAAGCCTTCGGCCTGGTCGAGGAGCTGGCGGAGGCGGCTGCGAATCTGGCGTTCGGTGGGGGGCAGGGAGTTTCTGCTTGGCATGAAGGTCGGCTCGTTCAGCGCACTGTAATATAAGACTATTACAGAAACAAGCTTAAAAAAGATGAAATAACGAATGCGAATTTGCCATGGGGTCAAAAATGGGCGCCGCCGATCCGAATTACCCAAAAATACAGGGCTTGAGCCGCCTCAGCCGCCTATCTTACGGAATCGCTGATCGAGGCGCCCGGGGCGATTCCAGAACTCTGCGCCGCGGGGTGAAACGAGGAGACGCGAGAACAAGAGAAGGCGTCCCGTCCCGTCAGGCGCTGCTTTCCGGCCGATATCAGTACACCAAGAAGGGGTGACGTAGGTCACCCCTTCTGAAGAACTTGATCAATGGATGGTCAGTGAGCCAATCGACGTCTTACGCAGGCGCTTCTTCTGGTTTTTCGATGACCGGTCGCTTGAGCTGGCTGGTACCCTTGCCGAGCCCCGCCATCCATCCGCCTGGATCACGAAATCCGGTGGAATTTTTGGGAGGGTGATACTCGCTGCCTCGATCTAACTATTGACGAGGTTTTGAGTCATTTCGGCTCGCAGTTGGGCGCGGTAACGCTTGGCCTCCGCCAGCGCGATGCGCTTGCCACCGTGGACGCGGTCACTGAAAAACTTGGTCCTCAGAACCCCGCCACGACAGACGTGAACCTGCCATCCGTGGGTCTTTTCAGAGTCGATGCGCTTGATGTTTTGGGTCGACTGGTTGTTTTTTTGCTTTGGTTTGGGTGTTTTACGCCGAATCCGAGAGGCTCTAGGAACTACGACGCTTTGCGCGACTTTTTTTTTAGGCGATCGCTTGGTGGCCTTTTTTTTGGCGGCGCGTTTCTTCTTGGGAGCGGCCTTTTTCTTCGCGGCGCGCTTCTTGGGAGCGGCCTTTTTCTTCGCGGCGCGCTTCTTGGGAGCGGCCTTTTTCTTCGCGGCGCGCTTCTTGGTGGCCCTCTTTTTGGCAGCGCGCTTCTTGGTGGGAGCGGCTCGTTTCTTGGCGGCGCGCTTCTTGGGAGCGGCCTTTCTCACAGCGCGCTTTTTAGGAGCGGCTTTCTTTTTCGCACGTTTCTTTTTTACTGGCATGACGTGTATTGGTTGTTGGTTGATCAAGAACCGTCAGCTCTCTCAACTTAAACCAAGGGTTAGTCAAGCTGAATTAGTAACAAAAGTGAAGTTTTTTCCTAACGACCGAAGTCGCTCTGACCATGACGGCGTGGGGATTGGGAGCGATTCGGCCTGTGTTCACGAGGTGGTTAGGAGCTGGTTAACCCTGGTTGTGATTGGGTAATCGCCAACTCGAATCGGCAAGGAATTGACGTGATTCATCGCTGAGTGATCTCGCGATCTTGTGTTTCCTAAATCATTGAGGATCAACGAATAAAGTATATGTTTCTGCCTTGTGTTCCTGGCGGATCGGCGGAATGAATAGGGTCTTTGGTGAGCTGAAAGAGAACCGAAATCGTTAGCTCCCTGCGGTCTGCGTTGGGTAGGCGGAGGGGATCGATCTCTCGTCAGAGAGCTTGTTCCGAATGGTCTTGAGGTCGTTATGCCTGCGGTAGTCGAAACGCCGTTCCGTATAAAATTTATTCCGATTGAGCGGCGTGGAGGGGTCTTTTCTTGGTGGCCTCTCGCCTTGATGGGAAGCTCGGGGGAGCGAGCGGATCGTGATTGAGTCAGAGTCGAGTCGCGAGACCTGGCCGTTCAGCCGGACTTGTTTTGGGGTTCGAAATCTTTCCCGTATCGCTGATTCCAGGCGGTTTCCGGAGGCGTGCGGCCTTTTCTTTCTGTAGGAAGCGTCAGCAGGTTTTCCACGCTATCGGTCCTCACGGCGCGGCAGCGTTGGCCTGCCGCGCCGCGCCTTGCGATTGACGACCTCGCTCACGCGCATCGGGCTTCTATCTTTTTTGCACGGCAGGGCCGGGAATCGTAAAGGGCGATGCCGAGGATCAGTCGGCCTCCTTGCTTGAATGCAGCAAGGGTCATTGGATGCCTCAACCCGCAGCGCATTCATGCCGACCCGATCGAGACGACCGCGTCCGCCCTGCAGGCCCTTCTGTGATGATGGTCGTTGGGCAAGAGGTCCGTTAGCCGCTTCTTCGCGCTTGTGGGCAGCTTCCCGGGGCTTGGCAGGTTGTCGAGGAAGCCTTGCAAAATCTCTCGCTGGATTGCAAGGGCCCGACGAACGGAGTTCGATGAATCGCCGTCTCGCTCACGCTTCGGGCGTTGAGGTCGCGCCTCGTCGCGGAAGGGGAATACGTGATGGAGCGGAAGGGATGAAATGGTCCGGCCCGGGATCGTGCAAGCGAGAAAGTTTTTAAAAATTTAAGGGTCTTCAGCAGAATCTGTGGGTGAAATTCCGGATTTGCTCCGGGAACGCTGGACGCCGGGTCCCGCTGCCCCTGGACCCCAGAACTGCTGAAACTACTTGTTTCATGGGCTGAGCCCTACCAGGGGCAGCCCCGGCGTAAGCGTTGTCCTCGCAAATCCGAGGTTTGGATGGGCAGCTGGCTTGTTGCCACAACTTTGATGCCCATTAAGATTGGATATAACTTGTTGCGGGTCAGGATTCTAGGTGAATCGCGCCGCCTGGGTACCTACAGATTCTGCTGAAGAGGCAAATTTAAAAAAATGCAGAACTGCCGCCGTGGGGCTGGGTGGTCGTGGAAGCGTGGATCCACCAGGGAGAGGCGGGGTCGCGGTCTTTCGCGAATTAGCCGAGGGGCGACTGAGAGTCGCTTTAACTGCTGAAACGGTCGCAGAGGTGTTCGAAGACGACGGTGGGCACCAGGCGGGACACCGTTTTTTCCCAGCCTTCCGGGCCAACCATACCCTTCACCAGGCTGGAACTCACCTCACCGAATTGGCGCGGAGGCATGAGAAACACGGTGGTGATCTCCGGACAGATATCGGCGTTGATATGGCGCATGACGCGCTCGAACTCGAAGTCCGCGGGGCTCCGGATCCCGCGCAAGATGTAGTCCGCGCCCACGGAGCGTGCGTAGTCCACGAGATACCGGTTGTCGAAGACCTCGACGGAAACGTTGGTCGCGGTGATTTCGGAAGTGATGTTCTCGAGCATGCGAATGCGTTCTTCGATGGAGAAAGTGTTTTCTTTATCGGGGTTTGTCCCGATGGCCACGGTGAGTGACTGAAAGATGCGGGCGCCCTCTTCGATCATCCAGACGTGCCCGTTGGTGGGGGGGTCGAAGCTGCCGGCATAGATGACGCGGGACATGATCGATGACCATCCGGGACGATCGCGGCGGGTGTCGAGCCGAAAAGGGTGGCTGCTTCACCGGGAGACGATCGGTGGCTCGGTACAAAAAAAGGCGCGTGGCCGGAAGCCGCGCGCCTTTACGGAAAAGGGGGCCTTCGTTAGACCACCGAGACGTTTTCCGCCTGCGGCCCTTTTTGGCCCTGGACGACATCCATCATGACTTTCTGACCCTCAAGGAGGGTCTTTCGGCCACTGCCGGTGATGCCGCTGTGATGCACGAAAACATCAGGTGCGCCATCGCGCCCGATGAATCCGAAGCCCTTTTCATCATTGAACCATTTGACGGTTCCTTCGACTTGCTCAGACATGTTTCGAATTTTCTTCTTTGGTTTTGTGCGCCGGACCTGGGCGTTAGCGTGCCTGAACTTCTTGGAGGAGAGCCGAACGAGGGATCAACAATTCAAAGAGAGAAAAGGTTTACTTGATTGCCTGGTTCTTAAAGGATCCGGCTACTCCAATCAGGTGACACGGATCACCCGGCAATCAAGCGGATTCTAGCCGTCAGGGTGATTTTGCGCAAAAGGACCGGGTGATCCGAAGCCGCTTTTCCCCAAACGGGCGTCGACTTGGGGCCGAAATGCAGATAGACAAGCGAAATGATGAGCGATGCCCGGTGAATCCGATTGACGCTGCTACTCTTCCTCGTGGCGGTGGGTGGTGGTTGTTTGCAAAGTTCGCGCTCGCCAAGGCTGGTTCCCGGTGGAGCTGACGAGGGTGGGGTGGGCGCGAGGCCGTTGACTCCCCGTGTGCACTACGAGGAGATCCGGGAGCCCGAGCCAGGGCGGGCGGAGCGCTACGCTTTGCGGATCGCTCGCCTGGAGGTGCCTCCGGGTGATGCCTGGGCGCCGCCGGCGGTCGTTCGGGTCGAGACGAATGGCGATGGCGACGGCGAAGCTTCCCAACAGGCGAGGGTTGAGGAGCGTCCGGCGCCCCACCGGGTCCTGGGCCGGACGGACATGGTCGACCGGGCTACCTGGCTGGCTCGGGCTCTCGAACCGCCGCTCCTGGTGACGCCCCTGGAAGGGCAGTCGGTGGTGATCTCACAAACGAGGGACTATGTCTATCCCGTCCGTTTCGAAGCCTCGGACGCCGGCCTGCTTCATCGAACGCTCTCGACGGAATCTCTTGGGATGAAAGTCGAACTGAAGGTCCACGCGGTGGGGGAACCGGCCGGTACCCTGGTGGTGGAGTGGGCCTTTTGGGAGAGTCGGGTGAGCGATTACGAGAAAGTGGCCTCCCGGCAATGGTTGCCTCGGATCACGCGAGAATCGGCCTCGGGACGCCTCGCGCTCGGCAAGGGTGAGGGGAGTGTGTTGATGGTGGGAGGGCATCGGTGGTCTCAGGAGGGTGCGGGTGCGCGAAGAGGGTTCGGATGAGGGTGGCGGAGCCGGGCTCGCGAGCCTTTTGGCCGGTGGCTGATCTGGCTTGAGCGGGAGGGTAGCGGTGAGCGTGCGGAAGCACGCGAGGCCGAGGGAGACGAAGCTCATTCGGAAGGCGCGGCGGGAATGGCGCCGCCCTCGGAGTCTTGAACGGCGCGCTGGTCAACACGGTATCCTGTGCTTCGTTGTCTCGTGAGTGGTGAACCGGTTTCGACGGAAACGACGAAGATTTCAGAGCGTCGGGCGCCTTGGGGCACGCGTTCCGGGCTGGACGTGGTGACCCTCATCGTGAGTCTGAACGTCCTCGTTTTCGGCTACATGAATTCCCTGCCTTCGGATGAGGCCTTGATCGCCTTCATTCAGAATGGAGCGATCAGCCTTGCTGGATTGAAGGGAGGCGTCTGGTGGCAACCCTTCACGCATCTGTTTCTGCACGGAGGGGACCTCGGTCCGCTCATGCGAGTGCTCCACCTCTCGGTGAATCTGTTCGTCATCTATCACGTGGGGAAAGCATTGCTGGCGGACGTCGGTGCCGTGCACTGGTTGCTGATCTATTTCCTTTCCGGTATGGCAGGCGGTTTCTTTCAGATCCTGGTGACGCCCGAATCGCCCTTGTTAGGGGCTTCTGGGGCGGCCTTGGGCGTGGTGACGGCCTACTGTTCGATCCATGCCTACGAGCGCCTGGAGGCCTGGGTCATGGGATTTCGTGTTAAAATCAGCGGAAATGCCTTTGCTCGGGCGATGGTCATTTCTTCGGCGTTCTTCGGCGTCCTGGCACTGGCGGCTCCCGTTGCCTTGCCCATGATTGCTCAAATGGGACATTTCGCCCATCTCGGCGGAGCCCTCGCGGGCATCGTTTACATCCACTGCTCGAGATTTGGTCCAAAGTCGTTGACCAAGGCCGATCTGGAACTTCAGCGATTGGCGAACGACGCCCGACTGGAAGCGCAAAGAAACTCGCAAAGCGTGTGAAGTCACTGGCGAAGGGCATGCTCTACGCGGCCGGCTTGTTGCTGGCCGTTCTCTTGTTGGCCTTGCTGGGAGTGAATCTCTACCTCCGGGGACCGGGAATGCGCGACCAGGTCGAGTCTTCGCTGGCGGCGCTGGTCGGGTATCCGATCGAGTATGAGGGATTGACTTATCTCCCCTGGCGGGGTGTGAAGCTCAGCCGCCTCAGGATCGATCATCGGCCAGAGATCATGAGGGTGACGGGAGAACCCTTTTTTGAGGCGCGGGCCTTGTATGTTGACGTGGCCCCTTGGGCCCTGGTCGATCGCCGATTCGATGTCGGGGAGGTGAGGCTATGGAAACCCGCGCTCCGCACCATGAAGACGCCGGACGGCTCGGTCGCCTGGCCGGCCAGGGCCGAGCAAGGGTTGGCGGGGCGAGAAGAGTCTTCCAGTGGGGCCGGGGAATCGGCAAACCGGGGGGGCGAAAGCCCCACGGTCGTTCTCGGTGAGGCGGTGTGGTTCGGGGATCTTCGGATTTCGGAGGGAACGGTGGTGCTGTTAGGGGCGGGCGGCAGGCGTGCCTGGGTGGCTCTGGAAGGCATCGAGGGGAGGCTCGACCTTCCGTCGTTGACGCAATGGGATGAGGGTTCGGTGGGCGGAGAGATCGGCGCTTTGCGCATTCGGCGAGGAATGTTTTTGGAAGGGGTGCTGGCGGAGAATCTCCGTTCTCCGCTTCGTTTGCGGAACGACGGTGCCCTCGCCATGAGCGAGATTCGGGCGGAAAGCGACGGCGGCCTCATCGAGGGAAGCTGCATTGGGGATTGGCGTCGGGAGGGCTGGCCCTTTCATCTCAAGGGGAGTTGCCGTGGGGTGAGTGTGAGGGCGCTGGCCGGGCGCTGGCCGGCGCGACGGCTCTTCGCCAGCGGGCAGCTGGAAGCGGAAGTCGACCTTCAGGGACTCGTGCGCGAGCCGGATACCTGGACCGGTGCGGGGCACGTGAAGGTGGATGGAGCGGCGATGGCACGGAACGGGTTTTTCGAATCTTTCGGTCGTTATGTGGGTCTGAAAGAGTTCGTGGAATTGCGGTTCGTCGCCGCCGGGACGCAGTTTGCCGTTCGCGAGCGTGCCCTTCATTTCGAAGATCTTCACTGGAAGACCGAGAATCTCGAATTCCAGGGAATGGGATCGCTGGGAATGGATCGCCAACTGTGCTTGGCCGCGCGCCTGGTCTTCAGTGAGCGGGTGAGGGAGATTCTTCGACGGATCGAGCGGCAGCTCCCGGAGCAAGTGGTGCGGAAGACGGCGCCGGTGGAGGGAAGGGATCGTTACTACCGCGACTTTGGCATCAAGGGGCCACTGAACCATTTGCGTGCCGACTTTCTGGGAGATCAGGAACGGACTCTGGAGGAGATTTTCGAGGTCTTGCGAAACAGTGAAAGGGCCGCGGGCCGTGCGGAGGGATGAGGGGATCGGCGGAGGCGGTCCGGATGGGCGTCCAAGGCATTGAGCTTCGAAGAGAGGACGATGGGAGGGAGATTTCGTTTCCCTTGCTCTGGTGCCTTTGAGAGATACGGGGAAGAGCGAGCGATCACGATGCGGGTAATCTCTGGAACAGCTGGCCGGATTCGGCTCGAGGCGCCGAAGTCCATGGCGCGGCCGAGTACCGATCGCCTTCGTGAGGCTCTCTTCTCGATTCTCAGTCCCAGAGTGGTCGAGGCGCGGGTGCTGGATCTCTTCGCCGGGAGCGGCGCGCTGGGGGTTGAGGCCCTCAGTCGTGGGGCGGCCCATGGCACTTTTGTGGACCGGGACCGGGCTGCTCTGACGGCCTTGCATACCAATCTCGAGCGAACGGGCTTGGCAGAGCGGGCGGCGGTGGTTGGCCGGGAGGTCTTGACGTGGTTGACGAAGGGGGCACAAGGCCCCTTCGACCTGGTGTTTGCCGATCCTCCTTACGTGAAGGCGTCCGGTGAACGGGATTGGGGAGCGGCCTTGTTGTCCGCGCAGTCGGGTTTGGAGCAGCTCCTGAGCCCCGGGGCCGTGGTGATCCTGGAAACGGGGGACCGGGAGCCGCCTTCACACGAAGGGGCTTGGCGTTGCGAGCAGGGGCGGCGTTATGGAAACAGTCATCTCCACTTTTTTTCCAGGGAGTCCGCGGAGAGGGAATAGAAATGGGGCGCTTTATCTACAATCTCCTCCTGCCCGTCTACCTTCTGGTGGCTTTGCCAGGGTGGTGGATCAAGATGCGCCGGCGCGGCGGTTATGGCGCCCATTTTGGGGAACGGTTCGGGTTCTACGCGAGAGCCAAACGAACGCATCCGAAAGCAGAACGCCCGCCTTGGTGGATTCATGCGGTCAGTGTGGGCGAAGTTCTCGTCGCCGTGAAGCTCCTGCAACGGGTCCGGGCGAGGTTCCCGGAACAGAGCCTGATGTTGAGCACGACGTCGTCGACCGGATACGCCACGGCGTGCGAGCGTGTGCCCGAGGGAATTCCGGTGATTTATCATCCCCTGGATCTTCCGGGTATCGTGGGTCGCGTCTTGGCCCGGTGGCGGCCCGGTTGCTTGGTGCTGATGGAATCGGAGCTGTGGCCCAATCTGCTGGCGGCGGCCAACCGCAGGGGCTGCCCGGTGGTCATTGCCAATGCCCGGCTTTCGCCGAGGTCGGCGCGCCGTTACGCCCGCTTCCGCAGGCAGGCGGCCCCTACGCTCGATCGATTGACGGCGGTCCTGACGCAGGAGGAGGGCGATGCGCAAGCTTGGCAAGCGGCGGGCTTGCGCACGGAGAAGATTCACTGTGTGGGCAGCATCAAGGTCGACCCGGCGGCGGATCGGCCACCCTCGCCGGAGCAGGTGCGGGCGCTGGGCGAGGCCTTGGCGTCTGTATGGGGCGAGGACGAAAAGAGAGACTCGCGGGAAGCCTTCCGGCGGCATGTCCTGCTTCTGGGGAGCAGCCACGCGGGTGAGGAAAAGGCGGTTTCCGAGGTTTACGCAAGGCTTCGGCACGCCTTCCCCGGACTGCGACTGATTCTGGTGCCCCGGCATGCCGAGAGAGCGGAGGAAATTGGGGAAGAGATCGAGGGACTTGGATTGCCAGTGGTTCGCCGGACGCGCTTGAGCGAATTTGCCGGTCACGACCGGAGAGAGGTGATGGGTGAGGATCCCCCGGTTATCTTGGTGGACACCACCGGAGAATTGCGCGGGTGGTATGCGCTGGCCGACACGGTGATCATGGGGAAGAGCTTTCTCGGGCGGGGCGGGCAGAACCCCGTGGAGCCGATCATGGCGGGACGCCCGGTGGTGGTCGGGCCGCACATGGAAAACTTCGCGGCGCTAACCGAATTGCTGCGGCGAGAGCGGGGAATTTGTCAGGTGAGCGATTTGCGGGAGCTGGAAGCGGCCCTTCGCGAGTGGCTGGAAGATGAGGGGACGGCGGCGCGTCTGGCGACGGCCGGGCGGAAAGCGCTGGAAAGCCATGCCGGGGCGACGGATCGGACGGTGGACAAACTATTGGAAATCAGTGGAAAAACTGCTTGAGTCATGAGCGTGTATCGAGACGGACGGGCCCCCATTTTCCATGGTTTATCGAAACCGGCTCGACGAGAAGGGAAAGGCATGAAGGGGACGATCAGGGTCATGGCGATTCTCCATGCGATCCTTGGCCTGGCGGGGAGGGCTTATCGGCCGGGGCTTCGCAAGTCACCGCCACCTTTGCGATCCGGGCTCTTGGTCCGCAGCGCCCGGCGGATGAGAGGAAATGAAGACGCCGAGTCGAGGAGCGCCTGAGATGGATCCAGCGGTAAGCGTCTCTCATTTGACCAAGATATTTCGGGTGCCGAGTCTCAAACGGCATCGGGTGGTGGCGGTTCGCGATCTGTCGCTGGAGGTGGCTCCCGGAGAGATTTATGGATTGATTGGTCCCAACGGCTCGGGCAAGTCGACGACGATGAAGGTGTTGTTAGGGCTCATTCGGCCCACCAAGGGGAGCACGGCAATTTTCGGGCTGGACAGCCGCCGGGTGGAGAGTCGGGCCGAGGTGGGGTTCGTTCCCGAGAATCCCTATTTTTACAAGTTTCTGACCGGAGAAGAGACTCTCCGCTTTTACGGCCGGCTGGGCGGTTTGAAGCGCCGGGAGATCGAGGAGCGCAGCCGGGAATTGCTCGCCCTGGTGGAGTTGGAACATGCGGGCAGCCGCCGCCTGGGCGGGTATTCCAAGGGGATGCTTCAGCGGATCGGTCTCGCGCAGGCCCTCATTCAGCGTCCCCGACTGGTGGTCCTGGACGAGCCGACCGCAGGCGTCGATCCGGCGGGATCGCGGAAGATTCGAGATTTGATTCTCCGTTTGCGGGAGGAGGGCATGACCGTCATCCTCTCCTCCCATCTACTGGAACAGGTTCAGGAGGTCTGTGACCGCGTGGGAATCATCTTTCAGGGGGAACTGGTCAGGGAAGGACCGATGGAGGAACTGATGGCCATCGAAGATCAGACGGAAATCATGATGGCAAAGGCGTCGCCGGACTTGATCGCCAAAATTCGAGCGATGATCGAAGAAGATCCCGAGGCATCGCTCCTCAGCCTGGGACATCCCCGGACGAGCCTGGAGAATCTGTTTCTCGAAGAGACGTCGAGGGAGAGCCCGGACATCCGTGGATAGTTAGGCAGCACTCTTCTCACTCATGGCAGAAAGCATGGCTCTCAAACGGTCTCATCGGTGGTTCTCCCCTTCGCGGGTGTGGGCGATCGCCCGCAACACCCTGACTCAATTGGTGCGTCAACGGGCTTTTTACTTCATCTTGATCTTTTCGCTGCTGATTCTAGTAGCGTCCTTGCTGGTCGAGAACGTGACCTTCGATCCCACTCGGCAACTCAAGATCATGAAAGACATGTCGTTCTTTGCCATGTCGATTTTCTGCACTGTGTTCGCTGTCGTGGCCACGGCGAACCTCATTCCGAAGGACGTCGAGGACCGGACCCTCGACACCATTCTCGCGAAGCCGGTGCCGCGTTTCGAGTATTTGATCGGCAAATACGTGGGAGGGATGCTGGTCATCCTTCTCAGCATCCTGATCATGACGCTGTTGCTGTATCTCTCGCTCTATGCCCGGCAGCAAGCGCTCATCGCGGAGTACGAAATGCTCCACGAGGCCTCCGAGAGCCGCGGCCAGAAGAACGACCTGGCGGTGATCTTGTCGCGTCTCCGTGCCGAGGGTCCGAATTGGCAGCTCACGCTGGCGGTATTGGCCATCGGCTTGCAGGCCATGGTGCTGGGAAGCATCACGCTATTCGTCTCGACCTTTGCCTCTTCGGGGCTCTTCACGGTGGTGGTGGCTTTCGTGATGTTTTTCGTGGGCTACATCGAGCCGGTGGTGGTGGATTACTGGAAGAGTTCCGGTGATTCGATGGGGCGGGGAGCCAGCACCCTGGTTTATCTCATCGAATTGGTGTTTCCCAATTTTCAAAGCTTCAATCTGGTGGACGGCGTGGTGGGGGGCGCGACGCTTCCTGCGCGTGAAATCTGGCGCATCGTGGCGGTGGGGGTAGGCTACGTGGTGGCCTACCTGATGGCGGCCTATTTCTGCTTTGTGGAGAAAGAGCTATGACGGGGTGGCGTTGCCTGGCGATTCTCTGGCTGGCGGTCTTCGGGGCCCTGCGCCAGCCCCTCGAGCGGGCCATTGGCGAATCTTTGGAGGAACGGCATTTCCGTGAGGCCAACGTTTTGGCGGAGGGCTCCGTGCGGGAGCAGCTCGGTCAGTTAGGGATGGCGGCGGCTCTGGGCGGCTTTCGTTCCTTTTTGGCGACCCTCTACGAATTGCGTGCGTTCACGGCTTATTACGAGGACTTGGACTATGAGTCGGTGGAATCCAACTATCACATTGCCACCCAGTTGCAACCGCGCGAGGCGGGCTATTGGAACATGGCGGCCTGGATGATGGGCAGCAATGCCCGTCGCTATTATTTGACCCTGGACCTCGAACACAGCGAGGCGGAAAGAGCGGTGCTGGCGCGCTTGAGCGAGCGGAGGGGCAAGCGTTTTCTCGACGACGGATTGACCTACAACCCTGACGATATCACCTTGATTCAGGCATTGGGAAATCATTTGGCCCTGCGCCAGGAAGACTATTGCGCGGCGGCCGAGGCCTTTGCCAGGGCTGCGGACCTGATTGACGGGCCGAGCCAGGCGGCGCGGCATCACGCCATTTACCTGGCCCATTGCGCCGGCAGGGAACGCGAAGCTTACCTCAGACTGCGGACCCTCACCGAAGCGATTGAGCGGGGGGAGTCGCCGGTGCCCGGTGAGTGGATGCCCATCTCCTTGATCCTGCACATGCGCTATCTGGAAGGGGTCTTGGGAATACCGGAGGCGGACGGGTTTCCCACCCGCTTTGATTTCGCGGCATTCTATCGCCGCCTGCGTTCTCGCCTGCCACGGGGGCGAGAGGGCGGGGAGTTCGATGAAGTCACGGCGATTCACCGGATCCGTCTACAGCGCCTGGAGGAAATTCTGGAAATCCCTCGTGGGCAACGGATTCCCTTTCAGGAGAGGTTGCGCCCCCAGACAGGTAGTGTTAACTGAGCCGAATTCTGACCCTGGAATCTGAAAGGACCCCCATGGATGAAATTTGCGATCTTCGGAGACATACACGCCAATTTGGAGGCATTGGAGGCTGTCTTGACCGATGCGGCGGCTCAGGATTGCACCCATTTTACGTGTCTCGGAGACATCGTCGGGTATAACGCCAACCCGCGGGAATGCCTCCAGGTGGTTCAGCAGTTGGACTGCCCGGTGGTGAAAGGGAATCACGACGAGGAGGCGTCGATGGATACCGAGATCATCGGCCTCAATCCGCTCGCGCAGCGGGCTTTGGAATGGACCCGGGAAGCGCTTTCTGGGGGGGACAAGCAGTGGTTGCAGGATCTCCGTTTTGTCAGGCAAGTGCGCGATTTCACGATTGTTCACGCCACGCTCGATAGCCCTTCAGGCTGGAACTATGTGACCAACAAGTTCGACGCCATGGCGAGCTTTACCTATCAATTCACTTCCGTCTGTTTCTTTGGGCACACTCACACGCCGCGTTTCTACGTCAAGGAGGGCGCGGTGCGGATGGAGACGGGAGATTGCCTTCACCTCTGCGACGGGAAGAAGTATTTTATCAACGTGGGGAGTGTTGGGCAGCCCAGAGACAGCAACTGGCGGGCGTCTTATGCGATCTATGACGTGGTCAACCAGCAGGTGCAGCTCCGCCGACTGGAGTATGACATCGAAAAGGCTCAAGAAAAGATCCTGCGCGCCGGGTTGCCCGAAATGCTGGCCAGCCGGCTCACCTTGGGCAAGTAGTGTAAGTGGGTGGGCCGAGGAGTGAAGCAGGCGTCGAGAGGTGAGGAGATCCTCCACGGTATCGATCTCGCGCAAGTCGAGCGAGTGCTGCTGATCAAGCCGAGTTCCCTGGGAGATATCGTTCACACGCTTCCAAGCCTGCACGATCTCAAGGCGGCTTTTCCCCATCTGGAAATCCATTGGCTGGCCAATGGCGAGTGGTTGCCGCTCCTGCGCGGCCATCTGGATCTGGCTGGGGTGATCGAGTTTCCCCGACGGCGAATGAGGGGCTGGCGCCGCAGCCCTGCGGCGGCCCTTTGGATGGCCCGTGAGCCGCGCCGGACCCGGCCGGATGTGGCCCTGGACTTTCAGGGGCTTTTTCGGAGCGGGCTCATCGCTCGCTGTTCCGGTGCGGCTCATCGGGTGGGCTTGAGCGATTCACGGGAGGGGAGTCGGATCTTCCACTCAGTCAGGGTCCCCGTGGTCCCGGGGCGGCACGCCGTCGATCGTTATCGAGCCTTGGTGGCGGCTTTGGGAGTGGACGTGACCGGCCCGGCGGTCTTCGATCTTCCGCCCGGCCAGCCCGTGGATGGTTTGCCCGACCGTTCCGTGGTCCTGCACCCATTCTCCAGAGGCGAGGAGAAATCGCTCTCGGGGAAACAGGTGGAGCGGTTCTGTCATGCGGTTGACCGGCCCGTGGTCCTTCTCGGGAGAGTCGACGAGGCGGAGCGGGCGCGGCTGCGTCTGCCCCGCGACACCGTGGACTTGCTCAACGAGACCAGCATTCCCCAATTGATCACCATTCTCCGGGACGCAGAGGCCGTGATCAGCGTCGATTCCGGGCCCATGCACCTGGCCGCGGCCCTGCAACCCCGGCGCGTGCTGGGCCTGCATACCTGGTCGGATCCGCGCAAGGTGGGGCCTTATCCCCGGGAAGCCTGGGTCTGGAAGGCGGGAAGACTCCGCCGACGGCGAGCTTTGAGCGGGGAAATCTGTGAGCAGGTGAGGCCTTTCTGGGATGAGGACGTCAACGATCTGATGTCCTGGAGCCAGGCGCTGATCGAGGGAAAACTCGATGAAGTCGATCAATTGTAATTTAAATAATTACAATATATTTAAATATTTGCCACATGTTTCATGGGGTGATCAGCCGAATGGTGTTCCGTGCCGGACGGGCGCGGAGACCCGGGGGGTGCTCTGGAAACCACCGGTCAGGTCGAGGTTCTTCCGGAATCCGATCCTGAGGAGGCCGATCTCGATTGGTCATCCGGCGAGGCGGAACTCCTGGCTGTTTTTGCGGATCGTCCCGACCTGGATTTGGGCGTGGATCGCGATGATGAGCGGGCATTGCTTTCAGTCTTCGAGGAGACCGGCGCGGAGATCTTGTCCTCGGGGGCGCCTGAGACCGTTTGCCATGGCCCCGTAGCTCGCCCGCTCCATCCGCCGTCGTCGGTCTCGCCCCGTCGTCATGTCGACCCGGATCCTTTGAGCATGACGGCGCTTCAGCAATTGGTCAGCCGTGATCGCCGACTCACCGGATTGGACCAGTGGGAAAGCCGCTGGATGGCGCGACGACGCGTTCGTCACTCCGAGAGTGCGATGCTCAAGGTGGCTTTCTACGTTTCGGTGGCTCTGGTGACGGGAGCGGTGGCCTTTGTGAAGATCGAGGATTCCACGATGTCCTCGGCGAGGGCGGCGGACTTGCAGTGGCGAGCAGCGATGGAGGCGAGGGAAGTGGAGGTCGAGAAGGAGACTCAGGCCGCGCTCGCCACGGCCACTCTGGCACTCACTCAACCGACCTGGATGGATTTACTTTCCTTCATCAAGGACAGCCGGCGCTTTCTCCCGGAGATTCGCGATCATTATTCCCGGTGGTCTTACGCTCCCTTTCACGAGCCTCGTCTCGAGGTGATCGACCGTGTGATTGACGAGCGTGGCCTCGCGGGTGTGCATTTGCGTGTGGACGGTTTGCAGCCATGGGCCAGCCGAATTGTCATGGAGAAAGTCGGCGGCGTGTTCAAGATCGATTGGCATTCTTTTGAAGGGCGTTTTGATAGTGACGAAAGTTTGAGGGAATCCCGGGGCTCCGTGCTTGGCGAGAAGCCTTTTGAACTGCGCATGGAGGATCATCCCTTCGACCGTCCGGCGAACGGTGGACAAGGGATGGAAGTCTTCGGGCGCGGGGCGTTTTTCGGGGCGGCAAGGGCGGGAGAAGGCCAGCCGGCTTCTTGATCAGGGGGAGGGGGAGGAACGGCCCGGTGCCTCTCTGTTCCGAACGGTACGTGGGAGGCGCCTCGCTGGAGATCGGCTTTGGCGACTGTCATTTCCCTCCGGGGCTCCTTTCAGCGGAGGTCGTAGTGATTTCTTCCCAGAAACCAGTGGAAATGTTCGTCGTATTGTTCGCGCATGGACAGCTCGGTGAGATTGCCGAAGCGAGTGATCTCGGGCTGGTTCTCAAAAAGCACGGTGTGTTCGCTGGTGTCGTTTTCGTTCAGGGTCATGCGCACCGAGTGCACCGGGTCGTGGATCGGGACGGAGAGGAGCGGATTGACCCGATGTCTCTGGCCCTCGGCAAAGGCCGTCTTGCTGCTTCCCATGATCTGGTAGAAGACCAGTTGGCGGTTGTCGAAGGCGAAGATGCTGAATTGGGGAAAGGTGTGTTCACCGCGGGCACAATCCGCCTCGTCAGGGCCTCGCAAAGGCGCAAAAGCGGTGCCTGCGGGAATGAGATCGATGAAGTCGGCGCGTCCCAGTTCGGCGGTGTGCCGGAAGCCGCAGCTGGCGCTGGTCGTCGGAGCGCTGACGAGGATGCCCGCGTGATTCAAGCCATACCAACAGCATCCTCGGGCCACGGCGGACTTGAGATCGTGGGTGGGTAGCGGGATCTCGCGGGGTGCCTGGCGTTCCTTGCGTAGCGCGTCGCGCACGCGATCGACAATGGAGGGAAAGCGGCAGCTACGGCCGGAGTAGATGACCGCATCCAGCGGCGTGTCATCCGTGTTGCGTACAAGTTCCCGGACGAGTTCGTCGAGAGGGACGAAGACGCCGTGCAGGAGTTCTGGCTGCAGATGCAGGGGGTGCTCGGGCCAGGGCGCGTTGGCCTCGAAGAGCTTGAGGAACTCGGGACCTGGCTGGAGATCCTCGATCTGGCCTTGAAACACGGCGTCGTTAATGATGTCCAACAGGGCTTCGTTGGCCGAGATGGGCTCCCGTTGGGCCATGAGTTCGCCGTGGCGCAGTTTGATCTCCGCAGCGGCCCGATTCCAGCATTGGCGGAGGGCGCCGAGGGCCTCGGTGTTGTCCCGTTTCAGGAACGGATCGAAAGGCCGGAAGGCGTCGCCCAGATCGGCGCGCAGCGCGCGGCAGAATGCGCGAATGAGATAGTAGTCGATGGCGTCGCCTCCCAGCCCATAGCCCATGCGGCCGAGAACTTCAACCTTGTAGCGGCGTTGCCCGCCGATGTCCAGGGCGAGGAAGCGGAGGATGGTGGCGTTCATGGTGGAGCCTCCCATGTCGAAGACCATGACCGTGCGAGGCCGTTCGGTGGGGATGTCTCGGAGCCGGCTCAAATGATAGAAGAACACGGCCTCCGCTTCGGTCAGGCAGCGGACCTCCGAAAACTCGCCGAGGTCCGCCACCACCTGGCGCATGGCTTGAGCCTGGGTGATGGTGAAAGTGTTGGGGATGGCCACCACGCAGCGCGCCCGGTGGCCGTTGGCATGGACGATTTCCGGGTGGCGTTCTCGCAGAAACTTGGCAAAAGAATCGTAGACGTGACGGACGAGGAGATGGCTCAGGTCTTTACCTTCGAAGACAAGTTCGCTGTGGGAAAACCGGAGCCGAATGGGTTCGTGATAGCCCAGAAAGCGTTTGAAAGATTGAAACGACGCCGTCCCGGGAAGACCGAAATCGGCTTGGGCCCGGGCGCCGACCATGCAGCTGGAGGACGGAATTTTCCCGGGAGAGAAAGGAGGCGGGGCGTTCTTTTCCCAGAAACTACCGAAGACGACCAGCGAGGGCGTGATGCGGTCCTGACCGTTCGGTTCCTCTTCCACCACCACCTGGTCACCGTGGATGCCCGCAGCGAGGCAACTTCCCGTGGTGCCCGGATCGAAGCCCATCCAGGCCGTACCCAGTTCGGGGCCAACGAAGAAACGGAGGCGGGCGCCGGCGCTGAGCGGCCGGCCGAGAAAGCCGAAAGGCCAGTCTCCCCGTCGCGTGGTGACAGCGATCCTTGCGGTGATCAAGCAGGGCTGGCTCGTCTCGCCCGCGATCCGCAGGAGAAAGGGGCTGTCGGGTTCAACGCGATGCCGCCTGGACTGCTGACCATCGGTCGCTCGCCGCTTGCTTTTTCGCGCAGACTTGGGCTCACGGCCGGTCTTGAGGCCGCTGAGCGAGAGAGCGATTCCCTCCGGCGCTTCCGTTTCTTCTAACTCAATCACCAGGCTGCGGAATTTGGCCGAGAGCTTCCAGAGCGCGGGCCAGGGGAAAGCGGCCGTCACCGAGAGCGGCAGCACGGCGCCGGACTTTCCCGTGGCGGGATCACGCTCAAAAGTGAGGTAGGGACGTCGAAGACGGCCTAACTTGGGGTCGAAGGTCTCGTAGGTGTCGAAGGGCGGCTTCCAATCCAGCCGAGTATCCTTCGCGCTGCTGATGCGGATCAGGATGCCGAGAGCGGCGAAGAAAAGGAGCGTGAGTCCGAACCCTAGCATACCGTCTGCTGGTGAGGGCGGAAATGTGGGACCATGATATCGTCGAGTGTGGTGAAGGCGAGTTGGGACAATCGAATCGTCGCCTCCCATCCTAGTCACCGGTGGGCGGACAACAACCCGTTTCCGAGGCGGCCGGTCGGGTCGCGCGATCGCCGCTTCCGAGGGTCGGGCGCGGAGGCGGGTGCGGGAGGCGGCGGGACGGGAGCGGGTTGACTCGGTCCCGGGGTCAGCGATAGTGGGGGTCTCGAAGCCCATTTTCTCCAGTTTCATGATCGCCTTATTGTTCAATCTTACCCGTCCTGCTCGTCGGCCTGTGGGTCGAATCTTCGCCGTCGCGACTCTCGCCCTGATGACCGGTGCGTCGGCTGAGCCCTGGCCCAAATGGCGCGGTCCTCACGGGGATGGCATCAGCCGCGAATCCATGCCCGGGCCTGATCAGTGGCCGGATGGCGCGCTGCGGACCCTCTGGAAGACCAACGTCGGGACGGGATTCTCCAGCCCGGTGGTGAAAGACGGGCGCCTCTACGTCTCGGGCAATCTAAACGATCGCGACACTTTCTACTGTTTCGACATCGTCAAGGGCGAGACGCTGTGGAAGCACGTTTACGAAAGCGAGGTGTGGCCCTACCTCTATGACGGCGGTCCGAATGCGACGGCGACCCTTGACGGTGACCGGGTCTTCGCTCTGGGCCGGCACGGCCATCTTTTTTGTTTTGAGGCCCCGACCGGCAAGATCGTTTGGGACGCGAATCTGCATGAAGAACTTGGCCTGGCCAAGCCTTCGTGGGGCTTCACCAGCGCGCCGCTGGTGCGGGGAGATCGGCTCTATCTGAATGCGGGCACGCGGGGCCTGGCACTGGAGAAGTCTACCGGCAAGGTGATTTGGAAGAATGGCGATGGCGATGGAGCCTACGCGACGCCGGAGCCGGTTCAGTTAGGCGATGAGAACGCCCTCATTGTTTTCGGACCCACGTCCTGTTCTGCGGTGCGGGCGGAAGACGGCGGCCTCTTGTGGGAAATTCCCTGGGAAACCAAGTACAAGGTCAATGCGGCGCAGCCGATCATTCATCAAGGTCAGATGTTCCTTTCCTCCGCCTACGGTTTTGGCTGCGCACTCTTCGATATCTCGGCCAAGGGCGCCCGCGAGGTCTGTCGGAACCAAGCCATGGAAAACCACTTCAACACCTGTGTGTTGATCGACGGTTACCTCTACGGCGTGTCGGGCACGTCTGCGGACAAGTGTGTGCTGAAGTGCCTGGCTTGGGAAACGGGTGAGACCCGATGGGAGGAACGCGGTGTGGGGATGGGATCGCTCATCGCCGCCGATGGGCATTTGATTGTGCTGTCGGACCGCGGAGAATTGATGTTCGCGCCGGTTTCGCCCGAGGCATTCGAGCCGGTCTATCGCACCCAAATTCTGGGGCGCAAATGCTGGACGCCCCCCGCCCTATCGGACGGCATCCTCTACGCGCGGAACAGCCGGGGTGACCTGGTGGCCGTCAAGCTGCCGGTCGAGTAGGATGGTCAGGTGGGCCGAGCACGTGAATGGGGGATCGGTAGCAAGCAATGGATGCCATGGATGCCCGTTGGTTTGCCGGTTCGATGGCTTCTTCTTCCAGAGAGGCGATGCGATGCCGCCGCTTTTTCTTGGGAGAGCGGTCCTCCCGAGGCTGTCTCAAACC
>CBDBEZ010000026.1:0-33397 GCA_965204485.1 Verrucomicrobiales bacterium
CGGGAGCTCTTGCCGGTGCGGTGGCGTCTACTTCCGAGTCTCTGCCTCCAGCTCCGCAGATCGCCGCGTCGCGGCGTCGACGGCGGCAATAAGGGCGTGGCGCAAGCCCTTTTCCTCGAGGGCGGCGATTCCGCGAATCGTCGTCCCTTTCGGGCTCGTCACCTGATCTTTGAGGGATGCTGGATGCTGACCGGTTTCTAGAACCATTTTGGCCGCGCCGAGGACGGTCTGAGCGGCCAGGGCCACAGCCGTGGCACGGGGAAGGCCGTTGAGCACTCCGGCGTCGGCCATCGCTTCGATCACAAGATAAATGTAGGCCGGGCCGCTGCCGCTGAGGCCGGTGACGGCGTCGAGGAGAGCCTCGGGGACTTCGTGAGCGATGCCGACGGCCTCCAGAAGGCTCTGCGTCGTCGCGGCGTCTTCGGATGTGGCGCCCGCGCCCAGAGTGAAGGCGGTGGCGCCCGCGCCGACGAGCGCTGGAGTGTTGGGCATCACGCGGACAACCCCGTTGCGATGCGCCCAGGTGGGATTCCAGAACGGCCAGGCTCACGCCGGCGGCGATCGAGATGCAGAGGGAAGAGCGGGTCGACGGCGCGATCTCACGGGCCACGCCCGTGATGCCGTCAGGCTTCACGCAAAGCAGAATCACATCGGAGCTCTGAGCGACGTCCAGATTGGACGCGGCCATTCGGATGCGCTCGTCGCCCTTGGCGAGCGCGGTCATCACGGGTTCGTAGGCGTCGTAGACGGTGACGGCAGGCGGCGCGTTCTTTGTCTGGAGGATGCCCGAGAGGAGGGCTCCACCCATTTTGCCACAACCGATCAGACCGAGATTCATGGAGGCTATTTAAGGAGAAAGACGATGTTTGTCGACGGCTTGCCGCTCGGCGGTGAGGGATCGGTCTGAGCCCCGGGCGTGGATGGCGGAGCGGGCGTGGATGGCGGAGCGGGCGTGGATGGCGGAGCGGGCGTCGTGCCGCCGCCGTCGCCCTGGGGACGCGGTCCCTGGCGGGGTTGCCATGGCTGCTGCGGGTTCCCACCGGGTGGGAACCCTCTGTTGGCACTGGGTGGCCCGGCGCCCCGGCGAGGAGGCGGGCCGCCGCGCGGACCTCTCGGGGGTGTTGATGGCTTGAGATCCGGGCCGTGCTTGGCAATGAATTCGCGGACAAACTTCAGGTAGGCGTTTTCAATGCCCGGATCGATCCGCCGGGTTTCGAGTTCGGCCTTGCGAAGGATCATGCTCCGGCTTTTGGGTCCCAGGGGAATGAGTTGATTGTCCCCGCTGAGTTGCAGACCGCCAATGGCTTCAGCCACTTCCATGAAAAGATTGGGAGCCTGTTGCCCTTCCGCTCCCAGGCTCACCGGCCAGAGGCGGAGAGCGTCGTTGGGCGCCACGGTGAACAGCTGGCGGCCTCCGGACGTGAAACGCACCTGGGTCACGGCGGTCTCGTGGGGGAGCGGTTGGGTGAGGGGAAGCGAATTGGCGACGTCCCACACGCGGGCCGTTTGATCGGCGGATCCCGTGGCCACGCGCGAGCCATCGTTCGAGAAATCGACTCCGAGTATGCTGTTTCGGTGGGTGAAGGTCCGGCCCAAGGCATCCATGGATTCCGTGGACCACATGCGGGCTCGCTGATCGGCCGATCCCGTGAGCAACTGATGACCGGCGGGACTGAAGCGTACTCGCAACACTTCACCACCGTGTGGCCTGGGCCGCGAGTAGGGTTCTCCCGTTGCGAGATCCCACGTCCTGGCTGACCAGTCATCCGATCCCGTGGCCAGCAGGCGATCGCGGTCGAAATCGAGCGTGTTGATGGCGCCGGAGCTGGTGAGTTCGTAGACTTTTGCGAGGGTTCCCGCAGCACACACGACCGTGGTGCCATCTTCGCATCCCGCGGCGAGGAAGCGCCTTTCGGCGTCGTGCCTCAGCACGCGAATGTTTGAGGATAGCGTCAGACTGGGTCCAGCTCGCCCCCCGGGCAGGGTCCAGCTCTTCAGTTCGTCTCCCGCCGCCACGACCACGATGCCTTCCCGTGGGATCGTCACCGCCGTGACCGGAGCTTCATGGGTCAAGGGCGTTGGGATCACGGCTCGGCCCGTGGCGGCCTCCCAGATCCGCACGCCACCGTTCACGTCTCCGCTGGCCAACCAATTCCCGGTGGGGCTGTAATCGAGGGCTGAGATGGCAGCCCCTTGATTTTGATTGGGATGGCGTGGGGCTCCATCGGTGGTCTGCCACTGGGCGATCTCGCCGGTATCCGAGCCCGCGGCCGCCCACTTGCCCGTGGGGCTCAGGGTGCCGACGGCCAGACCCGGGAGTGTCAGCATGAGCGGTGCTTCACGGAGGTCGGCGAAGCGCCACACTCGCACTTCATTGTCCGTGACCGTGGCCAGCCACTCGCCGTTGGGGCTGAATCGCGCGAGGTCGGCGTCCTTCCGATGCTGCAAGGGCGATACCGAGGATTCCCAGCCGCTATCGGTTTCCCAAATCCTCACCGATTGATCATCCGAAGCGCTGGCGATGAGGGAACCGTCCGGACTGAAATCGAGGTCATCCACCGCGTCGCGATGAGCCCACCGATGGATCTCCGCGCCGGAGGGAAAAGCCCAGAGGCGAACGGTTCGATCGTGGCCGCAAGTGCCGACGGTGCTCCCCCGGGGACTGAATCGGGCTTCCCGGACCACGTCGTCGTGGCTGAAGGTGGCCAGGCAATCGCCGCTTTCCATGGACCAGACCTTGGCGGTGTGATCCTCGGAGGCGGAGACGAAGAGGGGGAATTCCCGGTGCAGATCGACCGAGAGGACATCGCTCTCGTGGCGGACCTGAAGCAGTTCCCGGCCTTCGACGACCGCCCAGACTCTCACGGAGTGGTCGTCGCTGGCGCTGATGACACGTGCTTCGTCTTTGCTGAAGACCACCTCATTGACCGCTTCGTCGTGCTGCCAGCGCCTGAGTTCGTTGCCGGTGCTCCAGTTCCAGATCACGACGTTTCCGTCGTCATCGCCCGCCAGCAAGACCTTGTCGTCCTCGCTGAACACCACGCAGTTGACGTCGTCCGGGTGCTTCAGCACGGGACCCGCGGGACGCCCGCCTGACGTTTGTACGACTTGCAGTTCCCCGTCCCGCCGGCCCGTGGCGAGAAAGGCGCCGCTGTGGCTGACGGCGACGGCCAGGGCTCGGTCGCCCTGGCGCCATTGCGCCTCTGGCTCGTTGGTGTCGATATCCCACACTTGAGTGGTGGCATCGAGGGAGCCGGTCACCAACAGCTTGCTGTCAGGCGAGAAGGCGATGGCTTCGATGTCCGCCGAATCCCGATGTTGAAAATGAGTGATGGGCAGGCGGACCTCCGTGAGGATGGCAAAGATCCGGTCGCCCGCCGCAGTGAGTCCGCGTTCGTTCTTGAGAGCGCGAGACAGATAGGCCAGGCCCTCTCCGAAGCGGCCCTCCTCGGCGGCGGACTGGCCAAATTGATAGTCTGACTGGCTGAAACTCTGACTCACGGCGCGGCGGGCCCGTTCCTCGGCTTGGCGAGCCAGCTGGGTTTCTTGGGCCTGCGTTCGTGCGAACTGCATGGCGAAATAGGCCGCCGAGGCCAGGACCGCGAGCAGAACACTGAAGCCCGCGAGGATGAGCGAAAACCGGCGCGAGCGGCGGGCCGAGCGGGCCCGTTCCTCCGCCAGGGCGTTGGCTTGAGCGAGGGCTCGCTCTCGCGCTTGGCGTTCCGCTTCCTGTTCCTCTTCACGCTTCTTCTTGCTCTCTTCGAGGAATCGAATGGCCTTGCTGAAGTGTCCTCCGTAATGCTGTGCCCAGAGGGCGTTGGGGCGGGCCTCTCCCCGCCATTCAAGCGCGATGTGCAGATCCGGATCGTGGTAGAGATCGGCCTTGCCTTCCTCCCAAAGAGCGGCGGTCTCGGCCAGGCGCTGAAAGATCCGCGCGGACTGCGTCTCCTCCTCCGCCCAGGTGCCGAGGCGTTTCCAGATCCGCATCAAGCTTTCGTGGGCAATGTCGATGATGCTGTCAGGGCGCACCGTCTGGTCCGCCGAAGGCATGAGAAAGGAGACGTCCGGATGACGGAAAGCATCGATCACGCGGATGACATCGTTTTCGGGCCGGGCCACGATGGCGACGAGTCGCTCGAGCGAGATGGGTCTGCGGATCCCTCGGTTGTCGGGGTCCTTCTCGGTGAGCGCTTTGAAAACGCGCTCGGCCATTTGCCGGTCGTCCGCCGAGAGGGAGAGGTAGACTTCATCGGCGTGCCGGGAGAGGGCTTCCGATGTGCTTCCGATGGACTCATAATGATAGAGATCGATCTGTTCGTGAGGGATGTCCCGTTGCCGCCACTGCATCCAGGTGCGCATGAGGGCATGTTGCAGCACGGGCAATTCGTCAGGCGATCCGCCGGCGTCGTTGAGAAGACGCTGGATCAGGCAGGGAGCCATGGAGGCGCCGCCGACCTTGGCTGGACACTCGATCGCTTCCTTGAGCTGTTCCCGCGTGAGGCGGGGCACCAGATAAGCGCCCTGATTGATCACTTCGGAAAGCCCTTCGAAGGTGGCGCATTCTCCGAAGAAACCCGATCTCATGGTAAGGACCACATGGATCGGGAACTCCGCATCCCTGGCCGCTTCGAGCAGCAAATTGACGAAGGCCTCGGCGGTGTCTCGCTCTCCAATGGTCGACGTGCGGTTGTGAAATCGAAAGATCTCTTCGAATTGATCGACCACAATCAGAAGGTTTTCCTCTCGAGGCATCTGAGCCGCGAGGGCCACCTCTCGCACTCCCATGCCGCTGCGTTGGAGGATCGTCTCGATCTCCAGGGGCTCTGGCACGCGCCGATACTCGTCGAGATGATCCCACAGTTCGCTCTCAAGCAGGGCGCTGGAGAGGTTCCTCAAGGGGTTGCCTCCCGGGCGGCAAATGGCGACGCTCCAATGAGATCCCGCCTTGACGAGGCCACCCCGGTAGAGGGCCGGCAATAAGCCTGCCCTGACCAGGGACGATTTGCCGGCGCCGGAACTCCCGAGGACGCCGATGAAACGCCTCTCACTCAGAAGCCGGAGGAGGTCCTGGCATTGCCGGTCCCGGCCGAAGAAGAGATACTCTTCATCGGTGCGGAACGGGCGCAGGCCGGGGAAAGGATTCTGTGAGGAATTAACCATGGACAGGGGTGAGAGTGGGAGGCCCGAGTGCATCCAGGAAAGGGGTCAGGTGGTCGGGGTGAAAGGTCTCGTCGTCTCCCCGCAGAACAATGGCAGAGCGCGTGCGGAAACGGTCTTTCCGGCGGTTGAACGGCGGCGCCACGTAGACCGCTTGGGCCTCGAGGGGTTTTTGGCGCCCGAAAGCGGGGGCTTTCAAAATGTCCATCAAGGTCATCTCCACCCATTGATGGCTTCCATGGCCGAAATAAATCAGCGCGGCGTCGCACAGCGTGAGGATTTCCCGGTGGGTTTCCGTGCGGAGCTTGGCGTCTCCGTCGATCGGAGAAACCTTGACTTCATAACCGAGTTCGAAAAGGTGATCTTCGATGGGTTCGACCGTTTCCTGATCGGCGGGATCGCAGATGAGATAGATCATGCGAATGGAGGCCTCGTCCTTCGGTTTCGCTCCGTTGATGGGCATTTCAGGGGGCGAGGGAGCCCCGTTGAGCCGCGCCAGGGTGAGGCGCTTGAGTTCCTCGAGAGATCCCCGTACGAATTCGGTGCGCCGCATCCCGAATTCTCCCTGATCCAATGAATTGAAAAAGGCCTCCTGTCGCGGATCGTCGAGGCCCAGGGGTTTGGGTGCCCAGAAAAAGCGGGCAAAGCTTGAGGCATTTTCCAGTGCTTCGGCGCTGAGCCGGCACTGGAGTTCCACCAGGGAGCGATCGCTACCCTCCGGGACGATGCCGTAACGACTGCCGATCAGGTGAACAACGGCGTTGGCTTGACGGATCTCCGACCGGACGCGCTGGGTCAGTTCGTCGGCAAAAAGCGGCAACGGGCACTCGGGGAGCACGCGGTAGCCGCGTTCCTGAAGCTCTCTCTTGATGCGGTCACGCACGTCGCGGAGGTCGAAGGTAGTTTCCGCCAAAAAGACCGTTTGGTCAGGCTCCCGAAAGACGCTCTCCCTCGGCTTGCTCACTCGCTTGGTGATCTCGTAAGCGAGGTCGTAGACGCCGTGGAGGAAACGCCGCCGGTGGTCATCGCCCAGGGAGGCATCGAACTGTTGATATTGTCCGTCCGAGTTGACTTCGAAAAACTCGATCCGCGGGCTGAGGGCTAACAAGTCACGCGCCTCGATGGGAATGTGGTCCTCTTCCGCGGGCGCCTTCACCACCTGAATCAAGTGCTGGGATTCATCGCACCGCTCACCATAGGTCCGTAGCTCCCGCTGGCAGGCGCTGGTTTGCAGGTAGGGCGGCGAAATGATGGGGACCAAGGTGCGGACGCTTGGCAGACGGGACTCCATTTCGGGGTGCCAGGTATCGCGTCGATCCGGCTTCGGATCACGCCACACCCGCGGCTGGCGGCCGAGCAGTTGACCGAGCCGAATGCGGAGGGCGTCGTGGAGGCGGGTGACCCAGCCGGACTCGCCCTCGGCGAGCGGCTCATCGTCGAGACAGGCGTAACTGATGAACACATCGCTACCACCGATCTCCGCCAGATTCACTGGCACCGGTTCAGCCACTTCCGGAACGGGTTTGACGGGCCGGCTCTTGAGTCCGCCTGCCGGGGCGGTGAAAGGGGCCATTCCCTCGAAGCCGACTTCGAGAACGTCCATGGGGTCCTGCTGTCCCTTGAAGGTGTAGGGTCCGTGAAAGATCCAGCGGATGGTCGCGCTGGTTCCGTTCTCCTCCAGCTGGTCCTTAAGGTAGTAACGCGCGTTTTCGTAGACCGGGCGGGTGATGAGAATTTGCTTGGCGAGGGCCAGGTCCATCACCCGGGCGGCGAGATTCACCGCCATGCCCACTGCAATGGGAGCGGCTTCACCGTTGTTGCCGGGATCGATCACCAGCACTTCGCCCTGGTGCAAGCCGACTCGGACGGCGATGGGCTCGGGATCCCACGGCTCCTCGTGCAGGAGGCGCTGGAAACGAAGGGAGGTGGCCACCGCCTCGCTCGACATGGAGAACTCGGCCAGAAAGCCGTCGCCGGTGTGTTTGAGAATCCGGCCGGATGAACCGGACATCGCCTCGCGAAAGAGCGCGTCGTGCCGGTTGAGAAGGTTCGCGTAGAGATTCGTTCCGAGACGCTCCTGCAGGTGGACGGAATCCACAATGTCCGTGAAAAGCAGGACGCTGAGGCGATGAATCTCCCCGTTCCTCACTGGATCACGTTCGCGGTTCCCGACACAGACGCACTCTACGGGCCGATTGCCCGGGAGATCAAGCGCGATTGCGTTTCCTCGAGGGGTCAGGTTAGAAGGAGGCATGACGACGTCGCGAGCGATCTTGCGCGGCTTGATTCTGACCTGTCTCCCCGCGGGGGCAGCGATTCCGTAAGATAGGCGGCTGAGGCGGCTCAAGCCCTGTATTTTTGGGTAATTCGGATCGGCAGCGCCCATTTTTGACCCCATGGCAAATTCGCATTCGTTATTTCATCTTTTTTAAGCTTGTTTCTGTAATAGTCTTATATTACAGTGCGCCGAACGAGCCGACCTTCATGCCAAGCAGAAACTCCCTGCCCCCCACCGAACGCCAGATTCGCAGCCGCCTCCGCCAGCTCCTCGACCAGGCCGAAGGCTTCCTTCACGGCTCGCCCATCGAACTCTCTCGTAAATGCGGCAAGCCCACTTGCCGTTGCGCTTCCGACGACTCCTTGCGCCATCGCTCCTTGCGCCATCGCTCCTTGGCCATCGGTCAGACTCGCAAGGGCAAGACCACCATGCTGCACGTCCCCAGACCGTTGGAAGCTCAGGCGAGACGCTGGATCGATGATTTCCAGAAGGCGAATGCTCTGCTGGAAGCCCTCGACGAGCAGGGGCGCCTCCGACTCGAGGAGGCAAAAACCAAGGCCAGAGCGGCGAGTAGCTCCGCCAAGAAGAAGGGCAAGACCGGTAAGAAATCAGCCGGCAAAGCCAAGTCCGGGCGCAATTCTCCACCAAAAAAGAAGCGACCATTCTCACGCGACTACTAACTTACGCGGACAAGATTTTCAGCCTCCGCCAACAGTGGAGGCTGCGGGTGCGTGACTCTCGTCCCAAACCACAGATTCCCACTCGAGTTTTCCCGGCAGCATTCTTCGCCATGTTCTGCTGCCGGTTACCAAGCTTCAACGAACTCGAGCAACACCGGAACAAGAGCAGCTGGACCCGTTGGCTCGGTAATCACCGTTTGCCCAGCGCCGACGAACTGGCGTATGTCTCCGAGCGCATCGAGCCTGACAGTGTGCGAGGGTGTCTCGGACACATTTACTTCTGCCTCAAACGCAACAAAATCCTTGCCCCACAGCGCGGTTGGATGCTTGCCGCCGTCGATGGTCACGAAACTCACTGTAGCTACAAACGTTGTTGTCCAAAGTGTCTCCAACGCCGGATCGCCGTCGGAGACGAGGTCAAAACACAGTTCTACCACCGCTTGGTCGCGTTTCAGATTATCTGTGAGGATTTTCAATTGCTTCTCGACGTGGAAATGCTTGAGCCTGGTGAAGACGGAGATCCTGGAGACGACGAAGTCGCTGCGGCTATACGGCTGATAACTCGCGTCCTTAAGGACCACCCACGCTGCTTTGACGTGCTCACTGCCGATGCGCTCTACCTGCGTCCCTCCGTGATCAATCTTCTTGAAGACCACGGCAAATACCTTGTTGCCGTACTCAAGGATAATCAGCCTGAGCTATTGTCCGAAGCCCGCACGCTCCTGCCCCTTGAGGAGCAAGAGCCAGAATCATTTGAGACTCCGGCTGCACCGGGCAAGCCCGCGCGGCACGTTCATTTACAAGAGGCTGAGGGCTTCTGCACTGAATCCATTCACACTCCTCTTCGCGTTGTTCATTCCCATGAGACTGGCATCCGTCGCGAGCGCGTCGCTGGGAATTGGGTCGAGACTCCCATCGATAGCCACTGGTGGTGGGCGACGACCATGCCCCGCTCAATGGCCGATGCCAAGACCATCTTCCATTTCGGGCACGACCGTTGGAAGGTCGAAAACGAAGGCTTTAACGAACTCTGCTCCCGCTGGCATTCCGGTCATTGCTATCATCATCATCCCAATTCCATTCTCGTTCTGTGGCTGATCATGTTCATGGCCCACGCCGTGTTCCACTGCTTCCACAAGCGCAACTTGAAGCCAGAGATACGCCGTGGACACACGGCCATCTATTTTGCCCGTCAAATCGCCGCCTCCATGCGAGAGGATCGATGGTGGCCGCCACCGGCTCCGGGCTGAGGAACGCCCGCCCTGCGCTCTCGGTAACCTTGGGTTCACGTCCGCCATCGGAGCGGTCTGGCTTCCTGTTGCCTATTGCCGACAGGGGGATCCATTTCGCGGCTCGAGCCCTCCGAAATTCGCCCGAGAACCGCCACACGAAACTGTTCGCCCTCCTAGCGCCAATGCCTTTAGGGAAAGCTAACAATCTCCAGCAGGAACTCGCCCTCACGAGAGTCGTTTTCTGTTAGCCTAGGCCAACTCGTCACCGGTTGGCGGACTTTGCGCGGGCAACTCCTTTGTCGTCTTTTCGGTATTGCCTCCCGAACGATCAATTCTCTGACTCGCGCTACCATCTCCTGTTTTGTCTCTTCGGTCAGCAGTCCCTCGGACACTTCGAACACTGCCCATAGTGAATTCATTTTGTCGAGCGTCTTCAGGAAACTGATGCTCAACGGCTGGATGTTGCCGCTTTTCGCGGCTTCGCATCGCTCCTGCGCGATGATCGAGCAGGCCATGAGCAATGCCGCCACCTCCTGGGCCGCTGTTTCTGGCGTATGGCTATGAAGAACGTCATTCCCGCGCATGTGGAGCTTGAGTTCCTTGTAGAATATCTCGTGTTCCCAGCGCAGGGCATAGAGCTCCAGCAATTCCTGCGCCGGATACTCCTGCTCATCAATAAGCGTCGTCCATAGCCTCTCCTCGCTCCACTGTCGTGCCCCCGGCTTCCTGATCCGGCCTCGAATCTCACGGATACGGATCTCCCCTTGATTCTCCCGCGGCCCATCAGCCTTCTTTCTGGGCACCCTGATGCTGACCAGCGCGCTTCCATCGGAGAGCCTTTCAGTCTTATGGCTCTTGTTGCTGCCGCGTGCCTTCACCAACAATTCACTATGTGCCGCCCGGCATGATTTCACGAGTTCGTCGAGATACTTCCCCCAACCGTAAAGCCGGTCGACAATCAGCAGACTCCTCTTCGGCAGACTCCCGAGAAGTTCTTTGGCCAGGGTCCATTCGCCTTCTCCTTTCAGGCCGACCGTCGCCGCCTACGGGTTGTGGATGCCAAGTTCCACGAGCGCGCACATCTCTATTTTCGCAAAGGCGGCGGTCATTCTCCTGGAGGCCGCCTTGCTCATGGCAGCCAGAACCTGCGGCGTGTTCGTGACGCTCCATTTCGAGCCATCGATCCCGCACAGGCGCAGCCCCTTGTAGAAACATCCCTTGTGTACGCGCCCATCGGCGAGGGGCTTTAACACCTGCTTCATGAGCCAAGCGAATGGCTCAAGCCCCATCCTCTGGCGCCGTTCCGAGAGCGAACTATCCTTGATCACCACCTCGAACAACTGGAACTCGTGAGTGAGAAGTTCTGTAACTGGATCATCATGCGGCGAAGCGTGAACCTTCGGAGCGAGTGAAGTCTATTTTATCAAGGATGAATTTTCGGAACGCTGAACCTTTTCCGCCGTGGTGCAAAAATCCAGGCAGCGTGTTTTTCAAGGCGGCTGAGACAATCATTTCCGAAGGCAGCACGTCTGGGCGGATGGTTCGGATCCAGGTTCCAAAGTGTTTCCAGACCAGACCGTCACATGTCATGGCAAGGTACTGTAACATGCCCTGAGCGATCATGCCGGTCTGCACAAACACATGATATGCGTGCATCTTTCTCTGCACCTGTCTGCGATATTTCTCGGTAGTCCGGTGGAGGTATTGGTTACCATTGCGACGCTTGAGCGGTCGCATAGCGGCCATCCAGAAATGGTATCCGAATGAGCCGACCGAATGCACCGCTTGCTTGAAAGCGACTTCGATCTTGAAACGCAAACTGTAGAGCAAGATGATCTCCTGAGCTTCCATGGTGAGGTCGGTAGACAAGAGGATGATCCGCCCTCTCGTGGGATGATCGACGAGAATGAAGCGGACCATCGCCCCGGCGGGCTTCCACAACAGATCCACCGACTTGAACCGGACAGAGATGTTTCTCTCCCCATATACGGGACTGGGAACGGAACTGAAGCCGCCCGTTCCAAAGACATTCTGGAGCTTCACCGCAGCGCCATACTTTTTCGGTCGTCCGCGTTTGCGTTTGCGTGGCACTGCCGCAGGCCGAAAGCCGGTTGTCGTGCGTCGAACCCTCGTGACCAGCACACCGGAACGCCCCTTGGTGCTCCGGATCACCTTTCCGTTGGCGTAGTAGGCGTCGGCCAGCAAGACGAACTCCTGACCTCTACAGACGGATGCGAGCATCTCGTTGGCCTTGTCGATCAAGGTTCTCCTGTCGCGGTTTGAAGTGACGATACCTTCGTGAATGCGTGCACAGACCGGAACGCAGAAGAAGTATCCGCCAACCTGACAGAGCACGCCGAAGGCCTGAAAGGAATGGCTCATGATGAAGTGAGGCTTGGAATTGGACTCGGACTGTTGATGCAGATACTTCACCGCAGGCATCTTGCGGCCCTCCTTGGACTTCTTGATGCCGTCGAGAACCAGGACGGGGCGACAACCGATCTTGTAGACAGGGAAGTGCTTGATCACGATGGCGAACCAAAGTTCTGCAAGCCGGTCCGTCTTCACGGCATTGCTGTGGAAGAAATGGAGTAAGTGCTCATAGAAGTGTTCTGACAAACCGAGAGCGCGGACGAAACTGGAAACCCCGAGGAGGTCATTGCGCACGGAGAAAGCGGCCAAGACGAGCAGAAACCAGAGAAAGGTGCGGGCTCTCGAGAAAGCGGGTCGCAGAAAACAGACGATATTCCACCAAGAAATCCAGAGATCCATAACAAATGATTTGATTTTCCTAGACATTCGCATATATAAGCTAATGACCATGAAAAAGATCAGATCACTGAAAAAAGAGTCCAGAAACTTGCGGCAAAGTTAGCTGCAATCGGGCCAATGCGGCCTGGGAGCATCAGCAAGCAATACCGAGATCGACAACGCCAGCGCGGCGTGTATTACCAACTGAGCTACACGCATGAGATGAGGAGCCGGACTGAACACGTCTGGCCAGACCACGTGAAGGGACTACGAAAAGAAACAGAGGAGTACAAGAAATTCAAGAAACTGACCACCGAACTGATCGATCTGAGCATTGAACTATCCAAGGCGAAGATCGCTCTATTACGCAGTCAGACAGACACGCCAGGCAAAGAGAAACCGGTCTGAGAACTTCCCACTCACGAGAACTGGAACACATGGGCCGAGAAATGGCCAGCATCACTGATCACGTGATAGACCAGGGAGGCGAGAAGATCCCAGGCCGGCAGCTTGGGGTTGGGGCCGCGGCCTGGGTTCTGCAAGCGTTCGAAGCGATCGCGAACGAATCCGAAAAGATGTTCGAACTGACCAAGGAAACCGCTAACTTGATTGGGATGGGAGTGAGGCATCCACCCCAATTATAACTATTATGGTAAAATGCAACATTTATCTAAAATATTTTGGATCTTTCCCTAAAGGCATTGTGCCTAGGCTAGGCACCCACAGATTCTGCTGAAGAGGCAACATTTCTAATACAAGGCTGGCCTATCTTCCCAAGATCTGGTCTGCTTGGGCACCACTCCAACTATGAAAGACCACGCTTGGATCACAATCATCGCGCTCGCCAGCATAAGCATGCTGAGGCCCTCAGAGGCACAGAATCTCATCTATGACTTTGAGGATGGCACCTCCCAAGGATGGACCACCATCTCATCGGACCCTGAGCTGCCACATGCTTTCACGCAGACAAACGAAGCCTCCGAGAACGGGTCGAACTTTCCCGTGCCAGATAGTGGCGACTACCAGATGCTTCCCATCGTCTTCGAAGCGGAGGACGGCACCAACGTCCGCGACAATGCCCACCAATCGCTTATCATCCGTTCTCCAGAATTCATTCTTGGCGCAGGCGAGCTGTCCGTGTCGATTGTCGGAGGAGACGCCCACGGTGCCCTGCCAGAAGCCCCAACAGAACTTGCGACATCGACCGATGCTGAAGAAGGAGTCAAGGCCCAGGGATTTGGGGTTCGGCGGGTCAGCGATGACACCTACGTCGCGACGGGAGCACGCAGCACCAACGACGACATTTATCAGGACGTGGTCATCTCGGCGGAAGATCTGGCTCCATTTGTCAGTGACTCGGAAACCTACACCGTCGACGTGTTCGATTCCTCTTCCGGTGGCTGGGGCTGGATCGGTTTTGATAATGTCAAGATTCCAGGAGAACTACCTCCTTCCAAACTCGTCTTCGACTTCGAAGATGGCACTTCTCAAGGATGGACAACGGTTTCCTCCGACGACAGCCTGCCGCACGCGTTCACGCAGACCAATGAACCGTCGGAGAACGGCTCCACCTTCCCGGTACCTGCCAGCGGAGACTATCAAATGCTCCCAATCGTCTTCGAAGCGGAGGACGGCACCAACGTCCGCGACAATGCCCACCAATCGCTCATCATCCGTTCTCCAGAATTCATTCTTGGAGGAGGTGAACTGTCGGTATCGATCGTTGGCGGTGATGCCCATGGGGCCCTGCCAGAAGCCCCTGCCGAACTTGCAATCTCGACCGATGCTGAAGAAGGAGTGAAGGCCCAGGGGTTCGGTGTCCGGCGGGTCAGCGATGACACCTACGTCGTGACCGGAGCTCGCAGCACCAACGATGATATTTATCAAGACGTCGTCATCTCGGCGGAAGACCTCGCGCCGTTTGTCAGCGATTCCGAAACCTACACTGTCGACGTGTTTGATTCCTCATCAGGAGGTTGGGGCTGGATCGGTTTTGATAATGTCATTGTCCCGGGGACGTTGGCAACGCCATCAGAACTCGTCTTTGATTTTGAAGGCGGCGACTCCCAAGGCTGGACCAATGTGTCTTTCGATGCAGATCTACCACATGCCTTCACGCCGATAGCGGATCCCTCGGAGAATGGAGAGACTTTCCCGACACCCGCTAGTGGCGATTCCCAAATGCTACCCATTGTCTTCGAATCGGAAGACGGTACGAATGTGAGGGACAATACCCATCAAACCTTGCTCACACGTTCACCTGAGTTCTATCTCGCTGCCGGCGATTTGGCTATTTCCATTGTCGGGGGCGACGCTCACGGTAGCCTCCCATCCGCTCCTGCTGATCTCGCCACCTCCACCGATGCTGAAGAGGGTGTCAAGGCACAGGGATTTGGCCTTCGGCGCGTGAGCGACGACACCTATGTGGCGACCGGAGCACGCAGTACGAATGACGATATTTATCAAGAAGTCATCATACCGGCAGCCGAGTTGGCTTCCTTTGTCAGCAGCACCGAGGCCTATACCGTAGACGTGTTTGATTCTTCATCAGGCGGTTGGGGATGGATCGGTTTTGATAATGTGAAAGTTTCCGGCCGACTGGTGAACCCCATTGTTGATCCAGGAAACCCGGACTTCGATGACGTGGACAATGACGGGATGGATGATAAATGGGAAACCACACACGAACTCGATCTAACAAAGAACGATAGCGCCGAAGATCCCGACGATGATGGATTGACCAACATCGAAGAATTTCAGCTCCGCACTTTTCCAAAAGTGGCCGACACTGATAGCGATGGTCTGAAAGATAGCGTGGAAACGAAGACTGGCACGTATGTGGACGAGAACGATACGGGAACCCATCCGCTGCGTCCCGATACCGATTTCGACGGTCTGTTAGATGGCGTTGAGAATCCTAACCTCGCCTATGATTCTAGCAATCCAGCAACCACGCCAGGCACCTCACCGAACAACGGAGACTCCGACGGTGATGGCGGCTTGGATGGGTTGGAGGTTTCCGCCGGAACCGATCCAACTGAGGCGGGACCTTTGCCATCGAATATCGTCGGGAATGGCACTTTTAAGACGGTTCATGTCTGGACAGATAGCAATTTGGAGATCTCCGATAGCTTCGATGCAGAGGAGGCCTTAGAGGATCCTGATCAGCCGGGTTTTAGATCAATTGAGGCCGACACGCCTAACGTTCACTTTCACGACACCGCTGAACCGCCGATCCATCTTTCATCATCCCGCCCCTATCCGCTCTGGGACAATAACACCGACGGCTTCGGACCACGCGATAACTTCGTCATCCGTTCTGAGGGTGCGTTCGAACTCGCTCACGGTGGCCTCATCACCTTTGTGGTCAGCAACGCAGGCGGCTTTATCTTATCCATCGATGGTGACATCGAGGGAGAGGGCACCAGTAATGGACGAGACGCGAGTATCATTGAAGTCGAACTTGCGGCTGGCATCCATGATCTGGAGTTTCTCCATTGGGACTCCACTGGCGATAGCGGTGTGAGCCTCTACATCTACCGTGGGCTCGATGAAGTACCTGACTTCGCCTTCACCGCTCGACGCGAGCCCGAAACGAACCCACTCGAACCCTACTGGGAAGTGCTGCGCGCCTTCGGTGGAGATGCAGGAGCATTCTCTATCACCGACATCACACGCGACGCCTCTGGCGAGGTCAATCTCACGTGGGAGTCCGATCCAGGGCAGTTCTTCGAGATTGAGAAGTCCATCGATCTCACGAGCGATTCTTGGACCACCCTCATGGTCGAGATCCCTGCGGCCGCAGACGGTGCTCTGGCTACCACAGTGCTAGCCGACACGGATCTAGCGAGTACTTTGGCTCACTACCGAGTCGTGCGAGTACCTCCACCACCATTATTTCAAGATGGATTTGAGGAAGGCCCTGGAGGTTGGAGCGTGGCTGCAGAAGGCATTGAGACGACCACTTCATGGGAAATCGGGGCACCCGCAGATCCACCGGGGCCAGTTGCGGGGACCAGTGTGGCGGGCACAGATCTCGATTCCAACTTCGTCGACGGTATCTTGAGCGATGCGGGTGTCGGGATCACCTTGCGCTCTCCTGTCATCGACTTGGCTGGCCTCGGAAGAGCCACCTTAACATTCTGGCATTCACTCGACCTACCCAATCCACAAACGGCAGGTGGACGCCTCAATTTCCTTCGGGCCGACGATCTCTCGCTGATCATCGACCGAGGTCAAGAAGAATACACCTTTGCTGAGCCAACGGACGGGTGGCAACAAGCCCGAGTGAGGCTTCCTCCAGAAGTCCTCGGTGCTGGCCAGGTCATCATCGAATGGGAGTTCCTCAGCGCTCCTGATGAGAATCCAGATGACAACGGCGCTGGTTGGTTCATCGATGAGGTCACAGTGGATTAAGTGAGGTTTCTCTTCCTTGCATCCGCACTAACGCTTGCACTGGATTGCGCCTCGGCCCAAGGACTCCCGGCCGACGCGCAGCGCATCTTGCAAGAACGCGCTGAACTGGATCAGAGTGTCTGGAAGTCTGAGAAACGTGCACAGGCGTACGAACGTGCGATCACCCGCCTTTGGGACGACCTTCGATCCTCCGATTCATCGGCGAGAATCCTCAAACGCATCGACTGCGATCATTGGGCCTATCCGTCGAAGTCAGTGACAGAAGATGACATAGGTTTGGGCATCGCTCGGACTCGCTACGCGAAGACAGCGTTCGCGACAGTTGATCGAGGAGGGTTCGCGGCCTTTCTCGACAACTATCAGAGTGACGGCTTTAAACTCGCTGAATCCGAGTTTCATCACACCTCCTTTGAACCAGCAACTGCGTCCTCAACGATCTCGTTTCTGCTTCACGTAGAGACTTCAACAAGGCGTCTCGCGGTGACCGGAGAGGCCGGAGTCGTTTGGAAAGGAGAGCCCGATGGAACTCTCATACGCGCGAAAGAAATCCGCTTGCGGTCACTGAAATTACTCACTTGCCAGAAACGTCAGGGCTTTGTCAATGCCGCCACGTTTACGCCTCGAAAGAACGAGTTCCAAAGTGCCCATCCCGTACTGCTTCATGATCTCGATCATGATGGCGATACGGAAATCATCATCCCGCGTTGGAATCGTCGCTATGACAATCAGCTCGCGACCAAGAAACCCACCCTAGCAGACGCTCCGTTTCTGCCGCATTGGCAACCTCAAGAAGAATGCGGTCTCATCGCGGACATCACTGCCGATGGCATCGTTGATTACGTCACCGTGACCAAGAACAGTGGACTGACACTCTACAAAGGAGCTTCGGGAGGAACTTTTCCAACTCCCGGCATCCCAATCTTTCGTCATCCGCGACTCCTTGCACCACTCGCCATGACGGCGGGAGACATTGACCGTGACGGCGACCTCGATCTCTGGATTACCCAGTACAAACCGTCGTATGTCGGCGGCCAAATGCCCACCCCCTTCTATAACGCCAATGATGGCCACCCTTCCTTTCTACTTCGCAACGACGATGGGCACTTTGTCGACATCACCGAAGCCAACGGCCTAGCCGCAAAGAGATTCAGACGCACTTACAGCACCTCGTTCGTCGATCTCGACAGAGATGATCATCTCGACCTCCTCGTGGTCAGTGACTACGCCGGGCTGGATGTCTATCGGAACCAAGGCAACGGAACGTTCACAGACATCTCGGAAAGTTTTACGCCCAACCGGCTGTTTGGCATGGCACACAGTCTAGCAGATTACAATCTGGACGGAGAGCTGGACCTCTTAGCGATCGGAATGAGTAGCAGCACGGCACGCCGCCTCGACAGCTTTGATGCCGGGATCAAGAATCGCCCAGACTATCAAACGAACCGTGCTGCCATGGGCTATGGCAATCGAATGTATCTTCGTCAGGAAGAAGGATTTGTCGAGAGCCCTCAGAATGCGCAAATCGCCCGCACCGGCTGGTCGTGGGGCGTGAGCGCCTTCGATTTCGAGAACGATGGTGACCGGGATCTCTACATTGCTAACGGCTTCCGCAGCGGCCAGTCGTCCAAAGACTATTGCACCAACTACTGGTGCCACGACCTCTACACCGGAGAATCGAAAGAGAATCCGAGCCTCGTCCCTGTCTTTTCACAAGCAATGTTGGAACTCAACCAAGGGCTTTCTTCGTGGAATGGGTTCGAGCACAATCATCTCAAGTTGAACCTCGCAGGCGAAGGCTTTGAGAACGTCGCGTTCCTCTTCGGAGCCAGCTTCGAATACGATGCCCGCGTCGTGCTCACCGAAGACTTTGACCGAGATGGACGTGAAGATCTTCTCGTCAGCGAATACCCCTTCGTCGGTCGCGGCTTCCAATCCAAAGTTCATCTCTACTTGAATCGACTGCCGCTAGCCGCAGATGCCAGCCATTGGATCGAGATCTTGCTTCGCCCCTCGCCAGGGCGTTCGGTGATCGGTGCCCTTATCACTCTCAAAACCACCGAGGGTGCTCAGATCCACGCGATCGTGGCAGGCGATTCATTCTTGAGCCAAGACGCCTACACAGCTCACTTCGGGTTGGGATCTCAGACGAAGGTCGATCAAGTCAACGTTCGCTGGCCGGGAGGCGACGTCTCCACATTCAACGATCCTGAGATCGACCGCGTCCATGTTGTCGGCGCGAAAGCCCGTTAGTGCCTCGGCAAAGCTTCGAGAGGGAGATTCCTGCGTCGTGGATCCGAGCGCAGGATAATTGCATTAAGAAATATTGATATTTAGTCAGGTCTTCAGCGGAATGTGTGGGTGAATAGGGCTCGAACCATCGTCAAAACAACCTGGAATCCTACCGGCTCCAGAGGAGAGGGTCAAGAGCTGTCCTCGCCAATAGTCCTCAGTTGAGTTTTCCCGAAAGCTATGCCGACAGGCTCGGACCATTGCCTCCGGGATCTCTTGACCCTCTCCTCTTCCGCGGCCAACCGTCAGCAGGTTTCGACTGGCGATAATCTATGCTTCTCGTCCTGTTTTAGATGACGCGTATCGGAACGGCGGCTTGATTGATAGTGCGAACCAACAACTAGCTCCCCCATTCCGATACGCTTCCTCACACTACTCAATGCTATCGTTCACTTCAAGGGCTTTGAGGTGTGGTAGATTTCTGGACCACTCGTTAAGCAACTCCCATACTCTGACCATGAAAACCAGAAAGAGATACACTGACGAATTCAAGGCGCAAGCAGTCCAACTCCTGGAAATCGGAAAGCCCGTATCCGACGTGGCTGCGGATCTCGGCATCAGCACCGATCTCCTATATCGCTGGAGACGTGAAGGGCCGAAGCCGACGCAGTTCGGCCGCGTAGGTCAACGAGCCGAAGGCGAGGAGGCCGAAGGCGAGGAGGCCGAAGGCGAGGAGGCCGAAGGCGAGGAGGCCGAAGGCGAGGAGGCCGAAGGCGAGGAGGCCGAAGGCGAGGAGGCCGAAGCGGCCGAAGCGGCCGAAGGCGAGGAGGCGAGGAGGCCGAAGCGGCCGAACTGCGTCGGCTTCGACGCGAGCTCTCACAACTCAAGGTCGAGAACGACATTTTAAAAAAAGCCGCTCTCATCCTAGGGACCTCTCCCCAGCCGAAACCCGCGAAATGATTGGGTCGATACATCAGGTAACCGGGCATAGTGTCCGCCAAATCTGCGCCACCTTGAATTTGCCGCGAAGCAGCTACTATCATGCTGCAAAGCCGACACCGACTCAGCAAAGTGACCAGGAAATTGGTGATGTCATCGAGAAGATCTTCCGGGAACACCGCGGGCGCTATGGCCATCGCAGAATTTATCAGGAGCTTCGCGACATGGAGATCCAATGCTCATTAGATCGCGTGCGTAGACTCATGGCAGAGAGAGAGTTACGTGCAATTCAGCCCAGAAAATTCGTGCCCAAAACCAGCGATGGCCGGGCCGACAAGCCCTCGCAGAATCTGTTGGAAAACCAACCGGAACCTGAGAAGCCCAACCAAGTTTGGGCTGGCGATATCACGCACATACGCACTGCAGATGGCTGGCTCTACCTCGCTGTCGTAATCGACCTCTATTCGAGGCGAGTGGTCGGGTGGGCGCTCGCAGATCACATGCGAGCTGAGCTCGTGGTCCATGCACTGGAGATGGCCCTGGCTTCGACTCCTAAGAAGCCTGGCAGAATCTTTCACAGCGACCGAGGAAGTCAGTATGGAAGCCGCGATTTTCGCAAAGTGTTATCTCAAGCCGGGATGCTGCAAAGCATGTCAGCTAGAGGTAATTCCTATCACAACGCCTGGACCGAATCAATGATCGGCACTTTGAAGGCGGAGATGATCCGAGGTGGCTGTTTCATCAACGAAGAAGACGCCCGGACCGAACTATTTGACTACATCGAATCGTACTACAATACCAAACGGAAACATTCCTCACTCGACTACCAAACACCTGCTCAATTCGAAGCAAATACTAACATCTAACTAAGCTAAATTTGGTCCATAAATCCCTTGCATCTCACGGCTTTCGGCCTGCGGCAGTGCCACGCAAACGCAAACGCGGACGACCGAAAAAGTATGGCGCTGCGGTGAAGCTCCAGAATGTCTTTGGAACGGGCGGCTTCAGTTCCGTTCCCAGTCCCGTATATGGGGAGAGAAACATCTCTGTCCGGTTCAAGTCGGTGGATCTGTTGTGGAAGCCCGCCGGGGCGATGGTCCGCTTCATTCTCGTCGATCATCCCACGAGAGGGCGGATCATCCTCTTGTCTACCGACCTCACCATGGAAGCTCAGGAGATCATCTTGCTCTACAGTTTGCGTTTCAAGATCGAAGTCGCTTTCAAGCAAGCGGTGCATTCGGTCGGCTCATTCGGATACCATTTCTGGATGGCCGCTATGCGACCGCTCAAGCGTCGCAATGGTAACCAATACCTCCACCGGACTACCGAGAAATATCGCAGACAGGTGCAGAGAAAGATGCACGCATATCATGTGTTTGTGCAGACCGGCATGATCGCTCAGGGCATGTTACAGTACCTTGCCATGACATGTGACGGTCTGGTCTGGAAACACTTTGGAACCTGGATCCGAACCATCCGCCCAGACGTGCTGCCTTCGGAAATGATTGTCTCAGCCGCCTTGAAAAACACGCTGCCTGGATTTTTGCACCACGGCGGAAAAGGTTCAGCGTTCCGAAAATTCATCCTTGATAAAATAGACTTCACTCGCTCCGAAGGTTCACGCTTCGCCGCATGATGATCCAGTTACAGAACTTCTCACTCACGAGATAAGCTAATGACCATGAAAAAGATCAGATCACTGAAAAAAGAGTCCAGAAACTTGCGGCAAAGTTAGCTGCAATCGGGCCAATGCGGCCTGGGAGCATCAGCAAGCGATACCGAGATCGACAACGCCAGCGCGGCGTGTATTACCAACTGAGCTACACGCATAAGATGAGGAGCCGGACTGAACACGTCTGGCCAGACCACGTGAAGGGACTACGAAAAGAAACAGAGGAGTACAAGAAATTCAAGAAACTGACCACCGAACTGATCGATCTGAGCATTGAACTATCCAAGGCGAAGATCGCTCTATTACGCAGTCAGACAGACACGCCAGGCAAAGAGAAACCGGTCTGAGAACTTCCCACTCACGAGGAACGATGTTGGCTGCAGAAAGACCCGATGCGTTCTCACCGAGGATCGGCTCTAAGGCTCGACTCATCTCGGAGGTTGAGATTCCTCGCAGGTAGAGTGCCGGGATGAGGTTGTCCAGTGAAGCGACTCGGCGTAGGTACGGCGGAAGGATGGCGCTGGTGAACCGCTGGCCTGATCGGCGATCATTGATCCTGGGCTGCCGAACAGGAACGTTCCCTATTCCAGTCTGAAGTTGCCGCTTCAGGAAGATGGCCGTTGCGAACGACTTGGCGATGACCCTGGTCATCACGCTGATGTTGATGGGCTTGAATGTAGTCGGAGACTTCGTTGTCGATGGCGGCCTGAAGAAGCACTTGGGCTCCTTGTCGCAGGGTGGCCTCAAGGGCGTTCTGGCAGACGGTGCTTGCTCCTTCCTGGCGAAGGATAGATGCTGATTCGGTAGGGTGGTTGGTGGTTTTCATTGGAGTTCAGTTGTTTGGTAATGGTTGAACTCTTCATGATGCCCCGACCGCCCTCATCCACAACTTCCGGTCATTTCTCACGAGACAGAAGGTGTCACGTATTTTCCTAACTATACTTGATTGTTTATGAACGGCGATACCAAGGACGCAGGCAACCCTCTCGGAGATCGATGCCGTCGGTCAGCATGGCCAACGCTTCGAGAACCAGTTTGATCTTCGAGTCCGTTTTGCCATGGACCGATTTGGGCCAAGAAAACGTCCCACGTTCGAGTCTCTTGGCCAGAACCCAAAGACCGCTTCCATCCCAATAGAGGATCTTGAGGCGATTCGACGAGTTCGGCCCGCGGAGCAGCCGAACCACCTGAAGGGAGGATCGTACGCTCCCGCGCGCGATTCGGAGGCGTGTGAATGGATGCTACTACTGGCAGGCCTCGCAGGTTCCTCCGTTGATCATGGCGTCGATGCTGCAAGCTGCCTTTTCTTGCGAGGTGTATTCGCGGGCCGGTGCTTGGGCGACCGGTTTCTCCTCTACGTCGTTGGCGACAATGCCACGCCGCTGCTTCTGCACATTGACCGTGGCCTTTTCAATGTTGGAGGCACCGAGAGAACGCAGGTAGTAGGTGGTCTTGAGCCCTGCATGCCAAGCCGCACGATACATGTGAGACATGGTCTTCATATCGGGCGAAGCCAGAAAAAGATTCACCGACTGCGATTGATCGATCCATTTCTGCCGGCGAGCGGCTGCCTGGATGAAATAATCGTAGGGGATGCTGAAGGCCGTGGCGTATTTCTTTTTCAGGTCATCAGGGATCTCCTCGATGTCAGCCAATTCACCGTCGAAGTATTTCAGTTGATCGATCATCGACTGACTCCACAAGTTGCGTTTTTTCAGGTCGCGCACGAGGAACTGACAGAGCACGACGAAATCTCCCGAGAGGTTGCTCTTCACGTAGAGATTGCGATAGGCTGGCTCGATGCAGGGCATGCTGCCCATGATGTTGGAGATGGTCGCCGTGGGTGCGATGGCCAGCACGTTGCTGTTGCGCATGCCCTGCCGGGCGATCTTTTCGCGCAAGGGCGTCCAATCCATCCTCGCGGTTCGGGGAACGTCGAGCTTTCGTCCGCGCTCCTGCTCCAGAAGGTTGAGCGTGTCCTGGGGCAGGATGCCGCGATCCCATTTGGATCCCTTGAAACTTGAATAGGTTCCCCGGCTTGCCGCCAGATTGCTTGAAGCCTCGTAGGCGTAATAGGCGATGGCCTCCATCATCTCGTCGTTGAATTCCACGGCCTCGTCCGAGGCGAAGGGAATCCCCTTGATGTGGAGGGCTTTCTGCAGCCCCATGACGCCGAGACCGATCGGGCGGTGTCGCATGTTCGAATTCCGGGCTGCGGGCGTCGGGTAGAAGTTGATGTCGATGACATTGTCCAGGGCTTCCACAGCCACGCGGATCGTCTCGCGGAGCTTGGCGTGATCGATCTCGCCCTCCTGATTGAGATGAGATTCGATGACAACGGAGCCGAGGTTGCAGACCGCCGTCTCATCCTCGCCGGTATTCAGGGTGATTTCGGTACAGAGATTCGAGCTGTGGATGACGCCGACGTGATCTTGCGGGCTGCGGAGGTTGCAGGGATCCTTGAAAGTGATCCAGGGATGGCCGGTTTCGAAGAGCATCTTGAGCATGCTCTTCCACACATCGATGGCCGGGACTTCTTGGCCGAACACTTCGCCGCGCTTGGCCATCTCTTCATATTCGAGATAGCGCTGCTCGAAGGCCTTGCCGTACAATTCGTGCAGGTCCGGTGTCTCGTTGCTGCGAAAGATGGTCCACATTTCACGCGCTTCCATCCGCTTCATGAAGAGGTCGGGAATCCAGTTCGCCGTGTTCATGTCGTGGGTGCGGCGGCGGTCGTCTCCTGTGTTCTTGCGCAGCTCGAGGAAATCAAAGATGTCGTTGTGCCAGGTCTCCAAGTAGGCGCACCCGGAGCCCCGGCGTTTGCCTCCCTGATTGACGGCGACCAACTGGTCGTTGTGCAGCTTGAGGAAGGGAATCACTCCCTGGCTCTCGCCATTGGTTCCCTGGATGTAGCTTCCCGTCCCGCGCACGGCCGTCCAACTTCCGCCCAGTCCGCCCGCCCACTTGGAAAGGTAGGCGTTCTCCGAAATGCCTCGGGACATGATGGATTCGATGCTGTCGCCGACTTGATAGAGATAGCAGGAAGACAGTTGGGAATGCAGGGTGCCGGAATTGAACAGAGTGGGAGTGGACGAGCAGAAACGGCGACTCTTGTAAAGGCGATAGAGCGCGATGACCCGCTCTTCGCGATCCTCGCGCTTCTCCCCGACGAACAAGCCCATGGCCACGCGCATCCAAAACTGCTGCGGTGTCTCCAGGCGGACGACGGGGGCCTTCTGCTTCTTGTCGATGATCAGGTAGCGATCGTAGAGCGTTTGAATCCCGAGATAATCGAAGGCCAGATCGGCCACCGGATCCAGTTCCCGGGCCAGGCGGTCCAGGTCATATTCCAGAAGAGTGGGAGAGAGACGCTGGATCTCCACACCGCGACGAAGCTTTTCCTTGAAGGCTCGCGCGTGAAACTCGGAGAGACGCTCGATCCCGTGCTCCACGATGTTCCATCCGAGAACTTCTTCGTAGAGGTAAGAGAGCAGGATGCGGCCTGCGAATTTGGAGAAGTCGGCGTCCTTCTCGATCAGGCTCTTGGCGTTGAGGATCACCGTCTTGCGGAGGTCTTCCACGCGCATTTCGGAATAAAAGGAACGCCGTAGTTCCTTTTCGATCTGATCCCGAGTGAGGCAGAGATCGAGCCCGACGGAGGCGAACTCGATCCGCTTGCGCAGCTCGGCCCCGTCCCAGAGGAAGCTCTCCCCGTCCGTGCGCGTGACGATGATGAGTGAATCCTGCTGCTCATCGACCGTGCGCGTGGCCTCCTCGGCCGCCTCGACCAGTCGTATCTCCGTGCGATGAGCGCGGTAGAGGATGTAAGCCTCCGCCACCTTGTAGTAGCCCAGCTTCATGAGCGTCTCCTGGACCATGTCCTGGAGCTTCTCGATGTGGATGAACTCCTGTTGGATTTCTTCCACGCCTTGCGTGACCTCCTCGGCGATGGCCTTGGAGGGAGAGGGATCGAGCTCGAGCGAGAGAAAGGCTTTGCGCACGGCGATTTCGATCTTGGAAGGATTCCAGGGAACGACGTGGCCGGTGCGGCGGATCAGCTTGGTCTTGGTGGACTGGGTGTAACCGTTGAGATTGCGAAAGGGCGAGTCCTTCCGCTGGTGTCGCTGAATGAAGCTCTTGGCGACCTCGTAGGCCTCTTGATTGACGAGTGCTCGCTCGATGGCGCGGGAGATCTCCTCCGGCACGGCTTGAAGATTGCCGGATTCGATCAACTCCGATTGTGCCACCAGTTCTTGCATGACGGCCTTGACCAAGGAATTGACCAAGCGGCGGTTCTCCTGGCTGTAAATCTCCTCTGCGTCCTGGGACTGCAAGACATCGGTCAATGACTGGCCAAGTTCCTCCGCCAGATCGCGGGGGTTGAACACGAAGCGTTCTCCTTCGAATTCAAACGCCAATTCGGAACTCAAGGCATCGTCGCCTTCATCGTTCGCCGGATCGGCCCAATTGTAGCCCGGTGGCTCGTCGATCCGCGAGTGGGTGGCCAGACGCTTCAGATGCAGATCGCGTTCAACGAATTCTTTGTTAATCATGTCGTGAGTGGGTGCTTCGTGGTGATGAGGTTCGGTCGTTGGCAGCGGAGCTCTGGTGTTCGGGTGAGGGGGGGGCGGGTCGAGCGAAGGCGGAGGGAAAGGCGGCGAGTCCGAGTGGGTGAGTTTGTCAGTTGAGAAACTAGAGGTCGTCATCGTCCACACCTTCCAGCGATGAGGCTTTCTGGTATTCGGTGACGCGGCCTTCAAAGACATTCTGTTCCTTGCCGATATCCATGAGTTCGGCCAGCCAGGGAAGGGGATTCTCGACGTTCCCGCTCAGCGGTTTCAGGCCGACGCTTGCTAGCCGACGATCGGCGATGTAATCGATGTATTGGGTGAATTCATCAGCGCTCAGGCCGACGGCATTTGTTGGCAAGCAGTCCTGAATGAATTCCTTCTCCAGTGCGACGGCCTCTGCCATGAGCTCTCGCAGATCTTCCCGGAAATCTTGGGTCCAGATCTCCTGATTCTCTTCCACCAGGTCCATGAAGAGATTGCGAAAGACCTCGATGTGATTGGATTCATCCCGCAAGGTATAGCGGAACATCTGCCCGATCCCCGGGAACTTGTTTTGCCGGTAGAGGCTAAGGATCATGCCAAAAAGCCCATAGAACTGCGTGCCCTCCATGCACTGCCCGAAGACGAAGATGTTCTTCGCCAAGAGCCGCTTGTTCTCCGGCAGGGTGAGGTCGGTGTCCCGCCGCAAGGCCTTTGAGATGCCCGTCACGAACTCGTTCTTTTTCAGGATGGTAGGAATCTGTTCGAACATCGCCTCACATTCATGCGGATTGACGCCCAGCGAGCTGATCATGTAGAGCAAGCTGTCCGCGTGAATGTTTTCCTCGTGGGCGTGACGACCGAGCACGAGCTTCAATTCGGGCGCGGTCACCATCTCGCGCACGACGTGGAGGATGTTGTCACCCACAATGCCCTCGGCAGCGGAAAAATACCCAATGCCCATGCGGATGATCCAACGATCTTGCTCGCTCAACTCGTCGGAACGCCACTGCTCGACGTCCTTCTGCATGGGAATGTCTTCCGGTTCCCAGTGGTTGGCCTTCATCGTTCGGTAGAGGTCGTAGGCCCATTGATAACGGAGCGGCAAGAGGTTGAAGGCCATCGTCTGCCGACCGTTGATGACCCGTTTGGCGGCGAAGGCTTCCTCGGCCTTGGTTTGGTCGAGGACGAAGGATCGGGTTCCGATATGGAAGGTTTTCTCCATGAAAAATCGTGAGGTAAGGACTGAAAATGAGGCTCGCTTTAGCAAAACACTGCCCGGGAGTCCCTCCAGTCAACCACTAGATATGGGGATCTTCAGAGCAAGGGAACCACTACATATTGTGAAACTCAGCAAATGGGAAGCAAAAAATGCCACTAGATGGTGATTCCCTCGCCGACGCCTTGATATTCAAGGTTTCCAAACTTATTGGAATCGCCTATAACTTCATCGGCGCGCCGGTCAGACGGGCTCGACGACGATGCGGGAGCCCTCTACCAGCCTGACCTTGACCGCGGACCCCGCCTCCAAATACTGGCCGTCGGTCACCACGTCGATCATCTCGTCGCCGATCCTCGTCGACCCGGTCGGCCGGAGCGCGGTCACGGCCACGCCCTGCTTGCCCACCAAGCGGCTCACACTTGAAGCCGCCGGCTCGTTCGGGCGATCGCCGGATGGGGCGCTCGCGGACTCCCGGTCCGATGTCGACTGACCCGTGGCCAACGACAACCCACCGCCGCCCAGAGAAGCTCCCCCCGGGGCGGAGGTCGTCTGTAGGATGAGACGCTTGAATAGGCGTGAATCGGGCAGGTAGCGGGCCGAGAGCATGGCCACGATCACGGCGCCTCCCAAGGCAAGGCTCAGGTTCCAGAGCGACATGCCCAGCGAATCCCACTCGATGAGCCAGGGCGAGAGTTCTCCCGTGGGCAACACCTTGGCGTCCGCCATCGTGTAGATGAGAGCCGTGAGCACACAGAGGACCCCCAAAACCCCAGCCACGAGCGTGCCGGGAAAGAAAACCAGCTCCGCCACGACGAGCGCCACGCCCACCAGGAAAAGGGCCACCATCTCGAATCCCGCCAGTTTGCCGGCCGCGTAGTGGCCGAAGAAAAATAGCCCGAAAATGGCGAGGGCGAGGAAGCCGAAGATTCCAAAGCCCGGGATGCGCATCTCCACCTGCGCCAGCACGAAGGCCAGCAGAAGGAGGATTGCGGAAAAACGGGTGACCCACAAGGCGATCCATTCGAGACCGAGCGGTTGGGCCACGATCACTTCGCCTTCCAGGCCCTCCTGCTCGATGAGATCCTCGATCGAGGTGGCCGTGCCCTTGGCGAGCGGATCGGCTCCGTTCCATGGCTGCGTGGCCTCGGTGCCGGCCAAGCTCAACAGCGATCCCGCCTCCCGGTCCTGCTTCTTGAGACGAAAAGTCCCGTCTTCCTCCTCTTCCACCGTGAGGATGGCCCCGTCCTCCGTGTTTTCCTCACTCGCGTCGCCGACTCTTTCCGGGACCATAAACTTAGTGGCGTAGATGGGGTCGTGGCCGTTGCTGCGGGCCACGGACCGGCACAGGGGCACCAGGATCGAGTTAATCTTCTTTTCGACGTCCGCCGGGAGGTCTCCGAAAGGCGTCACCACCGCGGCGGCCCCGATGGCGCTCACGGGACTCATGTAGACGTGGTCCGCCGCCAGGGCGATCAGCGCACCCGCCGAAACCGCGGAGGGGTTGACGTAGGCGTAGGTCGGGATTTCCAGCTTGCTTAGACTCCGCATCATCAACTCGCCAGTGTGCCAGGCCAAACCACCGGGAGTGTTGAGATCCAGGATCACCGCCGAGGCCTTCTCGTGCGCCGCCCGATCGAGGATTCGGCGCATGTAGTCAAAACGGGCCGCGTTGACCAAATCCCGGAGACCGATCTCAACCACGACGATTTTCCCCGTGAAAGGAACCTCCCTGGTTTTGACGCGATCTAGGGCGGTTTCTTTGGCAAATGCCTGAGGATCATCGGCATTGGCAAAACGCAGATTACCCTTGAGCCCCGCGTGGTCCCGTAAGGCATAGACATCCTTCACCAGGGCTTCCGCCAGAAAAAGTTCACCTTCGTGTTCGAGCACGGCGTCTTGCGCTTCGACCATCAGGGTCTCGCCCTTTTCGCAGAGGAGCCAATCTCCCCAGCGCACCTCCAGGTCTTCGTTCCAGACCGCCTCCACCACGGTGGGGTCTCTTCCCTTGCTCAGGGCGACGGCCCGAGCAGTGGCCAGATTAAAGGATTCCATTTTCGCCTTCATGTTGCCACTGCCCAGAATGGGACTGCCCCCGAGAATACTGGCGGGCGCCATGTAGATTTCGTCCGCCGCGAAGGCCAGTAGCGCCCCGGCATCGACCGCCATGCTATCGACAAAGGCGTAGCTGCGAACGGGCAAGCGGCCGAGTCCTCCCATGACCAAGTTGATCTCATCCCAGTTGGTATCCATCAGGCAATGGATCTGCACGATCACGGCCTCCGTTGTAGCCGGATCGATGTCCTCGATGATCTCCATCGCCTTCTTGGCGTTGCTCCCTTGCAAGCCGTTGGTGACACTGACCACCACCACCTCTTTGGTGGACGCTGGGAGCGGTGGCGAAAGCTCCTCAATGGGGACTAATTGGCCCCAGAGAAGAGTGGGGGCAGTGGATAACAAAGAGAGGAGACCTCGAAATTGCTTGTTCATTGAATGGCGTCGATAGTGTATGTGATGGGAAACCGATTGGCTAGTGCGCGGGTGGAATTTCAATTCCGCGCTGGACGCCTCAACGGTGGATGACAGGTCATGATCTCTGAAGAAACGGTCGAGCGAGTCCTCAACAGCACGGACATTGTGGATTTGGTCCAGTCTTACTTTCCCATGCGGAAAGTCGGGACTGACTACACCGCTCTCTGTCCGTTCCATAACGAGAAGACACCCTCGTTTACGGTGAGCCCTGCGAAGCAGATGTTCTACTGTTTCGGTTGCGGATCCGGGGGCGGGGCGGCGCGCTTTCTCATGGAGAGAGAAGGGGTGGATTTCCCGACCGCCATCCGGCGGCTCGGCGAGCGCGCCGGCATCCCCATCATCGAGGATCAGGTTTCTCCGGAAGAATCGTCAAAACGCAAGCAACGCTCTCAACTGCTGGCGGTTCACCAGGCGGCGGCAGGTTGGTTTCATCGGAATCTGCTCAAGCAGCCAATCGCGCAGGCCGCCCGTGAGTGTCTGAAACGACGGGGCTTGGGAATCGATGCGGCGAGGGATTGGCAATTGGGGTTTGCGCCCTCCGAGCAGCGGATTATTTTCGATTGGGCAAAGTCGGAGGGTTACGACCGTCGCCTCTTGATCGAGGCTGGACTGGCCGCCGAGCGGGAGGGACTGATGGGCCAGGGGAGGGTCGTGTCTCGATTTCGCAATCGCCTGATGTTTCCCATCTGCAATGACTTCGGTGAAGTCATCGCCTTCAGCGGCCGGACGCTCGATCCGGAGGCCAACGTCGCCAAGTATCTGAATTCTCCGGAGACCACCCTCTTTCACAAGAGCAAGACCCTCTTCGGCTTGCACCGAAGCAAACGGCCGATTCTCAAGGCCGGACAGGCTGTGATCTGCGAGGGCCAGATCGATCTGATCACTGCCTTCACTCACGGGATCGAGACGATGGTGGCGCCATTGGGGACCGCCTTCACCGACGAACACGCCCGATTGCTCAAGCGCCTCACAGGAGAGGTGGTGGTCTGCTTTGACGCGGACGCCGCGGGTTTCAAAGCGGCGCAGCGCACCTTCAAGGCGCTCGCGGAAGCCGACCTCTTCGTCAAGGCGGTCGAGATGCCCGAGGGTGAGGATCCAGATTCCTACATCCGGGGTCAGGGTGCGGAGGCATTCCGGGCCCTGTTAACGGAGGCGCCGGATTTCCTCGACTACCACATCACACACCGCTCGCGCTCGGCCGATCTCCACTCAGCCAAGACCCAGCACGAACTCGCGGAAGAACTGGCCGGCCATATCGCACTGGTCCGGGACAAGCTCATGCAGGACACGATGATCAACGCGGTCTCGGGCCGTCTGGGCCTTTCGCACGAGGAGTTCCGGCGCCGAGTGTTCGGGGCGGCGAGGCGGCGCCATCATCGGCAGGCCGAGCGGGAGCGGGAGGCTCGCTGGGCCCAGGGGCGCGATGGGGATTCCCGGGAGCCGGCGATGCCCGATTACTCATTTCAGGATTCCTGCTCTCGTCTCCTCTGCCAGATGGTCTTGATCGATTCGGATGCGAAGGCGTGGGTTGAGGAGGCTTTGCATAATTATCGTAACGCCCAGTATATTCCTGACGGAGAACTCCTGGCCAAACTGGCCGGGGCGCCCTTTGATCCCTTGGAGCCGCGCAGCGTCGGCGCTTACCTTTCCTCGCTCGAGGGCGGCCAGGAACGGGCCTTAGCGAGGCTAACCATGAAACCGCCGGCGGGAAACCATCTTCTCGCGGTTCAGGATGCCTGGAAACAGTTGACCTTGAACGTGGTTCGCCGACGCTACCGCGAAGTGGAAGCCGAATTGAAGAAAAGCGATCTTGATCCGGCCAGAATGATTGAATTGTTAGGAGATCTAAAACGTTTGAAAGAAAAACTTGACCTCTAGGATGACGCCTTCGATGTTGCCGCGCTTTCAGTGAAAATCCCCACCTCTCTGAAGGCGTCCTGAACAGCACCCTCTCCTTCATGGCACAGCGCAGGCAGACGACTCGTAGATCTCTTCACTCCACTCACTCTATCGCTAAACTAAAGCCTTCCCGCCGCCGAGAGCGTCTTCGTGCCGTGGGGAATGGCAAATTAAAACCCAAGGCGGCCGCGACTGCGGTGGCTCCGCCAGACGGCCTTCAGGCCATCGATTCTCCGGCGATTCAGGAGAAAGTTCGCGAGTTGATCAAGCTCGCCAAGGAGCAGGGTTACCTCACTTACGACGACGTCAACGACGCTCTCCCTCCGACCTTGATCGCTCCGGAGGGGCTCGAAGAGCTTCTGGAGCGGCTCCAGAGCATGGAGTTCAATGTCATTGATGCCTCCGAGGTGGACCGCATCAAAGACTCCTCCAAGACAGACAGTGCAGCGGACGAGAAGGCGGAGGCGCCCAAGTACGATTCCCTCGACGATCCCGTCCGGATGTATCTCAAACAAATGGGCCAGGTTCCTTTGTTGACGAGGGAGCAGGAGGTGGAGATCTCCAAACGGATCGAGAAGGCGGAAAATCAGGTACAGAGATTTCTCTACAGCTTCGGAGTGACCAGCGAAGCTTTCTTGGAGCTCGCCGGCAGGCTCCTCGAGGGCAGCGAGCGTTGTGACAAGGTGATCATCGATAAGAAGATTGATAGCCGGGAGCGCTACCTCAAGGCGCTTCCCCGTCTCTGCGATCAACTGCGGGAGCAGGTCGCTGATCTGCGGGGCCTTCACCTGCGGCGCATGAACTTCTTGCAAAAGGGCAAGAGTGTTTCCCCGGCGCTGACGCAAAATCTCAAGAAGTCCACCGCCACGCTCACCCGCACCTACAATCGCTTCTTCTTCAAACACAAGGTCATTGAGGAATTCGTCACCCAGGTCGACGGCTACTCGGACAAGCTGGCTTCCTTGGAAGCGCGGCCCAAGACTCAGCCGGTGAAAGACGAGATCAAGTCGCACGCGGACGAAACCTGGCTTCTCGGGGTCGAGTTCGAGGAAAACTATCAAAATCTCAAGCATTGGATGCAGGAAGCCCTGCGTGCCAAGACGGAAATGGTCGAGGCCAACCTGCGCCTGGTGATTTCCATCGCCAAAAAGTACACCAATCGCGGACTGTCTTTCCTCGATCTCATTCAGGAAGGCAACATGGGGCTCATGAAGGCGGTGGAAAAATTCGAGTACCGCCGCGGCTACAAATTCTCCACCTACGCCACTTGGTGGATTCGTCAGGCCATCACCCGCTCGATCGCCGATCAGGCTCGCACCATCCGCATTCCCGTGCACATGATCGAGACGATCAACAAGCTGATGCGAGTCCAGAAGCAGTTGGTCCAGGAGTATGGCCGTGAGCCCAGCCCTGACGAAATCGCCGAGGAGATTCACCTCCCCGTGGAGCGCGTGCGCGCCGTCTTGCGCATGGCGCAACAACCCATTTCCCTGCAGGCCCCCGTTGGCGAGAGCGAGGACACGAGTTTCGGCGATTTCATCGAGGACAAGACCGCCGACAATCCCATGGAGATGACGGGTTTTTCCCTGCTGCGGGACAAGATCAAGGACGTGCTCGATACGCTGACCGATCGGGAGCGCCAAGTCCTGGAGCAGCGCTTCGGTCTGGTGGACGGTTACAGCCGCACCCTGGAGGAAGTGGGCAAGCAGTTCCAGGTCACTCGAGAGCGGATCCGGCAGATCGAGGCCAAGGCTCTGAGGAAGATGCGTCACCCCACCCGCATCCGGAAGCTGGAGGGCTTCCTTGAGATGTCCCAACTCTAAGGCGAGAAGCCCTTCCATCT
>CBDBEZ010000027.1:0-9369 GCA_965204485.1 Verrucomicrobiales bacterium
ACGGTCCTCTCTCTGCTGGCCCGAATGGGCGAAGCTTGCACAGCATACCAGAATGAGAACCTAGTGGATCTGCCATCAAAGGTGCTCCAACTCGATGAGATCTGGTCATTCGTTGGCTGCAAGGAGAAGGCTAAGGAATTGCGCAAAAATAAGGTGAACATTTACGTCGAGGGTTTGATTGTGTAATTCCATGAGCCGTGTGTTTCGTGCCTTTCCAGTTTTACGGCGGCCAGTTCCTCGTCCGTCACTTTGATCCCCGTCTCGTAGCTTTTGGTATCGAGCCTGGCCCTGACCTTCAGGCCTCCCTTCATCGTTGTGCTTCCAATCAACTCGACGATCGTCTGCAGGGTTGCCAGTGGCTCGCCTTGCCAGTTCTGGGTGATGTAGCTGAAGAGACGGTGCTCGATCTTGTTCCACTTGCTTGTCCCCGGCGGGAAGTGGCAGACGACCAACTTCAGCCCGGTCTCGTTCGCCAACTCCTGGAGCGAAAGCTTCCAAAGCCGCGAGCGGTGGCTGTTGCTCCCACCGCCATCGGCGGTGATTAGCAGCCGACGGGCGTGGGGGAACCGCGCAGAGCCCATTTCCGTCCACCACAACAGGATGCTGCGGGTCGCGAATTGGGCCGTATCATGGTCGATTCCGACGCTAACCCAGCCCTGGTTGTTGAGCATATCGTAAACGCCGTAGGGGATTGCCTTGCCCAGGTCCTTGTCCTTGAAGTCATGCACGCGGACTTGCTCAGGGTTGTCTTTCGGCCTCCACTGCCTCCCGGCGTTCTTGAAATCGCCCACCAATTCCTTCTTCTTGGTGTCCACTGAGATTGCTGGTTGGCCGCAATGTTGGAAGCGACGCACCTGATCGTTGATGTATTCGAACTGCCTGTTGCGGTCCGGGTGCTGTGCCACCTCGTCCTAGGATCTCCCTAGGCACCATTCGGGGTATTCGAACTGCCTGTTGCGGTCCGGGTGCTGTGCCCCTTCGCGGGTCTTGCGATTTGCCAGCAGACTATAGCTGGCCTTGCGCAGCAACGCGGCAACAGTACGCGCACCGACCGGGTGGTTCTGAGATGTGAGTTCCCTGGCAAGCCTCTGAGTGCTCTTCAATGTCCAGCGCAATGGGGATTGAAGGTCGCCTCTACTGAGAGGATCAACTAGCCGCTCAAGAGCCCCAAGCAGTTCCGGATCGGTCTCGGTCACCGGCTTGCGCCCGCCCCCAAGCCGACGGATGCGTCCGTCGGCTTCGGGTGCCGTGTAGTCGCCGCGCCGTAACTGCTTGATGCCCTCAGTGATCGTCGTCCGCGACATCGATGTGCAAGAGAAACTGCGGATACGCCGCCCCAACCCAATTCCATGGCCGCCGCCGCCGCCCAACACCTCCGGGCCCGCTCGTCCATGAGGTGGCTCAGGGAATCGAACTTCCGACGAATGCTTTCGACAACGGAACTGTCAGGCATGGCACTGACAGTAGCATAGAAATAAGGTTGAGAAACCTTAAATTGTTCATTTTATTTTTGCGCCATTCCTAAAGACAAGGCGAAAGGCCGTCACCCTGGCGATATGTCTGGACTTGGACGGCCCTTTGCGCTGACACCAAGCTGGTCCCTTCCTGGTTGGTTGCTGATCGCTCGGGTGATGCTGCCTATGAATGAGTTTTGCCATGATCTCAGCAAGCGCTTCTCTGGCCACCTCCAAATCACCACTGATGGTCTCGGTTCTTACCGCTGGGCAATCGGAAGCAACTTCAAGAATGTCGACTATGCCCGCCTCGTGAAGATCTACGGGAAGGATGCGAACGGCCTTGATGTCGTGACGGGTATCAAGAAGGAGGCCGTGTTTGGACGTCCTGACATGGATCTAGTGAGTACGTCCTATGTGGAGCGTCAGAACCTCACAATCCGCATGAGCAACCGTCGTTTCACTCGCCTAACCAATGCCTTTTCAAAGAAGCTGGAGAACCACACTCACATGATGGCGATCCACTTCATTAACTAAAATTTCTGCCGTCGGCATACTACGGTGAAGACCGCTCCCGCAGTGGAGGCTGGCGTGGAGAGTCGTATTTGGAAAATCGAAGACGTGGTGGAGATGATGGACGAGCAAGCCGAGAAAGCCGAAAAAGCCGAAAAAGCCGAAACTGCGAAGTTTGAGGCGGCATTCGCCAGCCAGTCACCGAAGACACACGAGCCGGCTGCTCCACTCGTTCCATGGTATCTCGACGCTGAGAGCGGTGTCCCTAACCTTGATGTTAAAAAGCCAGGGATCGCCTATGAGACGGACGATAATTGCCCATTCTAATTACCACAATCGAACTGACCCACTACCGAGGCCTCCGTGGAGAAGACGCTTTCAATATATGCCTTGAGATGGTCTGTGAAAGTCTACTTTAAAGAGGCGAAACAGAACTTTGGCCTGCTCGCCGAACAGAGTGGCGCCTATCAGTATGCCTATGCCTCGGTGCATCTGGCTGCGATGCGATACGCTCTGATTTTCGAGGCCATGCTTCGGAGTGGTCGCTCGAGCTACGGGGAGGTGCGGGACCGGCAAACTGGGCATCTTCGAGTGCTGTGCTTCGCGGGATTGCTTTGGCAATTGTTTCGCAGCCTCATCGAGGGCGCCCTGGACGCCCTAGCCGATACGTTTGGGAAAGAAACTCTCGACCGCATTCTCGAAGCCATCGACAGCGAAGTGGAAGATTTCCTGAATCGAGCCCTCCATATGGATCCCGGATCACTTGAATCTGATCAATGCGCTGAAGTCCTCGGAATAGACTAGCGTAAAGCCCTCGAATTATCGGTCAGATGTGAGAACCAATCAATCAATCACGACGCTTTCTGACCGACCGCCTTTCGCCAGTTTGTCCGGCTTCTGTATTAGGGGCAATCATGATTTTCCATTCAAAGTTGGCCTGGATTCCTTGGCACGTGCGCTTTGGCCCCCTGAGTCACCCCCGCACGGCGGGACTGGACGAGCGGCGAAGTTTCGGTGGGTGGCCGTCGGGCGCCATCTCCGCCCCGTGAGGGGCCGCGATCCAGAGTACTGCGGTCCCGGAACGTCTTCACCGTCCCGAAATAGGGTCGACAAACGCCGGATTCGTCGCATTAGATGTGAACTCAATCCAAAACGATACCCGATCCATCATGGCTGACCTCGAAGGCGTTAAGAAGAACAAGGAATTCTTCACCGAAATCCCCCAGACCACCCCGAGTTTTTTCCTCAAGGGCTCTCACCAGTATGACTGGGGCTTGCAGAACCGGCTGGCCAAGGTCTTCAACCCAAAGACGGGCCGGACCATCATGCTGGCCTTCGACCACGGCTACTTCATGGGCCCGACCACCGGCCTGGAGCGGATCGATCAGACGATCCTCCCCCTGGAGCCGCACTGCGACTGCCTCATGCTCACCCGGGGCATCCAGCGCAGCATCATCCCCGCCAGCACTCAGAAGGCCATCGCTCTGCGCGCCAGCGGCGGCACCTCAATGGTCAGCCCACAGGACGAGTGGGAAGGCGAGGTCGATGGCAAAGCCATCAAGATGAGCCGTCCGGGGTACGAACCCCTCTCCAACGAGAATCTGGCAGTCAATATCGAGGAGGCCATCCGGCTCAACGCCAGCGTCCTTGCCGTGCAGGTCTTCATAGGCAGCCAGTTCGAGCGCCAGTCCCTGCAAAACCTCACCAACCTCGTCGATCACGCCAACCGCTACGGCATCGCCGTGATGGGCGTGGTCGCGGTGGGCCGCGCCATGGCGCGGACGGTGGAGTATTTCCGTCTGGCCACCCGCACCATGGCCGAACTCGGCGCCCACATCATCAAGTGCTATCACATCGACGAGGGATTCGAAACGATCACCAGCTGCTGTCCCGTACCCATTGTCATCGCCGGCGGCAAGAAACGTCCAGAGCGGGACGCTCTCCAGATGGCCTACGACGCCTGTGAACAAGGCGCGTCCGGGGTCGACATGGGCCGCAACATCTTTCAAGCGGACGCGCCCGTGCCGATGATGAAAGCGGTTCGCGGCGTGGTTCACGAGGGGATGAAACCGGACGAAGCCTTTGACCTCTACAACACTCTCAAAGCCGGAGCCTAACGAGACCATCTCGCCAGCTTTGGAACGACCAACCCAATGATTCGATCATGAGCAACACCTTTCCCAAACTTCACAACGCCATGTGGCCCGGCCTTGTCGGCAAGGGCGGCGAGGGCGCGGAACCTCCCATCGAGTTCGACAAAATGCTCGAGCTGACCGCCAACGCGGAGGTCGAGGGCCAAAAGTTCGACGGTATTGACTTCTTTCTTTTTGATCCTCACATCCACATCGATATCAGCGAGGACGACCTGAAAGCCATGGCCGATCGCGTGGCCGCCAAGGGTTTGACCGTCGGCTCCCTCGTGGCGCCGGTCTGGCCGGGCACGGTGGGTGATTCCGCCATGGGCGATGACGAGGCTCGCAAGAAATTCGTCCTCGCGGTGGAGAAAGCCTGTCGCATCGCCAAGATCCTCAACGAGCACGGTGTCCGCCAATACGGCATCATCCGCATCGACTCCGCCGACAACCCCGAGAACTGGGCCAAGGACCCGGCCGGCAACACCAAGAAGATTGCCGAAACTTTCCGCGAAGCGGGCAAGGTGGCGGCCGATCACGGTGAACGACTGGCTGCCGAGGGGGAGATCTGCTGGGGCGGCATGCACAGCTGGAAGGCCATGGTGGAGACTCTGGAACAAACGGCGATGCCCGAAGTCGTCGGTTTCCAGGCCGACCTCGCTCACACTTACCTCTACCTGCTCGGTTACAACGCTCCCGACGCCGCTCTGCTCAAGGAGGGCTATTCCGAGGAGGAGTTCAAGGCTGCTTACCAGACGATGACCGATGCCCTGCGGCCGTGGACTTTCGATTTTCACGTGGCGCAGAACGACGGCACGGTACACGGCTCGGGTTCCCACGACAAGACGGGCCGCCACTGCCCGGCAGACGATCCAAACGGCAAGCTCGACATCACCCAGGCTTCCGGTTATTGGCTGACCGAGAACGGGCAGCCCACCAAGCGTTTCCAGCACATCTGCTGGGATGGCTGCATGTTTCCCAATGAGATGCTCCTCAATCAAGGGACCTGGAACACCATCCTCGCCTCCATGATCGACGTCCGCAAGGCCCACGGCTGGTCCTGAGCCACGGGCCGGATTCCGCCGAACCGGCCACCTCAATCCATGTCCCATCCACTTCGAAAGCCTGTTCAGCGGCAGTCCTGAAACGCTCGGAAGCTTCCAGGAAACGCTGAAGCTTCTGCGCTCGGTCTCACCGCACCGGCCCGCCATCAACAAGGGTTTCTTCATCGAGGAGTCCCACTGGACAGCGTTTCCCGTGCCTCGTGTGATTACCACACCTTCATCGAAATGATCTACCCCAAGTTCGTCAGCTCAGCGATTCCGTAAGACGGCGTCGGAAAGAGTCGTAATGGCCTGAATTGGTGGGTGTTGAGCGTGTTGAAGCTGGCGCTAGGAGGGCGAACAGTTTCGTGTGGCGGTTCTCGGGCGAATTTCGGAGGGCTCGAGCCGCGAAATGGATCCCCCTGTCGGCAATAGGCAACAGGGAGCCAGACCGCTCCGATGGCGGACGCGAACCCAAGGTTACCGAGAGCGCAGGGCGGGCGTTCCTCAGCCCGGAGCCGGTGGCGGCCACCATCGATCCTCTCGCATGGAGGCGGCGATTTGACGGGCAAAATAGATGGCCGTGTGTCCACGGCGTATCTCTGGCTTCAAGTTGCGCTTGTGGAAGCAGTGGAACACGGCGTGGGCCATGAACATGATCAGCCACAGAACGAGAATGGAATTGGGATGATGATGATAGCAATGACCGGAATGCCAGCGGGAGCAGAGTTCGTTAAAGCCTTCGTTTTCGACCTTCCAACGGTCGTGCCCGAAATGGAAGATGGTCTTGGCATCGGCCATTGAGCGGGGCATGGTCGTCGCCCACCACCAGTGGCTATCGATGGGAGTCTCGACCCAATCCCCAGCGACGCGCTCGCGACGGATGCCAGTCTCATGGGAATGAACAACGCGAAGAGGAGTGTGAATGGATTCAGTGCAGAAGCCCTCAGCCTCTTGTAAATGAACGTGCCGCGCGGGCTTGCCCGGTGCAGCCGGAGTCTCAAATGATTCTGGCTCTTGCTCCTCAAGGGGCAGGAGCGTGCGGGCTTCGGACAATAGCTCAGGCTGATTATCCTTGAGTACGGCAACAAGGTATTTGCCGTGGTCTTCAAGAAGATTGATCACGGAGGGACGCAGGTAGAGCGCATCGGCAGTGAGCACGTCAAAGCAGCGTGGGTGGTCCTTAAGGACGCGAGTTATCAGCCGTATAGCCGCAGCGACTTCGTCGTCTCCAGGATCTCCGTCTTCACCAGGCTCAAGCATTTCCACGTCGAGAAGCAATTGAAAATCCTCACAGATAATCTGAAACGCGACCAAGCGGTGGTAGAACTGTGTTTTGACCTCGTCTCCGACGGCGATCCGGCGTTGGAGACACTTTGGACCCCATAGTTTCATAAATCGGGGCAAGAATCCCAAGAAAATAGTGGCAGGGGCCTTTGGGATAAGGTTGATTTGAAATCTACCAAAACACCAAACACTTCAACCGAAAAGCCACCTACAGTGAGAGTAGCACGACGTACGATTAATACAAAGTCCAGAACGATTCCCGCAGTCAAATTTGAAGATCAAGAACTGACCTCTTTCGGCGGTCTCGTTATCTTTCAGAAGCTCTTTCAGGAATTGGATCTGGAGGGGAAGCTTCAGGAGTGCTTTGGTCCACTGGATCGGCGCATGTCCCGCTTCTACAAGTTCCACAAGGTTTTCATGTGTCTTATCGTGCATCTTATACTGGGCTACCGGATGCTTCGCGATTTGGACTACTACCGAGATGATCCCCTTGTACGGCAGGTTTTGGGGATGCACCAATTGCCCAGTGTCCCAACGATGAGCCGGATGTTGGGAGAGGTCGATTGTCAAAGCCTTGAGAGGATGAGGGAGATGAATCATTTCGTTTGCCTGTCGCGACTTCAGGAGGAAGGAATCAAACGCATCACGCTTGATTTGGACGGAAGCGTGCAGAGCACGAGTCGCCATGCGGAAGAGACGGCTGTGGGATTTAACAAGAAGAAAAAAGGCGAGCGCAGTTATTATCCGCTGCTCGCGACGATCGCTCAAACCGGACAAATCTTCGACTTCCTTCATCGAAGTGGCAACGTCCATGACTCCAATGGCGCGGTGGAGTTCCTCCGTTCCTGCGTGGAGAAGATTCGCAAGGTGCTGCCTGATGTGCAGATCGAGTTGCGCGCCGACAGCGCGTTTTTCAGCAATCAGATGGTTTCAGAGGCAAAGACCCTTGGCCTGGAATATACGTTCTCGGTACCTTTCGAGCGGCTTGTGGAACTCAAGGGCATCATTGAGAAGCGCCGTCGCTGGTCCCGAACCCGAGGCGGAGAGGGAAAAACTCATCACTTCGAAATCCGCTGGAAGCCAAAAAGTTGGGCGCGCAAAGCGCGCATTTTGTGCATTTGAACCATGAGGCGCACTCAGCGCAAAGGACCGCTCCAACTGGATCTTTTCGAACCAGTCGAGGAGAACTATGAATACGAGGCGATCATCACCAACAAGACAAACACGGCCGCTCATGTGGTGAAATTTCATGAAGGGCGTGGCTCTCAGGAGAAGATTTTTGGCGAAGCCAAGAGCCAGGCCCAGATGGACTATATTCCGGCCAAGCGACGTGCCGCCAACGAAGCTTTCCTTTTGGCCGGTATCCTCACCCACAATCTCACACGCGAAATGCAGATGCGATCTGCGGAGCGGTCACGCAAATCGTCCCCCCAAAGGGCTGCGGAGTGGATCTTTGAAGGACTCGGCACGATTCGCCGCAAAATCATCCAGCGTGCCGGACGTCTGACTCGCCCTCAAGGTCGACTCACATTGACACTCGGAGACAATCAGGCCGTCGAAGAAGAAATCGCCTACTACATGATGGCCTGACTGGCCATTTTATGAAACGCTGAGGTGGACAACAACGTTTGTAGCTACAGTGAGTTTCGTGACCATCGACGGCGGCAAGCATCCAACCGCGCTGTGGGGCAAGGATTTTGTTGCGTTTGAGGCAGAAGTAAATGTGTCCGAGACACCCTCGCACACTGTCAGGCTCGATGCGCTCGGAGACATACGCCAGTTCGTCGGCGCTGGGCAAACGGTGATTACCGAGCCAACGGTCCAGCTGCTCTTGTTCCGGTGTTGCTCGAGTTCGTTGAAGCTTGGTAACCGGCAGCAGAACATGGCGAAGAATGCTGTCGGGAAAACTCGAGTGGGAATCTGTGGTTTGGGACGAGAGTCACGCACCCGCAGCCTCCACTGTTGGCGGAGGCTGAAAATCTTGTCCGCGTAAGTTAGTAGTCGCGTGAGAATGGTCGCTTCTTTTTTGGTGGAGAATTGCGCCCGGACTTGGCTTTGCCGGCTGATTTCTTACCGGTCTTGCCCTTCTTCTTGGCGGAGCTACTCGCCGCTCTGGCCTTGGTTTTTGCCTCCTCGAGTCGGAGGCGCCCCTGCTCGTCGAGGGCTTCCAGCAGAGCATTCGCCTTCTGGAAATCATCGATCCAGCGTCTCGCCTGAGCTTCCAACGGTCTGGGGACGTGCAGCATGGTGGTCTTGCCCTTGCGAGTCTGACCGATGGCCAAGGAGCGATGGCGCAAGGAGTCGTCGGAAGCGCAACGGCAAGTGGGCTTGCCGCATTTACGAGAGAGTTCGAGGAAGCCTTCGGCCTGGTCGAGGAGCTGGCGGAGGCGGCTGCGAATCTGGCGTTCGGTGGGGGGCAGGGAGTTTCTGCTTGGCATGAAGGTCGGCTCGTTCGGCGCACTGTAATATAATACTATTACAGAAACAAGCTTAAAAAAGATGAAATAACGAATGCGAATTTGCCATGGGGTCAAAAATGGGCGCTGCCGATCCGAATTACCCAAAAATACAGGGCTTGAGCCGCCTCAGCCGCCTATCTTACGGAAGTAACTGATTAGCACATCTAACAAGCTCTTGACAGCTTCGATAATTAAGGTATCTTAACCATTAATGTCGTCCGATTCTCTTGAATCGCTCCCCACGAGAGAACTGATCCGGCTCGTCCGCGATCTACAGGAGCGGTTTGCTCAGTTGGAGGCGGAGAATCTGAAGCTTCGCGAGGAATTGGATGAGTTGAAGCGCAAGCAGAACAGATCGGCGGCTCCGTTCTCGAAGAGAAAACTCGAGGCCAACCCGAAAAGACCGGGACGCAAGCCGGGCCGAGGGTCCTTCCGGCGGCGGGAGGAACCGGAGATTGGGCCGGATGACAATGTTCGAAGC
>CBDBEZ010000028.1:0-4212 GCA_965204485.1 Verrucomicrobiales bacterium
TAAGCGGTGGCGCACGTGAAGACGCGGCAGAACATGATCTTGGTACTTGGGCAGACGGCGCGGAACTCCTTGAGTGTTTTGCCGTCGCGGGAGATGGACATGTGGTCGACCTGGACGAGTTGGCCGGGTGTAGAGGAGCGCATACCGGAGGGGAGGCGTTTGGCGTGGCCGTGGGCGAAGTTGCGTCGCTTCTTGGGTTTGGTACGACCGCGGAGGAAGACGCAGGGGCGTATATGACCGAGTGCAATGCCTTTCTCCAAGATGCGCCCGATAGTGGACTCGCTCAGGAGGGTGCCTTGACGGGCGAGCATGATGTGCAGCCTGGCCTTTCCCATGAAAGGGAACTTGCGACGCATGTTCCAGACTGCCCAGGCGGTATCGCGTGTCCACTCGTGTCCCCGGGACGAGCGCGGCTTCCTGCTCTTTGCGGCGAGCGCGCGGACTCCGCCATCCTGGTAGCGTTTCTTCCAGCGGTAGAGAGTTGCCCTTGACCAGCCGATAGCATCAAGTGCGGTGGCCTCGGAGCAGCCTTCGGAGCGCAATCGGAGGTACATCTTGATTTTCCGGAGTCGGTCGAACGCATCCGGGGGCGTGACTTCGTCAACCTGGATGGCGCGGTAGGAGATGTGTCTCTTGGAGTAAAATTGCATCGTTCGGTACCCTTTCGGTTGTCAAAAAGAAGTCAGGGTATCCGAACCGCCGCCCGGATGCTGCGCGTGCGTGGCATCCGGGGGTACCGGCGCAGATGAATCGCGGATGATCGCCCCTTATTGGACAGGATCGTTCAAGGTGTCCTCCCGGGTCGAGATGAGGTGTGGTGTGGGTCAGGGCTCGAGAATCAGGTGACGCAGAGTGATGGACTTGGGCCGGGTACTCTTGCCGAGGGGCTGTGTGAAGTCAGGAAGGAGTTCCTGTTGCCGGGAACGCTGCGGGGGGCGGCGAGTCAACCCGCTGCGCGGGTTCTCCGCTCCGCTTCGATCCTGCGGATGACACGCCGCCCCCCGCAGCGCAGAGGCTGGTCATGGCCGGAAGCGAACTTCCGGCCATGAATGACCGGCGTACAACTGCCAGTTCCCAGGGCACTCCCTGAAAGAAATCAATCAACCCTTACCCAGGCTCCGGTAGTCTCACATCTGTTTGGACTAGTACACATCAACCCCCGCAGCGTTTATAGCGTTTGCAAAAACAAACGACACTGGTAAAGTTGCCTGCGCTGCCCGATTGAGCTTTCAGGGATTCAAGGGAAAGACATGCCAAGACCAGCCCCCGCGATAGACCGCGCCGTGGAACTACTGGAGTACATGTCCAGTCACCGGCTCGAGACATTCAAGCTATCTGAACTTGCACGAACACTGCATTTCAACAAGGCGACCTGTCACGCCATGTGCAGCACACTCGAGAAGCACGGTGTGCTCATCCGCAACCCGATCGAGAAAACCTACTCGCTGGGCCCGGCACTTTTGCGGTTCGCCGCTGCCGTTGCGCCGGAAGGACATGAAGCCCTGGAGGTATCACGAACGGAAATGGCGGCATTGGCTGCCGAGCTCTCGCTTACGGTTGTGGCCACAGGGCTTGTAGGCGACGTTACAACGGTGCTCGCCAATCGGTCGCCACGCGGGCACCGAGGTCATCCGAGTGTGGGCAGTCAAAGAGCATGGCTGCCGCCCATCGGACCCATGTTCGCCGCGTGGGCACCCATCGATGTGCAGAGGAAGTGGCTCGATCGAATCGAGCAGCCCAATGCGGCCTTCACCAAGTCGTATTTTGAAGACATGCTGAAGGAGTTGAGAGCCCGTGGCTATGATGTCGGCTATGTGTCCGATCCACGAACCCAAATCCTCAAAGCTGTCAGCACACTGGAAGGCCTGCCCAACTCCAGGGAAATCAGCGAAATGCTCGCAGACCTGATGGCGAAGCTGGAAAGCACTCATCAACACTCGTCCGGAGGGGAAACGAAGAGGGTGAACAACATTACTGCACCCGTTTTCGGCTCTGGCGGACAGGTGGTCTTGACCGTAACGCTCAGGGAATTCAAGGAGCCGCTGTCAAGTGACGATGTGAAACGACTTGGGATTCGGCTGCTCGAGAGTGTTGAGCAGATCACCCAATCCACTCACGGCGATTTGCCGGAAGATTGGCCCCACTCCTGAATGGCTCATGCTCCCAACGGCACCGAATCTGGCGGCACATTCATGTGCCGCACAGGAAGCTCTGTTATTCGGAGTTTCCCTGGCCGCTATCCGCTGCCCGTCGCTGCCTGACTGCGGGCGGTTGACGAACGCTTCCTGAAACTACGCAAGACCTTCCCCGGCAACTTCGGCGCGTTTTCGTCCACCGCGTATTCGTTGTGTTCCCGCAGGATCGTTCCATTGACTATGACGTAGTCGATTCCCTCTGACCTGGAGATGAGCCTTCTGGATCCACCCGGAAAATCGTTGACGCGCTCAAGCGGTCCGTCGGAGATGGTATCAGGGTCAAAAACGACCACATCTGCGGCCAGACCCTCCTGCAACAGCCCCCGATCCTCGATGCCGTAGATCTCCGCTGCATTCTTCGTCATGAGCTGCACCGCCCGTTCAATAGGCAAGCCCCAGTCGCGAACCCAGGGCCCGAGCAGGTTGGTCGGATATCGAGCATCGCACAGCTCTCTGACATGTGCGCCGCCATCACCTTTGCCAACGACTACATTGTCGCTCATGTAGAGGTCCAACTGCCTGCGCTCCAGGCCCGGGCGCCTGGCCACCGCGCCAAACCTGGCTTCGAGATCAGATTCAATGCTCAAGTCCAACATCAATTCAGCGGCGGTCTTTCCGACTTCTTCGGCCACCTCCGCCAATCGGCACCCCTCGTATTCCCGCTTCCTGGGCGAATAGTTGATCACCATATTGGGCCAGTAGCGTTCATTCCAGCCCGGTTCGTTCGTCTGGTCAAGGAATTGCGCTCGAAATTCGTCTGTCTTGTAGGCCTCGAGGCGTTCGGCGACTGTCGCCAATTCCTGGATCGGCGTAAACAAGCCATACAGCGGCTTGGCCGGCTTCATCAGCGACTCGGGCAGATCCAGCGCGAACATGAACGGATGCTCCAGCCCCACCTCAAAGGTATTTGGCAGCACGCCCATTTGTGGCCGCCACGTCAATCCCTCGGCGTTCATGCGCTCGATTTGCTCGAGCAAGGCGCCTTCCCGGGAGCCGTCCGGCGAAGGCCCGATTCCGGGGTCGCAAATGGGCACACCTGCGTTTCGAGCAATCCGCTCAATGCCTTCCGAGTCAAGTTCCGGGCCCCAATTGCAGTGGAAAGTGCCGCGCCCCAGTTCCCCCATCACGCCTGTCAACGCCTCCAACTCTTCAATCGTGGTGCATCTGCTCGGCACAGGGATGCCGCCTACGCCCGTATGGGCAGGGGAATTCGATGTCGAGAACCCTACCGCACCTGCTTGAATCGCTTCACGCACGATAGCCCGCATTTGGTTTATTTCGTCTTCAGTGGCCTCCCTGCGAGTGCCCGCCTCCTCGCCCATCACGAACACCCGAATGGCGAGATGACCCACTAGAGATGCCACGTTGATGCCGGTGCCAACCTTCTCAATCCAGTCAAGATATTCAGGGTAGGATTCAAATCCCCAATTGCCCATGCCCTTCCTGGTATAGCCAACATCCATGCCCTCGACATACTGCAGGGTTTCCAGCATGTAATCGCGGTCTTTCTTTCGCGTGGGCGCGACACCAAATCCGCAACAGCCTATGACCACTGTCGTGACACCGTGCCAGGGGGACACCGACAGCATCCGGTCCCAGGCAAACTGAATGTCATAGTGCGTATGGGTATCGATGAAGCCGGGGCAAACCACCTTGCCGCTTGCATCGATCTCACGCTCGGCATCTTCCGGCGCACCCCCGACTGCGACCAGCTTTCCGTCTCTGATGCCTACATCCCCCTTGTACTTCGGGGTGCCCAGGCCATCGACAATCATGCCGTTTCGAATTTTGAGGTCATACATGTCAGGATTCCTCCCAATCGTGTTCCGTTATCAGTAGCCGATGGTCCAGCCATCGAGAATATTGGCATAGGTGGGCACAGGCGGCGGCTCCAGTTTGCCAGTGAGATAGCCACCGAGCCCGCCGGCATCCACGACGAGGTTGGCACCCGAAACGTAGGAAGCCGCGTCACTTGCCAGATAGAGCAAGGGCAACGCCTGCTCCTGGGGTGTCGCCA
>CBDBEZ010000029.1:0-14016 GCA_965204485.1 Verrucomicrobiales bacterium
GGATTTTTGCACCACGGCGGAAAAGGTTCAGCGTTCCGAAAATTCATCCTTGATAAAATAGACTTCACTCGCTCCGAAGGTTCACGCTTCGCCGCATGATGATCTAGTTACAGAACTTCTCACTCACGAGGAAAAGGTTCAGCGTTCCGAAAATTCATCCTTGATAAAATAGACTTCACTCGCTCCGAAGGTTCACGCTTCGCCGCATGATGATCCAGTTACAGAACTTCTCACTCGCGAGGTACTACAATACCAAACGGAAACATTCCTCACTCGACTACCAAACACCTGCTCAATTCGAAGTAAATACTAACATCTCACTAAGCTAAATTTGGTCCATAAATCCCTTGCATCTCATTATTTGCGACAACTATGCTACACATAAACACGCGAAAGTTCGCGCGTGGATTTCAAGGCGACCACGCATCCACATCCACTTCACACCTACGAGCGCATCGTGGCTCAACATGGTAGAGCGGTTCTTCCGTGACCTGACTGAAAAGTGTGTGCGGAGAGGCGTGTTCACTAGTGTCGCTGACCTCGAACAGGCGTTGGTAGGCTATATCGAAGCTCACAACGAAAACCCACCTCCCTTCATCTGGATCGCGGCTGCCTCTGATATTCTCGAAAAGGTCAAGCGCGGTAGAGCCAAACTGAATAAACTACAGTCTGCTTGACGGACTACACTAGCCGCAATGCCTTTAGGGAAAGCTAACAATCTCCAGCAGGAACTCGCCCTCACGAGAGTCGTTTTCTGTTAGCCTAGGCCAACTCGTCACCGGTTGGCGGACTTTGCGCGGGCAACTCCTTTGTCGTCTTTTCGGTATTGCCTCCGGAACGATCAATTCTCTGACTCGCGCTACCATCTCCTGTTTTGTCTCTTCGGTCAGCAGTCCCTCGGACACTTCGAACACTGCCCATAGTGAATTCATTTTGTCGAGCGTCTTCAGGAAACTGATGCTCAACGGCTGGATGTTGCCGCTTTTCGCGGCTTCGCATCGCTCCTGCGCGATGATCGAGCAGGCCATGAGCAATGCCGCCACCTCCTGGGCCGCTGTTTCTGGCGTATGGCTATGAAGAACGTCATTCCCGCGCATGTGGAGCTTGAGTTCCTTGTAGAATATCTCGTGTTCCCAGCGCAGGGCATAGAGCTCCAGCAATTCCTGCGCCGGATACTCCTGCTCATCAATAAGCGTCGTCCATAGCCTCACCTCGCTCCACTGTCGTGCCCCCGGCTTCCTGATCCGGCCTCGAATCTCACGGATACGGATCTCCCCTTGATTCTCCCGCGGCCCATCAGCCTTCTTTCTGGGCACCCTGATGCTGACCAGCGCGCTTCCATCGGAGAGCCTTTCAGTCTTATGGCTCTTGTTGCTGCCGCGTGCCTTCACCAACAATTCACTATGTGCCGCCCGGCATGATTTCACGAGTTCGTCGAGATACTTCCCCCAACCGTAAAGCCGGTCGACAATCAGCAGACTCCTCTTCGGCAGACTCCCGAGAAGTTCTTTGGCCAGGGTCCATTCGCCTTCTCCTTTCAGGCCGACCGTCGCCGCCTACGGGTTGTGGATGCCAAGTTCCACGAGCGCGCACATCTCTATTTTTCGCAAAGGCGGCGGTCATTCTCCTGGAGGCCGCCTTGCTCATGGCAGCCAGAACCTGCGGCGTGTTCGTGACGCTCCATTTCGAGCCATCGATCCCGCACAGGCGCAGCCCCTTGTAGAAACATCCCTTGTGTACGCGTCCATCGGCGAGGGGCTTTAACACCTGCTTCATGAGCCAAGCGAATGGCTCAAGCCCCATCCTCTGGCGCCGTTCCGAGAGCGAACTATCCTTGATCACCACCTCGAACAACTGGAACACATGGGCCGAGAAATGGCCAGCATCACTGATCACGTGATAGACCAGGGAGGCGAGAAGATCCCAGGCCGGCAGCTTGGGGTTGGGGCCGCGGCCTGGGTTCTGCAAGCGTTCGAAGCGATCGCGAACGAATCCGAAAAGATGTTCGAACTGACCAAGGAAACCGCTAACTTGATTGGGATGGGAGTGAGGCATCCACCCCAATTATAACTATTATGGTAAAATGCAACATTTATCTAAAATATTTTGGATCTTTCCCTAAAGGCATTGACACTAGCCGGGGATGCGATCCCCAGGCGGTGCGACCGGTATGGCCAAATCGTCAGGACCCCAGTCGCGACGCTGCGCGACCCGATCCGGCGTGGTTGGAGATTCCAGTGAGGCCCGGGAGGGACGGCGTCTTCGTCGTCCGTGTTGCGTCCGATATGGCCAAATTCGTCAGGACCTCAGTCGCGACACAGCGCGACTGATCACGGAGTGCTCAGCGACTCTGGCCACCACGCCTCAAGCATGGCGGAGAGCTCCTTCACTTTCTCGGGATGTGTGGTCGCCAAGTTCGTTCGTTCGTGAGGGTCTTCCGTGACGTGGTACAGTTCCGGCCTTCCTTCCGTGTTGTCTGACTTGCCGGTGTAGACACCATTGTAGGCTCGAAAGAGCGTGGGGCCGGGATGGTGGAGGAGGAGCTTCCATTCGCCGTGGACGATGTAACGGGTCTCGAGGTTGGATGTGCGATCGTCGACGTCGAAGATGTCGTGGTTGCCGTCGTAACCGTAGATCGTGTTGCGTTCCCGGAGAGTTTCGGTGTCGCGGAGGTCGAGCCCGTTCATGGTGCCGGGAACGGCTTGTCCAGTGCAGCGGAGGATGGTGGGCGCGAGGTCGATGGAGGAGACGAGCGTGGTCGTGTCGAGGCGAGGCTCGACCTTGCCCGGCCATCGAAGAATGATCGGAGTGCGGATGCCGCCCTCGTGGGGATCCTGTTTTGACAGTGGCGCGAACCTCCCGGACTCCGGATCCTGGATCCAGCCGTTGTCGGTGACGTAGAGGACGACGGTATTGTCCCGGAGTCCGCGACGATCGAGTTCTCCCAGCAATTCGCCGCAGGTTTGGTCGAACCACTCCACCATGGCATAGTAGCGGGAAACGAACTCATTGGGCTCGCGTTCCCGGTATTTGTCGTGCAACTCCGCGGGAGGATTGTGAGGGGTGTGCGGGAGGAAGGGCGCGTGCCAGATGAAGAAAGGTTTCTCGGAGGCCTTTGATTCGTCGAGGAATTCCGCAATGGGCTGGATGCCTTGGCGGGAGATCTTGAGGCCTTCATCGCCGTGACGGCCACCCCTGGCGGGATCGCCGTGCGTCATGGCGCGGGTGAATCCGTAGCGCTGGGGGCGGTTCTCCCACCACTTGCCGGTCTGTAAGGCCAGGTAACCGGCGCGGGTCAGTGACCGGGCCAGGTTGGGGTGTTTCTCGAATCCGGCGTAAAGCTGCTCGTGTTTGGGAGCCCAATCCGGATGCCGCCGGGCCCGCATGCCATCGGGCCGCTTGCCTTTGGCACCCTTGACCTGGATGTCGTTGCCGGTGATCCCGTGCTGATGGGTGTGCAGCCCAGTGAAGATGGAGGCCAGGGACGGCCGGCAGAGCGGACTTGTGACGTATCCCCGAGTGTAAGTGAGAGACTCCGAGGCCAATTTGTCCAGATGCGGAGTGTCGATGTGAGGATGGTCCATGAAGCCGTAGTCCGTCCACGACTGATCATCGGAAATAATCAGGAGGATGTTCGGTGGCTGACTTGGCCGATCCTGAGCCTGGGCACTGGCGAGGGTCAGAACGAGCGCAAGACTGAGCAGAGGGAGGGTCGTTTTCATCATCAATGAAGGGTGGGAAACGGTCGGCAGATCAGTTCGTGGAGAAAGCGGGATCGCTTCGATCCCCGCGCGATAGGAGATAGGCAAGCAAATCGAGCAGTTCCGTCTCATTGAGAGCGTTGACGAGATCGGCGGGCATCTGGGAGATCGGACTGTCCACGATCTCCGCCACGTCTTTCGAAGGCACGGTGAGGGGTTCCGATTGGGGATCCGGGAGGTAGATTTCGAGCGTGTCGGAGTCGGGCTTCTCCACGACCAGGCCGATGTGGACATCGCCGTTCTTGAGACGCACTTCTTTGGAACCGTACTGGTCCGAGATGACTTTGCTAGGCTCGATGATGGCTTCGAGGAGGTCGCGATGAGAAAACTTGTTCCGCACGGAGGTCAAATCGGGCCCGCTGGCGCCACCTTCGCCGTCGAAGAGATGGCAGGCGGCACAGGCGGTGGCGTGAAAGAGATTGCGGCCGCTGTCGAAATCCTGGCCGGTCAATCCCCGGCCGATGGCTTTCAGGGCGTCGTCCACCGTCCAGGCACGGCCGGGTCCGGCGGGAGGCGTGGCCGCGAAGGCTTGGGGAGGTGCGACGTTTTCGCCGGTGTATGCCGCGAGGGCGGCGCGTTCGGCTTCCGAACAATTGGCGAGGAAATCCTCGCGCATGTTGTCGATGAAACCCTGGTAGCTCACGCCCTCGGAATGTTTGGAAACCCGGGCAAGGAAGTCGAGGTAGACCTTGCGCTGGTCGAGATCCCAGCCGTAGCGGACGTTGCGCAGGGCGAAGGCATAGGCCAGGCCCTGAGTGGGCGGCGGGTCGTCCAGCATGCGCTGGATGGTGCCGCCGTAGCCGCCGTTGCGGGTGAGCACCTGATGCCAGTCCGGCTCTCGAGGCCCTCGCTCCTTGGTCACGAACGCGATGCCCCTCTCCACGACCCCGAGGGCGTCCAGATAGACCATGAGCTTGATCCACTCGAGGCTGACGGATTCGCTCTCGGCCGAAGCTCTGGCCAGGTGCCCGGGGCTGAGTTCTTCGCGGACTCGAGCGACGGTGGCGGGATTGGGCCGATCGAAACGGATGAAGCAGAGACCGTAGGCGCGCAGGAGGCCTAACAAGGCAGGCTCTGGGAGACTGGCGGGTTCAAGGTCGATGAGGGATTGAATCAAGGGTTGCTTGAGGCTGGGGTCGCCAACCCGGGCCAGGGCGATGGCGGCGGTGATGCGGGCCTGAGCGACGGGTTCGGCCAGGGCACGATCCTTCCATTGTTCCAGCGGTTGAGCTTCAAGGGCCAGACGGGCCGCGTAGTGGAGGAAACGATCTCGGCTATTCAAGAAAGGCCAGGCGGCTTCGATGGCCTCGGGATGAGCAGCGCCGTGAAACCGCTCGAGGCGTTTTCGTGCGACTCGTGCCTGAGCTGCCTCGGAATCGTCGTGGGTCTCCGTGACGGGCGCCGTTGATTCGGGGCCTTCGTAAGTGACGCGGTACAGACCGGACTGGGTGTTGCGTCCGCCCACCGTGAAATAGAGGGCGCCGTCGTCGCCCACCACGGCATCGGTGACCGGCAGCGGACTGCCGGAGATGAAATCCTCTTTATCGGCGGTATAGCTGGCGCCGTCGGGCTTCAAAGGGACCGCCCAGATGGTGCCAAAGGTCCAGCCGAGCGCGTAGAGCGCGTCCTGGTATTTGGCGGGAAAGTTGGCGCCGGTGCCGAAGACGGTGCCCGTGGGCGAGCCGGGACCGATATTGACGGTGGCCGGAAGGCTATCCGCGTAATGATCGGGCCATTTGCCGGTGCCCGAGCGCCACCCGAACTCGCTGCCGCTGACCACGTGACAGATGCGGGTGGGGCGATACCAGGGCATGCCCATGTCCCATTCCATGTCGGCGTCGAAGGTGAAGAGCTCTCCGTGTCGGTTGACCGCCACGTCGTACTGGTTGCGGTAGCCTACACTGACGATTTCCCATTTGGCGGCGTCGGGAGGGACCCGGCAGACCCAACCGCCGGGCGCGAGCCAGCCGCGCGCGTGCCCCCGAGCGTCCCAGCGTCGGGGCAGGAGGAGATCCTCGTGCCAGGGTGGGCCCGGCAGGCGGCTTCCAGTGATTCCGTCAGGCAAATTGGTGTGATTGCCAGAGACAACGTAGAGAGCTTCCTGATCCCCGGTGAGGACGACGGCGTGGTTGCCGTGTTCTCCCCCGCCCTTGGAGCCGCCGAGATCTTCGACGGCGTCCAACTGATCGTCGCCGTCGCTGTCTGTGGCCTTGTAGAGGCCTTTGCCGTTCACGTGAACGTAGAGCCCGTCGAAGGCCCAGAGAAGGCCGTGTGCCCCGGTGAGGTCGAGCGGGATTGATTCCACTTTCGGTTCGCCTGGTTCACTGACATCGATGCGATAAAGCCCTTTGTCGCCTTGGTCGGAGACGATCAGGCGGCCCTGGGGATCCTTGGTCATGGAGATCCAGGAACCTTGCTCGGATTTCGGCACGCTGTAGACGCGCTCGACGACGAAACCCTCGGGCGCCGAGATTTGCTCGCTGGCGAGCGATCCAGCGGACCGTGGCGCGGTCGCCTTGCCGAGAGCGCCCCAGGGACCGGACCCGAGCGGAGCGAGAACTTTGGCATTCTGCCAGGAAGCATCGTCGAAGCCCGGTCGCCGCCACCGGCGCCCTGCCTCGTGGGAAAACTTCCAGGACTCGTCGGTCTCCACCAAGCGCTTTGTCCCATCGGCCAGGCTGATCTCGATCTTGGCGATGAGTCCGGCGGTGTTGCTGCCGTCGTTGCGTCCCTGGATGGCGATCAGGTTGCGGCCTTTTCGCAGGGCCCCCTTGACGCCGAGTTTCACGGGTGTCTGCCAGGCATCCGACTTCGCCACTTCCCTGCCATTGATCCAGACGTTCATGGCGTTGTCACAGGAGGCCCAAAGAGTGGCGGCTTTGATTTCACTTTCGAGAATCACGCTTTTGCGAAAAAGGACCTCTTCGTTGGCTTCGGCCTGGTTGCGCGGCCGGCTCCAGATCCATGCGGGTTCGGCGATGGCCGTGGCCAGGAAGAGGAGGGCGAGCGCGCTGCCTGCGAGCGCGTGTGCACGGTGGAGAGTGAGGGCTTGCTGGAGTCGTGACATGGTTTGCTTCTATCAGAGTTGGGGGGCAGATCAAGTGTGGGAATGGAGAGAGGATCTTGAGGCGCCGGAAGGCGTGGCGTCGTCGTGTTTCCGCACGAAAGCACGCGCCCGGGTCGGCTAAACTTGGTTGAGCAGCCAGCCGAGCAGCATGACTTGGGGCACGGTGAGCACAGGGAGAATGAGCGTTGCCTTCCACGAACGCGTCGTTTCGCGGAGGACCATGATTTCGGTGTAGTCAGTGGCGGCGCCGGCCATGAGAAAGGTGAAGGCATTGCCGGGAGCGCGGGCACGGGTCAAGAGATCGGCGGCGAGTGGACTGCTGCCCTCGGAACAGACTTCCATGATCGTCGTGGCCAGCAGGGTGAGAAAGAGCCCGAGAGCGGTGGGGCCGAACCAATCGGCAAAGACCGGATCCGGGACGAGGGCGTGGACGAGAGCGGTGAGCGCCGTTCCGAAAAGAATCCAGCGAAGGATCATGCGCAACTCGGCGAGGCCGGTGCGCAGGGCGCCCGCGAAAAAGGCGCCATCGAACCGGGTCGATCGAATCCGGGACCGGGCTTCGGCGATGAACCGGAAATTCTCCGGGCACTCGATGGTGTGGGGATTGGGCGGGAGTTTTCCTCGGTGGACGAGGACTTCGACGATCCAGCCAGTGAGGAGGGCGACGACCATGGAAAGGGCGATGAACGTCAAGGTCCAGGGGAGACCGATCAGGGCGATGAGGATCAGGGTGAGAGAAAACGAGTTCCAGGGACTGGCGATGAGGAAGGCCAGCACCTGCCCAAGCGAGGCGCCGCGCTCGTAGAGCTTGGCGCCGACCATGAGGATGCCGTGGTTACAGAGGTCGAGCATCAGGCCGGCCCCGGTGGCCCGCAGCAGGCCGGAGAATCCGCGGCCCGTGCCCAGCACGCTCATGATGAATTCACGGGGAACCTTGGAGAGCATCGCCATGGCGAGGACGCCGACTGCGAGGCCCCACCACATGCGATTGAGCAGTTCGAAGACCCCCATCGTGAAGGTGTGCCAGAAGCCCGTGGGCAACTGGTCACCGGCCAAGAGGTGGGTGCCGTAGGCGGCCGTAACAACCAGGACTGAGCCCCAAAGTAGATAGTCGACACGGCGGCCCGAGTCGTCAGACGAGGAACCGCAGCATCCACCGCCCTTCGGCGATGATCCCAATTCTGGTTCGGATTCTGGTTTGGAGGATTCCCCGCAACAGTTTGGCACGCTTGACCCTAGGCGGGCGGCTGCACGGTGTCCTTTGAAAATCGGGGAAAACTCGGAGTGGAGCGCTCTTGGCGGCGCGCCTCTGGCGCCGGGATCAAGGGTTTCTGGCGATGCCTCCACGGCTGCTGAGCCCACGGCGTCGTCGCCGGGTCGCGGCAAGGCAGAGGGTGACGAGCCACATCCCCGTGGCGCTGGGCTCAGGGATCGGTTTGAGATTGCCATAGGCGATTCCCGCTCGCGAGAAGATGGCCGCGTCGGCGATGGATTCGCCGGTGGCGTGGTGGGTGACTGTGGCACCCGTGAAGGTCACGGTGTTGGAGAAATCCAGGGAGCCCTCCCCGAGCAGGGTCAGACCAAGAGAAGCTCCGTAGGTCTTGGCCTCCCCGAAAACGACTTCCATGTCCAGGCTGGTGGTCAGGGGATCATCGGCATCGTGAATGATGTCGAAGGCCGACCCGAGAGTGCCGAAGGCCCGGGTGAAGGGTTCGGTCATGGCGAAATTGTCCTCTCCGATCAAGGTCAGGCTCAGCGCGGCGGCCAGGGTGGCGGGCGTGCCGATGGCGCGTCCATCCACGGAGAATTCGAGATGGAGAGTCCCGGTTTGACCTTCCATTCCCGGAGCGAAGAGGGTGACGGTGTCGGTGTAGGCGGCCGTGGAGGTGGCGGTGTAAATGCCGTCGCCCTGAGGATCGATTTCGATCTTCGATCGCAGAACGCCCTGGCCCGCGAAGGCGCTTCCGGTGAGCGAGTTCCGGAGATCCGAGGCATTCAGGTCCGCGGGTCCAAGTGCACTGAATGGCGTGTCGCCGGTCGACGAATCCAGGGAATGATGATCGCTGTAGTGCTCGACGGTGTCGAAACCCGTCGAAAAGGTCAGGGTGACGAGAGTCTCCGGGGTCGAGGATTCGAACAAGGTTTCATCCGAAGACTCGGTCTGGGCGAGTGCGTTGGCGGCGAACATGAGCAACGTGAAGGGAGCGAGGCCTACCCGGCGGCGGAGTGGACGGAGGATGGGCATGGCACAGTTTAGCCATAGGCATCCGAAAACCTAATAAATACTTATTTTATGGAAATAATGAAATCAAGCGCGGCAGCCCTCTGCCGCTTTGGTGGGGTGAGCGGCGTTCCGAAAGCGCTCGGGGTCAAGCGCACTCCAGGACGCTCCGCGAGCAGGAGCATCTTTTCGAGCCACTTTGATTGAACCGTGAGTGAGTGATCGCCGTGGTGGTGCGAAGGCGAATCGAAAAGGGCGGAACCGTGGTTCCGCCCGTGACGTTCAAATGAGTGATGTGGGCGATCAAGCCGCCCGGGTCTGGCATTACTTGGCGCGGTAGAACCCGGCGCCCAGTGCCGCGCGTGCGGCATCGCTGTCCTCATAGGTTCCCGTGGCCCCCGTGGCGATGGTTTCCCAGTTGATGAGGTCAGTCGAGTATTCGATGTCCACCGTAGCCCCGGCGGGGATGTCGATGCTCACGCCGCCACCGGCGGAGATGAAGACCGAGCCGAGGAATTCGGGCAAGGGATCGTCACCGCCCCCTCCGCCGCCGTCACCACCGGGGAAGAAATCTCCGGCCATGACCTGGGCGACTTCCTCGGCCGAAAGGGCGCGGTTGAACAAAGCCACGTCGTCGAGAAGACCGTCCATGGCAGTGAAGAGGTCGGCGCGGGATCCGATGTAGAGCGGACTGCCATTGGTCGGGAAGGCATCAATGGCGATGACGTCGGCCAAAGTTTCGCTCAGCTCGCCGTTGATGTAGAACTGAACGTCACCGCTTGCGGTGTCGGCCGTCACGGCGATGTGCGTCCACGCATCCGCCGTGATGATGGAGGCGAGACCCTGGTGAAAAACGGTGTCGTTGGCCTCCCCCTGTTGGTGGAGGAAGTGGAGAAAACGGTCTCCGTTTTCGATCCGCAACTCGTAGTTGCCCGCGTGATTGGGATCGGAGCCGTCACTTGGGTTCTTTGCCAGGATGCCGTCCCAGCCCTGATCGCCGATCGGTTTCACCCAGGCTGCCATGGTGATGGCGTTTGCAATGCTGAGCGTGTCGCTGTGGGGGACGAGAACGTGCTGCTCGCCGCCCACCGAGAGCGATTGGCCGGTGGCGCCATCCGGCACGTCGTCGCTGAAGGAGGCGCCGTTTTCCAACGTGCCGTCGTGGCCGTTGCCGGAAGTGTCGATCGCATTGCCCTCAAATTCCCACAATCCCACCAGGCCTTCCATGGGGAGCGCTCCGGATTGCAAGGGCTGGATGAATTGCAGAGAGACGCCGCTCAGAATGGCGTTTCCGTCAGGGAAACCCGCCTCGGTGCCGTTGAGTTCGATCTCGATATCTCCCGCCGTTTCGTAATTATTGAATTCGTAGATGCTCGTGAGTGAGAAGTTCTGTAACTGGATCATCATGCGGCGAAGCGTGAACCTTCGGAGCGAGTGAAGTCTATTCTATCAAGGATGAATTTTCGGAACGCTGAACCTTTTCCGCCGTGGTGCAAAAATCCAGGCAGTGTGTTTTTCAAGGCGGCTGAGACAATCATTTCCGAAGGCAGCACGTCTGGGCGGATGGTTCGGATCCAGGTTCCAAAGTGCTTCCAGACCAGACCGTCACATGTCATGGCAAGGTACTGTAACATGCCCTGAGCGATCATGCCGGTCTGCACAAACACATGATATGCGTGCATCTTTCTCTGCACCTGTCTGCGATATTTCTCGGTAGTCCGGTGGAGGTATTGGTTACCATTGCGACGCTTGAGCGGTCGCATAGCGGCCATCCAGAAATGGTATCCGAATGAGCCGACCGAATGCACCGCTTGCTTGAAAGCGACTTCGATCTTGAAACGCAAACTGTAGAGCAAGATGATCTCCTGAGCTTCCATGGTGAGGTCGGTAGACAAGAGGATGATCCGCCCTCTCGTGGGATGATCGACGAGAATGAAGCGGACCATCGCCCCGGCGGGCTTCCACAACAGATCCACCGACTTGAACCGGACAGAGATGTTTCTCTCCCCATATACGGGACTGGGAACGGAACTGAAGCCGCCCGTTCCAAAGACATTCTGGAGCTTCACCGCAGCGCCATACTTTTTCGGTCGTCCGCGTTTGCGTTTGCGTGGCACTGCCGCAGGCCGAAAGCCGGTTGTCGTGCGTCGAACCCTCGTGACCAGCACACCGGAACGCCCCTTGGTGCTCCGGATCACCTTTCCGTTGGCGTAGTAGGCGTCGGCCAGCAAGACGAACTCCTGACCTCTACAGACGGATGCGAGCATCTCGTTGGCCTTGTCGATCAAGGTTCTCCTGTCGCGGTTTGAAGTGACGATACCTTCGTGAATGCGTGCACAGACCGGAACGCAGAAGAAGTATCCGCCAACCTGACAGAGCACGCCGAAGGCCTGAAAGGAATGGCTCATGATGAAGTGAGGCTTGGAATTGGACTCGGACTGTTGATGCAGATACTTCACCGCAGGCATCTTGCGGCCCTCCTTGGACTTCTTGATGCCGTCGAGAACCAGGACGGGGCGACAACCGATCTTGTAGACAGGGAAGTGCTTGATCACGATGGCGAACCAAAGTTCTGCAAGCCGGTCCGTCTTCACGGCATTGCTGTGGAAGAAATGGAGTAAGTGCTCATAGAAGTGTTCTGACAAACCGAGAGCGCGGACGAAACTGGAAACCCCGAGGAGGTCATTGCGCACGGAGAAAGCGGCCAAGACGAGCAGAAACCAGAGAAAGGTGCGGGCTCTCGAGAAAGCGGGTCGCAGAAAACAGACGATATTCCACCAAGAAATCCAGAGATCCATAACAAATGATTTGATTTTCCTAGACATTCGCATATATAAGGTAATGACCATGAAAAAGATCAGATCACTGAAAAAAGAGTCCAGAAACTTGCGGCAAAGTTAGCTGCAATCGGGCCAATGCGGCCTGGGAGCATCAGCAAGCAATACCGAGATCGACAACGCCAGCGCGGCGTGTATTACCAACTGAGCTACACGCATGAGATGAGGAGCCGGACTGAACACGTCTGGCCAGACCACGTGAAGGGACTACGAAAAGAAACAGAGGAGTACAAGAAATTCAAGAAACTGACCACCGAACTGATCGATCTGAGCATTGAACTATCCAAGGCGAAGATCGCTCTATTACGCAGTCAGACAGACACGCCAGGCAAAGAGAAACCGGTCTGAGAACTTCCCACTCACGAGGAAGTTGGCCTGCTCCCAAAAATCCGAGAGACCGTCGTTGTCCGAGTCTGCCGAAGCCTCACCGAAGGCCGGCAAGAGTTCGAAACGACCGTCTTCGAACAAATCCACGCTCCCGAGTTCCGTATTGACCTCACATCTGACCGATAATTCGAGGGCTTTACGCTAATCTATTCCGAGGACTTCAGCGCATTGATCAGATTCAAGTGATCCGGGATCCATATGGAGGACTCGATTCAGGAAATCTTCCACTTCGCTGTCGATGGCTTCGAGAATGCGGTCGAGAGTTTCTTTCCCAAACGTATCGGCGAGGGCGTCCAGGGCGCCCTCGATGAGGCTGCGAAACAATTGCCAAAGCAATCCCGCGAAGCACAGCACTTGAAGATGCCCAGTTTGCCGGTCCCGCACCTCCCCGTAACTCGAGCGACCACTCCGAAGCATGGCCTCGAAAATCAGAGCGTATCGCATCGCAGCCAGATGCACCGAGGCATAGGCATACTGATAGGCGCCACTCTGTTCGGCGAGCAGGCCAAAGTTCTGTTTCGCCTCTTTAAAGTAGACCCCAGCGTTTCATAAAATGGCCAGTCAGGCCATCATGTAGTAGGCGATTTCTTCTTCGACGGCCTGATTGTCCCCGAGTGTCAATGTGAGTCGATCTTGAGGGCGAGTCAGACGTCCGGCACGCTGGATGATCTTGCGGCGAATCGTGCCGAGTCCTTCAAACATCCATTCCGCAGCCCTTTGGGGGGACGATTTGCGTGACCGCTCCGCAGATCGCATCTGCATTTCGCGTGTGAGATTGTGGGTGAGGATACTGGCCAAAAGGAAAGCTTCGTTGGCGGCACGTCGCTTGGCCGGAATATAGTCCATCTGGGCCTGGCTCTTGGCTTCGCCAAAAATCTTCTCCTGAGAGCCACGCTCTTCATGAAATTTCACCACATGAGCGGCCGTGTTTGTTTTGTTGGTGATGATCGCCTCGTATTCATAGTTCTCCTCGACTGGTTCGAAAAGATCCAGTTGGAGCGGTCCTTTGCGCTGAGTGCGCCTCATGGTTCGAATGCACAAAATGCGCGCTTTGCGCGCCCAACTTTTTGGCTTCCAGCGGATTTCGAAGTGATGAGTTTTTCTCTCTCCACCTCGGGTTCGGGACCAGCGACGGCGCTTCTCAATGATGCCCTTGAGTTCCACAAGCCGCTCGAAAGGCACCGAGAACGTATATTCCAGGCCCAGGGTTTTTGCCTCTGAAACCATCTGATCGCTGAAAAACGCGCTGTCGGCGCGCAACTCGATCTGCACATCAGGCAGCACCTTGCGAATCTTCTCCACGCAGGAACGGAGGAACTCCACTGCGCCATTGGAGTCATGGACGTTGCCACTTCGATGAAGGAAGTCGAAGATTTGTCCGGTTTGAGCGATCGTCGCGAGCAGTGGATAATAACTGCGCTCGCCTTTTTTCTTCTTGTTAAATCCCACAGCCGTCCCTTCCGCATGGCGATTCGTGCTCTGCACGCTTCCGTCCAAATCAAGCGTGATGCGTTTGATTCCCTTCTCCTGAAGTCGCGACAGGCAAACGAAATGATTCATCTCCCTCATCCTCTCAAAGCTTTGACAATCGACCTCTCCCAACATCCGGCTCATCGTTGGGACACTGGGCAATTGGTGCATCCCCAAAACCTGTCGTACAAGGGGATCATCTCGGTAGTAGTCCAAATCGCGAAGCATCCGGTAGCCCAGTATAAGATGCACGATAACTCCATACTCGCGAGT
>CBDBEZ010000030.1:0-42267 GCA_965204485.1 Verrucomicrobiales bacterium
CCTGATCCTGCGTGACGATGGCCTGGAACAGGTCCCGCAGACCAACCGCTTCCAGCGTCCTTGTCACGGTCTCCCAGACCCCGCCCGAGGCCACCGCCACGGGATGGGTCCGCGCCACCCGCTTGGCGAAGGCCACCACCGGCGGGTTGAGCGGCACGCGGTGCAAATTCGACCGATAAAACTCTTCCTGATCGGCCACCACCCGCTCCGGATCAAGCGCCTCCCCGAAGTCGACATTGACCCGCCGGACCGTTTCTAACATGCAGACACCCGCCAGCGACTGGGCATACTCCCGCGTCAGGGTGAACCGGGCACCGTTGTTCCCGTAGGCGAACTGCCAGGCCTCGAAATGCAGCCTCATGGAAAGCGCCAGGGTACCGTCGTTGTCGAAAATATACCCATCAAACGGCCGATCGGGGATCTCGAGACCTTCGGGCGTGGTGATCGTCATCCCGCATCGATAGCGCGTCCCCTGGCCCGGACAATCCCCGATTGCCAAGAAATGCGTGGTGGAATTCGCCTCCAATGACACCATCGTTCTCGCAACGGTGTTTCTGCTTTTTCCCATGATGATCATGATTCGACGCCCTTTCATCACGCTCCTGTCGCTCGCCCTCTGGATCGGCCTGGCGCCGGCCCAAGACCAGGATCCCAAGGAATCTTCCGCCTCTGAAGCGGCCGGGCTCACCCCGGGCCACTCCTACCACGGCGGGACCTTCAATGAGGGCCCGCGGCAAAAGGCCTACCTGATGGGCAACACCGGAAACGTGAGCTTCCCCATCAGCACCCGCCGGGATGAGGTTCAGGCCTTCTTCAATCAGGGCGTGGGGCAGTTGCACGGCTTTTGGTATTTCGAGGCCGAACGCAGCTTCCGCCACGTGCTCTACCTCGAGCCCACCTGCGTCATGGCTTACTGGGGCCTCGCCATGGCCAACGTGAACAATGGCGGAAGGGCCAAGGAATTCATCGCCGAGGCCAAGAAATCCCTGGACAGCGAAAAACTCACGGAACGCGAGCGGCTCTATCTAAAATCCCTCCATCAGTTTTACCACGGTGGCGAAAAGGACGACAGCAAACGCTACCGTCAGCTGGTGCGCGATTACGAGAACATCGCCCTCGAGTATCCCGAAGACATCGAGGCCCTGGCCTTCGCCGCGCAACAAATCTGGTACAATCAGCGCCGGGGCAATCCCATCTCCAGTCACCTGGCGGTGGACGCGATGATCCAGCAGGTGCTGGACGTGAACCCGATGCATCCCGTCCATCACTACAAGATCCATCTGTGGGACTACGAGCGTCCCGAACGAGCCCTGCCCTCGGCGGCACGCAGCGGGCAATCGGCGCCCGGCATCGCTCACATGTGGCACATGCCTGGTCACATTTACACCCGGGTGCACCGCTACCAAGACGCCGTGTTCCAGCAATCCGCCTCCGCCCGGGTGGACCACGCGCACATGATGCGCGACCGCGTCATGCCGGATCAAATCCATAACTACGCGCACAACAACGGCTGGTGCGCCGAGAACCTCGGCTTTCTCGGCCAAATCAACGAAGCCATCAGTCTGGCGGTCAATCTCATCGAGCTGCCTCGCCTGGCAAAGTTCAAGAAAATCGGAGACGAGGAGATTTTCAACGCCCGTGGTTCCAGCTTCGCCGAGGGGCGCCGCCGTCTCTGGACTCTGCTCGTCGACTACGCCCTGTGGGACGAACTCCTTCGCCTCACCGAGACCATGGTCCTCATGCCGACCGACGATCCCGAGATGCAAGCAAGGCGTCTGCGTCACCGTGCCATCGCGCGTCTCCACCAGGGCAATCTCGAGGGCGGAAAAGCCGAGCTCGAGGCCCTGCGGGCCTTGCAAACGCGCTACGAAGAGCAACACGCAGCGGCTGGCGAATCCGCCAGGGCCGACGCCGAAGAGGAACTGAAAGACGAAGAGGACGAGAAGAAGCGCGAGGAAGCCATTGCCAAGAAGGCAAAAGGTGCGCAGCGCCCCTACAACTCCGTCATCGAAGCCTGTAAGACGGCCGCCAGCGCCGTGGAAGCCCATCTCGCCGTGCTGACCGAACGCCCGGTCGAGGCCCGCGAAAAGATCGACAAGGCCAGGGGACTCAATTCCCTGGAAAAAGCGCGCCTCTACATGGAATTGGCGAACTGGGAGAAGGCCGAAGAGATTTTCAAAGGAGAGGTCGAGAACAAACGGAATCCCGTGGTGATGAAATCTCACTACATCCGTGTCCTCGACAAGCTGGGAAAAAAGGACGCCGTGAAAGCGGAGATGGAATCCCTTCGTCGGCTCGCGGCCACCGCCGACCTGGACAGCCCCCCCATCAAGGCCCTGGCGGACATCGCCAAGGATCTCAAGCTGCCCGAGGACTGGCGCCTGCCCCGCGAGGAACCCGATGATCTGATCGAACGCCCCGATCTCGACACGCTGGGCCCGTTCCGCTGGGGACCCTCCCCCGCGCCGGAATGGGAGTTCCCCCTGGCCGACGGCGAGCGCCTCGGTTCAACGAACTTTTCCGGCAAACCGGTGCTGGTCATCTTCTATCTCGGCAAGAAATGCACCCATTGCATGGAACAACTCAATGCCTTCGCTCCCCTGACAGACGCCTACCGGGAAGCCGGGATCGACGTGGTCGCGGTGAGCACCGACACGGTCGAGGGGCTCAAGGAAACCTTTCTCGCCACGGATGAGGGCCAAAATCCCTTCCCCTTTCCCCTGGTTTCAGATCACCAGCAATCCGGTTTCAAGGCCTTTAGGGCCTATGACGAGTTCGAGGAACTCCCCTTGCACGGCACCTTTCTCATCGACGGCGAAGGCCGGATCCGCTGGCAAGATGTGAGTTACGAGCCCTTCATGCACGGCGAGTGGCTCCTGGAAGAATGCCAACGCCTTCTCCGCATCGATGAAGTGAGCAAATCGATCGCGGCGACTGAACCTCCTCAATCCTGACAGAAGCCTAGCAGGACCGCGGCAAGCAAAGCGCTTGCCCGACCAATCCTCGCTCCGCCCCTCCCAGCTAAAATCGATAGGTGTAGCCCAGCTGCACCATGCCCCAGCGGCGATCGTTGTAGAGATTCTGCAGGAAGGCGTTGTCCGCCGCCAAAGGCTCGTATTCCGTCTGGTAATACCCCACGTAAAGGTTCAAGGCGCTTCGGAGACCTTCCCAGCGCAGGCCCGCGCCGAGTTCGAACGATTCCAGCGGTGGGGCCGAACTGGTGAATCCACCCAGGGAATTCTCGATCTCACCCGTGTCTTCATAATAACGCGCGTTCAAACGAATCGACCAGCCACCGGTCAGCTCCCTCTCCAGCGTGCCACCCACGAAAAACGCGTCGAAGTTAGGCTGCTCGACGGCGAAACCGGCCTGCGTTCGCAAGAACCAGGAGTCGGCCAGCGCCCAGTTCCAGGATGTTTGGACCGACCAGCGCTTCTCCCGATTCGTCGTGTCGGTGAACTGAAAAGTGTTTTGCGTCACCAGCCGGGGCAACAAGACGTTCTCCGCCTGCAATTGCAAGGTCTTGGTGTAGAGATCGGGCCGGCTGCGCGTGAGCCCCGTGGCCAGAAAATCGTAGGCCGGGGCGATGGTATCCTTGCCATAACCGCCTGTCAGCCGCAGGCGAGACACCACCGGCACAACCTCCCACTCCAGGCCCACCTGGAAACTTGAGCCCTTGGGAGACGGGTCCACGTAACCCGGCACGGCCCCGAACAGCTGCTCGTAATACTGGCTGATCCAGAGAGATCGATAATCCGTGAATCCATCGTAGGCCGAGGCCGCGCCCAGAAGGCTCCAGCCCTCGCGGAATTGCCAACGCCCGTCCAGAACGTAACTCATCCGCTCCTCTGACAAATCGGAGGGCGCCCCAAAAATCAACGGTTCATACCTCACCTCCAAGTCATTCCGACTCACCGTGAGGCGGAGATCGAACGGTTCCGAAGTCACGCCTCCCGCCAGGGTGTACTCGCTCAAGACGATCCCGTCACCCCAGAGCACCGAGCCCTCGGCATCCAATCGCTTTTCGAAAAGCCAGTCCTGTCTCTCTCCGTCCGAGTCGGCCAAGACCTCCCACTCCGCTGCACCGCCCGCCGACCCCGGAGCGATCTCCGGCCCGCCGTCCGCTCGAGGCAAAGCAACCGCCATCACCACCGCCGCCAGCACGGCCCTTTCCCGCCACTGCGTCCTTTTCGCCTTTTCCATTCGTTCAGTTCTCCACACGCTTCCGGTCCATTCCCTTCCTTTCCTCAATCAGTGACAGGAACTGCAGCCGCTTCCCGCGGCGCCCCCCGAGCCCATTCGACCCGCCTCGATCTGGCTGGTCAGTCCGCAATCGAACTTGTGCGCCCCCGTGCCATCAAAAGCCATGCCGGGCTGAGCGATGTACTGCCGCTGACTGAGAGGCAAGGTTTCGCAACTTGATAGGAAAAGGCGCCCACGGCCAGGGCAAGTGAAAGGACCAGACAGAGGGGTGACTTTGAGCGGCTCATGATCGTCTAGGGCGGGGTGAGGGCGAGTTGCGTGACGTTCCTTCAATCACCAGACATCCAACCACGTCTTCGTATTCCCGGCAATGCCGACCACTTCCTCTCGCACCGCCGACCCTCGTCCCAGCCTTGTGATCGGTGCACTCTCTACTCGCCAAAGCCCTCGTCTTCGTTCAGCCATGGCTCCACCCTCTCCGAGCGCAGCTCCGCCTCGGCGCCAAATTTCGCCACCCAGCGCTGCCACAGTCTCGCGGCCAGCCGGCGCTCGGGCCGCGGGCCGTCCGGCTCATAACCAAAATCTTGCCGTGCCACCGCCTCCAGAATCTCATGGCTCTCGTGGCGCAGCGAATACGATTCGCTGTCCAGGAGACCGGCCAGACTGACCAAGGCCTCCCGCTCGCCTCGGAACAAGAGGAGGATGGCCACCTGAAACCGAACCGCTTCGTTCTCATCCTCCAGCAGCGGCCGTAGCCAGTCGCCCCACCGGTCTTTCTCCACCACCTCCCGCACGCCCACGACCGCCAGTTCACGCACCAGGGGCGTCTCACTGCGCAAGCCCTCTCTCAAGCGATCTTCATCACCGACCTCGACGGCGGCGCGCATCGCTCCGCGGCTCAAACGCGCCGTCTCCGGATTGGACACCTCCCGCCCCTCCCAGGCATCCAGAATCGCTCCAGCCAATCCTTTCACATTCACATTCTCCACCACCACCACCGTCCACATGAGCGATTGAAGATCGGCCTCGGCCTCGGCTTCCGCGCGCGCCTGCAACACCATGTCCAGTGCCATCCGACTCTCCGGAGTACGCGCTTCCTTTAGCGCATTCTCGATCAAGGCATGCCCACCGGGCGCCTCGATGAGAAAGGCCATGGCCCGGCGACGCTTTCCATAATCCGCGGAATCCAGGTCTCCCAGGTTCCGCTCGATCTTCCGGGTCGTCGCGTAAGCCGCCAGCTTGCTCTCCAGGAGCTCGCGCCAGCTCGCGTAAGCCGTCAGCTCGCGCTCCGTTCTCGACCAGACCTCGCCGTCGGGACCCTCCGCGCCACAGGTGAACCCGTTGTAAGGAAGACCGTCCTTGCCCTCGAAGAAACGCCAGCCGTCTGCGGACTCCACCGCCAAGCCCGCCGGGCACGCCAGCCAGGTGCGGCCCGCGACATCGACCGTCATCGCCAGCGCGCGCTCACCTCCCCAGACACGCCCCAGGGGATCGACGGCTTCCGGGTAGGCCTCGCCCTTCCGCTCCGACAACCCCGGCGCCTGCGGGGGCGTCGACAAGGAGTGCCACCGACCGTCCTCGAAGGCCACCGCCCCGTCTTCGGTCCAGGCGATCATCCTTTCTCCCACCCGAGCGATGGCTCGCACGTCTTCCGAAGGCAGACCCTCCGCGATCCCGTAACGGTGCGCGATCTCTTGCCGAAAATCTTGCGCGACCGCCCCGGCCAGGACGATTCCCCAGCACAGACCCGCCAGCCCTCCTGACAAAGCCATTTGTTCGACTTTCCTCACGTAGACATTGGCCCAGTCCGCCTCGCCATCGGGAACGATCTGAAGAGTCACCGGACCCTCGGCCGGCCACTCGCTCACCGGCCCATCCTCTCCATTGATGATCCACCGCGCCTCCCCATCCTCGACGACCAGTTCCAAACGATTCCACCGGCCCGTCGGCTCAAGCGCGGCACGCACCTTTGGATCCTCAAATTCCAGCACGGCGTCCTCGCCAAAACGAATGGACGGCGCCCCCGAGTTCTCGGAGAGACGCACGTCGACGATCAGGCCCAGGGACAATGCCAAGGGGGCTTCCGCCACCAGCGGACCGGCAGCCGCTCCGCTGTGAAGGACCCAATCCCGGGACACCCAGCCCTCGTGCGAGCGCCAGCCACTGAAATCCACGCCCGTGTAGAGCGAGCGGAACCCGCGATTGGCCACCGCGACGTGCTCGGGTTCGATCGGCGTGTCGGGGAGCACCTTGATCCGGCCGTTGCGATAATGCACTACGCCGCCTTCCGATTCCAGGCAGAGATAACCCTTGCGCGGCACACAATCCATCCCCTGAGTCACCCGTTTCCCGTTCACCTCCAACGCAATCCGGCCATCGATGCACTCGATCCGGTAATGGTTCCACTCCGGGCTGGGCCGGGACCGGAACTCCGTCGGGAAGGCTCGACTGCCACCCCGCCCATTCAAAGGCGTCATGGTCGCCCCGTGGATGGGGAAGATGTCACCGTGGGTGGTGTGGCTGCGGTTATTGCCATAGGCGTTCTCCAGGACCTGCACCTCGATCCCCCGATGAAAAGGCTGTCCTCGGGCGGTGATGTCGTCCGCCCAAACGAAGATCCCGGCGTTTCCGCGCGGCACCATGTGCCGCCACTCGATCTCCATGATGAAGTTTTGGTACATCCGCTCCGTGCGGATCTCGCCAATCGGCTTGCCGCTGCAAATCAGCCAGCCATTCTCGTCGAAACGCCAGGTCGAGGGTGCGGTGTTGACGACGACCCAGCCGGAGAGATCCTCCCCATTGAACAGCGGCACGAAACCGTCTTCCTGAGCGGTGAGCGGCGAGAGACAGAGCAAGGAGATCAGAAGCTGGCAGAGCGTGGTTTTCATGGGATCACTACAGCGAATCAAGGGCATGGAGGCAACCCCTGCCATCATCCAAGGACGTGCCGATCACCGGACCGGCATCCCCTTTTCGGGAGCCGGAAACGCGATTTTCCCTCGTGAAAAGATCTCCACCAACGCTCCCCGGGCTCTCCAGAAAAGCCTTGCGTTCCCTAGTCGATCGATAGATTCTCGCCGCCTATGAGCAGAAAAGTACGAATGGGGATGATCGGAGGCGGACAGGGCGCCTTCATCGGCGGGGTCCATCGGATCGCGGCGGCCATCGACCAGAAAATCGATCTCGTTTGCGGCGCCTTCAGCTCGACCCCCGAGAAATCCAAAGCTTCCGGGAAAGAACTGCTCATCTCGGAAGATCGTTGTTACGGCACCTACGAGGAAATGATCCAGGCCGAGGCCGACCTGCCCGCGGATCAGCGGATCGATTTCGTTTCGATTGTGACCCCCAATCACGTCCATTTTCCCCCGGCCAAACTGGCTCTGGAAACGGGTTTCCATGTCCTCTCCGACAAGCCCGCCACCTTCGATCTTCAGCAGGCCAAGGACATCAAACCCATCATCGAGGCCAGCGGCAAGCTCTACGGCCTGACGCACAACTACACGGGCTATCCCCTGGTCAAACAGGCCCGCGATTTCGTTCGCGCAGGCGAGTTCGGAGAGATCCGCAAGGTGATCGTCGAATATCCCCAGGGCTGGCTGGCCACGCGCCTCGAGGAGACCGGCGCCAAGCAGGCCGAGTGGCGGACCGACCCCAAGCGCTCGGGCGCGGCGGGCTGCATGGGCGACATCGGCACCCACGCCGAAAACCTCGCCGAATACATCACTGGCCTGAAGATCAAGGAACTCCTCGCCGACCTGACCGCCTTCGTTCCCGGCCGCCCGCTCGACGACGACGGCAATGTGTTGCTCCCGGTTTGAGAACGGCGCCAAGGGCGTCCTCCACGCCTCCCAGATTTCCGTCGGTACGGAGAACAACCTCAACATTCGGGTTTACGGCGAAAAGGGCGGTCTCGAGTGGCATCAGGTAAACCCCAACACGCTCATGGTCCATCGCCTCGACAAACCCACCGAAGTCTGGCGCACCGGCAACGGTTACGTGGGCGAAAACGCTGCCTATGCCAGCCGCACGCCCTTCGGACATCCCGAGGGCTATCTGGAAGCCTTTGCCAACATTTACAGGAACTTCGCGGATCACATCCTGGCCGTCGAAGCGGGAGAGACGCCCGACCCCAAGGTCACGGATTACCCGTCCATCGACGACGGCATTCGCGGAATGGCCTTCATCAAGGCCGTCGTCGACTCCTCCGCCAAGGGCGCCGCCTGGACGCCACTCGGTGTTTGAGCCGCCAGCACCACTAACAGTGCCAACGCCACCGACCGCTTCCCGATCCTCGACCACACCACCGAGCAACGAACGCCCCACCCAAACGAGCCACTCTCCTCTTTTTTCTGGCGCGTCCGACAGTCTTTTTACTTCTCACACCGCTAACCAAACTAGATCCACTACGTAATCATGGCAAGACCTGTTACTCTGTTCACCGGCCAGTGGGCCGATCTCCCGCTCGAAACCATGGTCGAGAAAGCCAAGGACTTTGGTTATGACGGCCTCGAACTCGCCTGCTGGGGAGATCACTTCGAAGTCGACAAGGCGGACGCCGCTTACTGCCAGGCCAAGCGGGAACTCCTGGAGAAGAATGGCCTGCAGTACTATTCCATCTCCACCCACCTGGTGGGCCAGGCCGTCTGCGATAACATCGACGAGCGGCACAAGTCCATCCTGCCGGATTACGTCTACGGCGACGGCGATCCCGAGGGCGTCCGTCAACGCGCGGCGGAAGAACTCATGAAGACGGCCCGGGTAGCCAAGGAATTCGGCGTCAAGGTCATCAACGGCTTCACCGGAAGTTCCATCTGGCACCTCGTCTACTCTTTCCCGCCCGTTCTTCCGAATCAGATCGAGAACGGATTCAAGGATTTCGCCAAGCGCTGGACGCCGATCCTCGATGAGTTCCAGGCCAACGGAATCAAATTCGGTCTGGAAGTGCACCCCACCGAGATCGCTTTCGACATCGCCTCCGCGCAGCGCGCCATCGAGGCATTGGACGGACACCCCGCATTCGGGTTCAACTACGACCCGAGCCACTTCGGCTATCAGGGCGTCGACTACGTCGAATTCATCTGCCGCTTCGCCGACCGGATCAATCACGTCCACATGAAGGATGTCTCCTGGTCCGACAAGCCCACCGAGGCCGGCGTCTTCGGCGGTCATGTCGACTTCCACGACCATCGCCGTTTTTGGGACTTCAAGTCGGTCGGTCGCGGCGACATCGATTTTGAAAAAGTCATCCGGGCGCTCAACGACATCCAATACACCGGCCCGCTCTCGGTGGAATGGGAGGATGGCGGCATGGATCGCGAACACGGCGCCACCGAATCCTGCGCCTACTGCAAGAGCATCGATTTCCCGGCCTCCAACATCGTCTTCGACGCGCAGTTCGCGGAGAAATAGGCCCAAGACCCGGCGGCCCTTTCGCCCCCCTCCTTCCCGGCCCGCGAGTCCACAGCGACTCGCGGGCCTTCTGTTTTCCGCCTCGATCATTCGGCCTCAATCGTTTTGCCCCCGACCCGCCTTTTCCTTCACACTTCGCGGGTCATGAACTCGCGCTCCTTTCACCCTCTCGATCTCGGCCTCTTCCTCCTCCTCGCGCTTCTTCCGCTTGCCAGCCTGCGCGCCGAGCGCGATCCGATCCGCCTGACCCATGGGCCCATGCTCGGTCACGTGACGGATCAATCCGTCCGCGTCTGGGCCCGCACCTCCGATCCCGGCGAGTTCCGCGTCCGTTTCGGGACGGAGCCGAACCGCCTCGACGGCGCTGCGACCGGGATCACGCGCCTGAGCGGCGACAACACAGGCTTCGTCACGCTGTCTGACCTCGAGGCCGACTCTCTCTATCATTATTATATAGAAGTCAACGGCCGGCCCCACGGGCACCGCGCATCCTTCCGCACCTTGCCCAGTGCGGCGCAGAGCCGCCATCTGGAACACAATCCCAAGGGACTCTTCAACTTTCGCTTCGAGGTCGGTTCCTGCGCCAACCAAAACCCTCTCCACGGCGGCGGTCACCAGCTTCCGGTCTACGAAACCTCAATCGTGACTGGGCCGATCAGGTCCATTTCCACGTCATGAACGGTGACTGGCTCTACGAGGAACTGCGCGAGTATCCTCCCGAGGCCTGGCGGCTCATTCAAGGAATCGATCAATTACCGCGGACGGTGGCGGTGATGCCCACCATCGTGGGCGTCTGGGAGAACTACAAACTCTACCTCGATCGGGGCGTGGACCTGGCCAAATGGCATCGTCACGTTCCCAGCTATTTCACGTTCGACGACCACGAACTCGTCAACGACATTTGGGGCACCGCCAGCCAGGGCAAACGTCACCGGCGCACGGTGTTCCGCGACATCGGCACCCGCGCCTGGTACGACTACCTGGGCTGGGTCAACCCGGTGGAGCACGCCCAGCGCGTCCATTTCGGCCGGGCCGAAATGAAAGCCGGCAGCCGCCTCTTGACCGATCCAGAGGCCGACTTCACCCGTTTGCCCCTGGAAACGATGCTCAGTCTCCACGTCCACTGGGGAACCGAGGAAGCCGGCGCGAACGACATGCGCTACGACAACGATGACGGTCATCCCAATTCCTACGTCTACGGCATCGATCGCGTGGTCGATGCCCACACCCTCGAGTTGCACATGCCCGCCAAGGTGGACGACCAGGTCTCCTACTCCATCGGCCGCGCCAGCTACGGCAAGTTCCAGGTCGCCAACTGCGAGTTCTATCTCCTGGACACGCGAGGAGCCCGTGATATGCACGACATTACTCAACGCGACCAGCCGGGCCTTTCCATACTGGGCTCCCAACAGCGTGAGTGGCTGTTAGATTCCATGCGGGCCAGCGAGGCGGATTTCTTTTTTGTGCCTCTTCAGCAGAATCTGTGGGTGCCCAGGCGGCGCGATTCACCTAGAATCCTGACCAGCAACAAGTTATATCCAATCTTAATGGGCATCAAAGTTGTGGCAACAAGCCAGCTGCCCATCCAAACCTCGGATTTGCGAGGACAACGCTTGCGTCGGGGCTGCCCCTGGTAGGGCTCAGCCCATGAAACAAGTAGTTTCAGCAGTTCTGGGGTCCAGGGGCAGCGGGACCCGGCGTCCAGCGTTCCCGGAGCAAATCCGGAATTTCACCCACAGATTCTGCTGAAGACCCGAAAAAAGGAATCGTTTGGATAGCGGTTGGATCGTTGGATGCTGCCGTGGGCGACGCCGTCACGGGCCGGAATCTGCGTCCGTTTCGAATCGGGATGGCCGATCACAAACGGGCGCTTGTCGAACCCCTTTCCGAAGTCTGCCAGCATCTCGGCACGGAATATCTCGGCGACTTTCTTCAAGTTCTCGGCCACTTCCGGTTTTTCGCCATGGATCGGCTTCTGCTGTCCGGGATCGTTCGGGATGTCATATAGCCTGCCACGATCATCGAGACGGTATCGCTGCGTGCGGACGGAGACCTTGTTCCTCCAATGATGTCGCAGGGTCCGAGGCTCCCAGCTCTCGGCCGTTCCGAGGAGCAAGGGCGCGACGCTGATCCCGTCGAGAGGTTTGGTTCCGGTCACTTCGATTCCCCAGGCCAGAGCCATCAAGACTCTGGCAGAGCAGATCCCGTCGAGAGGTTTGGTTCCGGTCACTTCGATGCCGGCCATCTCGGCCAGAGTGGGCAAGAGATCCATCACCGAACTGATCTGAGAAATCTCCGTCCCAGCCTTGATCTTGGCCGGCCAGCGGAAAAACAGCGGGGAGCGGACACCGCCTTCATCGGTGGATCCCTTGCGACCACGCATTCCTCCATTGTAGCGATTGCCGTTTGGGCCGTTGTCGCAGAAGTAGAGGACCATCGTATTCTCGGCCAGTTTCAGTTCGTCGAGCTTTGCCATGAGGCGCCCGACGTTCCAATCGATGTTCTCGCACATTGCGAAAGCCGCTCGCGCATGCTCCAGGTATTTGGGCGGCAACTTGGGATCTCGTGAGTGGGAAGTTCTCAGACCGGTTTCTCTTTGCCTAGCGTGTCTGTCTGACTGCGTAATAGAGCGATCTTCGCCTTGGATAGTTCAATGCTCAGATCGATCAGTTCGGTGGTCAGTTTCTTGAATTTCTTGTACTCCTCTGTTTCTTTTCGTAGTCCCTTCACGTGGTCTGGCCAGACGTGTTCAGTCCGGCTCCTCATCTCATGCGTGTAGCTCAGTTGGTAATACACGCCGCGCTGGCGTTGTCGATCTCGGTATTGCTTGCTGATGCTCCCAGGCCGCATTGGCCCGATTGCAGCTAACTTTGCCGCAAGTTTCTGGACTCTTTTTTCAGTGATCTGATCTTTTTCATGGTCATTAGCTTATATATGTGAATGTCTAGGAAAATCAAATCATTTGTTATGGATCTCTGGATTTCTTGGTGGAATATCGTCTGTCTTCTGCGACCCGCTTTCTCGAGAGCCCGCACCTTTCTCTGGTTTCTGCTCGTCTTGGCCGCTTTCTCCGTGCGCAATGACCTCCTCGGGGTTTCCAGTTTCGTCCGCGCTCTCGGTTTGTCAGAACACTTCTATGAGCACTTACTCCATTTCTTCCACAGCAATGCCGTGAAGACGGACCGGCTTGCAGAACTTTGGTTCGCCATCGTGATCAAGCACTTCCCTGTCTACAAGATCGGTTGTCGCCCCGTCCTGGTTCTCGACGGCATCAAGAAGTCCAAGGAGGGCCGCAAGATGCCTGCGGTGAAGTATCTGCATCAACAGTCCGAGTCCAATTCCAAGCCTCACTTCATCATCTCGTGAGTGAGAAGTTCTGTAACTGGATCATCATGCGGCGAAGCGTGAACCTTCGGAGCGAGTGAAGTCTATTTCATCAAGGATGAATTTTCGGAACGCTGAACCTTTTCCGCCGTGGTGCAAAAATCCAGGCAGCGTGTTTTTTAAGGCGGCTGAGACAATCATTTCCGAAGGCAGCACGTCTGGGCGGATGGTTCGGATCCAGGTTCCAAAGTGTTTCCAGACCAGACCGTCACATGTCATGGCAAGGTACTGTAACATGCCCTGAGCGATCATGCCGGTCTGCACAAACACATGATATGCGTGCATCTTTCTCTGCACCTGTCTGCGATATTTCTCGGTAGTCCGGTGGAGGTATTGGTTACCATTGCGACGCTTGAGCGGTCGCATAGCGGCCATCCAGAAATGGTATCCGAATGAGCCGACCGAATGCACCGCTTGCTTGAAAGCGACTTCGATCTTGAAACGCAAACTGTAGAGCAAGATGATCTCCTGAGCTTCCATGGTGAGGTCGGTAGACAAGAGGATGATCCGCCCTCTCGTGGGATGATCGACGAGAACGAAGCGGACCATCGCCCCGGCGGGCTTCCACAACAGATCCACCGACTTGAACCGGACAGAGATGTTTCTCTCCCCATATACGGGACTGGGAACGGAACTGAAGCCGCCCGTTCCAAAGACATTCTGGAGCTTCACCGCAGCGCCATACTTTTTCGGTCGTCCGCGTTTGCGTGGCACTGCCGCAGGCCGAAAGCCGGTTGTCGTGCGTCGAACCCTCGTGACCAGCACACCGGAACGCCCCTTGGTGCTCCGGATCACCTTTCCGTTGGCGTAGTAGGCGTCGGCCAGCAAGACGAACTCCTGACCTCTACAGACGGATGCGAGCATCTCGTTGGCCTTGTCGATCAAGGTTCTCCTGTCGCGGTTTGAAGTGACGATACCTTCGTGAATGCGTGCACAGACCGGAACGCAGAAGAAGTATCCGCCAACCTGACAGAGCACGCCGAAGGCCTGAAAGGAATGGCTCATGATGAAGTGAGGCTTGGAATTGGACTCGGACTGTTGATGCAGATACTTCACCGCAGGCATCTTGCGGCCCTCCTTGGACTTCTTGATGCCGTCGAGAACCAGGACGGGGCGACAACCGATCTTGTAGACAGGGAAGTGCTTGATCACGATGGCGAACCAAAGTTCTGCAAGCCGGTCCGTCTTCACGGCATTGCTGTGGAAGAAATGGAGTAAGTGCTCATAGAAGTGTTCTGACAAACCGAGAGCGCGGACGAAACTGGAAACCCCGAGGAGGTCATTGCGCACGGAGAAAGCGGCCAAGACGAGCAGAAACCAGAGAAAGGTGCGGGCTCTCGAGAAAGCGGGTCGCAGAAGACAGACGATATTCCACCAAGAAATCCAGAGATCCATAACAAATGATTTGATTTTCCTAGACATTCGCATATATAAGCTAATGACCATGAAAAAGATCAGATCACTGAAAAAAGAGTCCAGAAACTTGCGGCAAAGTTAGCTGCAATCGGGCCAATGCGGCCTGGGAGCATCAGCAAGCAATACCGAGATCGACAACGCCAGCGCGGCGTGTATTACCAACTGAGCTACACGCATGAGATGAGGAGCCGGACTGAACACGTCTGGCCAGATCACGTGAAGGGACTACGAAAAGAAACAGAGGAGTACAAGAAACCCCATAGTTTCATAAATCGGGGCAAGAATCCCAAGAAAATAGTGACAGGGGCTTTTGGGATAAGGTTGATTTGTGGAATCTACCAAAACACCAAACACTTCAACCCAAAAGCCACCTACAGTGAGAGTAGCACGACGTACGATTAATGTAAAGTCCAGAACGATTCCGGCGATCAAATTTGAAGATCAAGAACTGACCTCTTTCGGCGGTCTCGTTATCTTTCAGAAGCTCTTTCAGGAATTGGATCTGGAGGGGAAGCTTCAGCAGTGCTTTGATCCACTGGATCGGCGCATGTCCCGCTTCTACAAGTTCCACAAGGTTTTCATGTGTCTTATCGTGCATCTTATACTGGGCTACCGGATGCTTCGAGATTTGGACTACTACCGAGATGATCCCCTTGTACGACAGGTTTTGGGGATGCACCAATTGCCCAGTGTCCCAACGATGAGCCGGATGTTGGGAGAGGTCGATTGTCAAAGCCTTGAGAGGATGAGGGAGATGAATCATTTCGTTTGCCTGTCGCGACTTCAGGAGGAGGGAATCAAACGCATCACGCTTGATTTGGACGGAAGCGTGCAGAGCACGAGTCGCCATGCGGAAGGGACGGCTGTGGGATTTAACAAGAAGAAAAGGAGAGCACAGTTATTATCCACTGCTCGCGACGATCGCTCAAACCGGACAAATCTTCGACTTCCTTCATCGAAGCGGCAACGTCCATGACTCCAATGGCGCGGTGGAATTCCTCCGTTCCTGCGTGGAAAAGATTCGCAAGGTGCTGCCTGATGTGCAGATCGAGTTGCGCGCCGACAGCGCGTTTTTCAGCGATCAGATGATTTCAGAGGCAAAGACCCTTGGCCTGGAATATACGTTCTCGGTGCCTTTCGAGTGGCTCGTGGAACTCAAGGGCATCATCGAGAAGCGCCGTCGCTGGTCCCGAACCCGAGGCGGAGAGGGAAAAACTCATCACTTCGAAATCCGCTGGAAGCCAAAAAGTTGGACGCGCAAAGCGCGCATTTTGTGCATTCGAACCATGAGGCGCACTCAGCGCAAAGGACCGCTCCAACTGGATCTTTTCGAACCAGTCGAGGAGAACTATGAATACGAGGCGATCATCACCAACAAGACAAACACGGCCGCTCATGTGGTGAAATTTCATGAAGGGCGTGGCTCTCAGGAGAAGATTTTTGGCGAAGCCAAGAGCCAGGCCCAGATGGACTATATTCCGGCCAAGCGACGTGCCGCCAACGAAGCTTTCCTTTTGGCCAGTATCCTCACCCACAATCTCACACGCGAAATGCAGATGCGATCTGCGGAGCGGTCACGCAAATCGTCCCCCCAAAGGGCTGCGGAGTGGATCTTTGAAGGACTCGGCACGATTCGCCGCAAAATCATCCAGCGTGCCGGACGTCTGACTCGCCCTCAAGGTCGACTCACATTGACACTCGGAGACAATCAGGCCGTCGAAGAAGAAATCGCCTACTACATGATGGCCTGACTGGCCATTTTATGAAACGCTGGGGGAAATTCAAGAAACTGACCACCGAACTGATCGATCTGAGCATTGAACTATCCAAGGCGAAGATCGTGAGAAATGACCGGAAGTTGTGGATGAGGGCGGTCGGAACACCATTCGAAGTTCGATCATGGGTTAGGCAGCGGTTTGCTGCTCGATGCCGTCCACGAAGATGATTCCTTGCACGACTTTGTCAAGTTGACGATATCCGTTCAGTCGACGCCAGCCTTTCTCGGCTTCCAGGCCGAGCTTGTAGACCATTGAAAGGGTTGCTTTCCTCGATCCGCACCCTTTGGTTTGTCGAGTCCGATGGCGGACCGTGGCAAACGTCGACTCAATCGGGTTTGTCGTCCGGATGTGTCTCCAGTGCTCGGCTGGAAAATCGTAGAACGTTAGTAGAGTTTCCTTGTCTTTCTTCAGGCAGGCGCACGCTTTCGGATACTTGGCTTCGTAGAGCGTGAAGAACTCGTCATAGGCCTCCAAGGCGGCCTTCTTTGTTTCCGCCATGTAGATTTCATGGATGCGTTCCTTGGCAAGGGGCTGCGCTTTCTTCGGCAGCTTGTCGAGGATGTTGGCTGTCTTGTGCACCCAACATCGTTGCTGTTTGCTTGTCGGATATTCCTCTTCCAAGGCGCTCCAGAACCCGAGAGCTCCATCGGCGATACTCAGTTTCGGAGGGATTTTCAATCCTCGTTTCTTGAGGTCTCTGAGCACATTTTTCCAGGACAGTTTGCTCTCTCGTTCTCCATCGCTGATGGTTACCAATTCCTTGGTTCCATCGGGTAAGGAGCCGACGATTACGAGAACACATGGGCGGTCGTCATTGAGCCTGACATGGAAGTAGATCCCGTCGGCCCAGAGATAGACGTATTCCTTGTCGCTGAGGTCACGCTTGCTCCATTGCTCGCGTTCTTTCTCCATTGCTCTTCCTCGTCGAACGATGTTGGCTGCAGAAGACCCGATGCGTTCTCACCGAGGATCGGCTCTAAGGCTCGACTCATCTCGGAGGTTGAGATTCCTCGCAGGTAGAGTGCCGGGATGAGGTTGTCCAGTGAAGCGACTCGGCGTAGGTACGGCGGAAGGATGGCGCTGGTGAACCGCTGGCCTGATCGGCGATCATTGATCCTGGGCTGCCGAACAGAAACGTTTCCTATTCCAGTCTGAAGTTGTCGCTTCAGGAAGATGGCCGTTGCGAACGACTTGGCGATGACCCTGGTCATCACGCTGATGTTGATGGGCTTGAATGTAGTCGGAGACTTCGTTGTCGATGGCGGCCTGAAGAAGCACTTGGGCTCCTTGTCGCAGGGTGGCCTCAAGGGCGTTCTGGCAGACGGTGCTTGCTCCTTCCTGGCCGAGGATAGATGCGGATTCGGTGGGGTGGTTGGTGGTTTTCATTGGAGTTCAGTTGTTTTGGTAAATGGTTGAACTCTTCATGATGCCCCGACCGCCCTCATCCACAACTTCCGGTCATTTCTCCGAAGATCGCTCTATTACGCAGTCAGACAGACACGCCAGGCAAAGAGAAACCGGTCTGAGAACTTCCCACTCACGAGTCATCATGAGCCATTCCTTTCAGGCCTTCGGCGTGCTCTGTCAGGTTGGCGGATACTTCTTCTGCGTTCCGGTCTGTGCACGCATTCACGAAGGTATCGTCACTTCAAACCGCGACAGGAGAACCTTGATCGACAAGGCCAACGAGATGCTCGCATCCGTCTGTAGAGGTCAGGAGTTCGTCTTGCTGGCCGACGCCTACTACGCCAACGGAAAGGTGATCCAGAGCACCAAGGGGCGTTCCGGTGTGCTGGTCACGAGGGTTCGGCGCACGACAACCGGCTTTCGGCCTGCGGCAGTGCCACGCAAACGCAAACGCGGACGACCGAAAAAGTATGGCGCTGCGGTGAAGCTCCAGAATGTCCTTGGAACGGGCGGCTCCAGTTCAGTTCCCAGTCCCGTATATGGGGAGAGAAACATCTCTGTCCGGTTCAAGTCGGTGGATCTGTTGTGGAAGCCCGCCGGGGCGATGGTCCGCTTCGTTCTCGTCGATCATCCCACGAGAGGGCGGATCATCCTCTTGTCTACCGACCTCACCATGGAAGCTCAGGAGATCATCTTGCTCTACAGTTTGCGTTTCAAGATCGAAGTCGCTTTCAAGCAAGCGGTGCATTCGGTCGGCTCATTCGGATACCATTTCTGGATGGCCGCTATGCGACCGCTCAAGCGTCGCAATGGTAACCAATACCTCCACCGGACTACCGAGAAATATCGCAGACAGGTGCAGAGAAAGATGCACGCATATCATGTGTTTGTGCAGACCGGCATGATCGCTCAGGGCATGTTACAGTACCTTGCCATGACATGTGACGGTCTGGTCTGGAAACACTTTGGAACCTGGATCCGAACCATCCGCCCAGACGTGCTGCCTTCGGAAATGATTGTCTCAGCCGCCTTGAAAAACACGCTGCCTGGATTTTTGCACCACGGCGGAAAAGGTTCAGCGTTCCGAAAATTCATCCTTGATAAAATAGACTTCACTCGCTCCGAAGGTTCACGCTTCGCCGCATGATGATCCAGTTACAGAACTTCTGAGAAATGACCGGAAGTTGTGGATGAGGGCGGTCGGAACACCATTCGAAGTTCGATCATGGGTTAGGCAGCGGTTTGCTGCTCGATGCCGTCCACGAAGATGATTCCTTGCACGACTTTGTCAAGTTGACGATATCCGTTCAGTCGACGCCAGCCTTTCTCGGCTTCCAGGCCGAGCTTGTAGACCATTGAAAGGGTTGCTTTCCTCGATCCGCACCCTTTGGTTTGTCGAGTCCGATGGCGGACCGTGGCAAACGTCGACTCAATCGGGTTTGTCGTCCGGATGTGTCTCCAGTGCTCGGCTGGAAAATCGTAGAACGTTAGTAGAGTTTCCTTGTCTTTCTTCAGGCAGGCGCACGCTTTCGGATACTTGGCTTCGTAGAGCGTGAAGAACTCGTCATAGGCCTCCAAGGCGGCCTTCTTTGTTTCCGCCATGTAGATTTCATGGATGCGTTCCTTGGCAAGGGGCTGCGCTTTCTTCGGCAGCTTGTCGAGGATGTTGGCTGTCTTGTGCACCCAACATCGTTGCTGTTTGCTTGTCGGATATTCCTCTTCCAAGGCGCTCCAGAACCCGAGAGCTCCATCGGCGATACTCAGTTTCGGAGGGATTTTCAATCCTCGTTTCTTGAGGTCTCTGAGCACATTTTTCCAGGACAGTTTGCTCTCTCGTTCTCCATCGCTGATGGTTACCAATTCCTTGGTTCCATCGGGTAAGGAGCCGACGATTACGAGAACACATGGGCGGTCGTCATTGAGCCTGACATTGAAGTAGATCCCGTCGGCCCAGAGATAGACGTATTCCTTGTCGCTGAGGTCACGCTTGCTCCATTGCTCGCGTTCTTTCTCCCATTGCTCTTCCTCGTCGAACGATGTTGGCTGCAGAAAGACCCGATGCGTTCTCACCGAGGATCGGCTCTAAGGCTCGACTCATCTCGGAGGTTGAGATTCCTCGCAGGTAGAGTGCCGGGATGAGGTTGTCCAGTGAAGCGACTCGGCGTAGGTACGGCGGAAGGATGGCGCTGGTGAACCGCTGGCCTGATCGGCGATCATTGATCCTGGGCTGCCGAACAGAAACGTTTCCTATTCCAGTCTGAAGTTGTCGCTTCAGGAAGATGGCCGTTGCGAACGACTTGGCGATGACCCTGGTCATCACGCTGATGTTGATGGGCTTGAATGTAGTCGGAGACTTCGTTGTCGATGGCGGCCTGAAGAAGCACTTGGGCTCCTTGTCGCAGGGTGGCCTCAAGGGCGTTCTGGCAGACGGTGCTTGCTCCTTCCTGGCCGAGGATAGATGCGGATTCGGTGGGGTGGTTGGTGGTTTTCATTGGAGTTCAGTTGTTTTGGTAAATGGTTGAACTCTTCATGATGCCCCGACCGCCCTCATCCACAACTTCCGGTCATTTCTCAGAACTTCTCACTCACGAGATCCCACGAGAGGGCGGATCATCCTCTTGTCTACCGACCTCACCATGGAAGCTCAGGAGATCATCTTGCTCTACAGTTTGCGTTTCAAGATCGAAGTCGCTTTCAAGCAAGCGGTGCATTCGGTCGGCTCATTCGGATACCATTTCTGGATGGCCGCTATGCGACCGCTCAAGCGTCGCAATGGTAACCAATACCTCCACCGGACTACCGAGAAATATCGCAGACAGGTGCAGAGAAAGATGCACGCATATCATGTGTTTGTGCAGACCGGCATGATCGCTCAGGGCATGTTACAGTACCTTGCCATGACATGTGACGGTCTGGTCTGGAAACACTTTGGAACCTGGATCCGAACCATCCGCCCAGACGTGCTGCCTTCGGAAATGATTGTCTCAGCCGCCTTGAAAAACACGCTGCCTGGATTTTTGCACCACGGCGGAAAAGGTTCAGCGTTCCGAAAATTCATCCTTGATAAAATAGACTTCACTCGCTCCGAAGGTTCACGCTTCGCCGCATGATGATCTAGTTACAGAACTTCTCACTCACGAGGTGGGATGATCGACGAGAATGAAGCGGACCATCGCCCCGGCGGGCTTCCACAACAGATCCACCGACTTGAACCGGACAGAGATGTTTCTCTCCCCATATACGGGACTGGGAACGGAACTGAAGCCGCCCGTTCCAAAGACATTCTGGAGCTTCACCGCAGCGCCATACTTTTTCGGTCGTCCGCGTTTGCGTTTGCGTGGCACTGCCGCAGGCCGAAAGCCGGTTGTCGTGCGTCGAACCCTCGTGACCAGCACACCGGAACGCCCCTTGGTGCTCCGGATCACCTTTCCGTTGGCGTAGTAGGCGTCGGCCAGCAAGACGAACTCCTGACCTCTACAGACGGATGCGAGCATCTCGTTGGCCTTGTCGATCAAGGTTCTCCTGTCGCGGTTTGAAGTGACGATACCTTCGTGAATGCGTGCACAGACCGGAACGCAGAAGAAGTATCCGCCAACCTGACAGAGCACGCCGAAGGCCTGAAAGGAATGGCTCATGATGAAGTGAGGCTTGGAATTGGACTCGGACTGTTGATGCAGATACTTCACCGCAGGCATCTTGCGGCCCTCCTTGGACCTCACATCTGATCAGTGGTACTTGATAATCTGTTGAGTCAAAGTGCTCCATTCAATTCCGCGGCAACTTGAGATCCCACGGATTCTGGGTCTAGTTGGAGTGCTCGATTGAGAAAATCTTCTACCTCAATCTCAATGGCTTCAAAAACTTGTTTCAGTGTCTGCTTGCTAAATGTCTCGGACAATGTCTCGAAAGCTCCCTCAATGATGTTTCGGAATAATTCCCAGAGCAATCCCGCAAAACACAGCACTTGCAATCGTCCAGTCTGGCGGTCGCGCATCTCGCCGTAGCTCAACCGACCACTGCGCAGCATCGCTTCAAATATGGGTCTTCAGCAGAATCTGTGGGTGAAATTCCGGATTTGCTCCGGGAACGCTGGACGCCGGGTCCCGCTGCCCCTGGACCCCAGAACTGCTGAAACTACTTGTTTCATGGGCTGAGCCCTACCAGGGGCAGCCCCGGCGCAAGCGTTGTCCTCGCAAATCCGAGGTTTGGATGGGCAGCTGGCTTGTTGCCACAACTTTGATGCCCATTAAGATTGGATATAACTTGTTGCTGGTCAGGATTCTAGGTGAATCGCGCCGCCTGGGCACCCACAGATTCTGCTGAAGAGGCCAAAAAAATGGCCATCCCTGCGGAGAGCCATTCATTAAAAAGCCACTGGCGCCGATTCTCCCTCGTTCGCTCACGCAAGCAAGCACGCACGCACGCCGTGCCCGAGAAGGCCAGGTTCACGGCATCGGCTCAGGCTGGGTTCGGCTTCTTCGCGCCCGAAACCACCATCATTCGGCCCATGTATTCTTTGTCGTGCAACTCGTCCACCGCCCGCAAGGCTTCATCGAGACTCGCCATCTCCACGAAACCGTAGCCCTTGGAACGCTGGGTGCGCGTGTGATAGACGATCTCGGCGCTGTTCACCATGCCCACGCCATTGAAGAGCTCCGAGAGGTCGGACTCCGTTGCGTCGTAGGACAGATTGCCCACATAAAGCCGCGGGGAGGTGACTTCGACCCGCTCCGGGGGACGCTTCACTTTTTTCACCCCGCCCTTGCCATCCCTGGAACTGGCACCCTTGGCGATCGTGGTGCGGACCCGGGGCTTGGACGACTCCTTCGAGCCATTCTCCCGGCTCCTCGTTTTCACTCCTGACTTCGCTCTCGGCTTCTTTCCATTTTCGCCGCCGCCCAATCCGAGCATTCCCAGCAAACGCTGCCAGAGAGAGGGTTTCGGTTTGCTGCGGGGCATCCGAGAAAAACTCGCTCCCCCGCTTCGCGCGCCGACGCCGCCTCCGTGGCGTCCCTGAGCCTTACCCTGTTGTCCTCCACTCCGCCTTCCACGGCGATTTCCACTTCTTTTTTGTCCGCCCCGGCGGCCCTGTCCATCGGACGGTTTTCTTTGATTCGTTGTCGATGCTGACATGTTTTTGTAATTTGAGGTTGGCATCCACGGCACTGGAACGGCCGGTCCGGGGTTGGCATGACCCTCTCAGCCTCGGCAGTCTCCATCGCCCGCCATCAATCATTCTGCCCAAACGGCCCAAAGGAGCGGCGTCGATTCCCCCTGGCAGAGAGAGAGCCTGAAGAACGACCGCGACCAGAGCCTGGAGACATCTCCAAACCCAGGAAAGTCCCGATAAATTCAGCTCTCTTGACATCACCATACCCAAAAAGGGTTCTCCGCTTGGTTGCTTCACCCTAGGATAAATCCGACATGCAGCAAGGACGGATTCTACGGTACCTACGAAAGAATCAGCGTTTCGACCCATTCCCGGACCTTGTCGAAACGCAGGCCCTCGAACATGCCAAACTCATCCCGACGAGTCAGGCGCGCCCGAGAGGAGGCCGGGCTCGTCAGTCCGCAGAGGAAACGCGCCAGCTGACGGGGCGACCTCAAGGCCGGCAAGCGCTCCGCCACCAGGGTCCGGACTCGCTCCATTTCCGCCTCGCCAATTTCCGGTTCCGGCGAGCGCGGTTCCGGCTCCGCTGAAGAGCCCAGGCACCGCGAACAATGCCCGCAGACCTCCCCCAACGCCTCGCCGAAGTAGGCGAGCAGGGCTTGAGTCAGGCAGTCCGGGTGCTCCGCCAGGCGAACGACCCTTCGCAGGCGATCGATGTCCATCGCTTCCCGCTTCTCAAACAGCACCCGCATTCGCTCCGCCACCGCTCTGGGCGATTCCGGTCGTTTCACCACCCGAAAACCCTGCCGGACACCGGCGGTCTGCACCACCAGATCACCGGCATCCTGCAGATACTGCAGAGCCGCCACGATCCGCTCCCGCGGTTCGCCCAGCTCCGCAGCCACGGCATCGGGAGCAATCGTGATCCACGTCCTCCCCTTCCGGCCCGCGGCAAAAAGCCGTCGAAGGAAATCCTGCCGGCGCGCGTTGTAGCCTCGCAAGAGAGACTCCAAATCCCGCACAAAACGCGTGCGATACTCACTGTAAAACGTCCGCGTCGCCGCCAAAATCCCCTCCAGTTCCAAATAGGTCATCAGGGTCGACACGACCAGGAGCCGGATGTCGTTGGTCACCGAAAGATCGTAGAGCGAGACGTCGAACTCATCTCCCTGACGCAGCAGATGATCCACCAGATGGCTCAGCGCCTGCGGCGTCGGTGTGTCGCCAAAGGCAAAGTTTTCCAGCGTGACCAGATCATCCGCACAGGCCAATAGCTCACAAATCGAATCCCGCCCGTCTCGCCCCGCTCTCCCAATCTCCTGGCTGTAGTTCTCCAAGCTCTTGGGTAGATTGTAATGATAGATCGTGCGAATGTCGCTCTTGTCGATCCCCATCCCGAAGGCGATGGTGGCCACGATGACCGGAGTGTCGCCCGACATGAAGGCTTCCTGACACTCGGCTCGAACATCATCGGGCAGGCCCGCGTGATAAGCGCGGGCCCTGATGCCGGCCCGCTGCAATCGGGTCGCCACCGACTCCGCGGTGTGCTGCAAGGTCACGTAGACCACTGCCGAGTCACCAGCGTGTTCGTCGCGCAAACGTTTGGTCAAGAGCGCGTCCCGTTCCTCCGTGCGACAGGCCGTGACACGCAGTTCCAGGTTCGCGCGGTGAAACGATCGCTGGTAGTGATCGGCCTCGGCGATCCCAAAGGCCTCGCGGATATCCTTGGACACCGGCGGAGTCGCGGTGGCCGTGAGGGCCAGCACCCGGGGAATGCGCAGCCTCTTCACCAGACGGGCAAGCTTCAAGTAATCGGGCCGGAAATTGTGTCCCCACTCCGAAATGCAATGCGCTTCGTCGATCGCCATCATGGCGATGCGCCATCGTTTCATCTTCAGCGAAAATGCATCATTGGACAAACGCTCGGGCGCCACGTACAACATCTTCAGTGTCCCCTGGTCTAACTGCTGGTAGATCGCCCTCACTTCCTCCAGCGATCGGGTCGAATCCAGCCGCTCCGCCGAAAGCCCTCGAGACCGCAAGGCATCGACCTGATCCTTCATCAGGGCGATGAGCGGAGAAACCACTAACGTGACACCCTCAAGAATCAGGGCGGGATATTGATAACAGAGCGACTTTCCTCCGCCCGTGGGGAACACCGCCAATGCCGAACGGCCTTCCAGAAGGCAACGCACCACGGCCTCCTGACCTTCGCGAAACGAGGGGAATCCGAACCAACGCTCAAGGTTCTTCCCATGCTCGCCTTCACCTTCGCTGACCATCCTCACATCGTTAAGAGCGCCGCCCCGATCCGTCAAATGGCCGCTCGCGGCGCGTTCACGTCGGGTTGATTCTTTTCCCTCCCCCGTTTAAAGACAGGCGATGACGGGCGCCGAGCAAGAGTTCGCGGAGGAGGCACGGGCAGTGGACGCCTGCTGGGCGCGACTCCACGGCCTGCCGCTCATCGAACAGACCTGGCCCCGCCAAGACACGCTCACGGCGCGCGAAGCCCTCCAGCACTGGGCCCCCGAAATCCACGCGGGACTGGTCACCAAACACGAATTGATCGAGCGATTCGGAGTCATCCCGATCGTCGCCGTCGTGGGACTCCTCAACAGCGGCAAATCCTCCCTCCTGGCCTCCTTTCTCTCCGAGAGGAATCGATGCCGCGTGCTGCGCGGCGTGAAACAACGTGAGGGATCGCAACGATTCACGCTCTGGATCCCCGATCTCTGGAAAGAAGATGCGCCCTTTCACGCCAAATTGTTCGATCTGCTCGCCCGGGTCTTCGAGGCCGATCCCGAGCCGCTCGACGAGGACCCCGAGGAGGCGCGGCGCCAGCAAAACGCGCTGGACCGCCTCCACCGTCCCCTGGTGGCGACCGACCCGGCCCTTTCCGGCTATCAATTGAGCCTGCTCGACTGCCCGGACATTCAGCGGGCGGAGGCACCCGGGGATCGCGATCGCCACGGGATGGTTTCCAAATGTGCCGAGATCTGCGCCGCGATCTTCGTGGTCTACACACGTAATCAGATCGAGATCGACACCCTGCAAACCATTCTCAAGGCCATGCCGGAGGCCCAGCGAGTTCACGTGATCAACCTCATCAAACGCGAGGATGCGGCCAAGGTCTTGAGGGAGGCGCGGGATGTCTTGCACCTCAACGAAGAGGAGCCCGTCTACGGCGCCTATGACTATCTCATCAGGGACTATCACTCACACGCTCCGGATTGGGATCCCAACCGCGAGCGAGATTCCCAGGAGCGTCTCGAAGCCGGGGAACCTTGTTTTTTCAAGCTCCATTCAAACCCAGCCGAAAACGCCCCCGCCGCCATCGGCCGCGAGCGCTCCCTCACCGAGCTGGCCAAACAACTCACGCCGCAGGCAATGAAGACCCGCCGCATGCGCGAACTACTCGGCGAGTTCTACCACGATCTCCAGTCGGGCATCGACACCCTGGAAAGGGAACTCGCCACCCGATCCGATTCCCTGGACGAGGCCTCGCATCGCCTGCGCGATGAATGCGAGGGCCTGCTCACTCGCCATGGCCACGTCCAGATCAAGATGAGCCCCGAGATCGTTCTCAGCATGGAGCAGAGCCTGGAGAGGACCGCCACGGGCTACACGAAGTGGCTCCTGTTGCCTCCCTGGCGCTTTTTCAAGGCGGCCGCGCGCCTAGGTCGCGAACTCTCTCCTCTGCCAGGACACGAACTCCGCCGGAAGAAGGCCGAACTCAAGGCCCGCTGGAAACGCGAGAGCGAGGGTCGGGTCGCCTTCGGCACGGTGGATCCCGAGGACGTGCAACGCATGCTCAGCCTCTGGAGCGGCGCGACCGGCGACTACCGTTCCCCGGAGTATTGGGCCACGGACGCCGAAGCCATCCTCCGTCGCTTCATCGAGGAGGACAAAACGAATCTCACCGACGAGGAATGGGACACCCTCACCGGCGAGCTCTGGAAACAGCTCCCTCATCGCGTCCGCCGCCGTCTGGCAACTTCGGCTTTCCTTCTCTTCGGCGGTCTTCTCCTCGCCTTCGTCGACGGTGGCATCTCTCTGGTTTCTCTCCAGGCCATGGACTTGCTCGGGGGGCTGGGCGTCGCCGCCTCTCTCGGCGTGAATCTTCAGGGCGCGAAGGAGTTTGAGCACATCCTGGAGGAGAAGCTCGGGAAACAGCAGGTGGCCAACTTCCACGCCATCGTCTGCGATCTCGTCGGGGTCCCGCGATGTTCGCGTTCGTCGGCCATGGATTTCCCCTCTCCGACCGTCGCCGAAAGACCGCGCGTGCCCAGCTACGGATCGGCCGAACGCGGCTGGACCCGCCACCGCCTCCATCCTGAATCCCTCAAAAAAATCCGTTCCTATGGCTGCTAGCCCCTCAATTCTCGCCTCCTGTCTCGAGGCCGCCGATGCGGTGGAGTCGGCGGTCGACCGTCTCGGAGACACCTCCCAATGGCCGGCCGACCAAACCCTACGCCAGCGATGCCTCGACTTCCGGCAGGCCTGCCGCGACGTGGCCTCCCAGAAAGGAGTCTCCCAGTTCGCCGTGGCCTTTCTGGGCCCCAAGAACGCCGGGAAGACGAGCCTCCTCTCCGAACTCCTGCGCAACACCCGCCTGAAAGAATCGCTCGCGCAGGGCGAAGATCTGGCCGGCGCCACCAATCGGATCCTCTGGCTGACCAGTCAGCCACTGGCCGATCTCGATCGCCGCCACGAAACCATGCTCCCCGTGGAGAAAGGCGACCTCCTCGACCTCGGCTGCGACTACACCCTCATCGATGTTCCCGGAGCCAACGAAGCCAATCCCGAACGGGCGGCGGCCGCTCGCCGGGCCCTAAGAGCAGCCCACCTCAAGGTCCTTGTCATCGAGGCCCGGACCATGGAAGACGCTGGTCTGCTCGACCACGTCCGTTTCGCCGATGGCGCCACGCTCCTGCCGGTGATCAATCAGATCCGGCCCGGCATCGACCCGGGAGACATCGAGGCCCTGATGCGTTCGCTGGAGAAGACCCTTCCCAAATCCCGATTGCTCCCTCCCCTGCGCATTCCCGACTTTCATCTGGCAGACGAGGATGAGGAACGGGCTCGGGAAACCGCCCGACGGGAGTTGTGTGAGGCCATCCAGAGCGTGATCCGACCCGAGCACTTGGAGGCTTTCCTCGACCCGCAATTGCGGCGCATGAAGGAACGATTCGAAGAAGAGATGGAACACGCCCTTCTTCAGGCCCTCCCGGCCACCGCGGAGGCGGCCAAACGGCTCAAAGCCATCGAAAGCAGACTCGCCGTCCAGGCTCTGGAGAAACTGCTCGGTGAAACGGACAGTGATGGCGCCGTCCTGGCCGGCTTGCGCCAGCAGCTCCGCTCGGTCTTTCAACAACGCACGCCCGTCCTCTTCTTTCCCTGGAGGATTTTTCTCGGCCTGGCCAATCTCCTCCACGGCGCCCTGGAGAAGGTTCCCCTCCTCCTCGCAGGCAGCCTTCCCTCTCTCGTCAGTTCGGCGATGACCGCAGTCAAGAACGTCACCCGGGACCGCGAATTCTCCGAGCAACGGGACACCGGGCTGCGTCAACACGCCAAACTGCTGGTCAGAGAACGCCTGGCGCCCTTGGTGGACCAATTGGAAGCAGCCATCCGGAGCGATCTCCGTCAGGAAAACCGGGATCGTGAAAGGGAGGAGCTGCAGGTCGAGTTCGAAGGGCTCGATCTCCTCCAGAGCCGCTCGACCCGGCTTTTCCAGAAGGTTCTCGACCGCCAGGCGCCCGGCCATCTGGCGACCGGCCTCACGGGCGGGCTGGGAGTCGCCCTATTCTGGAGTCTCTTCGTCTGGCCCTGCCTCGCGCTCTATCGCGACTACTTCGACGCCATCGGGGTTTTTCTTGGGGATTCGGCTTCGCGGGCGGCCTTCCCCACCGAAAGCTTCGCCACCCTCGGGACGGCCTTTCTCCTCGCGCTGTTTCCCATGCTCCTCTGGCTGCTCCTCGTGCTCAGCTGGGTCGCTTCCCAATCCCGGGCCGTCGACTGCCTCGATCAACTTCGCCAGGGCCACCGGGTCATCGTCGATGAACTGAACGATCAACATCTCCTGCAAGCGCGCCTCCATCACCCTCCTCTCCATGCCTGCCTACGCCTTTTCTCCCTACGCTCGACCTCCTCCAAAAGGGAATGATTCGGATACCCTCCCGTTTTTTCGCCATGGAGACCAAACGAAAGACCCCATGATGAACACGCAACCCCCCACCGCACGGGACCTCTTCCTCGAGGTGGTCACCATGGATCCCGGCCAGTCGAGGCGACGCTGGCTCGAGGACGCCTGCCAAGGCAGCCCTTCCCTGCGCCAGGAGGTCGAGGCCCTCCTCGCGGACGAGGAGCAGTTAGGCGATTTTCTCGAAGCGCCGGCCTTGAACGAGGAAACGGCCCGCTCCCGAGCCACCACCGCCACCAGCCTCACGGCCGGGGACAGCAAGTGGATCGGCCCATACAAATTGCTTCAAGAGATCGGTGAGGGCGGGTGCGGGATGGTCTACATGGCCAAACAGGAAACCCCCGTTCGCCGGCGCGTGGCGGTCAAGGTCATCAAGCTGGGGATGGACACCAAAAACGTCATCGCCCGCTTCGAATCCGAGAGGCAAGCCCTGGCCCTGATGGACCACCCCAACATCGCCAAGGTCCTCGACGCGGGCACCACCGACCGCGGCCGGCCCTACTTTGTCATGGATCTCGTCCGCGGGATTCCCATCACCGACTACGCCGACCAGCACAAGCTCGGGCTCCGGGACCGTTTGAAACTGTTGATCCAGGTCAGCCTGGCCATCCAGCACGCCCATCAAAAGGGCATCATCCACCGGGACATCAAGCCCACCAACATTTTGGTGACCCTCAATGACGGCATTCCCGTTCCCAAAATCATCGACTTCGGGATCGCCAAGGCCACCGAGCAACGCCTCACCGACAAGACCCTCTTCACTGAGTTCCAGTCGTTCATGGGCACGCCCGCCTACATGAGCCCGGAACAGGCGGACATGAGCAGTCTGGACATCGACACTCGCAGCGACATCTACGCCCTGGGCGTTCTGCTCTACGAATTGCTCGTCGGGCAAACGCCCTTCGACGCCCGCGAACTCCGCGAGAGCGGGCTCGACGTCTGCCGCCAAACCATCCGCGAGGTCGAACCGCCACGTCCTTCCCAGCGTGTTTCCGGCCTCGATCCCGCTCAGGCGACACGGACCGCGCAATGGCGGCAGCGAGATCCCTCGCGTCTCAGGCACGATCTGCGCGGGGACCTGGATTGGATCGTGATGAAATGTTTGGAAAAAGAGCGGCAACGCCGCTACGAGACCGCCTACGCGCTCGCGGTCGACGTACAACACCATCTCGATGGCGAAATGGTGACGGCCCGCCCGCCCAGCACGCTCTATCGTTTGCAAAAAACGATGCGGCGTCACCGCGTCGCCGCCACCGCCGCCGGTGTCGTGGTGGTGGCCCTCGCCGCCGCGGCCTCGCTGGCCACCCGGCAGGCCCTGCTCGCCACCCGGGCGCGCGACGAGGCCAGCCAGGCGCGTGTCCAACAAGAAGTGCTGCGCCAAGAGGCCGAACGCGACCGGGAAAAGGCCGAAGCCAGTGCCGCCGTCGCCCGCATGAACGAGTACGTGGCCGAGATGAACCTGGCTCATCAGGCCCTGCGGGAGGGAAACCTTGGGCGGGCCGCACAGCTGGTGGAAAAGCACGCCCAACCGCCACCCGGCGAGACCGCGGATCTTCGCGGTTTCGAATGGCGCTACCTGAAAGCCCTCTGTGAAGGCGACACTCACGAAATCCTCATTCCCTCGGGCGAAGCCATCGAGGTCCTGGCTTACTCACCCGGCGGCGATCTCCTCGCTGTGGGAACACGCGGGGAGGAACTCCAGGTCTGGGATACCGAATCCCGGACGCGGCTGATTCAGTTGCCCGTATCCGCCTCCAGCCTGGATTTCTCTCCCGATGGCCAGACCCTCTACACCGGCGGGCGGAGCGGCGTACAAGCCTGGAGCACCACTTCCTGGATCTCCCGCCCGGGACTCACCGAGTCCGCCCAGTCCATCGCTCTCTCCCCGGATGGCTTGCGCCTGCTCGTCGGCACTCGCCGCGGAGTCGACCTCTATCACACCGCCACTTGGGAGCCGATTTGGAGCCAGCGGGAGTCCTCGGCGCCGGTCGCCTTCTCCCAAGACGGCGAAACGGTCCTCACGGATACCGACTCTGGGCTGACATTGTGGCGATCTCTCGACGGGCACCGGCGGGTCACGCTGCGGAACTCGGAGGAACTCTACATTCGTCAGGCCCAATTTGTTCACGATGACACCGCCCTCATCGCGCCCCGCAACCGTTCCTCGGCGCAGGGCGCCTTCGTTCTCAGCGTCTGGGATACGCGGACGGGCGAGGAGATCGGCACGATTCCCTCCACCGACCACGAGTCCCACGGCCACACCAGCGCCATCATGGCGCTCAGCCTCAACGCGAGCGGAGACGTCCTGGCCACCTCCAGCCTCGATCATTCCATCGGACTCTGGGATCTCGCCACCAAGGAGCTCATCGCCTTCCTGAAAGGCCACCGCCACGAGGTGCAAGGCCTCGCCTTCGCCCCGGGTGGCGTCCTCTTGAGTTCCGGCAGCAAGGACGGGGCACTCTATCAATGGGACGACTTCACCCCCGCGCGGGAAAACGTGATTTCGAGACAAGGCGCCGTTTTGGGACTTTCGCCAGACGGCCGCCACCTGGCTTCCGCTGACGCCGAAACCGACACTCTGCGTATCTTCGAGTTGCGCTCTCACATGCTCGTCAAAACCCTGCCGCTGCGCCCGTTCAACCGCAGCCGGTGGCGCCAGCCCATGGCCCTCAGTCTCGATTTTTCGACCGCGGTCCAGGTCACGGACGAAGGAACCGTCGACATCTTGAACCTGGCGACGGGAACCACCCGGACGGTTCCCTTGGATGAGCATTGGATCGCCCGGATCGCACTCTCGCCCGACGGCCGCCAGTTGGTCACCCAAGGGCGTCGCGAAGCCACTTGGTGGGAGCTCTCCGACCCTCCCCGCGCCATTCAAGCCCTCGGCAATTTGGAGGCCGCACGCTTCAGTGCCGACGGGGGCACACTCGTCACCCTGGAGGATTCCGGCTTCGCCCGGGTCTGGGACACTGGCACGCAGCGCGAAACGAGCGCCTTCCCGGTCCGGGCCGGCGGTTCGGGGCCGGCCCTCTCCCCCGACGGCTCCCAACTCGCGACTTCCGGGAACTGGTTCGATTCCGAAAACAGCATCTGGGTGTGGTCGACCGCCACCGGAGAACTCCTGGCCGACCTGAGTGGTCACAAGCAAAACGTCGTCTCGCTGGCGTTCTCGGCGGACGGCAAGACCTTGGCCTCGTCCAGCTTCGACAGCTCGCTGAAGCTCTGGCATCTCGCCACCGGCCGGGAACTGATTTCGCGTCGCAGCGTGGGGACCATTCTCCAGGACTTGCGTTTTTCCAGCGCCGGCCAGTGGCTGGCTGCCGATGCCGGAGGGCCGTTTACGACAACCGAGGAGATCCACCTCTTTCACGCTCCGCGGGCACCTTGAAAAAAGTGTGCGGACTCCGCATTCGTTCGGCGCATGCATTCCTTGAACAAACCCTTCGACGATGAAGTTAAACGCTCTCTTACCCAGCCAGCACGCTCCTTCCGCTCTCCGGTGGAGTCTCCTGGCACTCGGAGCCTTCCTCTTCACCATAGGAGAGTTGGGACTCTGCCGACCCGCCGAACTGGCTCCGCTGTCAGAACACCGGTCAAATTCAGTCTACGAACAAGCCGCGTCGATCGAAAATGCTCTTTCCCGCGACTGGTCGGCAGTGGCCTTCTGACAGCGCCTCCCTGTTCCCATCGCTCCTCCTCACCCCGTATCCATTCCCGCACCCGTATGAAAGTTCCCGTCTCCACTCTCGTGCTTCTCAGCGCGACCTCGGCCGCAAGCTTCGGTCTTGGCTGGTTTTTCAAATCCACCCCGTCCCTGCCCGCTTCGACGGAAGGGTCCATGGCCGCGATTCCGACCGGCTCGGCGATTTCACTGGCTCCCGCCGAGCGCACGCGGAATTCCGGCGGCGCCCCTGGAAAGCGCGCCACCTCGCCCATCGGTGAGTTTCTACCCACCAGCGGCGCCATGACCCCTTCCGCCATGACTGAGGCGATCAAAAGCATGGCGAGCGAGAACGATCCGCTCAAAAAGGCCGCCATGCTGACGGCTTTGCTCGACCAATTGACCCCCGAGAATGCCAAGTCCGCTTTCGAGGCCATGCGCGAAACCCGGGGCCGCGGAGGCCGCGGTCGGCCCGGCGGCGGCGGCGAAATGCGGCTACTCTTGAATGCCTGGGGCCGGATCGACGGCAAAGCTGCCTTGGCCACGCTGACCGAGCTGGCCGAGGCCGAGCGCGGCGAAGATGACCGGGGAGGACGCGGACGGGGTGGACGCGGACGGGGTGGACGTGGCGGTTTCAGCGGCGAATCGACCTTCGACATTTTCAGTGTGCTTACCGGCTGGGCGACCGAGGATTCCACGTCCGCGCTGGAGTATGTCAACTCACTGGAAGGCGACGACCGCCGCAAGGGCATTTATACGAGCGGCATCGTGCGTGGTCTCATGGTCAACGGCGTCGACGAAGCCGTCCAGTTTGTCTCCTCGCTCCCCGATGACAACGGCTCCCGCGGCCGCTACATGTCCTCCATCGCGGAAGAGATGCTCGAACAGGGTGCCGATAGCGCCGCGAAATGGGTGGACTCACTCTCCAACGACGATCTCAAGGGCGGCGCTATGGACCGCATCGCCTCCTCCTACGCCAATGAGGATCTCGACAAGGCCATCGCCTGGGTGGGTGAACACGCCAGCAAAGACTACGCGAGAGAAGCCGTTTTCGAGGTGGCCAGCGAATGGGCGGAGCGAGACCCGCAGGCCGTGCTGGAATGGGCCACCAACTTCCCCAGCGAAACCCAGCAGAGCGCCTTTAAAGAAGCACTCGACGAATGGACCGAACGCGACCCTATGGCTGCCAGCGAATACCTCTCGACCATGCCGAACTCCGCAGCCAAGGACTCCGCGGTGGAGGGCTTCGCCCGAGAACTGGCCAGTCAGGATCCCGAGTCCGCCGCCGTGTGGGCGGGCACCATCGGAAGCGACGACGTCCGCACCAGCACACTCATGGACGTGGCCCGGAACTGGCTGCGCTCGGATCGCGAGGCCGCCGAGGCCTGGCTGCCCCAGAGCGGCCTGGATGCAGAGTCACAAAACTCCATCCTCAACCCGAGTCACGAAGACTGGCTTTTGGAGGCTGCGGATTTGAGAATGTGGCGCTGACCTGCCCAACGGTTCTCGATCTACGGGGCCCGTCCACCTTGGTATCGCCCGCACCGGGTGTAGGCGGTGCCACGGTGGACGCCCCCCTTCACGGGGCTCCTTCCTTGCCGGTGCGCCTCGGTGAGGGGGGCGAAAGGGGAAGGGGGTGCACCCCAACCCTCCCGATACCAGCGCCAGCCGAACCCGTCGCCTCTTCGGGGAACCCGGAAGCTGTCCTCGGCGCCACCTCGCGGGAGGTTCGCGGAATCGTGTGCCTTTGATTTGCGGCGCCAGCGACATCGCCCGTCACAGCGCCGCCTTTTCGCTTTTCTCTCCTTTCGTCGCCCGGTAACTCGAGCCACCGAACTCGAGCAGTACACTGTGATGCACCAATCGGTCCACTGCCGCCATCGCCGTCATCGGATCGTGGAAGATCTGGTCCCACTCACTGAACACCCGATTTGAAGAGATCATCACGCTGCCTCTCTCGTATCTCTCCGCGAAGAACGTGAACAGCACCTCCATTTCCTCGCGTGTTTGCTTCACATATCCCAGGTCGTCGAGGATCACGACGTGGTAGCGGTCTAACTTTTTCAGCATTGCCTCGAGATTCAAGGAGGATTTGGCTGCTAACAATTGCTGGACGAGTTTGAATGTCGGGACAAACAGCACGCGATACTGATGACGGATAATCAGCTCGTGAGCCACGGCGCTCAGATAATGGGTCTTTCCTCGTCCCGGTAGTCCGAAAGCAATGACGTTCTCGCGTCTCTCCACGAAACCTCTGTCGATGAGTTGCTTGAGAGTTCTTCGAAGCTTCTGTGAGAGATTCGTCTCGTCGAGAGTCGCCAAAGTCTTGCCTTCGGGCAACTTCGCTCCTTTCAGCAAACGCTCGAGCTTGCGACCGTGGCGCGCCTCCCATTCCACTTCGCAGAGGCGCCGCAGATATTCCGGGTAGTCCCAGCTCTCTCCACGCGCTCTCTCCGTGATCTCATCCAAGGCTGCTAGCATCGAAGTCAAACGAAAACTCCGTAACATTGGCGCCATCGCCTTAAGCGTCACTTCTTGTTTCTGTGTCATTGTAACGGTAACGTTAGGCTTTGTCTTCGATGAGAAGATCATCGTAGGCGTTTAGATCCGCCTCCAGAGCGTCAATGCACAACGCTCGATGGCTCGTGCTCTCAGGGGTGCCGATCTCACGGCGCGCCGCGTCCAGAGTCAGGGCCCCTTGCTGCATCAACCTCGCCACGACCTCTTCCACGCGTTTCTGCTGAGACTCCGGCAGCGCAAGGGCTAACAAACCCAAATAATCGCGTTCGGCTCTCCCCTCGGAGAAGGCCGATTGGAAAGTGTCGTAGGCTTTCCTCCAGATCAGCGAGGGAAAGAACTGCTCGCGGTAGCGACGAAACGCGCCGGGCTTTCTTCGCAGGGCCTCCAGCAGGTGTCGCCAGTTGACGTAGGTGCCGCGGTCTCCGTAGCGCCTTTCGAGAATCTCCACCACCAATCGGCCGTCCAGAAGCTCGATTCGATCCTCATAGAGATGCGCTCGAAGCCGTGCGCCCGCCCATCTCGCCGGCACCGAATAGCCGATCTTGGCCACGCGAACCACTCCATCCTTGCTCACCCGGCAATCCGACACCTCGTACTCGGGCAGGGCATGACTCGGCAAGGCGTGCATCTATTCGAGGGCGAGTGCTTCGCGGCGATTGCCATTGCGTTCTTGGCAATTGCGAGCCAGGAAGGCCTGATAATGTTCCTCGCTCTCGAAGTCGCGGTGACCGCGCAGATCGAGACTGTCATTGAGGTAGGATCTCAAATGGCCGTGCGCGCTTTCGACGTCACCGTTCTCATGGGGTGAGCCAATGTTGGTTGTCGCCGCCTCCATGTCGTAATGCGCTAACAACAACGCATAGACCTCGTTAATGCCCCGCTGCCTCTTGCCTCGACGGAGTTGGTGAGTGGCCGTCGAGCTGTTATCCGTCTGACATATCGAAGTCGATTTGCCTAACTGAAACAAGGTCGCCTGCAAGGTTCGCTTCAGGGAGAGAAACGATTCGCTGCGCGCCGGTATGGCCCACTCCCAGTTCGAGAACGGCAACACTGTGTGGCAGAGCAGATGCACGAAAGGCTCTCCGGCGATGGTGATCCCGAGGGACTTCCCTTCAAATCAATCCAACTGCAGCCGTTCTCCAGGGCGATGTTCTTGTGGAAAGTAGAGTTCTGGTGTCTCGCCGTGCTGCTGTCGCCATTGCTTGAGTCTTCTTTGGAGGGTCCGCAGCAGACAACCATCCTCGAAGCGCTCCGGATGGCGTCGCTGCAGTTCGGCAAGCAGGCGCACCGCCTTGATGTTCGGGCACTGCTTGAGTAGGCCCTCGATCTCTTTCCAGACGCCCTCGAAGGGATCCTCTCGCGTCCGCCATGTCCGGGGGCCGCGACGGCCTTGGGGCGGCCCTCCGTGGATACACTTGCGGGCTGTTTTTCGGTCGATGCCCGCCTTGCGGGCGCTTTCACTGAGGTTGTCGGTCTCTCGGTAGACTTTCGAGAAATGACCGGAAGTTGTGGATGAGGGCGGTCGGGGCATCATGAAGAGTTCAACCATTTACCAAAACAACTGAACTCCAATGAAAACCACCAACCACCCCACCGAATCCGCATCTATCCTCGGCCAGGAAGGAGCAAGCACCGTCTGCCAGAACGCCCTTGAGGCCACCCTGCGACAAGGAGCCCAAGTGCTTCTTCAGGCCGCCATCGACAACGAAGTCTCCGACTACATTCAAGCCCATCAACATCAGCGTGATGACCAGGGTCATCGCCAAGTCGTTCGCAACGGCCATCTTCCTCAGCGACAACTTCAGACTGGAATAGGAAACGTTTCTGTTCGGCAGCCCAGGATCAATGATCGCCGATCAGGCCAGCGGTTCACCAGCGCCATCCTTCCGCCGTACCTACGCCGAGTCGCTTCACTGGACAACCTCATCCCGGCACTCTACCTGCGAGGAATCTCAACCTCCGAGATGAGTCGAGCCTTAGAGCCGATCCTCGGTGAGAACGCATCGGGTCTTTCTGCAGCCAACATCGTTCGACGAGGAAGAGCAATGGGAGAAAGAACGCGAGCAATGGAGCAAGCGTGACCTCAGCGACAAGGAATACGTCTATCTCTGGGCCGACGGGATCTACTTCCATGTCAGGCTCAATGACGACCGCCCATGTGTTCTCGTAATCGTCGGCTCCTTACCCGATGGAACCAAGGAATTGGTAACCATCAGCGATGGAGAACGAGAGAGCAAACTGTCCTGGAAAAATGTGCTCAGAGACCTCAAGCTCGTGAGTGAGAAGTTCTGTAACTGGATCATCATGCGGCGAAGCGTGAACCTTCGGAGCGAGTGAAGTCTATTTTATCAAGTATGAATTTTCGGAACGCTTAACCTTTTCCGCCGTGGTGCAAAAATCCAGGCAGCGTGTTTTTCAAGGCGGCTGAGACAATCATTTCCGAAGGCAGCACGTCTGGGCGGATGGTTCGGATCCAGGTTCCAAAGTGTTTCCAGACCAGACCGTCACATGTCATGGCAAGGTAATGTAACATGCCCTGAGCGATCATGCCGGTCTGCACAAACACATGATATGCGTGCATCTTTCTCTGCACCTGTCTGCGATATTTCTCGGTAGTCCGGTGGAGGTATTGGTTACCATTGCGACGCTTGAGCGGTCGCATAGCGGCCATCCAGAAATGGTATCCGAATGAGCCGACCGAATGCACCGCTTGCTTGAAAGCGACTTCGATCTTGAAACGCAAACTGTAGAGCAAGATGATCTCCTGAGCTTCCATGGTGAGGTCGGTAGACAAGAGGATGATCCGCCCTCTCGTGGGATGATCGACGAGAACGAAGCGGACCATCGCCCCGGCGGGCTTCCACAACAGATCCACCGACTTGAACCGGACAGAGATGTTTCTCTCCCCATATACGGGACTGGGAACTGAACTGAAGCCGCCCGTTCCAAAGACATTCTGGAGCTTCACCGCAGCGCCATACTTTTTCGGTCGTCCGCGTTTGCGTTTGCGTGGCACTGCCGCAGGCCGAAAGCCAGTTGTCGTGCGTCGAACCCTCGTGACCAGCACACCGGAACGCCCCTTGGTGCTCTGGATCACCTTTCCGTTGGCGTAGTAGGCGTCGGCCAGCAAGACGAACTCCTGACCTCTACAGACGGATGCGAGCATCTCGTTGGCCTTGTCGATCAAGGTTCTCCTGTCGCGGTTTGAAGTGACGATACCTTCGTGAATGCGTGCACAGACCGGAACGCAGAAGAAGTATCCGCCAACCTGACAGAGCACGCCGAAGGCCTGAAAGGAATGGCTCATGATGAAGTGAGGCTTGGAATTGGACTCGGACTGTTGATGCAGATACTTCACCGCAGGCATCTTGCGGCCCTCCTTGGACTTCTTGATGCCGTCGAGAACCAGGACGGGGCGACAACCGATCTTGTAGACAGGGAAGTGCTTGATCACGATGGCGAACCAAAGTTCTGCAAGCCGGTCCGTCTTCACGGCATTGCTGTGGAAGAAATGGAGTAAGTGCTCATAGAAGTGTTCTGACAAACCGAGAGCGCGGACGAAACTGGAAACCCCGAGGAGGTCATTGCGCACGGAGAAAGCGGCCAAGACGAGCAGAAACCAGAGAAAGGTGCGGGCTCTCGAGAAAGCGGGTCGCAGAAGACAGACGATATTCCACCAAGAAATCCAGAGATCCATAACAAATGATTTGATTTTCCTAGACATTCGCATATATAAGCTCTCGCGAGTGAGAAGTTCTGTAACTGGATCATCATGCGGCGAAGCGTGAACCTTCGGAGCGAGTGAAGTCTATTTTATCAAGTATGAATTTTCGGAACGCTTAACCTTTTCCGCCGTGGTGCAAAAATCCAGGCAGCGTGTTTTTCAAGGCGGCTGAGACAATCATTTCCGAAGGCAGCACGTCTGGGCGGATGGTTCGGATCCAGGTTCCAAAGTGTTTCCAGACCAGACCGTCACATGTCATGGCAAGGTACTGTAACATGCCCTGAGCGATCATGCCGGTCTGCACAAACACATGATATGCGTGCATCTTTCTCTGCACCTGTCTGCGATATTTCTCGGTAGTCCGGTGGAGGTATTGGTTACCATTGCGACGCTTGAGCGGTCGCATAGCGGCCATCCAGAAATGGTATCCGAATGAGCCGACCGAATGCACCGCTTGCTTGAAAGCGACTTCGATCTTGAAACGCAAACTGTAGAGCAAGATGATCTCCTGAGCTTCCATGGTGAGGTCGGTAGACAAGAGGATGATCCGCCCTCTCGTGGGATGATCGACGAGAATGAAGCGGACCATCGCCCCGGCGGGCTTCCACAACAGATCCACCGACTTGAACCGGACAGAGATGTTTCTCTCCCCATATACGGGACTGGGAACGGAACTGAAGCCGCCCGTTCCAAAGACATTCTGGAGCTTCACCGCAGCGCCATACTTTTTCGGTCGTCCGCGTTTGCGTTTGCGTGGCACTGCCGCAGGCCGAAAGCCGGTTGTCGTGCGTCGAACCCTCGTGACCAGCACACCGGAACGCCCCTTGGTGCTCCGGATCACCTTTCCGTTGGCGTAGTAGGCGTCGGCCAGCAAGACGAACTCCTGACCTCTACAGACGGATGCGAGCATCTCGTTGGCCTTGTCGATCAAGGTTCTCCTGTCGCGGTTTGAAGTGACGATACCTTCGTGAATGCGTGCACAGACCGGAACGCAGAAGAAGTATCCGCCAACCTGACAGAGCACGCCGAAGGCCTGAAAGGAATGGCTCATGATGAAGTGAGGCTTGGAATTGGACTCGGACTGTTGATGCAGATACTTCACCGCAGGCATCTTGCGGCCCTCCTTGGACTTCTTGATGCCGTCGAGAACCAGGACGGGGCGACAACCGATCTTGTAGACAGGGAAGTGCTTGATCACGATGGCGAACCAAAGTTCTGCAAGCCGGTCCGTCTTCACGGCATTGCTGTGGAAGAAATGGAGTAAGTGCTCATAGAAGTGTTCTGACAAACCGAGAGCGCGGACGAAACTGGAAACCCCGAGGAGGTCATTGCGCACGGAGAAAGCGGCCAAGACGAGCAGAAACCAGAGAAAGGTGCGGGCTCTCGAGAAAGCGGGTCGCAGAAGACAGACGATATTCCACCAAGAAATCCAGAGATCCATAACAAATGATTTGATTTTCCTAGACATTCGCATATATAAGGTAATGACCATGAAAAAGATCAGATCACTGAAAAAAGAGTCCAGAAACTTGCGGCAAAGTTAGCTGCAATCGGGCCAATGCGGCCTGGGAGCATCAGCAAGCAATACCGAGATCGACAACGCCAGCGCGGCGTGTATTACCAACTGAGCTACACGCATAAGATGAGGAGCCGGACTGAACACGTCTGGCCAGACCACGTGAAGGGACTACGAAAAGAAACAGAGGAGTACAAGAAATTCAAGAAACTGACCACCGAACTGATCGATCTGAGCATTGAACTATCCAAGGCGAAGATCGCTCTATTACGCAGTCAGACAGACACGCCAGGCAAAGAGAAACCGGTCTGAGAACTTCCCACTCACGAGATAAGCTAATGACCATGAAAAAGATCAGATCACTGAAAAAAGAGTCCAGAAACTTGCGGCAAAGTTAGCTGCAATCGGGCCAATGCGGCCTGGGAGCATCAGCAAGCAATACCGAGATCGACAACGCCAGCGCGGCGTGTATTACCAACTGAGCTACACGCATGAGATGAGGAGCCGGACTGAACACGTCTGGCCAGATCACGTGAAGGGACTACGAAAAGAAACAGAGGAGTACAAGAAATTCAAGAAACTGACCACCGAACTGATCGATCTGAGCATTGAACTATCCAAGGCGAAGATCGCTCTATTACGCAATCAGACAGACACGCCAGGCAAAGAGAAACCGGTCTGAGAACTTCCCACTCACGAGCTCAAGAAACGAGGATTGAAAATCCCTCCGAAACTGAGTATCGCCGATGGAGCTCTCGGGTTCTGGAGCGCCTTGGAAGAGGAATATCCGACAAGCAAACAGCAACGATGTTGGGTGCACAAGACAGCCAACATCCTCGACAAGCTGCCGAAGAAAGCGCAGCCCCTTGCCAAGGAACGCATCCATGAAATCTACATGGCGGAAACAAAGAAGGCCGCCTTGGAGGCCTATGACGAGTTCTTCACGCTCTACGAAGCCAAGTATCCGAAAGCGTGCGCCTGCCTGAAGAAAGACAAGGAAACTCTACTAACGTTCTACGATTTTCCAGCCGAGCACTGGAGACACATCCGGACGACAAACCCGATTGAGTCGACGTTTGCCACGGTCCGCCATCGGACTCGACAAACCAAAGGGTGCGGATCGAGGAAAGCAACCCTTTCAATGGTCTACAAGCTCGGCCTGGAAGCCGAGAAAGGCTGGCGTCGACTGAACGGATATCGTCAACTTGACAAAGTCGTGCAAGGAATCATCTTCGTGGACGGCATCGAGCAGCAAACCGCTGCCTAACCCATGATCGAACTTCGAATGGTGTTCCGACCGCCCTCATCCACAACTTCCGGTCATTTCTCTAGACTTTCATCAATTTCCGGTACTGCACGGCGATGATCAGCGCCGTGCACCTCGCCCAGACACCCCAGCGCCGCCCCCCTAATGTGGGGAATCTTGGTTGTCGTTACCGGGGAATTCTAATTGTCGTTCTACAGAAGGCGGAGATTGCGCCGGAGAGTGTCTGATCGGGTCGAGGCGGCAGGATTGCGCCTGCCGCCCCTCCCACACCACCGGACATGCGGGACCGCATCCGGCGATTGGATCCATTTGGTCTTAACTCTTGAGATCTGATGGCATCAGGAACCCGTAGCGTCTCAGAGTTCGGTTGTTGAGGGCTTCGTGCATGACAGGGTTTCCCGCCATGCGCCACGCTCCACGACTGTTCCTCCCGACGATGGCTCGACTCGGCGGTAGGCCGAGTCGGCGCAGGGCGGATTCCCGTCCCTTGCTTTTATGCCAACGTTGCCAGAAGCATTTGCGAATGTGGCGACGGATCCACGGTTCTTTCCGGTAGATGTCCCGTCGCCATTCGCAGCGCCGGTAGTAGCCCCACCAGCCGTTCACGTAACTTCGCCATTGGTCGCGCAGTTGCTCGCTGGTCAGTGGTTGCCGGGCGTTCCAGAGTTCTCTC
>CBDBEZ010000031.1:0-9341 GCA_965204485.1 Verrucomicrobiales bacterium
AAAAGAACTGGGAGAGCACCACGACGTGGTGCGCGCTGAAGGCCAGGCCCGCCAAGGCGTGCGCCCACCACAAGGGAATGAGGCGTCGCAAATTCCCAAAGACAAAGCGCCGCCAGTAGACCTCTTCGATGAGGGAGTGCACCACGGAAAGAAAGAGGGCGAACCATAGAAAGTGATCGATGACGCCCATGCCTTCGACTCGTTCGCGAATGCGGTCGGCTCCTGCTCGCACGGCATCGCCCAGGGGGGTCAACATCAACCCGCCCATCAGGGCCAGGATAAGCAGTCCCAGGCCCAGGCCATGCCCAATCGACGAGAGCCAGCGCGATCTTGGACTCGCGTCCTGGGTGGTGGGCCGCAGGCCGAGCGCGAGAGGCTCTCTCAGAATCCAGCGTGTGGCGACCACGGGCCACACCACCAGAATCACTTTCATGCTGACGTAGAGAGCGTTGCCAATCCACGTCCCCGGCATGATCACGAAATAGGCCCAGGAAAAGAGAAACGGCACTACCATGGCAGGAAACACCATCACCTTGAGAATCATTGACGCATCGGTCAGATGTGAGATTGACGGAGTCTGGACCACTCGCCAAACTGACCGATCAGGCATATCGCACCAATCGATTTTTTCGCTAAAATCATTAATGATATCGATGTAAGGCAACGCTGACTTCGCCAAATTCCGTCCACTTCTTTCATCGCGCCGATTTCAAGCGTCACTGTCTTCGCCGAAATCAGTCCCCTTCGGCGGTGCCACACCCAGCGTAGCAAGAGCCAAGCGACATATCCGGCCAGCGTTTCCTGCCTCGAGTCACCAACGGCTTCCAGACGACGATGCCTCTGGTCTTTTCGGCGGAAGGGCGGCGGAGCCCCATTCCATTTTCCAACTAATTGCCCGACGCCCCTTCGAAATCAGGTTCGAGCAGAGGCACCATCTCCAAACCCCGGCTGACCACTTCGCCCGTTTGATTCAGCACTTGGTTTCCGACCTCGCCCAGAACCCTTCCTCCGGGTAGATCCCCCAACAACCCTGAGGCCGTTCCCAAGAGGCCTTGGCCCAGGCCCAACGCGGCGTCCGGCACCGTCCGGATTGTCTTGGCCAGCGCCGCCCGGCGCAAACGCGGACTGAGATCCTCCTCGGGCGCTTCCACCGTCCCTCCCAGCCGCATCCGCGCGTAGAGAAAACCGGAACGCTCTTCCGTAAACACCCGCTGCTCCGCTCCCGGAAGCCATTTGAGCATCGATCGCGCCACACCGACTAACAAATCGCCATTCAGCGGTCTCGGTTTGGAGCCATCGAAGGGATGATTCACTCTCACTTTCCCTGAAACGCGTAGCAGGCGATCCGAACGCAGGGACACCGTCAAATCCAGGAACTCCTCTCCAGTCGCGGGATCCCTGACGTATTCAAAGGGAGCCGACGCTTCGTCAAGCACCAGGCGACGAAAGCGCTCCGTTCGCGTATGCTCGGCCAGGCGATCGAGCAGCGGAAGGGCCATGAAAACGCCTTGCCTCAAGCGGATCGATCCCCGGTGAGTCCAGGAACGCTTCGTCGGCTCCTCCTTCCAGGTCAGCCGGCCCTTGCTCACCATTTCACCATCCAGAATGCCTTCCAACCGCCGACGCCAATCGGGCTGCACCACACGATCCAACCGCAGATCCCGCAACTCTGAGCGGAGGATCACTTGACGGGAACCGGAGGCGGCACCGGTCGCCGCCCAGCGGGCCTCGCCTTGGAGATTCAGCGTGGCGTGATCGAGAATCTCCCAGCGGGCCGCCTCGATGAACAAAGCCTCGTCGACGATCCGGGCCCTGCCTTCCTTGAGCACCAGACCCTCCGACTCTCCAACACGCAGTCTCCCTCCCAGAGCGTTGAGATCCCAACCCACCGCCTGGGGCACGGGCTTCAGACGCAGCGAGAGGTCGTCTGCGAAGACAGGCAGTCCTTCGAGCCACCAAATGCCATCGATCTCTTCCAGAAAAACCTCCCCGAGTTCGGCCCTCTGGGGAATCCATCGGGTCCACCAAGCCCTTTCTTCGATGTCCGCCGATTCGGTCTCCATACCCCACGGCATCGAGGGCTCCTTCGCCTCATGGTCACTCGGCCCCGTCCGGACGTGAACTTCGAGCCTTTGCACCGTCACAGAGGGAACTTCCCAGGCTTCTCGGCGCCAGGACGCAAGGTTCACCTCCGCTCGAATACCACTGGCCTCGATCGCCACCCTGCGTTCTCCCCGCGCGTTTCTCCCCTGGAAGCCATCCGAGTAAACCGAGGCACCTGACCATTGAAAGAAGTCGAATTCGCCCTCCACGCCCAAGCGTTCCGAGACGCGTTTTCCCATGGAAAGCCGAAAGCGATCGCTCCGCAAGTAGCTCTTCGCCAGATGGGTGAGCGCCAGCGAGCCCGCCGCGACAATGAGCAGCGCAGCCAGCAAGCACCAAACCGCTTTGGAGGGAACGCGGCGGCGCGGGCGACGGCGGGAGGAAACGGGCGGCATCCGCATTCTTACGCTGGCTCGCCGGGCCTCTCAACCGGAGAAGGTTTGCCTCTCCCGGCCGGTCCGACCTGAACTTGGAGTTGAATCCGCAAAGGATCGGGCGTAAGGCAGCGAGGCTGAGCCTCCTCCGGTGCGAGTGGCCGTCTTGAAACTCACGGAGTGAGACTTGATCTCGAGACCTACCCTGTCTGTCCCACCTCAATGCGACCCCATTTCCCATGCTAGAACTCAAGGGAGTTTCGTATGCCACCTCGAACAAGGACGGGGAAGCGGTTGAACTTCTCCGCGACATCGATCTCGGCGTAACGAGAGGACATTTCATGGCCATCGTCGGACCCTCGGGCTGTGGAAAGACGACGCTGCTTAAGGTCATCGCCGGGATCCTGGAGGAATCGGGCGGCTCGCTGCACTGGGACGGCCGCGACCTGGCGGACGATGCGGAACTGGACTTGGCTGATGTCGGCTATGTCCCGCAGTTCAGCGTGGCTTACGACCCCCTGACGGTCGAGGAAAGCATTGAAACGGCGGTCGCGCTGCGAGTCGCGACCTCAAGCCGCGCCCAGAGAGCCCAGATCACCACCCAGGTGATCACGCAATGCGGCCTGGAAGAGATCGCCGACCGCGGGGTGCAAGTCCTGAGCGGAGGGCAACGGCGACGCCTGGGCTTGGCACTGGAGCTGGTGAGCAATCCCCGGCTCTTGCTCTGCGACGAAGTCACCAGCGGGCTCGATCCGCGCAGTGAAAGCGAGATCGTTCGTCTGCTCCACGGACTCTCCCTGGTCGAGCAGCGGGTCGTGGTGAACGTGACCCACAGCCTGTCGCACCTTGAACTCTATGACTCGATTCTCGTGCTTTACGAAGGCCATGCCGTCTATCACGGCCAGCCCGGCACGATCGATCACTATTTCAGCGTCGACCGCACCGAAGACATCTACCCTCGGCTGGCCCAGCGCACCCCCAATGACTGGCACGCTTCCTGGCAGAAACACCGGTCGTCTTACTACGAGAAGGCGGGCTTCCTGGCCTGGGCCAACCCGAAACCGGACACTCCGGACGGCAAACAGGAGACGGAATCATCCGAGCTTGAAGCTGAGGACGCCAAGGCGTCCGAGAAGACTGGCGTCATCTTGGAAGATTCTCTGGAACGTTCCCGTAACCGAACGCCGGGTCCATGGCGGCAGTGCGCCGTCCTGCTTCGTCGCCGGTGGATCATCTTGATGCGGGACAGAGGTCAGCTCCTGCTTCAGATCGCGCTTTTGCTAGGCTTTCCCGCGCTCATCATTCTCTTCACACCGGGGATGTTCGACGGCACCGACGGAATGGGAATTCCACCGATGCCGAACCAGTTGACACCGACCGAGATCCTTGATTCCGGTAATCTGACAGAGGGCATGGAACAGGCCCAGGAAGTGGCGGGCAAGCAGTTCCAGCTGGGAGTGCTTCTCTCGGGGCTCGTGATGTTTCAGGTCATTCTGCTGGCTTTGATGGGCTCGAACAACGCCGCGAGGGAGATCGTTTCCGAGCGGCTCATTTACGAGAAGGAGAAACTGGCGGGCCTCAGTCCTTTCAGTTATTTGCTGAGCAAGATCGCTTTCCTCGGATTCATCGTGATCGTTCAAAGCGCCTGGATGACGGTATTCGTCCGCTATTTCACGGCGATGCCGGGCGATGCGGCGCCGGCCTTCGTGCTCCTCCTGCTCGTCAACGCCTCGATGACCGCCATCTGCCTGGCCATCTCGTCCTTCACGCGATCGAACGAGCAGGCTTCTTTGTTGAGTGTTTATCTGGTGGGATTTCAGCTGCCTCTCTCCAACGCGGTGCTCGCCTTGCCCGCAGCCGTCGCCGCGTTCACCCAACCGCTCATCGCCGCCTACTGGGGCTGGGGTGGTCAGCTCGACCATCTCATGAAATCGACTGCCTACGACGTGGGTATTGAGCAGGCCATCCCCGCGACCCTGGCACCCTTCGAAACCTGTGTCGCCGTGCTCTGCGCCCACGTTGCTATTGGAATCTTCGTGACCTATGTTGGTGTTCATCGGCATCGCTGGGACGATTGAGTTCAGAGCCCCGGACCCGGCATCCTGCGCTTTCCCGGCTCGCCAATGGAGTCAGCGCCCGCGTTGACCTGACAGGAAAAGTTCCCCAGACTGACCCGCAGATTCGCCCTACACTCACCATGACCAAAGCGCTCCTCCCCCTCTCTCTTCTGGCCGCACTCATCCTCGTGGCCCTGGTCTGGCGGCCTGGCTTCGAACCCGCCTCGAGGTCGAACTACCAGCCCTCGTTCCCCGTCGCCGATCACTTTACCAATCCCTACTGGCCCACCACCGACAGTCCCAAACTCGTCACGCCTCAATGGATCGGCGAGGAAGGCGTGGAGGCGGCCGCCGTGCTTTCTATCGACGACATGCGCGGCCTCGATCCCTATCAATCCTACCTCGAGCCCATCCTCCAGCGCCTTGAAGAAGTCGACGGACGGGCGCCTCTTTCCATTTTCACCAATCGGATCGATCCCAATGAGCCGCAGCTGCAGCGCTGGCTAGACCGCGGTCTCAGTATCGAAGTCCATACTCTGGCCCATCCCTGCCCGCTTCTCAAGGACGGCGACTTCGCCGAAGCCAAGGGCACCGTGCAGAACTGCGTCGATCTGCTCGTCGGAATCCCCAACATGAAGCCGGTGGCCTATCGAATGCCCTGCTGCGATTCCATGAACTCGGTGAGTCCGCGCTTTTTCGCCGACATCATGGGACCCGTCACGGAGACGGGAAATCTTCTCACCGCCGATTCCTCTGTTTTTCAGATTTTCACTGCGGCGGATCCCGATCTCCCGCCTTCCCTCTTCGCCGATGGCCAGGAAAAGCGTTTCGAACGTTACGTTCCCCTCGGGAAAGATTTCGTCAACACCATCGAGAACTATCCCTTTCCCTATCTCATCGGCAAGACCCACTGGCAGTTTCCCTGCACCGTACCCTCCGACTGGGAAGCGCAGTATCTCCAGGGCATGAACGCCAACCGAACGGTTGAAGACCTCAAAGCCGCCCTGGATGCCACCGTGGCCAAGCAGGGTCTCTTCGTTTTTGTGTTTCATCCCCACGGCTGGATCGAGAACACTCAGGTCGCGCAGCTCGTCGACTACGCCGACGCCACCTACGGCTCTCGCCTGAAGTTTCTCAACATGCGCGAAGTACAGGAACGGATCGATGCGAATCTCCTGAGCGGCCAGCCGATCCGCCGAGACGACGGCACTCTCTCCGGCACCCGGGTCGTGGACATCGACGGGGACGGCTACATGGACGTTTATTTCAGTGCGGACGCCGGCGCGGCAGCGGCCCAGGCGCGCCTTTGGGAACCCAAGACCCAATCCTGGCGAATCGAGAAAGGGGTCGCCGCTCCCGTTTCGGGCACGCCTCTTCTCGACTTCGATGGCGACGGTCAATCGGACGAGCCGAAGGGCGAGGCTCTGCGATTCTGGGACCTCGATGAAGACGGCGATCTGGACGCTGTGTACTCCAATGCCGAACGCTACGCGGTGTATCTCCGCGAGGGTTCTGAGTGGATTCGATTGAAGTCCGGGCGACACGCCGAGGCCGGGGGTCTCGTGCCGCCGCCATTCCTGCGGGCAGATGGCTCGAGCAACGGCGTGTGGATGGGGAGGACGACTTTCATCATTCAGAACGAGGACACCAGCGGGGAGCCGAACGTCATTCGCCGAATTCCCTACGCCGAGATCCTGGCCATTGGCGAAGTCGAAGTGTCACCGAATTCCGATAACGATTCCGATAGAGAGGTGGACAAGCGTGCGGCGCTTCTTGGCGCACAACCGCTCGAGCCTGAGGAGGCGCTCGCCAGCATGCGCGTCGGCGATGGTCTGGAGGTTCAGTTAGCCGTACACGAGCCCCTGGTCATGGATCCCATCGACATCGCTTGGGGCCCGGACGGCAAACTGTGGGTGGTGGAAATGACGGATTATCCGCTCGGCCTCGACGGCCGGGGAACACCGGGCGGCCGGGTCCGTTTCCTCGAGGACACGGATCGAGACGGACGTTATGAGCGGTCCACCGTATTCATGGAGCCTCTCCCCTACCCAACCGGCGTCATGGCCTGGCGGGAGGGCGCCCTGGTGTTGGCCGCGCCCGACCTCATTTACGCCGAAGACAGAGATGGCGACGGGCGGGCCGACCATCGGGAAGTCCTTTACACAGGCTTCGGCGAGGGAAACCAGCAGCATCGCGTCAACGGTCTCCAGTGGGGATTGGACAACTGGATCTATCTGGCCAACGGCGACAGCGGAGGTAACATCCGATCGGTCAAGACCGGACAAGAAGTCGTTCTCGGTCAATACGATCTCCGCATCCGGCCCGACGAAGGGCTCCTCGAGCGGGTTTCGGGGAAGACTCAGTTCGGACGCAATCGGAACGACGCGGGCGACTGGTTCGGCTGCAACAACTCCAATCCGGTATGGCACTTCGTCCTCGATCAAGCCGATCTCGCTCGCAACCCTCGTTTCAGCCCGCCAAGTCCCATCGTGCACTTGCCCGAGATCCCGGGGAACGCGCCCATTTTCCCCGCCTCGGTGACTCACGAGCGCTTCAACGATTTCCACACCGCCAACTACATCACTTCGGCCTGCGGCGCGATGATCTACCGGGCCACCCTCCTGCCCGACTCCTATCAAAACAGCGCCTTCGTCGCCGAACCCGTCCACAATCTCGTCCATCGCCAAGTCCTGCGTCCAGACGGAGTCACCTTCGCCGGAAGTCGCGCCGAAAGCGAACAGACCTCCGAATTCTTCGCCTCCACCGACTCCTGGTCACGCCCGGTGGCTTTGCGCACTGCGCCGGACGGTTCGCTCTGGGTCGTCGACATGTATCGGCACGTTATCGAACATCCGGAGTGGATTCCGCACGACTGGGAAGAACAGTTGGACCTTCGAGCGGGGCACGATCGCGGACGGCTCTATCGGATCGCCCCCGCTGGCCACCAAGCGCTGCCCGCGCCTGATCTCACCTCCGTCGATGACGAGGCACTTGCCGCGCTGCTGCAACACGATAGCGGCACGGTGAGGGATCTTGCGCAACAACAATTACTGGCCCGCCAACGAAATGATGCGGAAGAGATCTTGCTGCTGGAGAATGCCGAGGAGCTTTTGCTGCCAGCGCTCTCATCCCATGATTGGCGTCATCGTCTCCAAGCCCTGGCCACCCTGGACGGCTTGCAGCAAGTCAGCCGTGTCGCGTTGGAAGCGGCTCTCCAAGACGATCATTTCGCGGTCCGTCGCTGGGCGCTGCGCCTGGCCGGCATCTTGAAGGGCGAATGGGAATTTCCCCGAGAGGAGAATCACCCCAAGGTTCTCCTGCAAAAGGCGCTCACCCTGGGCGAGTTGGAGGGACAGGGAGAAGCCCTCGCGGAATTTGCTCTCGGGACGGAGAATCGCTTCATCTGGGCGGCCTGCGTCAGTTCGCTCACCAAAGATTCCGAGGGTTTCCTGAGGCGCCTGGCCGAGGCCGAACTCACAGAAGCCCAAGCACCCTTGTTGCGTTGGGTGATGGAAAGCCTGCCCGCGGAAGCCCTCGTCCGCCGCCTGGGCGAGCCGACCGAGTTCGCCATTTGGCGAGCGAGCCTGGTGAGGCCCGCGCTGCCCGAACAGCGAGATGCCGTCGAACCGCTCTTGCTCGCCGCCTCGAACGCGCTCGAAGTCCCGGACACCTCGCCGGTGACTCGGGCTGCGGCCATCGAACTCCTTTACGCGGCGGAAATGCCTTTCTGTAGTCTGGATCAGCTGACGTCGTATTGTCAGTCCGGTGAGGCCTTGATCGTCCAACAAACGGCGGCCCGTCTGATCGCCGAACATTTCCCTGACGAATCGACGAACTGGTTGTTAACCGCCTGGCCCACGCTGGAACCCCGGCTTCGCCAGGAACTGTCCCAGTGGCTGGGAAGCCGTCCCTCGGCCGCCCTGAACGTTCTCGAAGCTCTCGAAGCTCTCGAAGCTCTCGAAGCCCGACCCCAGCCGGATCTCCTCCGAACCCTGGCCCGCCATCTGGATCGCCGGGTGCGCACCGAAGCCGCCTCTCGTCTCGAGGCCAAGACCGCCAACCGCGAAGACCACAAGGTTCTGGTGGACAGGGTCCTGACACTCTCCGGCGACCGCTCACAGGGAGAAATCCATTTCCGCGTGCTCTGCGCGGTCTGCCACCAGCTTCAGGGCGAGGGACAGGCGGTCGGACCCGACCTGGCGACTCTGACCAATCCCTCACCGGAGTTTCTCCTGGAAGCCATTCTCCAGCCCAATGCGGCCGTGGAGGACAAGTATGTCGCCTACCTAGCAGAAACGCAGAATGGTGGCGCCACCATCGGTCTGCTGGAGGGCGAGGCGGGAGGGGCCGTTCGTCTGCGTTTGGCCAACGGTGAGAGTCAGGATCTCCTCCGCCGAGACCTGAAACAATTGACCTCCACCGGCCAGTCCCTCATGCCGGAAGGGCTGGCTGCCGAGCTGAGCGCCCAGGATCTTGCGGATCTCCTCGCCTACATCCGCTCGGCCCGTCCACCCAGGAAAACCTACCAGTTCAACGAGCCAGAGGTCGTGATTCAGGGACCCGATGGCGCCATCGACTTGCCCGCCACCAAGGCCTCCGTTCACGGCCCCTCACTCACCTTCGAACGTCGCTACCTCAATCTGGGAAACTGGAAACACGTCCAGGACCAGGCCGTTTGGGACTTCCATTGTCGCCAAGCTGAACGCTACCAGGTCTACGCGGACTTCTCCTGCGATGGAGGCTCCGCCGGCGACACTTACTTGTCGCCCGCTCGCACGGCCCCATTCGAAACTTTCTCATTGATCTC
>CBDBEZ010000032.1:0-16398 GCA_965204485.1 Verrucomicrobiales bacterium
GATCCGCCTGTAGACAGCCGCGGCTTTGATATCCTGGTCGGCGATCTGCCCAATGGTGAAGAATCTCCCTGCGAAGGACCCATCCGTAACCGTGATTCCGCGGCGAAGGAGCCTCACAGTGGCTTCGACGCCTCCGAGCGAATCCGGCAGAACGTGCGCGACACCCACGGCCGAGAGTTGCTGCGACACGCTCACGATCCGCTGCGCGTTTTGACGCGCCACCGCCTCGTTTGCTCGGCTCCTCAGATCGGCCAGCAACGGAACGGTGATCAAAGTGGTCACGCCGATGATGGCGACCACGATCAGCAGCTCAGTCAGGCTGAAGCCGGATCGACGGTCTGGCGGACGGAAATCGGAATTCATGGACGGGAGAGCCAACCGACGAATTGAGCGGGAATATCATGGAATCTGTATGTTTATAATTGTATTTATGGTAAATTGTAATTAACTGCGAAAGAATTTGCCTGATTCCGGTTCGCCTGAGCGAGGGCCAATCGGTCGAAGTCCGAGATGCACCCCAACCTCTCACCCATGCGAATCGGCTCTGTCGCGAAAGCCCGCCCGCGAGAATGGGCGCGAGGGTTTGGCGGGGGCTGGGTCTTTGCCTTCTGTGCGTTGATGGCAGCCGCCTCATGGGGCGGGCTCGCGAGGGCTTCCGAGGCCCGGGTATTTTCCAACCTCAGTGTCCATGAGGGGATCCCTTACAGCGGAGTGAGCACCATTGCGGAAGACCGGATCGGAATGGTTTGGTTTGGCACGAGCGATGGCCTGCGTCGCTACGACGGCTATCAGCTGGTATCTTTTGGTGCGCGGAAGAATCGGATGGGTGCGGGTGCCATTCCGGTAGGACGGCTGGTTTTCGACGGGAACCGGCACTTGATCGCGGGGACACCGACCGGTCTCCGCCAGCTGGACACCCACAACACGGTGCTGGGGCTTCGACTGATTCCCGATCTTGAGGAGGCCGTCTACGCCCTCGCCCGTGGTCCGAATCGGGGTGAGACGTGGCTGGGAACGGATAGCGGTTTGAAACGCTGGCATCCCGAATACGGCGCCGTGGAATCTCTTGATCTTGGAGGACCTGAGGGTGGTGACGGCCCTCGACTACGTTCAGCCACCGCCGGGACGGGAAGCGGAGGGAGACGAATTGTGGATTGGGACGGCTTCCGGCAAGGTCTACCGATGGCACGAGCACCGAGCGGAGGTTTTCGAAGAGTGGTGGTCCAGCAAGGGCCGTGTCGGGGCGCTTCTGAAGACCCAGGACGATTCACTCTGGGTAGGCACCGAGGGGAGCGGATTGTATCGCGTCGGCGGGCCCGCCGGTGACGCCGCGTTTCGCCACGAGGCGTCGCGGAGGCATCCGCTGCCAAGCAACTCGGTCACGGCTCTCCTGGAAGACAGCCGACGGCAGCTTTGGATCGGTACACGCAGCGGCTTGTGCCGTTTCGAGACCGTTTCGCAGCGGTTCATCACCTATCGGCACCACCCCGGTGACCCACGGTCCCTGGGCAGCGATGCGGTTCGCTGTCTCTATGAGGACCGCCGGAAGGTGCTCTGGATTGGCCACCGGGCAGGGGTCAGCCGCTTTCCCTTGGAAAGCCGGTGGTTCGAGCACTACTGGCACTGGACGAACGAGCCCGCGTCGTTGGGTCACGACGCCGTCTATGGGATGGAGGTGACCGACGACGGCCGTCTCTGGGTGGCCACGGAAGGCGGGCTCTTCAGCTTCACCGGCGAAGGTTTTCTGGCCCACCCCTTGGGCGTCCAGAGCCCCGACCTCTTTGTCCTGCAGAAAGGTGATCGCGACCATTTGTGGCTGGGCACCCGGGACCAGGGCTTGATGCATTGGAACTATCGAGAAGACACGATCGAGCAGCATCGACATGGTCCGGATGAATCGCAGTCACTTCCCCACGATTCCATCACCGCCCTGGCCAGCGACCTGACGGGGCGTCTTTGGATCGGAACCAACGATGGACTGGCGCGCTACCTGCCCACGACGAAGGCCTTCCATGTATTCCGCCCGGAGGAAGACGCCGAAGACTCGTTGGACAATCCGGTCATCCGATCGCTTTGGGTTGGCCCAGGCAACCGCGTCTACGTCGATCCCCAACACGCCGGGATCCAAGTTTTCGAAGACTCGACGGGCGGGTTCCGTCCTTTGGACGAGCGTCTGGACGATCTGACAGTGACCGCAATGAAAGCCGATGCGCACGGCAATCTCTGGATCGGCACCGAGGAGAACGGCGTGCACATCTATCACTTGGACAGTGGCTCCCTGCACAGCTATCACGTGCACAACAGCGCCTTGCCGGACAACGAGATTCGCGGGATCGAAATCGACCCCGAGGAGATGATCTGGCTGAGTACGGGACACGGCTTGGCGCGACATACGGGCAAGGGAAACTTTCGGGTGTTCGATCTCGATGATGGCGCGCAGTCCATGACTTTCCATCCCCATGCCGTCTGTCGTGATGAACAGGGGCGGCTTTATTTTGGCGGAAGTCAGGGTCTAAACCGGATCGACATCGAAGCACTTCCCGAACCCCGTCTCGCCCGACAGCCGGTGCTCACGGGTTTGCGAATGAATGGGCAAGTGATCGAGGCTTCCGCGGACAACCCCTACCTGAAGAAGCCGATCGGCCTCACCGAAGTGTTAAAACTTCCCTTTGACAAGCGCAGCCGCATGGCCTTCACCTTCGCCACTCTCGATTACACCCTTCCCACGCCCACTCACTTCCGCTACCGGCTCTCACCGGTGGACCCCGGCTGGACTCATGTGGGCAAGGAACGCTTGGCCAGTTACATCGGGATCCCTCCGGGAAAATACCGCTTTGAAGTGCAGGCGTCGGTGGGCGGCGACGACTGGAATCTGAATAGCGCCGTCATGGAGGTACACATCCTGCCACCGTGGTGGTACCGCACTTGGTGGGCCATGACCCTGGGGGCTGTCACGGCGATCCTTGGAATATTTATGTCAATCGCCTGGTATGTGCGTCGCCAGAACGGAGCGATCCGGAGGCAGAGCGAACTGCTCGCGAACCAACGGAACCGGGCCGAGGCGGCGCTGGCTGACGAGCTGCAGAGAGCCATGGTCTTGAGTTCGACGGCGGAAGCCCACGGGGAAGACGGTCACGCCTTCTTTTGGTAGACGCTGGAACGGATCGCGGACTATTTCCGAGCGCCTTACTGTGGGGTTTATCACTGGGACGCCGAAGAGGAACGGCTCAAACTGGAAGGGGAAGAGGTCGCGCCCCGATGCCCCCTCGCCTCCTCGGGAGGAATCGATGTGGGCGACACCCTGATCCGCAAGCTCTTGAACGGTGGCGGGACCCTGGCGGTTGTCGATATCGCCCGGGACACACGAATCGGGGAAATGCGCCAGTCCTTGCTTCAGGAGGGCTATCGTGCGCTCATGCTGCTACCGACCTTCGATCAGTCCAAGGTCAATGGGCTGGTTGTGGTGGCAGATGCCGAGGCACAGGAGTGGTGCTCCGAAGACATTCAACTGATGGAGACGGTGGCGCTGCAGCTGGGGCGCGCCTTAGCGCATCACGATCTGCGGCAGCAGGAGAAGCGGACCAAGCTTGCCTTGCAAAAAGCGCGCATGGCCGCTGAAAAAGCCAATCGGGCCAAGAGCGATTTTCTTGCCAAGATGACGCACGAATTGCGGACGCCCCTGAACTCCATCATCGGCTTCACCCAGTTGTTGAACGACGAGGTATCGATGGCTCCAGAGCATCGGAACACCTTGAACATCATCAATGCGAGCGGCATGCACCTGCTGGAAACCGTCAATGGGGTCCTCGACATGGAGAAGATCGAGCAGGGCCAGATCGAGCTCAACCCGGAAGCGTTTGTCCTGCCCCGATTCGTCGAAGACGTGGCCGGCATGATGGCCATGCGAGCGCAGAGCGCTGGCCTGACCGTGGATGTGGAACCGCTCAGTCCGCTGCCGGATAGGGTCTGGACGGACAAGGTCAAGCTCAGGCAAGTCATCATCAACTTCATGGGAAACGCGATCAAGTTTACCGAGAGCGGTGGCAAGATCACGCTATGAGTGGGTTCGTTGGGGGAAGATCCGTCTTCCGAGACCTCGGACGAGGGCAAGGCGATCCGTCTCCGTTTTGAAATCGCCGACACCGGTTGCGGCATCGCCGAGCACGAAATGCAGAAGCTGTTCGAGATATTCTCGCAGACCCGCTCGGGACGTCAGTCCGGTCAGGGCACGGGCCTCGGCTTGCCGATCAGCAAGAGTTTCATTGAGCTGATGGGTGGGAAGGTGAAGGTGCGAAGTAAGCTCGGGGAGGGGACGTTGTTCTCGTTTGAGATCGCCTGCCTGGAACTCGAGGGCCAAGACTCTCAATCGAACCAGCCGCGCCAAGGCCATTCCTCCGTTCCAAAGCTCGCCGAGGGTGTCGGGGAGTATCGCATTCTCATCGCGAAGGACCAACTGCCCAACCGTCTGCTACTGAAGACACTGCTCGACAAGGCCGGGTTCAAAGTCTTCGAGGCGGACAACGGTCAGAAGGCGGTGGATGGGTGGCGAGCCTGGCGGCCGCAGCTCATTTTCATGGATAATGACATGTCCTTGATGAATGGCATGGAAGCGACCCGAATCATTGTGAAAGAGGCGAACGGGAATCGCCCCACGATCATCTTCCTCTCGGCCTATGCGATCGAGAGCTACCGCCGGGCCGCTCTCGAGGCGGGCTGTGCCGACTACCTGACCAAGCCTTTCGACAAGCAGGATCTGTTCGAAGTCATCGCCCGGCACGCGCCCTTGCAATTCGTGCAGAAGGCCAGTTAGGCAGCGAATGCTGCCCTGTGAGAACAAGGCGCGGGTCTGTAGCTTCCGCGCGAAGCGGAAAAACCCGAACCGGAAAGGAGGTGGATCGTGCGCTCCGCCGCGCGATGGGAACACGTCACATCGCTCGCGAAGCAGATCGGCCGAAGCACCTGCGCGCCATCAAATGATCGCGATGATCGCGATGATCGCGATCATCGGAGTTCATCCCTCGTCTGCCAGGATGCAGGGAACGAGAATCGCATCTCTCATGCCGTGGATGATCTTCTTCTCGGCCGGGACGATGGTCGCCAGCACGCCGTGCAAGGCCGGCTTCCCCTGGTCGTCGGGAAGGTAGTAGGGACAGAGCCTGACCCGGCCCTCCATCATCTTCAGGGCCCCGGCGTCCTCGTCCCAGTAGGGGTGAACGACCCGTTTGCCTTTGTGGAAGCGCTGCAGGAGGTAGGGATGATGGTCGAAGCTCTCGACAGCCTTGATGAGCGCGGAGGTCCACTCGTCCTGACTCATGTCCTGGCCGATGCTGACACCGCGGCTGCCCCAGGCCAATTCGGAGAAACCGCTGATTTTGAGAACCAGCTGGCGTTCGCTCTGCGTGAAGTCCGCCAACTCACTCCAAGAATTGATCTCGAGCCCAGGAAGGACTGCGTGATGGGGGAGTGGTGCCGGATCGACGACCCAGGATTGGGGGATGATGCCCCGCAGGAAGGACTCATTGCTGGCTCGCAACTCGCGGATCCAGTGTTTCCGAAGCGGCTGAAGGTGAAAGAGGGCGAGCCAGAGTTTTTCTTCGAGGTAAGCCTTGTAGGGTGGCGTCACTCGGGCGATGCCCTCGGCCACCTGGCGCCCCAGATGCTGTGCGCCCGCGATGTTGTCCAGATCGAAGAGTTCAAAAAAGCGATAGACCGCGCGATAGTGAGCCGCAGGGTAGTCGTCCGCCTTGAGGGTTCGCCAGATGGTGCCCTCGTGGAAGAACGCTTCGTTGAGACGGCGCGCCAGCCAGGCCAATTCCGGTCGGTAGTCCTTGGCCTCCTCCGAGACCAGGAAATCGCCGCCCTTGACCAGGATGCGACGCATACCGGCCAGCATGCCGGTCTTGCCCCCGATCAGGCGATCCTGGGCATCCCACCGGCTGTAGACTTCGTTGAGCCAGGCGGTGACGCCGAGGCCGCCGGGGACGTTGTCGATCTCCGTCAGGGCCAGGCCATCCTCGGTGAGGATGAGATCCGGTCGAATCACTTCAGGCAGGTCGTCCCGGATGGAACCTGCGCGGCCCATCTCGATCAGCGACCCGGGTTTGCCGGCGTCGAGATAGTCGGCGATGTAAGGGGGGAGGGTTCCGTTGATGCTGCGGTGGTAGAAGAGGTTGCAGGCCTGCTGAAAGCGGCGGAGGACGGGACCCAGCCTGACCAGGTCACGGACCACTCGCCGGGGGAGCGGGAAGGGTTCGGGAGACCAGTGCCAGGCATTTTCCGCGAAGAGCCCCTCCGGGGGAAAAGCGGCTTGGATGGCCTCGATACGGCCCTGGGCTTCGGCAGGCGTCATGCGATCTCGCGGAACGGCCCTATCCCTCGCCCTTAGTTGAGAATTCGCAAGGCACCCCGGATGATTTCATCGACCGAAGGCTGGCTGGAGAGCGTGCCATCCTTGCGAAGCTGGGCGATGGCCCTGAGGGCTTCCGCCTGTGAATAGCCAAGATTGATCAGAGCCAGCAGCCCGTCGGCAAATCCGTCTTCGGTGGGCTCCGCTTCGCGGTCTCTTCCCCAGGCTTCGACGACACCGACCTTATCCTTCAGCTCGAGCACAATGCGCTCGGCGGTCTTTTTGCCCAGCCCCTTCACGCGGGAGATGAATTCGACGTCATTCCGAACGACGGCGCTCTTGAAGGCTTCCACCGAGATCCCGCTCAGCACCGCCAGCGCGATCTTGGGCCCCACGCCGCTAACGCGTTGAATCAGAAGTCGAAACAGGTCCCGTTCCTCGGTCGAGGCGAAGCCGTAGAGAGTCTGGGAATCTTCCCGGACCTGGAAATGGGTGAGGATCTTCAGTTTTCCCGTCGCCTGGCCCAGGGCATCGTAGGTGGAGAGCGGGATCAAGACCTGGTATCCCACGCCGTTGACATTCAGGACAAGTTGGTTGGGGAGGCTCTCGACCAGTTCCCCGCAAAGAAAGGTGATCATGCCCCACCATCCCTAACGTAGCGAGCGGAGATGGGAAGGAAAGAAAGGAAGTCGGCGGTCGATGCGGGGCGGCGGGCCGACATGCCCGACGGCGAAACGGTGCGGAAAGCGATGGCGCATTGGGAATTTCGCGGGAGTGTCCGCTGTGGTGGGATGGCCGCCAGTGCGGGGAATCAAGCCCCGGAAGTCTCCTGCCCGCCCACTCACGCAATTATTCATTCACTCATGAAAGGTTTCATCAAAGAGTTCAAAGCCTTCGCCATGCGGGGGAACGTGATGGACCTCGCCGTCGGGGTGATCATCGGTGGCGCCTTCGGGAAGATCGTCTCGTCTCTCGTCGACAACATCTTTACCCCCGTCATCGGGGCCCTCACGAGTGGAAAGACCTTTGAGAATTCTTTCCAGATCCCGCTCGGCGGGGCGGGTGACGAAGGCGCGGCGATCAAGCTGGGCGCCTTTTTCCAGAGCACGATGGATTTTCTCATCATCGCCTTCTGTGTGTTCCTCATGGTGAAAATGATCAACAAGGCCCAGAGTACGCTAGAAGGCGAGCCAGAGCCCGAGGAGGGTCCGCCGCAGGTTGCCGAGGATATCAAACTGTTGCGCGAGATCCGGGATGCTCTGAAACAGCAGGACGCCCCGTGAACGAAAACAAGTCAAGTTGCGGCCATGCCGGAGAGCCATGAAGCTTTTCCGGCCGGTCGGGGTTGGAACGAGCCGCCGCTTTCGATGACGTTGACCGTGGAAGTTGGAAAGCTGGCGTGATTGAACGATATTCCCCTGGATTGGTTTCCCCTACGATGCGTTTGCTCCCCCTCATGCCTTTTCTCTCAACCGCCATCGGCGCCTTGGCTTCCGCCGCCTGGCTTGCCGTTGCCGCGGCTGAGGCGGCCGATCCGCGGGCCGAGTTTTTTGAAGCCAAGGTCCGGCCCCTCCTGGTGGAGCGCTGCGCCGATTGTCATTCGGCCGATACCAAACGGAAGGGCGGCTTGCTGCTGGACAGCCGGGATGGCTGGGCGATCGGAGGCGATTCCGGTCCGGCCGTCGTTCCGGGTGATCCCGGCAACAGCCTCTTGTTGCGAGCGGTCAGTTACGAAGAACCCGACTTGCAGATGCCGCCCAAGAACCGGCTCTCCGAGGCAGAGATCGCCGATTTGCGGCAATGGATCGCCGATGGTGCCTACGACCCCCGCGCCGCCGCCAACGGGCAAGTCCTGCCCGCCACGGAGCAATCCATCGACGTCGAGGCACGCAAGGCGGCCCATTGGGCTTGGCAAGCGGTGGCGAGTCCCGCCTTGCCTGCCGTGGAGAACCGGTTATGGGCGCGACAGTCGCTGGACACGTTCGTCTTGGCCGGGCTTGAGGCGGCGGGCCTGGAGCCGAATGAGGAGGCCGCGCCGCAGGTGCTAGTCCGGCGCTTGTTTTTCGACCTCATCGGTCTGCCTCCGGAGCCCGCGCAGGTGAAGCGCTTTCTGGCCGACTCCAGTGATCAGGCTTACCGGTCGATGGTCGATGAGCTTCTCCAGAGCCCCCATTTCGGCGAGCGCTGGGGGCAGCACTGGCTGGACATCGTTCGGTTTGCGGAAACCTGGGGACATGAACAGGATTTCGCCATTCCCCAGGCCTGGCGATATCGGAATTACGTGGTGCGAGCCTTCAACGCGGACGTGCCCTACCAGGACCTCCTGGTGGAACACATTGCCGGTGATCTCGTGGACCCGCCGCGCATCGATCCCGAACGACGCACCAACGAATCGATCCAAGGGACCGGGTTCTGGCATTTGGGAGAAGCGACTCATTCACCGGTGGACATCCGGGATGATGAATGCACGCGGGTGTCCAACCAGATCGATGTCTTTTCGAAGGCCTTTGTCGGGCTGACGGTGATGTGCGCGCGGTGTCACGATCACAAGTTCGACGCCATCACGACCCAGGACTACTACGCACTCTTTGGCTATTTGCAGAGTTCGAACTACCAGCTTGCCGACATCGCCGATCCCGAGGCGCAGGCGGAGGCCTTCGGTGCCCTGACAGAAATTCAAAAAGATGAGGATCGGGCGGTCAAGCAGGCCTTGCGGAGGGAATACTTCCTCAAGCGAGCGGAAGTGGCGGTCGACTGGAGCCGCTTTCTCACGGAGGAGAGCGGCCAGCCCGGGCATCCGCTTTACCCGCTGGCCATGGTGGAGGACCTTGAAGAGGAAGAAAATCCAGAAGCCTTCGAGAAGCGGCGCGCGGCCATTCTCAAGGCCTGGGCTGAAGAGGAGCGGCGCGCGAAGGCGGCGGCTGGTCGGCAGACCGTCGCCCGGACGGAGCGCAAGGGCGAGCTGGACTTGCGCCCGGTGGAAGTGCCCTTCGACGCGGAGGAGCACGTGGTGGCGGACTTCGGGGCCCGTGAAAGTGGTTGGTATGTGAGTGGGCATCGCTTTGGCGCGAGACCGGCGGTCCCTGGTCAGGTGCGGTTTGCCGAGGACGGGGCGGTGAATTGGGTGAGTGAACCGGCGGCGCACGCGGATCGGCTCAGCGAAAAGTTCAGTGGCTTTCTCCGCACCAAGACCTTCGAGGTGGTCGGGGATCGCTTGTGGATCCGCTATCGTGGCCGGGCCAAGGTGTTTTTCGCGGTCGATTCGCATCGAGTTTGTCAGGGTCCCCTGCACAGCAAACGCCTGCGCCGGGAGTTGAAAGGGAACGACGAGTACCGGTGGGTGGCGCATGATCTGAGCAAATACATCGGCCACCGAATTCATGTCGAATTCACACCGCTGGAAGGCTTCAGCCTCAGCCGCGTGCAGTTCGGAAACGAGTCACCGGTCGAACGCTTCCGTGTGAATGGGACCATGCGGGAGGCCGTTAGCTCTCCCCTGGTGCGCTCCCGACGCGCCCTGAACGCGGCGCTCAATCGGGTCTTCGATGCCGCCGTCTCTGACTGGTCGAGCTCCGATTCGCCCGCCCGAGCTTCGGTGTCTCTGGCGGAATGGGTGCTCCTTCGTTCGGGGTTGTTGGACCTCGATGGAACAGAGAGGCTGCGCCGACATCGAGAACGATTTTCGAAGGCCCGGGAAGCGGCTGAGGCGGGAACCCCTGAGCCGATTCGGGCCCTGGCCTTGATGGACGGAAGCCCCGAAGAAGAGCCCGTACATGTGCGGGGGAATCATCGCACGCTGAGCCCGGAAGGGGTGCCCCGCCGATTTCTGGAAGCGCTGCACCCGGCAGACTTGCGGCCGGATCCCCGTGGAAGCGGGCGCCTGCAATTGGCCCGGCAGGTGGCCAGTGCCGAGAATCCCTTGACCAGCCGGGTCTATGTCAACCGCCTCTGGCACCACCTTTTTGGCCGGGGAATCGTGGAGACCGTGGACAACTTTGGAGCGACCGGCGCGCCGCCGACGCACCCCGAGCTACTGGATCATCTGGCCACGCGCTTCACGGACACCCACGCCTGGTCGACCAAAAAAATGCTGCGCGAGCTGGTGACCTCTAGCACCTACCGCATGAGCAGCCGGCCCGACCCTGCCAAAGAGGCGATCGATCCTACCAATCAGTGGTTCCACAGGATGCCCATCCGCCGCCTGACAAGCGAGGCCATCCGCGATCATCTGCTGGCCGTCTCCGGCCGGTTGGACCGGAGGCTGTATGGCGAAAGCGTGATGGTCCACATCTCCGATTTCATGCGCAGCAATCGCAGCCCCAGTGGCAGCGGTCCGCTCGATGGCGACGGTCGCCGGAGCATCTACATCGAAGGCCGCCGAAATCATATGGAGCCCTTGTTAGTGGCTTTCGACAAGCCCACGCCCTTCACCGCGATCGGCAGGCGAAACGTTTCCAGTTCGCCCGCGCAGCCCTTGATGCTCTTGAACAACGAATTGGTTCACCAGCAGGCGGAGCGGTGGGCCAGGCGGATCTTGAGTGATCCCGCCAAGGACGACCGTCAACGCTTGAGTGAGGCCTTTTGGGCCGCCTTCGGCCGTGTCCCGGCGCCGTGGGAGCAAGACACGGCACTCACTTTTCTGCGGGAACAGGAGGTGCTGCATTCGGGGGGCGATGCCCGGGTCCGTGCCTGGAAGGACCTGGCCCACACGCTGTTCAACGTGAAGGAATTCATTTTTCTCAACTAAACAGAACGGAACCAATCGGCCATGCACTGCGGACGCTTTCAAACCCTGCCCTTCTCGCGGCGCGCCATGTTGCGGCGTTGCGCCAACGGCTTTGGCGCGGTAGCTCTCGCCGCGCTCTCACAGGATCGCGGATTCGGGGCCTTGCGCCGCGGCTTGTCCGTCGACCCCCAGACGACTCATTTTCCTCGGCGCGCCAAGAGCGTGATTTTCCTCTACATGGATGGAGGTGTTTCGCAGGTCGATTCCTTCGATCCCAAGCCGCGTCTCGACAAGGAACACGGGCAGCCGTTCAAGCCCAAGATGGAGCCGACCCAGTTCGACAACATCGGCACCGTCTACAAGTCGCACTGGGCCTTCCGCAGGTACGGTCAGAGCGGGATCCCCGTGAGCGACCTCTTTCCCCACATCGGAGGCTGCATCGACGATCTTTGCGTGGTGCGTTCGATGGTGGCGAACTTCTCCGAGCACAATCAGGCCAACTTCTTTCTTCACACGGGATTTGGCGCGCAGGGACGGCCCAGCATGGGAGCCTGGGTCGGCTATGGCTTGGGCAGTGAATGCAATGATCTGCCGGGCTTTGTCGTCCTCAATGGAGGTCTCATTCCCTCGGGCGGTCTGGATAACTTCGGCAGTGGTTTTCTTCCCGCCAGCTACCAGGGAACACTGTTCCGCGCGGGGGAAACGCCGCTGGCCAACGTCACGCCCCTGGAAGCGCGACCCGAGATCCAGGACCGCAAGCTCGCTCTGCTCCGCCGTCTTGATCAGGGCGTGCTCGACCGCATGGGACACGTCGATCAACTGGAATCGGCCATTGCCAACTATGAGATGGCTCACCGCATGCAAGCCGCCGTCCCGGAGCTGGTCGAACTCAAGAGTGAGAGCGAGGTGACCAAGAAGCTGTATGGGATGGACGCCGCCTACGAGCACACGCGCCTGTTCGGCGTGCAGTGTTTGCTGGCGCGGCGCATGGTGGAGAAAGGAGTCCGTTTCATCGAGCTGACTTGCCCGCGCATCGGCGGCAACGATCGCTGGGACGCCCACGGTAATATCAAGCGCAATCACGGCACCAACGCCCTGGCGGTCGACCAGCCCATCGCCGGTCTGATCACCGATCTCAAGCGTCGCGGCTTGTTAGACGAAACCCTCGTGGTCTTTGCCGGCGAGTTCGGGCGCACGCCCTTTGCCCAGGGGAGCGACGGCCGCGATCACAATCCCTATGGTTTCTCCATCTGGATGGCGGGGGGCGGCGTCAAGGGCGGGATGACCTACGGCGCCACGGATGAGCATGGTTATCGAACCATCGAAAACCGCGTCGAGATCCACGATTTGCACGCCACCATGCTCCATCTCCTGGGAATGGATCACCTGAAGATGACCTATCACTTCGACGGTCGCGACATGCGCCTGACGGACGTGCACGGCCACGTGGTGAAGGACATCATCGCGTGAATGGAAAGGATGAACGCGAGACGGTGGATCGGCCGCTCTGCGGGCGATGGGTCGCCGGTTCAGCCCGCGCGGAACAGACTGACGCTTCGCTGGATCGATCTTCCAATCACCGGTCGGGTGGCGCCGCGTGAGGCGGACGAAAGGAAACATGGGGGCGGGGAATCGGAGGGAGTGGGTATTCACCGGGGACATCTCCCCTAAGAACAATGCCTTTAGGGAAAGCTAACAATCTCCAGCAGGAACTCGCCCTCACGAGAGTCGTTTTCTGTTAGCCTAGGCCAACTCGTCACCGGTTGGCGGACTTTGCGCGGGCAACTCCTTTGTCGTCTTTTCGGTATTGCCTCCCGAACGATCAATTCTCTGACTCGCGCTACCATCTCCTGTTTTGTCTCTTCGGTCAGCAGTCCCTCGGACACTTCGAACACTGCCCATAGTGAATTCATTTTGTCGAGCGTCTTCAGGAAACTGATGCTCAACGGCTGGATGTTGCCGCTTTTCGCGGCTTCGCATCGCTCCTGCGCGATGATCGAGCAGGCCATGAGCAATGCCGCCACCTCCTGGGCCGCTGTTTCTGGCGTATGGCTATGAAGAACGTCATTCCCGCGCATGTGGAGCTTGAGTTCCTTGTAGAATATCTCGTGTTCCCAGCGCAGGGCATAGAGCTCCAGCAATTCCTGCGCCGGATACTCCTGCTCATCAATAAGCGTCGTCCATAGCCTCACCTCGCTCCACTGTCGTGCCCCCGGCTTCCTGATCCGGCCTCGAATCTCACGGATACGGATCTCCCCTTGATTCTCCCGCGGCCCATCAGCCTTCTTTCTGGGCACCCTGATGCTGACCAGCGCGCTTCCATCGGAGAGCCTTTCAGTCTTATGGCTCTTGTTGCTGCCGCGTGCCTTCACCAACAATTCACTATGTGCCGCCCGGCATGATTTCACGAGTTCGTCGAGATACTTCCCCCAACCGTAAAGCCGGTCGACAATCAGCAGACTCCTCTTCGGCAGACTCCCGAGAAGTTCTTTGGCCAGGGTCCATTCGCCTTCTCCTTTCAGGCCGACCGTCGCCGCCAACGGGTTGTGGATGCCAAGTTCCACGAGCGCGCACATCCCTATTTTCGCAAAGGCGGCGGTCATTCTCCTGGAGGCCGCCTTGCTCATGGCAGCCAGAACCTGCGGCGTGTTCGTGACGCTCCATTTCGAGCCATCGATCCCGCACAGGCGCAGCCCCTTGTAGAAACATCCCTTGTGTACGCGTCCATCGGCGAGGGGCTTTAACACCTGCTTCATGAGCCAAGCGAATGGCTCAAGCCCCATCCTCTGGCGCCGTTCCGAGAGCGAACTATCCTTGATCACCACCTCGAACAACTGGAACACATGGGCCGAGAAATGGCCAGCATCACTGATCACGTGATAGACCAGGGAGGCGAGAAGATCCCAGGCCGGCAGCTTGGAGTTGGGGCCGCGGCCTGGGTTCTGCAAGCGTTCGAAGCGATCGCGAACGAATCCGAAAAGATGTTCGAACTGACCAAGGAAACCGCTAACTTGATTGGGATGGGAGTGAGGCATCCACCCCAATTATAACTATTATGGTAAAATGCAAAATTTATCTAAAATATTTTGGATCTTTCCCTAAAGGCATTGGCCCTAGGAACCCCTGGTGTAGATAATTTACTGCTAGGAAATTGCTTTTCGACTGACTGCTAGGAAATTGCTTTTCGTTCGTGGTATCAGAGGCGTCGAAGTGATCGGGATTGGAGGGGGTTCAACTCCCTCTCGTCGAACTCGACGGCATGTTCCATGCCGTAGTGGAGATCGGGACTCTCCTCGCGGAACTCGTCCCAGGTTTGGGATTCGATCTTCAGGAATCCAAGTTTGCCAGCGAGAGAAGCCGCTTGTTGGGCTTCGTTTTCTGCGCGGCTGGCCCTGTCACTCCCAGAACCTTCGAGGTGGTGATCACATAACTCCTGTAATCGACTGACTGCTAGGAAATTGCTTTTCGTTCGTGGTATCAGAGGCGTCGAAGTGATCGGGATTGGAGGGGGTTCAACTCCCTCTCGTCGAACTCGACGGCATGTTCCATGCCGTAGTGGAGATCGGGACTCTCCTCGCGGAACTCGTCCCAGGTTTGGGATTCGATCTTCAGGAATCCAAGTTTGCCAGCGAGAGAAGCCGCTTGTTGGGCTTCGTTTTCTGCGCGGCTGGCCCTGTCACTCCCAGAACCTTCGAGGTGGTGATCACATAACTCCTGTAATCGGTCGCGGAAGGCTCCAACCGGATGGCTGCCGATAGGTTCGGATGCTTTGGCGCTGACTTTTTTTTCCTCCTCACAACGGTTTCATGATCCGGTACGATGTTCGGGACGTCAAACCCGGAACACCCAATTCGCGGCGATCCCGCCGGAGAATGGCGGGGATCGATGCCGTCGGTCAACATGGCCAACGCCTCGGGTGCGAGTTTGAGTTTAGGCGATGACTTGCCGTCAGTGTCCCCGCGCTTGGGCCACGAGAAACATCCCTGTTCCAGGCGTTTTGCCAGAACCCACAGGCCAGTTCCATCGAAGTAGAGAATCTTGAGCCGGTTGCGTCGCTTGTTGGTGAAGACAAACAACGCGCCGTTGAGGGGATCGGCATTGAGCTTTTCGGCCACGATGCTGTGAAGTCCGTTGAAGCTCTTGCGCATGTCGCAGGGTTCGAGCGCCAGATAGATCTTTAGGCTACCGGTGAAGCTGAGCATGGCGGCAGAGGGCTTAATCCTGGAGAGCTTTGATGAGCAGAGCGGCTGCTTCAATGCAATCGGCTTGAGAACTCAGATCGAGCCAGGCGCCACCGGGGAGGTGCAAGCATGGAGTCGCGTGATGGGGCCACGGCGACACTGGAGTCGTGGCCCGTTGGTCGTCGACGACAATCTCAGCGAGGGAGAGCGAAGCCGGAGCCGGGGCTTCCCCTTCCTGCAACCGGCGCTTGCGCGCCCAGGCGGCGAAAGTGGAATACTTCAGGCCATGGAGTTTGGCGAAGGCCGCCGCGCTGAGACCGCTACGACTGAACTCGTCGAGCAGGGCCTCCTTGCGTGCTTTGGACATGCGCACCCGTTGGAGCGTGTCGACCTTCAGGATCGGGTTGTCAGAGGAATCGATAGATGACATAGACCTCAGGCTACGACATTTACGTCAGCCTCTGATAGAGGTGCTGGACGGACCGCTTACGAGGAGCAGGCGCAGCCCATCCCCGAGTTCGATGACCATCCGAGTGCCGGACGGTGTGACGAACTCGACCTCAGCGAAACGCACGTCGATGACGTGCCCGGATTTTGAGCCGCGACGGGACCCTCGATTTCGTGTCGACATCCGGCGAGCCTACCTGGCCTGCTCGGATTTCGGGAAGGAGCCCAATTTTACGACGCTTACGAAGAACCAGATCGGCCGCACCATCATTCGGGCCTAAACTCACGGAGTCTCTACCAATGGGAATGAGGTGCAGGCGGCTCCCACCACCCAATAACTCGGCCAGGCAGCCATTTCAGCACACCGCCGCCTGCGGCCGAAGCGCCCTGTCGCTTCAGCACGGAACTAGAGGCCGTATGCTGTGTGCCCATCGCCTGCAGACTTCCCGGCACATCAACACCTTCACCTATCCAAGGTTGTCATTCTCTCAAGCACTCACTTCGTCCACATAGCCCCCTGCGTAGCCCTCCGCTCGATATCCGATTGCGCACCGCCTTCTCACATAACCTCTAGCCCATCCGCTCTTTTATAGTGCCGCCAGCCACACTCACTGGGCGCTACATAAGCAAATCCATTATAATTTCCGTCTTTCATATATTGCGATAACGAGAACTTACAGCTCCGCATCAAAGCTATC
>CBDBEZ010000033.1:0-23574 GCA_965204485.1 Verrucomicrobiales bacterium
GGAAGTTCCCGATCCTTACTACGGAGGCGACGAGGGCTTTCACGAGGTGATTGCCATGGTGGAAAACGGCTGTGCCGGTGTTTTGAGTTCCCCTTCGGAAGGAGAGGCTCGTCTCCTGAGCGACGCGAGAGAGAAGGGAAAGAAAGGAGCCACGGCGGCCTGGGAGGAGAGAGGCCGCTGGGCGGTCAGGGCACGACCGAGGTCTCTTCCTTGGTGGGGAAGTTCTCGGGAACCGGAAAGGTCACGGGGCGACCGGCGGCGTGTTGGAGGGCGCGAGCGAAAATGGTGCGGAAGCCGACGCAGCGCAGGGCGTCGAGTTCCTCCTGCCCTTTCCAGAGGTGTCCCAGCACGGTGGTCACGACCCGGCCTTCGCCGTAGGGAATGACCCAGGTCATCGGCTCGTGTTTGCCACTGCCGCCCGTCTCGGGATCCGAGTAGGCGCTGCTGAGAATGGTCATGTCTTTGGCCGGACCACGCTGTCCGTGATAGAGTTCATCGAAGGCGTGGAGCCACTCCGAGGGAATGCCGTTCATGATCGGATGGTTGGCGTCTCTTACCTTGACGATGAAAGGGTGCTTGCGGCCATGACCGGCGCCCTGGCCTTCGCCGCGGGGAACGCGGACCAAGCGGCCCTCGTCGTCGAAATAAAGACGCGTGCCACCCATGGGATTGCGCCAGAGAAGTCCAGTGATTTGGTTGAATTCGCTCCAGTTAGGGAAGGCGTTGTTGGCCGCATGGACGTTCACCATGCCTCCGCCAGCCTTGATGAATTCGAGCAGTCCCTCGCTGATGCCCGCTGGCCACGGGTCTCCAAAGTAATTATTCAGCACCACGTCATAGTCTGAGAAATCGATCTTCCATTGATCCCAATTCTCCTTCGACGGGCTGGTGCTCACGGTGACCTCGAAGATCTTGGCCTCGCGCAGAGCCTCGACCAGTTGAGTGGTGGTGCGCTCCCAGTCGTGGTTGTTTTGGCCGTCGATGAGAAGCACTTGAAGAGGCGTCCCCGGGTCGTTTCCGGAAGGGGTGTCGGCGGCATGACCTGAGAGGCAGGAGAGAATCCACCCGAGGGCGGCGAGACAGAGGGAAGTGGTTTTCAGCATGGCGGGTGCGGCGGAGTCGGCTGGTTGGCGTGAAAGGCGATCAATGAGAGGGAAGAGAGCGATCAGAGGGAAGAGAAGTGTGAGAGTGTGTGGATCGGCGGGCGTCGTGAACCGGATGGCCCGCGGCGGGGGAGTTTGGCCTTGATCAGTTCAAGGGATCGGCCAGCGAGGCGTCGATGTATTGCTTGAAAAGACCGTCCAGGCGCTCATGATAAGTCGAGGTGGGGCCCTGGTGGAGCGGCTGGGGCCGCTGAAAGGTGGTCGATCGACGGAACTCCCGGGGGTTGATCGAGTCCGATCCACTGAAATAGGCCTCAAACATGCGGGTCAAGTTGTCGATGGGGGAGGCCAGGGTGCCGGTGACGTTGATCTCCGCCCAGCCGTAGTTGATGCCATCGGCCCGGGGCTTGAAGAAGGACGGGCGACCTTTGACGTGCTCTGATCCCATCTTTTCCAGGGTCGAATCGGGCAGGCCAACCTCCAGGTTTCCCTCCATGGTGTGGTTTGGATGCACGGTGAATTCGCCCGTGATCCCGGCCAGGCTGGGCCGCATTCCGTAGATGTCGTGGACGCGGATGGTGTTGCCTTCCTGGTGGAATTTGGCTTCAAACAGATCGAATTCGATGCGCTTGAGCTCGGCGATGCCGCAGCGGACGGACAGCTCGTGCAAGGCCGGGAGGTTCTTGATGGAAAGGTCGGGACTGTTGATCTTTCCGGTGATGGTGGGGAGATTGTCCATGGTCAAATCTCCGGCGATGGTGAACTCGCCATTGAGATGCCCCATGATCCGGTCGCTCCAGTGTTGCTCGTTGACGATGGTGTCGATTTCGAGGTTGCTGACTTCGATTGATAGATTGATCGAGGGGTTTTCCCCGAAATGGATCGTGCCGCTAACGGCGGCGGTTCCAGTGCTACCCATCACCTTGTTTTCGGTGATCAGGGAGGATTGATAGATGGTCAGGGTCCCGGCGGAGTCGAAGGAGAGGTCGGCCGTCTGGACTTCGAACAGGGGCCAGTAGAAATAGCGCAAGCGGCCGCGATCGATGTTCATCAGGTAGCCGCTCTGGGTACGGTTTGCGGTGAGGTGCAGGCCTTCAAGGGTGTGGGCGAGACCGAGATGGAGATTGGCCCCGAAGTCCGCGTTGAGATTGCGCACGCTGACGCGCTGGATGTCGTATTCATCCGGCACGCCGCTGAAACCGAGGCCGGCGACGAGGATGTTGAGCGCCTCTTGCAGCACCGCTGCGTTGGTCGAGTCGGTCGAGCCGCTGCCTGGAGGAAGCGGGCGAAGGTGGAGGTTTGCCCGGTCGGCCACGAGATGCGGGAGGCGCCATTCCTTGGAGAAATAGGAGCTGGCGCGGAGTCGTGCCTCTAGATTTTGGGCGTCGAAGGCCGCCAAGACGGAGCGATCCGATCCTGTGGCGCTGAATCTCCGGTTCTTGATGGTTAATCGGGAAACGCTGAATTTGTCCTCGAACTCCCCCTGGAAACCGAGGGCTTCACTGACGGAGAGACTCATTTCCTTGCGGAATCGCTCTCCCTTGTAGGCCATGTAGGAGAAGAGGAAGCTACCGGCCACGAAGGTGGCCAAGGGGAGCACGATGAGAAGAAAGGCCGCCGCCATCACGAGACGTCGCCGCCGCCTCTCACGGATCGGCTGGTGACTCCTTCGCCGACGTTTCTTTTTCGATTTCAGTCCCTGCTGACCGGAGTGCGAGCGCACCTTGCGAAGGTGCTCGACCATTTCCTCGTAACTGTAGTGATCGCGACTGTCCTCTCCTGGGGCGGAGGTCCCTTGGGAGGCGCCGGCTGTGTCTCCCCCGACCGGGGCGGAACTCTGAGACGGGAGACCACTGTCGCTTCCACTTCCGCTCGGCTGGGGTTGGGATTGGCGGGCTCCGCTCGGCGCACGACGTCGTCTGGAAGGTGGCATGAGGATGAGGGGGGAAAGGCTGTGGAAGAATTCGACAATCCTGCGGGTTGAGGCGCGGGCTTGCCCGGCTGGAACGAGAGGAGCGGCCGCCCGCCGTTGGGATTCCGGCGAAGCGATCTCAGCACCGCACCATCACATCATCGTGGAATCAAGGCTCAAGTTCGACGGGAGCGCTCATCAGCTGGCGATCGGCGAGCGCGGCGCCGTGGGCGTCGATGACCTTCACCGAGACGAAAACCACCACCGCCCGGCTACGGACCCGGTCGATGTTGCTGCGGAAGAGCCGTCCGATCACGGGGAGTTCTCCAATGATGGGCACCTTGTCCTTGATCGCGTCCCGCCGGTCTTCCGTCAGGCCGCCAATCACCAGAGTGGCGCCGTCGTACACGGTGGCCTCGTCAGCCAGGCGAATGGTGCTGAAAACGGGCTGGAGAAGCTGGTTGTCCGTCACCGTGATGTTGGTCGGGTTGCCGAGAAGGTCGGTGCCTGCGGCGGCGATCGGCGAACCGTAGTTGATGAACCCGATGAACTCGGAGAATTCCGGGTTCAGGGTCATGCTGACCATCTTACCGTCGGCGCTGATGACGGGCTCCACTTCCAGGGTGAAGCCGAGTTGCCGCGTTTCGAAGTTTGTCGGGTGAGCCGGGGTCACGGGAAAGACGCCGCCACCGGAGAGAACGGTGACTTCCTGGGGAAGTTCGGGGGGATCGTATTCCACCGGGTAAGTGAATTCGATCCCCGATTCGATGCGAGCGCGGTGACCGGGTTTCACGGTCACCGTCGGGGCGGTGACGAGGTCGGTGGCTTTGTGTTGGCTGACGCCGCGGAGGACGGCCTGAAATTGGGGATTGGTCAGCTGACCTTTGACTGAGAGAATGCCGGGAGCGAGATTTTCCGAGAGAGCGGTTTCACGATCCACCCCGACCACGCGATCGAGGGCATCGGCGCCGAGGATCGATTGACCGCTGCGCAGGCCTTCAGTGACGCGTTGGCCTCCGAAAATCTCTCCGGTCGCAGGATCTGAAAAAGCGAAATCCGAGGTGCCGGCCGTGTAGCCGGGCTTTGCCAGCCCGGTTTCTGCTGGAGTGACGAGGGTGCCCCCCCCGGCGATGACGTCATCCACCTCGAAACCGGTCACCAGCCAATCGAATCCGAGTTCTTCAAGGTTTTCCTGGCGGATGTCGAGTACGGTGAGCTCGATCACCAATTGCTTGGGCGACTCGAGCGAGTTGGCGGCGACCAGGCTCTCGATGAGATTGAGATTCGAGAGGGTGTTTTGAACGATCAGCTTGTTGACCAGGGGAAGATATTGGGCGCTGGCGCCCTCGGGAAAGGTGACGCCATTCTGTTCGAGAAACTCCCGCTCGGACACCACCCGAACGCGGTTGGCGTCGTCGCCGAAGGGATCATCCGCGCCAGAACCGCCGGCGCTCGAGGTGAAGAAGTCTGGCCGGACCAGGAAGGAGCGCTGGGCCATCGATTCGTCCTCGCTGTCGAGAGGCACGATTTGAACGGCGTATTGATCGATTTGGAACTTCGCTCCGATGAACTCCGTGATGTATTGCACGAGGACCAGAAGCGGCACCGAATTCACTGCCATGGTGATGGGACGGGAGCGCTCGATCTGCTCCGAGGACGAGAGGACGAAGTTGATGCCGACTCCTTCGGGATCGTAGTCGCGGCTGAGTTTTTCCAGGTAACGCACCGCCGCCTCGATCGTCATGCCGTTGAGATTGACTTGGGGCACCGTGATGGAAGCCAGCTTGCGGGCGATGTCTTCCGATTGGGGAGCCCCTTCCATGGCGATGAGGTCGGGCGTATCGCCCACCCTACCTGCCATGACGGCGGGATCCGTGGTTTGCCATTTGCTCATCAGCTCGTCCAGCAGTTCGGCGCGGGTGCGGTCGTAAGCGGCATCGCGGAAAGCCCGTGCCTGCTGAGAGGCTTTCACCAGGCCGTCGCGAGCGGCTTGATTGTAGGCGTCGATATTGAGGACCTCCGAGAACTTGTTGGTCGCCTCGTCGAATTCGCCCATGCCGATCAGCGTGTTGGCTTCACCCAGGAGTTTGGTAACACGGTCCACCTCCTCGCGGTGGCGGGGCGTGTCGGCCGGGTTGACCCAGTCGGGATCACCCAGTCGTTCGAGGAGTGTCTGAGCCGCTTTGTGACCGGGAACGCGTTGGGGATCGAGCAGCTCTTCGACGATGCCTCGGGCCTCCTTTGCGCGGCCGTTTTCAATCAAGGTCTCGGCATAGGCGACGGTGGCCTCGGCGTAGCGAGCGGAGGCCAGATCGCGAAAATCGTCTCCCAGCGGCCCTTGGGGTACGCGTTCAAAGGCGGCCCGGAAGTTGGTGAAGGCGCGGGCTTGATCGCCTTCCCTGGCGTATTCCTCTCCCTCGGTGAGGTAGTGATTCACCTCGAGAAGCGCCATCTGGTCCTTGGGCACCTCACCGGCCACGGCTTCCTCGAAATTCTGCCCCTGAGCCGTCAATGGCGTTAAAAACATAGCCGACGCGAGAACCAGGCCTCCCCGAATCGTGCGAGGAAGCGCCCAGGTCAGCCTACGGAGGGAGCGAAAGGAGGTCATACGGGCGTTAGTCATGCCAGAATACCCGAGATTGTAACGTCGAAAATCAAAAAAATCCGCCTTTCGCGACGTCGGGCGGCCCGGATTCCAGCCGAACGGTGGCGGCTGCGGGCAAGGAGACCCACCGGCGACGGCCGCGTGGGCGGGGCAGCGCCCCTGGGGGCTGGGCGCCCTCGGTCAGGCCAGATCCTTGAACTTCTGCTCCACCATGCGGGAGATGAGGTCCTCGATGCTCGGCGATCCGAACTTGTGGAGGACTTCGTTGGTGAAGCCCAAGGCGATCAACTGCTTTGCCTTGTCCGACGGGATTCCCCGGGCGTTGAAGTAGAACACCTCTTCGTCGGTGATCGGACCGCTGGTCGATCCGTGACTGCACTTCACTTGGTCGGCATTGATCTCCAGGCCGGGCATGGCGTTGGCTTCCACGGTATCGCTCAACAAGAGATTCCGGCAGGTCTGGAAGGCATCCGTGTAGTGAGCGCCTTGGTCGACCTTGATGAGGCCGGCAAAGGTGGTCCGGGCGCGGTCGGCGAGGGCGTTCTTGTAAAGCAGATCGCTCGTCGTGTGCGGTTCGGCGTGGTGTTGCAGCGTGCGCTGATCGATTTCCTGGGTTCCACTCGGAACGCTCAGGGAGAGCATGTCGCTGTTGGCGCCCGGGCCCGTGAGATGGCTCACTGCTTCGGTGCGCGACCAGGCGGCTCCCAATTGCACCTGGAGACTTTTCACGTCGGCGTCCCGGCTGGCCAGCGTGGAGGAAATCTGGAGGTTGAGCGAACGCGTGTTGAGGTCCTGGCAGGCCACGTAGCGGATCTGGCTGCCCTGGCCCGCCACGAGATCGACGACCCCGCAAGACAAGCCGGCGTCGTCTTCCGAAGCGTTCAGGAAGTAGTCGATCACCGTGATCTTGGCCCCTTCGCCAGTCACGATGAGGGTGTGGGGGAAAATCGCGGTGTTCTCGCCCTGGAGATGGTGATAGACCTCGATCGGGACGGTCAATTCCATGCCCGCGGGGACGTAGAGGAAGAGGCCGCTGCGGGTCCGGCTCTTGTGCAGGAGGGCGAATTTCTTCGAACCGAGGGGGGCTTCCTGCGTCATGAAGTATTCCTGGAACGGTTGCCCATGCTCCGACACCGCCTCGGCAAAGGGTGCGCAGATGAGACCCGTTTCCGTGGGGCGAGTGTCTTGCACGAGGGTTTCGTTGACGAAGATCAGCTTGGCCGCGCTCTTTTCGAGGAAACGCGAGCGTTCCACGAGAGATTCGTTGATCGAAGCCGATGTTTCGCCGGCCGGGGAAAAGTTCTCCAGGGAAGCGGCACGCTTCAGATCGCCGAAACGCCAGGGCTCATCGCGTCGGCTGGGAAACGGCGCCTCTTGGTAGGCTTCCCAGGCCTGGCGCTGCAATTCCTGAAACCAGTCCGGAAGACCGGAGGATTGCCAGGAGGGAGTTTGTTGCCCGATGGGGGAAATCATGCTGTTGGAATCGGCGATCACCTTGCTGAAAGAGAGTTTCTGTTAGGGTGGAATGGAAAAGTGGGAAGAGGACGAGAGGGAGATGAACGATGGGGCCTTGGTGGGCAGGCCCTTCGTTGGCTGCTGTCCAGCCTAACCGACGGAGCCTTCCATCTCCAGATCGATGAGCCGTTTCAATTCGACGCTGTATTCCATGGGAAATTCGCGGACGAGGTCGTTGATGAAGCCGTTGACGCTCAGGCTCATCGCCTCCGCTTCTGAGAGGCCTCGCTGTTTCATGTAGAAGATCTGATTTTCGCTCACTTGACTGACACTGGCCTCGTGCTGAGTGGCATGGCGGTTGCCGCGCACGCTGATGGCTGGGTAGGTGTCCGTCTTGCTTTTTGGATTGATCAAGAGGGCGTCGCACTCGGTGTTGTTCTTGCACCCTTTCAGATGCTTGGGGATGTGGACCTGTCCGCGGTAAGTGGCGCGTCCCTGACCGACGCTGATGCTCTTCGAGACGATGTTGCTGGTCGTCTCGTCGGCGGCGTGGATCATCTTGGCACCGGTATCCTGGTGCTGGCCGTCGTTGGCCAGGGCGATGCTGATCACCTCGCCGCGGGCCTTGCGTCCTTTCATGATCACGCCTGGGTATTTCATGGTGAGGCGGGAACCGATGTTGCAGTCGATCCAGCGGATCTCGGCGTTTTCATGAGCCAGGCCGCGCTTGGTCACGAGGTTGAAGACGTTCGCGCTCCAGTTTTGCACGGTGACGTACTGGATCTTGGCGTGGGGCATGGCGACGAGTTCCACCACGGCGCTGTGCAGGGTCGAGGTCTCGAATTTGGGCGCCGTGCAGCCTTCCATGTACATGACCTCCGAGCCCTCGTCGGCGATGATGAGGGTGCGCTCAAACTGGCCGAAGTTCTCCGCATTGATGCGGAAGTAGGCCTGGAGGGGATGAGTCACTTTCACGCCGGGCGGGACATAGATGAAGCTGCCGCCGCTGAATACGGCGCTGTTCAGGGCGGAAAACTTGTTGTCTCCCGTGGGGATGACCTTGCCAAACCATTTGCGGAAGATCTCTGGATGATCGCGAAGCCCCTCCGTGCTGTTGACGAAGATCACTCCCTGCTTTTGCAACGTTTCCTTCACGTTGGAATAGGCGGCTTCGCTGTCGAATTGGGCTTCCACGCCGGCGAGAAATTCCTTCTCCTGCTCGGGGATGCCGAGGCGCTCGAAGGTTTGTTTCATGTCGTCCGGAACGTCGTCCCAACTGCGGGTGGGCTGTTGTCCGCGGCTGAGGTAGTAGCGGATCTTGTTGAAATCGATCCGGTTCAGGTCCGCGCTGGCCCAGTGCGTTGGCATGGGTTTTTCCAGAAAAACCTTGAGGGCGCGATGCCGGAATTCGCGGATCCAGTCCGCCTCTTTCTTGACGTCGGCGATGTAATCAATGGTCTTCGGCGTCAGGCCGATGCCGGCGTCGAAAGTGTGTTGTTCCGGGTAACTGAAATCGCCAATGGAACGGTCGATGTCGATGGCACTGTTAGCTTCGGCATTCATGTGAATTCTGGGCGTTGATGTTGGAATGGGAGTCGAAAAGGATGTTCGTTGGTTTGTGAGAAGAGGCCGGGGCCTCTGGGGCGAGACGACTTAGGCGGCTGTTTCGTTGCTCAGCCAGTCATAGCCGCGCTCCTCGAGCTCGAGAGCCAGGCTCTTGTCTCCCGAACGGATGATGCGGCCTTCTTTCATGACGTGGACGTGATCGGGCACGATGTAGTCCAGCAGGCGCTGGTAGTGGGTGATGACGAGGAACCCGCGGTCCGGGGAACGCATCGCGTTGACGCCCTTGGCCACGGTCTTGAGGGCGTCGATGTCCAAACCACTGTCCGTCTCGTCGAGCACGGCGTAGGTCGGCTTGAGCATGGCCATTTGCAGAATTTCGTTGCGCTTCTTCTCGCCGCCCGAGAAGCCCTCGTTGACGGAGCGCGCGGTGAACTTGCGGTCCATTTCCAGCGCGTCCATCTGGGCGTAGAGATCTTTGTAGAAGCCCACCGCATCGAAGTCTTCACTTTTGGGGAGGCGCGCCTGGAGAGCCGCGCGAATGAAGTTGGCGGTGCTGACTCCGGGAATTTCGTGGGGGTATTGAAAAGCGAGGAAGAGACCGGCCCTGGCGCGCTCATCGGCTTCCAGTTTCAAGAGATCCTCTCCGTCCATGGTCACCTTGCCCCCGGTGACCTCATAATCTTCGTGGCCGGTCAGGACCTTGGCCAGGGTGCTTTTGCCCGAACCGTTGGGGCCCATGATGGCGTGCACCTCTCCCTTGGGCAGAGAGAGCGTGAGGCCATTGAGAATGTTCTGATTGTCGATGCGGACGTGGAGATCTTGGATGTCGAGGCTCATATGATTACTTACGTGCTGGCGTCTTGGATGGGGTCGGTTCGGTTGGTTGCTGCGGTTGCGAATGCTAACTGAGGGATCGGATGAACAGGATCGGGTTCTGGATGGCCGAGTTGAATTAGGAGGTCTGGGTGGGGCTGTTGGTGGTCGTCACCTCAGCGGAACACGCGTGACAGGTGCCGCGCACCGTCACGTCCATGTGAGAAACATCGGTCCCCTCCGGAAGATCGAGGGCTTCCGTGATGTGGGCGATTTCGCGGAACGCCACGTCGGACACCTCGCCGCAAGCTTGGCAATAGAGGTGGGCGTGCTCGCTGAGATTGGCGCAGTAGCGGGAGGGCTCCCGGTCGAGGTTCACCTGGCGCACCACGCCGCTCTGGGTCATGGCTTCCAGGCAGTTGTAGACGGTCGCCAGAGAGATTTGCGGCAGGGTCTTCTTCACTTCGTCGAAAACGTCACCGGCGCTGGGATGATCTTTTCGGGAGGTGAGAACCTCGTAAACTTGGCGGCGCTGGGGCGTCATCCGAAAATCTCCAATGCCTTTCAGCCCGGAAACATCGGATTTTTGCCGAAATGCGGTTTTTTGCGGGGACATCATATTGAGAATTAGAACCGTTCTAAGTTGAGATCAAGAATTATTCTAAATAAGATCTCAGACGAACTTTCGACCAGCTGGTGCGTGGTGCGGAATGCGCACTCGTTCTTGCAGACTGCAATATCGGGAAGGGGTTTAGCTTGGCGGAAAGAACCGTAAACATTTAACCGTAAGTGTTTTATATGGGGTCGAGTCGGGCTGGTACAGTTGATGCACCCTGATGGGCTCATGTTGAAGGCCTCCAGAGGATCAATCCCAACGATGCCGACCGCGATTGCCGCAGGGTCGATCAGGGACTTCTGGAGTCTGCCGACAGCAACATCACCAAGCTTGTCGAACGGTAGCCCCCGCTCTCCGCAACCGCCGTTCGGCGCAGTGCGGGAGGATTCTATTCCTCCCGCACTTGTGTGATTCGTCAAAACACCCGCACCAATCGTCCAATCTTGAAATCATGAAAGCCAAGTCCAAATCACAACAGCGTGCGGCGGGCGTTGCCTTGTCCGCCAAGCGAGGGGAAACCCCGACTGCCGAGCTGCAAGGGGCGTCGAAGGAGATGTATGAATCGATGACCGAAGCGGAACTTGAGGAAATGGCATCGGCAGAATGCAAAGGGAAGCCGGAGAAGATTGGCGGGAGTTGATCGGCGGAACGTGCCGGTCGGATGTGTCCATGTCGGATCGCATTGTCGTCATTCTTGGGCATCCGAGAGCCGACTCTTTCGGGGCGGCTCTCGCGGAAAAGTACGCCAGCGGCGCGGCCGTTGCTGGAGCCTCGGTCCGAGTCATCCGGTTGACCGAACTCGAATTCGACCCCAATGTGAGGTTCCCGAGACCTCAAGATCAGGATCGCGAGCTGGACTTGGCGCGGGCAGTGGACGCTCTCCGCTGGGCGGAGCACCTCGTGTTTGTCTATCCCACTTGGTGGGCCACCATGCCGGCGCTCCTCAAGGGGTTCCTTGACCGAGTGCTCGTTCCCGGCTTTGCCTTTCGCGAAGACAAGCATTCTCCGAGCGGATACGTGCCTCTCTTGAAAGGCCGGAGTGCCCAGATCATCACGACAATGGATAGCCCGGGGTGGGTCCACCGTTTCCTCCACGGGCGGGCTGGCGACCGGGCGATGAAGCGCGGCATTCTGGGATTCTGTGGCATTGGATCGGTGTCGTCCACTTGGATCACGAAGATCAACGAGCGCTCCTCGGGCGAGAGAAACGCCATCCTCTCCGGAGTGGAGAGGATGGGGCGGGAGGCTCCGAAGCGCATGGCCTGGATTCGCCGGAGTCGTCGGTGGATCGCGTGGTTGAAGGTCACGCGATTGCCGTTTTATGCCATGACGTTGTTGAGCTACGGGCTTGGCGCTGCGGCCGCCTCGGCTGCTGGAGAAACCTTCCGCTGGCCGCACTTCGGGCTCGGTTTCGCCTGCCTCTTCTTGATCGAGTTTGTTTCGGTCATGACGAATGAGATTCACGACCAAGAAACCGATCGGATCAATGCAAACGCCGGTCCGTTCACGGGCGGATCGCAGGTCCTGACAAACCACGAACTCTCCGAGCGGAGCCTTCGGCGCGCTTCACGGGGCGCTCAAGTGATTGCCATTGGCCTTGCGGTGGTCCTCCTATCAATGTTGCTGAAAGGGCCGTCGCACACTGGCGCGGAATGGTTTTCGGCGGCAGCGCTGCTTGCCCTGGGATTCGTTCTCGGACCGGGATACACGGCGCCGCCGCTAAAATTGGTCTACCGCGGTCTGGGTGAATGGGTGGTGGCCTTCACCCACAGCACGTTCATGATCCTCTGCGGATGGGTGATCACGGGAGGAAACGTAGCGGACTCCACGCCATGGCTGCTCTCGGCGCCGATGTTCACGGCGATCTTTGCTTCCATCACCCTGGCAAGCATCCCCGACGAATCCGCAGACCGCGCCGTTGGAAAGAAAACGCTGGCCATCCAGATCACACCCCGAGGTGCGGCGCTCGTCGCGATGACCGCGACGTTGACAGCCCTGGTGCTCGCCTGGTTCACGCTGCCCAGGTCTCCGCTCGTCGCGACCCTGATGGCCGTTCACGGGGCCGCCGTCGTCGGCTTGCTGACCCGATTCCTCCACCAGGGCGCGAAGTGTCGTCGAATCGACCTGACCTTGTTTGCCTCCCTGCAGTTCGTCCTTTGGTTCAGCATCTGGCCATTGGTTGAGTTCTTGCGCTGAGCCGGTGCGATCGATTCGTATCTAGGTGTGAGTGTCGAACCGAAGGCTTGGGAAGCTGCTCGCTTTCTCGGGAAACCGTGAGGGCCTTCATCTTTGGCGAGGCATGAGACCACGGGTTCCGCGGACGGCTGATTGGGACGCACGTGATCCATTCGTGCTATCCATGATTGTTGATTGCTAGTGTAGTCCGTCAAGCAGACTGTACCCCAGCGTTTCATAAAATGGCCAGTCAGGCCATCATGTAGTAGGCGATTTCTTCTTCGACGGCCTGATTGTCTCCGAGTGTCAATGTGAGTCGACCTTGAGGGCGAGTCAGACGTCTGGCACGCTGGATGATTTTGCGGCGAATCGTGCCGAGTCCTTCAAAGATCCACTCCGCAGCCCTTTGGGGGGACGATTTGCGCGACCGCTCCGCAGATCGCATCTGCATTTCGCGTGTGAGATTGTGGGTGAGGATACTGGCCAAAAGGAAAGCTTCGTTGGCGGCACCTCGCTTGGCCGGAATATAGTCCATCTGGGCCTGGCTCTTGGCTTCGCCAAAAATCTTCTCCTGAGAGCCACGCCCTTCATGAAATTTCACCACATGAGCGGCCGTGTTTGTCTTGTTGGTGATGATCGCCTCGTATTCATAGTTCTCCTCGACTGGTTCGAAAAGACCCAGTTGGAACGGTCCTTTGCGCTGAGTGCGCCTCATGGTTCGAATGCATAAAATGCGCGCTTTGCGCGCCCAACTTTTTGGCTTCCAGCGGATTTCGAAGTGATGAGTTTTTCCCTCTCCGCCTCGGGTTCGGGACCAGCGACGGCGCTTCTCAATGATGCCCTTGAGTTCCACAAGCCGCTCGAAAGGTACCGAGAACGTATATTCCAGGCCAAGGGTCTTTGCCTCTGAAACCATCTGATCGCTGAAAAACGCGCTGTCGGCGCGCAACTCGATCTGCACATCAGGCAGCACCTTGCGAATCTTCTCCACGCAGGAACGGAGGAACTCCACCGCGCCATTGGAGTCATGGACGTTGCCGCTTCGATGAAGGTAATCGAGAATCTGTCCGGTTTGGGAGATCGTCGCGAGCAGCGGATAATAACTGCGCTCGCCTTTTTTCTTCTTGTTAAATCCCACAGCCGTCCCTTCCGCATGGCGACTCGTGCTCTGCACGCTTCCGTCCAAGTCAAGCGTGACGCGTTTGATTCCCTCCTCCTGAAGTCGCGACAGGCAAACGAAATGATTCATCTCTCTCATCCTCTCAAGGCTTTGACAATCGACCTCTCCCAACATCCGGCTCATCGTTGGGACACTGGGCAATTGGTGCATCCCCAAAACCTGCCGTACAAGGGGATCATCTCGGTAGTAGTCCATATCTCGAAGCATCCGGTAGCCCAGTGCAAGATGAACGATAAGACACATGAAAACCTTGTGGAACTTGTAGAAGCGGGACATGCGCCGATCCAGTGGATCAAAGCACTGCTGAAGCTTCCCCTCCAGATCCAATTCCTGAAAGAGCTTCCGAAAGATAACGAGACCGCCGAAAGATGTCAGTTCTTGATCTTCAAATTTGATCGCCGAAATCGTTCTGGACTTTGCATTAATCGTACGTCGTGCTACTCTCACTGTAGGTGGCTTTTGGGTTGAAGTGTTTGGTGTTTTGGTAGATTCCAAATCAACCTTATCCCAAAGGCCCCTGCCACTATTTTCTTGGGATTCTTGCCCCGATTTATGAAACTATGGGGTGATCTGATCTTTTTCATGGTCATTACCTTATACTCGTGAGTGGGAAGTTCTCAGACCGGTTTCTCTTTGCCTGGCGTGTCTGTCTGACTGCGTAATAGAGCGATCTTCGCCTTGGATAGTTCAATGCTCAGATCGATCAGTTCGGTGGTCAGTTTCTTGAATTTCTTGTACTCCTCTGTTTCTTTTCGTAGTCCCTTCACGTGATCTGGCCAGACGTGTTCAGTCCGGCTCCTTATCTCATGCGTGTAGCTCAGTTGGTAATACACGCCGCGCTGGCGTTGTCGATCTCGGTATTGCTTGCTGATGCTCCCAGGCCGCATTGGCCCGATTGCAGCTAACTTTGCCGCAAGTTTCTGGACTCTTTTTTCAGTGATCTGATCTTTTTCATGGTCATTACCTTATATATGCGAATGTCTAGGAAAATCAAATCATTTGTTATGGATCTCTGGATTTCTTGGTGGAATATCGTCTGTCTTCTGCGACCCGCTTTCTCGAGAGCCCGCACCTTTCTCTGGTTTCTGCTCGTCTTGGCCGCTTTCTCCGTGCGCAATGACCTCCTCGGGGTTTCCAGTTTCGTCCGCGCTCTCGGTTTGTCAGAACACTTCTATGAGCACTTACTCCATTTCTTCCACAGCAATGCCGTGAAGACGGACCGGCTTGCAGAACTTTGGTTCGCCATCGTGATCAAGCACTTCCCTGTCTACAAGATCGGTTGTCGCCCCGTCCTGGTTCTCGACGGCATCAAGAAGTCCAAGGAGGGCCGCAAGATGCCTGCGGTGAAGTATCTGCATCAACAGTCCGAGTCCAATTCCAAGCCTCACTTCATCATGAGCCATTCCTTTCAGGCCTTCGGCGTGCTCTGTCAGGTTGGCGGATACTTCTTCTGCGTTCCGGTCTGTGCACGCATTCACGAAGGTATCGTCACTTCAAACCGCGACAGGAGAACCTTGATCGACAAGGCCAACGAGATGCTCGCATCCGTCTGTAGAGGTCAGGAGTTCGTCTTGCTGGCCGACGCCTACTACGCCAACGGAAAGGTGATCCGGAGCACCAAGGGGCGTTCCGGTGTGCTGGTCACGAGGGTTCGACGCACGACAACCGGCTTTCGGCCTGCGGCAGTGCCACGCAAACGCAAACGCGGACGACCGAAAAAGTATGGCGCTGCGGTGAAGCTCCAGAATGTCTTTGGAACGGGCGGCTTCAGTTCCGTTCCCAGTCCCGTATATGGGGAGAGAAACATCTCTGTCCGGTTCAAGTCGGTGGATCTGTTGTGGAAGCCCGCCGGGGCGATGGTCCGCTTCATTCTCGTCGATCATCCCACGAGAGGGCGGATCATCCTCTTGTCTACCGACCTCACCATGGAAGCTCAGGAGATCATCTTGCTCTACAGTTTGCGTTTCAAGATCGAAGTCGCTTTCAAGCAAGCGGTGCATTCGGTCGGCTCATTCGGATACCATTTCTGGATGGCCGCTATGCGACCGCTCAAGCGTCGCAATGGTAACCAATACCTCCACCGGACTACCGAGAAATATCGCAGACAGGTGCAGAGAAAGATGCACGCATATCATGTGTTTGTGCAGACCGGCATGATCGCTCAGGGCATGTTACAGTACCTTGCCATGACATGTGACGGTCTGGTCTGGAAACACTTTGGAACCTGGATCCGAACCATCCGCCCAGACGTGCTGCCTTCGGAAATGATTGTCTCAGCCGCCTTGAAAAACACACTGCCTGGATTTTTGCACCACGGCGGAAAAGGTTCAGCGTTCCGAAAATTCATCCTTGATAAAATAGACTTCACTCGCTCCGAAGGTTCACGCTTCGCCGCATGATGATCTAGTTACAGAACTTCTCACTCACGAGTTTGAAGGACTCGGCACGATTCGCCGCAAAATCATCCAGCGAGCCGGACGTCTGACTCGCCCTCGAGGCCGACTCACATTGACACTCGGAGGCAATCAGGCCGTCGAAGAAGAAATCGCCTACTACATGATGGTCTGACTGGCCATTTTATGAAACGCTGGGGTCCATTCACACTCCTCTTCGCGTTGTTCATTCCCATGAGACTGGCATCCGTCGCGAGCGCGTCGCTGGGGATTGGGTCGAGACTCCCATCGATAGCCACTGGTGGTGGGCGACGACCATGCCCCGCTCAATGGCCGATGCCAAGACCATCTTCCATTTCGGGCACGACCGTTGGAAGGTCAAAAACGAAGGCTTTAACGAACTCTGCTCCCGCTGGCATTCCGGTCATTGCTATCATCATCATCCCAATTCCATTCTCGTTCTGTGGCTGATCATGTTCATGGCCCACGCCGTGTTCCACTGCTTCCACAAGCGCAACTTGAAGCCAGAGATACGCCGTGGACACACGGCCATCTATTTTGCCCGTCAAATCGCCGCCTCCATGCGAGAGGATCGATGGTGGCCGCCACCGGCTCCGGGCTGAGGAACGCCCGCCCCGCGCTCTCGGTAACCTTGGGTTCGCGTCCGCCATCGGAGCGGTCTGGCTCCCTGTTGCCTATTGCCGACAGGGGGATCCATTTCGCGGCTCGAGCCCTCCGAAATTCGCCCGAGAACCGCCACACGAAACTGTTCGCCCTCCTAGCGCCAGCTTCAACACGCTCAACACCCACCAATTCAGGCCATTACGACTCTTTCCGACGCCGTCTTACGGAATCGCTGGCGGGACGGCGTGCCGCTCGACTTCGTCGGTCAGGAGTTTAGCATGGCTGGCCGTCGGATTCTCGTTTGGTTCGGTCTCTGGGAAAACGATCTCGTGCCGGTCGACGTCCGCGAGGCGCCGGACGATCGTTGGCGTCGCGCCTGGGAGGGAAGACGCGTGCTCTCCCGCCAGAGTCTCGAATTGATCCTCTCCGGAACGGATTTCTGGGAGGTGGCCGAAACGCTCTTGCGAGAGTGGGTGGCTCTCTCCGTGAGCAGCGGTTCGCGAGATCTCCCGTAGGCGCGGGTGGAAGGGCGCCGAAGTGAGGCGCGAGCGTTTGCGCGGATGGCGTCGCGCTGGTCTTTGTTCTTGCGGTGCCCGGCGTTCCCAAGGAGGCTGGGCGGCGCGTGGGTGGCTGGAGGTCTGACAACCGATCGCCCTAAACCCCTCTGCCCACGGCGCGCCTTGGCGACGTCCCTGTAATGGCGATCATGACAGACAAACACAACCACCAAAACAATCTTAACGGCGATGATGCGTGAACGGCTACTTGGTTTCTTGCTCTTGAGCGGTGCGTGCGCTTTCGCCGCCGATCATGAATTGATCGAATGGGAAAAGCGCCATCTGGATGGCGTCTTTTATTCCGAAGGGGCCTGCCATGGAGACTTTGATCGCGACGGCGCGGTGGACTTGCTTTCAGGTCCGTTTCTTTGGCTGGGACCGGCGTTTGAGAAGCAGGTGGAGATCTTCTCTCCCAAGGCCTTTGATCCTCAGGGGTATTCTGACAATTTCTTTAACTTTCCGCACGATTTCAACGGCGACGGCTGGCTGGATGTGCTGGTGATCGGTTTTCCGGGGCTCGACTCGCGCTGGTATGAAAACCCTGGCGAGGCGGGAGGCCACTGGCCGGTCCATCTCGCCATGGAGAAGACGGACAACGAGTCGCCGGCCTTCATCGATCTCACGGGCGACGGGTTGCCGGAGATCGTCTGTTCCGTAGACGGCACGCTCGGTTATGCCACGCCGAATCCCGAGCATCCGGAGGCGCCGTTCACCTGGCATGCTCTCTCGCCGGAAAATGCCGTGGGAGGCCGCTTTACCCACGGTCTCGGGGTGGGGGACGTCAACGGTGACGGCCGCCTCGATGTCCTGGAAAAAGAACGCTGGTGGGAGCAGCCCGAGTCGCTCGAAGGGGACCCGGTTTGGAAGAGTCATCGTTTCGCCCTGGGGAATCCCGGGGGCGCGCAGATGTACGTCTACGATTTTGACGGTGATGGCGACGGTGACATCCTGACTTCGCTGGCGGCACATGCCTATGGCTTGGCCTGGTTCGAACAAACGGGGGAAGGAACGGATCGCTCCCTCGAACAGTATTTGATCACCGGCAAGGATCCCCTGGAGAACAAATACGGTCTCGCCTTCAGCCAGATGCACGCCATCGCCATGGCCGACATCGATGGAGACGGCGTCGAGGACGTGGTGACGGGCAAACGTTATTGGGCGCACGGCGGCAAGGATCCAGGCGGCAAGGATCCGGCCGTGCTCTACTGGTTTCGCACCGTGAGAAATCCCGAAGGCAAGGGAGGGGTCGACTTCGTGCCCTATCAGATCGACGACGACTCGGGTGTCGGCACGGAAGTCAAGACGGGAGATCTCAATGGCGACGGTCTGTTGGACATCGTGGTGGGCAACAAGAAGGGGACCTTCATCCACTTTCAGAAACGCCGAAAAGGCGACCGGCAAGAGTGGATCGACGCCCAGCCAATGCCGCTTTTCATGGAGGGTCTTCAGCCCATGGACGGCTACGCCGCCGGCCGGCCGGCCGGGGAAGCGGCCTCATCCATGACCTTGCCGGAGGGGTTCACGGCGACGCTTCTGGCGGCGGAGCCCGAAGTGAGGCAACCGATCACCTTCTGTTTCGATGCCCGGGGCAGGCTCTGGGTGGCGGAGGCCTACGACTATCCCTTTCCCAAGCCAGGTGGCGGGGGAAAGGACCGCATCCTGATTTTTGAGGATGAGGACGGCGACGGGACCTTCGAAACCCGCAAGGTTTTCATTGAGGGAATCAGCCTGATCAGCGGGCTGGAAGTGGGATTCGGCGGGGCCTGGGTAGGCGCCGCTCCCAATTTCCTCTTCATCCCCGACCGCGACGGCGACGATGTTCCCGATGGCGATCCAGAGGTCTTGTTGGATGGCTGGGGCACTCAGGACACTCACGAAACGCTCAATTCCTTCAGTTGGGGACCCGACGGCTGGCTCTACGGATTGCATGGGGTGTTCACGCACTCCAACGTCGGCAAGCCGGGAACGCCTGAAGATGAGCGGACTTTCCTCAATTGCGCCGTCTGGCGCTATCATCCGGTGCGGCATGACTTTGACATCTTTTCCACCGGGACCTCCAATCCCTGGGGCCTGGATTTCGATGTCCATGGACAGGCCTTCATCAGTGCCTGTGTCATCCCGCACCTCTGGCACATGATTCAAGGGGCCTACTATGAACGACAGGGCGGGCAGCATCAACGGCGGCACCTTTACGAACTCATCGGCACGATTGCGCGGCACCGGCACTACGCGGGCTCGGTGGCCGATCACGCCCACTGGGGACACACTCCGCGGGAGGATATCATTGTGGGAGATACCTTCGCCGCGGGAGGCGGCCACGCGCACTGTGGCCTGACCATTTACGCGGGAGATGGCTTTCCCGAACGGTATCAAGGAGCCCTCTTGATGTTCAACCTGCACGGACACCGGATCAACTGGGATCGTGTGCGACGCCAGGGTGCGGGCTACGTCGGCGATCGTGCGCCCGACTTCCTCTTCTCGAACGATCACTGGTTCATTGGCACCCATCTCGACTACGGTCCCGACGGCGCGCTTTATTTCTCCGACTGGCAGGATGACACCACCTGTCACCGTCAGAATGACCTGGAATGGGACCGGTCCAACGGGCGCCTCTTCCGCGTGCACCACGGCGAGCATCGGCCGGTGAAGGTCAACCTCGCGGCCGCGAGCGATCTCCAGTTGGCGAACTATCAAAAGCATGAAAATGAATGGTTTGCCAGGGTCTCGCGGCGTCTCCTCCAGGAGCGCCGGGCCGCCGGCCGGGAGGTGGCACCGCAGGCGGCGGCTCGACTGTGGCGCTGGGTGCGTTCGGATGACGGTGAGGTGTCCGTGCCGGTGCGCCTGCGCGCCCTCTGGACGCTGCACACGCTGGGTGAAGCCGCTTCTGGTTTGGAGAAATTGGCCGCGAAGGACGAGTCGGAGTATGTGCGGGCCTGGGCCGTTCGTTTGCTGGGCGAGTCGGGGACGGCTTTGGAGCCGGCCGTGGCCGAGCGGCTGGCGGGGCGCGCTCGCGAAGACGGCTCGCCCTTCGTCCGTCGTCATCTGGCATCGCTGCTGCAGCGGATTCCCGCGGACCAGGCCTGGCCCATTGCGGAGGCTTTGGCGGGACACGGTGAGGATGCGGAGGACGCGGTATTGCCCTTGTTGCTTTGGTATGGCCTGGAACCTCTGGTGGCTTCGAACCCGGCCCGGGGTCTCGCGGTGGCCAGGGACACGCCGATTGCCAAGTTGCGCCAGTTCATCATCCGGCGAGTGGCCGCCATTCCCGGCGGTTACGAGACGGCCCTGGCACAAGTCGAGGACGCGGAAACGGCCGAGGTGGTGGTGGCTGCCTTGGCGGCTCAATTGAAGGACGAGGCGCGCGTGCCCATGCCGGACTCCTGGCAGAAAGTCTACGCGTTGCTTCGCGAGAGTGACGATGTGGAAGTGAGGACCCATTTGCTAACCCTGGCGGGCAAGTTCGGCGACAAGGAGCGCCTTCCCGAGTTTCGCGAACTCGTGCGCGATGCCGAGCAACCGGAAGCCCTGCGCTTGGCGGCCTTGCGGACCTTGGTGGATGCGCGTGACTCCCAAGCGGTCCCGGTCCTTCACGAGATGCTGCGGGACGCGGACGAACCGGCGATCCGCGAGCGCCTGATCGGAGCACTGGCCACCGTGAACAACGCCACGACGCCGGGCGTGCTCCTCGACGTCTACCAAGGCCTGAGTTCCCGCGAGAAGCAGGCGACCATGCGGGTGCTGACCGCCCGAGCCGATTTTGCCGGCGCTCTGTTGGAAGCTGTGGGAGAAGGCCGAGTCCCTCGCGGAGATGTCAGTGTGGTGACCGCTCGCCAGATTTTGCAATTCAAGGAGAGTGCGTTGACCGAGCTCTTGGAACGCCACTGGGGCTCCATCTCCAGCGGCAGCGAGGACAAGGCCGCGGAGATCACCAAATGGCGCGAGAAGCTCACGCCCGAGGTCCTCGGTGCAGCCAACCTCAGTAACGGACGTCGGGTCTACAACGAGACGTGTTATGTTTGTCACACGCTGTTCGGTCAGGGCGTCGCGCTCGGTCCGGACATCACCGGAGCCAATCGTTCCGATTTAGACTATCTGTTAGAAAACATCGTGGATCCGAACAGTCTGGTGCCACTGGATTATCAAATGGTGGTGTTCACACTGCGTGATGAGAGCGTGGTTGCGGGCATGATTCGCCAGGAAGGGGACACGGCCTTCACGGTGGCGCTTCCGGGAGGGGTCGAGACCACGGTGGCCAAGGCGGATGTGGTGAAGCGTGAAAGTCTGGCGCAGTCGCTCATGCCGGAGGGCATGCTGACGGCGCTGAGCGAGACGGACGCGAGAGATCTCATTGCCTACCTGCAGTCGGACCGCCAGGTGCGCCTCCCTCAGGAGGGTGAGCTGATCGTGGAGGGAGAGACGATGGAGGTGGTGGAAAAGACGGGGAATGCCGCGCCGCAGGGAATGGGTTCCTTCCTGGCCGATGAGTGGAGCGGAGATGCTCAGCTCTGGTGGACGGGCGGGCGTCCTGGCGACCAATTGATTCTGGAGTTCGAAGTGCCCAAGGAAGGCAAGTATGCTCTGGTGGCGGTGATGACGAAGGCTGTTGACTACGGCAAGGTCCGGCTCGCCTTGGATCGCGAAACGCGATTCCTGACGGAAGAGATCGACCTCTTTGAGTCGGGCAAGGTGATCACCACGGGCGAACGGGTCTTGGGCGCGCACGAACTGAGTGAAGGACCGCATCGCTTGATCGTGAACATTCTGGGCAAGAATCCCCGAGCGGTGGGTCACATGTTCGGGCTCGATTACCTGCAGTTGGTTCCGGCGCCATGAAACGGGACTGACCACAGAGAAAGTCGCGGATTTCTCCGAAATCCGACCGGCGAAATGGGACTGACCACGGAGTGTTCAGCGACTTTCACTCTCGCTCAGGGCAAACTCGGCGGTTCATCCCCATCCGTATCTGTGAGAGTGACCGCCGTGCCGACGGCGAGGATCTCGGCAGCCGCCTGGCTGACCATGGAAGTGGTGAAGTAGGTGGCGATGACGGCATTGGCACCCAGACGCTTGGCTTCGTCGCACATGCGGTCGATGGCCTGTTCCCGGGACTCTCCCATTAATTTCGTATACTCCTCGATCTCGCCGCCGACGAGATTCTTGAAGAACGCGAGGATATCCTTGCCGATGTGTCGGGCTCGGATGGTATTCCCACGGACGAGGCCGTGACAGCGGAGGACCTTTCGGCCAGGGACGGTTTGAGAGGTGGTGACAAGCATGTCGTGAAGCGGGTTGGATTGAGGTGTTTTGGGTGGAATGGCGTTCGATGGTGAGAGGGCGGTTATTTCCCCTATCGTTGAATCTCTTGGTAGGGATCGACCGCGCTCCTGCGGCCGCGTTCACGCAGCAGGGTGATCAGGAGCATGAAAGCGCCTAGCAGAATGGCGGCGACGCCGATTCGCGGAATCGCGGGTTCGTTCGAGGTGAGCCATTCGAAGAGGCCATACCCCACCAGCAAGATATAGCCGCCGATGATCAGCCAGACGCCTCCATCCCGTGCCAGCCTGTGATAGGGACTCTTCCACAGCTCCCGGGTCACGTGGCCGGCGGGTTCCAGCATCGAAATGGCCTCGAGCCGCTGAGAGGTTTCTCGCAGTCGTTCGTATTCGTCGCGCAAGGCCTGGGAGCGGATGAGGGCCTGGTTCACTTCGGCGGCTTCCTCCGGAATGAGTTCGCCGTCGATCAATCCCATGAGCAGGGGACGCGTTTTTTCGATGTCAGGATGCATGGCGGGGAAGTGAGGATTGAGGCTGGAGGTGGGCGCTGTCTTGATTGCGGAGAAACCGCTCCCGAAACTGGGCGCGGGATTCATAGAGGCGGCTCATGACCGTGCCTCGAGGAATGCCCAGCGTTTCGGCGATCTCGGCATAGCTGAATTCGTGGATGTATTTCAAGGTGAGGATCTCGCGGTGCTTGGGTTTGAGTTGAGAAAGCTGGCGCCAAACGCGCGTCCTTTCCTCGTCGGCCTCGAGCGCCGTTCTTGGGTTCGACGTTTCCACCGAGGGGCCCCTGACGGCTTCCTGGCATTGTTCCTCCCGGTAGCGGTCGCGGATCCGCACGCGGGCGAGGAGATTGAGGCAGCGGTTTCGGAGGATTCGGTAGAACCAGGGGTAGAAGCGGTCCAACTCCGTGAGGCCGGGCATGGCGGCGAAGGCGGCGGCGAAGGAATCCTGCACGGCATCGGCCGCGTCGGATTCGTTCCCCAGCCAGGCCTGGGCGTGGTAGTAGGCCTCGCGTCGAAATTGGCGGACGAGGAACTCGAAGCCCGACGGATCGCGGTGTTTCAGGCAAAGGCGAATGGCTTTTTCTTCCGTCATGGTTCGGGTATCCATGCATTAAACCGGCAGGCCGGGGAAATATTCGAAAATATCGGCGTGTCGCTTCCTGGCAGGACTCCCGCAGGCCGGGCCGTGGTGGGTCCGTTTCGGAGATCGGGATGAACCGCCGGCGTCGGCGTGATCTTCGTTTGACCAGAAGCGAGCGGCGTGGGTAGATTGACAGGATGAAACGGATCCTGT
>CBDBEZ010000034.1:0-144049 GCA_965204485.1 Verrucomicrobiales bacterium
CGATCTGCGGAGCGGTCACGCAAATCGTCCCCCCAAAGGGCTGCGGAGTGGATCTTTGAAGGACTCGGCACGATTCGCCGCAAAATCATCCAGCGTGCCGGACGTCTGACTCGCCCTCAAGGTCGACTCACATTGACACTCGGAGACAATCAGGCCGTCGAAGAAGAAATCGCCTACTACATGATGGCCTGACTGGCCATTTTATGAAACGCTGGGGTCTACTCATGCAAGGAGATCGACGATCACGGCGGTGAGACCATCCGGGTCCCATTGCGCACCGAATCAATCTACGCGGCGAAGATGCCCGAGGAGCGTTTCACTTCCTTCAAAGATGAAAACCGGCGGGTCATCACGGCCTTCCATGAGCGCATTTTGCCGGAGGGGGGCGTGATCAAGCTGCTGATCATGGACGGTGCCTCCTCGCTGTGGACCCACGCCCGAGAAAGTCAACTTTATGACGATTACGACTGGCTTCTGGACTTCTACCACACCAGCGAGCACCTCTCTTCGCTGTCCGAGGCGATCTTTGGAGATGCCAAAGGCGGCAAAACGGCCAAGACGTGGTATGACAGGTGGCGGCGCAAACTGCGCGACGAAGAAGGAGCAATCAAAGGGTTGATCCGGTCCGCCAGGCTCTATCGGATCAAAAACCGACTACGAGGGGAAAGGCTTCGAAAAGCCGAACAAGAGATCGGCTTCTTCACCCGCAATCAGGAGATCATGAACCACGCCATCTACTACGCGATTGGTCTTCCGATAGGCAGCGGACCGGTGGAAGCTGCCTGCAAGACCATCGTCAAGGCCCGGATGTGCCAAAGCGGCATGCGATGGAATCGGGAAAGCGGCGGCAACGTGCTCAATCTCCGCGTCATCAAGCAATCCGGCCAGTGGGACCAGGTGTGGCACCGCTACCAGGAAGAAGCTTGGGACCTGCGCGCCGCCTAAGGTGCAGGATCCGCGATTTCACCCAGCGGCGGCCGGTCAAGCTGAGCGAGTTGGCGTGAAATTGAGGGGACGATTTTTGAATGGGATTTATGCTGACAGCGAGACGGATCTTCTCGATAAATGGGCCATGAGAACGGATCGATCCAGCAATCGAAGGGAGTTTCTGTCAAAGATCAGTGTGTGGGCGGCCTTGACCACGGCGGTTTCGATCCGGGCGGCGCGGGCGGACCATCACGAGGGGAAAAAGCTTGGTTATGCTTTGGTCGGGCTGGGCAGTCTGAGCACCCATCAGATTGCTCCCGCCTTGCAGAAGACCCAGCATTCCCGACTGGCGGGAATTGTGACGGGCACGCCGGAAAAGGAAAAAATCTGGGCGGAGAAATACGGCATTCCAGAGAAGAACATTTACAACTACGAAACTTTCGACGCCATCGCTGAGAACGAGGATATCGACATCGTTTACGTGGTGTTGCCGAACTCGATGCACAAGGAGTTCACCATTCGGGGCGCCCAGGCGGGCAAGCACGTGCTCTGCGAGAAGCCCATGGCCAACAGCGCGGAAGATTGTGAGGCGATGATTGCGGCCTGTGAGGAGGCGAATCGCAAGCTGGCCATCGGCTATCGGTGTCAATTCGAGCCGCATCACCAGGAATGCATCCGGCTAGCTCGGGAAAAGGTCTTTGGCGAGCTGAAGATGATCGACGCCGGATTTGGCTTTCGCATTGGCGATCCGAATCAGTGGCGATTGAAACACGAACTGGCGGGTGGAGGAGCCTTGATGGACGTGGGGATTTATGCGCTGCAAGCCTGTCGCTACTTGACCGGCGAAGAGCCGGCGATGATCTCCGCCATGGAGACGAAGACCGATCCAGTAAAGTTCAAGGAGGTCGATGAGACGATTGTGTGGTCGATGCGCTTTCCCAGCGGGGTCGCGGCGACCTGCAGCACCACTTACGCCTTCAGCGGTGTCAATCGTTTCAAGGCTTTGTCGGACGGCGGCTGGTTCGGTCTTGAACCGGCCTACAGTTACGGCGGGATCCAGGGTGAAACGAGTCAGGGAGAATTGGAGTTCGAATCGATCGATCAATTCGCCGCCGAGATGGACGACTTTTCGCGCTGTGTGATGGAAAACCGTGAGAGCCGCGTTTCCGGGGTGGAAGGCCTCCGTGATTTGCGTGCCATCGAGGCCATCTACAAGTCGATTCGCACGGGGACCGAGGTGCCGGTCGTGTCGTAACCGCCGAGACGCGAACGGATGATCGCTGGACTGACTCGCTGAACGCAGATGCTGGTGATCGTCGGGCAGTGACCGGGGATCACGGCTCGGGGTCCGTCGGCAGTGGGGTTGGCGCGGGGATGGGTGGCGCTTCCGCTTGAGGTGGGGACGGGACGGTGCCGGGTAGATTCGGATTCGAGCCGCGGCGATCCGGGAAAGGCGGCGGGTTGGTGGACGAGGCACCTCCGTTTTCGCTGGCTGGATTGGTGGCGGAGGCGGGCGGGCCACTCGGCGGTGCCTTGGCATTGACGGTGCAGCGCGCGGCCACTTGGATTTGGGTGGGCCAATTGGCGGTGGAGTCGACCGGACGAACCGGAATTTGAATGCTCGTCTGGTGTTGGCCGACGCGATTGGGATTCGGCGTGGCCACCACGGTCAACTGATATCGCAGACCGTCTTCGACTTCATCGACGGAGACGCGGAACTCTCGCGGATTGTTAGGGCGAGGCGTTCCCAGTTTGACGGGGGCGATGAAGGAGAGATTGATGGTTCCGGTGAGGGGCCGGCCTTCGTAGGTCCCGAGATTGGCGAAGGCCGGATTGGCCTGGAAGACGGCCGTGGCTTTGGCCGTCACGGGAATGATCAGCTTGGCCGGGGCGGCATCGCTGAAAATGAAGATTTCTCCATTGATGTCACCGGGCAGCGGTGGTTGTGCGGAGAATTGCATCACCGTTTCCTCGCCGCTGACGAGTTCCTCCGCCGGGGGCTTGAGCAGGCGCATTCCGCGGACCAGGCGCGGGCGCCTGAGGTGAACCGTCGGTCCGTCAGGATTTTTGAGAGTGAGAGAGAACTTGTTGGATGCGCCGACGTAGAGTTCGCCCATGTCGAAACGGGTGGGCTCGGCGACGAGTTTGGGAATCTCCGTTCGTTTGAGACCGAAATGCTCTTCCAGCAAGCTGTAGTAATGTCCCATGTCACTCATGTTGCCGGCTTCGACATAGTCGCCCAGCATGAGTTGGGGGAACTTGCCCGTGTTGATGAGTTTGCGATTGGCCTCGCGAATGGCTTGCGAATTGGCCAGGACTTCGCTGCTCCAGGCGTCATGTTTGGCCATCCACTCCTGGTGCTGGTCGGGGTCGACGACCGAGCCGATGGCGGCTTGTACCTCCTCTTCCGCGGCGCGTAGGGTGCCCTCGTGGAGAAGATCGGCGAGTTCGTGATAGCTCTCCCGGTCTTCCCGCCAGACGGCGAGCATGAGCTTCTGGATCGCCTCGCCTTTGTCATTGAAATGGCCGGGCAACTGGATGACGGCCAAGCGGTCTCCGAAGACTTCTTGGATGTCAGTGAGGGTTTTGATCAATTGCTGGCAGTGCGGGCAGGTGAAGTCGAAGAGGCCGACCGCCACGTGCTCGGCGATCTTGGCGTTTCCGATGGAGGGAAAGTCGTCGACCTCGATGACAAACTGTCCGCCGTGAAGGGAGACCGTTCGCGGCCCTTGCTGGCTGGCCTCCGAAAGTTGCGCGCCCTGACCTTCCGCGAGGGAACCTCCGGCGGTGGTGGGACGATCGGGACCGAGGGTTTGGATCGCGATCACCCCCGCAAGGGCCAGAAGACCGAGAACCGGCGCCAGGTGCGTATGGCCCGAGAGGTCATCGGCGGCGGCTCGGGGTGAACGGCGCCACAGACAAAGGGCGCCCAGCGCGGCGAGGGTGTGCGTCAAACAGCACCACGGACAGAACTCGCCAAGGATGAAAACCTGGACGGCGACAAACCAGAGAGCCGCTCCCAGAATGAGCCAGCGGCAGACGGCGTGGAGCCACGCGCAACAGCCTTTCCATTCGCTGCCCAGGAGGGTGAGGTAGGTGAGGGCACCAAACAGGCTCACGGGGATTCCGAGGAGGTAGCCCCACTTGCTGGCGATGACCGTGTGGCAACCGCCTCCCTCGGCGCAGCCCGCGACGGTTCCGTTGGTGAGCGAGGTGTAGGCGAGGTAGAGCGAAAGCCCAAGGGCGCCCAGGAGAAAACAGAGACCGAGTCGACGGGCGACAAAGGCCAGGTCAGAGCTTTGGGTTTTGGCGGGCGAGGGGGACTTTTGGGCCATGGCTATTGGTCTTTACAACGGCTTGAGTCGAAAGAAAAGGAACGAGTCAGGCGGCGTCCTCGGACCTTGTTTCACGAGGGCTTCCCGTAGATCTCTTGGGGGTCAAAGACCCGCTCGCCCTGCTCGCGTGATTTGCGGGTAGCGGGGTCGATTCTCCGGAAGAAGCAACTGCGAAATCCCGTGTGGCAGGCCGCGCCCCCGACCTGCTCGACCTTGACGAGGATGGTGTCGGCGTCGCAGTCGAAATAGAGCCCGCGAAGATTCTGGACGTTGCCGCTCTTTTCGCCCTTGCGCCAGAGCTTCTGGCGGCTGCGGCTGAAATAGCAGACTCGGCCCGTCTTCAGGGTCTCGTCGTAGGCCTCTGCATTCATGTAAGCCAGCATGAGGACGTCTCCGGTTGCCATGTCCTGGGCGATGACGGGGATGAGCGGATTCTTCTCGAAATTCGGTCCTTCACTCATGGAAGGGAGGCTATCAGGCACCGAAGGAGGTCGTGCAAGAGGGAATGCCCGCTTGAGCGGGGGACCGGGCAGTTCTCGAGTGTGGAGGAGGAGGAAGCGGCCGGGAGGCTCACCTCCGCTCCGATGATTGGAGCGTTCAGTCCTCCACCCAGATGACGAGACTGATTTCCACCGCGGCGTTGAGGGGAAGAGCCGCCGCGCCGAGGGTGACTCGGGAGTGGCGCCCGGCGTCCCCAAAAATCTCGATGGCGAGGTCTGAAGCTCCGTTGATGACCGCCGGCTGATCGTGAAAGCTCGGGGCGCTCTGAACATAACCCTGAAGGCTGACGAGGCGCTGGACACGGTCGAGCGAACCGAGGGCATCCTTGGCGACTGCGAGCCGATTGAGCAGGCAAATGCGGGCGGCTTCCCGGCCTTCATCGAGGCTAACATCGACCCCAAGGATGCCCTTGATGGAGTGCTCCTGAGAGAAGGAAAGCCCCCCGGAGACGTGCAGAAGCGAACCGTCGAGAACGGCGTGTTCGTAACTCCCTGCCGCAGCGGGGACCGGAGGCAAAGTGAGGCCGAGTGAGGCCAGGCGCTGATCGATACGGCTGGGCATGAGCAAGCTGTTACGCCTGGAAGTCGTCAATTCCCAGCAAATTCGGGTTTTCAATCCGACGGGAACTCCTATGGTGACATCGTCCTCATGATGGAGCCCGTTTACTATGACTCACATATGCACACGCCGCTGTGCAAGCACGCCATGGGAGAGCCCGAAGATTACGCGGAGGTCGGCCGCGGGCGGGGATTGAAGGGGATCATCTTCACTTGTCACAGCCCCATGCCGGACGGCTTTTCTGCGGCGGTGAGGATGGCCCCCGAAGAGTTTGACGAATATGTGGGGCTCGTGGGCCGCGCTCGGGAGACCCTGGCTCGCGAATCGGAGTTCGAGGTCAAGCTCGGGCTGGAAAGCGACTGGTTTCCCGGCATGGAGCGCTGGCTGGAGGAGCTTCATCGGCGGGCGGAGTTTCACTATATTCTGGGCTCGGTGCACTATCACATCCCGGAGTACAGAAAAGCTTTTTGGACGGGAGACCCGCTTCCCTTTCAGCGAGGGTATTTCCGGCATCTGGCGGAGGCTGCAGAGAGCGGCCTCTTCGACTGCATCTCGCATCCGGATCTGGTGAAGAACGCCTTTCCGGACAGCTGGAAACACGCCTCGGTGGAGGAGACGGTGATCGAAGCCCTGGATCGGATTCAGCAGACCGGTGTGGCCATGGAACTAAACACCAGCGGCTTGCACAAGACCATCCCGGAGATGAATCCCGGGATCGAGATGCTCATCTTGATGGCCGAGCGGGAGATCCCCGTGGTTATCGGTTCGGATTCGCATCAGCCCGGACGGGTGGGGGCGCAGTTCGAGATGGCGCTCGATCTGCTAATGAACGCTGGCTATCGGGAAGTATCCTATTTCGACGAGCGGAAGCGTCAGATGGAGCCGATCGACCGTGTTTTGGAAAGCCTGGAACGGTGATGACGGGGTTGGACTGCGGCACGCGCCGGTATCGCGCAGGACGCGTTTTCTGTATCGGCCGAAACTACGCTGAGCACGCGGCTGAACTGTCCAATCCCGTTCCGGAAGCGCCTTTGGTGTTCATGAAGCCACGGGAATCGCTCTGGCCCGCGGGCGTGCCGGTTCCCTTGCCGGCCGGCGAAACCGAGGTGCACATGGAAACGGAACTGGTGGTGCTGATCGGGGAGTCGGGGGTGGCCGGTCTGGCCCTGGGGCTCGACCTCACCTTGCGATCTCTTCAGTCGGATCTCAAGGCGAAGGGATATCCCTGGGAGCGGGCGAAAGCGTTCGAAGCCAGTGCTCCCCTGGGACCCTGGACGCCCTATCATCCACAGATTCATCCTCTGGATGGCTTGAGATTCGAAGGTCGGGCTAATGCGGAACGGCGACAGATCGGTGACACCGGGCAGATGTTGTTCTCCATCTCCCAGCTCATCGAGGAATTGGGCCGCACCTGGAGCTTGCGGTCGGGCGATCTGATTTACACCGGTACGCCGGCGGGCGTGGGTCCTCTGCGGGCGGGAAACCCGGTCGAGGTTTACTCGGAGCAGATCCAGGGTGGCCGTTGGGAAATCACCGGACCACTGGACTGAGCGAGCCAAGCTCACCGAGCGGCGGGACGACGGTGACGGCGCAGGAATCCTGGATCACCTTTAGCGTCATCACGAATCGCCGCCTCGCTCAGCTCAGGCGTCGGGTTTCGATGTGCGTGAGATGATGCCGGAGAGGCCCATTGCCTCAGGCTTCCTTGTAGCGATCCGGCGTATCGAGATTGATTTCGGCTTCGAGGATCTGCTTGCGCAGGTTGAGTTGCTTTTTCTCGGCCCACCAGTAGACGAAGGGCGAGGCGACGAAAATCGAAGAATAAGTTCCGATGAGCACACCGATGATGATGGTGAGAGAGAAGTCGCTCAAAGCGGGCCCACCGAACAGGAAGAGCACGAACAGGGCCAGCAGTGTCGTGAGGCTCGTGAGCAAGGTCCGCCGCAGGGTTTGTCGAATGGCCAGGTTCATCACATCGTCGACGGTACCGGGAGTGGTGCGGAGCCGTTCGCGGATTCGGTCGAAGACGACGATGGTGTCGTTGATTGAGTAACCGGCAATGGTGAGGAATGCCCCGACCAGGACGAGCGACATCTCCTTGCCCATGAGAACGAGCAGACCACCGGTAATGGTCAGGTCGTGCACGAGAGCCACAATGGCCCCGATCGCGAAGGCGAATTCAAATCGAGCGGTGAGGTAGACGAGAATCCCCAGAAGGGCGAGTCCGAGAGCCGTGAGAGAGCTGATGGCCAGTCCCCGGCCCACGGCGGCACCCACGGAGTCGCTCTGGATGTCGGTGTCTTCTCCCAGGTTGAGCTTCTCTTTGAGGAGCGTTTTCACTTCGTCGACCTGGCCCGAGGGGTTATCCACCTTTTCCACCATGCGGATGGTGATGTAGCGAGCCGAGGAGCCCACGGCTTGTTGACTCTGGACGATGGGGGGTTCCGAGAGTTGATATTCGGCCAGCGCCTCGCGAACGGTGTCGGCCGTGAGAGAGTTGTCATCGGGAACTTGCAGGGTGATGAGGTGACCACCGCGAAAGTCGACCCCGAGCGCCTTCACGTTTCGAGCAGCCATTCCTCCCAGGGCGGCCACTAGCATGACACACGAGAGAACGATGGCCGTTTTGCGTTTGCCGAGGAAATCGATCGTGTTCTCGGGAATGAACTCCCAGAAAGAGAGTTTCTTCAGCCATTGCCGGTCGGTTCCCCAGTTGAAGATGGCCCGGGTTACGATCAGGGCGGCGAACATGGAGCCGAGAATCCCCACGATCAAGGTGACGGCGAAGCCCTTCACCGGGCCCGCGGCGACGAAGAACAGAATGAAGGCGGTGATCAGCGAGGTGATGTTGGCGTCGAAAATGGCGGAGAACGCCTTGTTATAGGCACCATTGATCGCGTTCCCCAGAGTGCGCCCATCGCCGATCTCTTCCTTGAGGCGCTCGTAGATCAGCACGTTGGCGTCGATGGCGATCCCGATGGTGAGAATGATGCCCGCGATTCCAGGAAGGGTCAGCGTGAACCGGAACATCGCCATCGAGCCGAGGAGGAAGAGGAGCGTGATGACGAGGCCCACGATGCTGACGATTCCGGCCGTGCGGTAGTAGATGAGAACGAAGATCAGAGTGAACACCAGACCGGCCGCCGCGGCGAGAAAGCCCTGCTTGATCGACTCTTTTCCCAGGGCGGGATCGACGCTGCTCTCGCTTTCGATGGCCAGCGAATTGCGCAGGGGATTTTGGAGTGAAGCGGCCAGAGCACGCGCTTCTTCTTCGGTGAACTTCCCGGTGATCTCGGTAGTGCCACGGATGGGGCTGTTGATGTTAGGCGCCGAGAGGACGACATCATCGAGCACGATCGCCATGGGCTGGTCGACGTTCTTGCTGGTCAACTCGTAGAAGAGGTCCTGGCCCTCGGAGTTGAAATCGATGAGGATGCTCCAGTCGTTGGCGCTTCCGATGGCCGCCCAGGCTTGCTTGACGTAAGTGCCTTCGAGGTCAGGGCTTCGCTTCAAGAGGTAGTAACCCTCTGTGCCGTCATCCGGTTCCTTGGTCGGGTAAGCCTTGAGACCTGGCCGGACCGCTTCTCCGCTCGCGACGGCCGGAGCCTCGCGCTGCACCTCGCGATCGACGATGTGGAAGTTCAAGCGTGAGGGCTGAGTGATGACGCTCTTGATGGCGTCCCGCTGTTCCTCATCGATGCCTGGCATTTGGATGAGGAGACGGTCTTCCCCTTGAGGCGCGATGAGGAGTTCCTTGCCGCCAAAGGCGTCGAGGCGTTTCCGCAAGGTGGAGATGACGCTCTCCATCTCACGGGGAATGGCTTCCTGCCCTTCCGGACGATCGATTCGGACTTTGAAAGAGCTTCCCCCGACCAATTCGATTCCCCGTTCGATGGGGACCTCAGGTTTGGAGTCGTCATAGACATCGAGGGTCGATTGGAGGTCGTTCCAGAGGGAGGCCATTTCGGCGTGGGGAGGCGCGTGGCGCCGTCCTTCCTCCGGGGTGTTGGCTTCCCAGAACTTGAAAATGTTGACGAAGCGCGCCTCATCCTCCGGGGCCGCGTCGAGTTCCGCGGTAGGAGGACCGTCGATGATGTAGACGCGGCCAGTGCCGCCGTCGTAAGTCTTCTTGAAGGCGGCCCGCGTCTCGGCGTTGTAGGAGCCATCTTCCCGGTAGGGGAAGGTGCCCCGCTCGTTTTCCGCGTCTTTGACGTAACCTTGCTGGGTGAGGAGCCGCTGCGATTCGTCACGGACTTGGGTGACCTCCGCAGCGGTGAGATTCTCGTAGCGCAGGCGTTCCTCGGTGGCGGTGGTCGTTCGCGGCCAGAGAGAATAAATGCAGAGTGCCGAGAGGAGCAGGGTGAGGAGGCCTCCAATGACGGGCTTTTGCTTGGAGAAACCGGTGAAGAAATACCAGATCAAGAGGGCGAGCAGGCCGAGGCCGAAAATCAACTCCCAGATTGGAGAGCCCGTCAACGTGTAGAACGCGAAGACGATGGCCGAACAGATGAGAAACAGGAGATTGACTGCAGGGAGTTTCATGGGGTCGGGGTCGTGGGGAAAATCGTGGGCGTGTTTTGCCAGGGGGGGGTGAGAAAGAACTCCGTGTCCGCTGGAATCAAGCAGATTGTTCATTCTCGCCGGAGGGATCTTCCTCATCGGCCTCGTCTTTCTGGGCCTCATCCTTTGGCGTGATGCTGGCCACGGCCGATTTCTCGAACTCGACCTTGACGTTGTTCTTGTTGTCCACCTTCACGGTGAGGGTGCGGTCCTTGACGTTCGTGACCAGACCGTGAATTCCCGCCGTGGTCACGATCTTGTCGCCGGTCTTGATCTTGGCGATCTTGGCCTCGAGTTCCCGTTGGCGAACCTTTTGCGGACGAATGAGCAGGAAGTACATGATGACGAACATCAAGATCATCACGATGAGCGGCGTCGCCGAGCTTCCGGGGGACGGTTGTTGGGCGGCGAAGAGGAAACTTCCGAAGTCTGATGAGGTCACGTGGCTGGGTCCGTTGGGTGGTAATAAGCGTTCAGGAATCCCTCGCGGAACGTTGAAAAACACGAGGTATCCAGGGCTTCTCGAGCCCGCCGCGCGAGGGAAAGGTAGAAATGCAGATTATGCAGAGAAATCAACCGCAAACCCAGGATTTCATTGGCCTTTACCAGGTGACGCAAATAGGCCCGGCTGAAGCCTTTACGGCAGGGATAGGAATCCGAATTCTCCTCGATTGGGCGAGGGTCTTTGGCGAAGCGTTCGTTCTTAAGATTCAGGGGTCCGCGGTGGGTGAGGGCCGTGCCGTGCCGGGCCAGGCGGGTCGGCAGGACACAGTCGAAAAGATCGATGCCCCGGCCGATCATCTCGACGAGCTGGGGGGGTGTCCCCAGTCCCATGGCGTAGCGCGGCTTGTCGTGAGGGAGAAAAGGTTCGGCGTGTTCCACGGCGCGAAACATCTCTTCCTCCGGCTCGCCCACACTCACACCGCCGATGGCGTAGCCTGCAAAATCGAGCTCGACCAGGGAATGTGCGGATTCCTCGCGAAGATCGGCGTAGACGGAGCCCTGGACGATGCCGAAGTGCTGCTGAGTGGGCGGAGCGTGGGTCTCGGCCCAGTTCTTGCAGCGCTGTGCCCAGTCCTGAGTGCGCCGCAGGCTCTCCATGGCATCCTCCCGCGGGCAGGGAAAGGGGGGGCACTCGTCGAAGACCATCGCGATGTCGCTGTCCAAGACCTTTTGGATCTCCATCGAGCGTTCCGGCGTCAGCATCATCTCGACCCCGTTCAGATGATTGCGAAACCGGACGCCGTCCGCAGTGATGCGGCGAAGTTTGGCGAGCGAGAACACCTGGTAGCCGCCGCTGTCGGTGAGGATGGGCCGCTCCCAGCCCATGAAGCGGTGGAGCCCGCCGAAGAGCTCGATGACCTCCAGGCCGGGACGGAGATTGAGATGATACGTGTTTCCGAGAATGATCGTGGCCCCCAATTCCTCGCTCAGCTCGTCGGGCGAAACCGATTTGACCGTACCTTGCGTGCCCACAGGCATGAATGCCGGCGTCTCGATGATGCCTCGAGAAGTGGTGAGCTGGCCTCGTCGGGCCTTCGATTGGGAATCTGTCTTGAGGACGCGAAACACGGTCCGCGCTAGAAACGCCAACACCGAAGGTGGGTCAAGTCCCGGTAGCTCAATTCAATAGGCCGCCGTGTGGGTGGCGATCCAGGCGAGGCTGTCTCAAAACCCGGGTTTTCGTGTGACGGCCGGACGAGTGCAATATGATTGCTTTACTCCGTGGAGTTTTTCGAAAAAGTCGTTGGCGCCGCCGCGAGCGTGGGTATTGGTTTCGGTGTGACTCACATTGACGCTGATTTCGATCAACTTCACATCTTACCTCCCAGCATCGAGGACTGGGTCGGCCCGACTCACCCGACGCGATTCATTCGTTGCTTTGTCGAATCCCTCGATTTGATGGATCTCGGCATTGAAGTGCGGGACTTCGGGACCGCTGGCCGTCCACCCTTCGCCCCGGCCCTGCTTCTGCGACTCTGGCTCTACGGCTATTTCAAGAAGATCCGCAGCTCGCGTAAGTTGGAGGAGGCATGCCGAAACGACTTGGGCTTTATCTGGCTATGCGGCAATCAGGTGCCCGACCACAACACGCTCTGGCGGTTTTGGAGTCAACATCAGAAAGCTATTCGCAACCTGTTCAAGCAAAGCGTGACGACAAGCTGCGAGATGGGGCTCGTAGGGCTGACCTTACAAGCAGTCGACGGAACAAAGATTCAGGCGGCCGCTCATGCCGGGAAGAAGTACGACAAGGAGGACCTGGCCAAGCGAATTGAGCGGCTTGACGAACAAATCAAGGTTTTGGAGGAAGAGATCGAGCGCTCCCAGGCCGGTGATGAGCAACCCTCCGCAGAGTTGCCAAAGGAACTTGAGAAGAAAGAGGTGCTTAAGAAAGCCATGCAAGAGGCGATCGAGACGCTCGACACCAACCCGACCGTAAAGCATATTCACCCGCTTGAACCTGAAGCGCGACGTGTGAAAGCCAACACAGGGGGAAAGCCCTTTGGATATAACGCCCAGGCCGTCGTTGATTCGGAGAATCAAATTGTGGTGGCCGCCGATGTTGTCAATGAGGCCACCGATTTGCGGCAACTAACGCCGATGTTGGATCAGGCTGCTGAGAACCTGGCCACTTATCAGCAAGAGCAAGAGAATGATGGCAAGCCGGCCAGCCAACCGGTTTCTCTCGGTGACGCTGGCTACCCGAGCGCTGAACAAATCGGCCTGGCAGAAGAGGCCGGCCATGAGGTGGTGATGCCTCTGCCTCCGCAATCAGTCAACAAGAAGGACGAAGAGTATCACGCATCGAACTTCGTCTATGACGCTGAGGCCGACGTGGTGACATGTCCCCAAGGCCAATCGCTCCCCTTCAGGCGTGAACGAGTCAAAGAAGGTGTTCCGGTGAGTGTCTATCGCGGCGCTCCGTCGACCTGCAAGAATTGCCCCGCCTTTGGAACATGCACGAAGGATCGCCACGGGCGGACCATCGACATCAGCCCCTGGAATGCGTCGGTGGAGAGGCACAAAGAGAAGATGAACAAGGAAGAAAACAAGGAGCTTCTCAAGCAACGGGCAGGAATCGTGGAGCCGGTATTCGGCCAGATCAAAAAGAACGGAGAGTTCTGGCGCTGGACATTCAAGGGATTGGAGAAAGTGAGGACGCAGTGGATGATGCTCTGTACGAGTTGGAACTTGAAAGTGATGTATCGGCACTGGATGGCCGCCCAGAACGCGCCAATCGACGGAACAAGCAAGCAAGCCAAAGCGGCCTAAAAAGTCGCGCTGGAGCCGAGGTAGATGCGCTATTCGCGCCCTACCGCGTCGCGATAGACGAAGCTCGGTCGAGAGGGCACCGCGGAATTCCGCCGGAATGTGAGATCAACCATCATTGAAACTAAAATTCTCATATTTTGTGAGGCGGTCCTGGGCCATTTTGAGACGGCCTCAGGCGTGAAGCCCCTCAGCGTCCTGAAAATCGGGAATCGTGTGGATGCCGAGGCCCTTGAAGGGGTTGCCCTCGGGCTTGCGCATGCCGATGAAATGCACGTCGGCTTCCCGGGAGGCCTCGTAGTCGAGCAGCGTGTCGCCCCAGAAGACGACGGCCTGGCCGGGATGAGATTCTTTCAGTTCTCGCAAGACTTCGGCCTTTCGATGGGGAAAGGCGAACACCTTCGCGAATTCACCGGTGATTTGCAGGGCTTCGAGTTGATCGAGGACCTCTGGATGGAGCGCCGAGAAGCACACGAATTTGGGGTGCTGGGATTCCCGAATGAATGAAAGCACGCCGGCCACAGGAGGGGCTTGGATCAGCTCGTTTTTAACAAAGTGGTAGGAGCGATCGAGGAACTGCTCGAGTTCGTCCTGGATGCCGAGGATGGTTCCGAGAATGTGCTGGAGCTTGTCGCGCCGTGCCAGCCCGACGTTCTGCCGATTGAAATGCCGGATTTCGGCGAGGGCCTCGGGGTGATCCTCGGCGAACATCTGTTCGAAGAGACGCAGCTTGATGGGTTCTGATTCCACGAGGACACCGTCCTTGTCGAAGACGAAGATGGGGAGGCAATCCGTAGTCATGGGATCAGGCCAGCGAGCCTGGGCGGACAGGCACGGGGCGTCAAGCGCAAGGTCCCTCCACGGAGAACGGCCCGCCAAAGAAATGGAATCGAGGGGGATTTCTTCTCGCGATGCCTTTGGACCCTCACTATAAAATAGGAGGCATGACGCATGAAGAGCGATTCGCTTCCTTGGACTTGACTTTGCCGCCGCCTCCCAAGCCGGTGGCGGTTTACCGGTTAATGATCGTGGTTGGTCAACTAGCCTACTTGTCTGGCCACGGGCCGCTTTGTCCGAATGGCGCCTTGATGACGGGTCGTGTGGGAGACGAGGTGGATTTGGCCAACGGTGTGGCTCAGGCTCGGCAGGTGGGCTTGGCGATGCTCGCGACGCTGCGGGCTCAGCTGGGGACCTTGGATCGGGTGATTCGGGTGGTGAAATTGCTGGGCATGGTCAACGCCTCCTCTGATTTCCGCGATCATCCGAAGGTGATCAACGGATGCAGTGAACTCCTCGCTCAGGTCTTCGGGGACGAGGCGGGAGTGGGCGCTCGGAGCGCGGTGGGCATGGGTTCCCTCCCCGGAAATATCGGGGTAGAAATTGAGGGGATCTTTGAAATCGCGTCATGACGGATAGTTCCACCCGGTCGCGCGGAGAGGCGATCGCCATCCTCGCCATCTGGGTCCTTTTCGCGGTTTGGGTGATTGGCTATGCGGCCTGTCGGGCCTATCCCGAGGAGCCGGCGGAGATCAGGCTTGCACTGGGTTTTCCCTCCTGGGTGGTGTGGGGCGTGGCCCTGCCCTGGCTGGTGGCCACGCTATTGACGATCGTCTTTAGTCTGGTGGTGATGAAGGACGAACCCGTGGAGAGTTCCGACGTCGATGGAGCCTGAGCGAGAGCCGGACCTGAAGAAGGGAAACCCTTCTGTGCCGGACAAGACCCTGGACACGCTGGCACGGATTTTCTGCCGTCAAGCCGGGGAATATGGGTTCAACCAGGTCGATTTTCTCCGCTATGTGAACTACCTGTTGGACTATTCGTCGCGATCGCCCTCCGCGATGCAGCAGGCCGCCAACGAGGGGGAGGGCGACGACCCGGCCGAATCGCTTGACTTGACGGAACCGGTCACGCTACCGGTGGCGGGCGAGAAGGTTCAGCTGAAGGCCTTCGATCCCGACCGGGATCTGGAAATCTTCCGCCGGTGGCTCGACGACGATTACGGTCGCTACTTCTTGCTCTCGCGGATCAGCGGTAGGCGGGCCAACGTGGATGCCTTGTTATCCAATCCTTCGCACATGATCGGGGTGATCGAGCTGCGATCGGGTGAGCCGATTGGTTCCGTCGCCTATCTCAATGTCGACGAGAGCCGTCGGAAAGCCGAGTTGCGGAAACTGATTGGTGAGCCGAAGTGGCGAGGGGCGGGATTGGCGCGAGAGGCGACAAGCTCGTGGATCCGCTTCGGGCTCACGACCTTGGGCTTCAAGAAGATTTACGTGAATACTCTGCACACTCATTTCAGGAACATTCGTTTGAACGAGAGTCTGGGATTCAAGGTGGAGGGCTTATTGAAAAACGAGGCGCTCATCGATGGCCGTTATCAAGATGTGCTCCGAATGGGATTATGTATGGAGGACTGAACGATCTTCAGAGCCAATCCAGAGACTCTTGATGTTTCCGGTAAGGAATGGCGCAAAAATAAAATGAACAATTTAAGGTTTCTCAACCTTATTTCTATGTTACTGTCAGTGCCATGCCTGACAGTTCCCCCCAGCGTTTCATAAAATGGCCAGTCAGGCCATCATGTAGTAGGCGATTTCTTCTTCGACGGCCTGATTGTCTCCGAGTGTCAATGTGAGTCGACCTTGAGGGCGAGTCAGACGTCCGGCACGCTGGATGATTTTGCGGCGAATCGTGCCGAGTCCTTCAAAGATCCACTCCGCAGCCCTTTTGGGGGACGATTTGCGTGACCGCTCCGCAGATCGCATCTGCATTTCGCGTGTGAGATTGTGGGTGAGGATACTGGCCAAAAGGAAAGCTTCGTTGGCGGCACGTCGCTTGGCCGGAATATAGTCCATCTGGGCCTGGCTCTTGGCTTCGCCAAAAATCTTCTCCTGAGAGCCACGCCCTTCATGAAATTTCACCACATGAGCGGCCGTGTTTGTCTTGTTGGTGATGATCGCCTTGTATTCATAGTTCTCTTCGACTGGTTCGAAAAGATCCAGTTGGAGCGGTCCTTTGCGCTGAGTGCGCCTCATGGTTCGAATGCACAAAATGCGCGCTTTGCGCGCTTTGCGCGCTTTGCGCGCCCAACTTTTTGGCTTCCAGCGGATTTCGAAGTGATGAGTTTTTCCCTCTCCGCCTCGGGTTCGGGACCAGCGACGGCGCTTCTCGATGATGCCCTTGAGTTCCACAAGCCGCTCGAAAGGCACCGAGAACGTATATTCCAGGCCCAGGGTCTTTGCCTCTGAAACCATCTGATCGCTGAAAAACGCGCTGTCGGCGCGCAACTCGATCTGCACATCAGGCAGCACCTTGCGAATCTTCTCCACGCAGTAGCGAAGAAATTCCACCGCGCCATTGGAGTCATGGACGTTGCCGCTTCGATGAAGGAAGTCGAAGATTTGTCCGGTTTGGGAGATCGTCGCGAGCAGCGGATAATAACTGCGCTCGCCTTTTTTCTTCTTGTTAAATCCCACAGCCGTCCCTTCCGCATGGCGACTCGTGCTCTGCACGCTTCCGTCCAAATCAAGCGTGATGCGTTTGATTCCTTCCTCCTGAAGTCGCGACAGGCAAACGAAATGATTCATCTCCCTCATCCTCTCAAGGCTTTGACAATCGACCTCTCCCAACATCCGGCTCATCGTTGGGACACTGGGCAATTGGTGCATCCCCAAAACCTGTCGTACAAGGGGATCATCTCGGTAGTAGTCCAAATCGCGAAGCATCCGGTAGCCCAGTATAAGATGCACGATAAGACACATGAAAACCTTGTGGAACTTGTAGAAGCGGGACATGCGTCGATCCAGTGGATCAAAGCACTGCTGAAGCTTCCCCTCCAGATCCAATTCCTGAAAGAGCTTCTGAAAGATAACGAGACCGCCGAAAGAGGTCAGTTCTTGATCTTCAAATTTGATCGCCGGAATCGTTCTGGACTTTGCATTAATCGTGCGTCGTGCTACTCTCACTGTAGGTGGCTTTTGGGTTGAAGTGTTTGGTGTTTTGGTAGATTCCAAATTAACCTTATCCCAAAGGCCCCTGCCACTATTTTCTTGGGATTCTTGCCCCGATTTATGAAACTATGGGGTTCCGTTGTCGAAAGCATTCGCCGGAAGTTCGATTCCCTGAGCCACCTCATGGACGAGCGGGCTCGGAGGTGTTGGGCGGCGGCGGCGGCCATGGAATTGGGTTGGGGCGGCGTATCCGCAGTTTCTCTTGCGACATCGATGTCGCGGACGACGATCACTGAGGGCATCAAGCAGTTACGGCGCGGCGACTACACGGCACCCCAAGCCGACGGACGCATCCGTCGGCTTGGGGGCGGGCGCAAGCCGGTGACCGAGACCGATCCGGAACTGCTTGGGGCTCTTGAGCGGCTAGTTGATCCTCTCAGTAGAGGCGACCCTCAATCCCCATTGCGCTGGACATTGAAGAGCACTCAGAGGCTTGCCAGGGAACTCACATCTCAGAACCACCCGGTCGGTGCGCGTACTGTTGCCGCGTTGCTGCGCAAGGCCGGCTATAGTTTGCTGGCAAATCGCAAGACCTGCGAAGGGGCACAGCACCCGGACCGCAACAGGCAGTTCGAATACATCAACGATCAGGTGCGTCGCTTCCAACATTGCGGCCAGCCAGCAATCTCAGTGGACACCAAGAAGAAGGAGTTGGTGGGCGATTTCAAGAACGCCGGGAGGCAGTGGAGGCCGAAAGACAACCCTGAGCAAGTCCGCGTGCATGACTTCAAGGACAAGGACCAGGGCAAGGCAATCCCCTACGGCGTTTACGATATGCTCAACAACCAGGGCTGGGTTAGCGTCGGAATCGACCATGATACGGCCCAATTCGCGACCCGCAGCATCCTGTTGTGGTGGACGGAAATGGGCTCTGCGCGGTTCCCCCACGACCGTCGGCTGCTAATCACCGCCGATGGCGGTGGGAGCAACAGCCACCGCTCGCGGCTTTGGAAGCTTTCGCTCCAGGAGTTGGCGAACGAGACCGGGCTGAAGTTGGTCGTCTGCCACTTCCCGCCGGGGACAAGCAAGTGGAACAAGATCGAGCACCGTCTCTTCAGCTACGTCACCCAGAACTGGCAAGGCGAGCCACTGGCAACCCTGCAGACGATCGTCGAGTTGATTGGAAGCACAACGACGAAGGGAGGCCTGAAGGTCAGGGCCAGGCTCGATACCAAAAGCTACGAGACGGGGATCAAAGTGACGGACGAGGAACTGGCCGCCGTAAAACTGGAAAGGCACGAAACACACGGCTCATGGAATTACACAATCAAACCCCCGAAGTAAATGTTCACCTTATTTTTGCGCAGTTCCTAAAACAGTCCGAGCGGACGGCCGTGGGCGGTGATCAGGTAGAGTGAGAGGAGGGTCGAGACCGTCCAGCCGACGAGTGGCCTGCCATCCGCCAGCAGGAGGATGGCATTGAAAAGCAGGGGAAGGGCGATGATTACGGCGGCCACGAGCGCGTAGGGGGTCAGCGTTCGAAAAATGCTGGGAAACACCAGGAGCGGATTGGTGCCGCCGAGGTGTCCGAGGATCACCACGGCGAGAATACCCATGGGGAAGTAGAACATGCCGAGGAACTCGGCCGTCCAGGTGATCGCGTGGTCGGCGCCCAGTTGCCAGGAGGCGAGGATCCAAGGCAGATGAGAGATCAGAAGTACGCCCACGACTTGAAAGACGGGCCGCAACATGTCCTCGAGAAAGTCGTCGATCTCCGGCCAATCGGGATCGCGGTCATGGCCGGTCGCCGTGTGCTGCAGAATCTGATAGTAATAGGCCGCGAAGTAGCCGTAGAAGAAGATCGCCGCAATCAGTCCGATCAAGGTACGGCCGAGGCGAACGGGAGCACCTTGGCCAGGAGGGTGCCCCGGTGATCATGATGAAGATGCCGGCTCCGCGAAACGGGTAGGTGAGGACGTCGGTGAACATGCGGGCAAGCATGGGACAGCGCCCGCGGAGAGGCGAAGACAATTCCTCCAGAGGTTTTTACGCTTTGGCCTGGTTTTGGTTTCATGGGGCTGAAGCCGAGCGCGGCTGGAGATTTTTTCGAGGGCGCCGTTTTTTCCAGCGATTCCGTAAGATAGGCGGCTGAGGCGGCTCAAGCCCTGTATTTTTGGGTAATTCGGATCGGCAGCGCCCATTTTTGACCCCATGGCAAATTCGCATTCGTTATTTCATCTTTTTTAAGCTTGTTTCTGTAATAGTCTTATATTACAGTGCGCCGAACGAGCCGACCTTCATGCCAAGCAGAAACTCCCTGCCCCCACCGAACGCCAGATTCGCAGCCGCCTCCGCCAGCTCCTCGACCAGGCCGAAGGCTTCCTTCACGGCTCGCCCATCGAACTCTCTCGTAAATGCGGCAAGCCCACTTGCCGTTGCGCTTCCGACGACTCCTTGCGCCATCGCTCCTTGGCCATCGGTCAGACTCGCAAGGGCAAGACCACCATGCTGCACGTCCCCAGACCGTTGGAAGCTCAGGCGAGACGCTGGATCGATGATTTCCAGAAGGCGAATGCTCTGCTGGAAGCCCTCGACGAGCAGGGGCGCCTCCGACTCGAGGAGGCAAAAACCAAGGCCAGAGCGGCGAGTAGCTCCGCCAAGAAGAAGGGCAAGACCGGTAAGAAATCAGCCGGCAAAGCCAAGTCCGGGCGCAATTCTCCACCAAAAAAGAAGCGACCATTCTCACGCGACTACTAACTTACGCGGACAAGATTTTCAGCCTCCGCCAACAGTGGAGGCTGCGGGTGCGTGACTCTCGTCCCAAACCACAGATTCCCACTCGAGTTTTCCCGGCAGCATTCTTCGCCATATTCTGCTGCCGGTTACCAAGCTTCAACGAACTCGAGCAACACCGGAACAAGAGCAGCTGGACCCGTTGGCTCGGTAATCACCGTTTGCCCAGCGCCGACGAACTGGCGTATGTCTCCGAGCGCATCGAGCCTGACAGTGTGCGAGGGTGTCTCGGACACATTTACTTCTGCCTCAAACGCAACAAAATCCTTGCCCCACAGCGCGGTTGGATGCTTGCCGCCGTCGATGGTCACGAAACTCACTGTAGCTACAAACGTTGTTGTCCAAAGTGTCTCCAACGCCGGATCGCCGTCGGAGACGAGGTCAAAACACAGTTCTACCACCGCTTGGTCGCGTTTCAGATTATCTGTGAGGATTTTCAATTGCTTCTCGACGTGGAAATGCTTGAGCCTGGTGAAGACGGAGATCCTGGAGACGACGAAGTCGCTGCGGCTATACGGCTGATAACTCGCGTCCTTAAGGACAATGCCTTTAGGGAAAGATCCAAAATATTTTAGATAAATGTTGCATTTTACCATAATAGTTATAATTGGGGTGGATGCCTCACTCCCATCCCAATCAAGTTAGCGGTTTCCTTGGTCAGTTCGAACATCTTTTCGGATTCGTTCGCGATCGCTTCGAACGCTTGCAGAACCCAGGCCGCGGCCCCAACCCCAAGCTGCCGGCCTGGGATCTTCTCGCCTCCCTGGTCTATCACGTGATCAGTGATGCTGGCCATTTCTCGGCCCATGTGTTCCAGTTGTTCGAGGTGGTGATCAAGGATAGTTCGCTCTCGGAACGGCGCCAGAGGATGGGGCTTGAGCCATTCGCTTGGCTCATGAAGCAGGTGTTAAAGCCCCTCGCCGATGGACGCGTACACAAGGGATGTTTCTACAAGGGGCTGCGCCTGTGCGGGATCGATGGCTCGAAATGGAGCGTCATGAACACGCCGCAGGTTCTGGCTGCCATGAGCAAGGCGGCCTCCAGGAGAATGACCGCCGCCTTTGCGAAAATAGAGATGTGCGCGCTCGTGGAACTTGGCATCCACAACCCGTTGGCGGCGACGGTCGGCCTGAAAGGAGAAGGCGAATGGACCCTGGCCAAAGAACTTCTCGGGAGTCTGCCGAAGAGGAGTCTGCTGATTGTCGACCGGCTTTACGGTTGCGGGAAGTATCTCGACGAACTCGTGAAATCATGCCGGGCGGCACATAGTGAATTGTTGGTGAAGGCACGCGGCAGCAACAAGAGCCATAAGACTGAAAGGCTCTCCGATGGAAGCGCGCTGGTCAGCATCAGGGTGCCCAGAAAGAAGGCTAATGGGCCGCGGGAGAATCAAGGGGAGATCCGTATCCGTGAGATTCGAGGCCGGATCAGGAAGCCGGGGGCACGACAGTGGAGCGAGGAGAGGCTATGGACGACGCTTATTGATGAGCAGGAGTATCCGGCGCAGGAATTGCTGGAGCTCTATGCCCTGCGCTGGGAACACGAGATATTCTACAAGGAACTCAAGCTCCACATGCGCGGGAATGACGTTCTTCATAGCCATACGCCAGAAACAGCGGCCCAGGAGGTGGCGGCATTGCTCATGGCCTGCTCGATCATCGCGCAGGAGCGATGCGAAGCCGCGAAAAGCGGCAACATCCAGCCGTTGAGCATCAGTTTCCTGAAGACGCTCGACAAAATGAATTCACTATGGGCAGTGTTCGAAGTGTCCGAGGGACTGCTGACCGAAGAGACAAAACAGGAGATGGTAGCGCGAGTCAGAGAATTGATCGTTCGGGAGGCAATACCGAAAAGACGACAAAGGAGTTGCCCGCGCAAAGTCCGCCAACCGGTGACGAGTTGGCCTAGGCTAACAGAAAACGACTCTCGTGAGGGCGAGTTCCTGCTGGAGATTGTTAGCTTTCCCTAAAGGCATTGTCCTTAAGGACCACCCACGCTGCTTTGACGTGCTCACTGCCGATGCGCTCTACCTGCGTCCCTCCGTGATCAATCTTCTTGAAGACCACGGCAAATACCTTGTTGCCGTACTCAAGGATAATCAGCCTGAGCTATTGTCCGAAGCCCGCACGCTCCTGCCCCTTGAGGAGCAAGAGCCAGAATCATTTGAGACTCCGGCTGCACCGGGCAAGCCCGCGCGGCACGTTCATTTACAAGAGGCTGAGGGCTTCTGCACTGAATCCATTCACACTCCTCTTCGCGTTGTTCATTCCCATGAGACTGGCATCCGTCGCGAGCGCGTCGCTGGAGATTGGGTCGAGACTCCCATCGATAGCCACTGGTGGTGGGCGACGACCATGCCCCGCTCAATGGCCGATGCCAAGACCATCTTCCATTTCGGGCACGACCGTTGGAAGGTCGAAAACGAAGGCTTTAACGAACTCTGCTCCCGCTGGCATTCCGGTCATTGCTATCATCATCATCCCAATTCCATTCTCGTTCTGTGGCTGATCATGTTCATGGCCCACGCCGTGTTCCACTGCTTCCACAAGCGCAACTTGAAGCCAGAGATACGCCGTGGACACACGGCCATCTATTTTGCCCGTCAAATCGCCGCCTCCATGCGAGAGGATCGATGGTGGCCGCCACCGGCTCCGGGCTGAGGAACGCCCGCCCCGCGCTCTCGGTAACCTTGGGTTCACGTCCGCCATCGGAGCGGTCTGGCTCCCTGTTGCCTATTGCCGACAGGGGGATCCATTTCGCGGCTCGAGCCCTCCGAAATTCGCCCGAGAACCGCCACACGAAACTGTTCGCCCTCTTAGCGCCAGCTTCAACACGCTCAACACCCACCAATTCAGGCCATTACGACTCTTTCCGACGCCGTCTTACGGAATCGCTGGGCCTGTGAGTGTGTGCTTGGAACCGATCGGTTCCGGAGCTACGACGCAGAGCGATTTTCGCAGATGGACATGCAAAAGTGCATGAGCCATATTGTGAACCCCAGCGTTTCATAAAATGGCCAGTCAGGCCATCATGTAGTAGGCGATTTCTTCTTCGACGGCCTGATTGTCTCCGAGTGTCAATGTGAGTCGACCTTGAGGGCGAGTCAGACGTCCGGCACGCTGGATGATTTTGCGGCGAATCGTGCCGAGTCCTTCAAAGATCCACTCCGCAGCCCTTTTGGGGGACGATTTGCGTGACCGCTCCGCAGATCGCATCTGCATTTCGCGTGTGAGATTGTGGGTGAGGATACTGGCCAAAAGGAAAGCTTCGTTGGCGGCACGTCGCTTGGCCGGAATATAGTCCATCTGGGCCTGGCTCTTGGCTTCGCCAAAAATCTTCTCCTGAGAGCCACGCCCTTCATGAAATTTCACCACATGAGCGGCCGTGTTTGTCTTGTTGGTGATGATCGCCTCGTATTCATAGTTCTCCTCGACTGGTTCGAAAAGATCCAGTTGGAGCGATCCTTTGCGCTGAGTGCGCCTCATGGTTCGAATGCACAAAATGCGCGCTTTGCGCGCCCAACTTTTTGGCTTCCAGCGGATTTCGAAGTGATGAGTTTTTCCCTCTCCGCCTCGGGTTCGGGACCAGCGACGGCGCTTCTCGATGATGCCCTTGAGTTCCACGAGCCGCTCGAAAGGCACCGAGAACGTATATTCCAGGCCCAGGGTCTTTGCCTCTGAAACCATCTGATCGCTGAAAAACGCGCTGTCGGCGCGCAACTCGATCTGCACATCAGGCAGCACCTTGCGAATCTTCTCCACGCAGGAACGGAGGAACTCCACTGCTCCATTGGAGTCATGGACGTTGCCACTTCGATGAAGGAAGTCGAAGATTTGTCCGGTTTGAGCGATCGTCGCGAGCAGTGGATAATAACTGCGCTCGCTTTTTTTCTTCTTGTTAAATCCCACAGCCGTCCCTTCCGCATGGCGACTCGTGCTCTGCACGCTTCCGTCCAAATCAAGCGTGATGCGTTTGATTCCCTCCTCCTGAAGTCGCGACAGGCAAACGAAATGATTCATCTCCCTCATCCTCTCAAGGCTTTGACAATCGACCTCTCCCAACATCCGGCTCATCGTTGGGACACTGGGCAATTGGTGCATCCCCAAAACCTGTCGTACAAGGGGATCATCTCGGTAGTAGTCCAAATCGCGAAGCATCCGGTAGCCCAGTATAAGATGCACGATAAGACACATGAAAACCTTGTGGAACTTGTAGAAGCGGGACATGCGCCGATCCAGTGGACCAAAGCACTGCTGAAGCTTCCCCTCCAGATCCAATTCCTGAAAGAGCTTCTGAAAGATAACGAGACCGCCGAAAGAGGTCAGTTCTTGATCTTCAAATTTGATCGCCGGAATCGTTCTGGACTTTGCATGAATCGTACGTCGTGCTACTCTCACTGTAGGTGGCTTTTGGGTTGAAGTGTTTGGTGTTTTGGTAGATTCCAAATCAACCTTATCCTAAAGGCCCCTGCCATTATTTTCTTGGGATTCTTGCCCCGATTTATGAAACTATGGGGTGGACTCTTTTTTCAGTGATCTGATCTTTTTCATGGTCATTAGCTTATATATGCGAATGTCTAGGAAAATCAAATCATTTGTTATGGATCTCTGGATTTCTTGGTGGAATATCGTCTGTCTTCTGCGACCCGCTTTCTCGAGAGCCCGCACCTTTCTCTGGTTTCTGCTCGTCTTGGCCGCTTTCTCCGTGCGCAATGACCTCCTCGGGGTTTCCAGTTTCGTCCGCGCTCTCGGTTTGTCAGAACACTTCTATGAGCACTTACTCCATTTCTTCCACAGCAATGCCGTGAAGACGGACCGGCTTGCAGAACTTTGGTTCGCCATCGTGATCAAGCACTTCCCTGTCTACAAGATCGGTTGTCGCCCCGTCCTGGTTCTCGACGGCATCAAGAAGTCCAAGGAGGGCCGCAAGATGCCTGCGGTGAAGTATCTGCATCAACAGTCCGAGTCCAATTCCAAGCCTCACTTCATCATGAGCCATTCCTTTCAGGCCTTCGGCGTGTTCTGTCAGGTTGGCGGATACTTCTTCTGCGTTCCGGTCTGTGCACGCATTCACGAAGGTATCGTCACTTCAAACCGCGACAGGAGAACCTTGATCGACAAGGCCAACGAGATGCTCGCATCCGTCTGTAGAGGTCAGGAGTTCGTCTTGCTGGCCGACGCCTACTACGCCAACGGAAAGGTGATCCGGAGCACCAAGGGGCGTTCCGGTGTGCTGGTCACGAGGGTTCGACGCACGACAACCGGCTTTCGGCCTGCGGCAGTGCCACGCAAACGCAAACGCGGACGACCGAAAAAGTATGGCGCTGCGGTGAAGCTCCAGAATGTCTTTGGAACGGGCGGCTTCAGTTCCGTTCCCAGTCCCGTATATGGGGAGAGAAACATCTCTGTCCGGTTCAAGTCGGTGGATCTGTTGTGGAAGCCCGCCGGGGCGATGGTCCGCTTCATTCTCGTCGATCATCCCACGAAAGGGCGGATCATCCTCTTGTCTACCGACCTCACCATGGAAGCTCAGGAGATCATCTTGCTCTACAGTTTGCGTTTCAAGATCGAAGTCGCTTTCAAGCAAGCGGTGCATTCGGTCGGCTCATTCGGATACCATTTCTGGATGGCCGCTATGCGACCGCTCAAGCGTCGCAATGGTAACCAATACCTCCACCGGACTACCGAGAAATATCGCAGACAGGTGCAGAGAAAGATGCACGCATATCATGTGTTTGTGCAGACCGGCATGATCGCTCAGGGCATGTTACAGTACCTTGCCATGACATGTGACGGTCTGGTCTGGAAACACTTTGGAACCTGGATCCGAACCATCCGCCCAGACGTGCTGCCTTCGGAAATGATTGTCTCAGCCGCCTTGAAAAACACACTGCCTGGATTTTTGCACCACGGCGGAAAAGGTTCAGCGTTCCGAAAATTCATCCTTGATAAAATAGACTTCACTCGCTCCGAAGGTTCACGCTTCGCCGCATGATGATCCAGTTACAGAACTTCTCACTCACGAGTGTAGGTGGCTTTTGGGTTGAAATGTTTGGTGTTTTGGTAGATTCCAAATCAACCTTATCCCAAAGGCCCCTGCCACTATTTTCTTGGGATTCTTGCCCCGATTTATGAAACTATGGGGTGAAGAATCTCTCTGAAGTTCTGGAGAAAAAGCGAGGGCGGGCACGAAGTTTCTGCGAGGGACTGAAGAATTCGCTCCGACAGTGTCTGAGGCTTTGGCAGCAGTACCACAACGGCGAGTTGACTTTAAACCAATACGAGGAAGAGAGCTTGAAAAAGATCTATGAACTCGATCATTACCTGCGGGACCGGACGCTCAAAGATCCCGACAACCAACGCATGCTCAATGAGCTTGGCCGGCACTTTGACCAAGGGAATTTAACGATGTTCCTGGAGGATCCAGAGGTAGAGCCGACCAACAACATCGCCGAGCGGATGCTCAGGCCGGCGATCGTCGCCCGCAAGGTGTCGCAATGTTCCAAGACGGAGCGGGGAGCCAATGCCTACGCGGCATTCGAGAGTGTGCTCTCGACTCTCTCGCTGCGAGGAGCGAGTTCCGTATTCAAGTCGCTTGCCAAAATCATCGCAGGCGAGCGTACCCTTGCATGAGATGCCTGTGGCGTTTGCTGGTTAGGAGCGCTAATCAGTTACGTTTTCTATCTGGAGTTTTGAGGGCCCAACGGGAGCTTATTGGGGCCGGTGCGCGTCGCCGCCAGCTCGCAGGGTAAGGCGAGCCTCGGGGCTCTAACGGCTCCACTCCAGCATGCGGAGAATGGGGGCTTCGGCGCGTCGGCGCGTCTCTTCGTCGAGCGTGATCTCCGGCTTCAGATGGAGGAGGCAATCATGGAGCTTCTCCATGGTGTTCATCTTCATGAAATGACAGTCCGCGCAGTTGCACTTGTCCGTCGGGCCCGCGATGAGGTTTTTGCTAGGGATTTCCTTGCGCAGGCGATGCAACATGCCGGACTCCGTGGCCACAATGATGTTTTCATTGGGTGTGCTGCGGCAGAAGTGCACCATCTTCTCCGTGGAACAGACTTCATCGGCGAGCATCCGGACGGCGTAGGTGCATTCCGGGTGAGCGACGACCACGGCGTCGGGGTGTTCCACCTTGATGCCGCGGATGCTGTCCCGGGTGAATTCCACGTGGACGTAGCAGGCGCCCTGCCAGAGATCCATGTGGCGGCCGGTCTTCTCCATCACCCAGGCGCCGAGGTTCTGGTCGGGAACGAATAGGATGTTCCGGTCCTTGGGCACTTTCTCCACAATCTTGACCGCGTTTCCGCTGGTGCAGATGACATCGGAGAGGGCCTTGACCGCCGCGCTGCAGTTGATGTAGGCGATGACGTAGTAATTCTTTTCGGCGTGCTCCTTCAGATAGGCTTCCAGAGCCGGGCCCGGACAGGACTCCTCCAGCGAACAGCCGGCGTCCTTGTCGGGCAGCACAACGGTCTTGTGAGGATTGATGATCTTGGCGGTCTCGGCCATGAAGTGGACACCGCAGAAGGCGATGACTTCGGCATCCGTCTCCTTGGCCTTGAAAGAGAGTCCTAACGAATCGCCGACGTAATCCGCGATGTCCTGGATGGGGCCGACTTGATAGTTGTGAGCCAGAATGATGGCCTTGCGTTCTTCTTTCAAACGCCGGATTTCGGATTCCAGATCAATGGGTGAAGCGATGGTGACCATGAAGTGTCGTCGAGCCGTGAAGGGTACCTACGTACGGGGACGGGCGCTTGCCAAGCCCAAGTTGCCGGATGGGAGTCATTTCCCTCGGCCAAGCCTTTGACAAGCGGCCTCTTCGCGACTTGGAATAGGGACGATGGACGCTTTGCAGGCAGAGATGGAGGAGATGGGAGCCCGCGCACGGAAGGCTGCGCTGGCGCTGGGGAATCTGACCACGGAGCAAAAGAACGCGATTCTCGAGTCCATGGCCGATGCTCTGGTGGCGAGCGAGGCGGCCATCGTCGCGGCCAACGCCAAGGATCTGGAAGCCGCCGAGTCCAGCGGACTCACCGCGGCGATGATCGACCGACTTCGGCTGGATGCCCCGCGCATCGCGGCGATTGCCGATGGAATCCGGCAAGTGGCGTCGCTGCCGGATCCGGTCGGGGAGATCCTCGACGACTGGTCCCGGCCCAACGGCCTCCGCATCGTCAAGAAACGCGTTCCCATCGGAGTCATCGGGATCATTTACGAATCGCGTCCCAACGTCACCAGTGACGCGGCGGTTCTCTGTTTCAAGTCGGGCAACGCCACGATCCTGCGCGGGGGTAAGGAAGCCATCCACTCCAACGGCGCGATTGCCGATGCGCTCGATCGGGGCGGCCGGGATGCGGGGATGCCGGAAGGTGCGATCCAACTCATTCGGACGACGGATCGAGCCACGGTGAAACGCCTGGCGGAGATGGACCAATATCTCGACCTCATCATCCCCCGCGGTGGCAAGGGACTCATCGAAACCGTGGTCTCCTTAGCGCGAATGCCCGTGATCAAGCACTACGATGGGATTTGTCATACCTACGTCGATCGGGCCGCCGATTTGGAGATGGCCAAGGCCGTGGTGATCAATGCCAAGACGCAGAAGCCCAGCGTGTGCAATGCCCTGGAGACGCTTTTGGTGCATCGTGAGGTGGCCGAGGCGTTTTACAGAGAGGCCGGCCAGGCATTGTTAGACTTCGGGGTGACCTTGCGAGGAGACGAGATGCTGGAAAAAGTCTTGCCTGGCAAGGTGGAGATGGCCAGCGAGAACGACTGGGTGACCGAGTATCTCGACCTCATCTTGGCGGTGAAAACGGTCGACTCCCTGGAGGCGGCCATCGATCACATCAACACCCACGGTTCGCGGCATAGCGACTGCATCGTGACGGAAGACCCCGTGGCGGCAGAGCGGTTTCTCAACGAGATCGACTCGGCGGCGGTGTTCTGGAATGCTTCGACCCGCTTCAGCGACGGGGAGGAATTCGGGTTTGGCGCGGAGATTGGAATTAGCACGGACAAGCTCCATGCGAGAGGGCCGATGGCGCTGCCGGAACTGACATCTTACAAATACCAGATCACCGGCCAGGGACAAGTGAAGTAGATCGGCGAGGCCGTTGGTGTCTCATTGGCCGTCAAGCGATGGTTTGCCGGTCGTGTGTGCCAGCCTCAGCGCATCGTCGGGACGCGTCGGGTTTCTCTGTTCTGATGCGGCGTCAGGCAACTGGGAAATCGCCAGCGCGTTCGATCACCGCGAAGGCCAGCGCATGATCCTCCGCGTGACTGAGGCTCAGGTGGATCGCGCCGATGTCCTCCTTCGTGGCGTGTTGGTCGGCGCGGCCGTGAAGCACCACGGAAGGGGCGCTGGCGGAGCTGTGCACCACCTCGATTTCGTTCCAATCGAAGGCCGGGCCGATGCCCAATCGAAACGCCTTGGCGACGGCCTCCTTGGCGGCGAATCTCGCTGCGTAGCTCCGAAACTTGGCCGCTTCGGCCTGCCTTTCGCAGTAGGCGATCTCGCCCTGGCAGAAGATGCGGTCGCGAAATCGATCGCCATGTCGCTCCAGGCTCGATTGGATCCGCCGCACCTCCACGATGTCGGTGCCGATGCCGTAGAGCGTGTTCATGTCTTGCTGGCTCAACTTTCCGGGTAGGCATCCATGAGGCCACGCATCTCCGCCACGGAATGCCGCAAACCCACCTGAAGAGCGTGGGACACCAGGTGGTGCCCGATGTTCAATTCGGCGAGGTGGGGGACGGCGTAAAGATCCGCGATATTGCGAGAGTTGATGCCGTGACCGGCGTTGACCTGAATGCCGAGTTCGTGTCCCAATCGAGCTCCTTCGATGAGGCGCGTCAACTCGGCTCGACGCTGAATCGGGTCCGTGGCGTTGGCGAAGGCGCCGGTGTGGAGTTCCACCATCTCGGCGCGGAGTTCGCGAGCGGCCTCCAGCTGGGGCGAGTCCGGATCGATGAACAGACTCACTGCGATGCCGGCCTCTTGCAGCCTTTTCACGGTGGACTTGAGCGCGGTCTTTTGTCCCGCCACGTCGAGGCCGCCCTCGGTCGTGATCTCTTTGCGGTGCTCGGGCACCAGGCAAACGAAAGCCGGTTTCCGCTCCAGGGCGATGAGGATGATTTCCTCCGTGTTTCCCATCTCGAGATTCACGGGCGCCAGCTCAGACTGGCAAACGGTCAGAACATCCTCGTCCTGGATATGCCGCCGATCCGCACGGAGGTGGAGGGTGAGTGAGTCCGCGCCGCCGGCCACCGCTTCTCTGGCCAGATCCAGCAAGATTGGCTCGGCGTTGGCGGATTCCAGCATGGTGGCGTAACGGGCTTGGCGCAGCGTGGCCACGTGATCGATGTTGACGCCGAGTTTGAGGGACATGGTTAGGGGAGCGTGAAGTCCGAGAAGCCCGTTGGTCGATGTTAGTGACGAAAATGCCGGTGGCCCGTGAAGACCATGGCAAGATCCCGATCATTCGCGGCCGCGATCACTTCGTCGTCGCGGATCGAGCCGCCCGGTTGAATGGCGGCTCTGGCGCCTGCGTCGGCGGCCGCGATCAGACCATCGGCAAAGGGGAAGAGGGCATCGCTGGCCACGATGCTTCCGTCGAGCGAAAGGCCGGCTTCCTGGGCCTTCCACACGGCGATCCGGCAGGAATCCACCCGCGACATCTGTCCGGCGCCGATGCCGAGCGTGCGGTCTGAGCCGGTGAAGACGATGGCGTTGGACTTGACGTGTTTGACCACCTTCCATCCGAAGCGCATGGCCTCCATCTCTTTCTCCGTGGGCTCGCGCTGGGTCTTTACCTTGCCGGCGAGATCGTCGAGTCCAAGCGCCCGGGAGTCGTTGTCCATGACCATGAGCCCTCCAGGTGCCGAGCGGATCACGGGAGCTTCCAAACATTCTGCCACGCGATCTGACATCGTCATGAGGCGCAGGTTCTTTTTCTTTCCAAACATGGCCATGGCTTCCTCGTCATAGGCGGGAGCGATGATGACGTCGGTGAAGATCTTGCTCACGATCTTGGCCAGGGCCCCGGTCATGGGACGGTTCATGACGATCACACCTCCGAAAGGGGCTTGCTGATCCGTGGCGAAGGCTTTTTCCCAGGCGCCCACGAGGTCGTCCGCCGTCCCGACGCCACAGGGGTTGGTGTGTTTGAGGATGGCCAGTGTCGGCCGGTCGAATTCGGAAATCAAGGCCGAGGCCGATTCGATATCCAGGACGTTGGTGTATGAGAGGTCCTTGCCTTGGAGCTTGTCAAAGTAATCGCCGAAGTTGGCGTAGAGTGTCGCCTTTTGGTGAGGGTTGTCTCCGTAACGCAGATTCTGCGCGTGAGGGAGACTGGTGGCGAAGCTCCGGTTGGAACGGGTGACCAGCCAGTGGCTGATGGCCTGGTCGTAGGCGGCGGTGCGCTGGTAGACCTTGATGGCGAGAGCTTCACGCAGCGCGAGGGTGGTGTCGCCCGCATGCGCTTCGATGTCGGCGAGAACGCGATCGTAATCGGCCGGGTCGGTGACCACGGTGACGTCGTGATAGTTTTTCGAGGCTCCACGAAGCAGCGCCGGACCCCCGATATCGATCTGTTCGATGGCTTCCTCGAGGGTGACGTCGTCACGGGCGACGGTGGCTTCAAAGGGGTAGAGATTCACGACCAGGAGGTCGATGGGCGGGATGTCGTGGGCGGCCGCCTGGTCCCGGTGTTCTTCGCGCCGAAAGAGCAGCCCACCGTGGACCTTGGGGTGAAGTGTCTTGACGCGGCCCTCGAAGAGTTCAGGCGCGCCGGTGTAGTCGGAAACGTCGATCACTGGCAAGCCGGCGTCTCGCAGCGATTTTGCGGTGCCTCCGGTGGAGAGCAGCTCAACTCCGCGCAGGTGAAGCTTTTCAGCTAAGGGAAGCAGACCTGATTTGTCGGATACGGAAAATAAGGCGCGTTGGATGGACATGGGGAAGGTCGTCTACCTGGATGGGAAAACCGGCATAGCCTGTGACGCTGAGAAGCGCAAGAACAATGCTGGGGAGGATGGAGTGCCCCGAGGCGCCTTACCCAAGTGGCTTTTCGCTCGATCGCTGGAGGTTCTCCGCGATGCCTCCAAAGCTTCGGTGTCGAGATCGTTGGAAGGATTTGCGGCCGTCGAGGGATGGTCCTTGATTCCGGGATCGGGACTTGCCACAGTCGCGTTCAATCACTCATGGCTCACTCCAAGTTCATCGTCATCAAGTGCCCGGCCTGTGGAGAAAAATTCGAAGCCGAGCGTGAGGAGGAGGCGACCTTCATCAGCTGTCCGAAATGCGACATGCAGGTGAAGATCTCGGGAACCCATGACCGCAAGAGCCGCTCGCCAAGAAGGCTCTTGCCAGCGAGTTCCATTCCGGCCAAGCGCTCCCAAGATGGCGTTCATTTCAGTGATCTGGCATCGGGCCCCGTCGATATTGAGGGAGCGCGTCGAAGGGCGCAGAAACGGATGGAGGACGAGGAGTTGCTCATTGGCGATGAGGACGACGAAAAGCCGAAGTCTCTGTCCACGAACAAGGATGCTCTGGCCTCGGGAGCCGGGAGTTCGAAGGAGCGTTCCGGGACGGAGGGCGACCATGGTGAAGGGGCGGAACCTTCGACCACCGGCCGATCGAAGCGGACGGGAATTTCAGCCATCGAGCGGCGAGCCGCCAGGCTCGAGGAGCGGGCGGCCAAGTTGGAGGAGCGGGCGGCCAAGCTCGCCAAACTGAAGGTCGAGCGAGAGGAAGAAGAAGACGGCAAGGAGGACATCGTGGGTCCGTCTCGGGAAAAGGATGGCGAGGCCGAGGCGGTAGCGGTTGACGGAACCGGGATGGCGGGGGCCGTGGAAAAGGACGTGGCGGCGAAGCCGAAAGGGAAGGGGATTGAGAAGGACGAATCCGGCAACCCTGTCGAGGAGACGGGATCGAAAGAGGGGAAGAGTGAGACAGAGGCGGCGTCGGACGAGGAAGAAGGCGCCGAATACGAGAAGGTGGAAGTTCGCAGCTCTGGAGAGCGGCGACGCTTGCGCAAGGCTCCGAAGGCGAATGTGCCCGAGCCGAAGGGGCGTCCTGGAGTTCCGCGTTACGTGAGCGACCTGCGAGCTGAGGTTGCCAGCGAAGTGGAGAAGGAGTCGCTCAGTCCGAAACAGGAATTCGACGAGCGTAAGGTCACGGAAGGAAGCAAATGGCAGCGTCATCAGCCGAATCGCGCCGAAGACCCTGACTGGGACGCGGACGAAAACGAGGAAGAGGAAGTGATCCTGCCCTCTCAGAGGCGTCGCCGGATGCTTTTCGTCGGCTTGGCCGGAGCGGTGGGGCTCTTTGTGTTGGTGGCCAGCTATCAGTTTATCTTGGCCCAGCTTGGTTGGCTGGAACCGGTGTCCGAGGCCAGAGAGGCACCCTTGCTGGTGATGGGGCCGGAGGATCGCCTGACCAAGGGCGACATGTTCGCTCAGGTGACCCCGGTGATTCATTCGTTTCTGGGGTCCACTTCCAACGAGGAAGCCCTGCAGTACGTGCGTTTCCCCGGGAAAGTGGCGCGTTTCATGAAGCGGCACTATCTGCCGGGAGACTTCGAGCCGGTTGAGATCAAGGAGTTGGGCTCGGTGGACGAATGCGAAATCGAGAGGAAGGGAGGACTGTTTTTGACCGTTCCCGTGACCTTACTGGATTTCTCGAGTAATTACATGACCCTCGAACTCAAGGAAGAGGGGTTGAAGTCGGAGTGGCTTGTCGACTGGGAAAGCTGGGTGGGGTATTCGGAAATGGGATTCGCGGAAATGCGGATTCGCCAGCCGAAGCAGCCGGTTTTGGTGCGCTGCTTCATGATCCAGGATTTCTATTATAACTACGAGTTTACGCAGGACGACTTTATCTCGTTGAAGTTATTCGATCACTCCCGGCAGGATCAGTTGTGGGGCTACATCCGGAAAGACTCTAAAGCCTATCAGGAGGCAGCGGCTGTCTTTGCTCTCGGTCATCAAATCGGTGAGCAACGGGCGACCGTCAAGGTGCGATTTCCTGACAAAACAGCCAATCCGGATCGCGATCAGGTCGAGATCGTCGACTTTCAGTCAGGCTGGATTGTTAGGCACTGAACGGAGCGCTGGCTCTTGCCTCACTTGCTTCGTGCCCGCCTCCCTCGCCGGTAGAGTCTCCAAAGTCCGATTCCGGTTCGATGAGACGACGGACGTCTCCCTTGGGAACGTAGATGATGAACGCCGTTTCTCTTCCCGGTTCACTTCTGGCTGTGACCGTACCGCCATGCGCTTCGATCGCTCTTTTGACAATGGACAACCCGAGCCCCGTCCCCTTGATCTCTTTGCCGTGATGTTTTTCCACCCGGTAGAAGCGCTTGAAAATGAAGGGCAAGTCAGCCGACGGGATGCCCACTCCATCGTCGGTCACGATGATCTGGTAGCCCTCTCCTTTCTTCTGGAAGGAGACTTGGACCTTGATGCCTTTGGCCAAGTTTTGTTTGAGGGCATTCTCGATCAAGTTGAAGAATATCTGGTCCCAGTATAAGCGATCGCCGGCAATCAGCGCCTCGCTATCCAGGGTGCTGATAGAGATCTCCGCTTCCCGCTCTTCCACCAGGGGATGGAGGCGCTCGATGACGTCCGTGGCGCAACTCTGAAGATCGAAGGCGCCAGCTTCGGTGGGATCCTGAGTCGCGGACTCGAACTTGGAGATCGTCAGCATGTCCTCCACGATGCGGGCGATTCGGTCTCCGTGCTTCTTCATGATGCGGAGAAACCGTTGGGCCAGCGCGGTGTCCGCCACGGCCCCGTCTCGCAGGTTCTCAATATACCCGTTGATGATGGAGAGCGGAGTTCTCAGCTCGTGAGAGGCGTTGGCCACGAAGTCGCGCCGGACCTGTTCGGTTTGAACGCGGTCGGTCTCGTCCCGCAAGATGACGCGAACGTAGCGTTTCTCCAGATCTTCGGCCACCGGTTCCGCGTCGACGTTGAGAACCACTGTCCGGCGTTCAGCGCCTCGATCCACTGTCAGGGTCACTTCTTCATCGACCGCCTGATGAGTCGTGATGGATTCGTCGATGATCTCGCAAATGCGATGATTGAGGACCACCTCCACGATGTCGCGCCCGACGGCAGTTCGCCTGAGCGAGAAGAGTTCGCTCAGCGCTTTGTTGGCAAAGACGATTTTCTGCGAATGATCGACGACCAGGATGCTATCCGCCAAGCCGTTGAGGATGATCTCGAAGAGTTCCTGGTTTTGATCGAATAACGAGGCCATCGTTCACTGTTTACTAGCAGACGTTTTTTGTGCTGATCCGGTAGCCGTGGCCTCGCACGGTTTCGACGTAGGGCGCGTACTCCCCGAGCTTTTCCCGCAATCGTTTGATGTGAGTATCGAGAGTCCGAGTGTGGACCAGGTCCGTGTATCCCCATACGTCACGGAGTAGCGTGGCGCGCTCCACCGTTTCTCCGCTTTCCTCCAGGAGTATCGCCAGAAGCTTGAACTCGGTCGTGGTGAGTTCGAGTCCTTCGTTATTGAGGTGGCATTTGAAGGTGCTCTTGTCTAAATGAAAGGGCCCGATGGCGAGCTTGGTGCCGGTGGCCGCTTTCTTCGCTCGTCGGAGAAGGGCCTGCACACGAAGAACGAGTTCGCGCGGACTGAATGGCTTGGTGACGTAGTCGTCGGCACCCAACTTGAGCCCCGCAATCCGACCGGTCACTTCCGCCTTGGCGGTGAGCATCAAGACCGGGATCTGCTTCGTCCGGCTGTCGGCTCGCAGTTCCCGGAAGACCGCGAACCCATCCTGCCCCGGTAGCATCAGGTCGAGAACAATGAGATCGGGAAGGTGTTTCTTGGCCAGCGTGATCCCTTGATTGCCATCGGCGGCCCGGAGCACGGTGTGTTCCGCCCGCTCGAGATTGAACTTTAACAGATCGAGGATGTCTTCCTCGTCATCGACCACGAGAATGCTTGGCACGGGGTGACGGTTACAGAGGGTATCGAATCCCTAAACGGGATTCATGCAACGAAAACGTAACGGATGCTCCGGGCCTTTTCAACATCGAAGCGGAAGCACTTTCTTCGCTCTCAGGGCTGGAGAATGACTTTGAGCAAGCCCTCTTGGCTCTCATGGAGGCGCTTGAACCAATCGGCCCCTGCCGCCAGCGGGGCGGTGGCGCTGATCAGGGGCTCGATGCGAATGGCGCCACTAGCGATATGGTTGAGGGCGTCGCCGTATTCACCCGCGGAACCGCAGGAGCCGTAAAGCGTGATTTCTCGAGTGACCACCGCCTGCATGGGAAAATCGGTCTGTGCCGAGAGATTCCCCACCAGACCCGCCGAGCCGCCTTTGCGGAGACATTGGATGGCGAGGTTGATGGTGGGCGTCATGCCCACCACCTCCATCGACAGATCGGCGCCACGCCCGCCGGTCGCGGCGAGGATTTGGGAAAGCACCTCAGGATCTTTGGCGTTGAAGGTCGTCGACGCTCCCAACTCCTTGGATTGTCTCAGCCGGCTCTCGTCGAGATCCACCGCGATGATCGTCTCCGCCCCAGCGATGCGCAGTGCTTGGATGACCAGGAGTCCGATGAGCCCGGCACCGACCACGACCGCCGTGTCGCCAGATTTCACGGGCATGAGGCGAACGGCGTGGAGCGCGATTGACACGGGCTCTGCGAAGGCCGACTGCTCGAAAGAGAGCGACTCCGGGAGTGCGTAGAGGATGCGCGCCGGCACCTTGAGATACTCGGCGAAGGCACCGTGCTGACGGTATTCGTCGCAGGAGACGCCAAGGACACGCCGGTCGTCACAAAGGTTGACCTGGCCCTGGAGGCAAAAGGCGCACTCTCCGCAATAGACGGTGGAGTCGAACGTCACGCGGTCTCCAATCCGCCAGCCGTCGACATGCTCCCCGACCTCGCAGATCTCGCCCGCCGCTTCGTGGCCCATGATGATTGGAGGTTGTCGCCGGCCGCTGCTGCCGTCCATGCCGTGAATGTCGCTCCCGCAGATTCCGCACGCCCTCACACGGATTAGAACCTCCCCTTCTGAAACCGCAGGCTTGGGGGCCTCGGTGTATTCGAATCCATGGTAAGCAGTGAGATTCAAGGCTTTCATTGAGGGCAAGAGAGAGGATGGAAGGGTGCCAAACACGTCAACGATCGCGATCGGGTCAAGAGAATTGGCCGATCGCGGGTGCTTGAATCCGCCTCACCGCGATCTAGGGTCCTGCTCCATGACTTTTTCCTCGCTTTCCACTGATGTTCCACGCCGTCGTGTCCGTGGGCCGCAAAACGCCAGGCGCCGCCCAGCGCTGACGGTACGAGTCTTCGCTGTCCTTGGGTGTCTTGGCGCGGGTGGTTTTTTTCCCGCTTGCCGGAAAGTGGAATACGTCGACGTCGAGGTTCCCGTGATCCAGGAGAAGATCGTGGAAAAGGAGAAGATCGTCATCGAAAAGCCCCCGCTTCCCAGTCGATCGGTTTCCTATAGCGAGACGCCCGACGATCTGGTCGATCTCTACAACGGAATTCGGGTCAAAACGACTTTGGAAAAAGAAGAGGGGGAACGGGCGGCTTTGGAGCGGAAACGCAAGGAGGCTTTTCAGATCGAGTACAAGGTCAATTTGACAGTCCCCTCGGCCAATCAATCGCTCGTCGACCTCGCGAGCCTCAATGAAAGGCTGCCGACGATCCTGCCGGGACTCGAGGCGATGATGTCCACCGCGGAGGTGTCTTCGTTCTATCACCGGCTTTACGAACTCAAGACAGAACTTGTGCAACGCTACCTCACACGCTTGCGACTCATTCCCTCGAGGCACAACTTTTTCGATTGTGAAACGGTGCTGGAAATGAGTCACCCCGACTCCGGCCAGCGTGTGTTGCTCATCCAGGGCGAAATGGATGTCGTTTCCGATGGGAGTGACGGCGATCGCATGTCCGAGTATGACGATTACATCGCCAACTCGCCCTATTATCAGCCCTTCACCAGTTATGGGTGGCGCAGGCGGAGCACGAATCCCAATCCCTTGCTCGATCGCTGGGAAAAGAAATTGGAGAAGGCAGAGAAAGAGGGCAGTGGCGACGTCGCGAAGCTCAAACATGAAATCGCCGACCTCAAGGGCCGCAGTTTTCTCATCGCTCGTAAAGACCCATTCATGGTGATCCCCACATCATTTCTTGGTTACCAAAGACGGTCTTCCTTCGCTCCCACGATGGGGGACTATTGTGTGATCATTCACGAGGATCGTGTTTTCCCGGCGATCATCGGTGACGCCGGTCCCACCTACAAATCCGGTGAGGCCTCGCTGCGGATCGCCAAGGAGATCAATGAAAAGGCGAGCCCTTACAATCGTCCCGTGAGTTCGCTCACGGTGACCTATGTCGTCTTTCCGCAGAGTCGGGACACGCCCTTCTCGCCTCCGGATCTCGCGAAATGGCATCAGCGCTGTGAGGACTACCTCGGAAGGATTGGCGGATTGGGGGAGAACTACTCCCTCCACGTGTGGAAAGATCTGTTCGCACCCGAGGATGAGGCCTCGACCACGACGCCTGAACCCGATTCGGCGAGTGTTGAAAGTGCTGGCGAAGCCGCTCCGTCCGTCGATCAAGGCGGTGGGTCGACCCCATGAGGGTCGAGAAATGCCCACCCCGTGGCTGAGCGTCGCGGACGAATTGGCCGCCCGATCTTTCGGACGGGCCGACGACGTTCCGGGACTCAGCCCGGCGACCAGCCCTCACTGCCTCGCCAGTCCTTGGGAGGAGGATTGAAGCTGGAACCGATGTTGCGGAGCGACATTTCCGGTGCGGTGCAGCTCTTGAAGGCGAGATGCGGGTCCCGTTCCGCAGGTGGCGCACGATCTGGTCTTGGCGCGCTCGTTGCCAATGACGTTCTCGAGCCGATTCCGCTCCCGTTACCGAACCCACGAAGGCATTCTCAATTCCGAAAAACACATTGATTATTATAATTATAAAGTAGTTTATAGCTGTCATGCCCAAACTGATTTCGCCCAGCGGTCACTCGCTTGAGCTCCCTCCCGCTCCGTACCGGGTTGGCGTGGCTCCTGATTGTGAGGTGCGTTTGCAATCGGGGTTGGGAATCGCGGATCACCACTGCTCGGTGGTGCTTGAGGGTGGCGAATACGTGCTGGTCGACTGTGGTTCGGGACTGGGAACATTCCTGAACTGTCAACGGATCGAGAGAGAACGATTGAGCCATGGAGACCGGGTGCGATTTGGGCAGATCGAACTGACCTACGATGAACAAGTCGAGGATATGGTGCCCCCGAGGATCTCGACGTGGAGGAGAGAGAAGGCGGTCCCAGGGCTCTCATCAAGACGCGGGATCCATCAAAGTTGGTTTCACGTGAAAATTTATTATTACCCATTGAGGATCAACCAGATGTACGCGCCTCAAAGGATGTGGGATCCAGGTTGAACGAGAATTGCTCGGCGATGCCCGCTCACCGTCAATCCGGCCTCGAGAAAACGGCGGAATCCGAATCGAGTTCCGGGTCTCTCAGCGGGCAAGTCCTCAAGCGGCTGAAGGCGGATTCCGTCGTCCAGGAAAAGAAGAAGAGGCGAATTCGACCTCTCGGGGTGGTGATTTCCGTCGCGATGATGGCAGCGGTTGCGGGGGTGGTGGCCCCCCTTTTCTTGAGTCCGCCGATCGATGATGTGGGATCGCCGTTGGACGTTGGAGTTTCGTCCGCACTTCCCGCCAAGCCTCGTAACACCATTTCGACTGCGGTGCGCGCGGTGGCCCAGTGGGTTCCTCCCAAGGCGGTGGTCGCTGTGGATATCGGCGCCGTGGCCGATCGCGACTTGATGAGCGATCTGCCTCGACTGCGTGCCTGGTGTCACCGCTACTTGAAGCTTGATCTGAATGAGATCGCCTGCGTAGTGGCGGTGGGACGTTCGGCGTCGGAATATGCATTCGGATTCGTGCTCAGATGGCCCGTGGATGCTGAAAGTCGGAATCGGGCGGAAGGCGACCTCCGATTCGAGACCATGCGAGGTCCCTGGGCTGCTCGAATGATGGGCTCCAAACTCATTGTGGCGGCCCCGGTGGAAGTCATGGGCCAGCCGTCCCCTTCCGGAAACCGTCCCGCGGAGGCACTTCCCGAATCTCTTGCGGCTTTTCTGGCCACGGCTCCGGGAAGCCTTTCCACCTACCTCGATCTTTCGGAGGATGCGGGCGGTACGCTGCCTTTCTTCGTTTCGGACCCCAGCGTAGATCTCCAGCGCAAGGTGGTGCGATTGACCCTGGGGGAAACCACGGCGTCCTTGCTGGTTCGGGCAGACTACCCGTCAAGCGAGGCGGCCCGGCGCTATGTGGACCGTTATTCCCATGCCATGCGCCTGAGTTTGCAGAAATTGATCGGCGATCAAGCATCTTTGGTCGATTCATCGATCGATGACATGCGTTTCCTCGTCGAGGAATCCGGTGGAGCGAAGATTCGATGGAACTTGGGAGATCGGAGCGAAGCGCTCGTTTCCGCGCTCATCGAGATGGCAGGGGATGCCATCGGGGCCGAGGCCGCCCCGCTCCCGACCGCCCATTTGAAGAAGGAGGCCCAGCGCATCGCGGCCCTTTACCAGACGGCCGTGACGGCTGGCGCGCCGCTCTCGGAGGTGGCGGATGTCCAGGACGCCCTCAGTCACTTGATTCGAGGCGTTCGCGCCGTGAAGAGCGAATGGAACCAAAGACTTTCTCAAACGCGACCTTACACGCCCAAGGAGCGGCAGGTCTTGGCCGATCACCTGGTCTTGGAAGAAGGACAGCTCCGCTACCAGGAGAATGCTCTGGCGAAAGCGGTGGAAGAAGCGTCGGACCCCAAATTGGGCGATGGACGGTCAGAGACCTTGAAGATCAAATACCGGCGGGACGCCGCTGCCCTGGCAACGGCTCTCAATGGCGCCATGGCGGATGAGATCGAGAGGGTGCCTGGCGTTCACGACGTCGATCAGGCGATCGCATTGATGGCCGATCGGGAGGGCGTGCTCTCCGGGAATGTCTGGCAGAAGGATCGGGTGGCGCCGCTTTCGCAGCAAGACCTGGACTCCCTCAAGTATTTTCTGCGGCTCGAGGATGGCCAACTGGTCGTCGCTGAGGCGGAAGTGGAGTGAGGCTCCGCCTTGTTTGCCGGAACTGCCGTTTGGTGGAGAGGCGAATGTCCTGGCTCCGCCGCCCGCAAATCCGCGTAGGGGGAGCGAGAGGAAAGCCATCGAGATGGGGGCGGCGAATCCGTCAGATGTCGGAAAACTCGATTCCGTCCTGCAGCGCAGGTTGGTTCAGTGTCCCGCGACCTTTTGACCCTTGGGCTGTCCGATCTCGCTCAACAAGGTCTCAAACCAGGATTGATCGGTGTCGAAGGGTTTGTGACCCTTGATCCGCGGAAATTCGATCACCTGCATCTCGCCTCCCTGGTCTTCGTCGAGACCGGCGACACCGCTGACGCCCTTGAGGGCCGCTGCAGCCGCCGCCACCGCGCTCTTCCGGATCAACTCGATGTCCTTTGCGTTTGGAGCCGCTGACCGAGCGAAGTAGCCGCTCTTCTGAATGAGCACCTTGGAGGCGTCTAGGCGTCCGGCCAACTGTTTGGCGAACCACTGCCCCGGATTCAAGCGATCGATCTTGGGATGTCCGAAAGCGTCACGAGGAACTTCCTCATTGCGGGCCTCCATTTCCTTGACGATGGCATCGGTCCCCGCGCCTTCGCTCAAGAAGAGATGCACGCAGTCCTTCTTCCCCATCCGCTCGTTGAGCCGATCGGCCTCGGCGTCGAGGTCCAGCGAGAGTTCCGGAAGCCACACCGCGTCGATGTCCCAGCGTTCGTGACTGAGTAACATCTCGGGATAGAATTCCCACTGGGCGATGCGTTCGCGATAGCTTTGGGCGGTGGCGGCCGCCAGCCAGCCACAACTGCGCCCCATCACTTCGTGAACGAGGAGTTGGCGGGTGGCGGTGGTATTTTCGTTGGCAATGTTGGCGTAGAAAAGGGCCCCTTGTTCGGCCGCCGTCCAGGCCCCAAGGGTCTGGACGATGGGAAAGACGTCGTTGTCCACCGTCTTGGGCATGCCAACGACCGTGAGATCGTAGTCGTTCTCGTGGAGGTAAGCCGCCAGATCAGCTGCCGTCGTGTTGGTGTCGTCTCCGCCGATGGTGTGGAGGATGTCGATCTTGTCCTCGGTAAGCCGTTGGGCTGCCACGTGCAGGGGATCCTTCCCCTCCTGAACGAGCCCGCGGCTGACGCAGTCGGCGATGTTGGTGAGCTTGACCCGACTGTTGCCGATCATGCTGCCGCCGAAGCGGAAGAGCTTCTCCGAGTTTTGCATGACGCTGGCGGGGAAAGCCACACTTTGGCCCTGCAGCAGGCCTTGATATCCATTGAGATACCCGACCAGTTCGGCCTCGGGGGAGCGTTCGGCGTATTGCTCGATGAGAGCTCCGATCGACGAGGAAAGGCAGGGAGCGAGGCCTCCGGCGGTGAGAAAAGCGATCTTCGGCATGGTTGCAGACGGAAATTCTTAGAGATTGTGGGCGGGTGTCGTGGCAGCCCCGAGGACTGGTCGCGCTTATTAGCGTCCGAATTCCCGGGAGGCAAGTGCCAAGCGGGAAGGGAATTGAGGATTCCGTCTTTGTGGCCCGCGTGCTCGCTTGACGGCGCGGTGATTTGTGCTCTAGAGGGGCGTCATGCCTATTGCGACACCCAAACAGTTCGCCGCCATGCTGGACGCGGCTCAGGAAGGAAACTTCGCCTATCCCGCCATCAACTGTACCAGCATCGTCACACTCAATGCGGCCTTCAAAGGCTTCGCGGATCAGAAGTCGGACGGAATCATTCAGTTTTCCACGGGGGCGGGACAGTTCGCCTCCGGTCTCAATAACAAAGATGCCGCTTATGGAACCATCGTTCTGGCGGAGGCTGCGCATCGCTTGGCCGAGCAGTATGATGTGTTGGTCGCCTTGAACACGGACCATTGTCAGCCGAGCGCGGCGGAGAGCTTTCTGGATCCGCTACTGGAAGCCACCGCCAAACGGCGTTCCAAGGGGGAGAACAACTTGTTCCAAAATCACATGCTGGATGCTTCTATCCTGCCCTTGGACGAGAACATGGCGATCTCCCAGAAGTATCTCAAGAAATGTGCGGACCTGGAAATCATCCTCGAAGTGGAAGCGGGCGTGGTTGGCGGTGAAGAAGACGGTGCGGCAGGCACCGAGGACACGCCGGAAGAGCATCTCTACACCACGCCCGAGGATATGGTCGCCGTGCATGAGGCCTTGGCCGACATTGGCCGCTTCACCTTCGCCGCCACATTTGGCAACGTGCACGGCCATTACAAGCCCGGCGCCGTGAAGCTCAAGCCGAAGATTCTGCGTGATGGTCAAGCCGCAGTGCAGGCGAAATACGGTGACGATGCCCGCTTCGAGCTCGTCTTCCACGGGGGCTCCGGGAGCCTGCTGGAGGAGATTCGTGAGACCCTGGGCTACGGCGTGGTGAAAATGAATGTCGATACCGACACCCAGTATGCTTTCACTCGGCCCATCGTCACCCACATGATGGAGAACATCGAAGGTGTACTGAAGATCGATGGCGAGATTGGGAACAAGAAAGTTTACGATCCGCGTTCCTATCTGAAGAAGGGCGAAGCAGCCATGGCGGCCCGCACCGCCGCCGCCTGCGAGGACTTGCTCTCAAGCGGCAAGACCTTGTTTGGGCAGGTATAGTCACTGACGACGGTGACATCCGAAGGGATGCGGTGCAGGGAGAGGCCCTTCCCTTCCACCTTCGCCCCCTCACGGCAGTGCCCGGCCAGTGAGGTGGGCGGGCACCGTGGCGTCGCCCACACCTCAGTGCGCGTGACGCCATGGTGGCAGGCGCTGATGGGGCGTGGAATCTAAAAACTCGCCCGGATGCCAAGGTTGAAAACGTTGGCAGTGGGGTAGGCAGCGGAAGGAGTCCTGGAGTCATTGCCGTCCATGACGTATCGCTCATATCCGATATCCATGGTCAACCAATCCACGGGACGATAGATGAGTTTGATGCCATAAGTATGCGCATCGAAATCGGATAGGCGGTAATCGGACGAAAAGAAAGGTGCCCGTCCGGTGCGATTGTCGTTGGGCACTATATCGCTGTTGTCGAGGTTCGCGTAGTAGTAGTCCGCTTCGGTTTGATGATAATACCGATAGTAAGGCGAAAGGACGATGTGGTCCCCGATCTTTTGGTTCCACTCAAACATCAACGTGTGAGCCTCAAGGCCGGCGTCATCGAGAAAAAGGCGATAGGAACTATTGACGCTGGCATCAAGAGCGTCGAGATACTGAAGCAATCCAAGCCGGAAGACATAGCGGACACGCTCGTCAGGTCGATTCTCAAAATAGGGTGTGTCCTGGACAAATACTGGAAATCCAGGAATCTCAAATGTTTCGCGGTTGCTAATGCTTTTGTAAGGATCAGCCAGGTAACCACGCGAATAACCGAAGGTGAGATTGGTTTGAAGAAGGGTTTTGGGAGCGAGGAGTTGCGTTAATCCCAGGCCAATGTCGATGGTCTCCTTTTTGAGGCGTTCACCAAACAACGGAGCGGCGAAATTCAAATCATCATTGTAGGAAACGCCAAGCTGTAAGGTGGTGTTCTGGTTATTGAACTGATGTTCCGTGCGCAAGGCGTAGCCATTTGAACGGTAATCGTCCTCATCGCTGCGGGCGTATTCAAAGGTGAACGAGTGTCCTGGACCAAGCTCCTTGGAGACCGAAAATATGTAGGCCCAACGTTGATCTTCGATCTCGGCCAGTTGAATCTCGTTGGGATTGTCGAGGTCCATCAGTCCTGTCGGGCTGGCGCCGGTCATGATGTTCGTGAGGATCTCTCCCGAGAAGCTGATGTCGTAGGGTAGGGACGTGTGGACGGCGAAGGCATGAGAGGGGATTTCCATGCGGCCGTCTTCCTCGCTGTAGAGCTGGAATTTGTAGGCGGCTGAATGGTCGCCCTCGCCTTCGGCGGCGTGGGTCAAACGCGCGAGGAGGAGATGGCCGGCCAAGATCAGCGGAAGCAGTTGGCGGGTGAGAAAGGGAGGGGGGATCATGGGAAGGGGAGAGAAATGAGGGGAGTAGGCCAGATTTGCTTGAGGAGATCAACGCTCGGTTGATTGAAGTTTACCGCTTCCCAGTCCTGATCGGTCTCGATCAAGGCATGGACAAATCGGGATTGGCCCGGCGAGAGGACTCTCCGTGGCGTCCGTTGAGGCTCTCTTCGAGGCGGTTGTTGGGTGGGGGGGTGGTGGCCTGCAAATCGGGGATCGACCTCGGGCCGCAGCTGGGCTATCGGTGCCGACGATGAGATGCGTTTTGACCATGATTCTGGGCATGCTGACCCTGTCCCCGACCCAGGGCCAGTCTTTCAATGATTACGAGATCGATCCGCATCGCTATTTCGATGCGCCGCTTCACGACCCCATGTCGGTGTTCTTGAACAAAGTAAAGAGCGGAGAAATCTCTCTCGAAGAATTCGAAGGCAAGGCCTTGGTGCGGCGGCTGTTGGACGGGCTCTCCATCCCGGTGGAGTCTCAAGTCTTGGTTTTCTCGAAGACGAGTTTGCAGCGGCGGTCGGTTCATCCGCGAAACCCAAGAGCGCTTTATTTCAATGAAGACATCTACCTGGGATGGATGCCAAATGGCCGAGTGGAGATCACTAGCATGGACCCCGAACTCGGTGGGATTTTCTATTTCCAGCGACCTCTCGATGAGAAGAGAGGGCCCCTGTTTGAAAGGTCTAAGTCCTGCCTGGGCTGTCATGCGGGAAGTGCGACCAATTTCCTCCCCGGTCTGTTAGGGAGATCCGTCTATTCGGACGAGGATGGACGCAACCGGCGCAGCGTGAGTAGCTTTGACCGGTCGAGTCACGATGTCCCCTTGGAGGATCGCTGGGGAGGCTGGTATGTCACGGGTTATCATGGATCCGCGCGACATATGGGTAACGCGATTGCAAGCGGAACGGGTAGCGACTTGCGCATCGATCCGGAGCCGGGAGCGAACCTGCGTTCACTGAAATCCTATTTTGATACGAACATCCATTTGAGAGGCGATAGCGATGTCTTGGCTCTCATGATCCTCGATCATCAGATTAGCATGCACCACTGGTTCATGGAGGCACACTACCGGGTCCGGCATGGGCTCTATCAGGAGGGAATCAAGGCGGTTTCCCGACACGATTTGCGTCTGATGCATGAGTTTGATTGGGAGGGGCTCGATCAATGTGTGGATCGACTCATCCGTTACATGCTCTTCGCCGATGAAGCTCCGCTGGGAGCGGAGACCTGGAAGGGTGCGGGAGATTACCGAGATGTATTTCTGGCGGACCGGCGCTGCGATCCGGAAGGCAGATCGTTGAAGGATCTGAGGATGCGTGACCGTCTCTTCCAATACCGCTGCAGCTACATGATTTACTCCAAGGCGTTCGAAGCCCTGCCCGCCGTGCTGAAGGATGAGATCTTTGATCGCTTGAAAAGAATCTTGAAAGCGGAGCGAGCCCCGGAAGGGTCGTATGCTTATCTCGGCGATGCCGAGCGGCGAGCGATCGCCGAGATCCTCGCGGCCACCTTGCCCGAGCTGGCCGCGAGCTGGAAGGCGGAAGAAGGCATTCCGAACTGAGACAGCTCCGGGTGGATAAAGGAGTGGCTCCCAGGTTGGTGACGGTTCTTCCGGGGGCGGAGCACGACGGTGTGCGGGTCGCTGCCAATCCTAGTGTAGTCCGCCTTACAGATAATTCATTTTAAGCTTGCACTCAATTCGGATAGTGTTAGTTTAATGGAAATGAGAACTGCTGTGCCGATCAACCTTGAAGCAAGCCTGCGAAACAAGCTCCTGCGTTTCAGCAAGGCGTCCAACGTTTCTCCGAAATTGAGAGTTCGTTCCAAGATCGTGCTTCTCGCCAGCGAGGGGATGACCAATAAGCGGATCGCGGAAGAACTTGGATTGGACGAACCACAGGTGGGCCGCTGGCGAAAGAGGTTCGCAGAGATGGATCTGGAGAAATGACCGGAAGTTGTGGATGAGGGCGGTCGGAACACCATTCGAAGTTCGATCATGGGTTAGGCAGCGGTTTGCTGCTCGATGCCGTCCACGAAGATGATTCCTTGCACGACTTTGTCAAGTTGACGATATCCGTTCAGTCGACGCCAGCCTTTCTCGGCTTCCAGGCCGAGCTTGTAGACCATTGAAAGGGTTGCTTTCCTCGATCCGCACCCTTTGGTTTGTCGAGTCCGATGGCGGACCGTGGCAAACGTCGACTCAATCGGGTTTGTCGTCCGGATGTGTCTCCAGTGCTCGGCTGGAAAATCGTAGAACGTTAGTAGAGTTTCCTTGTCTTTCTTCAGGCAGGCGCACGCTTTCGGATACTTGGCTTCGTAGAGCGTGAAGAACTCGTCATAGGCCTCCAAGGCGGCCTTCTTTGTTTCCGCCATGTAGATTTCATGGATGCGTTCCTTGGCAAGGGGCTGCGCTTTCTTCGGCAGCTTGTCGAGGATGTTGGCTGTCTTGTGCACCCAACATCGTTGCTGTTTGCTTGTCGGATATTCCTCTTCCAAGGCGCTCCAGAACCCGAGAGCTCCATCGGCGATACTCAGTTTCGGAGGGATTTTCAATCCTCGTTTCTTGAGGTCTCTGAGCACATTTTTCCAGGACAGTTTGCTCTCTCGTTCTCCATCGCTGATGGTTACCAATTCCTTGGTTCCATCGGGTAAGGAGCCGACGATTACGAGAACACATGGGCGGTCGTCATTGAGCCTGACATGGAAGTAGATCCCGTCGGCCCAGAGATAGACGTATTCCTTGTCGCTGAGGTCACGCTTGCTCCATTGCTCGCGTTCTTTCTCCCATTGCTCTTCCTCGTCGAACGATGTTGGCTGCAGAAAGACCCGATGCGTTCTCACCGAGGATCGGCTCTAAGGCTCGACTCATCTCGGAGGTTGAGATTCCTCGCAGGTAGAGTGCCGGGATGAGGTTGTCCAGTGAAGCGACTCGGCGTAGGTACGGCGGAAGGATGGCGCTGGTGAACCGCTGGCCTGATCGGCGATCATTGATCCTGGGCTGCCGAACAGAAACGTTTCCTATTCCAGTCTGAAGTTGTCGCTTCAGGAAGATGGCCGTTGCGAACGACTTGGCGATGACCCTGGTCATCACGCTGATGTTGATGGGCTTGAATGTAGTCGGAGACTTCGTTGTCGATGGCGGCCTGAAGAAGCACTTGGGCTCCTTGTCGCAGGGTGGCCTCAAGGGCGTTCTGGCAGACGGTGCTTGCTCCTTCCTGGCCGAGGATAGATGCGGATTCGGTGGGGTGGTTGGTGGTTTTCATTGGAGTTCAGTTGTTTTGGTAAATGGTTGAACTCTTCATGATGCCCCGACCGCCCTCATCCACAACTTCCGGTCATTTCTCCCTTTCGAGCGGCTTGTGGAATTCAAGGGCATCATTGAGAAGCGCCGTCGCTGGTCCCGAACCCGAGGCGGAGAGGGAAAGATTCATCACTTCGAAATCCGCTGGGAGCCAAAAAATTGGGCGCGCAAAGCGGGCATTTTGTGCATTCGAACCATGAGGCGCACTCAGCGCAAAGGACCGCTCCAACTGGATCTTTTCGAACCAGTCGAGGAGAACTATGAATACAAAGGCGATCATCACCAACAAGACAAACACGGCCGCTCATGTGGTGAAATTTCATGAAGGGCGTGGCTCTCAGGAGAAGATTTTTGGCGAAGCCAAGAGCCAGGCCCAGATGGACTATATTCCGGCCAAGCGACGTGCCGCCAACGAAGCTTTCCTTTTGGCGGGCCTTCAGCAGAATCTGTGGGTGAAATTCCGGATTTGCTCCGGGAACGCTGGACGCCGGGTCCCGCTGCCCCTGGACCCCAGAACTGCTGAAACTACTTGTTTCATGGGCTGAGCCACGGGCTTTCATTTCATCCCTACGAACGAGTTAGCGCAGAACTGCTGAAACTACTTGTTTCATGGGCTGAGCCCTACCAGGGGCAGCCCCGGCGCAAGCGTTGTCCTCGCAAATCCGAGGTTTGGATGGGCAGCTGGCTTGTTGCCACAACTTTGATGCCCATTAAGATTGGATATAACTTGTTGCTGGTCAGGATTCTAGGTGAATCGCGCCGCCTGGGCACCCACAGATTCTGCTGAAGATGCCTTTTGGCCAGTATCCTCACCCACAATCTCACACGCGAAATGCAGATGCGATCTGCGGAGCGGTCACGCAAATCGTCCCCCCAAAGGGCTGCGGAGTGGATCTTTGAAGGACTCGGCACGATTCGCCGCAAAATCATCCAGCGTGCCGGACGTCTGATTCGCCCTCAAGGTCGACTCACATTGACACTCGGAGACAATCAGGCCGTCGAAGAAGAAATCGCCTACTACATGATGGCCTGACTGGCCATTTTATGAAACGCTGGGGGTTACTGACCTTCTACGACTTTCCAGCAGAACACTGGAGACACATCCGGACGACAAATCCGATAGAGTCGACGTTTGCCACGGTACGCCATCGAACTCGACAAACCAAAGGATGTGGATCGAGGAAAGCAACCCTTTCAATGGTCTACAAGCTCGGGCTGGAAGCCGGGAAAGGCTGGCGTCGACTCAACGGGTATCGTCAACTTGACAAAGTCGTGCAAGGAATCATCTTCGTGGACGCATCGAGCAGCAAGCCGCTGCCTAACCCATCATCGAACTTCGAATGGTGTTCCGGTAGCTGCCCTCATCCACAACTTCCGGCCATTTCTCCCACCGAACTCGAGCAGCACACTGTGATGCACCAATCGGTCCACTGCCGCCATCGCCGTCATCGGATCGTGGAAGATCTGGTCCCACTCATTGAACACCCGATTTGAAGAGATCATCACGCTGCCTCTCTCGTATCTCTCCGCGAAGAACGTGAACAGCACCTCCATTTCCTCGCGTGTTTGCTTCACATATCCCAGGTCGTCGAGGATCACGACGTGGTAGCAGTCTAACTTTTTCAGCATTGCCTCGAGATTCAAGGAGGGTAACTGATTAGCGATCCTAACCAGCAAACGCCACAGGCATCTCATGCAAGGGTACGCTCGCCCGCGATGATTTTGGCAAGCGACTTGAATACGGAACTCGCTCCTCGCAGCGAGAGAGTCGAGAGCACACTCTCGAATGCCGCGTAGGCATTGGCTCCCCGCTCCGTCTTGGAACATTGCGACACCTTGCGGGCGACGATCGCCGGCCTGAGCATCCGCTCGGCGATGTTGTTGGTCGGCTCTACCTCCGGATCCTCCAGGAACATCGTTAAATTCCCTTGGTCAAAGTGCCGGCCAAGCTCATTGAGCATGCGTTGGTTGTCGGGATCTTTGAGCGTCCGGTCCCGCAGGTAATGATCGAGTTCATAGATCTTTTTCAAGCTCTCTTCCTCGTATTGGTTTAAAGTCGACTCGCCGTTGTGGTACTGCTGCCAAAGCCTCAGACACTGTCGAAGCGAATTCTTCAGTCCCTCGCAGAAACTTCGTGCCCGCCCTCGCTTCTTCTCCAGAACTTCAGAGAGATTCTTCACAATATGGCTCATGCACTTTTGCATGTCCATCTGCGAAAATCGCTCCGCGTCGTAGCTCCGGAACCGATCGGTTCCAAGCACACACTCACAGGCCGCCGTGATGACTTCGGCCACTTCTTCGGCTCGGTGGCGTGATCGAATCTGAAAATACACCGCATTCTCCTGGCGGCTCACGAATCCCATCAGGCAACTCGTCTTGCCCCCCGTTCGCCATCCCGTATCATCCGTGTTGACGTCATCGGATGGCTGGATGGCTGCTTTGATTCGCTCCGCTTCTCGGCTGATCGCTCCATCGCCGTTTCCCAATTTCAGGGCGTCTTGTGTCAGGGCGCTCTGGCTGAGATCAATGCCGCAAATCTCGCGAACAATCGGAGGAACTTTGCGTAGAGTCACCCCGAAGTGATAGTGCAGAGCCAGTCCAAACGACCGAACCCTGGGACCCACACAGTGAGCGGTGGCCCCGTGTCGGTCGAGCGGCAAGTCCCGGTGAGTTCCTCGCGCGCAGTAGCCACAACTGCATTCTTCGACTTCCACTTTCCAGGTCGATATGTCTCGGGCAATCTTTTCCGGCACATCGACCATGCTTGCCGTCTCCAGACGAGTTCCAAGCCTGCCTCCGCATCGAGGACAATTTGACGACCGTCCCTTGGGCAATCGGGCTTCCATGCTTCGAACATTGTCATCCGGCCCAATCTCCGGTTCCTCCCGCCGCCGGAAGAACCCTTGGCCCGGCTTGCGTCCCGGTCTTTTCGGGTTGGCCTCGGGTTTTCCCTTCGAGAATCTCCACCACCAATCGGCCGTCCAGAAGCTCGATTCGATCCTCATAGAGATGCGCTCGAAGCCGTGCGCCCGCCCATCTCGCCGGCACCGAATAGCCGATCTTGGCCACGCGAACCACTTCATCCTTGCTCACCCGGCAATCCGACACCTCGTACTCGGGCAGGGCATGACTCGGCAAGGCGTGCATCTGTTCGAGGGCGAGTGCTTCGCTGCGATTGCCATTGCGTTCTTGGCAATTGCGAGTCAAGAAGGCCTGATAATGTTCCTCGCTCTCGAAGTCGCGGTGACCGCGCAGATCGAGACTGTCATTGAGGTAGGATCTCAAATGGCCGTGCGTGCTTTCGACGTCACCGTTCTCATGGGGTGAGCCAATGTTGGTTGTCGCCGCCTCCATGTCGTAATGCGCTAACAACAACGCATATGCCTCGTTAATGCCCCGCTGCCTCTTGCCCCGACGGAGTTGGTGAGTGGCCGTCGAGCTGTTATCCGTCTGACATATCGAAGTTGCTTTGCCTAACTGAAACAAGGTCGCCTGCAAGGTTCGCTTCAGGGAGAGAAACGATTCGCTGCGCGCCGGTATGGCCCACTCCCAGTGCGAGAACGGCAACACTGTGTGGCAGAGCAGATGCACGAAAGGCTCTCCGGCGATGGTGATCCCGAGGGACTTCCCCTCAAACCAATTCAACTGCAGCCGTTCTCCAGGGCGATGTTCTTATGGAAAGTAGAGTTCCGGTGTTTCGCCGTGCTGCTGTCGCCATTGCTTGACCCCAGCGTTTCATAAAATGGCCAGTCAGGCCATCATGTAGTAGGCCAGCGATTCCGTAAGACGGCGTCGGAAAGAGTCGTAATGGCCTGAATTGGTGGGTGTTGAGCGTGTTGAAGCTGGCGCTAAGAGGGCGAACAGTTTCGTGTGGCGGTTCTCGGGCGAATTTCGGAGGGCTCGAGCCGCGAAATGGATCCCCCTGTCGGCAATAGGCAACAGGGAGCCAGACCGCTCCGATGGCGGACGCGAACCCAAGGTTACCGAGAGCGCGGGGCGGGCGTTCCTCAGCCCGGAGCCGGTGGCGGCCACCATCGATCCTCTCGCATGGAGGCGGCGATTTGACGGGCAAAATAGATGGCCGTGTGTCCACGGCGTATCTCTGGCTTCAAGTTGCGCTTGTGGAAGCAGTGGAACACGGCGTGGGCCATGAACATGATCAGCCACAGAACGAGAATGGAATTGGGATGATGGTGATAGCAATGACCGGAATGCCAGCGGGAGCAGAGTTCGTTAAAGCCTTCGTTTTCGACCTTCCAACGGTCGTGCCCGAAATGGAAGATGGTCTTGGCATCGGCCATTGAGCGGGGTATGGTCGTCGCCCACCACCGGTGGCTATCGATGGGAGTCTCGACCCAATCCCCAGCGACGCGCTCGCGACGGATGCCAGTCTCATGGGAATGAACAACGCGAAGAGGAGTGTGAATGGATTCAGTGCAGAAGCCCTCAGCCTCTTGTAAATGAACGTGCCGCGCGGGCTTGCCCGGTGCAGCCGGAGTCTCAAATGATTCTGGCTCTTGCTCCTCAAGGGGCAGGAGCGTGCGGGCTTCGGACAATAGCTCAGGCTGATTATCCTTGAGTACGGCAACAAGGTATTTGCCGTGGTCTTCAAGAAGATTGATCACGGAGGGACGCAGGTAGAGCGCATCGGCAGTGAGCACGTCAAAGCAGCGTGGGTGGTCCTTAAGGACGCGAGTTATCAGCCGTATAGCCGCAGCGACTTCGTCGTCTCCAGGATCTCCGTCTTCACCAGGCTCAAGCATTTCCACGTCGAGAAGCAATTGAAAATCCTCACAGATAATCTGAAACGCGATCAAGCGGTGGTAGAACTGTGTTTTGACCTCGTCTCCGACGGCGATCCGGCGTTGGAGACACTTTGGACAACAACGTTTGTAGCTACAGTGAGTTTCGTGACCATCGACGGCGGCAAGCATCCAACCGCGCTGTGGGGCAAGGATTTTGTTGCGTTTGAGGCAGAAGTAAATGTGTCCGAGACACCCTCGCACACTGTCAGGCTCGATGCGCTCGGAGACATACGCCAGTTCGTCGGCGCTGGGCAAACGGTGATTACCGAGCCAACGGGTCCAGCTGCTCTTGTTCCGGTGTTGCTCGAGTTCGTTGAAGCTTGGTAACCGGCAGCAGAACATGGCGAAGAATGCTGCCGGGAAAACTCGAGTGGGAATCTGTGGTTTGGGACGAGAGTCACGCACCCGCAGCCTCCACTGTTGGCGGAGGCTGAAAATCTTGTCCGCGTAAGTTAGTAGTCGCGTGAGAATGGTCGCTTCTTTTTTGGTGGAGAATTGCGCCCGGACTTGGCTTTGCCGGCTGATTTCTTACCGGTCTTGCCCTTCTTCTTGGCGGAGCTACTCGCCGCTCTGGCCTTGGTTTTTGCCTCCTCGAGTCGGAGGCGCCCCTGCTCGTCGAGGGCTTCCAGCAGAGCATTCGCCTTCTGGAAATCATCGATCCAGCGTCTCGCCTGAGCTTCCAACGGTCTGGGGACGTGCAGCATGGTGGTCTTGCCCTTGCGAGTCTGACCGATGGCCAAGGAGCGATGGCGCAAGGAGTCGTCGGAAGCGCAACGGCAAGTGGGCTTGCCGCATTTACGAGAGAGTTCGATGGGCGAGCCGTGAAGGAAGCCTTCGGCCTGGTCGAGGAGCTGGCGGAGGCGGCTGCGAATCTGGCGTTCGGTGGGGGGCAGGGAGTTTCTGCTTGGCATGAAGGTCGGCTCGTTCGGCGCACTGTAATATAAGACTATTACAGAAACAAGCTTAAAAAAGATGAAATAACGAATGCGAATTTGCCATGGGGTCAAAAATGGGCGCCGCCGATCCGAATTACCCAAAAATACAGGGCTTGAGCCGCCTCAGCCGCCTATCTTACGGAATCGCTGTAGTAGGCGATTTCTTCTTCGACGGCCTGATTGTCTCCGAGTGTCAATGTGAGTCGACCTTGAGGGCGAGTCAGACGTCCGGCACGCTGGATGATTTTGCGGCGAATCGTGCCGAGTCCTTCAAAGATCCACTCCGTAGCCCTTTTGGGGGACGATTTGCGTGACCGCTCCGCAGATCGCATCTGCATTTCGCGTGTGAGATTGTGGGTGAGGATACTGGCCAAAAGGAAAGCTTCGTTGGCGGCACGTCGCTTGGCCGGAATATAGTCCATCTGGGCCTGGCTCTTGGCTTCGCCAAAAATCTTCTCCTAAAGAGCCACGCCCTTCATGAAATTTCACCACATGAGCGGCCGTGTTTGTCTTGTTGGTGATGATCGCCTCGTATTCATAGTTCTCCTCGATTGGCTCGAAAAGATCCAGTTGGAGCGGTCCTTTGCGCTGAGTGCGCCTCATGGTTCGAATGCACAAAATGCGCGCTTTGCGCGCCCAACTTTTTGGCTTCCAGCGGATTTCGAAGTGATGAGTTTTTCCCTCTCCGCCTCGGGTTCGGGACCAGCGACGGCGCTTCTCGATGATGCCCTTGAGTTCCACAAGCCGCTCGAAAGGCACCGAGAACGTATATTCCAGGCCAAGGGTCTTTGCCTCTGAAACCATCTGATCGCTGAAAAACGCGCTGTCGGCGCGCAACTCGATCTGCACATCAGGCAGCACCTTGCGAATCTTTTCCACGCAGTAGCGAAGAAATTCCACCGCGCCATTGGAGTCATGGACGTTGCCACTTCGATGAAGGTAATCGAAGATTTGTCCGGTTTGAGCGATCGTCGCGAGCAGTGGATAATAACTGCGCTCGCCTTTTTTCTTCTTGTTAAATCCACAGCCGTCCCTTCCGCATGGCGACTCGTGCTCTGCACGCTTCCGTCCAAATCAAGCGTGATGCGTTTGATTCCTTCCTCCTGAAGTCGCGACAGGCAAACGAAATGATTCATCTCCCTCATCCTCTCAAGGCTTTGACAATCGACCTCTCCCAACATCCGGCTCATCGTTGGGACACTGGGCTGATGCATCCCCAAAACCTGTCGTACAAGGGGATCATCTCGGTAGTAGTCCAAATCGCGAAGCATCCGGTAGCCCAGTATAAGATGCACGATAAGACACATGAAAACCTTGTGGAACTTGTAGAAGCGGGACATGCGCCGATCCAGTGGATCAAAGCACTGCTGAAGCTTCCCCTCCAGATCCAATTCCTGAAAGAGCTTCTGAAAAATAACGAGACCGCCGAAAGAGGTCAGTTCTTGATCTTCAAATTTGATCGCCGGAATCGTTCTGCTCGCGAGTGAGAAGTTCTGTAACTGGATCATCATGCGGCGAAGCGTGAACCTTCGGAGCGAGTGAAGTCTATTTTATCAAGGATGAATTTTCGGAACGCTGAACCTTTTCCGCCGTGGTGCAAAAACCCAGGCAGCGTGTTTTTCAAGGCGGCTGAGACAATCATTTCCGAAGGCAGCACGTCTGGGCGGATGGTTCGGATCCAGGTTCCAAAGTGTTTCCAGACCAGACCGTCACATGTCATGGCAAGGTACTGTAACATGCCCTGAGCGATCATGCCGGTCTGCACAAACACATGATATGCGTGCATCTTTCTCTGCACCTGTCTGCGATATTTCTCGGTAGTCCGGTGGAGGTATTGGTTACCATTGCGACGCTTGAGCGGTCGCATAGCGGCCATCCAGAAATGGTATCCGAATGAGCCGACCGAATGCACCGCTTGCTTGAAAGCGACTTCGATCTTGAAACGCAAACTGTAGAGCAAGATGATCTCCTGAGCTTCCATGGTGAGGTCGGTAGACAAGAGGATGATCCGCCCTCTCGTGGGATGATCGACGAGAATGAAGCGGACCATCGCCCCGGCGGGCTTCCACAACAGATCCACCGACTTGAACCGGACAGAGATGTTTCTCTCCCCATATACGGGACTGGGAACGGAACTGAAGCCGCCCGTTCCAAAGACATTCTGGAGCTTCACCGCAGCGCCATACTTTTTCGGTCGTCCGCGTTTGCGTTTGCGTGGCACTGCCGCAGGCCGAAAGCCGGTTGTCGTGCGTCGAACCCTCGTGACCAGCACACCGGAACGCCCCTTGGTGCTCTGGATCACCTTTCCGTTGGCGTAGTAGGCGTCGGCCAGCAAGACGAACTCCTGACCTCTACAGACGGATGCGAGCATCTCGTTGGCCTTGTCGATCAAGGTTCTCCTGTCGCGGTTTGAAGTGACGATACCTTCGTGAATGCGTGCACAGACCGGAACGCAGAAGAAGTATCCGCCAACCTGACAGAGCACGCCGAAGGCCTGAAAGGAATGGCTCATGATGAAGTGAGGCTTGGAATTGGACTCGGACTGTTGATGCAGATACTTCACCGCAGGCATCTTGCGGCCCTCCTTGGACTTCTTGATGCCGTCGAGAACCAGGACGGGGCGACAACCGATCTTGTAGACAGGGAAGTGCTTGATCACGATGGCGAACCAAAGTTCTGCAAGCCGGTCCGTCTTCACGGCATTGCTGTGGAAGAAATGGAGTAAGTGCTCATAGAAGTGTTCTGACAAACCGAGAGCGCGGACGAAACTGGAAACCCCGAGGAGGTCATTGCGCACGGAGAAAGCGGCCAAGACGAGCAGAAACCAGAGAAAGGTGCGGGCTCTCGAGAAAGCGGGTCGCAGAAAACAGACGATATTCCACCAAGAAATCCAGAGATCCATAACAAATGATTTGATTTTCCTAGACATTCGCATATATAAGCTAATGACCATGAAAAAGATCAGATCACTGAAAAAAGAGTCCAGAAACTTGCGGCAAAGTTAGCTGCAATCGGGCCAATGCGGCCTGGGAGCATCAGCAAGCAATACCGAGATCGACAACGCCAGCGCGGCGTGTATTACCAACTGAGCTACACGCATGAGATGAGGAGCCGGACTGAACACGTCTGGCCAGACCACGTGAAGGGACTACGAAAAGAAACAGAGGAGTACAAGAAATTCAAGAAACTGACCACCGAACTGATCGATCTGAGCATTGAACTATCCAAGGCGAAGATCGCTCTATTACGCAGTCAGACAGACACGCCAGGCAAAGAGAAACCGGTCTGAGAACTTCCCACTCACGAGGTTCTGGACTTTGCATTAATCGTACGTCGTGCTACTCTCACTGTAGGTGGCTTTTGGGTTGAAGTGTTTGGTGTTTTGGTAGATTCCAAATCAACATTATCCCAAAGGCCCCTGCCACTATTTTCTTGGGATTCTTGCCCCGGTTTATGAAACTATGGGGCACAGTCTGCTTGATGGACTACACTAGGTCGTCCTCAGTCCATGAACTGTAGCTTGGAAAGCATGGCGTAAAGGCCGTCGGATTTGGCGGCGAGGGTCTCGTGCGTTCCCGTTTCGACGATCCTGCCGCCGCTGAGGACCAGGATCTTGTCGACGCGCCGAACAGTCGCCAAGCGGTGTGCGACGATGATCGATGTTCGGTTCTTCATGAGTTCTTCGAAAGCCTGTTGCACCTGATGCTCGCTCTCTGAATCAAGCGAACTGGTGGCTTCATCGAGGATGAGGATGGCGGGATTGGCAAGGATGGCCCGGGCGATGGCGATACGCTGGCGTTGGCCGCCTGACAGTTTGACGCCGCGATCGCCCACCAAGGTGTCGTATCCCTCGGGAAAAGACTCGATGAACTGGTGCGCGTGCGCCTTCTTGGCGGCACTTACAATTTCCTCATGACTCGCCCCGACCCGGCCGTAGGCAATGTTATCCCGGATCGTTCCACCGAAGAGCAGGACTTCCTGAGGCACCATGGCCATCTGGCTTCTCACGTATTCGAGCGGGTAGGCGCCGGAAGGCTTGCCATCGAGATGAATGGATCCGGAATCGGGGCGATAGAGGTGAAGCAGGAGAGCGATGACGGTAGATTTCCCGGCTCCACTCGGGCCGACCAGAGCGATGCGTTGGCCCGCCTGGCACTCGAAGGAGGGTCCGCGCAGAACGGGGTGATCGGGGCGGCTAGGGTAACTGAAGTGGAGGTCGTTGATGGCAAGTTCGCCGCGCAATCGGGCGGCGGGAATCTCGCTGGGAAGGGCCACCGGTTCCGGTTTCTCTCCGAGGATCTCTCGCACGCGTTCGGTGGCGCCAACGGCTTTCTGAACCTGACTCACCGCTTCGGGCAATGATCCCAGGGCGCCACTGAGGAAGACGGTGTAGAGGATGAACTGAACGAATTGAGCCGAAGTCAAGCCGTTGGCTTCGGGAGGGCGGTTGAGCAGGCCCGCCGCGTACCAGACCACCAGAGTGATCACGCCGAACATCACAAAAATGATGAACGAGACGAAACTGGCTTTGGCGCGCGCCGTGCGGAGAGCGGTTTCGAGAAAGTTTCCGATGGCCTTCTCGTAACGCTTGATCTCGTAGGTCTCGTTGTGGAAGGCCTTGACATCCACCATGCTCTGGAGCGTTTCGCCAACGATCACGTTGCTCTCGGCCATTTGGTCCTGGGCGAGTTTCGATTGTCCGCGAATGCGCCGCCCGACAATGGCGGTGGCGATGATGACAACCGGAAGGCAGGCCAGCATGAAGAGGCTCAGATGAACCGATGTGATGAAGATCATGACCAGGCAGCCAAGCAGTGTGATGAGCTGGCGAAGCATCTGCGGCGTCGTGGTCACGAGGGTATCTCGGATGAGGCTGAGGTCGGCGGCGAGACGAGAGGAAAGTTCACCAAGGCGCCGTTCACCGTAGAAGGTCATGGGCAATCGGACCAGTCGGCCGTAGACCCGTTTGCGCAGGTCGGCGAGTGCGCTTTCACCGGCCTTGGCGAACCAATTGATTCGAAAATAAGCGATGATGGCTTGAAGGCAAAGCACCAACACCAATGTCAGGGCGACGCGATTGCGATTTGAGTCGACGGCTGCGACATTCAGTTCAGCGGCATCGGCACGGGAAATCATCGCGTCCCCCACCAGATCTCCCATCAGCTTGGGGAAGAGGAGAACGAGGAATCCGGTGCCACACAGGGCGATGAGAGCCGGGATGAAATAGCGATTGTATGGCGTGAGACAGCGAAACAGTTCCCACGTGCCTTGGATTAGCGAGGTCTTGGCTTCTTTTTTCGCGGCGGATTCGGCGGACATGATGTTGAGAGGAAAGGCTACCAGATCGTTCCCACGTCCCATTCCTCCAGAAGATTGCCGGGTAATTCGGTGAGGAAATCGGAGGGGGTCTGGAAGTAGTCGTCCGATCGGCCCTGGCCACCGGGGCGAAACATGGGGTGAAGCAGGTAGAGCTGATCGCAAGCGCGAGTGATGGCCACGTAGAACAAGCGGCGTTCTTCCTCGAAGGCGTTGACGTCTTCGTCCTCAGATTCCAGGGCCTGCCGACTCGGAAACATCCCCTGGGTCAGCCAAAGGATGAAGACAACCGGCCATTCCAGTCCCTTGGCTTGATGGACGCTCGAAAGGACGACCTTGTCCTCAGCTTCATTTTGGCGATCGGAATTCGTCTCGAGCGAAAGTTTGGTGAGCAATTCGTCGAGGGTGGCAAACTGCTCGCTGTAGCGGCGCAACTGATCGATATCTTGCATGCGCTGCTCGTAATTGGCGAACTCGGTGCGGGCAAAGTCCTCGTAGAGGCCGTCGATCACGGACTGGAGCATTCTCGTGGGAGAAACGGGTTCTCCATTCTCCACCAGTTCATCGACGGTGTAGGCCAACTGCTCCCAGCCTTTCTTGGATCGTGGACCCACGCGAAGATCGAGCAGATAGCTCGAGAACGTCTCCGGCAGGGGCGCATCCGGAGCCGCTGCCTCGCATTTCAACCAAGATTGCCAAAGCTTCTCGGCGGTGACGTCGCCAATTCCCGCCACGAGCTTGAGCATCCGTTTGAAGGCCACTTCGTCCCGCCGATTGGCGACGAAGCGCAGAAAGGAGCTGACGTCTTTGATGTGGGCTTGCTCGAAGAAACGCGGGCCGCTGGTGAGCTGAATCGGCACACCGCGCTGGGTCAGTTCCATCTGAATCTCCATGGAATGGAAATGTGCGCGATAGAGAATGGCGATCGATTGGTAGGGGATTCCCGTTTCATCGACGATCTCCTGAATGCGCTGGCCGATGAAGGCCGCCTGTTGATTGGGATCCTGTACCTGGATCACGGCGGGAAGACAGCTCGCGGATTCCCTTGCCGGGGCGAGTGTCTTGTCGAATTGATGGACATTGGCACTGATCGATTCGTTGGCCAATGTCAGGATTTCGGGAGTGCTCCGGTAGTTGGTCTCGATCTTGTAGATCGTTCCCTGTGGATAGCGGTTCTGAAATCCCATGATGTTGCGAAAATCGGCGCCTCGCCAGGAGTAGATGGACTGGGCGTCGTCGCCGACGACCATGAGGTGGCGGTGACGCTCGGCGAAGAGATCGATCAGGCGAGATTGGATGGGATTGGTATCCTGGTACTCGTCGACCAAGACGGCGCGGAATTTTTCCTGGTAACGCTCGCGAATGTCGGCGTTTGTTTTGAGCAACTCGAGGGTTTTGCAGAGCAAATCATCGAAATCCATTGAGTTTGTTTCCAGTTTTCGCTTGGCGTAGGCCTTGAGAATCTTGCCGATATCATCGAAGTATTCCTCCAGTTGGGGATACCGCTCCGACAAGACGCCTTCCAGCGGCTTGTCGAGGTTTTGCGCCATGCTGAAGATGTTGGAGAGGATCGCCGGCTTGGGAAAGCGCTTGTCGATCTTTTTCCCTGTGGTGCCCAGGCCGAGATCCTTGCGGACTTGCGAGACCATGCTGTTTTGGTCTTCGCGGTCCATGATGGAGAAACTCTGCGTGTAGCCGAAGCGATCACCATAGCGCCGGAGGATGCGGCTTCCGATGGCGTGAAACGTGCCACCCCAGATGCCGTGGACGTCGCTTGGAACCAATTGACCGACGCGATACAGCATTTCCGCAGCCGCCTTGTTCGTGAAGGTGAGCAGGAGAATATGGTAGGGTTCGTAGCCGTGTTCGAGGAGATAGGCGACCCGGTAGGTGAGGGTGCGGGTTTTTCCGCTTCCGGCGCCCGCGATGACAAGGGCCGCCCCGGGCTCCGAGGTGACAGCCGCCAACTGCTGCGCGTTGAGCAAGGCCGGAAAATCGATGGCGTCGGAGCGGGCCATCTGGCTAGGGTTGGGAATCGATCTCCTTGCAGTGAGCCAGATAGTCGGCCAGTTCGCGGCGCACCACGGGCAGGAGCAAGTAGAGCCCGATGATGTTGGGAATGGCCATGGCAAAGAGCATGGCATCCGAAAACTGCACAACTTTCCCGAGGCTCATGGATGAGCCGATGACGATGAAGGCGCAGAAGAGGACTTTGTAGGCCAAGTCCATGAATTTGGACTTTCCGAAGAGGTAGCTCCAGGCCTGGATCCCGTAGTAAGACCACGAAATCATGGTGGAAAAGGCGAAGAGCGTCACCGCGAGCGCCAGAATATACTTGAACCAGGGGATGACGGTTTCAAAAGCGGCCGAGGTAATCAAGACGCCCTTCTTGGTTGAATCGACGATATCGCCTCCGTCCATCTGATAGGTGCCTGTCACGACGATGGCGAGTGCCGTCATCGTGCAGACCACCACCGTATCGACGAAAGGTTCGAGCAAGGCCACCAGACCTTCGCTCGCGGGCTTGCTTGTCTTGACGGCGGAGTGGGCGATGGCGGCCGAGCCGATGCCGGCTTCGTTGGAGAAGGCGGCGCGCTGGATCCCCATGAGCATGCAGCCGATCAGGCCCCCGGCGAACGAATCGGGCTGAAAAGCCTTGGAAACGATGTTAGCGAATGCCGAGCGCAAGTCGCTCGCATGAAGGGTGAGAACCACGATGATCGCGAGAATGTAGATGGCGCACATGATCGGCACCAGCTTGGCGGTGACGCGGGCGATGCTCCGAATCCCTCCGATGATGACGGCAGCCACGACGATGGCGATGAGCATGCCAAAGATCCATCGTTGAGCATCCAAGAAGGCCAGAACGGAACCTTCGCCGCAGAACGATGACACGAAAAGATCCGTGGCATTCTTGATTTGAAAGAGGTTCCCGCCACCGATCGATCCTCCGACACACATCACGGCAAAGAGTATGGCCAGGAGCAAGCCGAGTTGTCCCAAACCCCGTTCCCTGAGACCTTTGGAAAGATAGCGCATGGGTCCGCCGAGGACGCGGCCGTTCTCATCAAAATCGCGGTAGCGGACGCCCAGGGTGCATTCGACGAACTTCGAAGTCATGCCGAAGAACCCCATGGCGATCATCCAGAAGGTGGCACCCGGCCCGCCCAGCTGAATGGCAATGGCGACGCCGGCAATGTTTCCCAGGCCAACGGTGCCGGAGAGGGCAGCCGTGAGGGCTTGAAAATGAGTGATTTCACCGGGGTCGTCTTTCGAAGTGTAGCGGCCGCCGACCGTCTGGAGGGCGGTCTTGAATGCCCTGAAGTTGATGAACTTGAAGAAAAAAGTGAAGAAAATCGCGGCGAAGCCCAGCCAGACGAGAACCAGGGGCACGTCTACATCGTCCTTGATCTCGACGGAATAGAAGATGATGTCGGTGATGAGCTTGGTGGGCACGGCCATCATCTCGTCGATCCGTTCGTCCACCGACATCGATTCCGCCTGTTCGGAGGGGGCGTCAGCGGCTTCCTGGGCGACGAGGGCACTCGGGAGGGCAAGGAGGGAGAAGAGGAGCGTCGCCAGCAGGACTGTGGTCTGAATCGGGGATTTCATGAGCATTGGACGTAACGGTGCCGTTTGATAGCAATCCCTCTGGCGCATGGCAACCTTTGATCGTGCTCGCGACCGAAGTTGCCGACGAATCGGAGAGCGGCTCGGATTGACCGTCTCCACTGAAGCCGATCAATCGGTGGGTGGACAGAAGCTGACCGCTTCACGGCTTGCCCCCGAGCCATTCGCGGGGATTGGAGCCTGGGAGCCGGCTGGCTCTCTGAGCGGCCGTGAGGATGGCCTGGGTGTCACGTCCGACCTCCGCCGAGAGGATCGGCAGGAACGGCCGGTTTTCTTTGAGAGCCCAGTGGAGGTGCCCGGTGGCGTTCAGCAGGTGAAGAGGCGGGGGATCCTGGAGAGGAGGCAGCTCGCGGCCTTCCGAGTGTTCGGCGTCGGCCCGGAGCAGACGGCCATTTTCCCGTCCACTGGTCACAAGAGTGCCGTCTTCGCCGTAAAAAATGGCTTCGTAGGAGGTGAGATCGCCCTGTTGAGACCAGGAAGCCTCTGCGAGGGCGCTGGCTTGGGGATAGCGAAGCAACACGGTGGCGTTGTCCTCGACCGGGAGCGCGGATTTCACGTAGTGGCCGGCAGTGGCGAAAACCTCATTCGGCATTCCCAGGATCGTCCGGGCGAGGGCGCAGCCGTAGCAAGCGTAGTCGATCAAGGCTCCACCGCCGTTGAGAGCGGGGTCGAAAAGCCATCCGCAGAAGGCCTCGCTGCATCCGAGCTCCTTGGGACCGGCGTGAGCGGCCCGGTATTTGACTTGCCAGACTCGGCCGATGTCGCCGCTGTCCACCTTGCGCAGAGCGGTTTGAATGGGCGGAGACCAGGCAAAGGGCCAATTGACCATGAGCCGCACACCCTTGTCCGTGGCGCTGCGCAGGACCCGAGGCTGTCTCAAAATGGCCCAGGACCGCCTCACAAAATATGAGAATTTTAGTTTCAATGATGGTTGATCTCACATTCCGGCGGAATTCCGCGGTGCCCTCTCGACCGAGCTTCGTCTATCGCGACGCGGTAGGGCGCATCTACCTCGGCTACCTCGGCTACCTCGGCTACCTCGGCTACCTCGGCTACCTCGGCTACCTCGGCTACCTCGGCTACCTCGGCTACCTCGGCTACCTCGGCTACCTCGGCTACCTCGGCTACCTCGGCTACCTCGGCTACCTCGGCTACCTCGGCTACCTCGGCTACCTCGGCTACCTCGGCTACCTCGGCTACCTCGGCTACCTCGGCTACCTCGGCTACCTCGGCTACCTCGGCTACCTCGGCTACCTCGGCTACCTCGGCTACCTCGGCTACCTCGGCTACCTCGGCTACCTCGGCTACCTCGGCTACCTCGGCTACCTCGGCTACCTCGGCTACCTCGGCTACCTCGGCTACCTCGGCTACCTCGGCTACCTCGGCTACCTCGGCTACCTCGGCTACCTCGGCTACCTCGGCTACCTCGGCTACCTCGGCTACCTCGGCTACCTCGGCTACCTCGGCTACCTCGGCTACCTCGGCTACCTCGGCTACCTCGGCTACCTCGGCTACCTCGGCTACCTCGGCTACCTCGGCTACCTCGGCTACCTCGGCTACCTCGGCTACCTCGGCTACCTCGGCTACCTCGGCTACCTCGGCTACCTCGGCTACCTCGGCTACCTCGGCTACCTCGGCTACCTCGGCTACCTCGGCTACCTCGGCTACCTCGGCTACCTCGGCTACCTCGGCTACCTCGGCTACCTCGGCTACCTCGGCTACCTCGGCTACCTCGGCTACCTCGGCTACCTCGGCTACCTCGGCTACCTCGGCTACCTCGGCTACCTCGGCTACCTCGGCTACCTCGGCTACCTCGGCTACCTCGGCTACCTCGGCTACCTCGGCTACCTCGGCTACCTCGGCTACCTCGGCTACCTCGGCTACCTCGGCTACCTCGGCTACCTCGGCTACCTCGGCTACCTCGGCTACCTCGGCTACCTCGGCTACCTCGGCTACCTCGGCTACCTCGGCTACCTCGGCTACCTCGGCTACCTCGGCTACCTCGGCTACCTCGGCTACCTCGGCTACCTCGGCTACCTCGGCTACCTCGGCTACCTCGGCTACCTCGGCTACCTCGGCTACCTCGGCTACCTCGGCTACCTCGGCTACCTCGGCTACCTCGGCTACCTCGGCTACCTCGGCTACCTCGGCTACCTCGGCTACCTCGGCTACCTCGGCTACCTCGGCTACCTCGGCTACCTCGGCTACCTCGGCTACCTCGGCTACCTCGGCTACCTCGGCTCCAGCGCGACTTCAGGCCGCTTTGGCTTGCTTGCTTGTTCCGTCGATTGGCGCGTTCTGGGCGGCCATCCAGTGCCGATACATCACTTTCAAGTTCCAACTCGTACAGAGCATCATCCACTGCGTCCTCACTTTCTCCAATCCCTTGAATGTCCAGCGCCAGAACTCTCCGTTCTTTTTGATCTGGCCGAATACCGGCTCCACGATTCCTGCCCGTTGCTTGAGAAGCTCCTTGTTTTCTTCCTTGTTCATCTTCTCTCGTGAGTGAGAAGTTCTGTAACTGGATCATCATGCGGCGAAGCGTGAACCTTCGGAGCGAGTGAAGTCTATTCTCGTGAGTGAGAAGTTCTGTAACTGGATCATCATGCGGCGAAGCGTGAACCTTCGGAGCGAGTGAAGTCTATTTTATCAAGGATGAATTTTCGGAACGCTGAACCTTTTCCGCCGTGGTGCAAAAATCCAGGCAGCGTGTTTTTCAAGGCGGCTGAGACAATCATTTCCGAAGGCAGCACGTCTGGGCGGATGGTTCGGATCCAGGTTCCAAAGTGTTTCCAGACCAGACCGTCACATGTCATGGCAAGGTACCCCCAGCGTTTCATAAAATGGCCAGTCAGGCCATCCTCGTGAGTGGGAAGTTCTCAGACCGGTTTCTCTTTGCCTGGCGTGTCTGTCTGACTGCGTAATAGAGCGATCTTCGCCTTGGATAGTTCAATGTTCAGATCGATCAGTTCGGTGGTCAGTTTCTTGAATTTCTTGTACTCCTCTGTTTCTTTTCGTAGTCCCTTCACGTGGTCTGGCCAGACGTGTTCAATCCGGCTCCTCATCTCATGCGTGTAGCTCAGTTGGTAATACACGCCGCGCTGGCGTTGTCGATCTCGGTATTGCTTGCTGATGCTCCCAGGCCGCATTGGCCCGATTGCAGCTAACTTTGCCGCAAGTTTCTGGACTCTTTTTTCAGTGATCTGATCTTTTTCATGGTCATTAGCTTATATATGCGAATGTCCAGGAAAATCAAATCATTTGTTATGGATCTCTGGATTTCTTGGTGGAATATCGTCTGTCTTCTGCGACCCGCTTTCTCGAGAGCCCGCACCTTTCTCTGGTTTCTGCTCGTCTTGGCCGCTTTCTCCGTGCGCAATGACCTCCTCGGGGTTTCCAGTTTCGTCCGCGCTCTCGGTTTGTCAGAACACTCCTATGAGCACTTACTCCATTTCTTCCACAGCAATGCCGTGAAGACGGACCGGCTTGCAGAACTTTGGTTCGCCATCGTGATCAAGCACTTCCCTGTCTACAAGATCGGTTGTCGCCCCGTCCTGGTTCTCGACGGCATCAAGAAGTCCAAGGAGGGCCGCAAGATGCCTGCGGTGAAGTATCTGCATCAACAGTCCGAGTCCAATTCCAAGCCTCACTTCATCATGAGCCATTCCTTTCAGGCCTTCGGCGTGCTCTGTCAGGTTGGCGGATACTTCTTCTGCGTTCCGGTCTGTGCACGCATTCACGAAGGTATCGTCACTTCAAACCGCGACAGGAGAACCTTGATTGACAAGGCCAACGAGATGCTCGCATCCGTCTGGACCCCAGCGTTTCATAAAATGGCCAGTCAGGCCATCATGTAGTAGGCGATTTCTTCTTCGACGGCCTGATTGTCTCCGAGTGTCAATGTGAGTCGACCTTGAGGGCGAGTCCGACGTCCGGCACGCTGGATGATTTTGCGGCGAATCGTGCCGAGTCCTTCAAAGATCCACTCCGCAGCCCTTTTGGGGGACGATTTGCGTGACCGCTCCGCAGATCGCATCTGCATTTCACGTGTGAGATTGTGGGTGAGGATACTGGCCAAAAGGAAAGCTTCGTTGGCGGCACGTCGCTTGGCCGGAATATAGTCCATCTGGGCCTGGCTCTTGGCTTCGCCAAAAATCTTCTCCTAAAGAGCCACGCTCTTCATGAAATTTCACCACATGAGCGGCCGTGTTTGTCTTGTTGGTGATGATCGCCTCGTATTCATAGTTCTCCTCGACTGGTTCGAAAAGATCCAGTTGGAGCGGTCCTTTGCGCTGAGTGCGCCTCATGGTTCGAATGCGCGCTTTGCGCGCCCAACTTTTTGGCTTCCAGCGGATTTCGAAGTGATGAATCTTTCCCTCTCCGCCTTGGGTTCGGGACCAGCGACGGCGCTTCTCAATGATGCCCTTGAGTTCCACGAGCCGCTCGAAAGGCACCGAGAACGTATATTCCAGGCCAAGGGTCTTTGCCTCTGAAACCATCTGATCGCTGAAAAACGCGCTGTCGGCGCGCAACTCGATCTGCACATCAGGCAGCACCTTGCGAATCTTCTCCACGCAGGAACGGAGGAACTCCACCGCGCCATTGGAGTCATGGACGTTGCCACTTCGATGAAGGAAGTCGAAGATTTGTCCGGTTTGAGCGATCGTCGCGAGCAGTGGATAATAACTGCGCTCGCCTTTTTTCTTCTTGTTAAATCCCACAGCCGTCCCTTCCGCATGGCGACTCGTGCTCTGCACGCTTCCGTCCAAATCAAGCGTGATGCGTTTGATTCCCTCCTCCTGAAGTCGCGACAGGCAAACGAAATGATTCATCTCCCTCATCCTCTCAAGGCTTTGACAATCGACCTCTCCCAACATCCGGCTCATCGTTGGGACACTGGGCAATTGGTGCATCCCCAAAACCTGTCGTACAAGGGGATCATCTCGGTAGTAGTCCAAATCGCGAAGCATCCGGTAGCCCAGTATAAGATGCACGATAAGACACATGAAAACCTTGTGGAACTTGTAGAAGCGGGACATGCGCCGATCCAGTGGATCAAAGCACTGCTGAAGCTTCCCCTCCAGATCCAATTCCTGAAAGAGCTTCTGAAAGATAACGAGACCGCCGAAAGAGGTCAGTTCTTGATCTTCAAATTTGATCGCCGGAATCGTTCTGGACTTTGCATGAATCGTACGTCGTGCTACTCTCACTGTACCCCAGCGTTTCATAAAATGGCCAGTCAGGCCATCATGTAGTAGGCGATTTCTTCTTCGACGGCCTGATTGTCTCCGAGTGTCAATGTGAGTCGACCTTGAGGGCGAGTCAGACGTCCGGCACGCTGGATGATTTTGCGGCGAATCGTGCCGAGTACTTCAAAGATCCACTCCGCAGCCCTTTGGGGGGACGATTTGCGTGACCGCTCCGCAGATCGCATCTGCATTTCGCGTGTGAGATTGTGGGTGAGGATACTGGCCAAAAGGAAAGCTTCGTTGGCGGCACGTCGCTTGGCCGGAATATAGTCCATCTGGGCCTGGCTCTTGGCTTCGCCAAAAATCTTCTCCTGAGAGCCACGCCCTTCATGAAATTTCACCACATGAGCGGCCGTGTTTGTCTTGTTGGTGATGATCGCCTCGTATTCATAGTTCTCCTCGACTGGTTCGAAAAGATCCAGTTGGAGCGGTCCTTTGCGCTGAGTGCGCCTCATGGTTCGAATGCACAAAATGCGCGCTTTGCGCGCCCAACTTTTTGGCTTCCAGTGGATTTCGAAGTGATGAGTTTTTCCCTCTCCGCCTCGGGTTCGGGACCAGCGACGGCGCTTCTCGATGATGCCCTTGAGTTCCACAAGCCGCTCGAAAGGCACCGAGAACGTATATTCCAGGCCAAGGGTCTTTGCCTCTGAAACCATCTGATCGCTGAAAAACGCGCTGTCGGCGCGCAACTCGATCTGCACATCAGGCAGCACCTTGCGAATCTTCTCCACGCAGGAACGGAGGAACTCCACTGCTCCATTGGAGTCATGGACGTTGCCACTTCGATGAAGGAAGTCGAAGATTTGTCCGGTTTGAGCGATCGTCGCGAGCAGTGGATAATAACTGCGCTCGCCTTTTTTCTTCTTGTTAAATCCCACAGCCGTCCCTTCCGCATGGCGACTCGTGCTCTGCACGCTTCCGTCCAAATCAAGCGTGATGCGTTTGATTCCCTTCTTCTGAAGTCGCGACAGGCAAACGAAATGATTCATCTCCCTCATCCTCTCAAGGCTTTGACAATCGACAATCGACCTCGCCCAACATCCGGCTCATCGTTGGGACATTGGGCAATTGGTGCATCCCCAAAACCTGTCGTACAAGGGGATCATCTCGGTAGTAGTCCAAATCGCGAAGCATCCGGTAGCCCAGTATAAGATGCACGATAAGACACATGAAAACCTTGTGGAACTTGTAGAAGCGGGACATGCGCCGATCCAGTGGACCAAAGCACTGCTGAAGCTTCCCCTCCAGATCCAATTCCTGAAAGAGCTTCTGAAAGATAACGAGACCGCCGAAAGAGGTCAGTTCTTGATCTTCAAATTTGATCGCCGGAATCGTTCTGGACTTTGCATTAATCGTACGTCGTGCTACTCTCACTGTAGGTGGCTTTTGGGTTGAAGTGTTTGGTGTTTTGGTAGATTCCAAATCAACCTTATCCCAAAGGCCCCTGCCACTATTTTCTTGGGATTCTTGCCCCGATTTATGAAACTATGGGGTTAACTCTTGAGGTCTGATGGCATCAGGAACCCGTAGCGTCTCAGAGTTCGGTTGTTGAGGGCTTCGTGCGTGACAGGGTTTCCCGCCATGCGCCACGCTCCACGACTGCTCCTCCCGACGACTGCTCCTCCCGACGATGGCTCGACTCGGCGGTAGGCCGAGTCGGCGCAGGGCGGATTCCCGTCCCTTGCTTTTATGCCAACGTTGCCAGAAGCATTTGCGAATGCGGCGACGGATCCACGGTTCTTTCCGGTAGATGTCCCGTCGCCATTCGCAGCGCTGGTAGTAGCCCCACCAGCCGTTCACGTAACTTCGCCATTGATCGCGCAGTTGCTCGCTGGTCAGTGGTTGCCGGGCGTTCCAGAGTTCTCTCACGCGGTCTTCAAACCGGGTGAGGCTTGCAGGAGCAATCCCGATGAGCAGCGCGCTGGTGATGATGAACCCCAGGAACTTCCGTTCCCAAGGCCTCCCCACCCCGCTTTTGCTCTCGCTGACCTCCAGCCGGAGGTGGCGCTTGATCCAGCCAGTGAGGCTGGCAAGCACACGCTCCGCGGCGGCTTGGCTCTTTACGTAAATGTTGCAGTCATCGGCGTAGCGGGCGAATCGCAGTCCGCGTTTCTCCAGCTCCTTGTCCAGCGCGTCGAGGTAGATATTGGCCAGTAGCGGCGAAAGCGGGCCGCCTTGCGGCGTTCCTTCTTCGCTGCTGACCTTTAACCCGTCGGGCATCACCACCCCGGCTCGCAGGTATTTGCCGATGAGTTTCATCACGGCTTTGTCCCCTATCACGGTCCCAATTTTACTCATCAGGATGTCGTGGTTCACCTTGTCGAAGAACTTGGTAATGTCCATGTCGACGACGTGGGTAAACCCCTCCCGGGCAAAGCTCTGGGCGGCTTCCACCGCATCGTGGGCGCTGCGTCCGGGACGAAATCCGTAACTGCTTTCGCTGAAACGGGGTTCGAACACCGGCCGGAGCACCCCGAGCAGAAGTTGCTGCACGAAGCGATCTTGCACGTTTGGGATGCTCAGCGGGCGGGTTCCGCCGCTGGGCTTGGGGATGTCTCGACGCTTTGCAGCGCCGGGCTTGTAGCTGCCCTCTAGCAGCCTCTTCTTGATCACTTCGCCATGGATGGCGAGGTGTGCTCTGAGTTCGTCGGCCCTCATGCCGTCGGGGCCGGGTGCCCCGTCATTACGCTCAACGGCGTAAAGGGCGGCTCCCCAGTTTCCCGACCTGATGGCCTTCTCCATCAGTCCCTCCAGCTTTGCTGTCCGTTCGCGGTTCACGCGCACCTCCAGGAGTTCCTCTCTCCGCAGGGCTTGCCGCGACTGCATCGCGTGGGCTCTTTGGGTTCGCCCAGGAATTCGGGATCCTTTGTCCGTAAGTCCTGCTGACGTCGGGGCGTATTCTGCCCTGGGGTGCAATGCTCCGTAGAGCGCTGCTGTTGGTTCCTTCCGCCCTTCACAGGAGAGAGTTTTCCGGTTTCACAGTTTCCACGGGCTTCTTCCAGCCCCCGGCTCTGCTCTCTGCTACTATGGCTTCTGCTGACTTCTCTCCTGCTCTCACAGGAGAGATCTCCCCGGGTAAGGTCCTTAACTTTCTCCGCATCCCATCCGGCTCTACTTGCTGTGTCTTGATGAGCTTTGGGCTTCGCGTTTACTAGCACGCTCGCCGCCCACAGCCTGCCTCGCTGCCGGTTCGTGTTCCTATGGCCGCGGATTTGCCTGCCGCTTCCTTCAGCTCCACCCTCGCGGGCGTCGCCTTGCGGTTCAGCTACGGTTACTCTCATCAGCTCCGATGTCATCGTTTCATGTCATTAGTTAAGGCCCATGCCGGGCACACGAGTCGAGAGCACACTCTCGAATGCCGCGTAGGCATTGGCTCCCCGCTCCGTCTTGGAACATTGCGACACCTTGCGGGCGACGATCGCCGGCCTGAGCATCCGCTCGGCGATGTTGTTGGTCGGCTCTACCTCCGGATCCTCCAGGAACATCGTTAAATTCCCTTGGTCAAAGTGCCGGCCAAGCTCATTGAGCATGCGTTGGTTGTCGGGATCTTTGAGCGTCCGGTCTCGCAGGTAATGATCGAGTTCATAGATCTTTTTCAAGCTCTCTTCCTCGTATTGGTTTAAAGTCGACTCGCCGTTGTGGTACTGCTGCCAAAGCCTCAAACACTGTCGGAGCGAATTCTTCAGTCCCTCGCAGAAACTTCGTGCCCGCCCTCGCTTCTTCTCCAGAACTTCAGAGAGATTCTTCACAATATGGCTCATGCACTTTTACATGTCCATCTGCGAAAATCGCTCCGCGTCGTAGCTCCGGAACCGATCGGTTCCAAGCACACACTCACAGGCCGCCGTAATGACTTCGGCCACTTCTTCGGCTCGGTGGCGTGATCGAATCTGAAAATACACCGCATTCTCCTGGCGGCTCACGAATCCCATCAGGCAACTCGTCTTGCCCCCCGTTCGCCATCCCGTATCATCCGTGTTGACGTCATCGGATTGCTGGATGGCTGCTTTGATTCGCTCTGCCTCTTGGCTGATCGCTCCATCGCCGTTTCCCAATTTCAGGGCGTCTTGTGTCAGGGCGCTCTGGCTGAGATCAATGCCGCAAATCTCGCGAACAATCGGAGGAACTTTGCGTAGAGTCACCCCGAAGTGATAGTGCAGAGCCAGTCCAAACGACCGAACCCTGGGACCCACACGGTGAGCGGTGGCCCCGTGTGGGTCGAGCGGCAAGTCCCGGTGAGTTCCTCGCGCGCAGTAGCCACAACTGCATTCTTCGACTTCCACTTTCCAGATCGATATGTCTCGGGCAATCTTTTCCGGCACATCGACCGTGCTTGCCGTCTCCAGACGAGTTCCAAGCCTGCCTCCGCATCGAGGACAATTTGACGACCGCCCCTTGGGCAATCGGGCTTCCATGCTTCGAACATTGTCATCCGGCCCAATCTCCGGGTCCTCCCGCCGCCGGAAGGACCCTTGGCCCGGCTTGCGTCCCGGTCTTTTCGGGTTGGCCTCGGGTTTTCCCTTCGAGAACGGAGCCGCCGATCTGTTCTGCTTGCGCTTCAACTCATCCAATTCCTCGCGAAGCTTGAGATTCTCCGCCTCCAACTGAGCAAACCGCTCCCGTAGATCGCGGACGAGCCGGATCAGTTCTCTCGTGGGGAGCGATTCAAGAGAATCGGACGACATCAATGGTTGAGATGTCTTAATTATCGAAGCTGTCAAGAGCTTGTTAGATGCGCTAATCAGTTACGTTTCATAAATCGGGGCAAGCATCCCAAGAAAACAGTGGCAGGGGCCTTTGGTATAAGGTTGATTTGGAATCTACCAAAACACCAAAAACTTCAACCCAAAAGCCACCTACAGTGAGAGTAGCACGACGTACGATTAATGCAAAGTCTAGAACGATTCCGGCGATCAAATTTGAAGATCAAGAACTGACCTCTTTCGGCGGTCTCGTTATCTTTCAGAAGCTCTTTCAGGAATTGGATCTGGAGGGAAAGCTTCAGCAGTGCTTTGATCCACTGGATCGGCGCATGTCCCGCTTCTACAAGTTCCACAAGGTTTTCATGTGTCTTATCGTGCATCTTATACTGGGCTACCGAATGCTTCGCGATTTGGACTACTACCGAGATGATCCCCTTGTACGACAGGTTTTGGGGATGCACCAATTGCCCAGTGTCCCAACGATGAGCCGGATGTTGGGAGAGGTCGATTGTCAAAGCCTTGAGAGGATGAGGGAGATGAATCATTTCGTTTGCCTGCCGCGACTTCAGGAGGAGGGAATCAAACGCATCACGCTTGATTTGGACGGAAGCGTGCAGAGCACGAGTCGCCATGCGGAAGGGACGGCTGTGGGATTTAACAAGAAGAAAAAAGGCGAGCGCAGTTATTATCCACTGCTCGCGACGATCGCTCAAACCGGACAAATCTTCGACTTCCTTCATCGAAGTGGCAACGTCCATGACTCCAATGGCGCAGTGGAGTTCCTCCGTTCCTGCGTGGAGAAGATTCGCAAGGTGCTGCCTTATGTGCAGATCGAGTTGCGCGCCGACAGCGCGTTTTTCAGCGATCAGATGGTTTCAGAGGCAAAGACCCTGGGCCTGGAATATACGTTTTCGGTGCCTTTCGAGCGGCTTGTGGAACTCAAGGGCATCATTGAGAAGCGCCGTCGCTGGTCCCGAACCCGAGGCGGAGAGGGAAAAACTCATCACTTCGAAATCCGCTGGAAGCCAAAAAGTTGGGCGCGCAAAGCAGGCATTTTGTGCATTCGAACCATGAGGCGCACTCAGCGCAAAGGACCGCTCCAACTGGATCTTTTCGAACCAGTCGAGGAGAACTATGAATACGAGGCGATCATCACCAACAAGACAAACACGGCCGCTCATGTGGTGAAATTTCATGAAGGGCGTGGCTCTCAGGAGAAGATTTTTGGCGAAGCCAAGAGCCAGGCCCAGATGGACTATATTCCGGCCAAGCGACGTGCCGCCAACGAAGCTTTCCTTTTGGCCAGTATCCTCACCCACAATCTCACACGCGAAATGCAGATGCGATCTGCGGAGCGGTCACGCAAATCGTCCCCCCAAAGGGCTGCGGAGTGGATCTGCGGGTGACCGACCGACGACGACCTCTGGGGACGCCCTTTCCTGTCCTTGACAAGCCAGGCGAGATCTCTAGGCTGCGGTCTCCCTGCGCACCTGTAGTGTAATGGATAACACGCTGGTTTCCGGAACCAGAGATGCGGGTTCGATTCCCTCCAGGTGTAGGTTTTTCATCGACGCATCAAGGGGCCGTTCCCTGCGAATCGGTGATCAGGCTTGATCCTGCGAGCTTTTCTCCGGCGTCGACACTGAGGGATCGTCGAGATCCGTTTGAATCCAGCGAGGGGAAACGTGGATGTCCGTGGTTTCCAGCATGCCGGGGCCAAGGTTGTGGTATTTGTGAGGAATGTTTTTCGGGCCGAACAAGATGTCGCCCGCCTCGGCTTCAATCTCTTCTTCACCAATGGTAAACAAGGCGCGTCCGTGCCGCAGGATGAAGATTTCGTCGTAGGGATGAACGTGCCAGCGCGGGCCGTGGCCGACTTCCTCCGTGGCAAAAAACAGCACGGTGACCCCGGTGCCGAGTTGATGTCCCTCCAAATGCCCTTTCCACAGGCGGTCGTCTGTTGCCCAGTCGGTCCGATGGAGGATTTGCGGCCTGCCGTGTGCGTCCTGAGGGATGGGGGGATGGTCTTGTTTCATTGTCATCGACGATGATGATGAGGGAGAATCTCTTATCCTTGCCAAGGCAATGGTTCCGGCGGCGTCGGGTCTGAAGGGCGACACAGCGCCGGGTGTAGAACGACAATTAGAATTCCCCGGTAACGACAACCAAGATTCCCCACATTAGGGGGGCGGCGCTGGGGTGTCTGGGCGAGGTGCACGGCGATGATCAGCGCCGTGCAGTACCGGAAATTGATGAAAGTCTACCGAGAGACCGACAACCTCAGTGAAAGCGCCTGCAAGGCGGGCATCGACCGAAAAACAGCCCGCAAGTGTATCCACGGAGGGCCGCCCCAAGGCCGTCGCGGCCCCCGGACATGGCGGACGCGAGAGGATCCCTTCGCGGGCGTCTGGAAAGAGATCGAGGGCCTACTCAAGCAGTGCCCGAACATCAAGGCGGTGCGCCTGCTTGCCGAACTGCAGCGACGCCATCCGGAGCGCTTCGAGGATGGTCTGCTGCGGACCCTCCAAAGAAGACTCAAGCAATGGCGACAGCAGCACGGCGAGACACCGGAACTCTACCCCATAGTTTCATACTCACATCTGACCGATAATTCGAGGGCTTTACGCTAGTCTATTCCGAGGACTTCAGCGCATTGATCAGATTCAAGTGATCCGGGATCCATATGGAGGGCTCGATTCAGGAAATCTTCCACTTCGCTGTCGATGACTTCGAGAATGCGGTCGAGAGTTTCTTTCCCAAACGTATCGGCTAGGGCGTCCAGGGCGCCCTCGATGAGGCTGCGAAACAATTGCCAAAGCAATCCCGCGAAGCACAGCACTCGAAGATGCCCAGTTTGCCGGTCCCGCACCTCCCCGTAGCTCAAGCGACCACTCCGAAGCATGGCCTCGAAAATCAGAGCGTATCGCATCGCAGCCAGATGCACCGAGGCATAGGCATACTGATAGGCGCCACTCTGTTCGGCGAGCAGGCCAAAGTTCTGTTTCGCCTCTTTAAACCTCAGCGTTTCATAAAATGGCCAGTCAGGCCATCATGTAGTAGGCGATTTCTTCTTTGACGGCCTGATTGTCTCCGAGTGTCAATGTGAGTCGACTTTGAGGGCGAGTCAGACGTCCGGCACGCTGGATGATTTTGCGGCGAATCGTGCCGAGTCCTTCAAAGATCCACTCCGCAGCCCTTTGGGGGGACGATTTGCGTGACCGCTCCGCAGATCGCATCTGCATTTCGCGTGTGAGATTGTGGGTGAGGATACTGGCCAAAAGGAAAGCTTCGTTGGCGGCACGTCGCTTGGCCGGAATATAGTCCATCTGGGCCTGGCTCTTGGCTTCGCCAAAAATCTTCTCCTGAGAGCCACGCCTTTCATGAAATTTCACCACATGAGCGGCCGTGTTTGTCTTGTTGGTGATGATCGCCTTATATTCATAGTTCTCCTCGATTGGTTCGAAAAGATCCAGTTGGAGCGGTCCTTTGCGCTGAGTGCGCCTCATGGTTCGAATGCACAAAATGCGCGCTTTGCGCGCTTTGCGCGCCCAACTTTTTGGCTTCCAGCGGATTTCGAAGTGATGAGTTTTTCCCTCTCCGCCTCGGGTTCGGGACCAGCGACGGCGCTTCTCGATGATGCCCTTGAGTTCCACGAGCCGCTCGAAAGGCACCGAGAACGTATATTCCAGGCCAAGGGTCTTTGCCTCTGAAACCATTTGATCGCTGAAAAACGCGCTGTCGGCGCGCAACTCGATCTGCACATCAGGCAGCACCTTGCGAATCTTCTCCACGCAGGAACGGAGGAACTCCACCGCGCCATTGGAGTCATGGACGTTGCCGCTTCGATGAAGGTAATCGAGAATCTGTCCGGTTTGGGAGATCGTCGCGAGCAGCGAATAATAACTGCGCTCTCCTTTTTTCTTCTTGTTAAATCCCACAGCCGTCCCTTCCGCATGGCGACTCGTGCTCTGCACGCTTCCGTCCAAATCAAGCGTGATGCGTTTGATTCCCTCCTCCTGAAGTCGCCACAGGCAAACGAAATGATTCATCTCCCTCATCTTCTCAAGGCTTTGACAATCGACCTCTCCCAACATCCGGCTCATCGTTGGGACACTGGGCAATTGGTGCATCCCAAAAACCTGTCGTACAAGGGGATCATCTCGGTAGTAGTCCATATCGCGAAGCATCCAGTAGCCCAGTGCAAGATGCACGATAAGACACATGAAAACCTTGTGGAACTTGTAGAAGCGGGACATGCGCCGATCCAGTGGATCAAAGCACTGCTGAAGCTTCCCCTCCAGATCCAATTCCTGAAAGAGCTTCCGAAAGATAACGAGACCGCCGAAAGAGGTCAGTTCTTGATCTTCAAATTTGATCGCCGGAATCGTTCTGGACTTTGCATGAATCGTACGTCGTGCTACTCTCACTGTAGATGGCCTTTGGGTTGAGTTGTTTGGTGTTTTGGTAGATTCCAAATTAACCTTATCCCAAAGGCCCCTGCCACTATTTTCTTGGGATTCTTGCCCCGATTTATGAAACTATGGGGTAAAGTAGACTTCCACAGACCATTTCAAGGCATATATTGAAAGCGTCTTCTCCACGGAGGCCTCGATGTCCGTGGTCAGGAACACCACCCACGCTTTCTCTGGAGAGGCTCCAGAACTGGGATTCACCGGGGCGCTGAAGATGAGTGTCACCTCCTGCCATTTTGGGGCTCGCTTGGCCTCTGTCTCCAAGTTGATCCAGACTTTGACGTGATAAGTCCGGTAGCGCGCCTTGGAGCTCGATGCCTCGAGCTGACGCTTGTATTCGTTGAAGAGTTGAGGCGCGGTATAGCACTTTGCTTTCCGGTTGGTTTGCGGATTCGCCAACCAGTAATTCATGTTGCCCCGCTTCATCTGGAAAATGGCGACGAGGCCGAGATCCAGGGAGGCTCGAATGTTCTCTTTGCAACCGAACCAAGCGTCGCCCAGCACGTAGGCCGCTCGAAATCCCACATCCAGCGCCGACTTGAGCATCCTTCGAAACATCGTGTGTTTCGATTCATTTTTTGCCCTCTCCATGTCTCTCGCGGCGGCACATCTCTTATCTCGGAATTCGTTCTCAGGCGCTTTTCCCACCGCTTCCTTTTCGCCCATGAAAATCTGCCGATCAACCGGAAGGAATCCTTTTTCACCGGCGATGCCAAGCTCCACCACTTGGTGATCTGTGACATAGCGGTTCTCCGTGTGGTCCCAGTGCAAAGCAGCGATTCCGTAAGATAGGCGGCTGAGGCGGCTCAAGCCCTGTATTTTTGGGTAATTCGGATCGGCAGCGCCCATTTTTGACCCCATGGCAAATTCGCATTCGTTATTTCATCTTTTTTAAGCTTGTTTCTGTAATAGTCTTATATTACAGTGCGCCGAACGAGCCGACCTTCATGCCAAGCAGAAACTCCCTGCCCCCCACCGAACGCCAGATTCGCAGCCGCCTCCGCCAGCTCCTCGACCAGGCCGAAGGCTTCCTTCACGGCTCGCCCATCGAACTCTCTCGTAAATGCGGCAAGCCCACTTGCCGTTGCGCTTCCGACGACTCCTTGCGCCATCGCTCCTTGGCCATCGGTCAGACTCGCAAGGGCAAGACCACCATGCTGCACGTCCCCAGACCGTTGGAAGCTCAGGCGAGACGCTGGATCGATGATTTCCAGAAGGCGAATGCTCTGCTGGAAGCCCTCGACGAGCAGGGGCGCCTCCGACTCGAGGAGGCAAAAACCAAGGCCAGAGCGGCGAGTAGCTCCGCCAAGAAGAAGGGCAAGACCGGTAAGAAATCAGCCGGCAAAGCCAAGTCCGGGCGCAATTCTCCACCAAAAAAGAAGCGACCATTCTCACGCGACTACTAACTTACGCGGACAAGATTTTCAGCCTCCGCCAACAGTGGAGGCTGCGGGTGCGTGACTCTCGTCCCAAACCACAGATTCCCACTCGAGTTTTCCCGGCAGCATTCTTCGCCATGTTCTGCTGCCGGTTACCAAGCTTCAACGAACTCGAGCAACACCGGAACAAGAGCAGCTGGACCCGTTGGCTCGGTAATCACCGTTTGCCCAGCGCCGACGAACTGGCGTATGTCTCCGAGCGCATCGAGCCTGACAGTGTGCGAGGGTGTCTCGGACACATTTACTTCTGCCTCAAACGCAACAAAATCCTTGCCCCACAGCGCGGTTGGATGCTTGCCGCCGTCGATGGTCACGAAACTCACTGTAGCTACAAACGTTGTTGTCCAAAGTGTCTCCAACGCCGGATCGCCGTCGGAGACGAGGTCAAAACACAGTTCTACCACCGCTTGGTCGCGTTTCAGATTATCTGTGAGGATTTTCAATTGCTTCTCGACGTGGAAATGCTTGAGCCTGGTGAAGACGGAGATCCTGGAGACGACGAAGTCGCTGCGGCTATACGGCTGATAACTCGCGTCCTTAAGGACCACCCACGCTGCTTTGACGTGCTCACTGCCGATGCGCTCTACCTGCGTCCCTCCGTGATCAATCTTCTTGAAGACCACGGCAAATACCTTGTTGCCGTACTCAAGGATAATCAGCCTGAGCTATTGTCCGAAGCCCGCACGCTCCTGCCCCTTGAGGAGCAAGAGCCAGAATCATTTGAGACTCCGGCTGCACCAGGCAAGCCCGCGCGGCACGTTCATTTACAAGAGGCTGAGGGCTTCTGCACTGAATCCATTCACACTCCTCTTCGCGTTGTTCATTCCCATGAGACTGGCATCCGTCGCGAGCGCGTCGCTGGAGATTGGGGCGAGACTCCCATCGATAGCCACTGGTGGTGGGCGACGACCATGCCCCGCTCAATGGCCGATGCCAAGACCATCTTCCATTTCGGGCACGACCGTTGGAAGGTCGAAAACGAAGGCTTTAACGAACTCTGCTCCCGCTGGCATTCCGGTCATTGCTATCATCATCATCCCAATTCCATTCTCGTTCTGTGGCTGATCATGTTCATGGCCCACGCCGTGTTCCACTGCTTCCACAAGCGCAACTTGAAGCCAGAGATACGCCGTGGACACACGGCCATCTATTTTGCCCGTCAAATCGCCGCCTCCATGCGAGAGGATCGATGGTGGCCGCCACCGGCTCCGGGCTGAGGAACGCCCGCCCTGCGCTCTCGGTAACCTTGGGTTCACGTCCGCCATCGGAGCGGTCTGGCTTCCTGTTGCCTATTGCCGACAGGGGGATCCATTTCGCGGCTCGAGCCCTCCGAAATTCGCCCGAGAACCGCCACACGAAACTGTTCGCCCTCTTAGCGCCAGCTTCAACACGCTCAACACCCACCAATTCAGGCCATTACGACTCTTTCCGACGCCGTCTTACGGAATCGCTGAGTGCAAAGAGGAGTCCTCGACCTTCTTGCCCCGTCGCACCTTGATTGTGTCGTCGATGACGAACGCTCGCTGATCGTCTGGACCCACGGAGTTGGCGTTGAAAATGCTCTTGCAAAGCTCGATGGCCATCGTCCGCCAATTGACGTCCTCACGGCGCATGACACGATAAAGAATGTTCGCCCTGTATTTGCAGTCATCTACGCGGCCCTTCAAGAACTGGCCAAGCTCCGAACAGAAAGCATGAATACTGGAATTCTCGAGTTTGAGGATGGGCCATACCAGCAGGGCGGCGAGGATGGCCCCTGGGCATTCGCCATCGATGCGGCGTGCCTTACCGAAGACGGCCCGAAAAAGGTTGACCATCCCATGAGCGCGAATACCATTTCCGAGTTCGGTATCAGCAAAGACCCTGGGGTCGCTCAGGGCCTGAGAGATCGGTTGATAGCTCCGAGAAGCGTTTTTTCGGCCGGATTTGCCGCCTGTCTTTTTGTGTTTCTTTTTCACACAAGACCTTAAGGGCAGGCGGCATATAACGCAACATAAACTAACACTTTGGGCAAGAAAGCTGAGCTGATTTATCGGTCAGATGTGAGTTTCTGGGATTCTTCTTGAGGCTCTTGTTGATCTCCTCAAGCTTTGCTAACAACTGTGCGCGCTTTTGCTCTAACATGGCAGACTCCTTCTTTCGGCGATCTGCGCTGCGACACATCACGTATTGCTCTCGCCCCTGGCCATCGGGGTGGTCTACAAGTTTGACTTCAACACCTGGACGCACTTCGGCCCAGTCTTCATCTTCCAAGAAGATCGCCTCGAATTGTTTAAGCTGCCCTTTTGCGGTGCCAACGATGTATTACGCCTTGCGCTCGCGGAGAAACTCGATGTTATCCTCGCTGACCATCCCTCGGTCCATGACCCAGATCCGCCTGGCTTTGCCATATTTTTCCTCCATCAATCGCACCATGTCTTCGACGGTGGTGACATCGGCGCGATTCCCATCAAAAACCTCGTAGCCAATCGGTAGGCCGCCTTCAGGAGTGACGACCAAGCCGATGTTGACCTGTTTGCAATCAGGCCGTTTGTCTCGAGAATAGCCGCGCTTCGCTCTACGATTGGACTTCGCCTCACCCTCGAAGTAAGTGCTGGTCACATGATAGAGCAGAAATTCGAACTCCACGCCAAACCAGCTTTGGTAACGCTCCATGAGATGTCGGCAGAGGGCGTCTTTGTGGCTGTTGAGGACATCGAGTCCTCGATAAAGGCGCGAATCATTGATCTTCGGCCAGGGCACCCCAAGTAGATCGGGCAATGCACTGTCTTGATACCAGCGTTCGGCCACCTCCAACTCGCTCTTGTTCCCGCAGAAACGAGCGATGGTCAGGATGCATGCAGTCACTGCCCAAGGCACCGACTCCCGGCCGGTGTCAATGAGTTGCTGGAGGATACGGTGCAACCCAAGACGGTGCCAGAGCGCCAGGGCGAGATAGGTTTGGCCAAATTCACGGCTGCGCTCGACCCGAAGCCCTCTGATATCGACCTCTGTCCACTGAGATCGATGAGTTCTCTTCTGATCTTCCGGCGAAGCCTGTCCGTCGAGTTGAAGCTGCTCTTCATGATTCGACCGGCCCTCAAGCAGCTCACCGATGTCTTCCCAACGGTGCCGAGAATTGGAGTCCAAACCCGGCGCCTTCCCCAAATTGGCCGCCACACGATGGCGGGGGCCGCGCTCCGTGCGCACGGTCTCTACCAGCGACCAGTATTCATACGTCTCACCCTTGGCCTTCCGTCGATTGCGCTTGAGAAACATGACACACTTTCCGATCCACGGCAGCCATCGCAACGTGCGGTTCGCTACTACACCGGCGACGGGGAAATCAAACCCCGGTAGAATCAGCAATTCGGGGGTCCTCCACCCCAAAATTGCATCATTTTTCTCCTAAACTGACGAACTTGGGCTAACTACGGCGAAGGCGGCTTCGCGAGTACCTCCCTCCTGTACGAGGGAGAGCTCGCCGTCGCCCACAATCTCCACGTCGTCGAGAGCCGGGACCAGCCCAGCCTCGCCGGCCACGCTCAGACGCGTGAGGGAGAGTTTGGCTTCGTTTTCTTCCAGGGTGACGGCGAAGGCGGATTCGGGGCACCGGTGTTTCAGTTCACCGCCATGCGCGAGGTGGGAACAGGCTTGGTCATCCCCTATCAGCGTGCCCCTGACTTCCTCGTCGACGTCGACGGAGATGACGACCTGGACTACCTTCACACCGGCACCAACATCAACGTGCCACGCCCCTGGGAAAGCTCCGGCCTGGTCGTGGCGGAGAACGACGGAGAGGACCGCTTCGCCTACGCTCACCACCAGCCCATCCGCGGACTGAGCCACGGCCCTTCCGTGTCGCCCCAACACTTCGGCGACTTCGAAAAGGGGATGGAGATCAAGATCTGGTCATGCTCCAGTCCGGGGCTTCGGTGGTCACCCTGCTGAATGAGGGCGACGGCACCTTCGGTGGTCAGGAGACCTACACCATCGGTCCCGTATCCGACGACGCGGTACAGTTCGTCTGGACGCTGGTCGAAGACTTTGATGGCGACGGCTTGAAAGACTTGCTTGCGGTGGAAAGGGCTCAAGCGGGAGAGCGCTATTCCCTCGTTTTCCGACCTGCGACCGGTACGCCCGAGTTGTTTGGAGAACCGGTCTTCAATGGCACCATTCCATTCGCACGCTTCTTCGTGGCCGCGGATATCTCGGATTTCGAGGGCCCCGGACATCTAGACGTGGTTTACTCCACCGACGGGGTCACGCTTCAGGCTTTGTTAGGCCGCGGCGACGGCACTTTCGAGCGCGCCGAGGTGCCCGTCGTCACCGATCCACCGCGCGTGCAAATCGACTCCGTCCAGCTCATCGCCGATGCCACCGGCGATGGCCACCCGGATCTCATCGGCACACGCGTCTTCTTTGGCCCACCGGGTATTTTGATCTTTCCCAGTGACGGCGTGGGCGGGTTCGGGGAAGCGCAGGTCGTGGATATGCCTGGCACGAGGGAATACGGTCCGCTCATTTACCAGGACATGAACGGTGACAACCGGCGAGACCTCGTCTTTCTGGCCACAGGGATCTTTCCACCCGCCCGCCAATTGTCGTCTCAGATCGTCGTTCTCCCGGGCGGCGAGGATGGCTTTGGCGAGCCCACCACCTTCCCTCCCGTCTCCTTCACCGGTTATGTGGTCGGGGACATTGACGCCGACGGCCACCGCGACATCATCATGTCGGGATTCCGCCCCATTGAAGGCACGGGAGAGGGTATTCCCGGCGTGGTCTACGAGTCCGGGCTGGCCATTTACAAGAACTCCGGCCAGGGCGGGTTCACGAGTACTCCGGTCTTCGCCGACCGCGTGCTGCGGCCGCACAATGAGAGAAAACTACAGCAAGACATTCCGTTCACTTATGTGGTGGCCGCGGCGGACTTTGACAACGACGGTCTCACGGATGTCGTTCACCTTCCCAAGCCGGGCAGTGTGGCCCTCATGCTGGGGCAACCCGATGGCACCTTGGCGGAAGCGAGCCACTATCTTCTCGACGGAGGAATTCGTGCACGGACGGAAGTCCTCGACGTGGACAACGACGGTGACATCGATATCCTGCGGCTCGGTGAGGACGGTATTAGCTTCACGCTGAACAAGCTGATCACGGATTCGGCCGCCGAAACGCTTGAGTAGGGCAAAAAGGGCGGCTCATCCTCTTCCTCGCATTTTCCCCTCATCGTCTCCCTTGTCGACTGCGGACGCGGGCCAACCGTAGAGCGGAGTCTCAACTCCGCTGGGGGCAGTGCCGCCGATAACGCGATATTGATAGGACTCCAGTCGCGACACGGCGCCGCGCTGACGGCGCAGGAGCTATCTCCCCTTTTGACGCCGACGCCGTTAGTCCTTCGATTCGAGAGCGGGTGTCGACGCCCAGCTCAGGAGTTGCTCATCGCCTTTCTTGATCTTGACGACCACTCCATGAACGCGGTCTCTGCTGCGTGAAGACAAACTTGCCTTCTTTCCGGTGACTTTTCAGGTCACCGTGCCGCTCGTCTGTCACGTGCTTCCGTAAGGTTCCTTGTAAATCACATCGACGGCGTTCGTGGTGAGCGTGGTTTCCTGAAAGGGCAAGACCGCGCTGAGCAGTTCACTGCCTTTCAGCACGTTTTTCACCTCGCCCTTGCGCCCCGTGCCGTTGTCCTTGGTCCAGTGGATTTCGTAGTCCACGGTGAGGTCTTCGATGGGCAATTGTGAGGTGTTCCGAAAGCTCAGCCGATAGGCCTTGGGCGTCTTGGTCTTTTTGAAAGGAGGCGATTTCGTGACCTCTTTGTCGCCGACATCAATGCGCGCATTGACCTTCAGGTTGGCAGCGATGTCGAGAAGCGGAGCACGTTCGATGATGTAGGCCTGGTCCTTCTTGCTCACCGCGTCCAGACGAAACTTCATCAGCTTGCCGGATTCTCTCTGGACCTGGACGAGCTTGCGCAGGGGCTGATAATCGACCAGCTCAGCCTTGAAATGCTTGTCGCCCTCCTCGTTGGAGAATTGGCGAAGCTCCGCGCGGACCGCTCCCATCAGGACGGGCCCGAGCACGAGGACCGCAGCCGCTCGCTCGAGGGTTTTTCTGTACATGAGGTAAGGATAGCTGAGATCGCCTGGCTGTCAAGGGGCGAAATCGCGGATCCTGGCAACATTTGCCTGCTCTTTTCTATAGTTTTTTTAGAAAATGCTTTTATTTTGACAAACATGACTAAAATGGGTGAGCACGAAGCCCTTAGACGACGACATGCTCACCCTTGTGAAGACCGCCTGCACGTATGTAGAACGATCTCTTCTGGATTTTGCCACTCATCAGCTCAATGACAAGCTGCGATCACTGGGCCCGGAATCTGTCGAGCAGTTGTCTGACGCTCTGCAGGTAGCCTTCCAAGAAGCCGGGAAAGCGACCCTTCAAAGCTTCCTCCAGGAGTGTGAAGCACAGTTCGGCACCACGGAGACAGTTGACGGTCAGGTCTACCGGCGGACGACGACGGAGCGGAAGGATTTTCTGACTCGATTCGGTGAGATCTCCGTGGACCGGGATCTCTATTACTTGAGCGGTGACGCCGATCCAGAGAGTCGAGGCAAGGCCGACCCATCTCTGCCGAAGGCCTTGGTCCCTCTGGATCGGCGTTGGGGAATGGAAGGGCGCAACGTGACTGCTGATGTCGTCGAGCAGCTGTTGTTTTTGTCGGGATCCATGGCTTCAAAGGAGGCGGTCACTGCGTATAACCAGATCAGCGGATTGGATGTGAGCGCCACACGGGTCGATCACATCATCCAGAAGGAGGGTGGACGTTTCAGAGAATACGCGGAGGGCGATCCGTTGCGCAGACTCGATGGCATGGAAGCGCCCAATGACACGGAAGCCTTCGTCGTGTCGTTGGACGGAGCCAATTTGGCTGTCCGGGAGCCGAGGGAAAAGGCTCAAGAACGAAAGGAGCCACTGAAAGGCAGCCCCGGATCTGATACCGATCAGCCCAAGAAAAGCCGGTTCAAGAACGCCATGGTCGGCTCCTACTCTTTCTACCCCATAGTTTGATAAATCGGGGCAAGAATCCCAAGAAAATAGTGGCAGGGGCCTTTGGGATAAGGTTGATTTGGAATCTACCAAAACACCAAACACTTCAACCCAAAAGCCACCTACAGTGAGAGTAGCACGACGTACGATTAATGCAAAGTCCAGAACGATTCCGGCAGCGATTCCGTAAGACGGCGTCGGAAAGAGTCGTAATGGCCTGAATTGGTGGGTGTTGAGCGTGTTGAAGCTGGCGCTAGGAGGGAGAACAGTTTCGTGTGGCGGTTCTCGGGCGAATTTCGGAGGGCTCGAGCCGCGAAATGGATCCCCCTGTCGGCAATAGGCAACAGGGAGCCAGACCGCTCCGATGGCGGACGCGAACCCAAGGTTACCGAGAGCGCGGGGCGGGCGTTCCTCAGCCCGGAGCCGGTGGCGGCCACCATCGATCCTCTCGCATGGAGGCGGCGATTTGACGGGCAAAATAGATGGCCGTGTGTCCACGGCGTATCTCTGGCTTCAAGTTGCGCTTGTGGAAGCAGTGGAACACGGCGTGGGCCATGAACATGATCAGCCACAGAACGAGAATGGAATTGGGATGATGGTGATAGCAATGACCGGAATGCCAGCGGGAGCAGAGTTCGTTAAAGCCTTCGTTTTCGACCTTCCAACGGTCGTGCCCGAAATGGAAGATGGTCTTGGCATCGGCCATTGAGCGGGGCATGGTCGTCGCCCACCACCAGTGGCTATCGATGGGAGTCTCGACCCAATCCCCAGCGACGCGCTCGCGACGGATGCCAGTCTCATGGGAATGAACAACGCGAAGAGGAGTGTGAATGGATTCAGTGCAGAAGCCCTCAGCCTCTTGTAAATGAACGTGCCGCGCGGGCTTGCCCGGCGCAGCCGGAGTCTCAAATGATTCTGGCTCTTGCTCCTCAAGGGGCAGGAGCGTGCGGGCTTCGGACAATAGCTCAGGCTGATTATCCTTGAGTACGGCAACAAGGTATTTGCCGTGGTCTTCAAGAAGATTGATCACGGAGGGACGCAGGTAGAGCGCATCGGCAGTGAGCACGTCAAAGCAGCGTGGGTGGTCCTTAAGGACGCGAGTTATCAGCCGTATAGCCGCAGCGACTTCGTCGTCTCCAGGATCTCCGTCTTCACCAGGCTCAAGCATTTCCACGTCGAGAAGCAATGGAAAATCCTCACAGATAATCTGAAACGCGACCAAGCGGTGGTAGAACTGTGTTTTGACCTCGTCTCCGACGGCGATCCGGCGTTGGAGACACTTTGGACAACAACGTTTGTAGCTACAGTGAGTTTCGTGACCATCGACGGCGGCAAGCATCCAACCGCGCTGTGGGGCAAGGATTTTGTTGCGTTTGAGGCAGAAGTAAATGTGTCCGAGACACCCTCGCACACTGTCAGGCTCGATGCGCTCGGAGACATACGCCAGTTCGTCGGCGCTGGGCAAACGGTGATTACCGAGCCAACGGGTCCAGCTGCTCTTGTTCCGGTGTTGCTCGAGTTCGTTGAAGCTTGGTAACCGGCAGCAGAACATGGCGAAGAATGCTGCCGGGAAAACTCGAGTGGGAATCTGTGGTTTGGGACGAGAGTCACGCACCCGCAGCCTCCACTGTTGGCGGAGGCTGAAAATCTTGTCCGAGTAAGTTAGTAGTCGCGTGAGAATGGTCGCTTCTTTTTTGGTGGAGAATTGCGCCCGGACTTGGCTTTGCCGGCTGATTTCTTACCGGTCTTGCCCTTCTTCTTGGCGGAGCTACTCGCCGCTCTGGCCTTGGTTTTTGCCTCCTCGAGTCGGAGGCGCCCCTGCTCGTCGAGGGCTTCCAGCAGAGCATTCGCCTTCTGGAAATCATCGATCCAGCGTCTCGCCTGAGCTTCCAACGGTCTGGGGACGTGCAGCATGGTGGTCTTGCCCTTGCGAGTCTGACCGATGGCCAAGGAGCGATGGCGCAAGGAGTCGTCGGAAGCGCAACGGCAAGTGGGCTTGCCGCATTTACGAGAGAGTTCGATGGGCGAGCCGTGAAGGAAGCCTTCGGCCTGGTCGAGGAGCTGGCGGAGGCGGCTGCGAATCTGGCGTTCGGTGGGGGGCAGGGAGTTTCTGCTTGACATGAAGGTCGGTTCGTCCGGCGCACTGTAATATAAGACTATTACAGAAACAAGCTTAAAAAAGATGAAATAACGAATGCGAATTTGCCATGGGGTCAAAAATGGGCGCTGCCGATCCGAATTACCCAAAAATACAGGGCTTGAGCCGCCTCAGCCGCCTATCTTACGGAATCGCTGGCCGGGAAGGGCTGAGGCCGATTCCGGCTGGAAACGAAGGACGATTCTGCGGTGCCGAGGGGCTTGATCAGCTGCCGATGGCTTGCTAGCCCTCGCTCTGAATGGGAGAGCCCAGAGAGGCGGCCACACGCCGGATCTCGTCCATCAGTTCCTCAAACACGGTGCGGCTGGCGAAGGGGTGCATCAGGGCGCTTCTGAGATAGACGCGCTGGCGTTTTTCAATCTGCACGATGTAAAACCTTCCCTCGCGGACGAGTTGGGCTCGAATTCTGCGATTCAGCGCGTCGACGCTCGTCTCGTCGAGATCGGCGGGCCGATAGCGATAACAGAGGATGTTGGATTGTGGCCGGATGAGGAGATCAAAATCCTCGGCCTCTTCGAGGAGACTGGCAAAGACGGCGGCGGCGTCGAGGGCGTGGTCGATGTAGGCTTCCAGCAAGGGCTCTCCCGCGCAGGCGAGCAAGGCGTAGGCTCGAACGCCTAACATTGGGCGAGTGCATTCCAGAGTGCGCTTGGCTCCGTCCCACCATTCGCCGGGCCGGTCCGTGGACCAGAGATAATCGGCCTTCTGGGCGAAGGGGCGGTAGGAATCGCGGCCTCGCTTATAGAGCACGGCGGTCAGCAGGCTGGAGGACAAGAGCATCTTGTGGAAGTCTATGACCACCGAATCGGCGCGTTCCAGCCCCGCCAGCCAGGGACGTGCGCGGCGAGAGAAGACGAAACCACCGGAATGCGCGGCGTCCACGTGCAGCCAGAGTTGGTGCTGCTCGCAAAAATCCGCGATTTCCGGCAGGGCATCGATCCGGCCGGTGCCGGTGGACCCGGCGCAGGCGACGACGCCGATCACCTCGCGTCCCACGGTGGCGGCCCGGGCGAGCGCCTTGGCCAGCGAGGACGCACGCAGTTGGAAATGCGCGTCGACCGGAACGGACACGGCCTTCCCCGCGTCGAACCCCATGATCTTCAGCGCCCGGTCGATGCTGTAATGCGCTTCCTCCGAAACGAGTACAGCGTATTGGTGAGGATCATTCCGGGAGTTTTCTGCCTGGGCGTCCTGAAGGCGACTCTGACGCATGGCCAAGAGGGCGGTGAGATTGCCGAGCGAACCGCCTGAGGTGAGCACGCCGTCCGCTTCCAAAGGAAAGCCGATGAGAGCGGCCAGGCGGCTCAGAGTCGCACGTTCCATGGCGGTGCCGGGGTTGCCGAGTTCGTAGACGCCGCTCCCGGTATCCAACAAGTTGGCGACGAAATCGGCGATGGCTGCCAAGGGCAGGACGGGGCTGACTTGGTGCCCGAGATTGCGGGGGTGATGGGCGCGGAAAGCATCGCGCAGGAGAATCGTCACCAGGACGCCCAGGTTCTCCGGAGAGGAGGTCGTCTCGCTGAGGTGTTTTTGCCAGTGAGCGGCGGCAATCTCTGGCGCTTCCCAGGTGAGGACTGGCTGGTGCCGATCTTGCACTTGTGCGAGATGGTCTGCCAGCTGATCGACGATCCCATGGGCCAGACGGCGAAAGTTCTCGGCGTCGAAGGCGGGGCCCAGCGGGTCGTTCTGAGACGATGAAGCGGCGGCCATGAAACACCCTCACGCCATTCGCATGGGGAGCAAGCGGGAGAATCTGGGCACTGGGGAAAGGGCTCCGCCGTTTCGGGACGCTCGGCGAGCGTGCGATATTTCGCGCGGACCATCCGGCAAGGCTGGTCTTTCTGCCGGGAGAACCTTAGCCTCCTCGTCATGACAGGCATGTTTCCCGTTCGTTTGGCGACGGCCACGGCTCTATTCTTTGGGGCGGCGCCGGTGCTTCTGGGACAGAAGGCGTCGCCCTTTCCGGGAACGCGGCCCTTGACCTGGGGTGGCGACCTGGCCTCGGAGCTGGTGGCGGCGGCGGACGCGTTCTTGATCGGTGAGATCGAACGGTCCCGAGGGGGACGAGAAGTTTTTTGGAATCGAGACAGCGCTACGCCCGAAGCCTATGCGGACTCCGTGGAGCCCAACCGGCAACGTTTCCGCCGCATGGTCGGGGCGGTTGAGGAGCGGCGTTCGGGGGCGGGGCCTTGGCACCGGAGACTTCTCAGTGCGAACGACGATTGTTCGGTGTATGCCCTCAGTTGGCCGGCCTTTGGCGATGTGCGAGGCGAAGGCTTGTTGATCGAACCGCGCGAAGCGCCGGTGACGGGGAACGTGGTGGTCATTCCCGATGCGGACCAGACGCCGGAAGCGATGATGGGCTGGGGACAGGAGGATCACGGGGTCGAGGCCTGGGGCAAACGGGCCGCAGAACGGGCTTGCCGGGTGGTCATCCCCACATTGATCGACCGGGGCGTGACCCACCGGAATCTGAGCGACCGGGAGTTTCTGTATCGATCCGCTTTTGAACTGGGCCGGCACTTGATCGGTTATGAGATTCTCAAGATCCAGGCGGTCCTCGATTGGTTCGAAGAGCCGGAACGCCGGGCGCCGTATGTGAGCATGGCGGGCTGGGGTGAGGGAGGTTTGCTAGCGCTCTACACCGCGGCTCTGGACAGAAGGGTGGACCGGACGCTGGTGGGTGGTTATTTCGGTCCGCGCGAATCGGTTTGGGAAGAGCCGGCTTACCGCAACTTGTTCGGCTTGCTGGGTGAATTTGGCGATGCGGAGATCGCGAGCCTGGTGGCTCCTCGACGGCTGGTGATCGATCCGGTGCCCGGGCCCGAGATTGTCGTTCCTCCGGGGACGGGAGGCAAGCCGGGAAGGTTGACGAGCTTCCCTGTCGACGATGTGGCGGCGGAACGGGATCGAGCCGTGGGGCTCATCGGACTGGAGGGAGCGGAGACTCAGGTGATTCTGGGGGATGCGGAGGACTGGCTGCCGCCAGCCCCTAACAAGGCGGTGGGGGTAAGCGTCCCTGCGCAGTTGACCCCGGTAGACGTGGTGGCGCGTCAGAATCGGCAGTTTCGCGAACTCGACCGGCACAACCAGCAATTGCTGGCGGAGAGTCCCTACACGCGAGCCGCCTTCATGGACAACTTGAAGACCGAGAGTCTGGAAGCTTATGAAGCGTCCGTGGAGGCTTATCGCGAGCACTTCGCCGAGGAAGTGATGGGGCGGTTCGATCGTGAGTTGCGAGCGCCCCATCCGCGATCGCGCGTGTTTCTGGAAACGGAGACCGTGACGGTTTATGAGGTGGTCTTGGATGTCTTCGACGGCTTGTTTCTCTACGGACTGTTGTGCTGGCCGAAGGATCTGGAGGGCGACGAGCGCCGACCGGTGGTGGTCTGTCAGCACGGCTTGGAGGGGAGACCACAGATGGTCATTGGAGAAGAGGGACACCGCTACTACAAGGCCTTTGCGATGACCTTGGCGGAGCGGGGCTTCATCACCTTCGCCCCGCAGCACCTCTACATCTTCGAGGATCGCTTTCGAATCTTGCAGTTCAAGGCGAATGCCTTGAAAAAGACCTTGTTTTCTCTGATGGTTCCCCAGCACGAGCAGTTGACGCGCTGGTTAGGGCAACTGGATCATGCGGATCCCGACCGGATCGCTTTTTACGGCCTTTCCTACGGCGGGAAGTCGGCGATGCGCATTCCGCCTTTGGTGTCGAGCTACTGCCTCTCGATCTGTTCCGCGGACTTCAACGACTGGGTGTGGAAGAATGCTTCCTCGCGCAGTCCCTACAGCTATGTGTGGACGGGAGAATACGAGATCTTCGAGTTCGACTTGGGGAGCACTTTCAATTACGCGGAGATGGCGGCCCTGATCGCTCCGCGTCCCTTCATGGTGGAGCGAGGTCATTTCGATGGCGTGGCTCCCGACGAGCGAGTGGCGCTTGAGTTTGCCAAGGTGCGGCATCTGTATGCGGCTCGCCTGAAGCTTCCCGATCGCGTGGCCATCGAGTGGTTTGACGGGCCGCACACCATCAACGGCCGGGGAACCTACGACTTCTTGCATCGCCATCTGAACTGGCCGCAACGCTAGCGAGAGTCGAGGTGACGACGTTCCGCGTCGGCTTCGTTGCGGCGGACCGTGCCTCATCGCCCGGGCGAGGGCGGAGAGGAGTGAGATCGGTTGGTGAGAAGTGCGGATTCGGTGTCGGAGACGCGTCTGGGACCGAAAATCTAAGAAAAGCAAATACTTGGTTGCGGATCTCTAATTATGATTATTATGAAATTTAGATCGAACGCTTATCAAGCATCCTGTTCATTCATCTCCCGTGTAATCTCTTTGTTTCCCATGCCCAATCGGTCATCTCTAGGACGTGTCTTGATCGTCGACGATCAGGCGGCAGATCGACGGTATTTGTCGAGGGTGTTGGCGGAAATCCCGGTGGATGTGCTCAAGGCGGCGGACAGTCACGAGGCTCTGGAGATGGCGGCGGAACTCGCTCCGGACCTCTTGTTGCTGGACGTCTTTCTTCCGGGGGAAGACGGATTCTCCGTGTGCCGCCGCTTGCACGAGGATCCCGAGATTCCAGCGATTCCCGTGATCATGCTTTCTGGGCAGGCGGATTTGGACGATCGGCTGCGCGGGTTGCGGGCGGGCGCGACGGAGTTTTTGGCCAAGCCGGTTGATGCGGAAGAACTTTGCCTGCGAGTGGAGAATCTGCTCACCCAACGGGGTGCCTTGAGGGAGGTTGAGAGTGCTTTGAGAGACCCCCGGCGGAACCACCGGTTGAGGGCGGAGTGGACCGCCTACGCGGTCGATCAGCTCGAGGGGCGTTTGCAAGGGCTGGAGGTCCGGGCCTTGGCGCAGCGGCGACGCCTGGCGGAGGCTCGGCGTTTGGTCGCGGCCATGGTGCGTCACCCGGGTTTTGCCTTGCCGCAGGGAGAGACACCGTCGCTCTCCCTGGTGATGTGTGATTTGAGTGAGCTGCTGGAGGAAATCGGGGAAGAGGCGGGCCTGACCCTCGACTGCGGAGATTTGGGAACGGTCTGGGCGGATCGCGATTTGTTGCGGCGTTTGTTGTGGCAGTTGGTGGCCGTGGCGAGCGATCTCGCCGGGCATGGAGGAGTTGAACTGAGGCTTCGCGTGAGCGCGTCCAAGGAAGCTTGCCGCACGATTGAACTGGGTGTTTCCGGGAGCGGCATCTGGCATGGGGCACTTGATTGGCTTGCGCGCGGGATGGTGTCGAACGGATCCCTCCCGCAAGGGGGGGGCATGGAGCTTTCGTTATCCTTCTGCCGTCACGCCGTGGACTTGATGGAGGGGGCGATCGCGGTGGAGGCGATTCCCGGGAAGGGGTGGGCTTTCACTCTGAGCCTACCCGATGAGGACGCTTCCGCGCCCGGGAACATCGTGGCCTTCAAGCCAAGGGCGGAGTTGGCATACGACAAGGCGGTGAACCGTTAGGTTAGCGCCAATCAAGACGACGGCGCCCGGAGAGTCGTTGGCCGCCACGGCGGCCTCGAGTGAGGACGATCGGAACCGGATTGATTGAAGAGTGAAAGCGCCCGTTGCTGACCGTTCATTGAGTTCACGGAGCGGTCTGGAGCAAGCAAGTGGGGTGGCCTCCGACCGCTTTTGGTAGGAATATCGACGGCGCTAACAAAATCACATAAAACCAGTGGACGAGGCGCCGCCGTTCGGGTGATGATGAAATGAGTTTTCCTTTCTCATGACGCCGTTTCATGTAGGTTGTTTCATGGAAATGCGTTTTCCGATTTCGAAGTTCGGCGATGGCCTGGGCAGCGGCGTCATTGAGTTGATGGACGATCTTGGTCGCGCGATGGCGCGGGGTGACATGCTGATGATGGGTGGCGGGAACCCGGCCATCATTCCCGAGGTGGTGGAGGTCTTCCGCGGGCGCATGCGGGAGATCCTCGAATCCCCGGAGTTCGACCGGATGATTGGCATTTACGATCCCCGGCGGGGGAATGATCGGGTGCTGGCGGCATTGGCCGGACTTTTGAGCGAGCGCTTCGGCTGGCAGATCGGTGAGGAGAACCTGGCCGTGACCTGCGGGAGCCAGGCGGCCTTCTTCCTCCTTTTCAATCTCTTGGCGGGCCAACACCGGACGGGAGAGAAGCGGATCCTCTTTCCCCTGGCGCCGGAGTACATCGGTTATGCGAATCAGGGCTTGTTTCCAGGCATGTTCACGTCCGTTCCGCCGCTGGTGGAGTACGATGCGGATGGGTTCTTCAAGTATCGCATCGACTTCGAGCGCCTGAAGATCGACCGGCACGTGGCGGCCATTTGTGTCTCTCGACCGACCAATCCCACGGGCAATGTGCTGACCGACGGTGAGATGAGGCGGCTCGCTGAACTGGCGGCGGTGCACAACATTCCCTTGATTGTCGACAACGCCTATGGGGCGCCGTTTCCGAACATTCTCTTCGAGGAGGTGACGCCGAATTGGAACGAGAACACGATCCTGACCATGAGCTTGTCCAAGTTGGGTCTGCCGGGGACGCGCACGGCCTTTCTGGCGGGGCCGCCGGCGGTGGTCGACGCGGTGAGCGCCGCGAATTGCATCGTGACGTTGGCCAACAACAATGTGGGTCAGTATCTGGTGCGGAACCTATTCGAGGACGGCTCAATCCTATCTTTATGTGAGGAAACGATCCAGCCCTATTACCGCGAGCGCCTCAGGCAAGCGGTGGAGTGGGTGCGTGAAGCCTTCGTCGGCATTCCGCTTGAGATTCATCGGCCGAAAGGTGCTCTCTTTCTCTGGCTACGCTTTCCAAAGCTTCCGATCAGCGCGGGCGAACTCTATGAACGATTGAAAGCGCGCCGAGTCATCGTGGTTCCCGGGCACTATTTCTTTTTTGGGCTCGAAGCGCCGCACGAACACGCGCACGAATGTCTGCGGATGACGTATTCGCAGGAACCTGCGGTGGTGCAGGAGGGCATCGGGATCCTGGCCGACGAGGTGCGGGCGGTCTACGCGGAGGCCGGGAAGAAGCGTTGAGACAGCAGGCAGGCAGGGAGAGCCGACTCACCTCACGGAGCGTCGCGCGCGATTTCTTGGAACGACTGCCAGAGGGTTTCCCAGCGCTCCGTCAAGGCGCGGAGGCGGTCGGGCTCGCTCTCGGCCAGGTCCAGCGTTTCCGCGCGATCTCGCTGGAGGTCGTAAAGTTCCCAGGGCTCACCCTCCGGAGCGACGATTTTCCACTGGCCCTGTCGGAGGGCGCGGTTCCACTCGTGTTGCCACCAGAGGGTGCGGGGCGGGTCAGACGGATTGGCGGGAGCCAGAAAATCTTTTCCGGGACGCGGCGGTCCTTCCGTTTTCGCCGTGAGGCCGGCGAGGTTGAGGATCGTGGGAACGAGGTCGATGACGTGGGCGGGTCGGCGACGCTGTTCCGGTGAGATCTTTGGTCCTCCCGGCCAGTGGAGAATGAACGGGGTGGCGATGCCGCCTTCGTGGACCCAGGTTTTGTGACGCCGGAAGGGCGTGTTGCAGGTGGTGGACCAACCGGGTCCGAGACAGAGATAGGTGGCGGCGGAGCCGGGAGGGGCCTGTGGATCGTGTCCGTCGTCCCGGACCATGATCTCCGCGCTGGCGCCGTTGTCCGAGAGAAAGGCGATGAGCGTGTTGTTCATTGCTTTCATTTCAGTCAACTGATCGAGCACGCGCCCGATCTCGCGATCCATGCGGGCGACCATGGCGGCATGCAAGGCCATCTTGTTTGCTTGAAAGCGGCGTTGGCTTTCGGTGAGGGTGTCCCAGGGAAGCGGGCGATTGACCTCGTCCGGCCCGAGAATGGCAAGCACTTCTGGAAAATGGTAGGGTGGCCCAAGGTGTCGCTCGGGCGGAGAGAGGCGGGTGACGTTCAGCCAGTCGCTTCCCCGCTGGCGTTCCCAGCGTTCTTGGCGGATCACCTCCCAGCCGGCGTGGTAGCGGTCGGCATAGCGCGCGAAGTCCTGGGGAAGCGCGTGGAGGGGAAAGTGCGGGGCGGTGAAGGCGAGGTAGTGAAAGAAGGGTTTTTCGGAAAACTCCCGGGCGTGTTCCTGAAGGCAGGCGATGGCGTGATCCGCGATGGCGATGGTGCCGTAGTAGTCGGTACCCGGCGCCACGGGAGGCAAGGGACGATCATCGCGATGATGGACTTTAGGATGAAAGAAACGGCCTTGATCCTTGAGGTAATACGAGTGGTCGAAGCCCTGCGCGATTGGCATGCCATCGAGATGCCATTTGCCGGAGTGGTAGCTTCGGTAGCCGGCGGACTGGAGAAGCTCTGGCAGGAGCTTGGCCCAGGGCGGTCGCTGGCCACCCCCTCCGCTGCGGACACCGGGCACGGTATCGCGGCGCACCTGTTGGGGGTAATAGCCGGTGAGAATGGCGGCGCGGGAGGGCCAGCAACGGGCGGTGTTGTAAAACTGTGAGAAACGCTCGCCCTGGCGGGCGAGCCGGTCCAGATGAGGGGTGGCGATTTCTCCGCCGTAGCAGCCCAGATCTGAAAATCCGAGATCGTCGGCCACGATGAGCAAGATGTTGGGAGGGGCCGTCGTGGCGACCTGGGCGGAGAACAGGAGCACGAGCAGGGAAACCATGGGGGTTCGTCGGCGCATGCGCCTTTTTATCGCAGCTCGAGCTGCCTTGGAAGAAACGCTTTCCTTCCCGATGGGAATTCTTTTAGGGTGGCGGAATCCGTTCCGTTTGACGTCATGAAACACCCCACCCTCTTAGTCCTTGCGCTGTTTTCCGTTCTTGGCGGCCGTCTGGAAGCCGATCTGCGCCTCAATGAATTCCTGGCTTCCAACCAGGGCACGGGCGGGCCGGGAGACCCTGTCGAGTTGGCGGAGAACGCAGATTGGATCGAGATCCACAATAGCGGTGAGGCGGCAGTGGACCTGGAGGGCTATTACCTGACGGATGACGACGATTTCTCCGTGGAAGATGTGGAGACCCACTGGCGCTTTCCTCAGGTGACGGTGGAAGCGGGAGGCTTTCTTCTGGTCTATGCCTCGGGTGTAGAGGATCCGTCGGACGGCCCCTTGCAAGCCAGCTTCCGCATCAATCGCGGCGGAGAACGGCTGGCTTTCATCGCTCCCGATGGCGTGACGGTCCTCACCGATTTCTCACCAGCCTTTCCCGAGCAGGAACGCGGCGTTTCCTATGGAATCGATCGCGATGGCGAGTGGGGCTACATGCTCGAACCCACGCCCGGGGCGGCGAACCGAAGTTCGGTGAGCGGTTTTGCCTCCGAGGTGAGTTTTTCGGAAAATCACGGTTTTTTCGAGGAAGCCTTTCGCCTGCGCCTTTCCACCGAGACGGAGGGTGCGGAGATTTGGTATACGCTGAACGATCTCGAGCCTGACGAAGGCACGCTTTTCAAGTCTCCCACGGGAGAACTCTTCACGGAGCCCATCGAGATTGCCAAGACGACGGTGGTGCGGGCGGTGGTGAGGAAGCGTGGATTGCAGGACAGTCCCCTGCGGACCCAGACCTATCTCTTTCTCGACGACGTGATCGGGCAGCCGGACTTGCCGGAGGGATTCCCGGAACGCTGGGGCTCGCGCCCGTCCGACTACGAGATGGATCCCGAGGTGGTGGGAGGCATTTACACGCGAGAAGAGGTGAAGGCGGCCTTGCTTTCGGCGCCGACGATTTCGTTGGTCACCGAAAACGAGCATCTGTTTTCTTCGAAAACCGGGATCTACGCCAACAGCCAAGCGAAGGATCTGGTCAACGAGGGGATCGAGGATGCATGGGAGCGTCCGGTCTCGATCGAGATGTTCGGATTTCCGCACGGCCAGACGATTCAGGCCAATGCTGGGATTCGAATGCAGGGGAATGCCAGCCGGAGTCCCAACCGGGTGAAGCACAACATGCGGGTGATTTTTCGCACCCATTACGGTCCGGGTAAGTTAGATTTTCGTTTGTTCGAGGATTCGGAAGTGACGGCTTTCAACAGCCTCAATTTTCGGAGCAACAACGGCGATTCCTGGATTCATCCCGGGGTTCGCCTGCGGGCTCAGTACATCCGCGACCAGTGGCATCGCGAAGTGCAGCGGCGCATGGCCCAGCCGAACCAGTCGCAGATTTACGCGCACCTCTACATCAACGGCCTCTACTGGGGCATGTACCATGTGTTCGAGCGGTTCGAAGCCAGCTTGCTGGCCGAGCACTTTGGCGGGGACGAAGATGACTGGGATGCCTTGCAGGACACGCCGAACTTTCAGCCCACCATCGTGGTCAACGGCTCGGATGAGGCCTATGAGCTGACTCACGATCTGGCCAGGGAGGATTTGAGTGTCCCGGAGAACTACGAAGAACTCCTGCGCTACGTGGATGTGGATAACCTGATCGATTACCTCTTGATCAACTTCTACAGCGGCAATCAGGACTGGGATCACAAGAACATGCGCTATGGACGGCGACGTGAGCCGGTGGAGGGCGCCCAGGGGAACGGCTGGATGTTCTTTGCCTGGGACTCGGAACGGGCCGGACTCAACGGGCTGAACACGCAGAGCCTGACGATGGACAACACGAGCTATCGGACCAATCTGGGACCGACGTTTCTCAATGCTGAGATGCATGACAACCCGGACTATCATTTGCGTTTCGGTGACCGCGTGGTGAAGCATTTCTTCAACGGTGGCGAATTGACTCCGGAGGGAGCGGCCGACTCGTGGAACGACTTGGTTGCCGTGGTCTATGAGCCTCTGATCGGTGAAAGCGCGCGCTGGGGCGATCTGCACGTGAGTCGGCCGGAGACCCGGGAAGGGAACTGGCAGAACCAGCTCGACAAAGAGAATGAGGTGTGGTTCCCCGGGCGCACCGATGTGGTCTTGGATCAGCTGGCGGATCAAGGTTTCATTCCGCGCCGCATCGGCTTCCCCCAGTTCAAGCCTTTCGGCGGTGTGGTCGAGCGAGGTTCCTCGGTGACCATAAGGATTTTCAACGACTCCGTATTCAATCCGGTGAACGGTGATATCCACTACACCCTCAACGGAGAAGATCCCCGCTTGCCGGATGGCTCGCTTCATCCCGAAGCCGTCCCCTACGACCCGGACGGCCCACCGGTGGTCGATCACGCGGTGACGATGCTGGGACGGGTTTACGATCCTGATGGAGAGTGGTCGCCGCTGGCCGAGGCGGTGTTCACATTGGCGCCACCGCCGACCCCGGATTCGCTGGTGATCAGCGAAATCCACTACGCTCCTCGGGAGCCCTCGGCTACCGAGGCCTCGGCGGGATTCGAGGAAGCGGGGGCTTTCGAGTTTATCGAACTGCGGAATGTCACGGATCACGCGGTGGATCTGTCAGGCTTGCAGATCACGCGCGGCGTCTCGGCGCGCGTTGTGAAGGATCACGGAGCGGTCCTCTCGCCGGGCGGCTATGCGGTGATCGTGGCGGACGAAGCCGCCTTTGACATGCGTTATGCTGGAGCCGATGCCGCTCGCGTGGTGGCTGAGTTTACCGGTGAACAGCGGTTGGCCAACGACGGCGAGCGCGTTTCTTTGCGGGATCAGCAGGGTCGTTTGTTAGTGACCTTGCGTTACCACGATCGGGCACCCTGGCCACAAGGAGAGGGAGATGAGGGATTGGGCGGGGGCTCGATCGGGTTTCTCGGCGGGATGAAGGTCAGCGCGTTGGCAGATCCAACGCGCTGGACGGCGGAACGGCTGGACGGATCGCCGGGAGCCGCTCCGCTCCCAGCGGCTGGAGGCGAGCCCGAGCCGACAAGTTTGGCGGCCTGGCTTGGATCCCACGGGATTGCGGATCCCTTGAACGCGCCCACCACGAAAGCCGAAGCGCCGGCTCTGCTCTACTACGCGATGGGCGAGGACGATTTCGCAAGGAGTGAAGGGCTGGCCTTGATCGTGGTGAGGGAGGAGGATGGCCCGCGTTTGCGCTACACGCGGCGGAAGGGAGTGATGGAAGTGAGCTATCGGATGCAGTCGTCCGGTGATCTCATCACCTGGGAGGACGAACCGCTGGAAGGCGAAGTGGTGGCGAGCCAGGGTGTTCGTGACATCGTGGAGATTCCCGTCTCTGGAGAGACGCGGTTTTGGCGATTGAGCGTGACGGTGAAGGAATGAATGATGGCGCATGGTCATCAACACGGTGCGGAGAGATGATTGAAGAAGTTTCCAATGTTGCTTGGAGCGCGGTCTCTCTCCCCGCGGTCCGGCTTGTTCGTCGATCGCTGAGTGCTCTCAGCTTCCTCCTCGCGCCTTGAATTCCGCGAGAAATGTTCGCGAACTTCGCCTATCTTTTTTCAAACACCCCACCAGGCATGAGCGAGACGAACAGCGAAGGCCTGAGTGCGGAAGCGATCCGGTCGCACAACGAGGCGATGTGGGATCTCCAAGTGGATCAGGAGAACCGCTGGACGATTCCGGTGAGTCCCGCAGAGATCGCGCGGGCGCGGCGCGGCGACTTCGCCATCGTGGTCACGCCGTCCCGCCCGGTTCCGCGGGACTGGTTCCCGGAAGAATTGCAAGGTTGTGAGGCCCTCTGCCTGGCGGGGGGAGGCGGTCAGCAGGCACCGATCCTGGCTGCGGCCGGGGCTCGGGTCACGGTGCTGGACAACGCCCCGCGTCAATTGGCGCAGGACCGGAAGGTGGCGGCCCGCGAGGGATTGGAGTTGGAGACGGCGCACGGTGACATGAGCGACCTGTCGATGTTCGGAGACGCGGCCTTCGACCTGGTCGTGCATCCCTGCGCGAATGTCTTTGTGCCGGACATTCTCCCCGTTTGGAGAGAGACCCATCGCGTGCTCCGGCAGGGCGGCGTGTTGATCGCGGGATTTTGCAATCCGGCTTTCTTTATTTTTGACGAAAGGGAAAGGGAGCGTGGGGTGCTCCGGGTGCGTCATCGCATCCCCTACTCGGACTTGGAAGAACTGAGCGAGCGCGAATTGGCGGATCTCGAGGAGCGTGGCGAGCCCTGGTGTTTCGGGCACACTCTGGAAGATCAGTTAGGCGGCCAGATGAGCGCGGGCTTCGTCTTGACTGCCATGTTCGAGGATGATTGGGGCCCCGATTCCGATGATGTCTTGTCCAAGCACATCAAACCCTTCACGGCGACACGGGCGGTCAAGTGATGCCGGAGCCAGGGGGAGGTCTCGATCGGCGGCCAGGAAGCGCCAAGGAAGTTCACGCACAGCGCGGCAGGTCAACGGGTTTCGGCCGCCCCGGGGCCGTCCTCCCATTTTTCGAGGAATCGCATGACGCGATAGAGTTCGGTGACGCCCCAGGCCTGGGCGCCGCAGCCACGCTCGGCGTGGGGCGCATCGCCATCGGCGATCTCCGGGACGTGGCCCAAACAGCCTTGGCGGAACCACGGGGCCCCGCTGGCGAGCACGGCCCGGGCCACCGGGAGGGCGGAAGCGCCTCGTGTGAGCACCAGTGCCTCGGCGTAGGAAGGAAAGGGCCAGGTCCAGGCCGTGCCGTTGTGATAGGCGGGCTTGCGACGCGTGTCCTCGTCGCCGCGATAGTGGCCCCAGTAGGGTTTTCTGGGATCGTTGACGAGATGTCCCTTGTGCCGCACGGGCAGAGGGTGAGACACCGGGCGGTCCGCCAAGCTGCGAATGGCGCCGGGCACGAGCAGTTCCTCGGAGGAGGCCACCACGGCGTTTTGGATGGCCTCGTTCTTCACGGCGCCGAGAGTGACGGCGAGGAGCTGATTGGAGCGGAGATGATCGTCGGCGCTTGCCTGGCGAGCCGATTGTCTCGTGTCGGCGTGCAGGCAGTCCGACAGGAAATCCTGCCCGGGGCGGCAGAAGAGGGTCTCGATGGAAGACGAGACTTTGAGGGCGAGTTCCGCCCAGGGCTGATCTTGTTCGAATTTGGCCAGGAAGGTGAGCGCGTGGTGCCAGAGGGCCTGGATCTCGATGGGATAACCCGTCCGCGGCGTGCCGGCCGGGTGATTGGTATCCATCCAGGTAAAGTGTGAGGGACTGAAGACCAGACCTGATTCCTCGTCCACGCGGATTCCGTTTGGCGTTCCATCGAGATAGTGGCGAGCGATGGAGACAAGGATTTCCTTCAGCGTGCGCCCGTCGCCGCAATCCGTGGCGGCGAAGCCGCGATCGCGCTCCGCTTTCAAGAGGTCGGCGCAGGCGACGAACAGCCAGAGCGGCGCGTCACTGGTGTCGCGATTGGAATCGTCGCCTCCGCGGATCATGTTAGGGAGCGTTCCCTGTCTCTCAAAGCGTGCGAATTGCTTCACGATGTCGCGGGCATCCTCGAGGCGGCCGGCCGCGATGATGCCGCGAAGGCAAATGAGGGTATCCCGGCCCCAGTCGAGAAACCAGGGATAGCCTGCGATGACCGTCTTGGTCTCGTCTCGCTTGACGATGAAGGCGTCGATGGCGTGCCGGGCGGCCTCGGCGAAAGAGCGAACGAGAGCCTCGAAGGGGGGGAGAGGAAGGGTCGACGCCGCTTCGCCGGGGAGATGGGCGTTGAGGGTGACCTCGGCGCCGCCTTTCATGGCGAAGGAGAAATAACCGGGACTGAACAGGTCGCTGGAGCCGTCGAGACCGCGTTCGGCATCGATGGGGTGTGGCTGGAGATATCGCCACTCGGGTTCGTGGGTGAAACGGCCTTCGGGCGAGGACATGACGAGGCCCGCGCCCCCTTTCGGGCGGAAGGAGAAACCCGTCTCCTCGGGAGAAACCGCCGCGGGCCAGGCATCCTCGGGCCCCCACAGAGCCTTGGTTTTCTCGTGGAAACCGCGATCCTCGATGTCCGGCCGGAGGATGAGCTGGAGCGGGGTGGCGTCGCGGAGGAGTTCGGGGGATTGATCGGTTTCACTCGGGCGGTGAAACACGATCCAAACGGTGTTTTGGTGAGGAAGGAGGTGGAGGCGGATGCCAAAGCGGGTGTGTTTTCCCATGCCGATGGGAAGGGAGAACAACCATTGCAGAGTGCCGTCGTCACCTTGAGAGAAGCTCTCGAGATGAGAGACCTCGATTTCTCTGGAGTAACCGCGATAGACGAGCCACCCTCGCAAACGTGCCAAGAGCATGCGCCGATCCACGGGATAGGCGGGGTGAGGATTGGCGGCCAAGAGGGTGTCGTATTGGCTGCGAAGTTCTCCCCAAGGAGCGCGTGCGTGTGCCATCGCACCCCGCCCGTTGGTGGCGAGCCCGTAAATGTTCTTCTCGACGACGTCACGTTTGGAGACGGCGAGGGAGATGTCCGGAGGATTGGCTGACAGAGGCATCAACTCTCCCCGATGCCGCTCGACGCCTTGATCGGAGAAAGCCTTCAGGGCGATGGTGTAGCGGGTGGGCAGCTGAGACGGGGCGATCTTGGGCGGGGAGAGGAGGGCGAAGTGCTGCCCGGAAGCTTCTTCCAGGCTGGCTTCCCGGCGGAGGACGCGGCGTTTCTGGTGGAGTTCGACGGTGAAAGGATGGGGTGAGTGCACCGCGAGGAGCGTGCCCTCCGGCCAGGGAACGACCCGGCGAGTGTCTCTTGGCCAGGCCCAGCGCACCAGCAGAGGACGCGCGGGATCGTGGCATTGGGACTGGCAGAAGGCGAAAGGATCCTGGTGAAGGGTCGAGGCCAATGCGTCCAGGTCGAGAGAATCGAGGGGGTCCGAGGCTTCCAGGAAACGAAGGATCTCGAGAACCTTGCTTTTCAGGCGTTGATGGATGTTGTGCGGTGCGCCTCGGGTTGGACCGGCATGGCTGAGGGCGGGGGAGCGATGAGGGTCTCGAGGGGACTCCGTGAGGCCGAGTCGCTCGATCCAGCGAGCGTCCCGGGAGAGGCATCGGGCTTCTCCGGGAGCGAGGCGCAAGGCGGGCAAGGTGTCGCGGTTTTCTCGAACTGGCTTGACGGGTACTCCCGTGAGCAGGTCCCAAAGGGATTCGTTCGCGGAGGGGGAGGGCCAGCGCTGGGGCTCCCATTCAACCTGGACGGAGTGTTCGTGATCGAGATTGACCACGACGAGAACGGCATCGTCAGCCGTTTCGTTTTCTCGCAGAAGCACCAAGGCGGGCGCTTCATTGCGGGGGATGAGGGAGAGCTGGGCGTCGGACCAGAAAGCGGGATGCCGTACCAAGAGGGTATTGAGCCGTCGGAGTTCGGTGATCTGATTGGGGTGAGCGCCCCAGTTGAGGCTGGGAGCGCCGTGAACCTCGACGCGGGCAGTGGCGAACCACTCGACGCCGGCGGTGATTCCGAAGCCACCGGAATGGGAGCAGAGGGCCGCCAGGGCGGTGCGCATCCTGGCGTGGGCCACGGAGGTGGCTGCCAGGCGGAGATTGTCGTGAGTTTCGGCGAAATGAATCTGAGCGCCTTTGGATCGGGATATCGCGATGGACTCGGTGAGGATCGCCTCGACATCCGGGCGGTGGTAGTTCTGAAAGAGTTCCGAGTAGGCCCAGTTCAGGTTGGCGCGGTCGAGCAGGTCGAAAACGACCCGTTTGTCGCCGCCCAAGCCCTCGAGGAAAAAGATGGTATCGGGAAACTGCAGGCGAACTTTGGACGTGATGTAGCGCCAGACGGGCAGCGGGATCATGTAGCCGGCGTCGCAACGGAATCCGTCTACGCCCATGCGGCACCAGAAAAGAAAGACTTCGGCCATGTATTGCCAGAGATCCTGGTGGCGATAGTCCAGTTCGGACAGATCGGCCCAGATGACGCCCCAGGCTCCCGGAGATTCGAACTCGTCTTCCTCGTGCCCGCGTTTGAACCATTCGGGATGATGATTCTGCAGCCAGGAAGCCCATCCGGTGTGATTGATGGGGATGTCGAGGAAGAGCCGAGCGCCGCGGCGATGGGTCTCGTCGAGCAGTTCCTCAAATTGTTGCAAGGGCGTGGTCTTGCGATCGAACTCGGCCAGGGCGGGATCGACCCCCATGAGACCGAGCGCCGCGAAGGGACTGCCGAAACGTCCCATTCGTGCGTAGGTGGTGGGCGTCGGGAAGATCGGGAGGAGCTGAATGATCTGGAAGCCGAGATCGTGCACGATATGATCGAGCTGGGCGATGAGGTCTCGAAACTTGCCCGAGCGCGGAATGACTTCGTAGCCGGCCGACTCCAGTTGAACGACAGCCGAACGGTGGGCAGCGTTCTCCGCTCCATGGGTGCGATTGGGACCGAATTGGCGGACAAAGGCCGAGTAGATGGTCGCGGCGCTGGCGTGGCAGGCCGGCTCCACCTTGACCACAATGTTGTCGCCCTCGGGCCAGCACGGCGTCTCCTCCTCGACCGATTCAGTCTCCGAGAGAAAGAAGGCCTTGGCCTCGAAGCGGCCCGTCTCCAGCAGGGGCAGGGTGAGGCTGTGGCGGTCCTCGCCCAGGGCGGTCATCGGTAGATCATGCCAGTCGCTCTCGAAGTCGGAGGCGTCCGATTCGATCCTTGCCACGAGCGATGCGCGCTGGCGCTCGCCGTTGCCGAGGTTGGTGCGCAGCCAGACCTTGCCCGGCCGGGATGAGGGCGCCAGCAGTTCGACGGTGAACACATCGCCGCAATGCCGGAGCACGTGGCTGCCGGGCGGCGGGGTTTGGACCGGGCGTTCCACGGTGGTTAGGGTCTCCCGCAATTTGAGGTGTCCCCGAGGAAAGCGGGCCGGCCTTCGGGTCTTCCTGCGCGGGTTGGGCGTCCTTGTTCGGCGAGGGTTCGCGGCCTGGTGCCGGTGATCCGTTCAGGCGTAGAGGAGCTGGTAGTATTCATCCGCCATGCGATGGGAATCGAAGCGAGGGACGACGTCTTCCATGCTACGTTTCATCAAACGCAGCCAGTCGTCCGGGCGATCGTAGTAGCAGGGAAGGACCTCCTCCTTGAGAATGCGCAGGAGGTGGAAATGATCGTGATCGTCCTGTTCCTCTTCGGGTTGGGTCACGTCGGCTTCCGGCAGGATGAAGGCGTTTTCTCCATGCTTCGCGAACTCGGGGATCCAGCCATCATTGGTGGAAAGGTTCACAGCGCCGTTCATCGACGCGGTCATGCCGCTGGTTCCAGAGGCTTCCTTGGGACGCCGAGGCGTGTTCAGCCAGATGTCGGCGCCGCGCTTGATGATCGCGGAAACGTCCATTTCGTAGCCCGTCAGGACCGCCGCGTTGGGGAATGAATGGGTGAGTTCGACGAGGCGGTTGAAGAGGTCGACGGCGAACTGGTCTTCCGGGTAGGGTTTCCCAGCCCAAACGATTTGAATCGGATGGTCGGCATCTTCGAGCAGGTCGTGAAAAGCATCGAGGTCCCGGAGAATTAGGTCGGCGCGTTTGTAAGCGGCGAATCGCCGGGCCCAGACCAAGGTCACGACCCTGGTATTGAAGAGCTTGCCGGTTTGATCCGCCACGAGGGAGAAGAGTTGTTTCTTGAGTTCCGCCTTGCGGGAACGGAGAGTGTCGTCGCAGTTGTTCTCCAGGGCTTGCCGCAGGACGATGTCCTGCCAGAAACCGCGATGCTGAGCGTTGGTGATCCCCAAAATCTCGGGTTTCGTCCTTGCGTGTTTCCACATTGCGTCCGCCACCTTGCCGTGCAATTGCGACACGCCGTTGGCGCGTCGGGAAAGCGCTAGAGCAGCCGGCGTGTACTCGAAGTCATCAGTGCGGGTGTGTGTGAGGCGCCGGACCGTTTTGAGCGGGACCTTGCCGAAAAAGCCCATGGACTCGAGCAAATGGATATTGCGGACTTCGTTACCGGCCCGAATGGGGGTGTGGGTGGTGAACACCACGCGCTCGCGCACTTTTTCGACGGAGCCGAGATCCTGGTAGAGCTTGAAAGCCAGGGGAAGCGAATGCGCTTCGTTCATGTGATAGATGTCGGCGCCGCCCAGCGCCTCCACCACCTTGGCGCCACCGATGCCGAGCACGATGCTCTGGGCGATGCGGGCCGCCTCGTTGTGGTCGTAGAGGCGGTGGGTGATGGTGCGTCCGAGGTAGTCGTTCTCCTCCTCCTGATCGGTGGTGAGGAGGTAGAGCGGAACGGTGCCGAAAGCCTCGGGCGGCAAGTAGTAGGCCTGCACCTTGACCTCGTGCTCGTTGATGAGAACGGGCACGACGAGGTCCGTCATCTCGAGGAAGGAGTAGCACCGTTCCCGGAAGAGAACGCGCATTTGGTTCTGCTCATCGCGGGTCTGCTCGTAGTAACCCAGCTTCCAGAGCATGCCGATCCCGATCAGGTTCTGATTGAGGTCGTGGGCGCTGCGCATGTGAGATCCCGCCAGATAGCCCAGTCCTCCCGAATAAATCTTCAGGGCCGGGTCGATCCCGAACTCCATGCTGAAATAGGCGACCCGCTTGCTGTATGCCGGGACGGGTTGGTAGGGGTGTTCCCATTGGCAATCGCGCTTCGTTCTCATGATGGGGTGTGCCGAAGGGGGACTTTACCCACGATGGCCGAGCGTCCACCGAAAGTTGGGAAATGGGGGAAGTTTGCGGGGCGCAGGGGTGAAAAAACCGGGCGAGTAGGGACCTGCGCAGGGCCGAGAGGACCTTGGCGAGGGGTGAAAAGGGGCGCTTGAGGCCATTTTCCGAGGGTTGGTAGGGTCCTTGGAAACCTGGATGGGAGTCTTCAGGAAACCCCTTCATGGGGTGACGGGGCGCTTCTGAGCACCGGCTTGGGAGGCGTTTGGCCAAGTTTTCAAGGCGTGACAAAATCGGCTTTTACGTGACGGATCGGATAGATTGGGCCCTCCGCGTGGGTGGTTAAAGGTCACAGGCTTGTGACTTAAGGATCTAAAAGCGCTACCCCGGCCCAATTGTCACGCAAATGTCACATTTCAAGTGTCACGATAACGTCACGCGAGGCCTATAGAGAAATTCCGCCCGATCAGCAGTTTCGGTGCCGCAAACCACTGTAAATCATGAATAGAAAACAACTGATCCAGTTGGGTGCGCTGAGCGCCCTTTCGCTGGGAATCGCCGTTTCTCTCGCCGCTTGCGTTGGCGGTGAAGGCGATGACTACACCGCCATCTCCGTCAATGGTTCAGACACGATGCTCCAGGTGGGCCTGGCCTGGGCTGAGAAGTATCAGGAACTGAATCCAAACGTCGGTCTGACCGTGAACGGTGAAGGATCGGGGACGGGGATCAAGGCCTTGATCAACGGCACCATTGAGATCGCCCATTCCAGCCGTCCAATGAAGGACGAGGAGAATGCCCAGGTCGAGGCAGCGCATGGGAAACCGGCCGTCGAGCACATCGTGGGTTACGACGGGATTGCGGTTTTCGTCCATCCGGAAAACCCGGTCAAGGCGCTTTCCCTGGAGCAACTCAAAGGGATTTGGGCCGAAGGCGGCAACATTGACAACTGGAGCCAGGTTGGAGGGGAGGATCGCGAGATCACGCGAGTCGGCCGCAACAACGCTTCGGGAACTTACGCATTCTTTCAGAGTGCGGTCTGCGGCAAGGGCGAGGACGGCAAGGGCGTGGAGTACAAGCAGGGAACCGCCGCGATGCCTGGCTCCACGGCGGTGGTGGAGTTTTGTCAGACGACGCCCTCGGGCATCGGCTACAGCGGAATGGGGTACAAGACGGATCACGTGGGCTGGGTCGCGGTGAGCAAGACCACCGGTGGCGAGGCCTTTGAGCCTTCCAACGCCACCGTGGCCTCTGGAGATTACCCCATTGCCCGGGCTCTCTACGTCTACACGGTCGGCGAGCCGGAAGGCGCGGTGAAGGATTACCTCGACTGGATCAAAGGACCCGAAGGGCAGGCCATCGTGAAAGCCGAGAGTTTCGTGCCGCTTTCGAACTGAATTGGTCCGTGAGACTTGCGTGAGGAAAAACCGCCAAGGCTCGGGTGACGGGAGCACCGTGAACCCAAACCAACACCCATCTCTATGTCATCCAACAATCGATCTTTTCGAGCGCTCGGCGCCAAGCTTTTGGATGGCGCCGAGCTGCCCATCAGGATCCTCATCACGATTTGTGGATGGAGTTCCATCCTGTTCGTGGGGGCGATCTTTTTCTTCATCTTCGAGGAGGCGGCTCCCGTCTTCCCGCATCTGGACTGGGGAGAGTTCTTCTTCGCGCATCGATGGATTCCCATTCCCGCTGAGGGCAACGAGCCGGTTTATGGCGCGATGGGGATCTTGTATGGGACCTTTGCCATCACGGTGGTGAGCATGTTTTTTGCCATGCCGCTTGGATTGGGGGCCGCCGTTTACATCTCTGAATTCGCTCCTCCCCGGCGGAAAGAGTGGTTGAAGATCCTCATCGAGTTTCTCGCCGCCATTCCCTCCATCATCTGGGGATTCATCGGTCTCGTGATCATGGGGCCGATCATTCAGAAGGTGCTGGGCGTTGAAGTGGGCGTGAATCTGCTCAACGCGAGTATCATGGTCGCCTTGATGGCCGTGCCTCTCATTGTCTCCATTTCGGAGGATGCCTTGCGAGCGGTGCCGGATTCCTACCGGGAAGCGGCCCTGGCGCTCGGCGCCAGCAAATGGGAGATCGTCTACAAAGTCCTCTTTCCGGCGGCCCGCAACGGCTTGCTGGCCGCATCCATGTTGGGCGTCGGCCGAGCAGTGGGCGAGACCATGGCGGTCTGGATGGCGTCGGGAAACACCGATAATATTCCGGAGAACTTCTTCAATCCGCTGTTGGTTCTTGAGCGGGTGAAAGCGCTCACGGCGACCATTGCCGGAGAGATGCCGGATACCGTGCACGGCAGCGAACACTATCAAGTGCTCTTTGTCATCGGGATCGTGCTGCTCACGATCAGCGTGGTCATCAATGTGACCTCCGACCTCATCATCAAGGGGATCCACAAGGAAGACTAAAGCCTTCAACCGCTTCCATTTTTATGTCGTCCACGAGTAGCACGACCAATCCCTTCGCCGCCGATGCGAACGAAGTGCGCAAGGAGCGGGTCGAAGCCGCCGCAAAAACGATCATGTTCGGCGCGGCGATCCTCTTGATCATCCCGGTCCTGGTCATCATCAGTTACCTTTTCTACAAGGCTTCGCCGGTCTTGTCCTGGAACTACATCTGGGATGTTCCACGGAACTTGGGCCGGGAAGGCGGCATTTGGCTGCCTCTGATCGGCACCTTTTACCTGGTGATCGTCTCCCTGCTCCTGGTGGCGCCGGTCGGGATTCTGGCCGGGATTTACATCAACGAGTATGCGGCCGACAACTGGTTCACGCGCTGTATCAACATGGCGGTGACAAGTCTCGCCGGCGTGCCGAGCATTGTGCACGCCCTTTTTGGCGTGGGCGCCTTCGTGCTCACTTTCAAGATGGGAGCGAGCTTGATGGCGGCGGCCTGCACCATTGCCGTGATGACGATCCCCGTCATCGTGACCTCCACGCGGGAAGCCCTGGCCTCGGTCCCGATGGCCTTTCGTGAGGCCTGTTGGAACATGGGCGCGAGCAAGTGGCAAACGATCCGCACGATCGTGCTTCCCAATTCCGTTTCGGGCATCCTCACCGGAGTGATTCTGGAGATTTCCCGTGCCGCTGGGGAAACGGCTCCGATTCTCTTCACAGGAGCGGCGGCCTCCGTGGCGGTCCGCACGGCGACGGTGGGGGACAAGTTGATGCCCTATCATCTGGACGACCGATTCATGGCCCTATCCTATCATTTGCATGTGGTGGCGGAGAAGATCTCCGGCATGCCGGATGAGATGAAATACGGCACGGCCGCCGTGCTCGTCGGCTTGATCGTGGTGATCAACAGCTTTTCCATCACGCTCCGCTACTTTCTCCGCTCCCGGAAGAAATGGTAAGGGACGTTTCATCAAGACCTGGAAACCTTCCCAGCAGCAGCGCCTTTTCATGAGTGTTCACATCGAGTTTAGCAACGTCACGGTACGGTACGGCCAAGACATCGCGTTGGATGACATTGATCTGCAGATCGAGAATAAGGAGGTATTCAGCATTGTCGGTCCCTCCAACTCTGGAAAGACCACGTTTCTCAAGTGCATCAACCGGACCATCGATCTCATTGGCTCCTCGCACGTGGAGGGCCTTGTCGCCATCAACGGGGAGAGTGTGCGCGACGTTCGCAATGTGCACTCGCTTCGCCGTCGCATCGGCATGGTCTTCCCTCTGCCGGTGGGACTTCCGATGTCGATCTACGACAATGTGGCCTATGGTCCGCGAAGGCGGGGAATCACCGACAAGCACAAGCTGGACCCGCTGGTGGAGCAGTGTTTGAAGCAGTCCGTCCTGTGGGATGAGGTGAAGGATCGCCTGAACATGCTGGGGACGAAGCTCTCGGGTGGCCAGCAGCAGCGCTTGACCTTGGCGCGGGCCCTCTCTTTGGAGCCGGAGATCCTCTGCCTCGACGAATTCTCCATCGCCATCGATCCGGTGACCACCATGAAGATCGAGGAAGTGCTGACCCAGTTGAAGAAGAAGATGACGATCGTTCTGGTGACCAACTTGACGCAGCAGGCGCGGCGCATGGCAGACCACGTGGCCTTCTTCAACGCCTCGGAACTCGTGGAGTGGGGAGAGACTGAGGCGATGTTCGAGAATCCCAGCAAAGAAATCACCGGCCGCTACCTCAACGGCGAGTTTGGTTAGACCTTCTAATTCTCATGGCTGACTCCGAAGATTATAGCATCACGGTGCGGGATTTTAACCTGTGGTACGGCGATTTCCAGGCGCTCATCGACGTGTCGGTGAGCATTCGGCCAGGCGTCGTCACCTCGCTGATTGGACCCTCGGGTTGCGGCAAGACGACGCTCTTGCGGTCCTTCAATCGAATCAACGAACGCTATGGAAACGTCAGGGCGACGGGCGAGATCGAGATTCTGAACAAGAACATTCTGGACGAAGACGTCTCCGTGGCGGCGCTCAGGCAGAACGTTGGGATGGTCTTTCAGCGGCCCAACCCGCTTCCGATCTCGATCTACGACAACGTCGCTTTTGGGCTGAAAGCGCACACGCCGCGAAAACTGCTCAAACGCACCGAGGTGGATCACTTGGTGGAGGAGTCGCTGCGAGAGGTCGGGCTCTGGGAGTCGGTAAAGAACAATCTGAAGCGGAAGGGCACGGGCTTGACGCTCGAACAACAGCAGAAGCTTTGCATCGCCCGTCTGCTCCCCTTGAAGCCCCGGATCATTTTGATGGACGAGCCGTGCTCGGCGCTGGATGCGGCGGGGATTGAACGGATCGAAGAATTGATTGGCGAGTTGAAGCAGCGCTTTACCCTGGTTATTGTGACCCACAACATGGCGCAGGCAAAACGGGCAAGCGATGAGTGCATTTACATGTACATGGGCGAGATTGTGGAGCACAGTCCGACCGAGCAGCTGTTCTTGGCCCCGAAAGAAGAAAAAACCGCGATGTATATCCAAGGCCGATACGGTTGATCCCGATGGCCGCTTTCTTACGTTTATGAGTGAATCCCATCACATCTTGTCCAGTATCCAGGGAGCCCTGAACCAGCTTCGCAAGGACGTCATCACGATGGCCAGCAACGCGGAACTCAACCTGGAGAATGCGGTTCGTGGGCTGATCGAGCGGAACAACGACCTCTGCAGTGCCGCGATCGCGGATGACGAGGAAGTCGATCAGCTGGAGAAACGCGTGGATCACGAAGGCATGCGCATTCTCGCTCTGTACAATCCGGTGGCGGAGGATCTCCGGGCGGTCGTGGCGACCATGAAAATGGCCACCAATCTGGAACGGGTTTCCGACGAGGCGGGAAACATCGCCCGGCGCGTGCGCCTGGTGCTAAAGAATCCGGAAGTGGGAGAAGCCAAGCTGATCGACTCCATTTACCAGATTGCCGCGCGCCTCTTGCGCACCAGCATCCGGGCCTTCGCCGAAGGCGATTTGGAGACGGCTCGAGGCATCGATGCGGCTGATGACGAGCTGGACGACGCCCACAACAAGTTCGTCAGTCAGTTGCGGAAGCGCATGGAGGAGGATCCCGAACGGCTCAAGGATTATCTGGACTTGATGTTCATGGTGCGCTCGCTGGAGCGCGTGGGGGATCACGCCACCAACATCGCCGAGGACACCATCTACATCGAGTCGGCCGAGGACGTGCGGCACAAGAACTAGGTTAGTCTGGAAGAGCGACGGCGAGAGGCGCCTTCGGCCCGCTCAGTTGCGCTCGGCGGGAGGGGCGTAGCAGTAGCCTTTCCCACGCACGTTCTTGATGTAACGTGCCTCGTCCCCGAGCTTTTCCTTCAGCCGCATCATGTGGGTGTCGAGGGTGCGGCTCGTGCAGTCCTCCTTTTTCCCCCATATCTTATCGAAAAGCGCCTGCCGGGTGACGACCTCACCCATGTGGTCGACCAGAAGGGTCAGCAGCTTGAATTCCGTTGAGGTGGTTCTCAGGGGCGCGCCGTTGAGGAATCCGCTCAGATCGCTCCGGTCGAGAAAAAGCGGCCCGGATTCAATGATGGTATCGGGCCTCTTAGGAGGCGCCCACTTGAGGACCGCCTGCACCCGGAGGACGAGTTCTTTGGGGCTGAAAGGCTTGGTGATGTAATCGTCGGCTCCGGCCTTGAGCCCCGTGATTCGGTCGGTGGTCTCTGCACGGGCCGTCACCATGAGCACGGGAATGTTCTTGGTGCGGGTGTCGAACTTGAGCGCCTTGAAGACCTCAAAGCCGTTCATGCCCGGCAACATGAGATCGAGGACGATGGCGTTGGGCCGGTGTTGTTTGGCGAGTTCGAGGCCCGTGCTGCCATCGAGCGCCTTGAGTGTCTGGAAGCCGGCCTGCTCAAGGTTGAAGCAAACGAGCTCGACGATGTCGGCTTCGTCGTCGACCACGAGAATGGTTTCTTTGATTTCGCTCTCCACGGGAAGGATCATTCGGAAGAAGTTGAGTTTTTGGGGTGAGGCGGCCGGGAATCCGGAGGGATGAGGAGAGTGAATGAGTGGGTCAGGGGTGATAGCGGCGAAAGAGGGGCCGAAAACGGGACGATCGGACGAGGTAGCCGTCGCCACGACAGAGGGCGTCCATGGCCAGGGGAGCGATGAGGTTGCGGTCGCGGTTTTTCCGCAGACGAGGTTTGTAGTAGAGACCGAAGAGGTCCCGGGCGACCGTGAGGCGACCTCGGGAATCGATCGCCAGTTCGGGCGTGCGTCGGGAGACGGGCAAGGCCGTTTGCATCAGCCAGTGGTGGACGGGGGCGATCACGGGGCGCTGAAAAGTGCGGGAGAGGTCCTGGGTCAGGTTGTCCTCACCGCCTCCAGTGAGGCAGGCGTAGAGAATCACGGGTGCCTCGGGTAGGAGGCAGTCCCGGAGGCCCTCGCAGTCCGTTCTCAGCGTTCTCTGGTGGAGGTTTTCTCCGGGACCCAATGAGGCGATTGGCCTGCCCATGAAAGGCGAGGATGAGAGCGCTCAGCGGGCGGGTGCGGGCTGCGGTTTCGATGAGAGAAGAGAACGCCGAAAGTCATCGAGAGAGGCGACCCGCAAGGTGTGATTGGCGAACTGCGGCCATTGGGAGAAGCTGAGACGAAGCGTTTCCTCCAGCCCTTCGAAGCTTCCCGTGCGGTCGTTGGAAGTGATCAAGGAAAGCACGCGTCCCGGTCGCACCCGACCCGGCGGCTCCCTCGAGGTGCCGAGCGGAAGTCGTCTGATGGCACTGACAGAGCGTGAAGAGGATGGCCGTGAGCGAGGCCGCCGTCTCGAGCAATCTCCTTGGGGTCATCGCTTTCGTGTCGAGCCAAGGCCAACGGGCGCGGCATCCGTGCCACGCCCGTTGGCTCACTTAATCAAGGTGTAAAGGAAGGGAGGTGATGGGACGCCGTTTAGAATTCAAGGCGCACAGCACTGAAGGCGGTGAGAGTGTCCAAGCTGTCGCCCTCGCTGAGGATGTCGTCCAATTCGGCATACTCCACGCCGAACATGAGCTTGACGCTCTTGTTGATGTAGTAGTTCAGACCCCCGTAAAGGGACCAATACTCCTCGCCACGCACGCTGCCGGCTCCGGGCACGCCGGGATCCGAAGCCACGACCCTTCGGGCGTATCGGCTCTGGTAGCGCAGAGTGCCGCCGTCGTCGCCCTCGATGCGCTCGTAGCGCAGAACGCCCTCCAGCTTGTCGGAGAACATGACGCTGGGCATGAGGTAGAAGCCGGAGATCTCACCCCCGTTGTGCAGGTCGCCGTCGATGTATTCGGCGACGAAGCTGAACGGTCCCGCGCCGAGCGAAAGGCTCGCGGCCCAGGCGTCCTTTGGCGCGGCAAAGGGCTGGTTGATGCCGTCGTCATCGTTGTTGTCGATGTAATCCACTCGAATCGCTGCGGTGTCGAGACCGACGACTTCCGCGAGGTCGAGTCCGGCACTGGCGTTGAGCAGATACTCGGGAACACCTCCCTTGCCGTTGAAGGTCCGCTCGGAGGAGCGCTGGTCGCCGATCTCGCCGTTGTAGGCGCCGATTTGGACATCGAAGAGACCGAAGTCGCTCGCCAAGCTCATGCCGGTGATCTTGCCAGGGTCAAAGGTGTTGGAGAGCAAGGATCGCTCCACGGTTTTGATTTGAGACGATGAAGTATTCAGCTCGGCGCCGAATCGAGGGCGGAGTTTTTCAAAGGAAATCGTCGTCCAATCCAAACCGTTGTAGCGGAGGTAAGAAGAATCGAGGTCCGTGCTTCCCGCGTCGGGAAGGAGGTTGGCCATGAGGTGAAAGCTCCAGTTGTCGAGAAGCTTGCCGTCGATTCCCAGCCGAACGCGCCGCCATTCGAAGGTGCTGAAATCGGAGTAATCGTCGGCGTCGGAATAACCGAACTGGTATTGCATGCGCCCTCGCAGTTTCAGCTCAGTCACCGGGGATTGCTTTGGAGTGACGAAGACCTCGTCGGAATCGAGGGGATCGATGAGTGCCTCCGCCGGGAGGACATCTTCGCCTGCCACGTAGTCGGTGGGCATTGCCCGGCTCGCTTTCTCGGCGGCGAGTTCAGCCCGCAGCGTGTTCAGTTCGTGCTGGAGCGCACGAAGCCGAGCGTCGGTGGCCGGGTCACTGGCATGCAGGGACAGGATGCCTCCGAAAGTGAGGCCCAGAATTGCACCTCTTGTTAGGTTGGTTGGTGTAAGATTCATGAGTTAATCGTGAGAAGTTGTCAGATTGGACCTCCAGAAAGCGCCCAAACGTGACGAAACTGAAACATAGTGAAGTTACATTTCTGTGACAATGAAGAAAATCTTCGGGGCGAGCGCTGCCGATCTGTGGTCTATAATGTCACGAAACCGTCACATTAGGAACTGCGCAAAAATAAGATGAACATTTACTTCGAGGGTTTGATTGTGTAATTCCATGAGCCGTGTGTTTCGTGCCTTTCCAGTTTTACGGCGGCCAGTTCCTCGTCCGTCACTTTGATCCCCGTCTCGTAGCTTTTGGTATCGAGCCTGGCCCTGACCTTCAGGCCTCCCTTCGTCGTTGTGCTTCCAATCAACTCGACGATCGTCTGCAGGGTTGCCAGTGGCTCGCCTTGCCAGTTCTGGGTGATGTAGCTGAAGAGACGGTACTCGATCTTGTTCCACTTGCTTGTCCCCGGCGGGAAGTGGCAGACGACCAACTTCAGCCCGGTCTCGTTCGCCAACTCCTGGAGCGAAAGCTTCCAAAGCCGCGAGCGGTGGCTGTTGCTCCCACCGCCATCGGCGGTGATTAGCAGCCGACGGGCGTGGGGGAACCGCGCAGAGCCCATTTCCGTCCACCACAACAGGATGCTGCGGGTCGCGAATTGGGCCGTATCACGGTCGATTCCGACGCTAACCCAGCCCTGGTTGTTGAGCATATCGTAAACGCCGTAGGGGATTGCCTTGCCCAGGTCCTTGTCCTTGAAGTCATGCACGCGGACTTGCTCAGGGTTGTCTTTCGGCCTCCACTGCCTCCCGGCGTTCTTGAAATCGCCCACCAACTCCTTCTTCTTGGTGTCCACTGAGATTGCTGGCTGGCCGCAATGTTGGAAGCGACGCACCTGATCGTTGATGTATTCGAACTGCCTGTTGCGGTCCGGGTGCTGTGCCCCTTCGCGGGTCTTGCGATTTGCCAGCAGACTATAGCCGGCCTTGCGCAGCAACGCGGCAACAGTACGCGCACCGACCGGGTGGTTCTGAGATGTGAGTTCCCTGGCAAGCCTCTGAGTGCTCTTCAATGTCCAGCGCAATGGGGATTGAGGGTCGCCTCTACTGAGAGGATCAACTAGCCGCTCAAGAGCCCCAAGCAGTTCCGGATCGGTCTCGGTCACCGGCTTGCGCCCGCCCCCAAGCCGACGGATGCGTCCGTCGGCTTCGGGTGCCGTGTAGTCGCCGCGCCGTAACTGCTTGATGCCCTCAGTGATCGTCGTCCGCGACATCGATGTCGCAAGAGAAACTGCGGATACGCCGCCCCAACCCAATTCCGTGGCCTCCGCCGCCGCCCAACACCTCCGGGCCCGCTCGTCCATGAGGTGGCTCAGGGAATCGAACTTCCGGCGAATGCTTTCGACAACGGAACTGTCAGGCATGGCACTGACAGTAGCGTAGAAATAAGGTTGAGAAACCTTAAATTGTTCATTTTATTTTTGCGCCATTACTTAGACCCAAGCGAGACTTGTCAGGTTCGTGGATTTTACCGCGAGCCGATGGCCGCGTTCGCGTGTAGGTCGCTGACGTGGGCGCCGCGGCGGTGCGGGTGTCCGTTCAACGGCGGACCCTCCGTCAGGTCACTCGCCGACGGGCCAGAGTGCCTGTAGCTGTTTGAGGATCCGCTGGCTCTCCCGATGGATGATTGGGCCCGCTTCGGGCCCGCCGGAATTGATTTCGCCGTAGGGCGCCTTGGTCCGGCCGTAGGTGTGGGGAGGGCGGCTGTCCCATTGCGTCTTGGGTAGGATGTAGCCGACCTCGTCATTGGCCAGTCCGATGACGAGATTCAAGCCGCCTTTCATTTCCTGTCGGAGCGGAGGGACTTCGACGGGCGTCCCGGGAAAATCGGCGCCCTCCGGCGACTCGATGCCGCCGTCCACAATCTCCGGATAGATCTCGCCCGGGATCCAGAGCATCTCAATTTCGCCCAGGCGGAGGGCGTCGATCTCCGTTTTGGCCTTGCCGTCATACCAGCCGGGATGGATGATGCCGAGCATGATGGGGTATTTGAACGTGCCCTCGATGGGAAGAAAGACGGTCTCGGCCACGAGGCCGAGCCGATGATCTCTGAGGGGCCGGGATTCCTGGTCGAGCAATTCGACGGTTCGCAGGGCCAGGTTTTCGCCGAGGGCGCGGGTCTTGCCCAGGCCGTCTTGGCGATGGACGGTGTTTCCATCGCGGTCGGGCACCTCGAGGCCTAACGGGGTCATCAATCCGCCGACGCTCCCTTGAAAGAACAGGCAGACGCCTCCCAGACCCTGACATCCGTTCGGTTCCGGCAAGCCTTGTTCCACGGCTTCGCGCCAGTAGTGGATGAAATCCGAGCTGATCAGCGGGTTCTTGCTGCCCATGGCCTCGGGATGATTCCCCCAGCTCACCAGGGTGGCGAGCGTCGTTCGGGAATCGGCACGGGTGAGTTGCACAGCGCCTAACAAGTGATCGTAGACGAGAGGCTTGCGGGAGTCTCGCACGTAGCCGTCCGCCTCGATGAAGGTCGATCCGTAGCGCGCGGTCACCGGGATGAGATTCTCCATCGCTTCGAGGATGGCCGCCCGGGTCTGCTCCACGATCAGATCGATGATGGTATCGTCGAAGCGGAAGGGAAGATGACCATGGCTCCAAATGCCCATGGTGTCCGGGCCGTTGTGGGTGTGGGTCGATGAGAAGAGGATGTGGTCGATGCCGTGTTTGGCGAGATCGATGGATTTCCGGATGCGAATAATCGTTCATGGGTGAGGCCCACGGAATCGATCGTGACCAGGACGACCGTCCGGTCCCCGTGCCGCAGGGCCAGAGCCCGCGAGGAAAGGGGATCGTTGATCCCCTGGACCGGCCGGTTAGCGCTGAAACCGCCGAGCCAGACGAAGTCGAAATCGCCATTGCCGTTGCGGTCCTCGTAGGTGTCTCCCCGATCGGGATCGAACTTCGAATCACCGTCCGCATCGGTCCAGGGATCGTAGGCCGTCAGGTCGGGAGTGATGTCGCGCTGGGCGACGCCGGCCAGAAGGGGCGCGTCTTTGGGAGCGCGGGAGATCCATGATTGTTGGACGCGATAGTCCCGGTAGGGGCCTTGCATGCGGATCCTCACCGTGATCACCGCGGCCAGGACGAGCAGGAGAAAGAGCGTGAGGATGGGGTGGCGCCGGATGAATCGGAGCATGCATCATGTTGGAGAGGGATTCGTGTGAAGTCGATCGTTGAACTCCGGAGCAGAACGCCAAGAGTGGGGGCATCATCACGACGGAATCGGAACAGGCGATGCGATGGTGGCTGTGGCCGAACGTGCTGAGTCTCGATGCGCCCTTGGTGGCGATCGGGTGGCACGCCGCTTTCGCGCATGCCTACGGCGTGCGATTTTCCTGGCTAACCGCGAGCCTGTTGGCGAGTTCGGTGTGGATGATCTACACCGGGGACCGTTTGCTCGATGCACGGCGAAGGGGCGAGGGGGCGGGAACATGCCGGCACGCTTTCCACCGCCGTCATCGGCGCGTTCTCATGGGGGCCCTCGTGGTGGTGTTTGCGGTGACCGTGGGTTTGGTGTGGATGGCGCCGCTGCGGCTCGTGAGTTTTGGGGCGGTTTTTCTGGGGCTGAGCGGTCTTTATGGCGTCATGGTGCATCGAGAGTTTGGGTGCTTGCCCAAGGAACCGCTCTGCGGGGCGATTTTCGCCGCCGGCGTTTTGGGCAGCCTTTTCATCGAGCCGTTTCCCTGGGGAATGGCCGTCTTGTTTGCTTTGCTCTGCGCGAGCAACTGCCTGGTGATCGCCTGTGGCGAGTGGGAGATCGACCGGGAAGCGGACCCGCGCGCCTGGCCTCAGCGATGGCCCGGAATCGTACACTGTCTGGCATGGGGGCTCCCGGCACTTGGAGGGGGTGCGTTGATCCTGGCGGCGCGGGTCACGAGCGTGCCGGATCGGGAACGGAGCCTTCTCGTCGTTCTTGGCCTGGCCTTTCTCGGCTTGTGGGGAGTTCTGATGGCGGCCCGCTCTCCGTCCTGGAAACGGGTGATGGCGGACGCCAGCCTTTTGGCGCCTCTTTCCGTGTTTTGGTGGTTGGGGATGCTGTGGTGAGAAAAAAGTCCGCTCCTCTCTGGATCTGGTCATGAGTAACGATGCCCTGGCGCCGTGCTACGAATGGCTTGAGCGATTGGTATACGGCGGCGCGCTGCAGCGCGCTCGCCTGCACGGTCTGGCCACCTGGCGAGGCGACGATCCCTCCAAGGTGCTGGTGTTAGGAGATGGAGACGGGCGTTTTCTCGAATGCGCGCTGGCGAGATGGCCTGCGGCGTCCTTCGTGTCGATCGATGCCAGTGCCGGGATGGAACGGTTGGCGCGGCGACGCGGCGATCCCTCCCGGGTAAGGTTTGTCCACAGGGCCATCGCCAGCGGCTTGGCGGAGATTGAGAGCAACAGCGCGGATCTGGTGGTCAGCCACTTCTTTCTCGACTGCTTTGAGGAAACCAGTCTCCGGGCCTGGGTGCCCGAGATCAGGCGGTGCCTAAGGCCTGGAAGGCCTTGGCTGGTGAGCGAGTTTGACGCCGTTCGGTGGTGGCAGCGGGCCGGGCTGTGGGTGATGTATCGTTTCTTTCGATTGACGACGGAAACGAAGGCTTGCGCCTTCCCCACCTATCGCCCTCTCTTGCGGGATGAAGGGTGGACCTGTCAGGAAAGCGTCCGCTGGTGGGGCGGGTTTCTCGTCTCGGAGTGCTGGCGGTGAATTGGCAGGTGAAGTCAGTTCCAGAGATCCTCACCAAACGACCAGCCGTCGCGGACCGGCTCCTTGATGAGGGCTTCCAATTCCGGTTGACCCTTGACCACCATGTTTTCCGCGTCCCACTCGATGGTCTGGCCCGTGCGTTGGGCCAGAGATCCTAACAGGACCACTTCCGTGAGCGGCGCAGCGTAGTCGAACGGTGAACCCGGAGCCGGGATTTCGCCTTTGATGGCACGGTAGAATTCGTCGATGGGACCTTTGCCGAGCGAGGGCAGGCGTTCGATCTGGCTCAGCGTTTTTCTCATTTCGTAGTGCCGGGCCACGGGCGCGAGCGCGGGGCTGGTCGGCCGCATGCCGGAGTGGTAGAGGGTTTCCTTGCTGCCCTCCATGTACATGCCGCCCTCCGTCGGTAGCGGTTTGTCCGCTTCCCAGCGGCGGGGTTTCGGCACGTCGAAGCCAGCCTCGTACCATTTCATGGTCACGGGAGGTTTTTCGCCGCGAGCGGGAAAATGATAGGTGGTGAGCGAACCGCCCATGGGGATGAACTCCTCGTCGGGCGGGGGCGTGCGGGCGACCTCGACCTTGTTAGGCGGGCCCAGGTCGAGCACCCAGAAGGGGGCGTCAAAGGTGTGGCAGCCGATGTCCCCCAGCGCTCCGCAACCATAGGGCCACCAGCCCCGCCAGGTCGTCGGGCAGTAGTGCGGGCTGTATTCGCGCCGGGCCACCGGACCCTGCCAGAGATCCCAGTCGAGGTGAGCGGGCACCGGCTCGCTGGGAGGCGGAAAGCTGGGAGGCGGCACGAACCAGGGCGCGTTGGGGCGATTGGTCCAGGTGACGACTTCTTTCACGTCCCCGATGATTCCGGCATCAGTCCACTCGCGGATCCGTCGCATGCCGTCGAAGGTGTGGCCCTGGTTTCCCATCTGGGTGACCACTCCGTAGTGTTTGGCGGCCTTCTGCAAGGTCCGCAGTTGCCAGATATTGTGCGCCAGCGGTTTTTGGACGAAGACGTGTTTCCCTCGCTCCATGGCGCACATCGCGGCGGCGAAATGCGTGTGGTCGGGGGTGGAAATCGACACCGCGTCGATGTCCTTGTGCATCTTGTCCATCATCACGCGGAAATCTTTGAACTTGGGGACCTCGGCGTGCTCCTTGAAGGCGCCGGCCGCGCGCTTTTCGTCGAGGTCGCAGAGGGCGACGAGGTTCTCCTTGGCGGCTTCCTTGACCGCGTAGCCGCCCATGCCACCGCAGCCGATCACCGCGCAGTTGATCTTGCTGTTGGCGGAGGCACCGGACTGGCCGATGGCAAAGGTGGGCAGCCAGGTGGCGCCCGCAGCGAGTCCGGATCGTTTGAGGAAGGCACGGCGTGGGTTCATGCAGGGAATAAACCGCCTGGCGGTGACCATTTCAAGGCAGGCTTCCGGTTGCTTGTCTTGGCCCGACGTTGGAGAGTGTCTCAATGCCTTGTTTGTCTGTCTCCTGATGAATCCGATGGCGCTCAAAGCATCTGTGGACGAAACCGGCTTTCGGCGGTGGATGGAGGGGGCTCGACGGATCGAGCAGGATCGCTTCGGGCCCAAGGTGTATGCTCTGCCGGGCGAGCGGATGCTGAAGCTCTTTCGGGTGAAGCGTTTCTTGTCCTCCAACCTGTGGAGCCCCTATGCCTGGCGTTTTTCTCGCAACAGTCTCATACTGAAGGAGCGGGAGATCCCGACGGTGACTTGCCTGCAGTGGGGGTACCTCGCCCATCTCGACCGGCAGTACGTGCTCTACGAGAAACTCGCAGGGACGCCCTTGCGAGAGCTTGAGGATCTGGACCCGGTGCTGCTGGGATGTTTTTTTGCCTGCCTGCACGATCGTGGAATCTATTTTCGTTCCTGTCACCTCGGGAATCTCTTGCTCCTGGAGGAGGGTGGCTTGGGTCTGATCGATATCCTGGACATCCGTTTCCGGCGCCGACCGCTCAACGATGGCGAGCGGGAACGCAGTTTTCGGCATCTACGTCGATTGCCGCCTGACCAGGACCGTCTGAAGTCCGTGTGGAAGCCCTTCCTGCAGGCCTACGAGCGGGGCTGAGTGCCGGTGTCGCGCGGCGCGGAACAGTGTGGTGTGGCAGGACCGGGCGAGACAGGACGAAAAGAAAGCGCTCGCGGGGTCGGGAGTTCCCCGTAACTTGGCACGGTGAGCGGAAAGCATCGGATTCAATGGGTCTGCCGGAGCGGAGCGCTGATTCTCGCCGGGCTCCTTGTCCTGCCGGGATGTCAGTCGGGCAGCCCCGCGGTCGGTCCCGCGCTTCTCAACAACGTGCAGGAAGCCAAGTCGGTGATTGAGCAATCCACGCTGGCCATCGTCCCCCTGCGGCCCGATTCTCTCAACCTTTTCGAATCCTATTCTCCCCAGGCCGAGGCGCGGTGGGCCAAGGGTTGGCTGGGGAAAATCGACATGACGGGCGTGGCCTTGGACTCCCCGCAGACTTGTACCTTGATCTCGCCTCGCCATGTCCTGATGGCACAGCACAATCAGCGCAGCATCGGGGACACCGTGGTCTTTCACGACAAGAGCGGGAAGCCGGTGATCCGCGTGTTGGAAGACAAGGCGGTGCTCCCGGGCGGGCTCAACCCAGACATCGCGGTGGGGAGACTCAATCAGGATGCGCCGGTGACTTATTATCGAGTCTTGCCCCCGAGAGTCGACTACCAGGCCCATTTGATCGGCGCTCTGGCCGTGATCACCGACAAGGACCGGAATCTCCTGATGCGCCGCATCGCCTGGATTGGCAACCGCCACGTCCGCTTCGCCAAGGCGACCGAATTTCCGGATGCCTGCGCGGATCCGCTGATCGTGGGGGACAGCGGCAATCCCGGTTTCATCATCATCAAGGGCGTGCCCCTTCTCCTTCAAACGCACACCTTCGGTGGCCTGGGTCAGGGACCCTTTGTCTCCGATCCCGACAATTATGACGGCATCAACGACTTGATGAAACGGCTGGGTGGCGGGTATCAGCTGACGCCGATCGTCATCGGATCAGGCTCGGATGCGGAATCAGCGACAGCGTCAACTTCCTGGTAATTCCGTTAAGCCCAGTTAGCTCAACTTCGCCTGAATCCTCTCTCCGACCGTCTTGGGATCGGCTTTTCCCTTGCTCAGTTTCATCACCTGACCCGTCAGGTAGTTCACGGATTTCGCGTTTCCCCCCTGGATATCCTCCACAGCCTTGGGGTTCTCAGCGATCACTTGATCGATGAAGGCATCCAGGGCGCCGGTGTCGCTGAGCGGCGGTTCGAAACCTTTTTCCGCGATCACCTCGGCGGCGGTTTTTCCCGAGGCGAACATCTCCGTGAAGACCTCCTTGCCCTGGTTGTTGCTGAGCTGGCCGGCTTCGATGGTGTCCACCAATTCCTGCAGAGCTTCGGCGGGCAGGGGACAGTCATGGATCGGCACGTTGCGCTCATTCAGCGCGCTGAGCAGGTTGTTGATGACCCAGTTGGCCACTTTTTTGGGTGACTTGGCCTTGTTTGCGGCCGCTTCGTAGTAATCGGCCAGCGCCCGTTCGCTGGCCAGGACTCCGGCGTCGTAGGGGCTGATCTGATAGGACGCGACAAAGCGCGCCCGTTTGTCATGGGGCAGCTCGGGCAATTGGGATTTCATGCGCTCGCGCATTTCTCCCGTCTCGACCGGGAGGAGATCGGGATCGGGAAAGTAGCGATAGTCGTGGGCGTCTTCCTTGGTCCGCATGAGGGTCGTCTCGCCGAGGTCATCGTCCCAGCGGCGAGTCGATTGAACCAGGGTTTCCCCGTTGTCCAGGGCCTCGATCTGACGGTCGATTTCATAGCGCAGAGAGCGCCGCACGCCGCTGACCGAGTTGAGGTTCTTCAGTTCGATCTTGGCGCCCAGCTCCGTCTCGCCCTTCTGGCGGACCGACACATTGACGTCGCAGCGCATCTGGCCCTTTTCCATGTCCGCGTCCGAGAGATCTCCGTATACCAGGATCTGGCGCAGCGAATTGAGGTAGGCGAAGGCCTCTTCCGCGGAGTCGATGTCCGGTTCGCTGACGATCTCCATCAGCGGCGTGCCGGCCCGATTGAAATCGATGGTCGAGGTGCTGCCGTGGTGGGTGCTCTTGGCGACGTCTTCTTCCAGGTGGATGCGGGTGAGCTTCACGACCTTGCCCGGCTTGGCGATCGATTTCTGGGCATCCTTGGGGTAGGCCAGGTCATACAGCGGCACGCCGCCGCCGAGGCAAAGGGGCAGGTCGAACTGCGAGATCTGGTAGTTCTTCGGCATGTCCGGGTAAAAGTAGTTCTTGCGGTCCCACTTGGAAACGGGCGGGGTCTCGCAGCCCAGCATCAATCCGGCGAGGATGGTGCGTTCGATGGCACCCTGATTGAGGACTGGGAGCGCTCCGGGGAGGCCCAGGCAGACGGGACAGGTGCGGGAGTTGGGGGGCGCTCCGAACTCCACCGCACAGCCGCAGAACATTTTGGATTGGGTCTTGAGCTGAACATGCACTTCGAGACCGATCGTCACGATGTAATCTTGCCGGGGCATACGGCTAAATAGCCGTTCCGGTGGAGGAATCAACCGGATCCCTTGGAACGCAGCTCTCGCGCCGGGGTTGCCAAGAGGCTGATATCCGTCAGACTGTCTCATGGCTTGCCTCCGTCCTGGTTCCGCGCGCACCGTCGGCCTCTTCTTGCTGGGATCGCTTTTCGCGGTCGGACCCTTGGGGGCCGCTGAAGCGGCGCCCCTGTCCGAGGATGATCACCAGTTCTTCGAGAAGCAGATTCGACCGCTCCTGGCCGAGCACTGTTATCAGTGTCACTCGGACAGAGCGGAGCGCTTGAAAGGCGGGTTGCGGCTGGACTCGGCGGCCGCCTGGCAGCACGGGGGGGATTCGGGAGAGGCGATTGTTCCCGGTGAACCGGACGAGAGCCGCTTGATTCGGGCGGTACGCTACACGGACCGCGATCTCCAGATGCCACCGAAATACCGGCTCGAAGCGAAAGAAATTCGAGCGCTAGAAGAATGGGTTTCCCGCGGTGCTCCCGATCCGCGCCAGACCGGGACGGGGGAACTTGTTTCCGCTGCCGAAACGGCGATCGACCTGGAGGAAGGACGTTCTTTCTGGGCTTTCCAGCGACCGAAGCCACCGGAAGATGCGGAGGCCGGCATCGATGCCTTGATCGATACGCGTTTGGTGGCGGCGGGACTGCGTCCGGCGCCGCTCGCCGATCGCGCGACCTTGATTCGCCGGGCCAGTTTCGACCTCGTGGGTCTGCCGCCGGAGCCGAAGGCGATCGATGCTTTTTTGGCCGATCCCCGTTCCGACCTGGAGGCCTTCGGGGTCTTGGTCGATGGCTGGCTGGATTCGGAGGCCTTCGGGGAGCGCTGGGGACGGCACTGGCTGGACGTCGTGCGTTACGGGGAGTCCATGGGCCGGACGCGGAACTTCGCCTTTCCCTATGCCTGGCGCTATCGCGATTACGTCATCGATCGATTCAACGACGACACGCCCTTCGACCGCTTCATTCGGGAACAGATCGCCGGGGATCTCTTGCCGGCGTCGAGCGAGGCCGAGCGGGATCGTTTGCGGGTGGCCACGGGCTTTCTGGCGCTGGGGTCGATGGACCTCAACGAGCGCGACCGGGAGCAGTATCGCATGGATGTGGTCGACGAGCAGATCGACGTTACGAGCCGGGCTTTTCTGGGTCTGACGGCCAGTTGTGCGCGCTGTCACGATCACAAGTTCGATCCCATTCCGCAGACCGACTACTATGCCTTGGCGGGCATTTACCGCAGCAGCGAAACGCTCTCAGGCTATCAGAATTGCCAAGGAGGGAATCGCGGCGGTTTCAATGCGGACCTGCTCTTGAACCTGCCCTCGGAGCCTGCGGAGGTGGTGGCGCAGGAAGAGCTGACCGTGGATCCTGCGGTGCAACGCCGGTTGAAGCGGCAGGAACGGGAATTGGCTTTGGTGAGGCGTCAGTTGCGGGGAGCGGAGGCCAAAGGCAAGAGCCGCTCAAAAAATGCCGCGGCGAAGACCGTGACGGTGGAGGCGAGCGATGGACTGACGGTCGCGGACTTGAAGGATCGGGAGAAGGTCTTGCAGCGGGCGATCGCCAAGACGCGCCGCGAACTCAATGCCAACAACAAGGGCAAGAAGGGCCAGCGTCCCACCGAGGCGCGCACGGCCGATTACGCCATGGGAGTACGTGAGGCGGCGCGCCCGGAGGATTGCCGGGTGAATGTCCGGGGAGAGGCTCGGACCCTGGGGGATTCCGTGCCCCGCGGCTTTCTTCAGGTGCTTTGTGAGGATGAGGACAAAGAGGTGAGGATTCGGGACACTGCCACAAGCGGGCGCCGGGAGCTGGCCGATTGGCTGGCCTCGGCCGACAATCCCCTCACGGCACGAGTTTGGGTCAATCGCCTCTGGCATCACCTGATGGGCCAGGGTCTGGTGCGCACCGTGGACAACTTCGGGTCCATGGGTGAACGGCCCTCCCACCCCGCATTGCTGGACTACCTGGCATGGCGCTTCGTCGCCGAGGAGTGGTCGGTCAAAACGATGATCCGAGAGATCGTGATGAGCGAGACCTACCGCCGGAGCAGCGCGCATGACGATGAAGCTCATGCGGTGGGCCCGGAGAACCGCCTTTGCTGGCGGGCCAATGTGCGTCGTCTCGAGGCGGAGCCCTTGCGAGACGCCCTCCTGTCCATCAGCGGCCAACTCGATCTCCGGCGGCCGCAGGGCTCGCCGGTGATGTACCAGCCGATCAAAGCCTTGCGGCGAGCGGTGACGACCTCAGACGACGACTGGAAGCACCGGCGCACGGTGTATCTGCCGATCGTGCGCGGGTACGTGCCGTCCTTTCTTCAGATCTTTGATTTTGCCGAACCGAGCCAGGTGATGGGTCGGCGCAGCGTGACGACGGTGTCCACGCAGGCGCTCTATTTCATGAACAGTCCGTTCTTGATGGAACAGGCTCGCCTTGCCGCCGGGCGATTGCTTCAGGGTGGAGTCGCTCCGGGCGAGCGTTTGGACGAGGCTTACCGCCAGTGTTTCGGGCGAAGACCAAGCTCTGCCGAGCGCCGGGCTTCACGGGAATTCCTGGAGGCGGACCTGCAGACCTCGCCGCGGGAACGCTGGGCCGGCCTTTTTCAGGCGCTCTTCGCCAGCGCCGAGTTTCGTTATATCCAGTGACCTTGCCTCGTGTAGCCTTCACCATCTGTGTCGGGTGTTGAATCACCGATGACCTTGCCCAATCCCCTCCGATGAAATCTCTTTCTCCCCTGTCTCACGGTCTTTCGCGCCGGGAACTTCTCAAAGCGACCTCCTGCGGTTTTGGTTACCTGGCCCTGGCGGGACTGGCGCACGAGGCGGCGGCTGCGGCGGGAGCCGGGGGCTATCGCAGTCCCTTGACCCCCAGACGGGCGCATTTTCAGGGCAAGGCCAAGCGGGTGATTTTCATGTTCATGCAGGGTGGGCCGACCCATCTGGAGACCTTCGACCACAAGCCCGAGCTGGCGGCGCATCACGGCAAGACGGTGTCTTCCACTTTGTTAGGGGGCGGCCGGAACGTGCGCTTGTTAGGTCCGCAGTATGAGTTTTCTCCGCACGGACGTAGCGGGCTGATGATTTCCTCGCTGTTTCCCCAACTGGCGGAGCACGCCGATGACCTCTGTCTCATCAACGGGATGTTCACCGACAGCCCGGCTCATCCGCAGGCCAGCGTGATGTTGCAGACAGGCAGCACCAATTTCGTGCGCCCTTCCCTGGGATCCTGGGTGGTCTACGGATTGGGCACTCACAATCAGGACCTGCCCGGTTTCGTGACCATCAACCCGCCTGGCGGCGCGGGTGGCGCCCAGGGTTACGGCTCGGCTTTTCTGCCGGCTGCCTATCAGGGCACGCGGGTGGCCACGGGGGGAGAGGCCATGGCGGATATCCGCAACAAGGTCATGGGCCGGGACGCTCAGCGGCGCCAATTGGACCTGGTGCAGAGGCTGAATCGCGGCTTGCTAGACCGCGTTGAGCATCACAGCGAGCTGGAAGGGGTGATTGAATCTTATGAGTTGGCCTTTCGCATGCAGTCGGCCGTGCCGGCGGTCTTCGACCTGGAGCGCGAGTCCGGGGCGGTCAAGGAGCGCTACGGGATTGGTGACAAGGCCACCGATTCGTTCGGCAAGCAGTGTCTCCTGGCCCGCCGGTTGGCCGAGGAGGGTGTGCGCTTCATTCAGATCTCCATAGGTGGCTGGGATCAGCATCAGGGGATCCTCACGCGCTTGCGGAACAACTGCGAGGGGATCGATCAACCGATTGCCGGCCTGATCCGTGATCTCAAAGAGCGGGGGCTTTTCGAGGACACACTGCTGGTTTGGGGCGGGGAGTTTGGCCGCGCGCCGCGCGAGCAGGCGCCGAATCGCGATGGCCGGCCGCACAACAATCGCGGCTACACCATGTGGATGGCCGGCGGCGGCGTGAAGGGCGGTCAGCGTTACGGCGCCACCGATCCTCTGGGAGGCGTGGCGGTCGAGAACAAGGTTCACATCCACGATCTCCACGCCACCATCCTTCATCTTCTGGGAATGGATTACGAGCGCCTGACTTATCGCTATGCGGGCCGTGATTTCCGGCTCACCGACGTGGCGGGTGAGGTGGTGCGGGGGATCTTGGCTTGAAAAGAGGGCTTTGCTTCATGGGAGATGCCGGCCAGTTTCGGCGGGTCGTCGCCCGGGAAAACTCAATGAAGAACATCATGAATAAGGTTTTTGGGTTCGTCTGGATGCTAGCTGCCGGCATGAGCGGGGTCGCGTCTCTGTCCGCGGCACCGGAAAGGCCAAACATCGTCTTCATCATGGCCGATGACATGGGTTACGGCGATGTCCAGGCCTTGAATCCCCGCTCCACCATCGCCACGCCGCATCTCGACCGCCTGGCCAGAGAAGGCATGAGCTTCACGGATGCCCATTCGGGATCGGCGGTCTGCACGCCCACGCGCTACGGCGTGCTCACCGGCCGTTATTGTTGGCGGGGCTCGCTGAAGCGCGGTGTTCTCAATGGAAACGGAAAGCCTTTGATCGAACCCGGCCGCGAAACGGTGGCCTCCTTTCTCCGGGGGCACGGCTATCACACCGCCTGTGTGGGCAAGTGGCACCTCGGTTTGGGGTTCGTCAGGGAAGAAGGCGGGGGACCGCAGGACTTCGATTATCAAAAACCGCTCACCGATGGACCGCACACCCGCGGATTCGATCACTCTTACATCATTCCAGCCTCTCTGGATTTTCCGCCTTACGTCTACATCGAGAATGGCTCGGTCACGGGCGTTCCCGATCGGACCCAGCCCGCTCAACCCTTCCCGGCTTTCCTTCGCAAGGGGCCCATTGGTTCCGATTTCGAGATGGAGAATTGCCCGGATCGTTTGTTAGAAGAAACGACGGATTATTTGGAGTCGCGGCGGGGATCCGAAGATCCCTTCTTTCTTTATTTCCCGCTCACCGCGCCCCACAAACCGGTGTGGCCGCATCCGCGCTTTCATGGCCAGTCCGGCCTGGGGCCTTACGGCGATTTCATCGTGCAAGTGGATGCCACGGTCGGCGGGGTGTTGGAAGCGCTGGATGCGACCGGGCTGGCCGATTCCACGCTGGTCATTTACACCAGCGACAACGGCTCATTCATGTATCGGGAAGAGGAGGAAGGGGCACCGGATCACCTCGATGATCCGGCAGTGCAGGCTTACCGGCCCCAGCATCACCGGGCCAATGGCCGGTGGCGAGGCACCAAGGCGGACGTGTGGGAAGCCGGTCACCGCGTTCCCTTCCTGGCGCGCTGGCCAGGCCGGATCGCGCCGGGAACGCGTCACGATGAGGCTGTCTGTCACGTCGACCTGTTCGCCACCTGCGCGGAGCTGGTCGGCGCCGAGCTGCCGGAAACGGCTGCGGAGGACAGTTTCAGCTGGCTGCCGGCCATGCTGGGCCGTCCGGTCCCGCCGCGGGCCCCGGTGATCAATCACTCGGCCAGCGGCGTTTTCGCCATCCGCAGCGGCCCGTGGAAACTGGTGTTGGGCAGTGGCTCGGGCGGCCGGGAGAAACCCAAAGGCCAGCCGTTCGAGATGCCGTATTCCCTCTGGAATCTCGACGCGGATCCCGGGGAAACCCGGAACCTGATCGAGCATTATCCCGACATCGCGAGGAAAATGGAACGAGCCTGTCTCCGCTTGCGTGATTCCGGGCGCTCTCGCTGACGTCATCGACGATCGCCGCGCCCGGCCCGGCCCGGGCTGCTTTGATCGCTTGAGGCTCGCCATCGCCGGGGAAGACGCTATCTTCCGGCTCTACTTCCGGAGAGAACTCTGGAATACAACGCCTCTTGCCGCGTCTAGCCCCATGGGAGTCCCCAACGACGAATTCGAGAAAGTGGTGACCGACCTCTACCAGGATCTCTATCGATTTGCCTTCAGCCTCGCCAAAAACGAGGCGGACGCCGTTGATTTGACCCAACAAACCTTTTACCGCTTCGCCACCAAGGGTGATTCCATCCGCGACAAATCAAAAACCAAGAGCTGGCTTTTCCGCACTTTGAAGAACGATTTTCTGAGTCAAGCGAGACGATCTCAACGTTTTCAGCACGTGGCCCTGGAAGACGCGGCCACCGAATTGCCTGGAGAGGAAGCGGGACATGGTGAGGCGGTGGACGGTCAATTGGCGGTGGACGCGCTGCAAGACGTGGAGGAAACCTACCGGGTCACCCTCTCACTCTTTTACATGAAAGGGCTGTCCTACAAGGAGATCGCCGAAACCCTGGAGATCCCCATTGGAACGGTCATGTCACGGCTTTCACGGGGGAAGACCCAGTTGAGAAACGCCCTTTCCAGGGCTTCCCGAGGAGTGGAATGGTCATGACTCGCGTGGAAGCCCAGGAAATCTTGTCGGCCCACCGGCCCGATTGCTCGCCGGAAGATCTCCCCGGCCTGGTGGAGGCCCTGGCCCTGGCCGAACGCGACCCCGATTTGGCCGCCTGGTTTGAACGGGAACAAGCGTTTGATCGTCGCCTGACGGGGGCTCTGGAGGCGATTCCCGTCCCGGAGGGGCTGAAGGATCGGAACCTGGCGCAGTCGAGGAAGGCGCTTTCGTCGTCGGCGGATGGCGATCGGGTGGTCGGCTTTCCCTCGCGCCGATTCTGGGTGGCGACGGCCGCGGCGATGGTGGTCTTGAGCGTGGTGGGATTGGTGAAGCATTTCTACTTTCCTCCACCGGTGGAGTTCCCGGCCGGCAATTTCGCCTCCGTGATGAAGTTCTGTGATGACATGGCCTACTACGCCAATCGTCCCTTCGTTCTGGGCAAGCGGACCGGGGATTTTGACGAGGCGCGTGACTGGCTCAAGGACCGTGGCAGTCCGGTGTTCCCGACGACGCCGAAGGCCATTGCCGATCTCGGAAGTCTCGGTTGCCAGACGTTTTTTTGGGGAGAGAAGAAGGTGAGTCTCGTCTGTTTCCGGAATCGGGCGGACGAAGTGGTGCACCTTTTTGTCATCGATTGTGCGGTCTTCGAGAAGACGGTTTCCCCGGCTGATCTCCGAAAGGTTCGGGTGTTGCATGAACGGCAAACAGGCGGGTGGCTGTCCGGCGACCATCTCTACCTCTTGGTGGGGTCAGAGGCGGAGGTCCAGATCGAGGAGATTCTGGCCTCAGCGGTTGGCCAGGTGTGAGAGGCCTGGCAGCGAATCGAGGACGGACGAAAAACGTGGGCTTTTGCGAAATCCAACGAACGGTGGAAGGCCTCAGAGGATCGGATTTCGGAGAAATCCGCGACGATGGCGATCATCCGTTTGTCTTTCAAGCGAACAGGGAGACGAAAAGAAAGAGGCGGAAGGTTTGACCTTCCGCCTCTCGGACTTGCGGGATCACTCACTGACTTTCGCGCGTGACCCTCGGAGTCTGAATCAGAAGCCCAGCGTGAAGCCGAAGCGCCGGGTAATGGGCCGCGTGGCACCCCGATGCCCAGCGCCCCGGCGGATGGGATCGATCAGGCGCGGAGTCCGGCCGCGTTCGATGGTGCCGCGGTAACGGGGCGCCCGTGAACGATAGTCCTGCGGATCGGGGCGGAAAGACTCCCGCTCCCGGAGGTAGCCGGAGCCGCGTGGCGGCTGGCAGACCTGGACCAATTGATGGGTCGCTCGGGACACGCGGGCGAGATTCGCGTGAAACTGCCGTGAGAAACGGCATTGGCGCGCCGCGTCTGCCGCCAGGTGAACCTGATGATCGATCTTGCTGGCCACCCGTGCCAGGGACGAGAGTCCGCTCCCTCGCTTGGCATACTTGCGAAGGCTGTCGCCGTATTCCTCCATGCGAAAGGTCGCGGAGTAGATGGTGGAGTAGATGCCGCGAGGCTTCCAGAGACCGCGATGCTTCAACTCGTCTTTGAAATCGAGGAAGAGGGCGTCGGTGGACCGCTCGATTTGGTCGATGGCGGGGTAGAGGCCGGCCGGGTGGCGGTCTGCCGAGGCGGAGCTGAGCAGCAGACATCCGGCGAGAGCCGAGGCCGTGGCGGTGGCGATTGGGAGTTTGGTGAGTCTTTTCATATTGAGGGCCTCCTTTCGCTGTTTTCGACGAGTGCCATTGAGGAATTATTCAGGATTCCGCTGGCCAGAACCCGGAATCGTCCGGCAATTTCTCATTGCGCCGGGTAGTGAACCGGTTTTCTTAGCGCCGATTTCCGTAACCGCAGTAAGACCTGAAACAATGAGCGAACGTCGAGTAGTGGTAACAGGCATGGGTGTCCTTTCCCCCGTGGGCAATGATCTGGATTCTTTCTGGGACAGTCTGATTCATGGAAAGAGCGGCATCGCTCCCATCGAGGCTTTCGACACGGAGGCCTACGGTTGCCGGTTTGGCGGCGAAGTGCGGGACTTCGATGTCTCGGCTTATTTGAAGGAACCGAAAGACGGCAAGCGGATGGATCGTTATGCGCAGCTCGCCATGGCGGCGTCGAAAATGGCTCTGGACGATTCGGGTTTCGACGTTTCTAGCATTGATCCCTATCGCTTCGGGGTGATGGTGGGCAGCGGCATCGGCGGCCTGGGAACGCTGGAGCGCCAGCACGAGACCTTGCTCAATCGGGGCCCCGGGCGTGTGTCGCCCCTGACCATTCCCATGATGATCGCCAACATCGCCAGTGGCCAAATCGCCATGGAATACGGCTTGTGTGGTCCTAACATGAGCATTGTGACGGCCTGTGCCACCGCCAACAACTGCCTTGGCGAGGCTTGGCGGATGATCAAGTTCGGGGACGCCGACTGTTTCCTTGCCGGCGGAGCGGAGGCTTCCATTTGTCCCATGGGCCTCTCGGGTTTCGGCAACATGCGGGCTCTGAGCAAGCGCAACGACGATCCGCAGCGAGCTTCCCGCCCCTTCGACAAGGGACGCGATGGTTTTGTCATGAGTGAAGGGGCGGGCGTCGTGGTCCTGGAGGAGATGGAAGCGGCCAAGAAACGCATCGCGCGGATTTACTGTGAATTGGGTGGTTATGGCGTGTCGGCGGATGCCTATCATTTCACTTCCCCCCAGCCAGAGGGCATGGGCGCCAGCCGGTGCATGGAGATGGCGCTGAGGCATGCGGGCGTGAATCCCGAAGAAGTCGATTACGTGAACGCGCACGGGACCTCCACGCCCGTCGGGGATGTCTGTGAGACCCTGGCGGTGAAGCGCTCGTTTGGCGAGCATGCGAAATCGATGGCGGTGAGCTCGACCAAGTCGATGACCGGTCACTTGTTAGGTGCCGCCGGCGGTGTGGAATTTGCCGCCACCGCCCTGGCCATCAACGCCGGCCTGGTGCCTCCCACGATCAATCTGGACGACCCGGATCCGGAATGCGATCTCGACTATGTGCCGAACACGGCTCGCGAGATGAAAATCAAGGTCGCCATCAGCAATTCGTTCGGATTTGGCGGGCACAATGCGTCGGTCTTGGTGCGGCGCTTCGAGGGCTGAATCTCGAGAAGTGTGGCTCAGGCCTCGCGCCGCGCACCGGCCATGTCTTGCTCGACTGAGGTTCTTCGCAGCAGACGGCTGGCCGTGAGGTGACCGGTGAGCGCCGCCATCAGCAGGATGCCAGCGCCCAGAAGGAGAAACTCGAACCAGGGCACACGGAAGAGAAGGGTCCACCCGAAGGCCTGGCGATTGATGACGTGGATGATCAGCTGACCGAGGACCAGGCCGAGGGTCAGGCCGGCGACCAACGCCGCCGCGGCGAGGCCGAGACTCTCCCAGGCAGCCGCCCTTCCGATGTCGCTCCGCCTCAGCCCGAGCGCTCTCAGGGTGGTGAGTTCCTGGTCGCGTTCGGTGAACATGCTGGCAAGCGCCAGGCTCAGCCCGGCCAGGGCGACCCCGATGCCGATCCACTTGAGCCCGTGGGTCACCGCAAAGGTCTGGTGAAAAAGGCGGAGGGCCTCGCCCCGCAGGCTGCGGTGATCCGTGATCACGATCCCGGGATGCGCGTTTTGCCAGCGCGATTGCACAGCCTGGAGATCGGCTTCCGGCCGCAGTTGCACGGAGAGGCGCCGAGCGCGGTCGTCATCGAACCAGCGCTGGAGGACTTCCCGGGCCACCACGAGATTCCCGAATTCGTTGCCGTAATCCGCGACGATGCCCACGATTTGAAGGGCCTCCGGACCGGACGGCGTGGGCACCTGGATCACGTCGCCGACTTTCCGCTGAAAACGGTGGGCGAAGGGCTCGCTCATCACGCCTTGAGCGGGAGAACCCGCTGCTCCCGGCGACCGCCAGGCAGCGCTCGGGGGCCGTTGGAGCCAGATCGGTTCGAAGCGTTCGTCGGCGAGTTTGACGGTGATGCCAGTGATTCGGGTCCACTGGTTTTCGAAACGGAGGCGGTGGGATTGGGAAATTTGTCCGTTGAAGATGTCGGGGTCGTTCCAGAGGGTTTCCCAGAGGTCCGGAGCGAGCTGTTGATCGTGGGTGGCGTTTCCCGTGCCGGGAGCCGTCACGAACAGATCGGCTTGCATGACCTGGTCCAGCCATCGCGTCACCGTGCTCTCGAAGCTCCAGATGAGAATGCTCATTCCGCAAGCCATGGAAACCGCGACGACCAATCCGGCCGTGGCCAAACGGTGACGCCCGGTGGCCTCGCGCAGTTGACTGGCGGCATAGAAGCGCGCGGGGTGATGGGGACTGAACCGATGGCCGAGACGCGCGAGTCCGGGAAAGAGCTGTCCGGCGAGGATGCCGGCACCGCCGACCCAGAGGAAGGCGGCCAGGTAGCCGGCCCAGGGCGTGGCCAAGCCATCGGCGTCTCGCCACGCGGGAGCGAGATGGGCGAGGCCGGCCAGAAGCACCAGCGCGACGCCCAGTTTGGGCTTGGATAGGAAGGCCAGACCATCTGAACGGGCGCCGCGTCCGAGTGACCGGGCGGGAGGGGTTTCGGCAGCTTCCCGGGCAGGCAGCCATCCGGCGAGGGCGCTGGCGATCAATCCCAGCGATCCGGCCAGCGTGGCTTCGCCCCAGTGCCAGGCGGCGGCCTCGACGGTGCCGCGAAAGTAGAGGGCATCGACGGTCCGGCCGATCGCTCTCACGGTGAACTGTGCCATGCCGAAGCCTAACAAGAGGCCGAGAGCCGTTCCGGCCACGCCCATGGCCAGGGATTCGATCTGCCAGGCCCGTCGAATGGCGGAAGGTGAAAGGCCCAGCGCTCGCAGAGTGGCGATTTCGGGGCGTCGTCTTACCACTGCGGCATCCAGCGCCTGGAGAATCAGATAGACGCCGACGAGAAGCGCCAGGACCGAGAGGATGCTCAGATTCAGGCTGAAAGCCTGCGCCATCGATTGTCCGGAACGCCGGGTTTGCTCAGGCGTCTCGATCACCCAGCGTCCCGCGGAGGCGGATTGAAGTCGCCTTTCCGTTTCCTCTCGCCAGGCGTCCGACCAGTGACCCGGTGGCAGGCGAATCTCGACGCGATGGAGAGCATCCGTTTGGCCGATAAGGGTCTGGAGCTCCGGCAAATCCATGACGACGAGGTCGAGGGTTTCGCTCGTCGCAGGGCTTGAGGTCGGTAGGAGGCCGCGCAGAAGACAGGGCCGAACGACGCCGTCGAAAATGAGGGACACCGTTTGTTCGGGCGACCAGTTTTCCAGTTCGGCGCGTGCCTTGGTGACGAAGAACGCCGGGGGGTCGTCGGGCGCCGCCTCGTCGCCGGAAGACAGGGTCTCGCGGGCATCGAGAGGTAGGAAATCGGCCGAATGAGAGAGATAGAGTAGGTTGGGCAGCGCGGCGAGATCGACGCCGACGACCCGTAAGAGTGGGGTTGAAGTTGAGGGAGAAAGGGGGCGGTGGATGGTGGCGCTGGCTTCGAGAATGGGAAAGAGTCCGGCGGGCAACTCTCCCAGGGCCTCACGGATTTCGGGTAACTGCGAGACAGGCAGGTAGCCTGACGGCGAGCTGAGAATGAGATCGCTCGCGCCCGTGACGTTCTCCGTGAACAGCGAAAAGCCGCTCACGGCGGCGCGATTGGCCAGGCGGATGGAAAAGAAGACGGCGACCCCCAGGGCGAGGATGGCGATCAGGAGACCCGATTTGCAGGGAGCCAAACGCCAATGGCGCATGGTCACGAGACTCCACTGGAGAGCGATCTGACGGAGTGCGAAACGCATCACCGCACCGTGCCGCACCGCACTTCACGCGATGCATCGTCGGCGGGAGCGAGCTTCCCGTCGCGCATCTGCAACGTGCGGTGACAGATTCGAGTGGCCTCCTCGCTGTGCGTGACCAGGAGCAGCGCGGTCTGCTGGGTTTCCGTCAGGGTCTTCAATAGTTCCAGGATGGCTGACCCCGTCGCGCGGTCGAGGTTGCCCGTTGGTTCATCCGCGAGGATGAGTTTGGGACGAGTGACCAGGGCACGTGCCAGGGCGATTCTCTGCTGTTCGCCGCCGCTGAGTTCGGTGGGGAGGGCATGTCGCCGGGAGGTCAGGTGAACCTCCTTCATGAGTTCCTCGACACGCTGGGCGCGCTCGTCCCGGGGCATGCCGAGAAGGCGAAGCGGAAACTCGACGTTTTCCTCGGCGGTGAGAGTGGGAAGAAGGTGGAAGAATTGAAAGACCGAACTGATGCTCTCCCTGCGGAGCGAGGCCAAGTCTTCCCCCGAGAGCTTCGTGAGGTCTCTTTCCTCGAAGCGCAGGTCACCGTCGTCCGCGCGTTCCAGTCCGCCGAGGCAATTCAGGAGCGTGCTTTTTCCAGAACCCGACGGCCCGATCAGGGCGACCCGCTCGGCTCGTTCCATCTCGAGGTCGACCTCCCGCAGAACCGCGATGGAGCCGTAGGCTTTGCGGAGGTGGCGGGCTTGGAGAAGGAATTCGGGCATGTCGGACTCGAGAAAAAGAGATTGTCCAGGAGCATTACGTCGCCCGGCTGGAACGGGGAACTCAAAGATCACGCGCGACCGCAGAAACGACGCGATTCTCTCGAGCGGAAAGGTAGGCCTGCTCCACTAACAAGACGGATTTCATGTAGTCATCGATGCCGCTCTCGAAGGGCTCGCCGGCGCGGAGAGCCTGGAGGAAGTGAGACTAGAGAGCGTGGACACAGTCGCCCGCGAACTGGACGCGAGTGGGGGGGGGTAAACGTGGGGAGGCCGTCTCAAAATGGCCCAGGACCGCCTCACAAAATATGAGAATTTTAGTTTCGATGATGGTTGATCTCACATTCCGGCGGAATTCCGCGGTGCCCTCTCGACCGAGCTTCGTCTATCGCGACGCGGTAGGGCGCATCTACCTCGGCTACCTCGGCTACCTCGGCTCCAGCGCGACTTCAGGCCGCTTTGGCTTGCTTTCCTGTTCCGTCGATTGGCGCGTTCTGGGCGGCCATCCAGTGCCGATACATCACTTTCAAGTTCCAACTCGTACAGAGCATCATCCACTGCGTCCTCACTTTCTCCAATCCCTTGAATGTCCAGCGCCAGAACTCTCCGTTCTTTTTGATCTGGCCGAATACCGGCTCCACGATTCCTGCCCGTTGCTTGAGAAGCTCCTTGTTTTCTTCCTTGTTCATCTTCTCTTTGTGCCTCTCCACCGACGCATTCCAGGGGCTGATGTCGATGGTCCGCCCGTGGCGATCCTTCGTGCATGTTCCAAAGGCGGGGCAATTCTTGCAGGTCAACGGAGCGCCGCGATAGACACTCACCGGAACACCTTCTTTGACTCGTTCACGCCTGAAGGGGAGCGATTGGCCTTGGGGACATGTCACCACGTCGGCCTCAGCGTCATAGACGAAGTTCGATGCGTGATACTCTTCGTCCTTCTTGTTGACTGATTGCGGAGGCAGAGGCATCACCACCTCATGGCCGGCCTCTTCTGCCAGGCCGATTTGTTCAGCGCTCGGGTAGCCGGCGTCACCGAGAGAAACCGGTTGGCTGGCCGGCTTGCCATCATTCTCTTGCTCTTGCTGATAAGTGGCCAGGTTCTCAGCAGCCTGATCCAACATCGGCGTTAGTTGCCGCAAATCGGTGGCCTCATTGACAGCATCGGCGGCCACCACAATTTGATTCTCCGAATCAACGACGGCCTGGGCGTTATATCCAAAGGGCTTTCCCCCTGTGTTGGCTTTCACACGTCGCGCTTCAGGTTCAAGCGGGTGAATATGCTTTACGGTCGGGTTGGTGTCGAGCGTCTCGATCGCTTCTTGCATGGCTTTCTTAAGCACCTCTTTCTTCTCAAGTTCCTTTGGCAACTCTGCGGAGGGTTGCTCATCACCGGCCTGGGAGCGCTCGATCTCCTCCTCCAAAACCTTGATTTGTTCGTCAAGCCGCTCAATTCGCTTGGCCAGGTCCTCCTTGTCGTACTTCTTCCCGGCATGAGCGGCCGCCTGAATCTTCGTTCCGTCGACTGCTTGTAAGGTCAGCCCTACGAGCCCCATCTCGCAGCTTGTCGTCACGCTTTGCTTGAACAGGTTGCGAATAGCTTTCTGATGTTGACTCCAAAACCGCCAGAGCGTGTTGTGGTCGGGCACCTGATTGCCGCATAGCCAGATAAAGCCCAAGTCGTTTCGGCATGCCTCCTCCAACTTACGCGAGCTGCGGATCTTCTTGAAATAGCCGTAGAGCCAGAGTCGCAGAAGCAGGGCCGGGGCGAAGGGTGGACGGCCAGCGGTCCCGAAGTCCCGCACTTCAATGCCGAGATCCATCAAATCGAGGGATTCGACAAAGCAACGAATGAATCGCGCCGGGTGAGTCGGGCCGACCCAGTCCTCGATGCTGGGAGGTAAGATGTGAAGTTGATCGAAATCAGCGTCAATGTGAGTCACACCGAAACCAATACCCACGCTCGCGGCGGCGCCAACGACTTTTTCGAAAAACTCCACGGAGTAGAGCAATCATATTGCACTCGTCCGGCCGTCACACGAAAACCCGGGTTTTGAGACAGCCTCTGGGGGACCGCCGGTTGTCCGAGGGGTTTGAATCGCATGTCGCCGTTTTCATCCATGGTGAGATGCCCCAGGCTTCCCTCGGCGCGGAAGGTTCCGAAGGTGTAGCGCGGATCTTGGGCTTCGCTCTCGTTGTAGCGATTCGCGTCGAGGACGGCGGTGCCGCCCTCGGCGAACTCACAGACGATGAAGGCGCTGTCCTCGCCCTTGATCACGGGGTTGCGCCGTGCGGTGCGGGCATGGAAAGAGCGTACTTCACCGAAGAGATAGCGGAAGGTGTCGAGGAAGTGGATCCCGGTTTCGAAGATGAAAAGCCGAGGATAGTCACGGAAGAAGGGTTGACGTGCGCGGTAGGCGTCCTGACCCCATCCATCGCCCAGCCGGACTTGCATCGAAAAATGATAGAAATCCCCGAGCGAACCCGCGTCGAGCAGGCGCTTGAGTTCGCGATACCAGGGTTGCCAACGCCAGTTTTCATGGACCATGAAACGGGCTTTCGAGCGACGCGCCAGATCGGCCAGGGCCAGGGACTCCTCATAGGTGGGCGCCAGGGGCTTTTGGCAGATCACGGCGATGCCCCTGTCCAGAGCCTTTTGACAGAGTTCGTGATGGGTGGACGGCGGCGTGATGATATCGACGAAATCGGGCTTCTCTTCCTCCAGCATGCGGACGTAGTCCTCGGCTGGATAGACCCTGGGAATGTCAAAGGTGGAGGCGCGGTCCTCGGCCTTCTCGGAGGACGCCTCACAGAGTGCTGAAATCTTCACGCCTTCGATCCGGGTCCAGGCATCCAGCTGAAAAGGGCTGAAATAGCCCGCACCGACACAGACGCCACGAAGATCGCCAGCACTCATGAATCCTGCGTAGGCTGAGCGGGATGCAGGCCTTGGAATGCCTCGAGCAGGGCCTCGTCGCCGCCGACGTTGCCGGGGAAAACCACGTAGGGGAGTCCGGGAAAACGGGAGCCGTCACCCAGTTCCCAGACCGGAACGCCCGGCAGGATCTGACCCCGCACCACCGCGCGTTCCACGCCGAGTGCCTTGGTGGCCAGATCGCTCGAGGTGATGCCGCCCTTGGCGATCAGGAACCGAGGGGCTTCCGTGAGACCACCAACGAGATCCACCAGATGGCGGGAGACCGTTTGGCCAATGCGGAGATTGTCGGATTCGGAGCCGCCGGTGACGACGTCCCGGCTGGTGAAGACGACGCAGGGCTCGCCCGCGGCGAGGTGCTGCTGGAGCTTTTTGATCGGGGGAGCTGCGGGTGAATCGGCAAGAATGTCAGGGACGCGGATTTCGATGGGAACGATTCCCGGCTGGTCGAGAAGCCGCTCGAGGTTGCGGGTGGTCTTGGGTACGTGGGAGCCCACGACGACGAGCCCGCCTGGGGCTTGGGTGGTTTGAGAGGAAATGAGATCGGAAGCTTCCAGGAGCGGTCGTTTCTCCAGACCGGCGCGCGCCCGGACGAAGGAAGCGGCGGTGCGGTAGAGAAAACGTTTTCCTTGAGCCTCGGCCTCAAGAATGGCGGCGACAACGACCTCGATGTCGCGCATGGAGAGCGCGTTGACCACGCCGACGCCGCCTTCGGGGATCGCCAGCAATGCTTGTAAGGCCGCCTCGGGACCCTGCCGGATGGTGGAGAGCGCGAGGCTGTGCACGGCGTCCGCCGGGACGCGGCCGTCCGTCTTTTCCTCGACCCACTGGCGAAGATTCGAGGCGCGGAACCCAAAGACGGCATCCCGGGCGAAGGGCGTCTCCGCCGCCGGCGTCCAAATGCCGTTTTCCACCACGTAATGGACGTCGTCGACGGTGAGGCGACCGCCTTCCAGAAAGAAAGGGACGACGAGACACACCGCCTCCGTCTCTCCCAGGGCTTCCGCGAGAACGTCGGTTTCCAGGGGGAAATGACCCCGCAACGTCGAGTCGCTACGGCTGATCACAGTGTAGTCTCGGTCCGTGCGGCTCCGGGCCTCCACGAGGGCGGCCGCCACTTCGCGATTGAGCCGGGCGGCTTCTTCACCGGTCACGCTTCGTGAATTGGTGAGGATGTAGACGAGCGGTTCGGCGCGGGAGAATTCGGCGGCAAGAAGATCGACGGACCAGCGCGTGAGCACCGGCGTGTCGTAGACGATCTGCGTGCCGGTGGGGTCATCGTCCAGGACGACGATGGTTTGGTTGGCCGTGGAGCCGCGTTCGCGAATCCGAGGAAGAAGATTCTCGGGCCATTCGGGGGACAACCGATCGAGAGCGGGAGGCGGCTTATTCATCGCACTGGTGGTTCTGAAAGGGTTTTCGTTTCTCCCTCGATCGCAATGGCGCGACACGGTGCACCGTCACCGCCCTCGATTTTCAAGGGCAGGGCGATCAAGGTCACGCGGTCACGCTCGAGTCGATCGAGATGAGCGAGGCTCTCCACAATGACCACGCCGCCCTCGAGAAGAATGCGATGGATGCGATGGATGCGCGTGACTTCTTCCAGGTTGAAGACATCGGCGACGGAGGGGGCCTCGACCCCGAGGACGCACACGCCTTGATCGACACACCAGCCGGCCAGGCCCTCACTGATGCGCGGAAAATGGCTGCGGTAGTAGTCACCGTCTTCGGCGTGGCGGCTCCAGCCCGTGTGGAGGAGAAGGCTCTCTCCGCGTGTCCATTGAGTTCCGGCATCTCCGAGGTCGGCCACTTCAATGAGGGCCCGGGGTGCGATGCCCGTGAGATCGACGACCCGGGCGGTGCTGATGCAATCCTCGAGGGGAATTTCGTCGATGGTTTGTTCGCCGCAGCCGAAATGAGTGGGCGCGTCCATGTGAGTGCCGCTGTGGGAGTAGAGATGGAGATCGCGGGCGTTCCAGCCGTCGCGCTCCAGCGTCTTGGCGTCCTTCCAGTCGATGCCTCTCATGCCGCGGCGCATCGTGAGCGTGAGATCCACGGTGCGATTCGTCATGACGCGGGAAGGGCCTTGATGATGAGATCGCTCAGCTGGGTGGTGGTGAGCTTGCCGCCGCCGTCCGGCGTGCGGTGAGTGGGATCGGCGAGGACTTTTTTGACGGCCGCGTTGATTCGTTCGGCTGCTTGTCGGGCTGGCTTGACGCCCAGCCATTCGAGCATCATTGAGGCGGAGAGGATTGTGGCCACCGGGTTGGCGATGCCCTTCCCGGCAATGTCCGGAGCGGTGCCGTGGGCGGGCTGGAAGATCGCGTGGCGGTCGCCCACGTCGCCGGACGGCGCCATGCCCATCCCGCCGACGAGCCCGGCCGCCAGATCGGAGAGGATGTCGCCGAACATGTTCTCGGTCACCAGTACATCGAAACTCTCCGGGCGCTGCACGAGGAAGAGGGCGGCGGCATCCACGTAGATCCGTTCGGCCTCGACCTCCGGGAATTCGGTCGCGATCTCGTTGAAGATTTCCCCGAAAGAAGACCATGGACGGCAGGACGTTGGCCTTGTCGCCCAGCGTGACCTTGCGGCGGCGTTTCATGGCCTGCTGAAAGGCGGCACGGCACACGCGCTCCGAGCCCTGGCGAGTGATGCTCATCGTGTCGCGCGCCTCGTCTGGCGAGGGGCGCGAATGATGAAGGCGCCCGGCGAAGAGCCTCTCGGTGTTCTCGCACACTAACAGAAAATCGATCCGGTCCTCGGTTCCGCTTGAGGGGCGAATCATTGAGATGATAGAGGTAGATGGGTCGTAGGCCCGCGTAGAGTTCCAGCCGCTCTCTCAGGTCGATCTGCGGCGTCATCTCCTTTCCGTCCGGCCAGCGGACATCGGCAAGCCCATGGCTTCGAGAAGGACGGCGTCCGCTTCGCGGCAGGCGTCAAAGGCGCTCTCGGGCAGCGGATCGCCGTGAAGGAGATGCTCCGCGGCGCCCACCGCGACCTCGCGGAATCGGAGAGAGAGATCGGAGAGACCTTGCGTGGCGGC